>OZ244964.1:0-1517709 GCA_965222825.1 Gammaproteobacteria bacterium | reverse complement strand
GATAAAATTATACAAGATATGTGGACTAATCCTAAATATAGAAAAGATATTTTTGCACAACCAAAATCTTTTTTAAAAAAACAACTTAAAATTAAATTAGATGGCGTAAAAGTGGTTGTTAAGGTTAATACAAAAAAAATATTTTATTTTATTATGCCTATTATAGAGTCTAATAATCTGTCATCATTAGAATTAGAAAATTTACAAGCTGCAGTAAAGGCCTCTTCCCTAGGAAGTGTAGGTTCAGTAGGCTCGGTTAGTAGTGCAAGCACTTCTGCTTGTCCTGTATCAACTGCTGGCTCTGTAGGCTCTGTAGGCTCATTAGGCACAGCTGGTTCAGCATTAGTATAAAAAAAGAGTGGACAATAAATTGGATAACAAAAAAATATTAGATTATTTACACGATAAGGATTTTAGACAAGGTTTAAAAAGTGAGCCTAAATTATACGCAATAAAATTAGGCTATGAAGTTAGTGATGATACAACAATAAAAATACTAGAAAATAGTAAAGACTTAATCTATATAACTATGTCAGATAATTCATTTAACTATCATGACTTAGAAATGACAAATGCTGCGATGCTAGGAGTAAGCACTGCAGGCACTGCAAGTTCAGTTGGCTCATTTAGTAGCGTTTGCTCATCAGCAAGTAGTTTGTCTTGTGCTGGCACTATAGGCTCTTCTGGCTCGGTGCATAATAATTAATATTTTTGAGTATATACTATGAATAAGAGTAAAAAGTATGATAAAAATATTATAAAAATGGTTTTTAAAGATAAAGCACTGCGTAAAAGTTTAATGGATACACCGCATAATACTTTGCATAAACTAGGTTTATCAATAGATAGTAATGTTGATATTAAAATATTAACTAATAAAAATAATATAGTTTATATGGTTATGCCAAACGAAGATTTAGACAATGAATTAGAAAATATAAATGTTGGTGGCGTTGAAGCAGGAACTATTAGTTCTATTGGCTCAGTAGGTAGTGCATCAACTGCTAGCACTATAGGTAGCACATTTGGTAGTGCGTCTTGTGCAAGCACCATAGGTAGTGCAGGCTCTGCATCGTAGACTATTAAACAATTCTTATATCCATACCCATTTTATTTGCTAATTGGACAAAATTAGGAAATGAGGTTTTGACATTATCACAATTATTAATTCTTATAGGATATTGGCATCTTAAACTAGCAATAGCAAAAGCCATAGCAATACGGTGGTCGCCATAACTATCTATTGGGCACTTAGGCTTATTAAATTCTCCTCCTTGAATAATAATACCATCTGCTAAAACCTCATTCTTTATACCTAGAATATCTAGGCCATCTGCCATAGTCTTAATTCTATCACTTTCTTTAACTCTTAATTCTTTGGCATTTGTTAGAATAGTTTCTCCATCAGCACAAGAGGCAGCAATAAATAGCTAGTGGCACTAGCACTATTATTAGTTGAGTTACTATTACCTATGCTAAAATTGTAACCTGATACAATTGCATTGCTAATAGGTTTGTGTATGATGGTTTGTCACCTTTTGATTGCCATATGAGTTAATACTGCTTGCCTCAGGTGGGGGTTGCTGTCTGTGCCGTATGCTTTCTTTTTAGCATTTATAATATTACCTCCTGCTTCGGCTTTATCTTTCCATATTTGAGCCCTAGCTGCACTCATAAAATCTGCGTGCAGGGTTACTTCCCGCTACTATTTCTGCTTCCATTTGTTCACACGACTGAGTTGCTATGTCTATTTTGCCTTTTGCATCTAGTTTATATTCTTGGAACATATCATAAATAGCAGGCAATGCTCTTTTAAGTGCTAGTGCTGGTAAAAATGATATAGTAGCATTAGTAGATTGAGTAACTACATTAACAGCATCATAAACACCATTTTTAAAATCATCCAAAGTATTAGCAAATATCTGTCTAATATCAAACTTACCGCAAGAATAACCAACATCTAAACTGCCACCTAAACCTAAGTCTATGTTGCTATTAGCACCTTCTACTAACGGATTATAATTATTTGCTCCTTTATGCTATTAAATTTAATTCTTGTGTTATATCTTTGATTGCTTGTATGCTTTTTTTTTTTTTTTTTTTTTGCTTTTGCTTGTTGTTTTTTATTGCTTTTAGTAAACAAAACAACAAGTACTTGATTTGTTGCTGATTCTTTAAATACTACTGATTGTGGTATAATGGTCTTTAGTACTGTGTAATTCTGCCCATCTTCATTATTTATTAATTTAATAAGGTGTTTTGCGTCATTTGTTCTATCCTGTTTATAAATAATGCCAAATAATTGTGCTAATTTGTTAGTGCTACTTAATTGTGATAACATAGGTAAAGTGCCACGATAAAATTCTTTTATAGTAGCAAGTTTGGGTAAAACTGGCGATAATAAAATATCAGCTGCTAATATAGAACTGTCTTGTAGTATTCCTTTAGTACCCTGCGTGTCTATGAAAATAAAATCGTATTTTTTAACTAAATTTAATAATGCTGTTTTTAGTCTTAATTTATCATTTTGTCTTAATAACCAGTGTTGTAGTTCATTGTTATTATCATTAGAATAAATTAAATCACAAACCGTAGTTTTGCTTATACACCGATTAATATCTTTTGGACTGTATAGTATTTCTACTAAGCTATTCTTAGATTGCTGAGTTATTTGATAGCAAGAACTAAAAGACGGCTGAGGGTCTGCATCAACCATTAGCACATACTTGCCTATGCTAGATAAATAGCCCGCTAGGTTTGCAGTTAATATTGTTTTACCAACCCCGCCTTTTGTTGATATAATTGCTATTATTACAAATCAAACAACCAACTTTATTGTATAATGTCCCCTTTGCCGACATAGCACAGTTGGTAGTGCAACTGATTTGTAATAACACCTAACTTGTGCATTTTACCACAAAAAAATACCAATTACAATTTATTTTGTAATTTTTTTATATCATCAATACTAGGATGTATATAACCTAGTGTAGTTGTTATATTTGTATGCCCTAAAAAGTTCTGAACAGTTTTAATATTAACATCTTTTATATTAGCAGCTTTGGTTGCTGCTGTATGTCTAAAACGATGTGTTGATATTTTAATATTTAATTTTCTTGATAAATATCTTAGAAAGTCAGATATGTGATTGCAAGTCATTTTATTTTTTTTATATTTTTTATTAAATATAGTAATATTAAATACTTGATCAATAGGACATATTTTATTGATTTCCATTGTTTTATTGCGTAGTAATACTAATCCATTATGAATTTTATGATTAAAAGGAATGTAATATTCTCTTTTTGTCTTAGAACCCTTAACTGACATTTTAAAAATTTGTTTATCCCAATTTACATCGTCCCAGCATAGGGTTACAATTTGTTTTCTCCTCATAGCAGTATAGTATAGCGTATCTACTGCAACTTTCCAAAACCAATAGTTATAATTATTATTATTATCTAATTCATTAAATATGGATTGCAAATCTTCTGTAGATATAGTTTTTTTATAGGTTTTATAAACTGGTATTGTTTGTATTTTTTTAAACTGATTACAAGAGATTATGTTATTTTCTAGTGCAAAATTAAATAATGCCTTTAATTGCCTTAGATAAGTGTTATAAGTGCTATTAGTTGCACGAGATAAAACAAGATCCCTCCATTTTATTATATTCTCATGAGAAATTGAAGTATCCTTACATTTAGTATCTTTTACAAAAATAGATAATAATGCATTATAATTTTTAATTGTTGATTTTGCTAATAACCTTTCTTGTTTATATATTTTAAATAATTTATTTAGTTTTATATTTTGTGTTGCTTTTTGCTTCA
This sequence comes from Gammaproteobacteria bacterium, assembly GCA_965222825.1. Lineage (GTDB taxonomy): Bacteria > Pseudomonadota > Gammaproteobacteria > PS1 > Pseudothioglobaceae. The sequence goes on along the minus strand of OZ244964.1, from coordinate 1,513,876 downwards.
TATTAGCCTTTTTTTATAAAACTAAGAGCCACAAAAGTGGCCCTTAGATGAGATAAAAAATTATTATTACTTTAATTTAGGTATAACATTAATCCACCCAAAGTAGTAATAATAAAGGTTGACATTGCAAATAAAGCAATTACACCATTTTTATAAAGCTCAGTCCTAAACTCTTGTATTTCAGCCTTAAGCTCAGTCCTAAGCTCTTGTATTTCAGCCTTAAACTCAGTCCTAAGCTCTTGTATTTCAGCCTTAAGCTCAGTCCTAAGCTCTTGTATTTCAGCCTTAAACTCAGTCCTAAGCTCTTGTATTTCAGCCTTAAGCTCAGTCCTAAGCTCTTGTATTTCAGCCTTGAGTTCATCACGACATATTAGTAACTCGCCTTGCAATACATCCTTAGTTACAATAGCACCTCTAAAAGCATCAGTTAGTGCTTCTGCGTGTGCTTCTGATTCTTTATCGCTAATACCAGCATTTCTTAGATGTCTAACATAAGCTAAAGTATCAAACATAACTACAGATGTATTGGCAACTTGTTTCATATTAGTTTCTTGTCTCATTTTTTTTTACTCCTTTATAAATTGTAAAATTCATTAAGAAGCACATCCGTTAGGACATAAACTTCCTAACGGACTATTAACACCAAACTCATCGCTTGGTGTTGCGTTTATTTTGAAAGAATAAACAAACTTCTAAGATTTTATTATAGCATATATTCATATTAGGGGTATAATTTAATCATCTTAATAGATTAGTTAAAATAAATATTATGAGCACAATGATAACAGAGGTTTACGATGCACTTATATCAGCAGGTGCTGATGAAGATAAAGCTAAAAAAGCAGCTGAGGCAATATCAAGTCATGATAGGCGTTTAACTCGTATTGAGTTTTTGATTGTAGGGTTGTATATAGCTGGCGGTGCTAGCTTAGGTTATGTTATTAATGCTATTAGTAATAATGCAACACTTATTAACACTGTTATTAGTAAACTAAGTTAGTTTATATCTATTATTGACATATACCCTAAACTATGGTAAAATACGCAGTATAGATAATAAGAATTTAAGGGGTGTATTATGAGTATATTAAAAGAAGTATTAAATTTTGGCTTGGATTTGCTTGCTGATGAGGAAGGAGACCAAGATGAATATACAGAGAAAAAAACCGATATGTATGGTTGGAATAAATATTCTGGTCGTCCCAGATTTGACCCTATGCATCCAGCATCTGATAAAAATGGATATGTTAACATATTAGTTGATTTCTAGAATATAAATATTATCTTTTTAACGCTTTTCCTGCTTTACTAGCAACGCTTTTAGTTTGACTACCAACTTTATCTCCTGTTTCTTTTGCACTACTAAAAGATGTTCCCGCCTCTTCTGCAGCCTCACTCCCCGCCATCCTCATCAACTGAAACCACTTACTACTAGCGTAATAATACATAAATAAGGTTGCAATAGACATTAGCACGCCTGTTAGGCTAAATGTTGATACTACAGATGCTGCTACTTGTGATATGCTACTATTACTAGCACCATATACTAAATACATAAGGTTGTTGTCCATAAAATTTACTATTGCCCAGACTACTGTTAAAAAACTAACAGTAAAATAAAACATTACAAACCCAACAAGAGCATCCATTCTTAATGCTGATACTAGCATAGCAATGGGTAACAAAATAATAAAAAATCCTAAGGTAATGGCTTGTCCCATAGGTAAGAATGCTACTACTGCTGTGGTAGTAATTTCTGTAAAAAATAGCACAATCCATGAGCCAAACAATGTAAAAGCCTCTTTAATCATACCTACCCAAAAATCAACACTAAAATAATTAACAGAGTCTCCAAATTTTCTAGTATTATTGATTTGTAGTTTATATCTAATATTGCTATTAACTGCTTCTTGCCCGCCTGAACGACCTGAGGTATTGATATTAAATTCACTAATTAATAGTGGTCTTAACTCAGCCCAAGCAGTATTACAACTTATAGTCCTTTGTTCATCTATATAAATACCTAATGGCACAATAACATCATCCTTGTAGCAAGCGCTATCAGTTATTGCACAGGACTTATAAAAACCTTTGGTATCACGAAAATATTTACCGCCTACCCAGTCGTAGTCTTCTATACCGATAGTAGTATAAGGTATACCAAATGTCCATATAGAACTTGCTTGTTTTTTAATTTGTCCGCTTTCAACCATTTTATTAAATTTACCTATAGCAGAAGAATAGCATTTGTTGTAAAAAAAGTTATATTTATCTTTTATACCTAGGTCTTTAATATTACTATCGTGGATAACATTTACTATCTCAGCCCTAACATCACCTATACTGCTGGGTATTTTTTGAATAACTGTACTGTTAAATAAATGAGTAAAAATATCAACAGATGCCCATAAAATTGGAACTTTTAGTGCAGCATTAGGCACACCTGCTGAGTTTAGTTCACTAACACCTAAGTTATTTTTTAAAGTATTAAGATTATTTTGTATGGTTGTGCTTTGTGGTGTTGTTGTAACACTATAATTAGCACGGACTTTTTGTAGTTCTAAAGTTGGCAATAGTGCCAACCAATATATAAATAAGAACACTATAACACTAACTAGCATGCTTTTTATAGATAATAAAGCTATATTAGTATTCACATCTCTTTCAAGTTGTTTATACCAATTTTGATAAAGATAAATAGCAAAAGGTAGATAGATTATGCCCCATTCTACTAAAACTTGGAATATTCTGTTATAGAATACCCAAGATAGTGAGTTTAAAGTAAGGGCAAAATCTGTCATAAAACTTAATAAAATACTTGTATTTTATTAATTATAGAAATGGGTTTTTACTTCGCTGTGACGGCGGTGTGCCTTTTATGTCTGGTTGTTGTAAAACTCTAACAATAGTAGTATTTGCTAGTTTTTTTTGAGTTTGATATTCAAATATTGTTAGCTCTATTTCTTTTTCTAGGGTTTGAATGGCTCTTTTTCGTTCTTTCTCGCCTAATTTGCTACTGCTATCTTGCTCGTTTGGTTCGTGTTGGCCTGTGAGTAATATTCTTCTAGCTGTTAATGCTTTTTTAATTGTTTTTTCAACCGCTAAATCATTTATAATATTAGTTATTACTATTTGTTGCTGTTTAGGCGTCATAATAGCTAATTTATTACGCACTGTTTGGTTAATACCATACTTAGCGTAGTCTCCATTGTTAAAATCAGCAATAATTTGCTCTCTTTCGGTAATAATTTTTGGTTTTAAGCCTGTGCCTGATTTTGTAGTTGTTTTGGTGTTGTTCTTGCCTCTTTCACCAACAACATCAGTGGTCCAGTCAATAGCATTATTAGCTGTTGCAAATTGTTCTTTTAATTCACTATTTACTGGTGCTCTAGCACTATTATTAGTTGGATTGCTACTACCTATGCTAAAATTATAACCTGATACAATTGCATCACTAACAGGCTTATACGGTGGTTGTCCGATTCCTCCTACTTTTGTATCTCCGTATGAATTAATACCGCTTTGCTCAGGAGGTGGGTTACTACCTGAACCGTCTGCTTTCTTTTTTGCTGTTATTATATTACCGCTTCCTTCGGCTTCATCTTGCCATATTTGAGCCCTAGCTGCTTGCACAAAGTCTGCATGTGGATTACCGCCTGCTGCTATTTCTGCTTCCATTTGTTCACAAGACTGAGTTGCTATATCTATTTTGCCTTTAGCATCTAGCTTGTACTCTTGAAACATATCATATACTGCTGGTAATGCTCTTTTAAGCGCTAATGCTGGTAAAGATGATATAGCAGCATTGGCTGATTGCGTTACTACATTAACAGCATCGTCAACACCATTTTTTAAATCATCCATAGTGTTGGCAAATGTTTGGCTAATATCAAATTTACCACAAGAATAACCGACATCTAAACTACCGCCTAACCCTAAGTCTATGTTGCTATTAGCTCCTGCTACTAATGGTTTATAATTACTGGCTCCTCCAATTTCATAGTATAGTTCACTGTTAGTTTTAAAAAAGTTAGCGTCAAACTCATTATTTACTTGCTCATTAGCAGATATAATGGGGTGTATTGTTGTTACTAGTAGAATTGTTATGATTATTAACTGTTTCATTGTAGGGTTTATTACTTGAAAAAAACTATGATATATTTATTGTGTACTGGGATGTAAGGTTAGCACATCAAATAATGGTGGGATTGCAATTAAACTATGCTTAAATTTTTATTTATTACAGCAACTTTATTATTGCTTACAGGTTGTTTTGATAATACCACTACATTCAAACAAACTAATAGACAACCATTAAAACAATATTACGAAAAAGAAGTTGCTGTTACTAGAAGAGAAAAATATAAAACACAAGCTTTATTAAATCAAAGTGAAAAATCATTATATTGGAAGTTAGTTAGAATATGTAGAAATTCTAACCATATGATATTTCCACAAGTGAGTCTTGGAGAGATATTAAAAGCAGATTATATTGGATATAAAGCCATAATGTGTAAAAGATTAGATTTTTGCATAACAGATAAAGATTTTAATCCAGTTATGGCAATTGAGTACAACGGTCCGGGACATTACAATAATACTTATAAGTTAAGAGATAATATTAAAAAACAAGCAGTTGAGGCTACTGGTATAGATTTTATTGTTATAGATAATAATAATAAATTAGAAAAATTAGAATATATTAGAAAATTGTTAAACAAAAAAAAGGTGGCATAGCAATACGCTAGTCACCTTTTTTTTATTGTTGTTATGCAGATAAACAATCAAGGCAAAAAATAGCCAATCGTTTGACTATGCTTTTTTGTTTCTGCTGTGCTTTTGGTATTTTAACTGTTTGTGCAGTTTTTATACCTAAAAGCGGTTTTATTTGACTTGGTTCTTGTTTATAAATTACTTTACCGTCTTTTGCTTTAATCCACATAAGCGAATCTAGGGTAGAGGTAGTGTGTTTAGCATATTCTCGCTTATTTTTAATACTTAAGCAAGTAAAATTACCTTGTGTATTAACAAAGAAACGAGCATATTTATTATAAACATTTACAGTTGTTGTTTGATTATTGTGTTTTAGAGTAACAATACAACAACTTCTTTTTATATCACTGTTTTTAGGTTGCCAAGTTGATACTCTTGTTGAGTGTATTTTTGCTATTATTTGCATGATGTCTCCTTATAAAAAAAAGGAAACACCAACCCAACAGGGCTAATGTTTCCCTGTTGGGTTATAAAATGCTTAATTTATGTTAAGCGTGTTCTTGGTCGCGTTTTTGGCGTCTTTCTTTAAGTTCAATAGATAAAGCCATTGCCCCTAAAATAAGCAAAGCACCAAATGCTACTATAACTGCATTCATAATTTCACTCCATAATTAACAAATAAAGTGCCAATTATCATTACAATAAAAGCCGTAATAAATGGAACTTGACTAAAAAATGTTGCTATTATACCAGCAACAACTAAATTATTGCTAATACTTCGGCAACTATTTTTTAGTTTTTCTTTTCTCATATATCCTCCTTACGATAAATTAAAAAATATCACAGGAGATAACCTTTACCCAACAGGGTTATATTATCCCCGTGGGCTATACAAACTCATAAAATTCAGACTCATCGTCTAAATTCAACCGACTTTATCGCTGTTTGTGTAAGTCGCACATTTTTTTACTAGGTGTGTTCCTATTAGTTAGTACCTTCATTTTAGCATAGTATAAATAACTATGCTAAAATTAAGGTATGATTAGGCAGTAAAAAATATTATAATTATTAAATTAAAAAAACAATTATAAGTTATAAAATGAATGATATAGATAAAAATCAAAAAAAATTGTTAAAGGAGTGTGCCTTTCCAAGCAATATAACCTTTAAAAATGAAAAATATACTATCATGGATAGAGATCTAAAAACAGGATATGTAGATTTAAAGGGTAGAATTGGTAAAAAAAGTTTTATTTTAAAAGTAACAGATGAAGATAATGCATATTGTGCTTTAAAAATTAATAAACCTGGTTTGTACGATAATGACACTGCGCGCAATGAGATAGTTATGGGTAAAAAATTAAGTGGACAAGATATGTTTGTTGTTCCATCTGATTTTGATATGATTATAATTGATGAAATTAAAAATATTTTTAATGGCAAATGTTGTTGTTTTAAGATTAATTGGGTGGATGGAGAAACACTCAAAAGCATTATTGATAAAAAACCAGACGAAATAAGTTTAGGTAATGCAATAGAATATTTAATTAGTTTATTAGATGCTGTATCAACTTTACAACAATATAAACTAAAACATGATGATTTGCATGTCGGCAATATTATGGTTAATATTCAAGGCACTACTAACCAACATGAAACCATTAAAATTATTGATACTGGCAATTTAAAACAAATTGATGAATCAACTACTTATCTTAGAAGAAGAGAAGATTTTTATAATTTTGTTTCCGCAACTTGTACATTAAGAGACTCTTTATTTAAACGCAGAGATTTTTATGCTGGAAACTTAAATTTTTTTATAAAGATTGATGAACTTATTAAAAAGTTAAACGATGATGATGAGGTTAGAGCATTAGGAGAAAATATTGGTGGACATAGTCATTATCAAGCTGTTCACAAAGAAATTATGGATCTTCCAAGAAATAACTTGCAAGAAACAGATAGTCAACGCTTATCGCATCCATTTGATAAGTTATCAGTGGAGTACATTTATAGCAATGATTTATTGTTAAAGTTATTTGTTAAATACAATGATTTTTATACAGATTTAATTGGAGAAATGCCTGTTATTATGCAAGGACCAAGAGGGTGTGGTAAGAGTATGGCATTTCGTTATGTTTCTACTAATACCCATTTGAGTTGTGGAGATCTTAGCGATGAACTTAAGAACATACCTTATATTGGTATTTATATTTCTTGTTCTCAATTGCAGTCTTATATTTCTTGGATAACAAAAGAAAAATACAAAGAACAACCTGATTATTATCGTAAAGCACTACTAACATTTTTTTCGTTAGTGTTAGTTATTGAGTTAATTAAAACCTTAAAGAATATACAATCAAAAGAACTTGCATTACAACATTACAAAACTGATATAAATAGTATTAATAAACTAGCAAACAAAATATTTGAACACATTAAAAATTTGTTTCCTGAAGACTTTTTAGCACCTAGTGGTATTGCAATAACATCAAAAATTTTATGGCTAGAAAATTTTTTTCTGGGACTTAAAGGCAAAATTAGTTATGCTATGCTTCATAATGAAGAATTACCATTTCATCTGCCAGAATATTATATATCAGAAGTAGGAAGTATGACTTATAAAGCAATTAATAGGTCATATAATATTGTATATTTGTTGGATGATTACACTTTTAGCAGAGTACCTAAATCAGTTCAATTAGTATTTAATCTTATTATTTGGGAAAGGAATGAATATCAATATTTTAATATATCATCAGAAAAGAATTCATTTCATAAGTTTGATGAAAGAGGCACATCATATGAAGATAGCCGTGACTATAAAGAGGTAGATATGGGTTATTTGATTTTAGATAATGGAAATAAAAAACAATCAGAAAATATAGAATTTATTACCAATATGGTTAATTGTAGGTTATCTAATGCAGGTTGGAAGACTACAATGGATAAAATAATTGGCAGTAGCGGAGATTATAAAGACTACAATAAACTTGCAAATAAACTAAAGAATCATCATAAGGGAACATTAGTTTGCTATTATGGTATTGAGGTAATTTCTTATTTATGGTCTGGCGATATTTCTGTAATATTACAATTACTCAATAGGTTAACTAAGAACATGGATAAAGATAATATTAGCACAATCAATGCCTCAGTTCAACATAAAATGATTATAGAATTATCTAGAGTATACATTGATAATCTTAAAAATAACTATAGTATAGGGGCAGAGATAAGTAATATTGCTAATGTTTTTGGTGATTACTCTAATTGGATGCTAAAAAATAACTATAGTAAAGAAAACACTCCATATATTGTTTCTAGGATTGAATGTTCACTTGATTCTGGTGAGGATTTTTGGGATGAGTTAAAAAAAAATGGTAATGAAATATACAAGATTGCAGAAGAACTTATTAAGCGAACAGTATTTATTGAAATGACTCAAGGTCGTGCTAAAGAAACTGATAAAGTCAGTACAATGCGATGGCAATTTAAGAAGATATATTACCCAGGAAAGCTTATGTCTTTTGGCAAGAGTCAACATCTCAACATAAAAAATATTAAGCAGTTTATTGATTTTTTAACTAATATAAAAGACTTTTTAGAAAAAAGAAAAAATAATAATAACCAACTAAAACTATTTAATGATGAATGAACAAGTTAGTAATATGCAACATACTCTTCCAATGTTTTCTATAGTGGAGGCAGAATACATTGTAAATAGCTTACCAGATTATAAGGAATTAGATATTAATGATTTTAATAATAAAAAATATGATATTTTAATTTTAGCTAATGGATTTGAGGATCGTGCTAATGCTTTTATTAACGAAGTATCTAGTAAAAATTATAAAACTGATACTGTGCTAATAGCAAAGTATAAAACAAACCCTGAAGATAATAAAAAAATGTATGGAGTCATGTATGAATCTGTTAAAAAAATAACAAATACAATAGATCATATTGATGCTGACAAACAACAGAATACTAATCAAAAAATTTGGTCTACTCTAAATAGCATCACAAAAAAAAATATAAAGGTTGTTTTCGATATTAGTAGTGCTTCTGACCGATTAATATTAAGTGTATTGCATAGTTTAATGGAAGAAAAAACAAAAGAAATTGCTTTATATATTGTGTATTATGAGGCAGAAAATTATGTTCCTAGCTTCGATGATTGGAAAAATAACCCAGAAAAATGTGTGAAACAAGTTATAAACTCTGATATACAAGAAAGTGGCGTTGAACAACCATTCTATAGTCAGTTATACAATGGACATTTTGAAAACTCATATAGCAATTTTTTGATTAGTATACCAACACTTAAATTAAATAGACCTTTTGCAGCACTATATGAACACGATGAGAATTTTTTTATTAATCAAACCAAAGAATCTATTTATTGGATACTAGGTAAGCCAGAAGAACACGCATGGAGAGAGGAATTACAAAGAAGGGTTTTAAAACAAGGATTAATAGATAAACAAGCAGAACATTTATTATCAGAATATAATACAATTAGTTGCTCTACATTAAACTATAAAAATATAACACAGGAGTTATTTTCTGTAATAGATAAAAATGTTAAAAACAGATGCAATATTACCATAATGCCTATGGGTTCTAAAATGCAAACAATTGGCGTCTCCTTAGTATTGTTTGCAAGATCAGAATGTAAAGTAATGCTAGCCAAACCTAAAGTATTTAATAAATCAAAATACACAGATGGAGTTGGAAAATCATGGATATTGGAACTAAATTTAGACTGTATTAAGGAAGAACTAGTAAAGATAGGCTGTTATAGTAACAAACCTGTAGGAAAACAAAGTACAGATCAACTGCCTTCTTAAAAAATGATATCAATCAACTATTGAAGTACATAAAGATAGTTCTTGCTTTGTGTCTTGTAAGAATTTATCTTTATTAAAATAAGTTTTTTCTGGTTGACATAATCGTTTTGTAGCCCATTTATCTATCCAGTGTGATGTTAGTTTGTCAATTTCTCTATTATACCAAATTGGTTCTTGATTATTGTGAATAATATCTTGTATGTTTTTAGTTAAATTAAATATATATACTGCTCTTTTAACACCATGTAATGCGCCTTGCTTATAACCTAAATTAGACATAACTTTGGTAATTATTCTCATTTTTCTAGAAGGACCATTGCCAAAACCTCTATTAGTATTATGACCTGATTGCCCTAAATATTGAACAAAAGAATCATATAATGTTAAAGGAATATGAAATGAACCGCAACCTTGTGTTTGACCAAGATATTGACAAATAAAATTATTATTATAATCTTTTAAGCGGTTATAAACACTACTTTTACCGAACGCACCAGTAGTTGTAATAAATAATAAATTTGGGGGTATATATCTCTTTTTAAGGTGAGTAACACTATCACGATATTTTTGACGATATATGTCAACCACATCTTTAGAAGTCATCAGTAAGGCTATTAATTTTCCACCTAGAATTTTATTATATGGTGGTAGTGCTCCAATTCTTTGTGCATTCATTGATTGATTAATCCAAAATTCCTTATCTTTATAAGATAAATTTAGATATTCATCTCTATGTTTCCAACTAATAATTGGGCTTTGTAGATTTATTAATCCCATAGGGGCATTATGATAATCATCCCATATTAATAATCTAATTTGCCTTCCGTAAGATCTTTCATAAGGTAGACTCCACCAAACTAAATTCCACCACCTAAATAAATTTCTTTCAAGCGTGTTATTTTTTACTTCAATTATGCGGGGACTAATTTTATTAATATTCATGTTAATATCTACGCTTTTTGGTAAATATTGCTCTATCATCGATGTATTTTTATTAAGAAAATTAATATTATCTTTAATGCGCTCTATTCTGGATGCAGAATGTACAAGTCTAATATTGGTCTTTTGTGTGTCTAATAAAAATTTATTGCCATTGAAAATATAGCCTTGTACTCTTAAAGACTTATTAACCTTTCTTTTAAGACTTAATTTTGTAATCATTAATTTAAGAGTCCTAACTAGTTAAGAGGTTCATTTTAGAGACCTTTTATTATTAAAGAACCTAAAGAAAATTTAAATTATCCTAGTTTACATAAAAAACTAAGAATACTAATAAAATTTAATCATTTATTTATAAATTTCTTATAAATTTTTATTGTTTTTTCACTAAAATATAAACTTTAGGCACAATAACCCCTTAATTATACTTTTTATTGTGAATAATTTAGTGTAATTTGCTTATTTTGCACCTGTGCTATACTAATACTTAGTTTTTGTGCAAACACTCTAATTTGGGTGTCTGTTGCATTTGTGAAGTAAAAATCAACAGGGATTATAAAACTAGCATTTATTAGTTTTTTAGCTTTATTGATGCATGATTGTTGGCAATCATTTATATTTATACTCATATTTGCTCTTTGTCTTGTGTATGATGTGTTAATCTTTTGATAATCAAACATAGAATCAGCGCCGTATAAATCTTTGTGGGCTTGATTTACTGATTTTTGAAAGTCTAGTACTTTTTTTGTGGTTTGGCGATATATTCTAGCAAACATTCTAGCGTATTTGTTTCTATCGGTTTTAGTTGTAGCAAATATCCCTAGTATTTCTAATGGAGTAAGGTTGCTTATATTGCCTAAGTTTTTGTATTGTTCTCTTAGTCTTTGTGCCTTTATGTAGTCTTGTGGCTCTATTTGCCAGTATTTAGCCTGAGTTTTAACTACTTTATCGTATTTTATTATTGTTTTTACTATTTTATCTGCTTCTGCTAGTGCATTTGTGCTTATAAAAATTAGTAATATTAGTATTGTAGTTTTCATTTATTTTAGTGGTTAAATTATTTATCAAGTAGCAATAATAAGGCTTTTTGTTGTTCTTGGGGCATAGTGGTAATGATGTTTAATAATGTTTGTTCATTAGTATTTAAGGTTTTTGTAAGTATATTGCTTTCATCACCCGTGCATAACCAATCAATACTAACATTTAATGCTTCAGATAATTTAATCAAATTATGTAGCCCAGGGACTGATTTATTTAACTCCCAAGAACAAACAGAAGATCTGGTCATTTCTACTTGTTTTGCTAGTTCAGTTTGTTTTATGTTCTTTGCTTTTCTGGCAATTTTAATACGCTTATATATATTCAAGTTAATTTATATTTGACAAATAAAGTTTTATATGTATAACTGACTACAAAATCCAACTGTGTCAGACAATTATTTTTAATAATTAAGTTGGCTTGTTTTAACTTAGCGGTTAGCAAGTGTTTGGCATAAGGCTAGTTAGATAGCCCATCAAAAAACAGATAAATATTAATTGACTAACCAATTTAATTATTATCTACAATTTTAATTACTATGGTACACCATAGTAATTAAAATAAAAATCAGAGTGCCTTGCTTTTTTTTAAGTGAGGCGTTCTACCATATAAAATATCCAAAACACTTGCTTAGATAGCATTATCTCTAATTATTAAGAGTAAAGGTTAATTTAGCACATCAATAAGCGGTGTGGTAAAAAAATATTACCTTTCTAAAGTATGTTCTACTCCATTTTTTATAACTAATATCTGTTCTTTGTCAAAGTCAATACTTTTAATAAACCAACCTAAACGAACATCTCCAACTTTAACAATACTCCATTTGCCTTGATAACGTATGCTAGCTTGTGGTTTTCTATTCCACATATCAACTGCCATTAACTTAAATGGAGGAATATTTATTTTTGTTGGTTGGTTTTTTTTAGATTGTAGTCGTTCAACTTCAGTTAGTAATTGCGATATTTGTTTTTGGGTAGATTCTGCTGTTAATTGAGTATTATTGTTTTGTGTTTTTATTGTTTTAATTTGGTATTGTGCTGTTTGTATAAGGGTGTGTATTTTATTAAATAGTTGTGATATTTCATTGCTACGAGAAGACTCATTATTTTTTAATGTATTTAGTTGTTGTTGTAAATTATTTATTGCTTGGTTATTTTTTTTGTTTTGAATTATTAAGTTTTTTTGTTTGTTTTGTTCTTGTTTTTCTAGTGCTACTTTTTTAGGGTCTAGTTTAAGAGTTTCAATATATCCCACTGCGGGTTTTTTTGATATATTGGTCTCTATCAATGTATTAAAAGCAATAACAGTAATTACTGCAATAATAAAGACAATAAATATAATTATTAAATATTTTTTTATTTTTAATTTAGGTTTTTTATTTTCTATTACTGTGTCAGTATTTGTATCATTCATTTATATTGATTAGTTTTTAAAAAACTAATAATTATCATAGCACTTAGATAATAAAAACAATAAATATCACATCAAATAACGGTGTGCTTTGTATAAAATAACCTAAATATAATCTATAATAGTGTTTTTAATAATAAGGAGTGGCAATGAATAAGACAGAATTAATTAGTGCAATAGCAACAAAATCAGGTTTAACTAAGGCAGGCAGTGCTAGATCATTAGATGCTATAATTAACATAATAACGGATACACTAGCAAGCAGCAATAGTGTTGTTATTACTGGCTTTGGTAGTTTTGTTGTGCGTAACCGTGCAGCACGAGTCGGTAGAAACCCACAAACTGGTGCTAGCATAAAAATTGCAGCTAGTAAAGTTCCAGCATTCAAGGCCGGTAAAGCTTTAAAAGATAAGGTTAATTTGTAGTTACTCCTGTATTTTATAATATAATACTAGCATAAAAAGGAATTGGTAATGGCAATAATGATGTCTAATACTTACGATGCCTTTATTGAGGCAGGAACCAGTAAAGATACCGCAAAAGCGGCTGCAGAAGAAGTGACTAATTTAACAAACAGATTAACAAAATTAGAGATTATGCTTAGTGTGGTTATTGCCGGTGTTTGTCTTTTAATTGGCGGGATGAGTTATATTGTTACCTTATTGCACTAAATATATTATTGAAATAATAGTATAAATTATTATATATTCATTCTGCTTGGTATACTATTACGCAAATGTTCTACCACCACTAAAACTAATTAATAAGTTTTTACACTTTAGCATTTTATAAATATTTTTTAAAATAAGCAACACTTAGCCACAAAAAGAAGCCGGGCACTAAACTAATAGCTAAGATAAAGATACTGGGATGCACTGAAAAAGGCGATGCTAGCATTAGCACTACAAATAAACTAATAATCGGCTTAATCCATCTTTTAGAATGATGATACAAAAAAGCACTTTCAGTAGCACCGCCAAATTTTCTTAACTGACGGATATACATGCCGTCTATAGTAGTAATAAGGTTTATAACAATAAATGCTGGGATAGCACATAATATTATTAATAGCCTTATTAAAACTACTTGAATAATATAAATAGCTGCTAGTGCGTAGTTAGCTATAAAATCAACTCCAGATAAATAAAGTAGTCCTGATTTATCAATGAGCCACAAATAACTCCATTCAAAAGCGTTTAGAAATATATTAACATATACACTATCTTCTGCTAAAAAATCCCCTAATACCCAGTCTATCTCAGTATTAAACATTGTTTTAGCATGATAGTAGTTAGGTTCACTCCACCAGTTAAAAGCCATACCAAGCCACTCTATTATTATGCTTAGCAATATACTTATTACTAAAACACTAATAGCACCACTTAACCACATAAAGGCACTACTTATTTTACCCGGTGCTTTTTTATTAACTTCATTCTTTGTTGTTGCCATATGCTAGTAATTAGATAATAATCTTTTCAGCTATAAAATGAAAATTACTATTATATTTTTTAGCCATATCAGTCGCCATATCTGCTATGTTTGTTGGTATATTCTTGTCATTCTCTTTTGTTATCATTGGTAGGCGGATTTTATATAGTTGTCCTCCATCTATCATTGCAAAGGCCTGTCCTTTTGGCAAGTTTATTATGTTACTGATGCTGATAGCAGGGACTTTTTGAGTAGTAATTTGCTCTCTTACGGCACTAGTAAAGTCAATATCATTACCCGGTTGTGCTGAGTCTGTTGCCTGTGCCATAGAGGTTAGAAGTTTTACTTCGTATTCTGGTATTTTAGAAATTAAAATATTCGCACTATCCTCACTTTTAACCCTTAGCATTATAAGGGTATTAAAATTATCTAATATTACGGTTGCTTTTGATTTATTGCCAATACCTGCTTCTATATCATAGGCACTTTGGGTGTATGCTGTTATTTGAAAACCAGCACCGCCAGCTTTGTTTACCATAGGTATAAACTGGTCGCCTATTAACTCATTAAACTCATCGGCATGTATTGAAATTGGTTTGTTATTATAATTTTTAGCCTTAGGTAATTTTGAGTTTTTACCGTGTTTGTAAATTTTTCCTGCAACACTTGTGAGATCGGCAAACATAGCGGCACCAACAGCGTGAGCAACGGGTGCATCTGTTAATGCATCTAATCCTATATATACAACAGCATTTTGGCGAATTACCTGCATCCAATCAATAATAAGATGTTTATCATTATCATCACTAGGTGATAATAATTCTGCTACTTCGCCTGTTGTTAGTTTGTCAAGCAACGGTCTTAGTGAAGCTACTAACTTTGAATAATAAGAGCTTTCATATCTAAAAACTGCTAATATCCCCTCTAATTCAGAATCGTTAATATTGTATTGAGACTGATAAAGATTTACCGCCTGACACTCTGGGTCTTTACCTTTAGGTTTTTCTGGTTTTAAGCTT
Organism: Gammaproteobacteria bacterium; assembly: GCA_965222825.1. Lineage (GTDB taxonomy): Bacteria > Pseudomonadota > Gammaproteobacteria > PS1 > Pseudothioglobaceae. The sequence goes on along the minus strand of OZ244964.1, from coordinate 1,498,473 downwards.
TTTAGTATTTTAGCAACACTTGGATCGTTAACAATAAGCACCTTATCTCTATAAAGTTTTATAAGTGGGTTAATATCATTTATATAAGCACTAATTTTTTTGAAATCTGGCTTACTACCGGCTTTAACTAATGCCCTAGCAACAATATTAACAAAACCCCAAGCGAAGTCCCTAAACACCGCAGAATTACCATCAGCTGGAAGTTGGTCGCTAATTCTGCCTGCAACTTCTGTAATTTTACCAAATGAACCTATTGCATTATAACGACAAGATATTTTAGGATATCCCAGATGAAATATATATACAGGTCTTCCTGCTCTTTTAGCCTCTGCATATGTTCTTAACATTAGATCTTTATCGCCCTTAGGGTCAAAAACAATTACTGTATCGCCTCTACGAATATCCTGTGCTATATATATCTCTGCTAGCCTAGTTTTACCTACTCTTGTTGTGCCTAATACCAACTTATGTCCTACTCGTTCTTTTAAGGACTCGTATATATCTTTTTCACCCTCTAATAAGCCTACTGCGTGTATCTCAGGGCTACCCCCAACATCAGGCAGTGGTTTAAATGGGTTATACCATTTTTGATTATGAAATATTTTATATATGTTGTTATTAGTTTTTTCATAATGTCTAACTAAACTATATAACAAAGATGTCGTTAGATATTTTTCATTATTACTGTTTTTTAAATCTTCTAGTCTTTGGGTATGTTTTTGTCGCCAACTAAAACCACAGCCAATAAACAAATAGTTTTTATTAGTTGGTATGTTTTTAGGAGTAATTGCATAAAATGGTAATTTAATTAACCCTTTTTGGTAGCGATAAATCTTATATCCAGTGCTAAATCTATACAAAGCGTGTATTGATATAGCTAAGCATAATGCACTAGCAGTTCCAAAACTTAATAAGAATAAATTATGGAATATAAGCAGTGCTAATATTACAGTTATATCAATAATAACTAAATAAAACTCTAAAATAGGGCGAAGTAAGGACTCTATGGGTGTTTTCATAGATTTTCAAAGTGTTCTTGCCAGACTGATATAATTTCTTTATTATTATACATTCCTTGTAGTATGTAACCAGCCTGAAGGTATCTCATTGGAGTAAAGTCAAGTCCGTATCCCATTTGATTTAATGGATTTTCTGTATACTCTCTACATTTTTGTTTAATTTCTTCAGCTAATAATTTAGTTTTATTCATAACTTTTTACTCCTTTTATTGTTGTACCTGTTTATTATTTATAAGCACAGGATAGTGCTTAATATTTAGATATTTAGCAAAATCACTGCCTATAACAGCCTGCATATTAATACCTTGTGCTAAGCCTTGTAACTCAGATAATTGTTTCAAATTTTTAATATTAACAACAAAACACAAAGCATTTATCTCTATTAATACTTTAGTGTTTTGTATGAGCCATTTTTTAGATATATCATCATAACCAATAATACATATAGGTTTAGGTATGTTATATTTAATATTTTTAACATTAACCTTGCCAACGCTCATTTCTTTAGTTTCTATAGGAAATCTATTTTGTTTTGATATATTTATGTTTTGTAGTGATATATCACTAGGACTTGGCTTTTTAAAGGGATAAAATTGGTTAGCATCAATGGTTTTACCATTATCATAAATAACAGTAGGCAAGGCATAAATATTAAATGATAATAAAAATATAAGTAAAAAAACCATTAAAATTATTTGTATTAAAAAACTATAATAGCAAAATAAAATTTAATACAAATTAATTAGCACATCAAATAATGGTGTGGTTTATTAAATGATTAATTTAATTAAAAAATAGTTTTAAAATTGGTTTAGCACTTGACTCAGGTTTGGGATGGTAAAAACACTCCCTACTGTTAGGGAGTGTTTTGTTTTATTATAGAAACACAACATCTTTTTCATATATTTTTTTACAACAACCAACTTCAAATATAAAGAAATATTTTAAATCTCATAATACACTCTACAATGGTGTATGTAATGAGTTTTGCAACATTTTTTTTAGCTTATTATATTTACTTGGATTAACACTTTTACCAGATAATAAAATACCATTTTGTGTTATGTCTTTCATATTTTGTAAACTAAAATAATCAAAGTCTAAACTAAAAGCACAAGAACTAGCTAGATACTTTGTTTTAAACTTATTGTTAAATTTGACAAATATTGATGTTAATAAATTAAAAAAATATAAGTCGGTCATACCTGTATCATCAAAGCAAATACCGCTTACTTTATAATCACATCTAGCAATTTGTTCATTTAACATTGCCATGATAGATAGTTTATGTTTTAGTTGCTCCTCTGGCGTATCTGGCTTGTAAACAACATAATCTTTATAATTGTTATCAACATAATCTATATCTTTTTGTGAAATAATTAACACTCCATACTTTATATTTAATAATTGTTGATTTTCTGGTAAAGACATCAAAAATTTATCAGCCTCTGCCGCTTGTGTTGGGTTTACCAACTTACACCTTAAATATGCTCCCATAATAGTCTCCTTAAAAAAAACAAGAGACCACTCCACAAGGGAGTGTGTCCCTTGTGGGTCTAAAAATCACTAATTATATAATTAGTGATATACTTTTAACTTATAACATTAACATCTAATACCATACAAAACGCTTTGTATCAGTTTTATAAACAGCTACTTTTTTATTTTTAGATACCATATAGTCTATATTAAACTCAGCACCCATACTTTTACTATCCCAAATTACCAAACCATAATTAGCGTCATTAATCATTGCTATTTCTTCATCCGTTCGTGTAATTTTGCCGAAAAAATTAACAGCTTTAATATGCTTTGTTTGCCAATTATTAAGATTATGTCTGCATCTTTTCCTAGAATAATAAATACACACTCTATCGTATCGTGCCTTAGTTAAATAATCTTGTAGTAAATAATCAAAATTATTGTATTCGCCTAAAACAATATTTATACCAACCGACATTATGCTGTCTAATCTTTGTTTTATATTGTTGTCTAAATTCTTAATAGAACTAGAACCACATATAAAGGTTGTTTCATTTCTTATAATACTCATTTTATTGCTCCTTTAAAGACCACAAGAAAATGATTAACCCGACAGGACTAAAAATTCCCTGTGGGTTGTTGAAATGCTATATAAAAATAGCGTAAGATTATTTTAGATAACTAAATGCCGCAATAATAACACTAGTTAGTGCTATTGCTGTTATCATCATACGAGCGGATAGTTTTGATATTTCATTATGCACAAAATCCTTAGTGGCAATATTAGAATAACCACTAAACCATTGTGCTATTGGCTCTGCTTTTTCTGCTTTAAAACAAGCTTCTTGTAAAGATTTTGCTATTGATAAAGTATCCATGGGAACTCCATTCATATATACCTCCTTGTTATTATATTAAAAATCACAGAAAGTATACATTAACCCATCAGGGTAAATATATTCCCTGCGGGTTATTGCAAACAATCAGCTCATCGCTGCCAACCTATATCACTAACTCATCGTTAGCAATATGTTTGCACGGGTTGTAACATCTAAAACGATGCTTAGAAATGTTGATTATATCATATTTATTAGTTTATTTTTTAATTAACGATTTAAGAAACTATTTTGCCATTTTATATAAAAAAGTGTATAATGTAAGCTGTCTTTCTGTTTAATATTTATCGCAGAAGGCGTAAATAGGAGTAATCTATGGATGATAAATGGGAAATATATACAGATAATTCTGGTGAATGGCGTTGGCGCAGAACAGCATCAAACGGAAAAATTGTTGGGGCATCATCAGAAGGATATAAAAATCGTTCTGATTGTTTAGCCAATGCACAGCGTAATGGTTACACTGGTTCTTAATACCACATAATAATAAAACTAAAAAGCCAGTATTTACTGGCTTTTTAGTTAGTAACGGGACGATATACCCTCCCTGTAGGTTCCATGTGTTTTTACATTCCTAATTTATGAAGTTTAATAATATCTGCCCTTATAGGCATTAAAGCATATCCTTCGTCAGCACCGCCAAAAGTCACTATTTGACCCTTGTAATTGTAAAAATCATATTTATCTTTGAGTAGTCGCTGATATTCAAACTCACATATTCTAATATATGGTCTTTTTAGCCAGTCCACTGCTTTTACAAAATTTTTGGGTAATTTTCCTTTTACTGGTTTTAAATTTTTCAACATTTTATTCTCCTCTAAACAGGTGCAACAGCAGCTCTAACGCTATTTGCTTCTACATATACACTCTCTCCATTACTAAAATGTGCAAATACACTTAGATTATGTTCACAGATATCTGCAAAAATTTTATTTAATTTTTGCTCAGTATCTACACAAGTTTTAGTAATATAGTTAACTATCCAACCTGTGTATTTATCTGATGGCGGTATATGAGAGTGCCAATAATAATAACTTATATCAAGATGTTCTTGTAATAATGTAATAGATATATCCTCTAAGTCAAACTCAGTTCCATCAATCTCAATAGTTCTTTTAAAATCAAAGTTATATCCTTCATAATAAGCACTTCTAAACCCTATATCATAACGAATATAGACATAGCCATTATTGCATCTAACATAATCTTTATCAAAATATAAAGATGCAACTGTTTTAGCATGATAATCTAATCCACTTGAATCAAACCACTCCTCATTATTAGTCTTATCCTCTGCATATTTATTAAAGACTTCCTGTATTTTTTCTAGTAGATATTGTTTGCAACCCTCATATTCAAACTCATCTTTTAATTTGACGGCATAAATACTGTCAGCATTTTCTGTATAAAAATTAGCTGTTGACATAATTATCTCCTTTATATTTTTAAAAAAAATAAAGAAGACTTAACCCACGAGGGAGTTAAGTCTCCCTGTGGGGTTTAAAAAGGCTAGTTTACTTGCCTTTTATTAGTTGTTTAGCTAACTCCATTTCGATAGACTGCTCCTCTGTATTGAGAGAGTCTAGCCCATTGTCAGGAATATCACCAGATGTAGATTGAGCAACAGCTATTTTTTTACCCATTAACTTCATGCACGATGTTTGAGCGGTATCTTTAAAACCAAAAAATACTACTTTAACATCTTGGGTTTGTCCAATACGCCAACTGCGTCTTGATGCCTGTTGCACAGTATAAACATTATAGCCAGTCTGCATAAATATAATAGTTGGAAAGTCCAACAAATCTAAACCTGTTTTTACAAGCTCTGGATTACATATCATAACATCTATATTTTTATCTACTTGGTCAATAATCCAATCCTCTCTTTTATCAGTGCCAACAGTTGAACGAAGCACAGCTGTTTTAAAGTTATTTTGTTCAAACAAGCGTTTTAGCCTAGATGCAGTATCTCTTCTACCAGTATAAGTGGTATAGACTAAAACTCTACGATTAACTAGTTTTTCTTGTTTTATGTATTCAATAACCTCCTTCTCTTTAGGCGATAACTCATTTTCGCTAAATATTGCTTTTTGAAATAATATCAACTTCCTTGTTCTAGGATTATTTACTATTTCTTTTGTAAAGGCAGTATCTGGCCATCTCAATAATACATTAAGTACCACTCCAAGCAAACTCACATCTCCCTCTCTTAATGCTGCTTTTAATGCAGTACTTAATTTTTCAGACATATCTTTATAGATTTCATTTTGCATATTTGTCATTTCAACATTGATAATGTTTTCTGTATAAGCAGGTAAAACATTTTGACCAATATCTTTTAATTTTAAAAATGCAGTTATAGGCAAAATATGTTCAACAATGCCCTGAGGACCAAATCCGGGTGCTTTTGTAGTGCGAATTGTAGTTTTTGTTCCTCTTGCAGTTTTATAAGAGCCGCTATTCGTCTCAGAATAAGTATCTTTTAAAACTCCGTGTTTTCTCATAAAGGCAAGAGAAGCAGAACCTAAACTATTATTAGCATTAGCTACAAACCCGCAATTAATCATTTTATTGGGATTTAAACGCCATAACAAATAAAATAAATCTGATGCATAACCACCCATCAGTGTGCCTGTTAGTAATAAAGACTTTTTAGTTTTACTTGCTAATACACCCATTGCTTGACCTTGTGCTGAGTCGCCATTTTTATACTCATGCCCTTCATCAACAATAAGCAAATCAAAAAATTTATTAGGTAAGTATCGTTTAATAAATTCTGTTAATTGATAACCGCCTTGACCGAAACTAAACTCAGTCTTAGCAAGTGAGCGTTCAATTCTATTTGCTTGTCTATCAGAAAAAACTAACTCTCCATTTTCATCCATAAGGTTTATAAATTGATAAACATTATCTGCTAGCATATCTTTAACCATGCTTGTGCCAAATTTATCTAATAATTTACCTGCTGTTTTTTTGCCAATAGTTGGTATTTGGCAAAGAGCAGTTTTTAAGATTTCTTTTTCAGTTTGTTTTTTCTTTTTAGCACGCACTAACGACCATAAATTATCACCACAATGCTGACATTTAATGCGTTTTTCAGTTGTTATCTCGCAAATAATTTGCCTGCCATTATCATATTGAGGCTTGCCACAGTTAGTACAAGTAGATGCTTTTATAAATTTTACAACTTTTACGGGGTCGTATTTATATTCCTTTTCTTGAAAAACAGGAACTAAGTTTTTTCTAGTAATAGACTTCCAATTAAAGCCCATACGCATTCTAACTCTACCTAATATATAAAAACAAGGCAGTAGTGATTTTTTATGCTTACCGGATTTAATTTCATTGCGTAATGTTAATAACTTACTAAGTGCATCTGGTCCATTTAATACTACTACCTTAGCATCTGGTATGGTATCTAGTATTTCTCTACGCCATTTATATACTAAATGCGGTGGAGATAAAACTAAATTACGGCAATAACCCTCATTAGTAGCAATAGCCGCTAATGATATTGCCATTATAGTTTTACCTGTACCCATTTCAGCATTAATAACGCTTGCCTGTTGGTTTTTAACAAACAATAATGTTGCAATAGCTGCTATAACTTCTTTTTGTGCCGCAAATGGTTTGCGTTTGAGATTATCCATAATATAATCCCAATTCTGTGCATAATCACCATTAAAAACTGGTGGTATTTGTTTTGCAACCTTATCTAGTAGGCTATCACCAAACTCAGCAACAAAATCTTGTATAGATAGTGTATTGTTGGCTTGCTTTGGTATTTCTTCTTGTGTTTCTTGCATAATTGTCTCCTTTATGTTTTTTAATAAAATAAGAGACAATATTACCCATAAGGGATTTATTATCCCTTATGGGTTTATTTTTGTTAATAAACTTATTTAACTAATAAAAATATCTTTATACATACTTTATCATCACTATAAGTTATAAAATACTATTTTAGCTTAATTTTAGAACCAAATAATACCGCTCTGCCAGTTTGTCTTTTTAAGCCAACTTTTATTAGTGTTTTAACAAAACTAAAAACTAATTTACATATAAATTGAAAAATTAAATCTACAATACCTATACATAAAATTAATTCTATTATTTTCATACTCCTGCATAGGAGTATTAAGATTTTTTTAGACATTTTTGTATCTCCTATGTTATTTAAAAAAATCACAGCGGAGATATATTCGCCCAATAGGGTAAAAGTATCGCCCTGTGGGTTAGTGCAAACATCAAGCTCATCGCTTGCCAACCTGATACTAATTCATCATTAGTATTGTTTGCATGGTTGGTATTAACACCCTTAGGTGTGAATTTAAAGGTTGCACCAAAATTTACTAAAAATAAACTTTGGTGCAACCTCTAATAAGAGGTTGCTTTTTGATATATGATAAATTTAAAATTTATCTATTTTGTTTAAGTTGTTTAGAATAAAATTTTTTATTCTAAACGCTCTTTGATTATGACATTAAGTCATAACTATACCCCATAGTTTATTCGTAATTCCTTCCCAAAAATTACTTTTATAAACCGACCTTACATTGTGGGGTCCAAGATCATTATTTAATGCATGCTCTAATTTATGCTAGGCACACAAAGGGGACCGTCTTTTTTCTTCAACTACGGTCAGTTGCTTAATTAGCAAACTTCTATGGGATATAGTAATTTGCAGGTAGAGACCTAAAATAAAAGCCTCTGTTAAATAGTTTTTAATAAAACTATTTAACAGAGGCTACTACTGAGTAACAGCCTCTTTTTTTTGTTATTTATTAAAATTCCAAATTTGATTTTTAAAATCATATTTGTAGTTATTGTCTTTTAGAAAATCAATACATTGACGCAGTTTAGCCCTATCTGTTGGGTCAAGCTCAACTGAATTTTTAGCATTAAATGCCTTTAATTGTTGTGCATCTAGTAATGGATGCTCTTCTACTGTGTCTATTTCATCTGCTTTATCAATTTCAGCCACATTAGTTTTTTGTGCTTCTTCTATTGGGTCTTGTTCAACAACATTTTCAACAGGACCTAAGTCAGCACTATCAAGTTTGATAGAAGATAGTGTTGCACATATCGCTATAATTGATTTGTGTTGTCCGCCAAAATTAGAATGGCTTAAGAAAATATCAGATATAACAAATTTACCACTATATGTCCCTTCCTCATATTGCTCTAATTCTGACTGCTTAACCTCATAAGTTCCCTCGGTGGTTTCTAATGAGCCAATGGCAAAACTTCCATATTTGCCATTAAATGTTTTGATTATTAAGTTTCCTTTAGTTTTATACATTGTTACTCCTTTTTGTGTTTTGATTTAAAAAGGAGATATTTATCCCATACAGGGATAAATATCTCCCTGTGGGCTTAGTGCAAACATCAAGCTCATCGCTTGCCAACCTGATACTAATTCATCATTAGTATTGTTTGCATGGTTGGTATTAACACCCTTAGGTGTGAATATATAATTTATTTTAACACTAATTACAATAAAAACTTCTAAAAAGCATATTACTGAGCTATTTTACGCTTATAGCATGCCTTTTACTTTTTTTTGCATAATAAGACTTGCCTTACCTTCCCAAAGTCTTTTTATTATGCAAAAAAAAGCCCTTTACAGCAAATTATACATTTAAGTGTAAATTTGCTACCCTTTATACCGAGCCGAACTCATTTAATGAGGCGAGGTATTTGCTCTAAAAAAGGGTAAGGATTTTTGCTTAAGCAAAAATCTGCCCCTTACCCTTCAACCGCTTAGGCGGTTTAGCTATTTACCCTTTTGAGCCATTTTTAAATAATACTAATGTATGTTCTTCATATATTAGTATATTATCTATTATCTTTTGGATAATGCTCCAATTACCTTCTGCTAAGCCTGCTCCAATTTTAGGATAAGCAATTTTAAGACCACTATATTGTTCTTTTATTGAATTAAACACTTTCTCTATTGCACCATAATCAGCCTTCATACCTATACCAGTGAAGTTATATTGAGTATAAGCATTTATAACATATAGACCATCTATTTTAGCAACTGAGAATTTACCTAACTTGCTTTTATCACCTTTTATTGTTGTTTGGTCAACTATATATGCACTAGGAAATACTTCTTTAATTTGTTTTGCAATTCCAGCACCCATAGTATTAAAACAATTACAACCATGAACTATAACATCAAACTTATTAGCTAAAGCGATTAAATCTCCCTGTATAATATGTTTTGACATATCTTACCTCCTTTATAATTGGCATTATCTTATTTTTTCAATAACTAATTTATCAATCTTTCTTAGTATTGATATATGAAATTTTGTATTCTTATAAATAAAATTTTGCCTATCAGCAAACATGTTGGCTTGCTTTGGTATTTCTATATTTATCCAATTATTTAGTAAATCCTTTTTATAATCTAAGTATTCCTTAGCTTCAAGTATAGTTTTAAAAGTTGCATAGCAGTTATATCTAAAATCAAAGCAACCTAGCCCCATACAAAATTCGCCATCTCTAATATCATTTAATGGTGTATTGTTTGTTGCTGTTTTTATAAAATAACTCATACTATTTCTCCTCTATTATTTAAAAAAATCACAGCGGAGATATATTACCCAACAGGGTAAGATATATTCCCTGTGGGTTAGTGCAAACACCAAGCTCATCGCTTGCCAACCTGATACTAATTCATCATTAGTATTGTTTGCATGGTTGGTTTTAATACACCTACGGTGTGTTAAATTCTATAATACTATCTATATACCCACTGCTGATGCAGTGGGTATAGGGTTAGTTATATATTATCTAATAGTTATGACATCACCATAACTGTTACTACCTTTGGTAAAGTCAATAGTTTTAATAACTGGAACAAATATATCTATTGATATAATAGTTTCTTTTATTGCTCCAGTTTTTTCATTAACCTTAGTATCTGTAGTATTTTTTTTATCTTTAAAAGTATTGCCTTTAACTAATAAGGTTTTATTCTTAGAAGATACTATGCCAGATATAACACCAGCTGCTAATGCTAACGATAAATGCCAGTTTGACATTTTGCGTAATGGGCTATAAGATTTATTGTTATTATTAACAAAATAACTATTGAAACTATCCCATAAACTATTGCTATTAGCTACTTCATCAGTTAATTGTTTAGCATCTATACCAATCTTAGTTAATAATAGTAGCTGTGGTTTATTACACAACGGTATTTTATATACCTTTTTATCTACATTTTGCGTTATAATATTCAACTCATCTGTTGAACTTGCAATTTTACTTAACTGCTTTACAACAGACATTCTAGCTGGGCTACTTCTTTTTTTATTAGCAAATAAAACAATTTGTTTAAACTTTTGCTCTGGTGCTTTATAAACACTTATATTATCAAAATGTGCTGTAATTAAACTAGCAAATTGCTCATTTAATACATAATGAGGGATAATTAACACCATAATACCTCCGAATTGTAATTGCGGATAGCATTTGTTAAAAAACATTATTTCTAAACGCTTCTCATCTATATCTTTAGCAGTAGTTGATATATTATCAGACAACATATCTCCATACGGTGGATTAAGAAGCATTAAGCCAAATTGTCGGTCGCCTATATAACAGTCATTTATATTGCCATGTATTACTGTATTTAAATTAGACATTGAACGAGCGTGATAGGCTCTTTCTTCGTCAATTTCAATACCTACACTTTCAATTGTAGTGTTATATTGTGATAGATGTACTTGGCATTCTGCTAATGCAACGCCTTCACCACAACAAGGGTCAATGATACGAATTGCCCCCTTGCTATCTTTGTTAGTATTTATATCAACATGTAATTTTGATAAAATACCTGCTGTTGTCTCACTATCTGTTGGAAAATATCCATTTTTAGCAAAATTTCTAGCTAGCCTTTGAAACATTAACGCCATGATTACCTCCTTGTTCTAATGTTAATACACCTTGTTTTATTAGCACTGATACTTCTTTAGCAAAATCATCAGGGTTTAGTTTTATTTGTAGTGCATTAATACTGTAACCATTTGATACACTAATCCAGTTATTATCGTTGCATAAACCTAGTATTGATTTTTGCCAGTTTGCACTATTAGTAAGTAGCGGTATCGGTGATACACTATTTAATAACAACCAAACTTTATCATTATCAACATTATTTTGTTTAAACAATATAGTTGCCTGATTATTAGCATAGTCAATATTAGTTATTGACTTATCGTATATAAACATATGAGATAAATCTTTACCGTAAATAGTTTTATGCACTTTAGTAGATACTTTTGCTAAATATTTTGTGTCTTGTAAATATGCACTATAAACTATATCCGCTTGTATGCTCATTTGACTAATTTTATCTTGATAGACAGTAGTTTCCATTCTACCTAATAATTGTTGTAATGAAGTATTTCTACCCCATACACTAGCAAATATTAAGTTATAGTTGTTAGTATTACTAACTAAAGCATCGCAAAATACATTGTCTTGCTCTTTTATTTCAATTATTTGCATTGATTACTCCTTTTTAGTTTTAAAAGGAATGCGTTAACAAACCCAGAGGGTAAGTTAACACACCCTTAGGATTGTTTGTTTTTAATTATAAAAAAAATAAAAATTAGTCTCTTATTTTATTTCTTGTTACAGTCATAGTTGTTTTATTCCACTCTACAAACTCTAAATTTACAACATCTATATATACTCTTTTCCAGTTATCTTTATCATTACCGTTTATTATTCTTAATAATATCATTTTTGTTTCCTCTTTATTATTTAAAAAAATCACAGCGGAGATATATTTACCCAACAGGGTAAAAGTATAGCCCTGTGGGTTTAGTGCAAACACCAAGCTCATCGCTTGCCAACCTGATACTAATTCATCATTAGTATTGTTTGCATGGTTGGTTTTAATACACCTACGGTGTGTTAAATTCTATAATACTATCTATATACCCACTACTGATGCAGTGGGTATATAGATAGTTATATATTGGTAATATTTTTTTAAAAAATATTATATTTCTTCCCAGTAGTAGTTTAGGTTTGGTAATTTGAGTGTGCTACTCCCTTGCTAAATGCAAGGGGGTAACGAGGTTTTAAACTAACTAGCGTGTTTTAGTATGTAGCGAACAGTTAATTCTGTTTCTATACAACTTGCTTTGTGGATACAGGTCTTCTTGTTTTGAATAGAAGTTTTTGTATCCTCAATATTTTTTACTAGTTGGTTGTATATCGCTCTTATTTGATTAAGCGATGCTTTTTCTAAGAATATTATAAAATTTCTTATTTTATTATTTTTCATAGCATTTCCTCCTTATAAATAAGCAAAAAACACTATTGCCCATAAGGGAAAAGTGTTTTTCCCTTAATAGGTTGTATTAAAACCATCAAGTAGTGCCTTTTAGGCACTACAAGATAGTGGTTAAAAAGCCTAAGCAGCACTAGGTGCTACCCAAACATTTTTGTCGTTATTCCAAGTGTAACCCTTAGCTTTTAACTCTGCTTTACGCACTTCAAAGTCAGCGTCATCCTTAGAAAGTGATACTTCTGCTGGTGATTCAGTAGCAGTATCTTGTTGTGCAACTTCAGTAGTTGGGGTTTCAACAATAGGTGTTGTTTCAACTTGTTCTACTTTGTTACGCTTAGGTGTTGTGTAAACCACATTAGCGTCAATTTTAAGTGATTTAATACCAATTACACGACCATAAATATTACAACCGGCCTCTCCTTGTTTTTTACCTTTGTTATAGATAAAAGCCTGAGGGTATATATCAGCAATAATAAAGCTAATTAAAACCCTACCATCATCACTTGCATTGCTTGCTTTTATAGCATTAAGATTGTCTTCTATTACTGTTTTAGCTTTGCCATTAAATCTAGTGCTAAAATAAGTATAGTCAACATCATCAGCATTGCCACGAATAGCGGCAATATCTGCCGCTAAAAATTTATCACCTTTTTTAGGGGTAACAATCCTCATGCGGTTGATATATCCTACACCAGTAGTATGAAGGTTGAAATACTCTTTTTGAGTATTTTGTTCTTTGTTATTTGACATTATTATTCTCCTTATATCAAAGTTGTGAAATATGCAGATAAACAACATCTACACAGCGAAAAACCCGATACAAAGACATCTATCTCCATACGGAGAGCTTTGTCTCCGCATGGGATAAATGGTATAAACAACATACCAAATAAAGATGGACTACCTAAAAAATAGTCCTTTATTTTGTGTGGTGTTTTAGTTCTTGGCGTTCTTGGTAATTAGCGACCATAACTAAACTTGCAAAAAAAACACCAACAAGTAGTGCAACAAATATAGCATTCATACAGCCTCCTTATTATCAATTACACTATAAACAAATACAGTAAGCCATACAATTACAGGAACTTCACTAAAAAAAGCAGATACAACACTAGCAGTAACTAAGTTATTGCCAACAGTCGCAAGCCGCTCTTTGATTTTATTTTTATTTATCACTTGTAAGCTCCTTTACTTAATAAAAATAACCTACAAGCAATTACTTAATACCCAACAGGGATAATAAGTAATTCCCTATTGGCTTATGCAAACTCATTAGCCTAAACTCATCGCCTAAACTAACCAACCTTATCTCTGCTTACACAGGCTGTGCATTTTTTTTATGAGGCATGCTCCTACTACAAATAATTCAAATAAATTAACCTATCTTTTAGTATAAGGTAATAAATACATATTTGTCAAGTCTTTTTTATAATATTAACAATTTCAATTACTGATAAGCCATTAATATCAATTTTTTGGAGTGCAGTTTTAACCTCCTTAGCATTAAACCCTAATGGCTTTAATTCAGCTATAATTTCTTGTTCTTTGTTTTTACTAATTTTATTACTTACTGTATTTGTTACTAGTTCTAATCTATCATTAGGTGCAGGTAGTTCGTTTTTTATGCCTATTGTTTCTTTTGCATTAGGCACAATATAGCCTGATATGATTTTCTTTTCTGATTTTTTAACCTTTACTTTAAATATATTCTCATTCCGTTCATTTTTTAGAGTAATTTTTAAATTAGTGAATTTCTTTTGGGCTTTATGCCAATTAACTTCGCTAAACAATTTAAAAATTAGTGGGCTTACTAAAAAAAGACCTTCTTTTAATGTGTGTAATTTTGCTTTAGCGTTGTTTATTTCTAAAGTTTTATTATTAATACCATCTCGTAGCCAACTAGAAAAATCTTGCTCTGTTGTTTGCTCTGTGGTAGTAGTATCATCAGTGTTTCTAGTATTATCTACCCCTGGTGGAAGCACATCATCTAGCGATTGTTCTTGCTCTGTTGTTTGCTCTGTGGTAGTAGTATCATCAGGTCCGGTGCTAGTAGTATTATCTTTTTCTGTTTGTTGATTGTCTTGTGTTATTTGTTCTACTATTGTGCCAGTAAAGCATTGAGGGTATTGTTCTTGTCCGTATATTCTACTAATATTTACTTTAAGGGTTGTTAATTCTATTTCTTTTTTAAACCCGCCTCCAGTAATTTTTATGCTCCATATTGCTTTATTATCTGTAGTTGGTATGATGATATTAAATTGCAACAACTCATCCATTAACCTAGTATTGTTATAGGGTATTCCTTGTTGGTTATCTTTTGTTAGAGTTTCTCTAACTGCATCCATTATTACCTTAGATACTAGATATACATATTTATCTGTGGTAAATATTGGTGCACCGGGCTGGTTTATTTTTATTTTTTGTTCTACTAATAGATATTTAAGTGTATCTAATAATTTATCTGCTAATGATTTAGGTGTGGCATATGTTGTAGTTGTTTCAGTTTGAATATTTTTAAGGGATTTTGCCGATGATGTACTATCGGCATACTTAATTATATCAGCTAGTGTACCACCTTCTGCCATTCTACCGTTTATTGTCATTAGTAATAAATTAAACAATTCTTTATCTTTAGCTAAATAATCTAGTGCACTTGCACTAAAAAACTTATGCAAAATGAGTGCAGGTAATAATTTATGTTGTTGGTATTTTCTGTCTGTGTTGTATTCGTAAATATAATAATAAGCTGTTGATATGTCATTCATTGCCCCGCTAAATGGAGTCCATCTACCTAATTTATTGCCTTTTTTGTCAAATAATAAAATGGCTATATCGCTGATTAGTTTACCTATATCATGACACAACGCACAAGTAAAAACCGCATAATTCCATAAATCTTTTTTTGCACTTTGTGTCTCAACACTAGCACCAACTGGCAACATATAAGTATGTCGTTTAGTTAATGCTAATTCTATCACTTCTAAGACATGTAGTAAAAAACCACCATCGTGTGCATGATGATGATTTTGTGATGCTGGAAGTTTTTGTAAATAATTAGCTAAAACATTAATTGGAGATAGATAATATTCTAGCCAATGCACTTTTGGTGCTTGGCTTAAATGATATATGTTATCAATAGTGTTTTGATGTTGTTGTAATAATTGCTGTGCTTGCTCTATCGGTATTAATTTGTTTAATTTTTTTGATTTTTTGCTAAACAAATCTAAGATAGCAACCATGCCTTTAATTCTTTTTTTCTATTATCGTCTATATTGTCTTGAAAAAATAATATAGCAGCTAGCGACTCTTTAGAACGAATATTTTTGTAATAATCCTTAAAACTTTCTAGCATAAAGTTCCAATTAGTTCTGCTAGATAAGAATAATACTAGCGGTTCTTTTGTTATGTCCCATTTTTCTTTACTATCTCTAATAACGACAGCTGTTGTTAAAATAGGTGTTTTTAATAGTTTATTTATTGCTTCATCAGCAGATTTAGATTCTTGTATGATTTTGTGTAGTGTTGCTTTTGTTCTATCCTCTACTTCCTCTGAGGCAATATCATAAGCACCCATTGCGTAAACTAAAATTTTATTTTGTATTTTTTCTAAGTTATTCATCGTCTTCCTCTTCTTTTGTGGCTGATTCTAAAGAGCCTCCTTTTTTAATTATATTAGGTGCATACTTAGAACGATATTTGGCATTTAAAACATCATCTGGCAATTCACCTAAAGATTTCATTTTTTCAACTGCTTGTACACCTCTAGCTGTTAATAATACAATATCATTTCTATTAATACCAAGATAATGGTATCCAGTCACCGATAAAAGCGTTTTTCTAATGAGTGTTTTTACTTCAAAAAAATTTTTAAACTTATCTTGTCTAGTAATTCCGCCTATATGTCCTAAAGCATATATTAGCAAAAAAACTTCGTCTGCATTAGTTAAAACTTGTAATGCTATATTAGCAAATACACTAGAATAACTAGTTTCTAGTATAACTGGTTCATTATTAGTAGTATTTATTTTATCCTTATAACTATCTCCTACTTTTGATATGATTTTTTTATCTATATCTTCTTTATATTTCTTGAGAGTGCCATTACAATCTTCTAATGCTTTTTCAATTCTTAGAAGCATTAAATCAGCGTATGGGTCATCATTTCTTGTTGCATTAGTAATTTGCCTTACTCTTGTGGCGAATGATTTTATACCAATTATACCAACTATTTTATTTTTTTTACCCTTACGGCCATGGAATAAAGATAACGCCTCTTTGGTGTTTAGTGTTGTTTTAATACTAACAACTAATGAGCCTATCTTGTTAGTATTATCTTGAGTTTTCTGTTCTTTCTTATCTTCTGCCATATATTTTTTAAAACTAATGAATAAGCATATTTTATTTATATAAATTAATTATTTTGTTATTAAGCACATCAAATAACGGTGTGTGGTTTTAAAAATTTAGCAAACATCCTGTTATTGTAGTACCAATATGCCGACCTTCTCCTGGAATACAACAATTATATTTACTCCAAGCAGTCCAAGCGTATTGCCCATCTTTGTCTAATTTGTTTAATTGTGGGTTGTCATTACCAAAGGCAGTGCAACTATTTTCTTGATATGGTGATACCATTTGCCACTTGCCATCACTTTTAAAATCACTACTACTAGGATAATAAATATGTGCACCGCCACTACTTACAATATCTAGTGCACGAGCAGCAATAACAGCTGCTGCTTTAATATCGTTTTCTTGTTCTATAAAACCTTTTCGTGGGTAAATACTACCCCAAGAATTTAAAACACTTCCTACCTCGTTCATTCCCGGTATCCAAGTTGAGGGATAAATTAACTCTGTTAACCCGCTACGCCATAAATATTGGTCGGTAGCAGATACATAGTAGGGTTGGTATGGGTTAATGTTTGAGTTACAAAAATATCTTTGTTGGCTCATAGTATAGGCAACAGGATTGCCTATTACGGTTGCTTCTTTAAATTTCAGCGCCCCTCTGTTTTGTGTGGTCTGGTCGCCACCTGTAATATTAGCTGTAGTTATATTATCTAGGGCTTTTACTTCAGTAAATGGATTATATCTAGTATTACGATAACTACTAACAACAAAATCAGGTAGATTATGCTTAATATGTGGTGTAGTGTTAATATAACAACCCCAAAAAGAGCATTTAAGCCACCAACACACCCCATCTATGCAATAATCTAAACAATCGCTTGAAAATGCTGGTTCTACTAAGTCAGCAGCAGTAAATGATTTGGCATTTATAGTATTTATATTTATAACTAATAATATAAGGATAATTTTATTTAGCATAATAGTTAGTTATTTTGTCATTTTAATTTATGGTTTTGCCAAATTTGATAAGCACTTACCAAATTAAGCTCTCCATATACAACAGTCTTTCCCTTATCAAATGTAATCGCCGGGACTTTATTAATGCCTATACTTTGTGCATTAACCGCACCCTGCCATGATGCTTTGGCTTGTTGTGCCCATTTTTTCTTATTAGTAGCAAATAGTTTTTTTACTTGTTGTAATGCTATTTCTGGGTCATTGCTTAAACCTTGACTAATTTTAGTTTCATAGTCTTTACCCCCATCAATTAAAAAATGTTTAATATTATAACTATTTTGTAGCCTATATTTATTGGTAAATACTTGGTCCTTTGTGCCAAATAACCATACTTCTTGTGCAAATATTGCTGTGGTAAATAAACTAAAAATTACTGCTAATACTTTAATCATAATTAAGTTAAAAAATGAGCATATATTGCAAATATAAAACCAGCAAGACCAATAAACATACTAATAGTTGTGTAGTATCTTTGATTGCGTATTTTTTTATTATTTTTAGCAACTAATTCCTGTATTTTTTCTGCTAATATAGCCAAAGAGTGATTATTGTCATTTATGTGTTTTTTTAATTTTTCTAAATGGATGCTTATATCAGCAGGTAGATCGGCAAATGGAATATCTTTTTTATACTGTTCAATATAGCTTTCAATAAGTTCTTGGTGTTTTGCTAAATCTTGTTTTCTACCCGCTAATACTTCTCTATAACATTGTTGTATGACAGTAATAACTCCGCGTTTTTTTAAATACCTAGTTTTAGCTATTTGTTTGATTTGTTGCCAACTAGGTTGAGAATTTAAAACAGACTCTACAAAGTCTTTTAAAAACCTCTTTTTTAAAATACTATCTATAACTATTACTACTATTATGTGGGATATAAAAGCTATAATAATTAATAAAATAATTGCTATTACGACAAACAAACTCAACGCTATTATCTCAATAATCATAATCTCTCCTTGTGCTAAATTATTATCAAAAAAGATTATACTTAATGTTGCTACATATAACATTAGTGTTGCTACTATTAAAAGATTTTGTATGATAGCTAAATTATCATTAAGCAATTTATTAAACACTAGCCTTACTCCTTGCTTGTGATATTTGCTGTGCTATTTTATAGACCGCTTCTAATTCTGTACAATTGTGTTGTTTCATTAAGTTTAGTCTATTAGCTTTTTCGTCTTTTTCAGTTTGTGCTAATGCGAATGCTATTGGTGGAGGCACATTCCTAAATAAACAATCAAGTTTGTCAGAAAGAACAACACCCTCAGTATATTGAGGTATGGATTTTTTAGTGGAGTTTATCATTTCTAATTGGTCTGGTGTTAATTTTCTAAGTTTTGCAACTTCTTCTACTTCTGATTTACTCATTGATAGTAATACCCACCACTCCATAGTATTTAACATTTGTCTGCTTTTATCTGTATAGTCTGCTAGACTTTGCGTTGCTAGCCAGAGCCAAGCTCCTAGCTTACGCCACATTTTTGCAATTTTAACTATATAAGATGCTAGTAATGGATTAGTAGTAATTAAATGAGCCTCATCCACTAATATAATTGTTGGTCTTGCTTCAAATTGTTTGGTCTCAACTAAATTATTAATTTTTTGCATCATAGCAATAAAAGCAACAGCTAACTTATCTTCATAACCATCATTACCTAAAACACCTACATCAAACTGAGTAACATCAACCTCAGGGAATAAAACGCCTCCCGTATTAAATAATTGCTGGTCCAAATCAGTCACAATAAATACTGCCATTGCATCAGCTATTTTATTTATTGCATCTTTTTCAGTATTGCTTTTTTTGTTTTTTGCAACTTGTTTTAAGGCATTAACAACATCTTCAACTAGCACTGTTTTTTTCTTTGCTGCTCTAGCAGTTTTAGCTGCTAATTTAATAGAGCTAGCTATATCTATTTTGCGAGACCTTTCAAATTTTGCCTCTTCTTGTTCCTCACCGCCGGTAATCATAAGTTGAGCAACAATCATTAGCTCGCCTAGAATATCTCTTTTAAGCATTATATCGTTATCAGTGGTGCTTTCTTGTTCTACTATATCATCCTTGTCTGTTAGGTGTATTGCGTCTGCAAAAGGCGGTAAGTGTACATCATTGCTCTGTGCATTAATTGCAACTCTAAATGTTGATAGTCCTAATAACTTACAATGCTGAACAAATAAGCCAAAACTATCGCCTTTTTCAATAATAAATATTCTTGGGTTGTATGTTGCAAGCATTTGCATTAAAAAATAAATAGCAAATGCAGATTTACCGCTTCCCATTGGTCCAAAAATTAAACCAAAAGCATTTTTCACTCTGTCGGCTATTGGATCAAATATTATCGGTTCTCCACCTCTGTTGAAAAATAACATTCCAGCACTATTAGTACCAATGCTTCTACCATAAAACGGGGATATTTTATTTATAACACTAGAATGTTGTAGTATTGCTCTTTTATTATAAAATTTATTATCATTTTTATAACTAAATGCTCCCGGTAGTGCATTTATGTAATCGTTTTGTGCTAATGGATTTTCTTGTATGTCTAGTACTCTTATTTGGTTAGCGTTTAAAATAGATTTAATATCTCTTATTTTATTATCTAGTGTGCCTGTACTATTAGCAGATACAAAGACACCGCCGGCAAAGCGAAATACAGGGTCTCCTTGTGCTATTTTATTTTGTGCTTGATATGCTTGTTCTCTATTGTTTTTAACACTAGGTTCATTACCTAATGATGCTTTGATTATTTTTGTAAGTATATTATTGGCTTTATCATTATGCAGATGCACGGTAATTTGTGTCCAAATACAATCATGAGGCATGCTATCTAATAATGCTATTCCTACTTTATTTTCAGCACTTAAGTGACCTAAATTTATAATACCTAAATGCTCTAATGCTAAAAATGTTCTATAAGTATTATTAAATCTAAATATACCGCTTTCTACACTAATTCTAGTAGTTTTACCAGCTAAAGCAATAGCTGATAAATCTTCTTCTAATATTGGCTCATAAGTAATTTTTTTACCTGTTATAAAATTACTAGCTAAATCAACATAACCTTGTTCGTCTATAGTTTTTAATTTGATATTAACCTGAATTAAACTTCTTTGTAATTTATCTAGCGTATCTTTTGTTTTTTTATATTGTATAGTTGCATCTACATATTGTTTTTGTTTTTCTATATTTTCTATCTTGTTTTTTTTGCTAAGTTCTTGATAGATACACAAATAAATATCTTTTTGGACCACGCTCCATGATAGCTGCGTATTGTTATCAATAAATGCCCCATCTGGATTAGATATATCGTTTAAATGTTGTTCTAATTCATTAAAGTAATACTCACTATAAGCATTATTTTTTTTAGAATGTTTCCTAAATTTATCTAGTATATTTGTAGTAACAGTTTTACCTTGATTATTGATAATAAAGAATTGCGACAACCAAGGCGATGTGTACTCGGGTGTTATACTCTGAGATAAGGCAATTGAAATTTTTTCAAAAATTTCTTTCTTGGTTTGTTTGCTAATTGCTTCAATGCTTAATGGTTTAACTTTGACTATTGCTATTACTGTAGTTAGATCTCTTGCTAGAAATAAACCTTTTTCTATCATAGATTGAACCGGTAAAAAATCACCAAACGGCTTACTGGTGATATATTTAGCTTCATCATCACTAACAAAAACATTATGTAAATTATGTATTGTTAATTTTTTACCAGTATGTATTCTATTCCAAGAGTTCATTTCTTTTAAAAATGTTAGTAAATTTCATTAGGTAGTGCATATTGTTCTTGCTTATAAAGCCTAAATACTGTTGTATAGCCCGGCACAGGATTACCATCTTTTAAATGTGGGTAAACAAACATTATGAGAGTAGGGTTCTTAAGTAGCGGAAAGCGATTTTCTAGCTCACTTTGAGAATCTCTAATAAAGTCGCTATTTAATGTCGTTATCTGTTTGAGTTTTGTTAGCTTTTGAGTGTTCTGAGTATTAGTTTGCTTATATATGTCATCAATTTTTTGTCCTTGTTCTGGTATCGTGTTAGTACAAGCAAATAATATTAGTAAACTACTTATCAATGCTATTTTATTAATCCAAATCACCATCTACCCCTTGTTGTGTAATGCTTGATAGGTGGTTAAGTTTACGACCATTGATGTCATAATCTATTGCTATTGAATTTAGTACTGATAGTTTGACTTTTTTACCACTAGGTACAAAAATCACATCAAATGATGATTTTGCTCTGTCATCTAGCCATTTTTGAATGTTGCTAACACCTCCTGCTAGTGCATTGTATCCAGCAAACTTAGTTGCATCTCCTGTTACATTTCTAGTAGTATTGCCACTACTATCCGTTGATACTGTTTGCTCTTCTTGAGCAAAAGCAGTAGCTGCTGAACTCAACCCAGATAGAGTTGTGCCTATTGATAAATATTCTACTGCATTAGTTATTAGTTTGCCTTTAATGCACGGATAGCCAAACTCGTCTATTACCTCAGCTATATCAACGCCTTTATTTTGACTAATTGTGCCATCATAAAAAATAAAAGTAATAGAATCAACAATCGCTTTAACGCAAGAGAGTAATAAATCGCCTTTTGCTGTGCCTGATAAAACCATACCTTCTAGATCGTTACTACTTTTGTAATTAGCAAAAAATGCTTTATCGGTAATCTGCATACTAAAGCGATATGGTTCTGTTATCTCGCCATTGATAGGTATTCTACCTAAAAGCCCAGTTGTTAGCACCCCGCCTAATACACTATTAGCTGGTATTGTGTATTTAGGTATTATGGTTTGTGTGTTTTCATATGTCTTAGTTGATGAAATATTTTGAGTACTATTCAAAGTAGTTGTAACTTTATGTGATAAGATAGTTGCATTCCAAGTATAGCCTGTATTGACACTACTGTTGATTGGATACTGTTTTTTCTCTTTTATTATTGGTATTTTATTAACCTTGTCTTTAATATTTTCTAGTAATGATGGTTTTTTTGAATTATTACTAATATTATTAATAGGTAGTTGCTTATTATTTGTTAGATTTGTTATTTGTTGCTTATTATCAACTATTTTTTTATTTAGCTCTTTAATCTGCTCAGTAACTGCACTTAATTGTAAAATAACCTGTTTATTCGTTTCTGCCGTTGTATCCTTATCTCCAAGTGGAGTTTTATACTCCTCTCCCGTTGCTGTTGTAATCTTTGGATTGTTATTAGCGGTGGTAGTAATTATTTTATTATCAGTAAAATAATTATACAAACCAAAACTAAGCAATACTACTGCTATAAGTGCTGTTATTTTAATTACTTTCATAAACTCTGTTCAAACCTTTTATAAGACACTAAATATAACATTGTTGTATCTGCTGGGCTTAGTGTATTAAATTGAAATGTAGCACTTAACCATTGCCCAACTATGTCTCTAGGGTCTAGGCTAATACTTCTGTTAGTAATATTATCTAACTTAATAGCTGTTATTACATATTTATTGTTTTGCCAAGATGCTTGCGGTTTAGCAGTAATATTACCATTACAAGCAAGATTAGCACTACACACAAATAGTTCTACTTTCTTACTCACAACAGGTACCCTATAAACACCTTTAATTTGCTTAACTAGTCTTTGAGCTGCATAAAATGTTTGTGCAACAAAACGAGTTAAATCAACTAAATTTGCTGTTGTTTTAGTATTAGCTCTTAAGGCAGTAACTTTTGGTATATTTTGCTGTCTTTTTGCTATCTTATAATTTTTATATGTTGTAGTTTTACTACTAGCTGATAATAACAATGTACTGAGTTGTCCATTGCCATCTTTAATTAGAAATTTAGTAGGATTGAATGCTTTATGTGCTTTTAAATACACTCTAGTATCAATAGATTGTACTTCTATATAATTGTGTAGTGTATTAGGAATCCCTACTGTTGATAAGTTTTTATCAAACTGTAATTGTACTTCTTTTTTAAGTTCTAAATCTATGCTAATAGGATTCCCATCATCAATAATGCGTAAAAAATCAGCACTAGCAATATTGCTGATAGTAATAAGTAATAATGCTATAAACGCTACATATAAATTCATAAGTTATTTAATTAAATTATCTTTAAGCCTTGTAGGTTCAGTATCTGGTGCATCAATTTGTAAACCCCATGGGTTGTTTTCAGGGTCAATATTTCTAGTTACTACTTTAATAAAAAATCTGACATTAAAATCTTTAAATCTTTTGTTGCTGATATGTTCTTGCAACCTAT
Source organism: Gammaproteobacteria bacterium (assembly GCA_965222825.1). GTDB lineage: Bacteria > Pseudomonadota > Gammaproteobacteria > PS1 > Pseudothioglobaceae. Next base: position 1,474,126 of record OZ244964.1, on the reverse strand, counting down.
AGTCAATGCCAACAAGCCAATAATTACCACGCCAAATAGTATTTTTATCAGCATACGCTTCAATTAATTGCAAACTTCTTTCTCTGTGTGCTAATTCGCCTAAGCCATTTAGATTAGTATATTGTTTTAATAAATAATCTCTATACTCAGGCGTTCCAAATGCACTTAATCTTTTAATATTATTATCAAAATCAATGACACCATTACTCCTCCATAGATACATTTGCTGGGTTATATAGCCAGCAAAAGACCACACTTCAAATTTGCTAATTGTGCCAGTTTCTACAACAGCTCCAAACCTTAACTCTGGTGGTATGGATATACGATGCACTTTATTGCTTGATATTGATATAACTACAATAATAAGTAATAAACATATTATTATTAAGCCACCAATAAATGCCCATTGCAGTTTTTGCTCAAACCTCATGGCTTCTAGTTTGTTTAGTAATTTTGGTTTGAACATTTATTTACAATATGGAGAATAGTATTTACTATTAAATATTAATTTTTTAGTAAAAAATTTAGCATAATAGTTATTAGGTTTATTGCGTTTTTTAGATTGTAATTGTTTAGCTGACAAAAGAGTCAAAAAACAAGTAATAATTAGTGCTATTGCTATTGCTATTAAACCATCTAAAATAAACAATAAGAATAGTATCAAAGGTAAAAAACAAGCAATAAAAATAACTGCTAATTCCTGAAAAGAACACCCCTTATAAACACCAATATTTTCTACCATAGTTTATAAGTATATTAAGGCAATAATAAATCAGCACCCCATAACAAAAAGCCAACCAGAACAATTACAATAATACTAGTAAAAAGGGAACTCAGAAAAATTGATAAATCTTCTTTTTTTTGGGCCTCATCCCATTTATTGTATACTCTATATCCTACTCCAACTAAAACGATTAAGCCTACTACTCCTATTGCTATAGGTCCGTAGTCTGTTGCAAGTTGTTCCATAAATGTTTTGGGATTGATAGTTGTGCCACTAGTACCAGTAAGGGCTCCTAAATTACCTAGTGCGGCATAAATAGGATTAATGATACTTATCAGTATAAATACCATTATTTTTTGATATATATTTTTTATTTTTTGCATAATTTATCCTTTAACTTAATCTAACTTAAAATTACAAACACTATGGATATTACTATAAATATTCTAAATACATTGTAGCCAGCCTCTGCCATACTCAAATTACCCTCTTGTAAACCTACATAAAGTAAGTAGGACATATGTGCTGCCCATATTAAAAATAAAATTCCTAAAAAAGAGGTAACAGTTTGTGTTATCATTAGTATCTAAGCGTAAGCGGAGTAATATTTCTAGGTGTTTGCCTAGTGTTATTTTGCTTTATGTGTCTATCAATAGCGCTTATAACTTCGTGTAAATCTCTTCTTAAAATATCGTAGTTAAACTTGTATCTAGTATTAGGGTTTTGTAATGCTTGTGCCTTATTAATTAAATAAGCACTATTTTTAATGTATTGTGCTATTTTTGCTAGTTGTTTTTTTTCTTTACTATCATCTAATACTAAAGTAAGGTGGTTTTTAGGCATTAATGCTTGTGGTGTTGACTTATTAAAATTATTGTCTAGGTTTTTATTAACAACATTTATATTTTGTTTATCGTGCTTTATTTTTGTTGTCTCACAACTAGTAAGTATTATTAATAATATTGCTAAAACTAATTTCATATTATTACCCTTGCAATGACTATTAAGATAAAAACAATTACCATAATTGCTAATAACTCTAAAAATGTAAACCCATTTTTTTTAGTTGGAACCTTTTTTTTTATTAAAATAACCATTTTTGCCCATACCCCTCAACAAATACTTTACCCCCTTGTTTCTGCTATTACTAATAGCAAAATAATCGCTTAAACCGCAAATATGAAAGCCGTTTTTTTGAGTGGGATGATAAAATGTTAAAGAATGCTACTATTTTTGAGAATAGCAATTTAGTTGATGACTTCAAACAAATTGCCAAAAAAGTTGGCAGACCACCTAAGACTGATAAAAAAATAGCAATTAGTATTCGCCTATCGCCAAAGGTTATAAACCATTTCAAAAAACAAGGTGCTAACTGGCGAAGCCGTATCAACGATGCCTTAGAGCAAGTAGCAAAAGATGTATAATTTAAAAATATCATATTATTAGTATGTTATAATTACACGGAATTTATAATTATTTGGAGCAAGCATTTTGAGTGCAATGATAATTGAAGTATATGATGCACTTATTGAAGCAGGTGCATCTGCTGAAAAAGCTAAATTAGCATCATCCGCTATTGCTAATGAGTCTTTAGCTACTAAGGACGATATTAATGCTCTAAAAAAAGACATACATAAAGTAGATAAAAGAATAGTTAGACTTGAGGTTATTATGAGTATTTTATTGGCTATACAAGTAATACCTATACTAAAAGATTTTTTGCAATAAATTATCATTTTTTAACTACCAGTTACTATGCAATATAGTAAGGCTATGTTGCGGGGACGGGTTTCAGAGTCTCCTTCATTACTACTAGGAATTTGTGTTTCTGACCACCTAGGTGTATTGTTGGCATTAAATGACTGTGCATATCTTCCTGTGTTTTCACCTAAATTATGCCAATATGCAGTGTTAGTATGATTATGACTTTCAAACTCATCTGTCTGATGACTAGCAAACCCTCTACCACTATCAATGTCTCTACCGTCATCAAAACCTCTTATAAACTCTCCTCTTAAATCAGGGGCATTATATATGCCTAATGCAGCTAAGGTAGGATAGCCAATGGTTGATTGCCCGTTTGCTTTAATAGCCCCTGCTGGACAACTGTTATAACTACTAGTAATAATAGAACCAACAGTGCTACTTGCTTGTGCTACTTCTAGTTTGTTTATATCATCTTTTATTATCCCCAACCTCTCACTCATTGATATACCTGCGTCAGAATAGGAACAAGCAGGATTACTATCATCAGGGCAAGTAAACCTTTCAGAACCAACAGCAAAACTAAATTTAACTACGATGCAAATGATAATAAATAGTATTTTTTTCATAGTGTTGTATATTAATTAAAAACACTAATTATCAATAAAAATTATCTTTAAATGCTTTATAAGCACATCAAACAATGATGAGTTAATTTTTTATTTGCTTATTTATGATAAAAAAACTATAATAATAATTATGGATACATTGACAATAGCAAAAGAATTACTAGCCACAGGTTTAAAACAAGAACAAGCAGAGGCTATTGCTTATAATATCACTAAAGCGGTTGCTGAGAAAAATAAAGAATTAGCTACTAAGGGTGATTTATTCTCTGTTAGGTCAGAATTAAAAACAAATATTAGTTATTTGAAATGGATGATTGGCTTCCTTGCACTATCAGGTGCAGGTGCGTTTGGTTATTTACTAAACGCCATTAACAATAACCATGACTTACTAAATACTATTATTAGTAAACTAGGCTAGAATTGTAAGGATGGCAATTCTTACAGGGTTAAAAACTTGTATCTACCCCAAAAAATCTAACCCCCCAACTTATCAAGGCTTCATTAGTATTAGAGGCATTGTTGTTAATAATCTCAATAGTCCAACTACCTGCTGAGTTCTCTCTAAAAAAGTTATTAACATTTACTTGTTTGTTAGCAGAACCATTGCCAAGAGGAACAATAATAGCAGTAGTTCCACTAGGTGAGGTTAGTTTAATGCCATACGATGAAGGGTCAATACTAAAAAATACCTCTAAGGACTCAATAGATATACTATCAACAACACTTAGAGTCCTACTAATAGCAGTAAATGGTGCAATAGCAATATTAGGGTTAAGCGTTTCACTACTGTGCCAAGTATTATTTATTGATAGGTCAATATAATTAGCATTATTTAGCACACTATAAGAATTAGTAGCATAACTCTCTGCTAAACTAACAGCCTTATCAACATCTAGGCTACCAAAACCATACCATTCGTGGAAGGCATAGCCTGCACTATTAGTAGTCCAAGCCTGTCTAGTTTCATAGGTAATACTGGCTATTAGTGTAGTGGCTGGGGGTATATCTTGGTGTATCATTCTTGTTGTTGTGGCTAGTATATACCTAACATCCCTCCAAGTAAGAGAGGCGTTAGCCTCTAATATTAAGGCAATAGCGGCACTTACAACTGGTGCTGCACCTGAGGTGCCACCAAAACTTACATACTCACTATTACCAACACCAGTAGATGCTAAACCATTAGTATTAACAACGCCATAAATGCCAGGGTTTGGGTTAGAATAAGTAGTTAACCACAAACCACTACCAACTGAGCTATAGGAGATTTTTTGATTAGTTAGTGGACTAATAGCACTAACATTAATAGGGTATTGTCTCCAAGTAGAATTATTTACTTGCACAGCATCAAAATTACCGTAATTACCAGCAGCAGCTACATAAATAACACCTCTACCATCTCTACCATAAATAGTGCTATATCTTAGCACATCACCATACTCATTAGTGTTTGCACCTTGAGAACTAGCAGGAAAACTAAAATTAAAAATATCTACTTGTTTAGAGTTAGGGTTTATGGTGCTACTGCCAGTTATTTTTTCCCAATATGCTATACCACCAGTATCGCGGGCATAACTGTGCAAACTAACCTCATAAGCAATGCCTCTAATACCTATATTATTATAGCCTCTAGCGACTATAATGCCTGCTACTCCTGTGCCATGAGCACCTACACCATGAGAACTTGGATTATATGTTTCTGCAACAGTTAAATCTTCATGGTTAGTATTAACTGGGGTATCAACTACTGCTACTTTAACGCCTTTGCCACTATAGCCTTTAGCTAATGTTTCTTTAGCGTTTATATCGCCTAGTATATCGCTTCTTTGGTTTACTATATACCATTGATATTGATACAATGGGTCGCCATTATTTATTACAATACTAACAATAATATTAGCATTTGCTAAACCATCATCTATGGTATCAATACTAAAAGTATCTGTTATGCCGTATTTTTGTGATAAATAAGTAATAGTTGTGTCTGCTAAAATAATTGTGCCTAGACTAGGACTAGCAATGATATTAAATACGCTAAAAGTTTGTGTTATTTGAGTTTTAAGTAGGTTTAGGTTAATGCTTTGAGTCGCATTAAACGAAATAGTTGCAACAGAGATATTACTTGTATTATCTAGCATAGTCCCGACAGCGTTTCTAATATTATTACAATTACTTGTTTGAATAAAATTAACATTCATTTGCACAGTATTTGTCTCAGGTGTCCATGATGTATAAGTGCAGGTTGTTTGATTATTATTGTTTGTTGTTGTCCCTCCTCCACCTCCACCACAAGAGGCAATAAACAATAATAAAACAAATATAGTTAGTATTTTTAGAATATTCATAAGTTTGCTCCTTAAGTGTTAAAGAACACAATGATAGTCTTTTAAGTTATTTTTTTTAAGGAAGCACCTTAATGATTATTAAGGAAAAGATGCTGATATACAGTATCACTGCGTATGGGTACTATTATACCATAATTTAGTATAAAAGGTTGGGTTTTTATTTAAACATCTCTAATAGGGTATCATACCATATAGACTTAACTATAGTGCCCATTTTTGTTTGCAGTCTTATTTTATCAATACTACGAATTTGGTCTAATAATATTTTAGCATTCTTATTAGAGAATTTAATACTAGGTCTACAACCTAGACTTTGTCCTTTGCTTGTAATTGGTGCTATTAAAACTCTAGGTAATATCTCATTCATATCATCTGGAGATATAATCAAACAAGGTCTAGTTTTTTTAATTTCACTACCTAGTGTTGGGTCTAACACAACCCAATAAACCTCACCTTGTTTTACCACTGCCAGTCTTGTTCTTCTGTGGCTAAATTAGGCATATCGTCTAAAATTCCTTTATCGTCCTTTGGATTGTAGTTAGCAAACCAATTTAGCCTTAGTTTCTGTTTGCTTTTAGTAATAATAATTTTGTCATCCTTGTAATTAATCTCAACTTGTCCTTTTAATTGAGATTTTGTTAATATATCAACAGGAATAATGACCCCATTAGAACTGCCAATTTTGCGTATTTTTGTTTGCATTATTAGTAATAATTTTAGATTATAATACAATTATAACATTATAAAACTAATTTGTGGTAATTACTTGCTGTAAAAAAACATATAAAGATTGTTTTTGAGTGTCTGTCATATTGTGAAGAATAATATTAGATATTTTATTTTCTAATAATGAAACTTTATCGCCAAAACATAACCAAGAGACATCAACGGATAATATATTAGCTATTTTTTCTAGTGTATAGATATTAGGCGGTAATAATTTTCTTGTCTCCCATTGATATACTGTAGTTCTAACTACACCTAATTTCTTTGCCAAATCTGTTTGTGATAAGTTCTGGTTTTTTCTGGCTAATTTTAAGCGTTTTTGTATTGGTGTAATTATCACTAATTATTGCCTGTGCTAGAAAACCCTTAATAAGTGGTGCGTTACTTTTTTATTCACACTTAGTAACATAAGACCAAAGAGTTTTTGTTGATGGTAGGCCACCACCTACAACAAAATTGAGTTGCCAAACACTGCCAGTATCATCAACACTATAATCCCAATTATCAACTAATGCACCACCCCAACTACTAATACCATTTATTATTAATGTTGGTGTTGAGTTTGGGCAATTAGGCTTAGTAATTTCATCGTTATAATGACTGCCAAGCCCACAGCCATCTCTTACATGTTCATCGCATACAAATCCTATATCATAAACTGCCTGCGATGCTCTTTTACCAAATGTATAAGATACATCGGCTACATTTGCTATGGTTTTGCTTTGTGCATCCCAAGTATCGCTACTGCCATCAAGTAAGCTTATATAGTCATCAATTATAGGTAATAATGATGGTATAGGGACTGTATAAGTAGCGGTTTCATTATTAATAACAACGCTACCTAGTGTGTTTTTGATAATACCTGCATATCTATTATTTGTATTAATAGCTACACTAAAAGTAGCTGTGCTACAACTGGTAAAATATTGCTCTCCAAACCAAGTAGAAGTTGCATTAATACCTAGTATATAGGTTTGTGATGTCATCTCTGCTAGTGCATTAAAACAACTATTGGATTCGTCAGGCCATGCAAAAGTTAAACTACTGTTAATGGAGCTAGCATTAGTTGCCGCATAATTTTGAGCAGCAGAACCAATAATACCTAACTCATTGATTACTGCATCAATTCTAGCTAGCTTAGCATCTTCTGCTAAAAAATTAGGCACAGTAGCATACGCTAATATACTAAGAACTACCATCACAATTAATAATTCTAACAATGTGAAGCCTAATTGTTTAGTAGTTTTTATCTGGTGTTTCATTATAATGTTGTATTTTTTGTTGTCTTAAACGCCAAATTGGTGTCCTTTTTTTTGGATTAAAATATGCTATAATTGTTGGCGTTTGGTCTGCTAGTAGTACATAATAACTATTTGTTGCAAACACAAAGATAATACTATCAATAGCACCATCTCTATTAATGTCTCTAGTGTTTAACAACTCAGCACCTACTGCACTTGCTGCTTGATTATAGTTCTCTATTGTTAGACTTGCTAAGTCTAAGGTATTACTTGCATGATAGATGTTAATAACCGCTTTCATGGTAGCCATATTTGTTGCTAAGTTTGCTAAATAAATCTTTTGTGCCTTATTAATGGTAATTTGGGATAATTGTTGATATAAAGTATATCCTGCATACGACAAAATGGCTATTACTATTATCACAATAAGGCTTTCAATAAGAGTAAACCCCTTAATATTGTCATGGTCCATTAATTTATAATAGGAGTTGCAAGTATTCTTGGTAAGACGAAGCCTGCAAACAAAGAAAAAATTGTTACTAAAATAACACTGCCACTGGTAATATTAGCGATTAAAGCAATAATTTTATTATTAAATAATAATTCTTTCTTTAGTAGATTTATCGCCGTTTCAAGTGTAAGTGTTTGTATATCTTTATTGGTACTCTCAAAATCATGCATAGCATTAACAAACCACTCAGTAAACTTAGTATCTACTAAACTTTGTGAGAAACTAAGTTGATAAGTTTGCATATTGTCTTTAATGATATTTGCCTGTCTTTTGCTATAACTAGATAATTTAGCGAATTGTTTTATAGAAGTAATAAAAACAATACCTGCTTTGTGATTAGGTAATAATAGACTAAGTAATGTTAATGTGAGTTTAGCTCTGTTTATTTGTTCTATTATCTTAAATGGATAAAACTTAGTTAATATACTCCATACATTGTCTTTAAATAAATAAAAACAAACTACAATTAATGCTAATACTACTAGAATATTAACAAAATTATTAGCGATAAGCAATAAAAAATCAGTTACAAAATTAGCTCTTAAGTCTAAACCTAGTGCTTTTGATTTTACAAAAGACTCAGCTATAAAAAATGGCAATACTAGCATAATAACAACTGCAAAAACAAGCTTAAATATTGTGCTAGCAATAACACTACCTAGCTGTTCTTTAATGTTCATCTCATCCTCTAGTGCACTAATTGCTATTGCTATACTATTATTAACCTCGCCTGTTTGTTTTGCGGTTGCTATTATTTCAACTATATTAGGTTTAATGCCACAAACTGCTAAGATATCTTCTAAGCTAGATTTAGCTTGCAACATTAATTTAATAATATATTTTTTATGTTTAATATTAAAATTATCTACTAAATTTAGTATAGATTTTTCTAAATTAATATTAGCTACTATAATTGCCCTTACTCTAATTAGCATCAACAATGATTTACTAGGTTTTAAATACTTATTGCTAATACTAAAAATAGGCTGTACACTAATAATATCATCATCCTGTATGTTTGCCTTGTTTCTTAAAAATACAATAGCACTTTCTTTCGAGTCAGCGTTTATACGATTTTTTATTATTGTATTTTCTAATTTATTAAATAATGCAACCTGATATATCATTATCTAATCTTATATCCAACCGCTACTGCTTCGCTACCTGTGGTATTAGTATAAGTAACTGCATTAGTTTGAAAGCCAATATTTACTAGGTATTGTTTTATTGAGTTGCCAGTTGTGCTAGCATCGCTTGCATTAGTTAATGTTATGCTCACAGTAAAAATTTTATTGTTGTTACTAACGCCCCAATTCCCATATGGAGTTTGATTAGCTACACCTAGCCTAACAAGTTCATCTTTATTACAAGGACCAAAATCTGTGGTTTTATCAGCTGTGCATGCATATATAGCCCTAGGTATTTGTGTAGCCAACATATTATTTATTACCGTTATGCTACTTGTATTTCTCCAATAATCTATCCCTATAGGAATAGAAATTGCCCCTAATACCGCTATTACTATTAATACAATAATTAACTCTACAAGTGTAAACCCTTGCTCTTTATTTTTCATAATATCTCCTTTTTTTAAATTATTTTGTTGTCTTTTTTTTATCTCATGCTACTATGCCTTTTTCTAGTTCTTCTTTAATGACAATATTATCATTGTCATCGTATGTAGGTAGTCTATATTCTATCTCTGTAATTGTTGTTTTGCCAGACAACAATGCATTTAGAGCACTTTGCCACAATGACTGGTTATCTTTATCGTCTGCGGTATTATTTATATAGCTCTGTATTTCATTTACAGACCTTTTATCAATAATCATTTGTAGTGCTCTCTTATTAAGGGTAAATATTTCTAAAATAGGGACCACACCTTGATAACCTTCATAGCACTCAGCACAGCCTTTTTTATTTTCATGAAATACAACAGCATTGCTAATGCCAAGATTGTTGTATTTTTGCAAACGACTTTTATCAAAATAATTTGCTAAAATATCTTTTTTGGCACAAGATGTGCATACTTTTTGTAACATACGAATTGCAATTAGAGCACTTAGTGTCTCAGATAGTGTTACTCTATCAATATCAAATGAATTAACTAATCTAGTAATTACAGACAAGGCATTTTTAGTATGCAGTGTTGTTAAAACAGAATGCCCGGTAAGAGCTAATTCTATTGAGTGTTTTGCTGCCTCTTTACTTCTTATTTCGCCAACGAGTGCTATGTCAGGATCGCTGCGTAAAAATGCCTTTATAGCAGATTCAAAGGTGAGTCCTATATTGTCATTTACTTGGGCTTGGTTAATTCTAGCTAAATCTATTTCTATCGGGTCTTCTATGGTTCTAATTGAATAATTAGGCAGTATATTCTGTATTTCCCTTAATATCGCATATAGTAGAGTTGTTTTACCGCTTCCAGTTGGACCGGTAATAAAGGTAATACCTGTGGTATTAGTTGCTATCTCTTTAAGTCTTGCTACATTATCATAATCTAAACCTAAATTATTCAGTTCTAAAACCTTTTCATAATGATGGTGTATTCTTATTGTGGCATTAGCAATTATTATGCCATCGCAGATATAGTTTGTAGGTATTGTTTGCAGTCTGAATCTTAGTTGATTTTCGCTAAACTCCCCTGCATTTAGATTGATGAATGAATGATGATTAAATCCTGCTTTAGACAAAATTAAATTAAGAAGCCTAATATAAATGTCATTAGACAAATTTTCAATTTGGTTATATCTTAGTTGTCCGTATATTCTAAAGGCTATTATCGTTGCTTTGCTTTCTGGCATGAAGTGTATGTCTGATGCGGTATATTTTATTGTTATTGCTAATATTTTTTGCCATAATTGCTCAATTACATTGTCGTTTATTTTATTTTCTATTTTTAACGATGAAGTATTAGGAACAATATTTATATCATCGTACTGACAAAGCTTTACTACATTAAAATTAAGCTCTTTTTTTTGTTTTAATGAGAGCATTAATAATTTTATTTGCTCATCAAAAGGATTGGTAATACATAATACTTCATTGTTAACAATAAAACAATTATTATGTTTTTTGATTATATCGCTTGCTTGTGCTTCATAAATAGGCATGTTAGAGATTTTGGCTATAATTTTTAGTAGCTCTGCACTATCAATATTAACATTTTCAAATACAGCAACAATTTCTGATATATTATTGGGCGTTTGTAACTTTAGGGTTTGACTTGTTGTTATTAATTCTGCTGCTTTTAAGTTTGCTAAAATTTTATTGTGTATATAAATATCCACTATTTTGTCCGCCAAAAAATTCTTAGTTTGTGTATTTGTTTGTCTCTTTGCAGTAATACGAAGTTTGTATGAATTTGAATAATTAAATATCCTTGTATAAGTTCATTAACTGTTTTGGTGATAATATTACCGTTTTTAGTAAAATTTGCCTCATTACCTATAATACTAACTAGTATTGGTTTTGCTAACACATTAGTATTTTTAGGGGTATTTATTGTTTGTTTTTTAAGTATTATTATTTGTGGCAAGAAATCGCAAACTATGTTTAGTTTTTGACATTCTTGTATTTTTTTAGCTAATTGAATTTTAAGGTCTATTATTTTTTGATTTCTTTGTATTTCTTGTAATTGCTTATAATAATTTTCTGCATTGTTTTGAATATTATTATCAGTAGCACTAATTATGTTTATTAATGATAATAAAACAATAAGTATTATTCCTTTCATAATCTACCCTCTACCTCATATAATAAAATAGCAATATCTTGCTTGATGTCCAACATAATAAAAGTTATGCTGTCGTGTAATTTTTCATTTGTTAGAATATACTTTATGAGTTCTGTAATTGAGTATAGATAGCCACTGGCTTTATATTTATATTTGTTATTATTAGTGCTTAATAATTTAGTATTAATGTTCAAATAAAGAGTGATTTTACTAAGTTTTGCAATTGTATCATTTATGTAATATACTTTTTTATTAGCAACATTTTTTTGAAGGTTTTCTGTGCTATTTGTTTTTCTAACTTCTTTTTGCAATGTTGTATGTTTGGCTTTAATGTTGTCTATTTCATACATTGCGTTGCTAATAGTTTTATAGTAATAAATAAGCAATATAAATAATAAGATTATTCCTATTAATATTATTTTAAAATCTAGTGAGGTTTTTATTTTTATTGCCACGAAAGACCCCATGTGTTGATATTAACTTGTTTAGCATTTGGGTAATATAATCTAGCATCTGTTGCATTTGTTGTTGTTAAGTTTGCATTATTTTTATAAAAATCAATTTTGCCAGACCATATTGGGTATTTGGTTAACTCTACAATATGTGGTAAGTGTTTTTTTATGTGATTTATCGTCTTTGGTTTTATTGCAGTAATAATTATTTTATTAGCATCAATAACTCTATTAATAAGGCTGCTTACTATGCTAAAGTTTTGTGCCTGTAATTTGTTAAGTTGTGTTAATTGATACTCGCTAATTACCACCACCACTGCTAATATCAAAATAACAATAAAAGCAATTATTTTATTCCTTTTAATCTCTTGTAGTTTTTTTTGCTTTGGAGTTAATATTATTTGCACTTTTTTTAGTGCAATTAAATTATCTATGTATATAACATCATCGATGTTAGTTGTAATTGTTGCTTTATTAGCTATAACCACACCAGAATTAATTGTATTGTTAGAAACTGAGACTTCTAAAAAATAACCGTCTTGTTTGCTATTAGTTACAAAATAGCAACTATCCTTTATTGTTATTTTCTTGTTGAGAAAAAGGGTATGCCAAAACCCTATATTTGTGTGTTTAGTTTTTTTGTTAAAAAGTGTAGTTTTTGCAACAAAGTATAATTTATCTATTTGAGCAAAAACAAATTCTTGCTCAGTTTTATCTGCTAAATCATATATAACCCTATCAGCAACAAGCCAATAAGACTTGTTGCTAATAGTACATCTATTATCTATTTGATAATTATTATTCATCTACTGGTGGGGCAGGTTGTGCTTCTGGAGTTGTATTGTTTTTATCTTTACGGTCTAAATATTCTATTTTTTGTGCTAATATCTCTGTGGTCCATCTATCAATATTATCTTTATCACTCCACTTTCTAGTTCTAATTTTGCCTTCAACACTTATTTTTGAACCTTTTTTTAAGTATTTTTTGGCATTTTCTGCTCTTGTGCCAATAACTACAACTCTATGCCACTGGGTATCGTCTTGTTTGTTGCCATCTTTATCTTTAAAACTATCATTAGTAGCAACACTAATATTAGTTATTGCTACATTCTCTTTTGTATATGCAAGTTCAATATCTGCCCCTACATTGCCTATTATTATTGCTTTATTCATAACTATCTCCTTATATTTACCCCTAAATGAGTTCTGGGGTTATCAAAATAGCGATTTCTCGCCGCTCAAATCTACTTTGAATACCACTAAATAAAGACCTAAGTATCGCATTAGTGCTTGATTTACTAGCTTTAGATATTTTTTCTGCGATTAGTCCGCCTAAATGCAGTGTTTGTCCACTTTTGACGATTGCTTGAGTTGTTAATTTTTGTAACACTATATTAGGTGTTTGGAATGTTTGATTACCTGATGTGATGTTACTAAAATTTTTTAAGCTAGATATTACTGGGACCACATTTACTAGTATTCTGCCATCATCTAAAATCTTAGGAGTTACTTGTAATTCAACCCCTACATTGATTCTTTTTATTTCTGCTGTTGTTGTTATATTGCCTTGACTGTCAGTATTAGCATTGATTGATTTAACATAAGAAAACTCATCGCCAGTTGATATATATGCTTGATTGCCGTTTAACACCACCAGATCAGGTTGATTTTCAACTCTAACAGCACCTTGTTTACTTAGTAAGTTAATTAGTAGTTTTAGACTAGTTTCACCTGATTTGGATATTAGTGTAGAATTATTAACTGTACCAATACTAACAACCCCAGCCTCATCTAAAACTTGATTAGCAACCTGAGTTATACCAAACGAACCTCTATTACCTGTTTGAATTACAGACCAGTCTATACCTGTTGCACTATCGTCATTAAGGGTAACATCAAGGACTACCACTTTAAGATAAACTTGCTGTTCTGATTTATTTTTTATATTTGTAAGATAAGTGTTAATTGTGTCTATATCAACAGGTGTTGCTATAACAAATATATCGCCTGTTCTTTGGTTGTCAATAATTTTTGCTTCTTTTGATATTATTTTTTGAATAGAACTTATTATTTTTTGCCATTTAGGGTCATTATTATGTCCTATTGCTTGATTTGTTTGTGAATTACTAGTAATAATTGATAGTGCGGCTAGGTTCCAAGATTTTTGTATCTTAGATTTAATAATGATATTATTGTTTTTAGGTGTTAGCTTATATTTTGTTATATTGGCTAAATAACTCAAATAGTCGCTTAGTGAGCCATTAAATCTAACTGATATTGACTGAGTTAGATTAACACCACTATCATTAGCAATAACAACCGCCTCTGGCACTTCAGAGTTGATTGCATCAATTAATGTTATATTTTGTTTATTAATTGTTATTGTTTTGTTTAATAGTTTATTTCTTGGTTTTGTTATTTGGACAAAAATAGGTGGTGGTTTAGGAGTAAAAACAGGAGCAACTGTTTTTTTAACATTTTTAACATTTAAACTTTTTGTATTACAAGCTGCTAATAGTATTGATAGTAATATAATAATTAGTTTCATGTTATTTAGTTAGTATTATTATTTTTAACTTATGATATATAAAACTTTTAATATTTAACCCTGCGAGCATAGTATCTATTGTTCTTTGGATTGTTTGGTTTTCAACAACCAAGCTAGTCTTATAATTTGTTGTATCTATATCACTATAATTTATTAATCTATATTCTGGCAATAACTCATTGATTATTGCACTAATTGTGCTATTGTGATATTGTTTGTTTATTATTTTGCTATTATTTGTAGGTGTAGCTGTGGTAATTGTTTTGGTATTAGCTGTAGTATAAGTACTACTAAAAAGCAATAAACTAAGTATGGTAGTTTTAATTATTTTTATCATCTTATAACTTTATTTTTTACTAAATTAGTAACTACTAATTGTTGTATTTCTGGGTAAAACAATGCTTCTGCATTAATTTGTTCCATTATTGTTTTAATAACTTTTTCTCTAGTTTCGCTTTCTGCGATAACAGAAACGGTTAATGTTTCTAAATCAGTGTCTTTAACATTTATAATATCTATAAACCAATTATTTGGCATTATTTTCTCTAATGCGTCTTTTAGAGTATTATTTTTAATAGCTACTTTAATTTTTTCTAATAATATATCGCTAACTTCATCAGGTGATACAACTATCGCATTAGCATTTTGAACAATAGCAATTGTTCTATTTACTCTATTAATTTGTAATTTATATATATCTGTGCCAACTAATACCTTTATAGCTCTTTTTAAACTTATTGGTCCAATTTTTTTATGAACATTAGGTAGTTTAAAATTATTAAATACAGCATTATTACTAAGTTTATAACTTGACCTCAGCATTAGATAATCTAGTGCTTGCCCCACATTAACAATGCTCTTAGGAAATTTAATATTTATAATAACGCTAAGTTCATCTGTTTGTTCTTTAGTCTCTACATTATCAATAACAGTATAACGATCAATATTAACTGACAATAACTGATTAAAATGTAGTGCAAGAAATATTAGTAGTATAAATTTTTGCAACATTTTGAGTATTATCTTAATATTGTTATATCAAAAACATAAAAATACAAACCAAATAGTGATGTAATAACTTTAAGTTAGTTATTTTTTCTAATATTTGTGCTCCAGTCTCCCATGCCTGAGTTTAGAATGTTTAAGCGTCTTATATTATATGCTGTAGTGCTTATTTGATAATTAAGCACTAATCTTTGATATTCAAAATCATTAAAATTAGTTATATCTGCTGTGCTTAATTTTGCTACTATATCCCAGAATTCACATCCAACCGGGCGTCTGCCTTTGCTTCCTTTAACCATCGATGAATAACGCCACACCAGTGGCGTTAATGATAAATCTGGGTTTTTAGCTAAATATAAAGGACAATTCTTAGACCTATATTTAGCTTTATAATCATCCCTAAGATTACTACATTGTATATTTAATTCCTTATATTTTTTTATCTCATCTTGCAATAAATAAGCGAGATTATTTAAGTTTAATAATATATTCATTTTTTAGTGTATGAGTTTTTTTGCTGTTAGTTTATAGTTTTTATATTAATAAAAACTAAATTTAACACACCAACTAATGATGTGTTAAAAAAATTATTGGCACATAAAAAAATATAAGGGGTGGTGGTTATTAAAAATAAACCACCACCCCTTACCCTTAATAACCCTTTAAAGGGAGAACAACCTCATCACTAAAAATCCTCCATACTCATCACAGAATTTTTACCATACTCATCACGGGTAAAATATAGAGCCACTAAATTAAAATTAGCGGCTCTATATTTGCTACACTGATTAAACTTAGTATCAAATTTTAATCAGTGCAACTACAAGCCATTGTCCAGTCATTGTTATATTTTTGCACATCAGCAATTAATTCTTGCAGAGTTTTTTTATGTGTTTTAGTATCCTCTGCTATATTTTGATACTCATATTGTTCTGCTACACCAAAAAATCCTATATGTGTGTAATTATTGTTGCTTTTAATAACTTTTCTGCTGAACTTAGACTCAATATCAACCCACCAATCAATAGATGACGGACCATCATCTATTGATTGGTTTTGTAATGTATGTGCCAGTAATCTTCTTTTGGTTTTGCCTTTTAAAAAACAAAATACGCAATTAGAATATAGTCCGTTATATGGCAAAACTAAGTCAATCTCGGGTCTTTTTTTCCAGAAATTAATAACTTGACTACTAATTACTTTAGTGGATATTAAGGGGGTTTTAACTGTTTCATAAGTTGGTTGTGTTCTAACTATGCTTTGTTTTTTCTTTTTACGAACTAAGTTATTTTTTACTTCAACTATTCTTGCCCTTATTCTATCCGCTCTATGTTTTTCATCGTAACGGATACCTAAATAACTGATAAACATTATAGATTTTTTACCTAATAGTTTAATTGTGCCATTTTTTTTAATATAATCTTGTAAATATTCGTTATTAAGGCAAATATTAACCGTTGTATAATCCTTGAAAAACTGTTCATGCCTGATTGTAGAACACTCTTGTAAAAACTTTTTCTTAATAATAATATCTGCGTCAGCTAACTCACCTTTATTTTTTCTATGATTATTAACTGCATCAATATCACTAAGTTGGGAGCGAAAACCATGACCAAAAACATCAATATTGCTTTTACCACTCCAATAATCTGCTAAAAATATATTATTAGTAATAATTTTAAGATTAACAGTGCAAGTTCTTTGAAATTGGTTTGGCAATGAGCCTGTATGGCTGAGATATTCTTTAAAAACTTCGCCTTTACATTTATACCCAAATGGGTTATTAGTTGCATCATAAGGGTATTCATTAACTAACCTATAACTATTACGCCTAACATATTTATTACGACTATTCTTAACCTCATAAGTTTGATATTCAATAATAAAGAAAGGCAACTTATAATTTTGTTCTGTAATTTGCTTAATCTTTCTAATAAAATTATAAGTTGCCTTGTGTTCGGCTGAGGTATTACAAAATACAACACAATCCCCGCGCCATTGTTTTAATTTCCCTTTTTCTAATAACTGCAATAGCATCATAGCACTACTTCTACCTCCTGAGAATTTAACAACTCTTGGTAGAAGTAGTTTTTTATTAGTTTTTTTATCAAGTATTATAGGTTTTAAGGCACTTATAATACTTGCAACAACATTAGTTGTAACTGCATTACCTAAACATTTGTATCTTTGAGTATCTGATATAGTAGTTCCATCTGCACCAATTTTTGTCCAGTCATCTGGAAATCCTTGTAATCTTTCACATTCTTTAGGTGCAAGATAACGGATAGTTACTAATTGATTATTATAAATAGCTGAACCATATCTATTCTCTTTTTTTATTGGTATAGCATATAATCCTGTTTTAACACCACCGCCGCCACCATTTTTGATGGTTTTGCTAACTCCATTAGCACTATATATTCTGCTTGCTTCATCGCCAGCAACTATTTGCACCATGTGATGTTGCTTTGCTGTAATTGTATAACTAAGTCCGTCATCACGGCTAAGTACATCTCTATCTACACCTTTTTTATTTATGTCCTTATCTCTTGTACTTAATCTTGAATTTTGCGAATTATAACAAATAATCTTAGGCACATGAGATTGTTTAATGGCTGGAGATACTCCTTTTGCGTCATAAACTCTATCTCCGCAATATGTTTGAGTACCACCGTTACTTCTAAGATTTGTTTTATTTAGTTGTACTATTGACTCAACAGTTTGTTCACTGTTTGTTGAGATAGGTAATATTTGTTCTCTACCTTGCCCTCTAAGATGTCCAATAATGATAATTCTTTCTCTGTGTTGTGGAACTCTGTGGTTTTTACTATTGAGAATTTGCCATTGGACATCATACCCTGCTTGTTCCATTTGATAGATAATCTCGGCAAAATCCCAGCCTCTATTGCTTGATAAAGTGCCTTTAACATTCTCCCAGATAAAATAACTAGGCTGTTTTTCTTTAATGGCTCTGATATACTCTTTAAAAAGTCCACTTCGGTTGCCGTTAAGCCCGTATCTCTTACCAGCCAATGATAAATCTTGGCACGGTGAACCTCCGACAAGCAAATCAAAACTGGGGACTGTTCTGTAATTAATTTTTGTTGCATCGCCATAATTTTTATGTTCCTTAAAATGTTTTTTATAAATTGATAATGCATATGGATTAATCTCGCTATATCCAACACACTTCGCATAAGGCATAACCTGTTCAATACCTAATTCGAAACCACCAATACCACTAAATAAAGAAAAATAACTAATACTGCTTTGTTTCATAATTACTTACTCTTTTAAAATCTTTTAAAAAAACTATGTATATGTTGGTTATATTTATTAAAGAGTCTGCGGACAAAGTAACTTCTAATAATAGATATAATTGTAAAATATAAACCTATTTCTAAGTTCTGCATTAGAGATATATTGATATCAAAAAAAGAAAAAATTATTATTTGTGAAATTACAGCTATAAAATAACCAAAAATTACATTAATAATACTTTCTACTAAACTAATAATTTTTTCTTGTCCCATACACTTAATTAAATAAAATTGGTATAGTGAGAGCTTTAACATACAGTGGATGTTTTGGCTCTCCGCTTTTATTTAATGCTAAACAATGTAAATCATTAAACATTGACCTTACTTGTGTTGCTCTATTCATATAGTTACCATTATTACCCCAAGAGGCAATAATAATGCCAGCATTATAAGGTAATGATTGTAGGTAGTAGTCATTTTCATCGCCTACTGGGTCTTGTACTAACATCATTTTTTTATAATTTGTTGCTCTATAAGCAAACAAATTTAACATATAAATACCGCCCAAACTCCAACTTTTAGCTAAACCAATACAACGCCTTATAGTGTTATCATCCTTATACTCATCAGCTGTTGATGGGTTTAGCCCTATAAACACAGCAAAAGGCTTATTTTTATCCCAAATTCTCCATAAGTTATATCTATATTTTCTATCGTCTGATAATGTAGCACTTTTTTGCATTAGTTTGTTTTATTTAACACGGGGTTATTATTTTTATCTTGTGCTGTAAACTCACACTTAGGGTTATCAAAATAACCCTTACACGCCCAAAAATAACCTTTTTTGCCCTTTATACGATTGAGTTTTTTGTCGCAATTAGGACAATCTGGCAAATCACTATTAAATAATGGTTTACCATTACTATCGGTCGCAGTGGTTTTACAATTAGGATAACCACTACAACCCCAGAATTTACCTTTTTTACTAGCCCGCAAAAACATGTCTTTTTCGCATACTGGGCAAGGATATGTTTTTATTTCTTTATTAGTGCTATTTGCACTATTAATAGCAATATCTTTATCTTTATAGTTAGCAACAAATTGATGTAGCCACTTTTCTTGCCAATCCATAAAAGATTGTAATTTTAATTTACCTAACTCAATTTGAGCTAATGATGACTCCCAGATCGCAGTCATTGCTGGGTCTTTAATTTCTTTTGGTACAGCCGCAACTAGTGTTCTACCAATATCGGTAGATATTAGTTTTTTATTTTTAGTTGTTACAAACTTTCTATTAAGTAGTAATTGAATAATATTAGCTCTTGTTGCCTCTGTACCAATACCCTCATTACCCTTTAACACTTTTTTTAATTGCTCATCAGTAACTAATAAATGGGCTTTTTCCATAGCAGCAATTAAAGTACCTTCTGTGTATCGTGATGGCGGTGTAGTTTGTTTTGTTTGTAAATCTAGATTATCAACACTAAGATTTTGCCCAACTGATAATTGCGGTATATTAACTGTTTTTGATTGATAATCGTCATTTAATGCAGACTTCCAACCAATAATCTTGTCAACATTCAAGGTAGTGGTAAAAACCTCGTTATTAACTGATATAGCAATATCGGTTTTATCGTATTCATAATGTGTATAAAACTGAGATATATAACTTCGTCTGATTAAATCGTATATATTAAACTCTGCCTCATTTAATTGATTAATACCAATAATATTAGTAGTTGGAATAATAGCATGATGGGCTGAGAGTTTCTTATCATTCCACACTCTGCTTTTAATCTTAAGGTTAGTATTATTTAATGCTTTTTGAATATTATTATCTACTTTAAACAATGCACTACAAACATCTTGTGCCTCTGTAAATTGACTCTCTGGAACATGTTTACAATCTGTTCTAGGGTATGTAGTTAGTTTATGTGTTTCATATAATTTTTGTGCAATATCAAGGGTTTGTTTAGCACCATAACTAAACTTCTTAGATGTTTCTTGTTGTAAAGCACTTAAACTAAAAAGTAGAGGTGGTGCTATTTTTTTACGAACAGTATTAAATTTACTAACTTGTGCTGTAGCATCACTAGTAATAGTATTTATAATTGACTGGGCTAGTTGTTTATTAATACATCTACTTTGTTCATCTACTTTGTCTAGTCCTAATTCTTTATTGGGCTGCCATTTAGCGACAATACCAGTAAATGTAGCAATAACATTAAAATAATCTTTGGGGATGAAATTATCAATTTCTAAATCTCTTTTAACCACTATAGCAAGGGTTGGTGTTTGTACTCGTCCTATTGATAATACGCCTTGATAGCCTTGTCTTTGTGCTAATAGTGTCATTAATCTAGTTAATGACATACCCACCAACCAATCTGCCCGACTTCTAGCAAGTCCAGCAAAATATAAGGGTTTGGTATCATTATCGGTTTTTAGGTTAGTTAGTGCTTTTTGAATGCTACTATCATCTAGTGCGGTAAGCCATAATCTTTTTATTGTGCCATTGTAATTAAAATAATCAAGTAATTCACGGCCAATAGTCTCACCTTCTCTGTCTCCATCTGTTGCAATAATAACATTATGAGTTTGTTTTAATAGTTTGCCTACTGTATTTAATTGTTTTTTTGTTTTAGGATTGGGTTCCATTTGCCAATTATTGGGAATAATTGGCAGGTGTTCTAATTGCCACTTTTTATATTTTGGGTTTATTTTATCTGGCTCTAATTGTTGTATTAAATGACCAATAGCCCAAGTAATAACTGTATTACTATCCCCAATATAACCATCATTAGAGCCACTAATATTTAAATTATTAGCCAAGTCTCTTGCTTGTGAAGGTTTTTCACAGATATATAGTTTCATAGTATTAGATATTAAATACTATGATTATATTTGCTTATTTGTGTTTAATATACTATAAAGCACATCAAATAGTGGTGTGAATATATTTATTTATTATCTGCTAGTTCTTTAAATTTATTTAATGAACTAAATATACTAGTAACTATTATTACAATACCTGATAACACAACCAACCATAAAATTATTAGAGATAAAAGTATAATGGGAGTATCAATATTAAACAATGCAGTAGTCCAAATGGCTGATGTTGTTGCAATAAAAAGTATTATAAAACCTATAAATAAGGTTTTGAGTATATCTAATTTTTCTTTTATATACTTTGATTCTTTCATAGTTTCTATTTTATATTTAAATCTTATTATTAAACTTAATAAATTATAAAAATTTAAAGCAACAAAGCCTAATGTAAATAATGCATTTACTGCTATTACACTAAAAATAAAAAGTGGTGTGCTCATTTTGTTAATTGTGTGGTATTTTTATCCTCTAAATCATTGACTTTTTTCTTAAGTGTTTGAATCTCTGTATTCATATTTTTTAATAATTGAATTAAAACATTTGGCGATAAGCTTGGATGTAATAATTTTAAATTTTTAATATCGTCATTAAAACTGCTTTCTTTATAACTCATATTTCCTCCTTGTAAATAACCTCATTACTGTCATCATCATTTTTTTTAACTAAATACATATTAATCCTTTTTGTTAAAATTTTTATTAACACCCATCCATATAGTATTTAGTAAGAGTTTTCCATAGTTTATTAAGTGTGATACCTTTTTCTTTAGAATAATTATAAAACCAATCTGCATTTATTTTGTTATTTTTTATAATACAATTATAAAAATCTTCATATATACCACTAATACTTATATCTTCACTTTTTTTGAATACTTTATTATTAACATTGAATTGCTTTCTAAGATTTGTATGCCGCCTTGCTGAATGGGCAACAAAGAAGTTTTTACAACACTCATAACTAGCATTATTTTGGATATAAAGATTTAATAGTGTATTGGATTGACTTAGTATACTAACACTTTTAAATACTCGTATAAATTTGTCAGAATCTATACCGTAAAAAGTAGATTTATTTAGTATTTCTATAATTGCATTATATTCTTTGATATCCATATTTTGTAATAATTGAATACAACTATCATTTAGTCCTAAGTTGTTTAAATCACTATTGTGTTCTGCACTTAACAAAGACAAAACAGCACTTGTTATGTTTCTAATTATTGTTTCGTGTAGATTATTTACATTATTCATTAGTATTACTCCAAAGTTGTATGTTATTGTCTATACATATTTTATTAATTTGATAGCAGATAAATTCTAATTGAGTGATTTGCTGCCACTCCCTTACCGGTGTTGTGTGTTTATCATTCATTATTGTGTAGTGATAAGGTCTTGCTAATTCTGATGTTTTTCTAACCTTTACTAACATATCAGATATAGTTGTTTCAAATGAATACCCTTGATTGAGTATATCAATAATCTTATGATAGGGTAGGTTGCTAATAGGCTCTGTAATACTAAATACACAACTATTAGTTAATAATTGCCACCACATATGCCAAGACGCAGAGTCTTGGGGTTTTGGTATGTTAGTCATAATAAAACCACAACCAACATATGTTTTTGTTATACAATTTACTATGTTGTTGGTCTCTGCAATTTTTTGTGATATATCAAAGGCTTGCTTGCGGAGGGTTTGTAATTGTTCAGTTATACTATCAGGCTCGTTAAGAGCACTGTGTTCGGTATTATTTATATTGTTATTAGTATTGTTGTGGTTATTGTTTTCTGTATCTTCTTCTCTTATTGTTTGAGTATCATCTATAGGACTATCTGTATTTATAGTAGCTATATTATTATTTTGAGTATTATTATTCTTGCTGACATCTATGTTAGTTTTACTTTTATTTATATCTTTTTTTGTAGCTAATAGTTCTTTCACTAATGTTTGAGTATTAAAATTGTTAAGGAGTTTGTTGTTGATTATGTGAGATGCAATAATATTAACTAAGTCTTCAAAATCAAATATTTTTTTAGATTTGTATTGTTGTAATGCTTGAGAAAACTTTTCTTCATAACCAACAACATCAAAATTAGTAGGGCTATGTTTTTTAATTAGTCGTAAATAATTACTATGGATTGAGCGTATTTTAACTATCTGCGGAGAGCCTAAACCTTTGTTTAGATGGTGGTCTAAATTACCAACTAGTTTTGTAACGGTAAAGCGAAATAGTGATAATAGTCCTTCACTTATGTTGTAGCCATTGTTACTTAAAAACTCTAAAAATAATTGTGTTTTTGGGTTGTGTTTTGATGATTTGATGTCTGTAGAGTGTATAGACATGAAATCTAGTTCTAAATCACAAATTGCCTTAGCTTTATCAACTAAAATTAATTCACCTCTCGCCTCATTTTCAATAAGATGTTGTATTACTATTTGAGTTTTATTTATTTTGTTTTCATCCCACGGCTCAACAACACAGGCTATTGTAGTGTATTTATTATCGCTAGTCTCTTTATAAAGTTCTATTATAGCTCTAAGTCTAGTGTTGCCACCTTTGGTAAGTATATATCTATTTGTTTTAGGATTTTTGGCTACGCTAAACAATTGCGACAAGCCAATCTGAGCTATTGATTCTTTAATGTCGTTAAAACGCCTATTAACACTTGTTCTAGGATTAAACTGATACTCATCAATATCGTTAATATCAATATTTTTTATTACTATTTCTATACTATCACCATATTTATTAAATTGATTAATGTTAGTATTAGTAGTAAATTCTTGAGCTGTTAATATATTTTTTTCTGATGTAACTTTATTAGATTTATCGTGACCTTTAAATGTAAAATCATTCATTTTATCCCTCCTTGTTTTTTACTTTGCAAAACATATATTTATCTTCATTTATTATTTTTTTCAATATAATTTGAGCACCAATAAATTTATATCTTTTATTTAATTCATTTATGTTTACACTAAAAGCATTTTGCAGTCTTTTAGTTTTATTGTGGTAAGACTTACTTATGTTTAGTTTATCTATAATATCTTGTTCGCTAAAATAACGAATGTCTCCTATTTTCATATCGGATAACATTTCTTCTAAAATATCTGTTCTAGTTTTACTCACGCATTACTCCTATGTATTTTTACTAACTATTACCCCAAACCTGCATATTTAGTAATATCTCTATCATAATCAGCCCTAATAATAAGATTAACTTGCTTTATAATCATTTTAAGTTGGCTAATTATGGCTTTAAAGTTAATAATCCTAGTATTTAGGTTAAAACCAGCCCTTCTATCGGTAGTCATCATTAACATATTGCGTATACCTTGTAAGGCATCATCTAGTGCTACTGCCTCTTGTATTAGATAATTAGAAAGTTCTTCTTCTTCTGGCACTTGCTTAAATTTATGTTCTACCTCAATTGCTTTTATATGTTGTTGGGTTAGGGTTTTTTGCATTTGGTTAAAGGCGTTGATGTATTCAATTTTCTTTTGTTGTGCCTTAGCACCACTAAAATTCATTACCAATAAAACAAAGCCGTCTTTGGTCATTTGGTAGGACTTTCTAGGTTTACCTTGTTGGTCTTTATATTTAGCCAGCCGAAAATTCGGCTGGCTAAAATCAGCATCGGTTTCTTTGATGATTTTTTCTAGTGTATTAATTACATGAGTATGCCTTTTTTCAAAATAATTAGCAATATCTAGCGATGATGCTACTATGGTATTACTTTTAACACTTAAAGTACCAACAATAGTAATTAGTTGGTTTTTCTTTGTTTTTGTTGTCATGGTTATTCTCCTTGTAATTTATTGTTATAAATATATTTGTAATAATAGTTATTAATTTCTTTTTTTAATAAATCCTTAACATTACTAGCACTGGTTTTGTTATAAGACTTAATTAACTCTTTAGTGGTTTTATTAACTTGGTTTTCAAAGTTAATCCATAATTTATTAGATTGTTCTGCTGTTAATGAGGTTATATAGCCTGTAATTATGAATTGTTTAATTGGTTGTTTATCTTTAATGATATTTTTTGTTAGTGTTGTAAAAAGGTATGCTTTTATATTAAAAATTTGTTTTTTATCTTTTTGTTGTTCTACATAATCAAGCGTGTCTGCTATTATTTTTTGGTTATAATTTTTAATTAGAGATTGAATAGATTTATTATCAATACCTAGTTTAACAAGTCGTTCTGTAAGGGTGTTATCCTTATAGTCTAGGGTTTGTAGTTTATTTTTAAATGCAATGCTAAATTCTATGTGGGTGATGGATCTTGTTGTTTTTTTTGTTGTGTAATTAACTATTAGGTCGCTGTGTTTTTTAATTGCATTAATGGATGGTTTTATTACTTTATTAATAAAATTAGTGGGTAATTTATATTTATCATCAGCTATATTTAGCCTAGTTTTAATATCTAAAATTGATAATTTAATTTTTTGAAGTTTTGCGTACCTGATTAGCGTGTTATACAAATTTATTTGATTTATTGTTGTTAAATTTGATATAGCTTCAATGTATGATAGTGTGTAGTGTTTTTCTAGTAAAACATATTCTGTTACATCAGGATTGAGATTTATTGTTAATATGCCTTGTGATAACTCTACTGAATTAATAGCAGAACCTAACATTTTCCAGTTGTTATCGCCTGTATCTCTGATGTAGCCTATAGGTTTATTTATTAATTCCTCATTAACATCTCTTAATCTACTTAGTATATTTTTATCATTTCCTAGCGAAGTAAATAGTGAGGCAATTTTTAAAACCGGTGTTCTAATAGTGTTATTTATGCTTTTAATTCCCGTGTCTTGTTGTTTTTTAATATTTGCAAATAATACCATCAATATTCTGGTTGTATCAGCTGTAAATGGATTACGTCTATCTATCCAATTATTTGCAGTTTTAATTTGTGTTTTGCTCATAATTTTAATTTGGTGTTATTTAAATATATTTAAATATATTTAGGGTCAAAAAATACTTGTAAAAACAATTATTTACAAGACTAACTATTACTTTTTTTGGACTAACTATTACTTTTTTTGGACTAACTATTACTTTTTTTGGACTAACTATTACTTTTTTTGGACTGTCTGCGTTAGCCCTTATGATATAAGGTTTAACTAGTGTTTTTACTAGGCTAACTATTACTTTTTTTGGACTAACTATTACTTTTTTTGGACTGTCTGCGTTAGCCCTTATGATATAAGGTTTAACTAGTGTTTTTACTAGGCTAACTATTACTTTTTTTGGACTAACTATTACTTTTTTTGGACTGTCTGCGTTAGCCCTTATGGTATAAGGTTTAACTAGTGTTTTTACTAGGCTAACTATTACTTTTTTTGGACTATTATTTTTTATCATTATTTGCTCCTTTATGCTATTAAATTTAATTCTTGTGTTATATCTTTAATTGCTTGTATGCTTTTTGTTGCTTTTGCTTTTTGTCTTTTATTACCATTAGCAAATAAAACAACAGGTATTTGTTTTGTTGCTGATTCTTTAAATACCACCGATTGCGGTATGCTATTTTTTAATATGCTATATTTTTGTAGATTATCTTGGGTATTAACTGCGTTTATTAGTTGTTTAGCATCTATTGTTCTATCTAATTTATAAATAACGCCAAATAATGGTGCTAGTGTGTTGTTTGGTTTTAACTTGGATAACACAGATAATGTGCCACGATAAAATTCTTTTATAGTAGCAATTTCTGGTAAGATTGGCGATAATAAAATATCAGCTGCCAATATAGAGCTGTCTTGTAGTATTCCTTTTGCGCCCTGCGTGTCAATAAAAATAAAATCGTATTTTTTGGCTAAATTTGATAATGCTGTTTTTAGCCTTAATTTATCATTTTGTCTTAATAACCAGTGCTGTAGCTCATTGTTATTATCATTAGAATAAATTAAATCGCAAACAGTGGTTTTGCTTATACACCGATTAATATCTTTTGGACTGTATAGTATTTCTACTAAGCCGCCATTTGCTTGTTTTGTAATACCATAGTAAGAACTAAGCGATGGTTGAGGGTCTGCATCTATCATTAATACTGAATGCCCTAAGCTAGATAAGTAGCCTGATAAATTGGCTGTTAGAGTAGTTTTGCCTACTCCGCCTTTGGTAGATATAATTGATATTACTGCCATTGCATATACCTAATTAAAGTAATAATTTTAGTATTAACAAATCAACTAACTTTATTGTATAATGTCTCATTTGCCGACATAGCACAGTTGGTAGTGCAACTGATTTGTAATCAGTAGGTCCGCGGTTCGAGTCCGTGTGTCGGCATCACAATAATCATCAAAAATGTGCGGCTAATTATATAAACTAAAAGCAAATCTATACTGCTATTAAGTTGTCTTAATAAGTTTTTTTATTTATATAATATGTTTTAAAAATGCTGGTTTTTTGTTGGAGTTTTTTACTAGCATTAACAATAACACATAGATTTGATACTTGCCATATAGGTATGTCACGAAGATGATCACCAGCATAATCAAAATTATATTTACCATATTCTTTAATCAAAAAATCTGCTTTATTTTTACTTGATAAATTATAAACATCACTACTACCATAAGCTTTATCAAATAAGCCTAAATGTTTAACAACTTCATCGGCATAATATTGTGCAGATGCGGTTGCTAGTATTATTTTATTGCCAAATTTTTTGCGTTGTGTTATATAATCTATAACATCTTGGTTATAATTCAATTTAGCAACATTAAATTTAATATGTTTTAGTAGTTTTTGTTTGACATTAGCCTTGCCTTTTATAAACCAAACAGGTATTAGTAGAGACAATAACGGTTTATGGGCTATAAGCCATTTAATAGAGTTAATCATTATATCACTATTTATTAGGGTATTATCTAAATCCACCACTAAAATATTACTACTATCTTTATTCACTCTCTAACTCACTCCAAATTTTAAAGTTTTTTTAGCACTATTATTATAAAATTATGCTTTAGCAATTTTATCGCATTTATGGATTATTATATTTATCTTATTTACAGAAAATTTTAGAAAAATATTATTAAGATAGGTTAAAATAATAATTATGAAGTTTTTCTTGGCAAGTTTTTTAACGAATATATGCGTAGCATTGCTTTTTAGAAATGTGCTTTTTCATTTTATAAGCAGGGGTATTTTTGGCTTTTTGACGAGTGCTTTTGTCTAATGCAGTGGTCTCTATTAGCATTAATGATATTTGTAAATAATATATACGCTATTGATACTATTAAATTTGATACAAAAGCAAAACAGAAGCGATATTATGTCTTAATTAGTGAAATTCGTTGTCCAGTATGTCAGGGGCAAAGTATAGGTGGCTCAAACGCCCCACTTGCTAAGGATTTACGCCAAATAGTTGTTAAAATGCTAACAGAAAATAAAACCGATGCCGAGATTAAAAAATTTATGACAGATAGATATGGTGATTTTGCCTCATTTACACCACCTGTAAATAATAGCACCTTATTACTATGGTTTGCACCATTTATTTTGATAATAATTATTGTATTTAGTGTTTTTTACAAAATAAAAACCACCAAAAAACCACAGCAAAACATTAATATTGATAATGTCAATAAATATCTATAATTAAAATTACACTACAAATATATTTTTCCCAATATAATAAAAAAACTTATATATAAAAATATTACTGAGTTTTTGTAGATTGTTACTTGCCTTCTATACTTCCCACTGAGCCAACACTACCAATAGATAAAAAAGTAGATGCTGTGCCACTTACAGTGCCTATTGTGCTACCGCTTCCAGTTGTTCCAACTGTTGATAATCCTACTGCCGCATTAATATTACCAAAATCATCACCACTAATTTTATTGTCTGAAAATACTATATAAGTTGTATCAACAGTATTTGTCTTGACAATAATATTAACATCATCAGGAAGAGAATTTAACTCACGAGCATAAGCATTGGGGTTTGCTATTATTTTTTGACGAAATTCTTTGTCAAATAGTTTATTTTTTATTTGTTTTTTCATTATTTATTATCCTTTATTAAAAAATATAAAATTACAACACTGAACAGTATATAGTATATAGTATATAGTATATGCAATAACATTTAATACATAATGTAATATAAATTTTGTTTAGTTACACTTGTAAAAAATCTACAAAAAGTTAAATTAAACTAGGTATTCTATTATATAAAATATAACTTAGGCATATAGTAAAAATTATTCAGTTTTAAACATATCGTGTTGGGTCTTTTTGATTAAGTTGGGCAAAGCCTTTTGCTCTAAAAGCACAAGCATCACATATACCACAAGCATTGCCTTTTTTATCTGCTTGATAACAAGAAACGGTTTGGGCATAATCTACCCCTATTGATAAACCCAACTTGATAATATCGGCTTTGTATAAATTAATAAGCGGGGCGTGGATGGTAGTTTTCTTACCTAAAATAGCCTGTTTAGTTGCCAAATTAGCCATTTTGGTAAAGGCATCAATATACTGGGGACGACAATCAGGATAGCCTGAGTAATCTATGTTATTAACGCCAATAAAAATATCACAACAAGCGATTAGCTCTGCCCAAGCTAGTGCAAATGATAAAAAAATAGTATTTCTAGCAGGCACATAGGTAATAGGGATATTGCCATTATTTTTATATTTAGGCACCTTGATATTACTATTAGTTAATGCTGAGCCTTGTAGAGTAGGAATATTTATAATTTTATGCTCTACTACTTGGTTTTGTTTGGCTATTTTTTTGGCAGCGTTTAATTCTGATTTTTGTTTTTGCCCATAGTTAAAACTTAGTGCATAACAATTATAATTGCGTTGTTTAGCAATGGCTAATACAGTAGTTGAATCTAAACCTCCTGATAACAAAATAATGGCTTTTTTAATAGCCCTATTTGACATTAGCTAAGTTTCCTTTGTCTTCTAGCCATAATTTTCTATCTGATGCACGCTTTTTAGACAATAGCATATCCATTATATTTTCAGTTTGTCCAATATTATCTAATGTTAGACACATTAATGACCTAGAACTAGGCAACATAGTGGTTTCTCTTAATTGCGATGGATTCATCTCTCCCAAGCCTTTAAAGCGTTGCACTTGAATTTTAGCATTTACTTTTTTGCCATTAATCTTTGTAATAATTTTTTCTTTTTCTGTTTCATCTAGGGCGTAATAGGTTTCTTTTGCAGTATCAATTCTATACAAAGGTGGTGTGGCTACAAATACACAACCAGCATCAACCAAGGCTGGAAAATGACGCACAAATAAGGCACATATTAAAGTTGCAATGTGTAAGCCATCAGAATCTGCATCAGCTAGAATACAAACCTTACCATACCTAAGCCCTGATAAGTCATTATTACTAGGATCTAAGCCAATAGCAACACTAATATCATGTATTTCATTTGAGGCTAAAACTTGATGCGATTCTATCTCCCAAGTATTTAGAATTTTGCCCCTTAGTGGTAAGATAGCTTGATATTCTTTATCTCTGGCTTGTTTAGCCGAGCCCCCTGCTGAGTCACCTTCTACTAAAAATAATTCTGTTTTTGCTAAATTTGTTGAACTACAATCTGATAATTTACCCGGTAATGCTGGACCACTAATTATTTTTTTACGCACTACTTTTTTATTATTTTTTAGTTTTGATTGTGCGTTTTGTATTGCTAGTTCTGCAATTTTTTCACCAATATCAGAATTTTGATTAAGCCATAAACTAAAAGCATCTTTAACAATAGAATTTACAAAATATGCACATTCTTTTGAGGATAATCTTTCTTTTGTTTGTCCCGAGAATTGTGGGTTTAATATTTTAACAGATAAAATATAAGTAATTTGTTGCCAAATATCCTCGGGCGTTAGTTTAATATTTTTTGGTAGTAAGTTTCTAAATTCACAAAATTCTTTTAGTGCTTCTGTTAGACCAGAACGAAGTCCATTTACATGAGTTCCCCCCAGAGTTGTTGGTATTAAATTTACATAACTCTCAGCAATGGTGTTTTTATCATTGACTACCCAAGCAAGTGCACAATCTATATGCTCTTTATTGACATTACTACTAATTACAAATGGTTGTATAGGCAAGCATTCTAAATCATCAGTAGCAACTGTTAAATAGTCTTTTAATCCTTGCTCATAATGCCATTCATCTCTAGTTTTATCAATCTCATTATTAAAAATTACTGTTAAGCCATTTAATAAAATAGCCTTCGAGCGTAAATTATGCCTTAGTGCAGTAATAGAAAATTTAGCATTATCAAAATACTTAGTATTGGGATTAAATTTAATCTTAGTGCCAGTATTTCTTCTACCAACTGTGCTAATAACACTAAGGTTTGTTTGTTTAACACCATTTTTATAAGATGTAAAGTATTCTTTGCCATCTCGTTTTATCCACACTTCTAGCAAGTTAGATAAGGCATTAACTACCGATACTCCAACTCCGTGTAATCCTCCTGAAAATTGATAATGTTTGTTAGAAAATTTACCACCAGAATGTAATTTGGTTAAAATAACATCGACCCCAGGAATACCTTCTTTAGGATGAATATCAACAGGCATACCTCTACCATTATCCTCTATGGTTATACTATTATCTCTGTGTAAATTAACTTCAATTAAATTAGCATGTCCAGCTATTATTTCATCAATACTATTATCAATTACTTCTTGTGCTAAATGGTTTGGCCTTTCGGTATCAGTATACATACCTGGGCGTTTTTGCACAGGCTCTAGCCCAGATAATATCTCAATTGATTTAGAATCATAAATAGCCATATTTTTTAAATAAAATTTTAAAAAATTATAAATTTGCTAATTTTAGCATAGCTAATTAGATGTTCTTGTATAATTTTAAGACCATTGTACAATAACAAAAAACTAAACTAAACTAAAACTTTATAATAAATAGTCCAACCTAAATAGACAACTATATATTATCTAAAAGTTAATACCCCTGCTTTAAATTAA
The DNA here is from genome assembly GCA_965222825.1 of Gammaproteobacteria bacterium. Lineage (GTDB taxonomy): Bacteria > Pseudomonadota > Gammaproteobacteria > PS1 > Pseudothioglobaceae. The sequence continues at coordinate 1,441,370 of OZ244964.1, read as the reverse complement.
AAAGTATATCACTAAAAATTAGTCTTAGTTGTTAAAAAATAGTGTAATCCTTATAAACTATTGTTGTAAAATTATACTTTTTGTAAAAAGTGAGGTTTTTGAATCGCTAAAAAACAGGGTGATTATCATATAGCTAAAGCCTTACTTTTAAGGGTTAATCAGAGGTTGCTTAATGGATTATGTCCTAAATAAATTAAATAACATTAATGGTAAAAATATCATTTTACTATTAGATAATTACCTAGAAAAAAATAAAAGACCGGGATTATTTGAAATTCTAGGCATTGATAATAATGGATTTTATGTTAATAACGAATCATTAGAAAATATCCGTAAAAAAGATCAACAAACTCCTTGCTTTGGCATTTGGCAATTATTATATACAACAGGACAAATAAACCTAAGTGCTAATGAGCAATTATTAGTTGCTTATAATACAGATAATAATGGTATTTATCTATACTATAACCGCGATGGTGGCGAATACAAAAACGGCTTAATAATAAATAATAATTTTCTAGGCTTGTTTGGTTATGATGATTTTAAAAAAACAGTAGTAGATATAAATTATAAATTATTGGTATCCGATTTATCTAATGAAATTCTAAGACCTATTGATAAATATAAAAAAAATCGTGCTATTACTAGAAAAATATCATTATATCTAATAATATCTAGTGCTATAATTTTTACTAGCCTTTTATTGCTAATAGACATAGCATACCCTTATATGAGAGATAATTATCTTGCCTATAATAATATAACACACAAAGAATTGCTAACTAAGGATGCTGACCTAAAAAGAAAAAAAATACAGCTAACTAAACTACAAAAAACTCATATAATGTCCCACACAGATTATTCAATGCCAAATATATTACCTGGGCTTATTAAATTAGCTAGTGTCAATGCGGAAATAAAATTAGAAATATCACTCCACAATAAAGATATTACTATGGAATTTGATAATTTAGCACCGTGGATGTCGCAATTATCTGATGATTTTAAAATTAGTAAAAATAATAATAAAATAAAGATTACTTGGAGTAGTAATGACAAATGAAATAGCATCAAGTAAACAAAAAAAGAAAATTATAGATGTATTACTATCTGCAAAAAATTGGTTATACGCCAATGCAACAATAATATTAATTGTGTGGATTATATATATTATTTTCGCTATAGATAATGATATATTTGATAAACTAGGAACTGAAAAAAATGAACTAAGCAAAATAACAACAGAGTTAGCTGAAATTAACAAAGAAATACAAATAACTGAGAAACTAGCAATATTACCAGAACTAAAAACTGAGTTAGAATATGCACAAAATTATTTTTTGCTATATAATTTAGTTATGGAGAAAACAAAAACAGCAAAAAATGCCAACAAACAAAATATTACCCTAAAAGGCAGGTTAATAAATATTTTATTAGCAATATATGACATAAAAAATACCAAATTATTAACTAATTTTGGTAATATTTTAATTGACAATAACAAGGCTACGGCACATTTAACTATTTTTGGCAGTAGATAATACATAACCATAAAATACAAATATGTTAGACAATTATTATAAATTTATACTGCACTTATCAATGCTACTATTTGTATTTATAGTTAATGCTAGCACTATTGATGAAGAAATACAAAAACTACGCATAGAATTTACCAAAGAAAAACAGCAACAACAAGTTTTAAAAAAATTAGCAGAAAATAAAGAAATTATCAATGCTTATATAGAAGACTTTAAAATCCAAGAAAAATGTAAAAAACTAGGTATAGATTGCAAAACAGGCAAGCCACTGAGGGATACTATTCAAAATAAATTAGATAAAATATCACAAGAGCAAAAATTAATAGACGCCCAACTAGCACTAGCTAAGAAAAAAGACGCTTGCAAAAATCAAGGTATAGATTGCGATACTGGGGAAGGAATACTAAAAAAATCAAAACTTAAACTACCAAAAAAACCAAAATTAATAGGATTTTTTAATAATTATGCACTATTTTTATCTGGTGATACAATTAAAAAACATGCAATAGGCGATAAACTAGCAAACAATTATGTTATTAATGATATTATAACAGACAGTTTAGTTAAATTAGAGCATAAGAATTCTGATGAACTTATTGATATTGAGGTTATAAAATAAGTGTTTTTAAGCAAGTAAACTTGGTACAAGCCTTGCCTATACCAAAAGATAGGTGTTTTAAGCAAATAATAAAAGCAGGGATTTAACTCCGTAAGAATTGCTATGCTTTTTGGTAATTCAAAAGCCTTGCTTTTTATAAAAATTATAAGGTTAATTAGAAGTTATCAAATGAGTGTTTTTAAGCAAATAAAAGAAAATATAGTAACCAATAAATATGCCACACAAGATATTGTTGATCATTGGATTGAGCCAAAAATTGATGATTTACATTCTTTTTTATTAGATGAAAATTTAGCAGCTGAACAAATAGCATCTGTATTTAGTAATATAGCTAATTTAAATATTTATAATGGTGATGCCCCTACCACTGACCAAGACTGGTTTGTAGAAGGTAAAACTCTGTGGATGGTTAATCCTTGGTCATCGTATATTAGTGATATTGTTTTATCGCAACAAACCTTAGGATTTGACATAAATACTATTGGCGTATTTCAATCTAGTGAGCATACAGTAGATGTAAAAGAAGACAAGGCTTGGGAAGCAGCACCAGATGGTGTAATTGATAAAGTAAAATCCTTAGTAATGCAAGCCTATGATGCTAATGCATCTGATATCCACATAGCCCCTAGAACCGATGAAATCGCCAGCGTTAAATTTAGAGTTTTGGGCGCTACTAGACATATTTTTGACCTACTTATTGATGATGATTACTTTGCTTTGGCTAATACTTTTTTACAATTATCAGGCAAACACGCTGGTATTTATAACGCACCTATTGATGGTAAATTTATTGTTTATGAAAGAAATTTAAAAATAAATATTCGCCTTGCTATGATGCCTGTTCTAATAGCAGGAGAAATTGTGCCTAAATTTGTGTTAAGAGTGCACGGTAATGCTATTGCTAGAGCATTAAGTGCTCTACATTTTTTAGAAAGACAAATCGTGCTACTATCAGAATCAGCCAAATACAGCGATGGTTTAATACTAAATACCGGACCTATGGGCTCTGGTAAAACTACTACTTTATATGCACTGCTTAATATTATTAATTCGGTTAGAAAAGGGGTATCCATACAAACCCTAGAAGATCCTATTGAAGCAAATATCTATAATGTTGACCAAACAGAGATAAATAATCAAGCTGGTATGAGTTATAGCTCTGGACTAAGAACAATGTTACGCTCAGATGCTAATGTAATGCTAGTAGGTGAAATAAGAGATACAGAGACTGCAAACTTAACAGTAGAAGCTGCTATGACTGGGCATTTAGTGTTATCAACATTGCACGCTAGAACTGCTATGGGTGCTATTAGAAGAATGCTAAAATTAGGCGTATCTACCCTAGATTTAGCAGATACCCTAGCTCTAGCTGTAGCTCAAAGAATGGTAAAAAGGGTTTGCCCTACTTGCTCTAATAAAATTCTATTTGGCTCATTAAAAAAAGACAATATTCGTAGTTATAATCGTTATAAAGACTTACTAGATGATGATGTAATAATGCGAGCAAACCCAAAAGGCTGCCCAAAATGTGCTGGTTTTGGTTATCTAGATAGGGCATTAGTAGCTGAGGTTGCTCTAATTGATGAAGAAATAGCAGATATGATAGTTAGAGAGGTAACTATGGCACAATTAAACCAACGCCAAAAAGAAAAAGGCTTTCTTGATTTGTGGGCACACGGTATTGAGTTAATAAAAAGCGAGATTACTACCCTAGAAGAATTAGAATCATCGTTACCAAGAAGAAACTTAGGTTATGAATAAAAAAATAAATAAAATAAATAAATAATATAGTGTATTATTATATTTTTACTTTAAATAAAAGGAGTGTGCTATGAAAAGAATGAGTAAGTTAATTAATAAGCAAAAAGGTTTTACCTTTGTAGAATTATTAGTAATTATGGTAATTGTAGCTATTTTAAGTGGTATAGGTATTCAATTTGTGTTAGGCACGCAAGAAAATAAAGCCAAGTTAGTCAATGCTAAAAACTTTTTGGGTAAAGATGTGCCAACTGGTATTTTCTCTTACGCTTCTAATCTAGGTAGAGCTGGTTTACCTAATACAAATGGTGGCTCATCTACTATTACTAAAGACCTTACTGATGATGGCTTAGAAGCTACTACTGAGTGGGGTGATACTTGGAATGCATTTACAGGTTTTGCATCTGCAGACACCCAAAGAGTAGTGCTATGCTACCCACTAGATGGTTTAGGTGGTACTAATAATAGGCAAGAAGCTGCTGATGATTTAACTCTATATCTTAATGAAAACACTTCCTGGGGTGAGGGAGATGGAACTTATACACTTGTTACTACTGCTGGTATTCAAGGCGATGTTGGTGATGGTATAGGAAATGGTAGTAGTGCCACTACATATTGTTCAGCAAATGACTTCTTAGTGCAATATGTGCTTCGTGATGGTAATTAGAATTATCTCATAAACTAAAAAGGCACATTTTATACGGTGCCTTTTTTTTTAAGCAAAAATCATAATAATTGAGAAGTTAGGCTTCTAAAAAATCTAAGTTTGATTGTTGTATTAGTTTTTACTTTAAGTTAAATAAAAGGAGTTTGCTATGAAAAGAATGAATAAGCTAGTTAATAAGCAAAAAGGTTTTACCTTTGTAGAATTATTAGTAATTATGGTAATTGTAGCTATTTTAAGTAGTATTGGCATTCAATTTGTGCTAGGAACTCAGGAAAATAAAGCCAAGTTAGTAAATGCTAAAAACTTTTTGGGCAAAGATGTGCCTACAGCAATTTTTTCTTATGCTACTAATTTAGGTAGGATAGGATTAAATGGCTCTGTAATTATTACCCCAGAATTAATTGCTGATGGTTTAGAATCTACTACCGAATGGGGCGATGCTTGGAGTGCACTTACTGCAACTGTAACAAGCTCCACTGCCCAAAGAGTAGTGCTTTGTTATCCTCTTGATGGCTTAGGTGGTGTTAGCAACAGAATTGAGGCTGCTACTGATTTAAGCACTTATTTTGATGAAAATACTGCTTGGGGTGCAGGAGATGGAACTTATACAATTACATCTACTACTGCTGGCATATCAGGAAGTTCTGCAGATAATATAGGAGATGAAAATGGAACAATATATTGCACATCTAATGATTTCTTAATGCAATATGTGCTTCGCGATGATAATTAAAACCTAACACTAGAAACTGGGGTTTGTAGTTTCACAAAAAACCTAATCTACACTAAAACTAGACTTTGTATTCCATAAAAGCCCAATCCCCACCAAAGCCCAGCTTTGCATTCTATAAAAGCCCAATCCCCACCAAAGCCCAGCTTTGTATTCCATAAAAGCCCAATCCCCACCAAAGCCCAGCTTTGCATTCTATAAAAGCTGGGCTTCTAAAGTTTTTAATAAAAAAATTAATTTTATAATAAGATTATTGTATTATATATAAATGTCTTATTATTTAATTAAATACCTTGATGCAAATGGTAAAAAAATTCGCCGTGAGTTTGAAGGCGATACCAAATTTGACGCTATCGAAAACTCTAGAATTAATACCGATAGAATTTTAAGCGTTAATAAATCATTTAGTTTTGGTAGTAAAAACCTAGCCATTGAAACCCAAGAATTAATTATATCTGAGATAAGGGCGTTAGCTTATTCTGGTCAAGCTATGCACAATGGTGTTATTAATATCCTCCAAAGAGCCAATATAAAAAAATTAAATATTGATAATATAGTAGATGATGGTAGCACTATTAGCGATATTTTAGCACTTGCTGGTATTGGTAAGCCTGTTGTTGCCTTAGTTGCATCGGGTGAGAGCTCAGGTAGGCTACACGATGCTCTAAATAGCTCTATGATTTATCTACAAACCCAAAAAAAAATTAAAGACCAAGTAAAATCGCCATTTACTCAAAGTGGCATAATAATTCTAATAGCATTTGCTATGCTGATGCTACTACCAAAAATAATAGCCCCAGCACTAAAAAGCCTTACTTCAACACTACATGCAGAAACCAATTTTATGACAAGTGTTTTATTATTCATTTATAATAATGATTTGCAAATATGGCTTACAATACTTACTATTATTGCTACTATTTTATTATTTAAGAAAAAAATTCGTCCATTTATAAGAAAAATACCAGTTCTTAAAATACTAGATGAATTTTTTGTTCTCAAAAGGTCAGCACTGTTATTAATGATATTTAAACCATTATTTAAGTCTGGAATTTCAATTAGCAAGGCATTATTAATTATTAGATCTAGTATGGAGTCCGATACCGATGTTCAAGCAGTGCAACTACTTATTGATAAAATGAATGATGGCGATAACCTATCTAGTGCTGTTAATGATCATATATATTGGTCACCAATATTTTATAATAGTTTTGCTAGTTTTGAAAAATCTGTTTTATCAGCACAATTAGAATTAATAGACAGTGTAATATTTGCCTTACTTAGCAGATTAACAGTTATTTCAACTAAAATATCCTCTATTGCAAATTTATTGGGTAAATTTTTAGGATTTTTATCTTTATTGCTTATAATTGTTGGTTATTATTTTCCATCGTTAACAGCAAGTGTCTAAACAACAAGGTTTTACCTTTGTAGAATTATTGTTAATAGTTATATTATTATCAATACTTGCTAGTATTGGCACTCATTATCTTTTTAAAACAATTGATAATGCTAAAATAGAGGCTAGTCTTAATGAGATGAGAAATATTGCTAATAGTTTAGATATTTTTAAAAAGCGTGGCACGGATACCATAATTAGTTTTCCAGTATCAGGCACAATAGCAGATATTAATTTATCACAAACAACAAATACCATAATAATATTACCAGAGACTAATAAGTTTGACTACGCCTATCATTATAATTTAAGCCCTACTATTATAGTTAGTACAAATATACCAATGACAAATATATTGCCTATTGGAATATCAACTAATGATGTAGCTACTGCTACTAATGCTACTACAATTACTATTCATTATCGTAGTAAAATAATAAACACAACAAATAATAGACTTAACTGGGTGCGAAGATTTTTTTATGATAATACAAATATAGTGGATTTAGAAAATAGACAAAGAAATACAGGTAATTTTGCCAGCCCTACTGTAATAACTTATGATGTTAATGAAAATTAGTATAGTTAAATTTCACTTATGCAGTAGTCTTTGCTTGTAAATCAGCATGGTATGATGAACGCACCATAGGTGCACTTGCCACACTTGTAAAGCCCATTTTCTCCCCTAGGTGTTTGTATTGCTCAAATTCCTCTGGACTTAGGTATTTTTCAACTGCTAGGTGATATTTACTAGGTTGTAAATATTGTCCTAAGGTTAGCATATTTACGCTATTATCTCTTAGGTCTTGCATAACTTCTAATACTTGTGCTTTGGTTTCACCTAAACCCAGCATTAGACCAGACTTGGTTGTAACTTTATCGTGTTGTTGTTTAAATTGTTTTAATAGTTTTAATGAGTGTTTATAATTAGCCCCAGGACGAACCTTAGCATATAAACTAGGCACGGTTTCTAAGTTATGGTTAAAAACATCTAATCTAATATTAGCTAAAACTTCTAATGCCTTGTCTAATCTGCCTCTAAAATCTGGGGTAAGAATTTCTATTTTTATATTGGGGTTTTTAGTATATATAGCTTCTAAACATTTTGTAAAATGTATAGCACCGCCATCTCGCAAATCATCTCTATCTACTGAGGTAATTACCACATAATTTAGCCTCATTTTGAAAATAGTATCTGCTAAATGTTGTGGCTCTTTATCATCTAATGGCAACGGTTTGCCGTGTGCTACATCACAAAAAGGACATCGTCTAGTGCATATTTGTCCCATAATCATAAAGGTAGCAGTGCCTGAACTAAAGCATTCGTTTAAATTAGGACACTTAGCCTCTTCACAAACACTAAACAATGACTGCTCTCTTAGTGTTTGCTTTAGCTCTTTTACTTTAGCACTATTGCCGTGTTTTATTCTAATCCAATGGGGTTTCTTCATTGGTTTATGCTTAGCATTAGGTTTTATTTTTAAACGCGATACCTTAGACTCACCCCTTAAAGTTTTTATATCAATATTTTGTTGCATAATTGTAGTGTATTTTTAATATTTTTATTAATTGTTTTACTACTAGATCTTTGGTTATTTTTTGATTAGTTTGCTCTATCATTTGCGTTATTTGTAGGTTTTTATAACCACAAGGGTCTATGTAATTAAAGGGAGACAAGTCCATAGCAACATTTAAACTAAAACCATGATAAGTGTAGCCATTCTTTATTTTTATCCCTAAAGCAGATATTTTTTTATCATCTACATAAACGCCAGGAGCATTATTTTTACGCAAAGCTTTTATATTATAATGACTAAGTAGCTCAATAATTGTTTGTTCTAATAAATAAATAAATTTTTTAACACCAATACCTAATCGTTTAATATCGAATAAACAATAAACTATTAACTGTCCTTGCCCGTGGTAAGTTATCATACCGCCTCTGTCTGTTGTTATTATTGGAATATTATCAGGATTAGTTAATAAATGCTTGCTACTATCTCTAATACCACTTGTGAAAACAGCATTATGCTCTAATAACCATATTTCATCTTCTGTGCTCTTAGTGCGATTATTGGTAAAATTTTGCATTTTTACTAAGGTTTCTATATATGGCACTAAGCCAAGGTTTTTAATAATCATAAGGTGTATAAAATGCTGCTATGGTTATTTAACTCAGCGTATATAGCATCTAGTTGGGTTTTGCTTTTTGCGTTAATTTTTACACTAACCGATAAATAATTATTGTTTTTTGATGGTCTTTTTTTAATATTACTAGGACTTATATTGCCTATATGTCTGGTAATTATATTGCACACTATGTCTTTTAAGTTTTCTTTTTTACCAATAGCTTTTATAGAGAAATCACAGGGGAATAAATTAGCTATATTTTTTTGTTTTTTATTATTTTGCATAGGTAAAATTTGTGTTGTTTATATTGTTTATAATTATGAGACCAAGACAAGTAAGTAAAATATTAAATATAGAATTTACCTCAGTAATTAATAATATCCATACCCCAGTTATGTTATGGGGCGCACCCGGTATTGGTAAGTCGCAAATAATAGCTGGCGTTGCCAAAAAACATAATGCAACTATGATTGATATTAGGCTATCACAAATGGAGCCAAGTGATTTAAGAGGCATACCATTTCGCAACAATAATTTAGTTGATTGGTCAATACCATCTATTTTACCTGATGTTAAAAGACACGGCAAACAAGGTATATTATTTTTAGATGAGATAACATCAGCACCTCCTAGTGTATCTGCTTCTGCTTATCAACTTATACTAGATAGATGTTTAGGAGATTATCAATTACCAGATGGCTGGGTTATTTTTGCAGCTGGTAATCGTCAAGGTGATAGAGGTGTTAGCTATACTATGCCTACCCCACTTGCAAATCGTTTTTCGCATTATAATTTAGATGTTAATTTAGATGACTGGGTGTTATGGGCTTATGATAACAAAATAGACGAGAGAATTATTGGCTTTTTACGCTATCGTCCAGAGTTATTATTTGAGTTTGACCATGCACATAATCCTATTGCTTTTCCTAGCCCTAGAACTTGGGAATTTACTCATAGGGCATTACTTAAATGTGGTGATGACCTAAATTTATTCCGTGACGCTGCTAATGCCTGTGTAGGAGAGGTAGCTAGTGTTGAAATAACTACATTTATTGAGCATTTAACAGATTTGCCAGACTTAGATGCTATTGTTAATGGTGAGCAAGTATCAGTGCCAAAAGATATAGATTTACAATACGCTATATGTGCTGCCTTAGTTGGTAGGGCTATTAAGGTTATAAAGAGTGATAAAGCTCATAATATATGGGGTAATATTTTAAAATTTGCCAGCAATTTTCCACAAAAGGAAATGGCAGTTATGCTAGTATCAGATATGCAAAGAGTTATAGGAGAGGATATATTTTCTGTGCCTGAATTTACTTATTGGGCAGAGCAAGTTGCTGATATTATTTTTGATTAAAGCTTTAAGTTTTTTTCTTAGCTCGTTTTTTACGCGCTTCTTTAGGGTCGGCAATAAGAGGGCGATATATTTCTATTCTGTCTTTTGCCCTTAATACATTATCTAGGGTAGTTATTTTACCAAAAATACCTACTTTATCATTTTCTAAGTTTATTTGCGGATATTTTTTGCTAATATTAGATTTTATTATTGCTTCTTTAACGGTAGTATTATCTGCTACTGTTAGTGTTAGAATAGTTTGCTCATCTGCTAGGGCATAAGCTACTTCTATATCAATCATTTGCTAGTTTTTGTGCTTGTTTAAAATCTAGACTACCCTCATAAATAGCCCTACCTGTAATAGCACCTAATACGCCATAATGGGATATTTGTTTTAGTTTAATAATATCATCTATATTGGTAATACCACCAGATGCAATAATAGGAATAGTAGTTTTTTTAGCTAGGTTTTTAGTATCTTCTATATTAACGCCATTCATCATACCATCTCTAGCAATATCAGTATAAATTATGCTATTAACTCCGTATTGTTCAAATTTTTTTGCTAACTCTATTGCTTTAATAGTAGTTTTTTTACTCCAACCATCAGTTGCAACTAAGCCATTATTAGCATCTAAGCCTACAATAATTTTATTATTAAATTTCATACAAAGCTCTTTAATAAATTCAGGCTCAACAATAGCTTTAGTGCCAATAATTAAATAACTAATACCTGCTTCTATATATGCACTAGCAGTATCAATATTACGAATACCACCACCTATTTGCACTGTTAATTTAGGTAGGGTTTTAGCAATTTGTTTGATAATTTTAATATTTATTGGCTTGCCAGCAAAAGCACCGTCTAAATCTACTAAATGTAGGCGTTTTGCACCCTCATTAAACCATTTTTGTGCTATTTTAATAGGCTTATTAGAAAAAACAGTGCTATCTTGCATAACACCTTGTCGTAATCTAACACATTTAGCGTCTTTTAAATCAATAGCTGGTATTATTATCATAAAATATACTTCCCACAAATCCGATTTGTGGGATTTTGTTTACAAACGCCTATAACTAATAGCCTCACTTAAATGTTTGCTATTTATATTTATATTATTATCTAAATCAGCGATAGTTCTTGCTACTTTTAAAATACGGTAATAAGCCCTTGCTGATAATTTTAGTTTATTAATTGCTTGTTCTAGTAATTTTTTATCATTATCTGCTAATTTAATATTAGCTAATTCATCTGAGTCAAGCATATTATTTAGTTTATTTTGTCTATTAATTTGTATGTTATTTGCTTTAATAACTCTTTGGCGTATTATTTTTGATTTGGTATTATTTAGTTGTTGTTTTTCTGCTAATAATTCATTAGTTTTTAGTGGCGGAACATCTAAAATCATATCAATTCTATCTAATAATGGTCCTGATATTTTAGAGCGGTATCTTAAAATTTTATCTTCTGTGCAATTACAAGTATGCCTAGTATCGCCTAAATAACCACAAGGGCAAGGATTCATAGCACATACTAATTGAAAATTAGCTGGATAGGTAATTCTAGCTAATGATCTTGATATATGCACTTCTTTACTTTCTATTGGTTGTCTTAGCATTTCTAAGGTGCTTCTTGGGAATTCTGGCAATTCATCCAAAAATAATACTCCGTTATGAGCAAGTGATACTTCTCCTGGCTTAGGATTACTGCCACCACCTACTAAGGCTATCGCAGATGCACTATGATGAGGCGATCTAAATGCCCTAGTCATTACTTCGTTTTCATTAATTATCTGGTTGGCAACACTAAAAATACTAGATTTTTCTAAAGCATTTTCTTTACTTAGTGGCGGTAATATGCTAGGTAGTCTTTCAGCAAGCATAGTCTTACCAGCACCTGGTGTGCCAATTAATAAAATATTATGTCCGCCTGATGCTGCAATTTCTAAGGCTCTTTTTGCTTGCTCTTGCCCTCTAATTTGAGCAAAATCTTTACTATAATATGTATTTATTATTGGTTTTTTAGCACTAATATTAATTATTTCACCTTTTAATACCCCACATACTTCTAATAAATTACTACAAGGTATTAAATAATTATTATCTATTAACGACATTTGTGGCATATTGGCTTTTGGTATTATTATTTTATGATTTTTTTTAATAGCTAAAATAACAGCTGGTAATAAGCCACTTGTTGCTTTTAGTTCGCCATCTAGTCCTAACTCACCATAAAATTCTAACTCATTAGTATTTATATTAGGGCTTATTTGATTAGAAGATATTAACATACCTATTGCTATTGATAAATCAAATCTTCCACCTCTTTTTGGTATATTAGCAGGCGATAAACTAACCGTAATGCGTCTTTTATAGTGTTTAAAATTGCTATTTATTAAAGCAGATATAACTCTATCTTTGCTTTCTTTTACCGCAGTTTCTGGCAAGCCAACTATGGAAAAATTAGGCAGACCATTAAATAAATGCACTTCTACTGTTACCAGAGGTGCTAGTAAACCTTGTTCTGCTCTGGTATATAATTTTGATAAACTATTCATATATTTTCTAACGACCATCTTGGTTTAATATTGATGATATTATCATTATCTTTTTGTTTTTTCATCAACCTAATATGTCCAGCTAGTGCTATCATAGCAGCATTATCTGTGCAAAATTCAATTCTTGGATAAAATACTTTATAATTATTGTTATAACAAATATTATTTATTTTATCCCTAAGTTTAGTATTAGCACTAACTCCCCCTGCTACAACCAAAGTAGATAATTTGCTTTTTTGTAATGCTATTAAACTTTTTGTAGTTAAAACATCACAAACTGCATCTTCAAAACAACAAGCAATATCAGCTAAATTATTAGGATTATTGGCTATGGTATTTTTAGCAAATGTTTTAAGACCACTAAAACTAAAGTCTAGGTTATTTTTATTGTGTTTATTAAGTAGTGGTCTGGGAAAATTAAATTTTGTTTTATCACCTTTTGTGGCTAATTTAGATAATTTAGCACCACCTGGATAGCCTAAGCCTAGTAATTTAGCAGTTTTATCAAATGCTTCACCTGCTGCATCATCTAAGGTTTCACCTAATAATTTATATTTACCAAAATCAGATACCTGTAATAACATAGTATGTCCGCCAGATACTAATAAACATATAAAGGGCATTTCTGGTTTATCTACTTCTAGTAGCGGTGCTAGTAAATGCCCTTCCATATGATTAACACCTAATGAAGGAATATTTAGACTATACGCTAGACTTTTAGCAATAGAGCTACCAACTAATAACGCTCCAGCAAGTCCAGGACCCTTAGTATAGGCAATAGCATCTATTTGTTTTATGTTAATATTAGCAGCAATTAGAGTTTTATTTATAAGTGGAATAACCCATAAAATATGCTCTCTTGATGCAAACTCTGGCACCACCCCACCGTATTTATTATGTATTGCTACTTGACTATGTAGTTTATGATTTATTAAGCCTTGTTTTTCGCTATAAATTGCTATTGCTGTTTCATCACAAGAGCTTTCTATTCCTAAGGTATAAAAATCATTTTCATATTTACCCATGGTGTTTTTCACCTAAGTAAACTTTTTGCACTTGTTTGTTTTTTAGAATATTTTCTTTATTACCATTAGCAATAATTTTACCCTCGCTTAAAACATAAGAATGATCGCAAGTATCTAATAATTCTCTAAAATTATGGTCTGTAATTAGAATGCCAATATTTTTATTTTTTAGATTATATATTAACCCTTGTAAATCAGCAACAGATATGGGATCAATCCCTGCAAATGGCTCGTCTAATAAGATAAACCTTGGTTCTATAGCTAAGATTCTAGCTATTTCTACTCTTCTTCTCTCACCACCTGATAAACTTATGCCCATTGAATTACGAATATGGTTTATATTAAATTCATCAAGTAGTTGTTGTAATTTTGCTAGGCGTGGTTTTTTTTTGAGTTTTTTTTGTGTTTGCAAAACTGCCATAATATTATCTACTACACTTAGACCCCTAAAAATAGATGCTTCTTGAGATAAATATCCTATACCTAACAATGCTCTTTTGTCTATTGGTAGTTTGTTGATTTTTTTATGGTTTAGAAAAACATTACCAGAATTAGATTTAATCAAGCCAGATATAATGTGAAAACAGGTTGTTTTACCAGAGCCATTAGGTCCTAATAAACCTACAACATCGCCACTGTTTACCTCTAAAGACACATTATCAACAACAATGCGATTTTTATAAGATTTATTAATATTGTTTACTACTAGATTATGTTGCATTTTAGATATAAAAACTTTATGATTTTAAATTATATGTATTGAATGTTGATAATTTCATACTCTATATCTCCCTTAGGTGCTTTTACTATTGCTTCATCATCTAACTCTTTACCGATTAGTGCCCTAGCTATAGGTGATAAATAAGATATTTTGCCAATGTTAATATCTGCTTCATCTTCACCAACTATTTGATAAGATAAAATTTTGCCAGTTGTTATTTCTTTTAAGGACACAGTAGCACCAAATACTATGTTTTTTTGATTTTTTAAGTCCTCAATATCAATTATTTGGGCATTACTGAGTTTTGATTCTATATCAGCAATTCTACCTTCTATAAAAGATTGTTCTTCCTTAGCCGAATGATATTCAGCATTTTCTTTCAAATCACCATGCTCTCTTGCAGTAGCAATAGCCGTTATTATTCTTTTTCTATCTTCATTGATAAGTTTTAGGTATTCAGCTTCTAATTTAGTAGCACCTTGAACAGTCATTGGAATTGTTGCCATAATATATACTTTTGCACTACAACAGCATCTAAAAAATTAATATACAATTATAACCTTAAAAATTAAAATAATTTTAAAATTAAATTCTTTAGCTCTTGTTTTTGTATTGTAATTGTATCTATAAATTTATTTATTGCTAAAAGTTTATTTTATTCTATATTAAAAACAACACGAAAACCAAGGTCATAGTTGCTATAACTAGGAAGTGCTTCACTGGTTTGGGATATTTGGGCGGATTCTTTTGGCATTATATAACTACCACCTTTGATTATTATAGCAAAAGTATTATCTCTTAGGACAGTGGTATTAGTCCATTCAGCAACATTCCCAGACAAACCACGAATATTATTTTTACTATCATCCTTAGAAGCATTAACAGTTAATGGCTGTGTTATTATTTTCTCTGGGTTTCTATTTATTGTAATAGAAGCTTGGTATTCATTGCCGTATGGAAAACGAGTTAAATTTGCACCAGCTAATGCCTCCCATTGCCTAGCGGATGGTAAACTGCCACCAAGCCAATTAGCAAACGCCCAAGCACTCCACCAAGTTACATTGCCAACTGGGTGCTGGGGTTTTTGTTTTTGTTGCTGCCAATTAATTGGAGTGTGGCTAATATTATTTGGTTGTTTAGGGTTATTATAAAATCCTAAATATACCAAAGGGTCGTCTAAGAAACGAGCATAAAGAGCATTAGTAGTTTCATAACGCATTACTTTTAGGCTGAGTTTTTTATTATTTAGTGGCAAATGATTGATAGTACCTAATTGCTCATCTGTTAAATTATTTAAAAGAGCTGGTATTTTTGCCCTTGGATACCCTAATACACGAGTAGCAACAGGTATAAAAACTACACTATTAGTGCTAGCCCAAGGTGTAGTAAATGAGACAATATCACTATTTTTACTATCATAAACACAGCGAAACCCTGAATATTGTGAGCGAAAATCAAACGCTGCTTGACGGCGAATTATATTTAGAGAATTTAGTTTATAAGGGCGACTATAAGCATTACCACCCATTAAAATAGCCTTGTTATTTAAGGTGGTCCATTCTAATAAATTATTACCTAAATCGTGAACACCGTCTTCACTATCTGTTTCTGGATAAGCACCACAATTAGCTGCGATATTTAATGCACTGTCTTGGTATTGCCATGGTGAGTTATTAAAAGTATTACCCCATGGGTATATAGTATTACTACTACCAGCACTAATAGCTTCAAACTCACTAGATGTTGGTAATCGCCCTCCTGCTGATGCACAGTAAGCCCAAGCGTCAAAAAAACTAACACCGCCAACACCAACCTCTAATTGCCCTAATATACTATGGTTTTGTGTTTGACTTTTATAGTGCCAATTTTTAGGTTGTTTTGGGTGTTTTTTTCTTGGAGTTGTTTGCAATGCTTGCCAACTAGCAAAGCGTCTAAAATTACCTTGTGTTACCTCGCAAGCATCAACTAATATACCATTTAGAGTAATTGTGCTAACTGGGCGTTTAAATTGGGCTAGTAATTTGGGGCTATTTTTAAGATACACTAAATACTCTTGCAATAGACTATCTAGCGGATGAACAATAACAGGTGTTTGGTTTTTAACTACTACTAAGTCTAAATTCTTAGGCACTAAATAAATCCAACGCCACCATACAAATAACAATAATATTATTATTGTAATAAATAAGATAATAGATAATTTATACTTCATTACTGGTTATTTTTTTAGTGCGGTAGCGAAATAATAATACTAATAACATAATCAATGCAATAAGCCATATTAAAGGTGTTAAATTTTGGCTACTATCTTGGCTACTAATAAGTGGGTTGGCTATTGGTATTTTATTTAATCGCACTTGGTTAGCACCAGAATCAATAGCTAATTTATTACCATCAAGGCTAGAGTAAACAAACCCTAGGCTAATATTTTCTAACTTAGCATCTAAAATAGCAATAGGACGCCATTTTAGCTCTGGGTTGAGCCATTGTTCTGGATGCATTAGCACTGTGTATCCTCTGGGAATATCTAATACCTCCCCTTTAAATAAACTAGGATAAAGACGCATAAGTAATGATGGTTTAACTTCCTTTGATTTTATAATAGAGCTAATCCATGGTGTAAATTGATGGGTTTTAAGACTAATTTCAGGCATAGGTTTATTGGTTTTAACTAATAATTTATTGCTACTAATATTTGGGCTATGTTCTATACTACTAAGAGGGGTATAGGTAGGATTCTTTTGTTTATCTAGTGCTTTGGCTATTAGTTTTACCAGTCCATAATAAGATAATTTATCTAATTGTATTTGTTTACTAGCAAAGCCCCTTAATAATATATGGGCATCGGGTATGTTTAAGGTTTTTTGTGCCTCAGCAAGTTCAAGAAGTTTAAATAAATAACTCAACACAACCAAGTTATAATCTTGTGCTTTTAATTTAATTTGCTCATTTCCTTGTCCATTTTTATTTAGATTTTGTGTATCTACATTAGGGATATGGAGTTTCATTGCACGCTCTGTTAGCGTTCTTCCTCCTCCTTGTATAGCCCTTTTATAATCCTCTTCGGTATAAATAGCTTGATTGTAATAAAGACTAAGGTATTTTTGGATACTAGGAATATCACTATTTATAAGATTTTGTATATCATCTTGGTTTAAACCATTTGCTTGTTGTGTTGGTGGTAGCAAACTATCATAATTTAATTCTTGCATCATTCTAGCATCAGCTAGGCTAGTGTATGGTAATATTTGTGATATTTGCGTTGTTTCTGTTTGTCCTTGCTTATTATTTAATACTCCTGTATTGTTGTATTGCATTTCTGCATCTGATAGTTTGTCATCGGTCTGTTTGTCGCCAAAAGTTTTTTCTAAACTAAGTGCATTATTTTTTAAAGGTGGTAAATGCTCGCCTAAATAGTGCCAGTGTCGCGGGCGAATATTATGTTCTTTTAGAATAGCAAGCACAATATAGTATTCGCTAACAGAGTGTATATCAATGCGTATTTTTTGTTTATCTGTATTATTTAGAGTATTTATATATCTGTCAAAGGCGTTATTTTCTAGCAATAATTCATTTCTATATATATTAGCATTAATATTAAAAATACGCATATAACCTTTATGTAATTCAATAACTGGTGCCTCTATCGGGTTACAGTCGTGTGTTATTGCACAGGAATTATAATCGTGCAACCTAGCAGGATGGCTAGATGGCAAATCATTAAACACTACACTACTAGATAATTGTCTAGTTAATAAAGAGGTAATATCAGCGTTTTTTTCTAGCTCATCTTGTGCTTGTTTTTGTTGCACACTTAGTGAGATAATAATAAGAATAATAATTACTGCTACACTATTTGCTAAAATATCAGCCAGTGCCACGCCACCGTGTTTAAAAGAGAAATCTAGCGTTTTCATTTTAAGGTCTTATTGAGCGTTTTATATGCTTAGGTAGGTCTTGCAAACGCACAGTAGAAAGTAAGTCTTTGTTAGCAATAATCCAACCTATATTGATAGCTCTGTTTAGATAATGCACTCGCAGACATTCACGAGCAATAGCCATTGTTGTTACACTTTTATCAGTAATAGCAAAAATCAGTTGCTGACGGTCTTTATTGTCATAAATTTTTTCTACATAACGAATAAAAGGGCTATTTTGCTTACAAATATCAGCTTTTAATACATCTTCGTTAGTTTCTATAATGCGTATTTTATCATAGTAGGATATAACAACAAAACCCTCACTACCATCCTGCCATGATACTTTGTATTTTGCATCTTCTACTGAGTGCTCAAGCATGGCAGTTATGTCTTTTGAGATTACTAAATTAGTTAAAATAAAAACAATAATAAGCAATGCTAATGCCGAACCAAATACTTCCACAGTTGGTGTATCAATATCACCTCGTAAGTGATAGCCCCTATGTTTAGAATATACTGACTTCAATCAAGTTTCTCTATTAAGTTAATTAAATGTCGTTCTTCCCAACGGTATAAAAAAGTTTGCGTTAGTGCTAAAATTATTGATAAGGACAAGGCGATTAGCGTAGTATCAAATGCAATACCAAGTGGAGTTAGTGCTGAGGTTAGTAATTGTGTTACTTCCGAGCTATTATTTTCTAAGATAACACCTAAACTTTGAGTTGCCAAAGAAATACCAAGCACAGTGCCAATAAAACCTAATATTGGTATAGCCCAGTTTATATAACGCGGTAGTGCATAAAACGCTTCAAATTGTTGCCAAACCATATTGGTTAGCGTTTCTTTATCATTACGATAATTATTTATTTTTTCATAAGCATTATTTAGATAAGAATTATTGTTAGCAAAACTATGCATCTCTTTTGCCATTAATAGCCATTTGGCTATAAATAATAGTAAGCCCCAGAAAAATAGAGTTAAGGTAATAGGTGGAATTATACCGCGTTGTAAAAATTTTATTGCTAACTGACTAACAATCGCAGAATCTGATACTGACAACCATGCAATACATATATCTGTTATGATAAGAGCGATACATAAGGTATTAATAACAGGTGGTATTGGTAATACTTGCTCAATAAGTTTATGCAAACTTGTATCTATTATAGTATTTTGGTTAAGCAATAGTAATTGATGTGAAGCCGCGATAATAAGTGCTAGTATCAAAATAAGCAAATTAATTGACAAGTCCACTCGCTGACCGTTAAGTAGTGCCTGCCAAAGCAAGGCTGATGCTATAAATACTATCAAAATCAATGCTAATAAATTAGTCAATAAACTAATACTATAATAATTCGCCCGCCACAAAGATAATATATTAGGTAGGCTAAGTATTAATCCTAATAATATCCAGTTATAAGACCAAGATAATACCTGTGTTAATAAAGCAAAACAAATAGGTATGGTAATAGCACAAATTATTAGCACTATTTTTGTAAAAAATGTTTGATTTTTCATAAAAAAGTTTAAAAATAAATTTATATTTTATAGTAAATAGCCCAACCTGAACAACTATAATAAAATTACGCAAGCGCTTAAGCCTTGCCACTTGGGACTTAGCCAAATTTTAACCTGCTTTGTTATTTTGCCACGGGCCTTGCCCGTGGTAAAACCAAAACCACGGGCCCGTGGCTATAAAATATACCTAAACCAGATGAAAGTTGTCTTTTTAGGTTTTTAAGGAACCTCTAAACGACCTTGAAGCATAACTTACAAAGTTTGATTTGTGATATGCACTAATAACAAGTCGGAGATATTGTTATAAAAATATTTTTAAGGGTTAATCATAGCCTCCATTACAACACCTCTGTTAATCTTCCAATACCTTGCATTGCAACTAATTTGCCATTTAGATAATACATAGCTAGTTTATCCCTATGCCATGGCGGTATTTTATGTTCTTGGAGAATTTTTTTTAATGGCTTAGAGTGTTTTTGATTTTCTAATACGCAACGAATGTTTTTATCTCTATAACGAACTTTTACATTTGTAGTATTTGCAAAATTATTAGTTTTATCACATTTAGGAGGCTCATCATTTGTTAATATATAAATATTATCCTGATAACATCTAAGTTTATATTTATCCCAAGTTATTAGTGTTTTAGCATCTAATTTAGCATTAAGTGCATTTTTGGTTATTTGTTGTAGGACTTTAGCACTAGGTTGCTTAATGTTATTTGCTTTAAAATAATATCTTAGAACATTATTTATTCTGTGGTTTGATAGAATTTTTAGTTTGCTTATTATGATATTATTATTACTTATTAGCTTATATTCTTGTATATCTTTTATAGCTAACTCAGTTAATAATAATAATGCTTCTTGTTGATGGCTAACTGATTTATTTATAATTTTATAAATATTACCATAGTATTTTGTTAGTAATGGTATAACTTCTAAACGAATAAAGTTGCGTCTAAAATCAGTATTTAAGTTGCTATCATCTTCAATATAGCTTAGTTTGTGTAATTTTGCATATTTTATTATATCTTCTTTAGTAGTATTTAATAGTGGACGACATATAGTTTTATTTTGCACTATTTTAACCCTTGGCATAGCTGATAAACCATTAACGCCAGCACCACGAAATAATTGCAATAAAAAAGTCTCAGCCTGATCGTTATAATGATGTGCTGTTAATAATATATCATTAGTATTTATTTTTGATAACAAAGTTTGATAGCGTTTATCTCTTGCTATTTTTTCAATATTTTTTTTGCTATTTATACGAATATCAATACTTTGATAACCAATATTATAGTTTTTGCATATTTTTTTACAAAATGTATCCCAATTATTAGAATTTTTACATAAATTATGGTTGATATATATGGCTTTTATCTTTTTTTTGGGATAATTATTAACTAAAAAATGTAGTAATACTACAGAATCTATACCACCACTTAGTGCTATGATAAGATTTTTGTTTTTAAATACATTACAGTCAATATTTAGAGCTGGTTTAGTTTTTGTATTCAAATTTACCAAAATTTAGAATTTTATTATGGCGTTCTTCAATAATAGTATTTATATCCATTTGTTTTAAGTTTATTAGCTCAGATAAAATAGCATCTTTTAATAATAATCCAGCCTCATTTTGATTTCTATGCACTCCACCTAGTGGCTCAGGTATTATTTTATCAATCAAACCTAATTTTAATAATTCACTGCTGGTTAATTTTAAATATTTTGCAGCCATATATGCTTTAGCAGCATCTTTATAAAGTATAGAAGCACAGCCCTCAGGAGAAATTACAGAATAAATACTATACTGAAACATTAATAATTTATCAGATACGCCAATAGCTAGTGCACCTCCCGAGCCACCCTCACCAATAATACAAGAGATAATAGGTGTTTTTAAATTAGACATAGTAGCTAAATTAGTAGCTATAGATTCGCTTTGTCCTCTTTCTTCGGCGTCAATTCCCGGATATGCTCCTGGGGTATCAATAAGAGTAATAACAGGCAGACTAAATTTTTCTGCTAAACGCATAAGTTTTAGTGCCTTACGATAACCCTCAGGTCTAGGCATACCAAAATTATGGTTTAGTTTTTCTTTGGTGGTTCGACCTTTTTGATGCCCTATTACCATAACAGATATTTTATTTAATGACGCCATACCACCTATTATTGCTCTATCATCTGCAAATACACCATCACCGTGCATCTCTATAAAATCATCAAAAATATCACTAATATAGTTTAGAGTATATGGGCGTTTTGGGTGCCTTGCTATTTGCACTATTTGCCAATCTTCTAAATCATCAAATATTTTTTTAACTGCTACTTTACTTTTAGCTTTTAGGGATGTCAATTCATCGTTTAAATCAGAATTATTATCCAGAGATGCTAGTGCTAATATTTTTTCATCTAGCTCAGCAATGGGTTTTTCAAAATCAAGATAGTCTAAATACATTAACTTATATTTTTTATTATTGTTAAGAAAGGTCTTATTAACCTTTAAAAATATAATTTTGTAAGGATTATACTATTTTTTTAGAACTATAACCAATTTTTACAAAATAATACCACTGCACTGGACAAAGACAGTAGTTTTAATCTCTATATTCTAATTCTAATATACAAATCACTAACAGGTTTAGATTGGCATGCTAGGATTTCGCCTTGTGAGAGAGGAACTAGGGATTCGTTGTGGATTACATTCCCTTGTAATAATTGCAAAATACAACTACCGCAATGCCCTTGACGGCAATTATGGCTAATAAAAATATTTTCCTGTTCTAATTCTGTTAGTAATGATTTTTCGCCATAAATATAAATATCCTGCTTATTGTTGCTATCTTCAAAAGTTATCGTAAACATATTTAAAGATTAAGGTCAGAAAAATCATTACTATCAATAGATTTATCTATGGCACTTACTAAATATGAGGTTATTTCTGTTTCTTGTGGGGCGACTTGGACGCTATCACTATCCAACCAATGATTTATCCAAGGTAGTGGATTACTAGTATTTTCAAATAATGGTTTAATATTTAATGCCTCCATTCTAGTATTAGTAATATAATTAAGGTATTGTTGCAGTATATCAGTATTTAAACCTACCATAGAGCCTTGATTAAATAAATAATCAGCCCATTGTTTTTCTTGATTGCAAGCTTCAACAAACATCTCTCGCACTTGTGGTTCACACTCTCTAGCTATTTTTGCCATATCTGGGTCATCTTTACCACTACGCATAATATTTAACATATGCTGAGTGCCTGCTAGGTGTAGTGCTTCGTCTCTGGCTATTAGTTTTATTATTTTAGCATTACCCTCCATAATTTTGCGTTCAGCAAATGCAAAAGAGCAAGCAAAACTTACATAGAATCTAATTGCCTCTAAGATATTAACTGATATTAAGGTTAAATACAACTTAGTTTTTAAACTATATAAGTCTATGGTAATAGTTTTACCATTATAACTATGTGTGCCCTCACCGTGTAATAGGTATATTTGGCTGTATTCTATTAAATCATTGTAATGTTTAGACACCGTTTCTGCTCTTTGTATAATACTATCAATTTTAGTAATATCATCAAATATAACCCCAGGCTCATTAATTATACTTCTAATAATATAGGTGTAACTACGAGAATGAATAGTTTCTGAGAATGCCCATGTTTCCACCCAATTTTCAAGCTCAGGTATTGAAACAATAGGCAAAAATGCAATACTAGGAGACCTGCCTTGCACGCTATCTAATAAAATTTGATATTGTAAATTACTAATAAAAATATGTTTTTCATTAGGGAGCATTTTGGCAAAATCAAATCTATCTTTACTAATATCAATCTCTTCTGGCTTCCAAAAAAATGATAATTGCTTTTCAGTTAATTTTTCAAATATATCAAATTTTTGCTTATCAAATCTAGCAATATTAACTGGTGTGCCAAAAAACATTGGCTGTTTTAGGGTGTTTACGCTTTGTTTATTAAAAATATTATAAGACATTGTTTATAGCATTAGCAAGTTTAATATCCTTATCTGTAATAGCATTATTAGCCTCATGAGTATTGAGATAAATATCAACGGTTTTATAAGTATTTTCCCAGCTAGGATGGTGGTTTTGTGCCTCAGCTAACATAGCGACTTGTGTCATAAATGCAAACGCTTGGGAGAAGTTATTAAATACAAATTGTCTGTGTAATTTATTGTCTATAATTGTCCAATCTTTTGGGGTATTTGCTAGCATATTTTATTAAATTTTTAGGTTGTTGTACTAAAGATTTTATCCTAAAAAAATAAAATTTTGTAGGTATTATTTATTCATTTATTATGCTAATTCAGTCAAAACTATTGTAGTAATTTTTTGATAAATTATAACAATTTTTTCTGCTTTAAATATTTTTAATCAGCACTAGAAACTTGTTATAACTTACAAACCCCATCTTCGCACTCATCATCTTTGTTGCTATCATTTTTATAACTATCACGAGTAATATGGTAATACAAGGTTTTTATGCCGTATTTATAGGCTTTTAAAACATCGGTTAATAATATTTTTATAGGTATTTTGCCACCAAAAGCAGATGGGTCATAATGAGTGTTAGTAGATATTGATTGATCAATAAATTTTTGCATAATTGCTGATAATTGCAATATTCCCTCATTATCATTAATGTCCCATAATAGCTCGTAGTTGTCTTTTAGTTTTTCGTATTCTGGCACTACTTGTTTTAACACCCCATCTTTACTTTGTTTTACTGATATAAAGCCTCTAGGTGCTTCAATACCGTTGGTAGAATTACTAATTTGACTAGAAGTCTCACAAGGCATTAGTGCTGTTAGCGTAGAATTACGCATACCGTATTTTAGTATATCTGCTTTTAATTTTTGCCAATTATATCTTAGCTCAAAATTAGCAAAGTCATCAACATCTTTTTTATAGGTATCAATAGGTAGTATTCCTTGTGAGTATTTTGTTTGTTTAAATAAAGGACAAGCCCCAAATTCTTGGGCTAATTTTACCGATGCCTTAATAGCATAATATTGCAATGCCTCAAAAACATTATGAGTAATTTTATTGCCACTACCATCAGAGAATTTAGCGTTATTTTTGGCTAAGTAGTAAGCAAAGTTAGTTACCCCTATACCTAAGGTTCTTCTATTTTTGCTAGCAATTTCTGCTGATTTAACAGGATAGCCTTGATAATCTAGTAAACAATCTAATGCTCTAACTATAATTTCTGTGGTTTTTTCTAACTCATCTATTGACTCTAATGCCCCTAAATTAACAGCAGATAAAGTGCATAATGCTATTTCACCATTTTCATCTTGCACAGAATATAGTGGTTTTGTGGGTAGAGTAATTTCCATACATAAATTACTTTGACGAATAGGTGCTAATTTTGCATCAAATGCACTGTGAGTATTGCAATGATCAACATTTTGTAAATAAACTCTACCAGTATTAGCTCTTTCTTGCATAAATTGTGATAATAATTCTCTAGCTCTAATAGTTTTTTTGCGGATGCTAGTATCATTTTCATACTTAATATACAATTCATTGAATAATTCTTGGTTTACAAAAAATGCCTCGTATAAACCAGCAACATCATTAGGACTAAATAGAGTTATATTTTCATCTGCTAAAAATCTTTTATAAATTAATAAATTAAATTGCACGCCATAATCTAGGTGTCTTATACGATTTTCATCAGTGCCAGTGTTATTTTTTAGCACCAATAAACTTTCAACTTCTAAATGCCATATAGGATAAAATAAAGTAGCTGCACCACCACGAACACCACCTTGTGAGCAACTTTTAACAGCAGTATGAAAGTGCTTATAAAAAGGAATACAACCAGTGTGATTAGCCTCACCACCACGAATAGGGCTACCTAATGCTCTAATTCTACCAGCATTAACACCAATACCTGCCCTTTGTGATACATATTTTACAATAGCCCCAGCCGTGGCATTTATAGAATCTAGGTCATCGTCTGCCTCTATTAACACACAAGAGCTAAATTGTTTGGTAGGTGTGCGAACACCAGACATAATTGGTGTCGGTAATGATATTTTAAATTTGGAGCTAGCATCATAGAATTGTTTGACAAATTCTAATCTGGTATCTTTGGGGTATTTACTAAATAAACACATACCAACTAGCATATATAAGAATTGGGCACTTTCGTAAATATCACCAGTTACCCTATTTTGCACTAAGTATTTGCCTTCTAGTTGTTTTACAGCTGCATAACTAAAATGCATATCACGCCAGTGGTCAATATAGTCATCTAAGTTACTTATTTCATCTTTGGTATAATCATCTAATATACTTTTATCATAAACACCTAATTTAATATTTGTGCTAATTAGCTGATAAAAACTAGGTGGTTCAAATTGTTTAAATGCTTTTTTTCGTAGATGAAATATTGCCAGCCTAGCTGCTAAATATTGATAATCAGGGCTATCTATTGATATAAGGTCTGCTGCTGATTTTATTATGGTTTCGTGAATATCTGCGGTTTTAATACCATCAAAAAAAGCAAGACGAGCATTAATTTCAACCTGTGATACTGAAACACTGTGTAAATTTTTAGCAGCCCAATCTACTACGCGATGAATTTTCTCCATATCTAAGTTTTCTGAACTACCATTTCTTTTTAAAACTTTGATATTATTTTTATTATTATCGCTCATTAAAAATACTCAGAAAAAATATGTAAAAAACCTAGTTAATTTTAACACATTAGTTTTTAAGTATTAAATTTAATAATTATTTTAAAAAATAAAAAAAAAGGTTACTGCCTAAGGTATCCTTAAAAATAAAATATTTTTTTATTTAATAATTTTTATATTATTTGGCACTATACGGTGAAATAGTAAAATTAATAGACGCGTAGTATTTAGTTGAAGCATAAACTGTGTCAGTTCAATGCGACCTTGGTCTTTATTTATAGATGTTGAACCTCGTTATTTTATACTGGAAATGCTATTATTTTGTCTTTATCAAGTCCAGCTTGTAATAATAGTTTCCTAAGGTAAATTACAATGCCAGCAGGTGCTGCTAAATAAACATTAGAAGTTATAACAAAGTCTAAGTTTATTGAAGCAAAAATATTTTTTGCTATCAAAAAATAATCATTTTCGCTGTTAAAATCACAAGCTATAAAACTATAATTATAATCATCAAATATTTCACACCAAGACTTAGCATATTTGTGTAAATATGGTTTTTGCTCATTTTTAGGATACGCCCAATAAAACTTAGTTTTTTTACCTAAATCTAGGTCATAATTATGCTCAATAACTGAGCGAATTGGTGCAAAACCAATATCCCACGCTATAAAAGTAATATCTAGTTCGCAATTCTCGTTAAGCCTAAATATGCCCTTAGGTCCAGTAATATTAATTTTTGTTTTTGCTTTAATTTTCTTTGTAAATAATAATTTAGCAAAAGCATCTTTATTATTTTTACGAATATGAAATTCCAACTCTATTCTAAAACAAGGACACGATGCTATGGGGTAGTCAATGGATTTTACTCCGTTAAATGTTAATATTGCCTCTTGTCCTGCTATGTATTGTAAATTCTTAGCCCTAGACATTCTTAGCGTTAGTATTGCAATATCAGTATTTGTTAAAAACTCAATATTTTTAACTTTAGCACTAATATTTTGTATCGCTATGTGTTTTGTTTCATTTTGTAATTGGGTATATATTTTAATATCAGATACAGCAGCATTACAACACATTAAAAATGCGTTTTCATCAAGTTTATTTTGAGGAATTTTATAGTCGTGGTGGGATATTTTTTTTATTTCCCCTGACTTTAAAACCGCACTACACACACCGCAGGTGCCATTACTACATTCGTATTTTAAATTTAATCCTTCTCGTAGTCCTGCTTGTAAAATATTATCACTATCATCACATTCTATAGTATATTTTTTATTACTATGAGTTGTTATGCTAATATTATTAACTAGCATTTTATTGATAAGTTGGGACTCTCAATTTTAATAGTATTATTGCCCCTTGTCATAAAAATTATAACCAGCATCAACATACAGCACCTCACCTGTTATGCCTGAGGCTAAATTAGAGCATAAAAATGCACAAGCATTACCAACCTCTTGTATGCTAACATTGCGTTTTAATGCACTATTACTAGCAGCATAATCTAATAATTTAGAGAAGTTTTTAATCCCACTAGCGGCTAAGGTCTTTATAGGTCCTGCTGATACAGCATTTACTCTAATTCCTAGCTCACCCAAAGAGCCTGCCATATAACGCATATTAGCCTCTAAACTAGCCTTAGCAACCCCCATTACATTATAATTTGGCACTACACGAACTGAGCCTAAATAACTAACAGTTAGCAATGCCCCATCTGTATTTAGCATATGTTTTGATGCCTTAGCAAGTGCAGTAAATGTATAAGAGCTAATATCATGGGCTATTATAAAGTTTGCCCTTGTTGTAGCGTCTATATAATCACCATCTAAGGCTTCTCTAGGTGCAAAAGCTAGCGAATGAATAATAATATCAAAATTATCCCAATGGGTATTTAATTCAGCTATGGCTTTTGTTATTTGCTCATCTTCTGCCATATCACAAGCAATAATTATATTTGAGTTACATAATTTAGCACACTTCTCTACCCGAGATTTTAATTTATCATTGTGATAACTAAAAGCTAGTTCACAGCCTTGTTGTGCCATTGCTTCTGCTATACCCCAAGCTATAGACCTATTTGATGCAACACCAGTAATTAGTGCTCTTTTACCTTTTAAAAAACCCATAATATCCCTTAATAAATTATTATTTAACTATATGTTATCTTAAAATTAAAATACTTAAATGTAATATATTATAGTGTATAAAATATTATTTAACACTTTCTTGCAACTGTATATTTTTATGTGCAGTCATACTATATTGACAATTGTAATTACACTATAAATAATAACAATGAAACAATATGATAACCTACTATTTGATAAGTTATTTAGGGCTGAATTGCTTAATAATCCAAAAGAAGCAATAGCTAAACTAAATTATCAACAAAATGACAATGTAGAGTATAAGGTTGTTACTAATACTAAGAATACTGTTTATATTGTAATGATTGATGAATCATTATTAATGAATATTTATCTTGGTGAATTACATGCTGGCTCTGTGGCTACTGCTAGCACTGCGAACTACTTACAAAACTATATGAATTACTTTTAGCAATTCTAGTGCTGCTAGCACCTTAGGTAGTGTAGGCACTGCAGGGTCTGTAATTAGTACAGACAATTAATCTTTAAAAAATAAAGGTTTATGTATTAAGATACAAGTCTAGTATTATGTTACAGGTTATAATAATTCTTCCTTTGTATAAGACGACTCTGATTAGCCTTGAAGCAGAACTCACAAACTCTGATTTATGATCTTGAAAATAGGAGTTGATTACCACGGGCAAGGCCCGTGGTAAAATTATCTGGGATATTGTTATAAACATATTTTTAAGGGGTATTCCTTAAAGTGGTCTTTTGTTGTATATAATATTAAAAAAATATATCATATGCTTTATGCAAATATTATCTACAACAATATTAAAATATATAGTAACTGTTTTTATAATCTTAATGCTAAGTTCTTGTGATAATTGGAATAATCCACACAATAGCAAAGACAATAATAGCAATATTTTGTATTCTGCATTTTCAGAGCCACCAAAACACCTAGACCCAGCAATATCTTATTCTTCTGATGAATGGGTTTTTGTGCAATCTGTTTATGATGCACCTTTACAATACCACTATTTAAAAAGACCTTACACCTTAGAGCCAAATATTGCTAAGAGTATGCCAAAAATAGAATTTTATGATAAAGATAATAATTTATTGCCTAATAACAGCACTAAAACTGTTGCTTATAGTAAATACATTATTGATATTAAAGAAAATGTTTTTTATCACAAACACCCAGCATTTTTAGCTAAGAATACTAATTTAAGCACTGCTGAATTAGCAAAAATTAATAGTATATATGATTTTAAAAATACAGCCACTAGAGAAGTAATAGCTAGTGATTTTATTTATCAAATAAAACGCATAGCACATCCTAAACTACATTCTCCAGTTCTAAGTGTAATGAAAACTTATATAAAAGGCTTGGATAAATTTAGTAAACAACTATTAAAAGATTATAAAAAAGATACTTTTTTAGCACTAAATAATTATCATTTAGAAGGAGTAGAACTACTAGGTAGATATAAATATGCCATCATTATAAAGGGTGTGCAACCGCAGTTTATATACTGGCTAGCAATGCCATTTTTTACTTCTATAGCACCTGAGGTTGATAAATTTTATAGCCAAAAAGGGTTAAATAAGAAAAATATTAGCCTAGATATTTATCCTGTGGGGACAGGTGCTTATTATATGGCTGTTAATAATCCTAATAAAAAAATAGTTTTGTTAAAAAATACTAACTTTCACAGCCAATTATATCCTGCTACTGGCTCTATAGAAGATGAAAAGCTGGGTTTACTAATTGATAAAGGCAAAAAACTACCATTTGTTGATAAAATTATTTTTTCCTTAGAAAAGGAATTTATATCTTATTGGCACAAGACTATGCAAGGATATAATGACAAAATTGGCTTACACTCTGATTATTTTGACCAAGTATTAAATATTGACAAAAGCGGTAAAAAAACGCTATCCAAAGATATTAAAAATAAAAAAATGCAACTATTACATAATGAAGGTGTGATTATTTATTATGCAGGATTTAATATGCAAGACAGCTTAGTAGGGGGTAATAGTGAGAGTGCAAGACTAATACGGCAAGCAATAACCATAGCTATTGATATGGAGGAATATGTGTCTATTTTCTTAAATGGTGAGGCAAATATTGCTCAAATACCTATACCTAAGGGGATTTTTGGTTGGAATAACTCATTTAATAACAAAATTTATAATAAAAACAATAAACGCAAAAGTATCAAACAAGCAAAAGAATTACTAAAAAAAGCCGGCTATCCAAATGGCATTAATGCTATTAGTAAAAAACAATTAACTATTAGTTTTGATACAACAAGCATAGGTCCTGAGGCTCAATATCGGCTGGCTTGGATTAAAAAACAATTTGATAAAATAAATGTTAATTTAATTATTAAGGCTACTAATTACAGCACTTTTCAAGATAAATTACGCCGTTCACAAACACAATTATTTGAATTTGGCTGGGGTGCTGATTACCCTGATGCTGAGAATTTTTTATTTTTATTTTATTCTAAAAACTCTAAATTAAAATACGGTGGCGACAATTATACTAATTATGATAATCCAAAATTTGACGAATTATTTTTGGATATGAAAAATATGCTTAATTCGCCTAAACGACAAAAAATTATCAATAAAATGCTAAAAATTTGGCAAAATGATATTCCTTTTGCTTGGGCTTATACCCCAAAATCAAGTATTTTAGTGCATAATTGGGTTGGTAATGTGAAGGTTAATGCACTAGCTAAAAATACTTTAAAATATCAAAAAGTAGATATAAAAAAACGCAATGAATACCGTAATGAATACAATAAAGTAGTTTGGTATCCATTGGTTGTGCTATTATTATTTGTATTGGTAATATTGTGGATATTTTTCAAAAAACGCATTTAGTGCGTAGTAGTTATTTTGTAATTATTTTATTGTTATTGGTATTAGATCAATACACTAAACTATTAATATTTGATAATTTTAATGTTAATAACTATTATTTGGTAAATAATTTTTTAAATATAGTTAGAGTGCATAACACTGGTGCTGCTTTTGGTATATTAAGTCAATATGGTGGTTGGCAATTATATTTATTATCAAGTTTTGCTATTATTATTAGTTTAATAATTTGTTATTATTTATTGATAACGCCTATTAGTAAAAAAATACTTATGTTGTCCTTAGCACTTATAGCATCAGGTGCTATTGGTAATACGCTAGATAGATTTTTTTATGGTTTTGTAATAGATTTTTTAGATTTTCATTACCTAGATTATCATTGGCCAGCATTTAATATTGCTGATAGTGCAATATTTATTGGTGCTGTATTGTTTATACTAAATGGTAATAAATGAGTGATTGTATTATTATAGGCTGTGGCATTATAGGAATGATGTCTGCAAAAAAATTATTAGAACAAGGCTTATCTGTTAGCATATTTGATGCTAAAACCTGCGGTTGTGAAAGTTCAATAGCTGGTGCTGGAATTATTAGCCCACTATATCCTTGGCGTTATTCTAAACAAATCAATGAGCTAAGTATTAAATCGCAAACTATGTATAAAGATATATGCGACGAGTTAGCACAAGAAACAAATATAGCGATAGAATATATAAATAGTGGCTTGTTAATGCACGATAACTACGATAGTGCTAATGCTAAAAAATGGCTAGCTTATTATAAACCTAATGTTAAAAAAACCGCAAATGGCTTATTATTTGATAAGGTTATGCAACTAAGAAACCCTAGATTATTGTTAGCTTTAAAACTTAGGTTATTGCAATTAGATGCTAAATTATTGGAAAATACTAAGGTAGAAACAATAATTATTAAAGATAATAAAGCCGTTGGTGTTATTGCCAATAATAATAAATTCTACAGTAAAAACACCATAATTGCTAATGGTGCTTGGGCTGGTGATTTGGGTATTTTTAGTATTGATGATATTTATCCCGTAAAAGGACAAATACTGTTATTACAAGCTAAGCCTAAATTATTAAAACATATAATACTAGCAGAAGATAAATATTTAGTCCCTAGAATTGATGGCAAAATATTAATAGGTAGCACTTATGAAAAAACTGGTTTTGATAAGTCAATAGACGCCAAAACAGCACAATTATTATTAGACTTTGCCATTAAGTATTGTCCGCAATTAAAAAATGCAAAAATTATTAAACAATGGGCAGGATTAAGACCAGCCAGTGCTAGTGGTGTAAAAATTAGCAAGCATTTAGCGTATAATAATCTATTTATAAATGTAGGACATTTTAGCAATGGCTTAAATACTGCCCCTGCTAGTGCTGAATTAATAACTAATTTAATAAAAGATGCTAATTAGATATAGTAAAACTTTAATTTATCCAATAATATTATGGCTAACTTTATTTATCAGTGCAAATGTTTATGCACAATATATAAAAATATCAAATACAGGCAATATATTAATAGATAGTGCTAATAATTGGTCGTGTGTTATTGATAGTAAAACTAATCTTATGTGGGAGGTAAAAACTACTAATAACACCAATAATAGTTATACTTGGTTTAATGGCAAACTTGGTGTCATCAATAATGAGTACAGTCGCAACTGTAATTTTGATACACATTGCAATACTGAATTATATATTTATATAAATAATATTAGTAACTTATGCAAGTATAATGATTGGCGTCTGCCAAGCTATAAAGAGTTATTAACTATCAAACAATACACTGATGATAATCCTACCATAGATACTAACTATTTCCCAAACACAAAAAGTAAATCATATTGGAGCTCTGATATTGATACAGAAGATGATAATGCAGTGCTAGATGTGCCATTTTTCTATGGTGGAACAACAGGCAGCGGTATGTCTTTTGATGGTTATATTCGCTTAGTTCGTAATACAACAGCTCCATAAATATACTATAAATAAAACTACTAAGGTTTTAAGGGTGATTTTTATTTTATCAAAGTGTAAACAAGCAAACTATACAAAACATATAATAAACATAGTTTTAATTAATATTATCACATTATAATAAACTTATTAACAATAAAAGAAATATACCAAAAGGTAATAATTGATTTTTTATAAAATAGGAGTTGCAAAATGCAAGAAAATGACATAAATAAAAATCTATTGGACAAACAATTTCGTAATCAACTGCGAGATAATCCAACAATAGCAATTAATAAATTAAACAATAAAAGTAAAACAGATGTTGAATTTAAAGTAGTTACTAATACCAAAAATATTGTGTATGTTGTTTTTCCTAACTATGAATTAGTTGCTAATTTAGATACACTGCAAGCTGGGGTTAAAGCATCTACTGCTGGTTCAATAGGTAGTGCTGGCTCAGCAAGCACCTTGAGTAGTGAAGGTTGTGTCTCTAGTGCCACTAGTTCTCTTGGCTGTACGAGTACACTTGGTTCTGCTGGCACACTTGGTACTATTGGTTCTGCTGGCACACTTGCTGCTTCTTAATTTTTTTAATACACAGGAGATAGAATAATGATTAAAAAATCACAAGAACTTAATAAACAGTTGCTTGATAAATCATTTCGTCATAATTTACGCGATGATCCTAAGAAAGTCATTGAAGATATAAATAATTATGATAATAACAATGTTTCAATAAAAGTAGTAACAAATACTAAGGATAAAATATATTTGGTATTCCCAGACAAATCTTTGCCACAAGACTGGGATAATATTAGTGCTGGGGTTAAAGCATCTACTGCTGGTTCTGTTGGTAGCGTTGGTTCAATTAGCACTGCTGGATCTGCTAGCACTATTGGTTCACTTAGTAGCACCATTGGAACAGCTGATACTTTGAGTTCAGCTAGTAGTGCTGGCACTGTTGGTTCTGCTGGCACAGTGCAGGTTAGTTACTAAAATCATGTAAATAGGAGATAAAAATGCGAGAAGATAGTATAAACAAAAGTTTGTTTAATAAGCAATTTCGTAATCAACTACGAGATAATCCAACAGCAACAATTAGTGAGTTAAATAACAAAGGTAATAATGATATTGAATTTAAGGTGCTAACTAATACTAAGGATACTGTGTATGTTGTTCTACCTAGTAAGTCTTTGCAACAAGAGTTAAACAATATAGCAGCAGCAGGCGAGACACCATCATCAACTGCTGGAAGTCTTGCTTCAATTGGTTCTGTTGGGAGTGCTAGCACAGCAAGCACTATAGGTAGTTGCTTAGGAAGTGCTAGTTCAGCAGGTTCTATAGGCTCAGTCGGCACAGCAAGTTCAGCAGCTTGCACCTAAATATTAACTTATACCATTTACTGTTAAGGACTTTAGTTTTGTCCAAGTTGTTGTTTTTGCAACTTCTAGCCTAGTATAATAAACATATTTTTAAGGGTTAATTAGACCTTTCTTAAATCCTTTGCAAGTAAAAACTAGAAAAATAAATAAAGAATTATTAACAAGTTATGGTGATGATGTTAGTGGATTTTTAAAACCTATTTATGCCTCTAGAAATACTTCTTTTGCTAGTTTAAACCTGAGACTTAATAAGTTATTAGCCCCTAATTTTTCAGACCTAGATAAAGCCCTAACTATACTAACCAAAGCATTTGATGCTCAAAAAAATATCCTAATTATTGGTGATTTTGATGCCGATGGTGCAACTTCTTGTGCGGTAATGGTAAGAGCATTGCGACTTATGGGCTATAAATTTGTTGATTTTTTAGTCCCTAATAGGTTTAGTCATGGCTATGGATTAAGCGTTGATATTGTTGAACTTGCACGAAAAGAAAAATCGCCAGATGTTATTATTACCGTTGATAATGGTATTGTTAGTTTTGATGGAGTTTTGTTAGCAAAATCTTATAATATAGAGGTTATTATTACCGACCATCACCTGCCTAATGCCAATATTCCTAAGGCGGATGCTATTATTAATCCTAATTTAGTAAATTGTAATTTTGCTTCTAAAAATTTATGTGGTGTTGGAGTGGCATTTTATTTGTGTGTTAGTCTCAATAGCCATTTGGAAAAATTAGCCTATTTCACAAAATACAATATCAAAAAACCTAATTTAAGCAAATTATTAGATATAGTTGCACTAGGGACAATAGCGGATATGGTAGTCCTTGACCAGAATAATCGCATCTTGGTAAATGCTGGACTACAAATTATCAATAATAATAATGCCTGCCATGCTATATCTACAATGCTAAAAATGAGCAAAAAAGTTATTGGCAATATAGGTGCAAGCGACTTAGGTTTTATAGTAGCACCTAAGATTAACGCATCTGGCAGACTAGATGATATTAGTATTGGAGTGCGTTGCCTAATAACAGATGATATAAATATTGCCTATAAGTATGCCAAAGTGCTGAATGATTTTAACAAAAGCCGTAAAGAGTTACAAGCAGATATGGAAGAAGATACTAATACTATTTTAAAAACTATAAACTTTAATAATAGTTACAGCATTTGTTTGTATGATGAAAATTACCACGAGGGTGTAATAGGTATAGTGGCAGGTAAATTAAGCAAAAAATATAATTGCCCCAGCGTTATTTTTGCTAAAAATGGTAATATGCTAAAAGGCTCTATCCGCTCTATAAACTCTGTGCATATTAAAGATCTACTAGATATCATAGATAGAAAAAATCCTAATCTAATTGCTAAATTTGGCGGACATAGCATAGCAGCAGGGCTAAGTATTAAATTAGAAAATTTAACTAGTTTTAAAAATATTTTTGATAGTGAAATTAAACTACACTTAAATAATAATAAACCCCAAGAAATATTACTAACAGATGGAGTATTAATGGCGAAGCAAATAACTCTAAAAAACGCCCAATTAATATCAAACTCACAGCCTTGGGGACAAGGTTTTGATGAACCTACTTTTTATGGTGATTTTTACATTAATAATAGCAAAATAATTGCAGATAAACACCTAAGATGTGAACTAAGTTTAACCAAAGGTGGGTTATTTTTTAATGCTATAGCGTTTTTTAATACTATGGATAATATAAAATTTGCGAAGATAATATATAAATTAAGCATCAATAATTACAATAATATACAAACCCTACAATTAGTAATAGATAAAATAATTCCTAAAATACCAATAAATTAGCATATACAGATTATTTAGTGCATAATACACTGGTTAGATATTAAAATTATAGTTTTTATATATTATTGTAAAATTTATGGTAAACTTGACAACTTATGATAAATAATTAGTATAGTTGTTTTGAAAATGGTATTATTTTTTAAATTATGGAGATATTATGGGCAAGATAATAAAAAACAGTGTAAAAACAATTTTTTTACTACTAGTATGTGTTTTTACACAGCAATCTTTTGCACAGCAAAATTATTTAGATAATTTTTATTGGGGGATAGGCTTTAATAATATTAACACATCAGTAGAAAATGCTGGTGGTAAACTTGAAGTTGATAGCAATGTTTATAGTTTTACTATTGGTAAAGAATTGCACCCTAATTTTGATGTTGAGATTAAATACGGTGTAGGCACAGGCTATGATACGTTTAATAATCCTGTGCTTGAATTTGAAATATCCTCTATCTTACAAACTTCTTTAATAATTAAACAACAATTTAATAATTATTTTCAAGGCTTTGTAAAATTAGGGCATGCTTCTATTGAGGAAAATGGCAGGGTTGTCGCTACTGGTGTCGTTGATAATGAGGAACGCAACGATTTTACCTACGGTATAGGTGCTAGGATAAATATAGATGATAGTAGTGCTATTCGTTTTGAATACGAAAATTTGCATAGTGAATCTAAGGTTAATAGTGGGGGCGACTTTGAATTTGCAGGCTATGGTATCTCATACGAAAGAAAATTTTAATATAAACAATAATTTATTTTTTAACAATAGAGGTTATTATGACTAAAATAAAAATAGGTGGTATAAGAATAATGTTTTTAATGGTTGCGATTGTTCTAGCACCACAATCTTTTTCAGAAGATAAATATTATTTTAATGTAGGCTTTGCTAATTATGATTTTGAATCAGATGTAGCAGGGATTGGCGTTGATCATAATATTTTCTTTGTTAGTGCAGGCACAGAAATACATCCTAATTTTGATGTAGAGGTTAAATATGGACTTGGTGATGGCGAAGAAAGATATTCTGGAATTGGAGCAAGTGAAGATATTGAGTCCATATTTCAAACATCTTTAATTGCTAAAAGTAAATTTTATGATTCTCTTGAAGGTTTTGTCAAAATAGGATACACTGCTATTGATGATACTACACAATACGATGGTGTAATAACTGGAGTTGCTAGTGATACAGCTGGCAGGACTATTGATGATGATCATAATGATTTTACTTACGGCATAGGTTTTAAATATCAAATAAGTGATAATAATAAGATTCGTTTTGATTATGAAAGTATAGATGTTAATAGTGGAGATTTAAGTTCTTATGGAATATTTTATGAAAGAGTTTTTTAACACAAGAATAATTACCACCATTGTTTTTGTGATTAGATTCACACATCATAAGTGTAACACTCTTTAGTCAGTCAAAAGGTATATTATAACTCTTTTAACTGACTTGAAAAGGAGTGTGTAATATGCAAAAATATACCCATTTGACTGAACAAGAAAGATACCATATTTACATAATGAGACTGTTGCACGGTGGCAAAGAATAAATAAAATTTGCTAAAATATTAATATAAAAAACATATCTGTAAACAATGCTACGCATACAGCCATGTTTGAGGTATAACTAGTGTCTCTAAGGACAAATTTTATAATAAAAAACACGGGTATTTGAGTTATTTTTAGCATTTTGATGCCGTGCAACAGTCTTATATTGTCTGTATTATGATAAGGTGCGGTTATTGCTAAAATTATTCCAGTTATATACTAATTTTAGTAATATAAAACAATTAGTTGAACTATTTACAATAATTAAATACACTAATTGTTCACTAACAAACAAAGCTGAAAGTTGTAAAAACAACAACTTCTACAGAGTTAAAGCCTTGCTAGTTAGTTTAGTTATTTAATGTAAATGGTATTACTACTAATAGCATACATAGAACCCTTTAAAACCAACATAGTATTATTAGCACAAAGTCTAATTTGTGGTATGCTTTTACTTACAAATCGGACTTTTATCAGATATTGTTATAGAGTTATATTTTTAAGGGTTAATCAAGCCTTTCTTAACTAATAGCATACATAAAACCCTTTAAAACCAGCATAGTATTATTAGCAACTTTAGTATTTGCTTCTATATCAATATAACTATAAGGTAATACTTTTTTAGTAGCAAGCATAGTAATTTGAAATTCATCATCAAAACTAAAATTGATAAAATAAAAACCTTTGCTTTTATTCCTAGTTGAATGTATAGACGAAAAATTAGTATGCCATGCCAACTCAACAATATATGCCTCATTATTATTGGATTTTTTTAGTAATACTAAGGTATCACCAAAATGAAAGATAATATTATCAGCTATACAATTTGAGGCACTTTTGTGTTGCAATTCCCCTGATTTCATAGCCTGGGCAATTTTTTTTAATTGGTTATTAGTTAATTTAATATATTTAGCATTTAACCAATCATCTATATTAGAGTCTGGGTAATTATTTTTAATAAAATTAATAAGTTCTTTTAGCATACACTAGTTATTATCTAAAAAATTCTTGTATTTTATACTATACGCATTAAAAATACTAATGGCCATAGCAGCTATTATAGGACCAATAAATAATCCTAAAATACCCATTTGCACAATTCCAGCTATAGTTGATAAAACTGTAATAAAGGTGTGATTTAAGGCACTAGGTTGGTTAAACCTACTAGATAATTTTTTAATAATAATAGGGCGAATAATATTATCAATCAAACCACCTATTAAACCACCACCTAATATTATAATAAATATCCCAGCAATATATGCCTCATTAATAAATAAATAAACACTAAGTGGTAGCCATACAATAAGCCCACCAACAATAGGTATAAAACCTGCTATTGCCATAGTTAGCCCAAAAAATAGTGCTGGTAGTCCTATAAAAGCCACCCCTATGGCAAAACTAATACCTTGTAAAATAGCAATAATAAAAGTGCTACCTACTAAGGTAACTGCTAATTGGGCAAATTGAATGATTAAAATATCATCTAATTTATTATCTATGGGGGTTAGGTATCTAATTTTTTGCACTAATTTTTCGCCATCTAAATACAAATAAAACAGTGCAAATATACTAATTAAAATAAAAATTACAAAATTAAAAGAAAAATTAGCTATACTTTGTAGGATAAAAATAAGAATATCTTTAATAACTAATAAAATATCTGGTGCATAGTTTTTAATGCTGGACATCATTATATTAGTTAGCTTATCTGGCAACGGCACACTAGACACCGTAGTGCTAATTAAGGCACTAATATCATAAGTTGTAAAATTATTTTGTAATATAATTATTAATTTTGATGCCTCAGCACTTGCTATTAATAAAATGTAAGTAATTGGTATGATAATAATAATTAATACCAAAAATGACATTACTAATGAAGCTATGGCTTTGGGTGCCTTACTACTAAATATTAAAAAATATTTATAACTAGCAATAGCTACTAACATAGCAAAAAACAATGCTGGTAAAAATGGCCAAAATAACCATAACATACCAATAATAGCAATAATAACCAACAACAACATAAAACTATCTGCAAATGGTGCTTTTTGTTTACTCATATTTTAATTCTAATACAGCATATGCCACTTCCTCATAAGGATGGGCGTTTTTCATAGCACTAATGGTATTTTTTAGGCTATTCTTGCGACATAGCAGTTCTAATTTATACTCTACTAGGGTTGTTAAATTGTTTAATTTACCAATAGCAGGATTTGCCAGAGCTATGGGTTTAAATTGCCCACTACCTCTGGTTTGCCATGAGCACATTTCATAATTACCTAGTATTCCTGCCCCTGCTTTAAACATTGCATTTTTTACCTTCTCCAAGCTATGCTCTGGAATATAAACACTAATTTGATACATTTTATCCATATTTTTATAAAAAACATTAAAATTAGACTTAAATAGTAATAATATTATATTGTGGTTGTTATGTCTAAACAAGAAATTTATTTTGCTGGTGGATGTTTTTGGTGCGTTGAGGCAATATTTCAAAGAATAAATGGCGTCCTAAATGTTATATCAGGTTATTGTAATGGTAATAATGAAGCGCCAAATTATCAAAAAGTATGCACTGGCACAACAGGTTATGCTGAGGTTGTAAAAATAGTATTTGATGAGGATATTGTCTCTTTTAATGAGTTATTGAAGATATTTTTTATAACCCACGATGCTACTACTTTAAACAAACAAGGTGCAGACATAGGCACCCAATATAGAAGTGGTATTTTTTATATTAATGAAGAACAAAAACTACAAGCACAAGATTATATAAAATCCCTAGTTAATGCTCATAAAATAACAACAGAAGTAACAAAATTAACTAATTTTTATCAAGCAGAAGACTACCATAAAAATTATTTTAATAATAACCAAAGCCAATCATATTGCCAAATTGTTATCGCACCTAAAATAAGTAAATATTTTAATGAATGACAAGCAATTATTAAGATATGCCCGCCATATAACACTAAATAATATTGGCATAGAGGGTCAAAACACACTACTAAATAGCACTGTTTTAATTGTAGGATTAGGTGGTATAGGCACACCAGCTAGTATATATTTAGCATCATCTGGGCTAGGAAGTCTAATATTATTAGACTATGATGATATTGAATTATCTAATCTAGGGCGTCAAATAATATATACCACAGATGATATAGGCAAGCCTAAAATATTATCTGCTAAAAAAAAATTACTACAATT
This sequence comes from Gammaproteobacteria bacterium, assembly GCA_965222825.1. GTDB lineage: Bacteria > Pseudomonadota > Gammaproteobacteria > PS1 > Pseudothioglobaceae. The sequence goes on along the minus strand of OZ244964.1, from coordinate 1,399,807 downwards.
AAACCCCGAGATAAATATTACAACTTATAGCAGAATAAGTAATAGCAAATTAGCAAAATTAATTAATTTAGCAGATGTAGTCCTAGATGGCACAGATAACTTCAAAACTAGATTTAAAATAAATGAATTATGTATCATAAATAAAACTCCATTGGTATCATCTGCTGTTATTGGTTATACGGGACAATTAGCAGTTTTTAAAGGCTATATGAAAAATAAACCTTGTTATCATTGCTTGTATAATGAAGATAATGCCAGAGATGATGATAATTGCACAAATAATGGTGTTTTAGCACCTGTTGCTGGAATACTAGGAACTATGGGGGCTACCCAAGTAATAAAAACATTACTAAAACTAGGTAATGCCCTAGACGAGCAATTACTATTATTTGATGCACTAGATATGACAACTAGAATAATAAAACTAGCAAAGGATGAGTGTTGTAGTATATGTAATAATTAATATGCGTGCGTAACAAAAGCTTACAGGAATATGCTTTTACTTGCAAATCGGAGTTTATTACCACGGGCAAGGCCCGTGGTAAAAAAAACAAGGCTATTAAAGCCTTGTTTTAAGGGGTATAACAGGTTTCTAAAACAACATTCCAACACTGTATAGTGCTGGAATGCTATATAATATTATCGATTTAGTGCATTAGTTAAATTACTAAAACCAGGCAGAGCTAGTTCAAAAAAAGTAAAATCAGGAGCATTACTAGCACCAGCAGCACTTACAGAAGCTAAAATTAACTCATCTTGAACTTCTTTTGCTTCTTGGGCTGTAAAGCCATATTTTTCTACCAGTAACTTTGCTGGCGCCTTGTTAAATGCATCTCTATCACTTTCGTTTATTTTTAAACCTTTTAATTTTTCTATATTTAAACTCATTTTATATCTCCTTATATATTATTAAAAAAAACCACTAAGCACATAACCTAATGCACTAAATTCATTATACATAGCATATATATATATATAACATTCACATATATGTTTATACAATATGTATGTTACACTTTTGATGCTTGTTGCGCAGTAGTAGGTAAAATACCAAACTTAACTCCGTTAGAATTCCTGTTTTGAATATAAAATCACAGTCATAAACGATTACCACGGGCAAGGCCCGTGGTAAAAAAAACAAGGCTATTCTCACATAATTAAAGTCTGGTTTTTATGGGGTTAATCAGAGGTTATTTTATCAAGTATTAAATTAGCCAAAAAATTAATATGCTTTTCATTAGTATTTAAACAAGGTATATACTGATATTTATTGCCTCCTGCTGTTAAAAATATATTTTTGTTATAAATAGCAATTTCTGCTAAAGTTTCTAAACAATCAGCACTAAATCCTGGGCAAATAACTTGCACAGAGCTAACACCTTTTTTAGCAAAACCCTTTAAAACCTCATCTGTATAAGGTTTAATCCACGGGGCTCTTCCTAATCTTGATTGAAAGGATACTTGATAGTGATTTTTGGTTATACTTAATTTATCTACTATTAATTGGGCAGTTATTTGGCACTGTTTAAAATATGGGTCTCCAGCTTTTATATGTGCTTCAGGCAAGCCGTGAAATGATATTAATAATTTATCAGCTGTGCCATTTTTATCTCTAAAAGTTAAAATACTATTTACCAAAGCATCAATATAACGATTATCTTTATAATAACAGTTGATAAACATATAGTCTGGTATATAACGATATTTGCGTAAAATTTTTGCTATTTTGTCATAAGCACTAGCACTAGTAGTAGCAGAATATTGTGGATATAATGGTAATACTAATAAAGAGTTTATATTTTGTTGATACAATTTTGTAATAACACTTGTTAAGTCTGGTTTGCCATAACGCATAGCTAGTTCTACTACTATATTTTTATTGCTATTTTTTGTTAAAAAATCATCAATAGCATCTCTTTGTTGTTTGGCTATAACAAGAAGTGGTGAGCCTTTATTGGTCCATATACTCTGATATTCTTTGGCTGATTTTTTTGCTCTAAATGGTAGAATTATAAAATTTAATAATGCTTGTTGTAATATTTTTGCTAGCGTAATTACTCTATCATCTGATAAAAATTCTCTTAAATATCGCCTAACAGAGCTAACGCTTGGGGTATCTGGAGTGCCCAGATTAACTAATAATACTCCAGTTTTAGTATTATTGTTAATTGCCTTTGTCATAATAGATTTTTAACTTTAGCAATATAGTTAGCTTGTGTTATTATTTCAACATTGTGCTTTTTAGCATTTGTTAATTTAGTATGTCCAACATTCTCACCTATTATTAAATAATCGCACTTACTACTCACAACACTTAAAACCTTAATTGCTAATAATTTTGCTGTTTTTATCATATTAGCCCTAGATTGTGTCATTTTGCCACTAAAAACTACACTTTTGCCACTAAAAAAGTGTTTAATATTATTATTTTCTTTGGTTATTTTTGTTGGCTCTAAATTAAACCCCGTATGTGGGCAAATATCATTTTTAGCTAGTGATAATAGTTTGTCAAACTCTTTTTTAATACTAACTATTCCTGTTATTATAGCATCTGCTGTTAGCTGGGCAAAACCCTCAATATTGGCAATATCTGTTGTGCCTATATTAAAAATATCTGTTATTTTATAACTTTTAAGCAAGCGTTCGCAATTCCCAAGACCTAAACGATTAATGCCAAATGCCGCTAAAAAACGCCAGTCTTCAACAGCAATTATGCGAGATTTTTGTAATTCATTCATTAAGTTTAAACTTACCTTATCACCAAAACCAATAGCAGATAAAGTGCTAATATCTAATTCATAAATGCCGCTAATAGTATCTATACCATAGTCATAAATTTTCTCAATAGTAGCACGACCAAAGCCATCATTATTACCAAGAGTTGCAAAAAAGAATAATAAATTAAGCACTTTTTGGTCTTTGCAATTACTATAATTTACACAGCATAAAAAATCAGCACTCCAAAGCAATTTTGCACCACAACTAGGGCATAACTTAGGAATTATTGCTGTGCTTGATTTTAAGATATTATTAATTTTAGGAATTACTAAGCCACTTCTAATTAACTCAACTACACTATCCTTACCTAAATTATTTGCTCTAATATAGCCATAATGATAAGCACTAGCCCTAGATAAAGTAGCACCACTTAAAAGTGTAGGCTCTAGCTCTGCAACTGGAGTTATCTTCCCTGTTCTACCAACTTGGGGAGTGATATTTAGAACTCTGACTTGGGCTTTATCTTTATTCTCTTTAAATGCTATTTGATAGCGGTGGAATTTACGGTTTGAGCCCATATGTTGTTTTATCTCATCATTAACAACACATAGCACAACACCATCAACATCAAAATCTATAGCATTTAAAATATTATTTGTTATGCTAACAAAATCTGCTGATAATGCAATAATAGTCCCACTCCATCTTGGCAACAAAACAAACGGCACAAATAAAGCAGCTTTATCTTTAATTGCTTTTAAGGCTAGTTTGTCTAAGGATTTTTCTTTTATTATACTTGCTTGAAAATTTCTTGGGTATTCAAAATTATCTGCTAAATTTTGCTTAAAATATGATTTTTTAACTACAATTTCACCAGCACCTAAGCCGCGTTTATTGCCTTTGAAAACACTTAAACCTCTGGTAAAAACATAACTAATATCACTGCCTTTTTTGCCATCACCTCTGGTATAAAAATTATTACCATCATCAAAGGCAGCAAAACCATCTAATTTAGGTGTTATTGCAATTATTATATTTGTTATAGGGTAGTTTATTGCAGTTGCAGATTTTTCTATTCTTGTAAACCATTTTTTAACATCAGAGAAAGAATAAGCCTTATCGGTTGATAGCATAGGCTCTGGTAAAAGTAATTTATTATCAGAAAAGATATAATCATCACTTTCTACCTTGGTTAGTAAACTATGTTTTGGATTGCGTTTTGCTAACTCTGCTAAATAAATAAAATCATAATCACTATCACTAATTATTGGTTTGCCAGAGCGATATTGCTTATTAGCTAATATACAAAATTGTGCTAATTCATCATCTGTTAGTGCAGATACTAAAATTTTTTTGGTTATTATTTTTGTTATTTGAGTATCAATTAACACTATTTAGACTATTTAGTCAATGTATTTACAAGTTTTGTTAAAAATTGCTTGCGTAAGTTATTATCTATTTTATCATCTGATAGATAATTTAGTGATACTTCAGTATGGGCATAATCTAATTGCCTAACTAATAATTGATATGTTTTATCATCACTACTACTATCAAAAAGATTATATAATATACCGCTAATTTTACTTTTAGTTCTGTGTTTATCTGTTATATTTATATAGTATGCACCTTCTTTTAAGTCTTTGTCCTCAATACTAACATTATTATTATCTAACGCCCAACCTATATAACGCCAAACTTGCTCTTTATTTTCTATAAATTTTAAAATAGTATTGTTGGCATCTGTGGTAATAATACTAACATCTATTTTGCTATTATCTATGGCATTAATAATATAATCTTTAGATTTAATTGTATTACCACTTAAAAATACCATTAGCTGGTATAACATAGCTATTTCTTGTTCTTTATCACGCTTTCTTAGTCGCCATATAGTATTTCCATCATCAGCAGCATTTGGGTTTGTGTTAATTTCTTCAAGGGAGTTAATACTTAAATACACCTCAGTGCTATTATTATTTTTCTCAAGTCTAACCGTATATCTATCAACCACAGGCAAAACATAACTAGTGCCTAATGCCTTTTGCAAACTAGCACGGATTATATTTAGCTCTTGTTCTGGCACTTTAATGTTGCGTTTTAAATAATTAGTTTTTAGTATGCCTATATTTGGTTTTTGCTCAACTATACTAAATTTTTGTTGTTTAAAAAAATTCTCTATTGCAGGCCATATTTTTTTTGGCTTTTTATTAACCAATAAATAACGATAACTGCCATTTCTTTTAACAATAACATCGCTCGAACTTACTAATAAAACATCTTCGGTTTTAACTATTAACTTGTTAATGTTATCTGTGGTAGTATCAAAGTTAGGTATAGTTAAGTCAGGAGGAACTACTAAGGCATTAACTTGCTTGTTTTCATTGTAGTAAAACTTTGTTTTATTTGTTTTAACGCTTTCTTTAGCACTCGAACACGATGCCAGTAAAAATACTACTAATAAATATGTTAAGATTTTTATATAAGTCATAATAATGCTAATTTTGCTAAACCTTTGCTAATAATATCTCTATATTCAATAGATAATTCAGTAAGTGGCAGCCTAATATTAGCCTCACATTTACCCATTAGGTGCAACGCCCATTTTACAGGTATAGGATTAGGCTCAATAAATAAATCATCGTGCAAAAAACTAATCTCATTATCTATTATTTTTGCCCCTACTATATCTTTATCTATTGCTAATTGATAAGCCTTGGCTACTTTATCAGGGACTATATTGGCAGAAACAGAAATACCTCCATTACCACCTAGTGCTATAAAATCAAGTGCCGTTTTATCATCACCACTATAAAATAAAAAATCCTTAGGACATTTATTAATAAGTTGTTTAGCTATTTCTAACTTGCCTGTTGCATCCTTAATACCAATAATATTGTCTATTTCTGCCAATCTTGCTACTGTTGCTACTTCTAAATCAGTAACTGTTCTACTTGGCACATTGTATAAAATTTGTGCTATATCACTGGCTTGTGCTATAGTTTTATAATGCTGATACAATCCTTCTTGGGTTGGCATATTGTAATATGGTGCAACTAATAGCACATAATTGGCGCCAATATTTTGTGCTGATTTAGTCAAGTATATAGCCTCAGCAGTAGAATTAGCACCTGTGCCAGCAATAACTGGTATTCTATCTTTTGCAAACTCAATAGTTTTTTTAATTACTGCTAAATGCTCATTATTATCTAAGGTGGCAGACTCTCCTGTCGTGCCTACAGAAGCAATAGCACTAGTGTTATTTTCTATATGGAACTCAACCAAGGATTTTAGCGCCTTATAATCTACTTTATTATCATAAGACATAGGTGTTATTAAGGCAACAATAGAGCCTGTCAAAGGAATATTATCTTGCATAGTATTAATTTTACCTAAATTAATTGATAATAATCAGTTAAACCTTGATAATTGAACTTGTAACTATATAAAGTGTATAAAACAAGAAGTAAAACTTGTTATTAGTGTATAAAAAACATATTATAATGTAGTTAAAATTTCTAAGGAGGAATAGATTATGCAAGAATTAATAAACAATAAATTATTTAACAAATCGTTTAGAACGGAATTACGCAATAACACAAAAGATGCTATAACAAAATTAAGTTACAAAGACGATAGTAATATAAAGTTTAATGTTGTTACTAATACAAAAGATACTCTATATATAGTGCTTCCTAATGAGGGACTAAGTAATCAACTAGGAGAATTACAAGCAGGCGTAGATGTATCTACTGCTGGCTCTGTTGGTAGTGCTGGCTCTGTTGGCAGTTTTGGCACATTAGGTAGCACTTTTGGTAGTGTTAGTTCGGTAGGAACTGTTGGCACAATAGGCAGTGTAAACCCTACTAATGCTAAATTATAAGGATATAAAAATGAATACACAATACCCAAGTAATATGTTTGTTAATAAAGAGTTTAGAAAACAACTACGCAATAACCCAGAACAAGCAGTAAAAGAAATTGGCAATAAAAATACTAATGATATTGCATATAAGGTGTGGACTAATACTGTTGATACTACTTATATAGTTTTTCCTAATCAAGAATTAATTACTAATTTAGATAATGTTAATGTTGCTAGTGGAACTATTTCCTCAGCAGGTTCAGTAGGCTCGTTGGCATCAGTTAGTAGTGCAGGCTCATTATCTAGCACTGCTAGCACACTGGGCTGTGTAGGAACTGCTGGCACTATTGGTTCAACAGGCAGTATAGAGATACAAGGATGATATATTAATAAAAAATTATTAAAAAGGATATAAAAATGAATACACAAGACCCAAGTAATATGTTTGTTAATAAAGAGTTTAGAAAACAACTACGCAATAACCCAGAACAAGCAATAAAAGAAATTGGCAATAAAAATACTAATGATGTTGCATATAAGGTATGGACTAATACTGTTGATACTACTTATATAGTTTTTCCTGATCAAATATTAGTTGCTAATTTAGATAATGTTCATGTTGCTTTTGCAACCGTTGGTTCAGCAGGCTCAGTAGGATCAGTAGGAACAGCAGGCAGTGTATCAACTTCATCATGCCCTGCTGGTTGTGTTTTCTGTGTAGGAACAGCTGGTAGCTCAGGTAGTATTGGCACATTGGGTAGCACAGATATAGGAAAAGCAATAGATAGTGTAAGATAAAGTGCAAAACTATGTAGAGTGTATAAAATAATAAATAAAACTTGTTGTTAAATGTATAAAAATAACATAATAAGCGTATTGATAATTTTCTAAGGAATAAAAAATAGAGCATGCAAGAATTAATTTGGATAAGGTAAATGCAACTGCTACTGTTGGTTCAGCAAGCACATTAGGCGGTCTTTCATCACTTGATACTTCTGCTAGCACATTCTCATCAATTAGTTCAGGAGGCAGTGCTGATAGTGCTGGTTCAATAGGTAGTGTGGATGTTAGTCCTGGGCAATAAGTAATATTATCAACAGTAAGAAGTGATTTTTAGGCTATACTAACTTTTGTAAATATTTATTATTAAAATTTTGCCATTCGTAGCGTTTAGGATAATTCCGTCTGTAATTTTCAAAATTATTATTTTTTAACACTCTATCATCATCAATAAAATTATATACTGCATTAATACTATCCTTTAAGTTATTAGTTGCTATGGTTTTTTTACTGATATTTAATAAATTTTTGATATTATAATCAATAGGTATTTGTAAAAACCTACATAAAGCCTTATAAATCATCAGGCTACCATTAAATTTAGCATCAATAGAGTGCCCTGCTATATGCGGTGTGGCTAAATAAGCACTATTTTGTAAATTTTTATTAATATTTGGTTCGCACTCCCAGCAGTCAATAACATTTGCCAAAGTTTTAGTATTCTGCCATATATTCTCATCAATTACTCCGCCTCTAGCACTATTTATAATTATGGTATTGTCATTAATATTACAAAAATTACCTTTATTAAGTAATTTATAGCTTGGGTATTTTGCTATTTTAGTAAGAGGTGTGTGAAAACTAATAATATCAGCTTGTAATGCAGTATTTAAATGCACAAAATCACTATTATTTTCTAATTCCGCTCTTATTGGATCGTTTAATAATAATTTTATATTAAGTGCGTTTGCTTTTTTTACTAATGCTTTACCAACACAACCAACGCCAATTATAGCTAAGGTTTTATAGCATAGATTAAAATTAAAATCATAGGCAATATTTACCAAAGCAGCAATAATATATTCTGCCACAGCATTTGCATTTGAGCCCCTAGCATGAGCAAAGGCGATATTATTTTGCACTAAATAATCAGTATCAATATGCTCTAAGCCAGAAACAGCACTGCCTATAAATTTAATATTAGTATTTTGCAATAATTCTTTATTAACCTTAGTCCTAGAGCGAACTATTAAAATATCAGCATTTGTATCTATTAGGGTTTTATTATCAATACTACTACCTACTACTGCACTAATATTGCCAAAAGATGCAAAAATATCATCAAACATATAAATTGCATTATCAATTACTAATTTTAATTTTCTAGTTGCCACGCTATCTCTTTTATATTATGCTCTTTTAAGTATGTATTGGTTTTTGAGAAGTGTTTACAACCAAAAAAACCTCTGTATGCAGATAGTGGTGATGGGTGTGTTGCTGTTAGTATTAGGTGTTTTTTTTCATCAATATTATGGCGTTTTTGCTGTGCATAACGCCCCCATAATAAAAATACTATATGTTTTTTTTGCTCACTTATTATACGAATTACTTTATCGCTAAATTGCTCCCAACCTTGTCCTTGGTGTGAGTTTGGTTGATGAGAATTGACAGTTAGGACGCTGTTTAAAAGCAAAACACCTTGTTTTGTCCAAGCTTCTAAATTACCGCACTTTGACATTTTTAGCCCTATATCTTGTGTTATTTCTGCAAAAATATTTAATAAAGAAGCAGGTAGTGCTACGCCATCTTGGACTGAAAAACAAAGCCCATGTGCATATTCTGGTGTTGGATAGGGATCTTGCCCTACGATAACTACTTTTAAATTTGCTAACTGAGTGGCTTGAAAGGCATAAAACCAATGTTTTGTTGCTGGGAGGATTTGTTTATTTTTTTGCTTTTGGTGTTGTAAAAATATTTTTAGTTTTTGCATATAGTCTTTTTTAAACTCATCCTGCAAATATATATCCCAATCACCTAGATTAAGTTTACTACTCATAAATTAGCCCACCACAATCTTAGCCTAAACCCTAACTCTGTGGTATATCCTATTTCAATAAATTTAATATTACCTTCTTTGTCAATAATAAAACTACTAGGTGTTGCACCTACACCATAAGCATTAGCAAGTGTGCCGTATTTATCATTAACAATAGTATTTATATCTAATTTATTATCTTTGGCGTATTTAATTAGTTCTTCATCACTACCAGATTGCCAAGCAATATTAATAATATTGTAATTAGTATCCTTAATAATATTTTGGATATTGCTATTTTCAAGAGCACAAATACCACACCAAGTAGCCCAAAAATGCACTAAACTAGCATTATTTTCATTAGTAGTCAGGCTTATTTGTTTGTTATTAATACTTTTACTTATAAAAGTGGGTGCAGTGCCCTTAACTGTATCTTGTTGTTGATAAAACCTAATAAAGCTAAATGCTATAATAACAATTATTATTTGTAAAATTATTTTGCGGTATTTTTTGCTCATAATATAATATTTTAATTTAATATTGTATAATAATAACAATTAAAAAAAAATATTAAAACTAAAAATAATCTATATGCCCTATAATTCATTGGCTAAAACTTTTTTGTTAAGTTTAGTGTTTATAATTTTATCTGCTTGTGGTAGTAATGGTAATACTACAAATTTTGATAAAAGCGTTCAACTTGGCAAAAAGGTATTTAAAAATAATTGTGTCATATGTCATGGAAGTGTAGGGCAAGGCTTAGTTAAAAACTGGAAAAAGCCTTTATCAAATGGCAAATATCCACCACCACCACTTAATGGCAGTGCACACACATGGCATCATTCACCTAAAACTTTACTAAGAACAATTAACGAAGGTGGGGCAAAATTTGGCGGTGCTATGCCCGGATTTAGTAACAAACTTGATAACAAAGAGGGACAGGCATTGGTTTACTACTTATATAGTTTATGGCCTAAAGATATTCAATATAAATATAATAAGCATTTTAAAATATGGCAAAAGAAATTATTTTAGAATCTATTATTACTTGTTATAAATGTAATTATAAAGCCGTAGAAACAATGCCAACAAACGCTTGTCAGTGGTTTTATCAATGTCAGGGTTGTGGTGCTGTTATTAAACCTAAGCAAGGCGATTGTTGTGTATTTTGCTCTTATGGTAGCATTCCTTGCCCACCAATACAGAAAAATACGGATTCTTGTTGTTAATTTTATATAATACAACTCTTTTTTTTAAATTTTTATCACTTCTAAACCATTTAAATATGGTCTTAGGACTTCTGGGATAGTTATACTAGCATCTTCTTGTTGGTAGTTTTCCATAATTGCTACTAGGGTTCTACCTACTGCTAAACCTGAGCCATTTATAGTGTGTAATAACTCTGTTGTTTTTGTTATTGAATTTTTCCATCTAGTCTGTAATCGTCTTGCTTGAAAATCTTCAAAATTACTACAACTAGATATTTCTCTGTAAGTATTTTGTGCTGGTAACCATACCTCTAAATCATAAGTTTTTGCTGCTGAGAAACCCAAATCACCAGAACATAGCACTACTTTTCTATATGGTAAGTTTAGTGCTATTAAAATACTCTCAGCATCGGTTGTTAATTGCTCTAGTGCCTTATAAGAGTTTTCTTTTTTGACAATTTGTACTAATTCTACTTTTTCAAATTGATGTTGGCGTATTAGCCCCCTAGTGTCTTTACCATAAGCCCCAGCTTCTGAGCGAAAACACGGGGTGTGTGCAACATACTTTTTAGGTAGTTTATTATTATCAATAATAGTATCTCGCACTATATTTGTCAATGGCACTTCTGCTGTTGGTATTAAATATAAGGGCTTTTCATTATCATCTTCGCTGCGTAAATTAGTTTTGAATAAATCTTGTTCAAATTTAGGTAATTGTCCTGTGCCTAGTAATGACTTAGCATTTACCAAATAAGGAACATAAGTTTCAATATAGCCATTTTTACTATGAGTATCAAGCATAAATGTAATTAATGCTCTGTGAAGTTTAGCTAAATTACCACTTATTATACTAAATCTAGCACCTGATATTTTACTAGCACTAGCAAAATCAAGCCCATTATGTATCTCGCCTAATTGTATGTGGTTTTTTACTGAAAAGTTAAATTCTCTAATTTTGCCTACTTTTTTAACTGCTAAATTATCATCCTCAGTGCTACCAATAGGCACACTTTTATGTGCTATATTAGGTGTTGATAGTAATATATTGTTTATATCTTGTTGGATATTTTGTAACTCTTTTTTAATTTTATCTAACTCACTGCCTAGATTAGCTACTTCTTTTAAAGCTTTGGTAGCATCTTCTTTATTGCGTTTTAGTTTGCCTATTTCTTTTGAGTAAGTATTTCGTCTATTTTGGATATTTTGTATTGCTATTTGTAATGTCTTACGCTGCGATTCTAAGTTATTAAAAGTATTTGTATCAAAAATAAAACCGCGTTTTTTTAGCTGTTTTGCTACTAGATTTGCATTTAATCTTAATTGTTTTATGTCTAACATTAGTGTATAATTGTTTTCTAATATAGGAACAATAGATATTTTTTAAACAGTTATTTTATGTTAAAAATAGTATTAAATGTTTGTAATTCGGGCAAACTTGCTATTTTAAGGAATAAATTTATGTTAGAAGGCTTCGACCACAAACAAGTTTGTGAAATGCTTAAAAATAATACAGCACAATTAGTAGATGTCCGCTCAGAATCAGAGTATGCACAAGGATATTTACCAAATGCTATTAATTTGCCATTAAACTCAATAATGGCGGCTGATAATTTTTTAGACAAAGATAAAACTATAATTTTATACTGCGTATCAGGGGCTCGTTCAAGCATGGCAAAAGCATACCTATTACAAATGGGTTATAAAGAAGTCCACGATTTAGGCTCATATCAAAATTATAATTGCTAGTTAGTCTGCTAAAAACTCTGTATAAAAAACCTGTTTTAATTAACTTTAAACAATATATTTATTACTAGGATTTTGCAGTGCTTACAGTGCCAACAGTGCCTGCAGAGCTTGCTGAACCTAGAGTGCTTACTGATGCTACAGTTGTGGATAAAGAACCAAGACTCATAGAAGAACTAGCAGTTCCTACTGAGCCTACAGTTCCTACTGAGCCAGCAGTTGATAATTTTGTGCCAGCTTGAATTTTGTCTAATTCTTGATAACTTGAATGATCTGGCATAACAAAATAAGTTATATATTTAGAATTAGTAACTACCTTATACTCTACATCATTTACAGTATCAATATTTGTTTTTATTGCATCACTTGGATTGTCGCGTAATTGTTTACGAAAATCTTTATCAAATAGGTTAATATTATTATGTTGTTTTTTCATTTTTAGCACCCTAAATAAAATATTATAAATTCTTAAGAATCAGCAGAAGCTACTGAGCCTAGACTGCCTACTGAGCCAGCTGAGCCTAAGGTGCTAAGTGAGCCTGTTGTGCTAGTAATAGTAGCAACAGTGCCATAAGTGCTAGCACTACCTACTGTGCTAACACAAGCCGCCGAGCTAGCTATAGAGCCACCAACATTAATATTATCTAACTCCTTGTATAACGAATCATCAGGCATAACAAAATAAGTTATATGTTTAGAGCTAGTAACTACTTTATACTCTACATCATTTACAGTATCAATATTTGTTTTTATTGCATCACTTGGATTGTCGCGTAATTGTTTACGAAAATCTTTATCAAATAGGTTAATATTATTATGTTGTTTTTTCATTTTTAGCACCCTAAATAAAATATTATAAATTCTTAAGAATCAGCAGAAGCTACTGAGCCTAGACTGCCTACTGAGCCAGCTGAGCCTAAGGTGCTAAGTGAGCCTGTTGTGCTAGTAATAGTAGCAACAGTGCCATAAGTGCTAGCACTACCTACTGTGCTAACACAAGCCGCCGAGCTAGCTATAGAGCCACCAACATTAATATTATCTAACTCCTTGTATAACGAATCATCAGGCATTACAATATATACAATATCCTTAGTATTAGTAACAATCTTATACTCTGTGTTATGGTCTTGATGATTTGATTTGCTAATTTCTACTTTTGGATTATTACGCAGTCTGTTTCTAAATGACTTATCAAATAATAATTTATAATTTTGTTCCATTGTTTATTTTTTTAATAAGAATATGATAATAGCATGCTCTTTATACAATAATTTATATATTACTATATTATTTATAAAGTTTAGTATGTTACACTAATAATGTTTTTATCTAGTTTGATTGTCTTATTTTATTCTTTTGAACTAATTAAGATATAAAATATAACTATGAGAATTAAAAGCAAATGGCATAATAACGACATCAAGTCTATTGAAGATATTAGTAGTGCTCTGGCTTTTAAGGCGTTTGACTAAAAATTCTTTATAAAACCTGCTTTAATTAACTCTAAAATAATATGAGACTGTTGCACGGCGGCAAAGAATAAATAAAATCTGCTCACTATGTGTGTAGCACTGCTTATAAGAATATTACTTTTTACATTTAAAAACTAGGGTATTTTGGTATAAGCCTCTTGCCTATACCATTATTACGCAGTGGAGTTATTTTTAGAATTTTCGGCTACCGTGTGACAGTCTCAATATATTTATTACTAGGATTTTGCAGTGCTTACAGTGCCAACAGTGCCTGCAGAGCTTGCTGAACCTAGAGTGCTTACTGATGCTACAGTTGTGGATAAAGAACCAAGACTCATAGAAGAACTAGCAGTTCCTACTGAGCCTACAGTTCCTACTGAGCCAGCAGTTGATAATTTTGTGCCAGCTTGAATTTTGTCTAATTCTTGATAACTTGAATGATCTGGCATAACAAAATAAGTTATATATTTAGAATTAGTAACTACCTTATACTCTACATCATTTACAGTATCAATATTTGTTTTTATTGCATCACTTGGATTGTCGCGTAATTGTTTACGAAAATCTTTATCAAATAGGTTAATATTATTATGTTGTTTTTTCATTTTTAGCACCCTAAATAAAATATTATAAATTCTTAAGAATCAGCAGAAGCTACTGAGCCTAGACTGCCTACTGAGCCAGCTGAGCCTAAGGTGCTAAGTGAGCCTGTTGTGCTAGTAATAGTAGCAACAGTGCCATAAGTGCTAGCACTACCTACTGTGCTAACACAAGCCGCCGAGCTAGCTATAGAGCCACCAACATTAATATTATCTAACTCCTTGTATAACGAATCATCAGGCATAACAAAATAAGTTATATGTTTAGAGCTAGTAACTACTTTATACTCTACATCATTTACAGTATCAATATTTGTTTTTATTGCATCACTTGGATTGTCGCGTAATTGTTTACGAAAATCTTTATCAAATAGGTTAATATTATTATGTTGTTTTTTCATTTTTAGCACCCTAAATAAAATATTATAAATTCTTAAGAATCAGCAGAAGCTACTGAGCCTAGACTGCCTACTGAGCCAGCTGAGCCTAAGGTGCTAAGTGAGCCTGTTGTGCTAGTAATAGTAGCAACAGTGCCATAAGTGCTAGCACTACCTACTGTGCTAACACAAGCCGCCGAGCTAGCTATAGAGCCACCAACATTAATATTATCTAACTCCTTGTATAACGAATCATCAGGCATTACAATATATACAATATCCTTAGTATTAGTAACAATCTTATACTCTGTGTTATGGTCTTGATGATTTGATTTGCTAATTTCTACTTTTGGATTATTACGCAGTCTGTTTCTAAATGACTTATCAAATAATAATTTATAATTTTGTTCCATTGTTTATTTTTTTAATAAGAATATGATAATAGCATGCTCTTTATACAATAATTTATATATTACTATATTATTTATAAAGTTTAGTATGTTACACTAATAATGTTTTTATCTAGTTTGATTGTCTTATTTTATTCTTTTGAACTAATTAAGATATAAAATATAACTATGAGAATTAAAAGCAAATGGCATAATAACGACATCAAGTCTATTGAAGATATTAGTAGTGCTCTGGCTTTTAATCTTTGGCGTTTGACTAAAAATTCTTTAGAAGATTTAATAAATGAGGGTTTTATAATACCAAAAGACAAGGTATTTGGCGTTATATTAGAATATTTGTGTTTTGGAGTTCAATGCGTTGATAGACTAGCATTTGACAAACTAGATTATGTAAATAGAAAGAAAATGATTATTGAGCTAGTAAAACAACTAGCCATATATTACCAAGACAATAAAGCACAGAGAATAAAAAATGCTAAGTATTGGCGTGAATTTTTAACGCAGTATAATGTTCGTGCTGAGGATTATTCAAAA
Organism: Gammaproteobacteria bacterium; assembly: GCA_965222825.1. Lineage (GTDB taxonomy): Bacteria > Pseudomonadota > Gammaproteobacteria > PS1 > Pseudothioglobaceae. Next base: position 1,384,066 of record OZ244964.1, on the reverse strand, counting down.
TTTGAATTTGTAAATAATGAGCCTGATTATAATTTTTATCGTTATTTTGCTAATAAAATCAAGCAAACAACCACAAAAGTTGATGAAAAATGGATTGAACAGCAAATGATTGAAATACAAGCACCCAAAGCTTTTAAAACTATATCTCAAAATATTAACAATACCCTAAAAGCTGTTAATAAAATTAGTGATATTACCCCAGCAAAACCACCTAGTACCAGAGAATTAAGGCGTATTAAACGCAGAGATGGTAAAAATTTAGGCAAAATTCCAGAAATAAAATACTAGTATGGAAAAAGTAGCATTTTTGGATAGAGATGGGGTTATAAATATAGATAAACATTATTTATACAAAATATCTGATTTTGAGTTTATAGATGGGGTTTTTGCAGGGCTACTTTATTTGCAAAATCTAGGCTATAAATTAATTATTATCAGCAATCAGTCTGGTATTAGCCGAGGTTTTTATACAGAAAATGATTATCATATGCTAAATAACTGGATGTTGGCAGAATTTAGACAACATAATATTATAATTAGTAGTTATTTTTGTCCGCATATAGATAGTGATAATTGCAAGTGTAGAAAACCCAAATCAGGTATGTTATTAACAGCAAAAAAACACCATAACATAGATTTTAGCACCTCAATAATGATAGGCGATAAAGAATCAGATATTACAACTGCTGATAATGTTGGTATAAAAACAACTATTTTAGTAGAAACTGGCAAAGATATTGATAAAGCTAACTCTAATGCTAAATTTATATTAAAATCAATAAAATATATTAAAACAGTTATCAAAAGATGAGCAATAATTTTGCTAAAAAAACTATACTAATAACAGGTGGAGCTGGTTTTATTGGCTCAAATATTGCTAATTATTTACAAGATAACTATCCTAGTGCAAAAATAGTAGTTTTTGATTGTTTTAGAAATGAAGAAACACTTAGTAATGGTAATTTAAAAAGTTTCGGGCATTTCCAAAATTTAATAAATTATAAGGGTGATATTATTTGTGGTAATCTAAATAATTATCTAGATTTAGCAAAACTACAAGACTATAGTTTTGATGTTATATTTCATTTAGCAGCAATATCTGATACCAGAGCCTCTGACCAAGAGTTAGTTATGAGAACTAATGTTAATAGTTTTTATTACCTATTGGACTTAGCAAAACAAAATAATGCCCCTATTATTTATGCTAGCTCCGCTGCTACTTATGGCAATAATAAAAAACAAATAATTGGCAATGAAGCACCAGAAAATACCTATGGTTATAGTAAATTAGCTATGGATAATATAGCCAATAAATACTCTAAAGAATTTAATGTTCTAACTATAGGCCTAAGATATTTTAATGTTTATGGCAAGGGTGAGTTTTTTAAAGACAAAACCGCATCTATGGTGCTGCAATTAGGGCATCAAATACTAGCAGGTAATAATCCAAAATTGTTTAAAGACTCGGGAAATTTTAAACGAGATTTTGTTTATATAGATGATGTAATTAGTGCTACTACCTTGTGTTATAGCAATTATAATAGCACAAAAACACACAATATTTATAATATAGGCTATGGTAAGGCTAAAAGTTTTAATGATATAGCAATGATATTATTTAATAATTTATCGCTAACAAAAACAGCTACTAAAATTGACTTTATTAAAAATCCTTATAACGATAATAGTTATCAAACTTATACCTGTGCTGATATAAAAAGTGCAACAAAAGACTTGACTTATAAACCTAAATTTAACTTAGAAGATGGAATTGCGAATTATATTAGTGCAATAAAAAATAGTTATGCTAAATATAAATAATTATAAAAAACAGCCAAAGATTTTAGTAGTTGGCGATTTAATGATTGATAATTATTTGTCTGGCTCTTGTGAAAAAATATCTCCTGAGGCACCTGTTCCTGTTGTTAATATTGATAAAAACCTTAGCGTTTTAGGTGGAGCAGGTAATGTGTTAAATAATTTAAAATCCTTAGGTGCTAGCGTTGATATTTTAAGTGTTATTGGCGATGATGTTGCATCATATGAGTTAATCTCAATGTTAAAATCGTTAAATATAACTAGCGAATTTTTAGTTACTGAGAAAAACCGTAAAACTTCAAAAAAAACCCGCATATTAGCACAAAAACAACAAGTAATTCGTTATGACAATGAAACAACCCACGATATTAGCACAGAAAGTGCTAATTTTATAGTTAAAACTTTTACTAAAAATATTGCTAATTATGAAATAATTTTATTATCAGATTATGGCAAAGGTGTTTTTACTGCTAATCTTACTAGAGCATTAATTGATATTGGCAATAAAAATAATAAAAAAGTCTTGGCTGACCCCAAAGGTTATGACTATACAAAATACAATAAGGCATATTTATTAACCCCTAATAAAAAAGAGTTAATAATTGCTAGCAATATGCAAATATCAGACACAGAGTCTTTAACTAAGGCTATGCTTTTGATAAAAAATAACTGCAATCTTAAACTAGCACTAACAACCCTTAGCGAAGATGGTATTGCTATATTGTCCAAAGATAATAAATTGATTATTTATCCAACAAAAACAAGAGAGGTATATGATGTAACTGGTGCTGGAGATAGTGTTTTAGCAGCGTTAGGTTTTGCACTAGCCATAGATGATAATATTGATAATGCTATTAAATTTGCCAATTTAGCAGCAGGTATTGTAGTAGGTAAAATAGGTAGTGCTAGTGTAAATTTAGCACAAATTAATGATTATCAAGCAAATATTTATCAAAACAATGCTAATAATATTCAAACTATAAAAGAAATAATTGCTACAAGTAAAAAATTAAAACAAAACTCACAAAAAATTGTCTTTACCAATGGCTGTTTTGACTTATTACACGCAGGTCATATTAAATATTTACAACAAGCAAGTAGCTATGGTGATAAATTAATAGTAGCATTAAACTCTGATTCCTCTGTTAGTAATTTAAAAGGTAATAACCGACCTATAAATAATGAACTAGATAGAGCGTGCATATTAGCGTCTTTAAAAATGGTTGATTTTGTGGTAATTTTTGATGAAGACACGCCATATAATTTAATAAAATCTATTAAACCAGATGTGTTAGTAAAAGGCGGGGATTACAAAAATAAAACCATAATTGGTAGTAATGTAGCAAAAAAAGTTGCTATAGTTGATTTTGTAGCCAATAAAAGCACTAGCAATATTATTAATAAAATAAAAGGTTAAAAAGTTTTATAGATGTGTAATTCTCAGGGAATTATATACTTAAATATGCAAAAACTTACACACTTAGCAATTTAAATTTTTATTTTAATTGCTTTTTAGAGTAAGTATCTTTTCTTAATTTTGTTTTACTTCTGTCCACATCCTATTGGTAAATTTCCGTAACTCTCTTTATAATCGGTTAAAACAGATGTTTAACCTCCAAAAACCCTAAAATACCTTACCACACATAGAACAACTGCCAATATTATAACGGAGGCTTAACCTCCAACGGAACTTTCTAACCTAAAATCCCATAAAACTCTTACTGCATCTATCATATTGCTATAATATCACTTGTAATTTGTAAGCAAGTAATAGGGATTATTTTTTATTCTTAAATATAATATACATAGCAAGCAATGACATTTATATTTTGCCGTGTAAGTTCTTGAAAATACTTTAAAAAGTGTTTGTTTTTTTTAATGATTTCATGTTTTATTTGTAAGTTGCTATTTATAAACCAACCTACCACAATTACTGCTAATGATAATAATAGTATGTATTCGTTAATATTAATTTATTTTTCTCCTTATTTGTACATAATGACCAAACTACCTGTCGCGTCTAGGTCAGGTGGAATGCTTTGTTAAGTGCTTTTCTAAAATAAATTACTATGACCTTAAATTCTCTAATTATTCCCTAAAACTTACCCTTAGCGATATTAGGAGTTGCATTTTATGCCTCACAAGCAGACAAATTTTATCTAATTTTTACTAGCTCGTCTAAGTTCCTTTACAGTCTCACCGCTAGTGCAACAATGTAATAATATAACTCATTCCGCCAATTAAAAGACTAACTCCAGCAATTACTACACTGAGCATAATCTCTAATTTTGTTAATCTATTTGTTAAGTTAGCTGCTTCTTCTGCGGCAGCTTTAGCAGTATCCTTACTAACCCCAGCTTCAATAAAAGCATCGTAGGTATTAGACATCATTATTGGCATGGTTTTTTCTCCTTTTTTGTATAATATTTTTTAGTCGTTTTTTTGAACCTGCACATTTAGATTAAGTGCGAATTTAACAGTTTCTTGTTAGCACTAAGGCTAATGTGCTTTAGTCTGATTTTTTAATTTAGTTTTCATAGCTATATAACTATGAAAATTGCCGTTACCACAACAACTATCTAAAACTTTAATATCCTCTTTATTCCAAAAAATAGATGGCATAGTATCTACCATAGTTTTAACACATTCTAATGGTGTGCAAATATCATTAGAATTATTAAAATTACTATAATCAGAATCAAGGTTATTAAAGTAATTTTTTATATTTTCAAAAGTTCTATTATTGGCGTGTTGTGTCATAATCTAATAATTAGCCTTTTATAATTACCTCACATAACCTTAAAAACTATCTAGCATACTTTGTATGTCTATTTTAACATTACAATTATATTTTAGAATATTTTTTTTATGTATAAGTTCATTAAATATAGTATAATATCGGCATTTATTATCAAATACTTATGAAAGCAGATATACATCCTAATTATAATGAGACAACAATGGTTTGTAGTTGTGGCAATAGTTTTGTTACGAAATCTACTATAAATAAAGACAAGGTTTTACTAGATGTATGCTCAAAATGCCACCCATTTTATACTGGTAAACAAAAAATTGTTGATACAGCAGGTCGTGTTGAGAAGTTCAAAAATCGTTATAAAGCATTTAAGCGTTAAAATTCCATTATAAGAGGCAACATATGTCTTTTGATTATATTAATGCCTTATTAAAAAAACCAGTAGCAAGAACCCCTGTGTGGATTATGCGTCAAGCTGGGCGTTATTTACCTGAATACCGTGCTACTAGAAAAAAAGCTGGTAGTTTTCTAAACCTTTGTAAAACTCCAGAACTAGCATGTGAGGTAACACTACAACCCATTGATAGATTTGATTTAGACGCTGCTATTTTATTCTCAGATATTCTTACCATTCCTGATGCTATGGGCTTGGGTTTGTATTTTGTAGATGGCGAAGGTCCTAAATTTAAAACTACAATAAATAACCACTCGCAAATACATAACTTGATAAAACCAGATATGAGTAGCCTATCGTATGTTTTTGATGCTATAACACTAATTAAAAAAAATCTTCATAATAAAGTGCCATTAATAGGGTTTTCTGGTAGCCCATGGACTTTGGCAACATATATGGTAGAGGGAGGTGCAAGCAAAACATTTGCTAAGGTAAAAGGGTTAATGTATGAAAGCCCTAAAGATATGCACAAATTACTAGGACTTATTAGCGATGCAGTTATTGATTATTTAAACGAGCAAATAATAGCTGGTGCTGATTCTGTTATGGTGTTTGATACTTGGGGTGGGTTATTAAATAAAGAGCATTATCAGGATTTTTCTTTACAATATATGCAAAAAATAGTTTTAGGAATTAATAGAAAATTTAATAATAAATATATCCCTATTACCTTATTTACCAAAGGAGGTGGAGCGTATTTAGAACAAATAGCTAACACTACTTGCGATGCTATTGGGCTAGATTGGAATATTGAGCTAGCAGATGCTAAAAAACGCGTTGGTAATAAAGTAGCACTACAAGGCAATTTAGATCCCTGTGCATTATATGCACCACCACAAACTATTACCAAAGAGGTAAGAAAAATCTTACACCAATTCAATTCCACTACTGGGCATATATTTAATTTAGGGCACGGCATATCTCCTGATGTTAATCCAGAACATGTTAAAGTATTGATTGATGCTGTGCATAATTATAATTATGAGTAAAATATCTATACAACAAGCAAAACAAGCACTAATTGATGGCAATAATAGGTTTATTCAAGGGAAAAGTTTGGTAAATAAATTCTTACCTACTGGAAAAGAAGAAATACCAAAGGCACAAAAACCATTCGCTGTTATTTTATCTTGTGCTGATTCTAGGGTTCCAGTTGAGACTATTTTTGACCAAAGCTTTGGAGATTTATTTATTATTCGTATTGCTGGCAATATTGTTGCCCCATCACAAATAGGTAGTGTAGAATTTGCAGTATCATCATATAACTCACCTCTGGTATTAGTTTTAGGGCACTCTTATTGTGGTGCTATAATAGCTACTATTGATAAACTTAAAGGTAAAAAGATTGTATCAGAAAACATATATTCAATAACTAAACGCATAGCACCATCGGTAAAATTATCAATGAAAAAAACATTATCAGAAAATGAGTTAATCAATGAATCTATAAGAGCTAATATTAAAAATTCTGTAAACAAATTATATAAAAAATCAGAAATATTACAACAAAAAGTTAATAGTAAACAATTAATAATAATAGGTGCTGAGTATGATTTAGCTACTGGCGTAGTAGGTTTTATTTAGAAACCTAGTTATTTTATGTATAATCAGCCCTTTACATCTAGCTATTTACTATTTGTGTTTATAAATAAAATAATAACATTATTAATAATACTATTGTTAGCCCCTGTATATTTAATACTGGCTTTGTTGGTGCGTTATTTTCTTGGTAGTCCAGTAATATTTAAACAACAAAGACCCGGGCTAAACACCAAATTATTTGTTTTGTATAAATTTCGCACAATGAATAATAACAAAGATAGTAACGATAATTTACTAAACGATAACCTTAGATTATCAAAATTTGGCTTATTTTTACGCTCTACTAGCTTAGACGAATTGCCTAGTTTATTTAATATTCTAAAAAATGACATTAATTTTATAGGTCCACGACCCTTATTAACACAATATTTGCCACTTTATAATAAGGAGCAAAATAAACGCCATAATGTCAAACCAGGATTAACAGGCTGGGCACAAGTAAACGGCAGAAATGCTATCAACTGGCAACAAAAATTTAAGTTAGATGTTTGGTATGTAGATAATCGCTCATTTTGGCTGGATGTAAAAATTTTATTGCTAACTATTAAGAAGGTATTTATTAGAGAGGGTATATCTGCTAGTAATAATATAACAATGCCACCTTTTACTGGAAATAAATAGTGCAAACTATAGCTTTCTTATCAAATACTATTACAAAACCCATTAATCGTTTATTAAAAGAGTATAAATGCGAGTATTTTGATATAGACACAATTACTCAAACTCTAAGTAGCAACACAAAAGTAGATTATTTAGTAATTTTACTAGATATAAATTATTATGCTAATGATGGTTTCTTAGATGATAGTGCTAATACTAAATTTAATGAATTAAAATTATTATTAAAATTATTTCGTAAAAACAACAAAACAAAGATTATCATATCTAATATTGCTAGTAATTTTTTAGATATTAATAGTAGCTTAAATATAAAGGAATACCAAAAATTACTAGATATTAATGCTAGAATTGAGGAATTTGTTCAAATTGGTGATGTTGCTATTTTGAATATTTACCAACTGGTTAATTATACTGGCTATAAAAATTTCTACAATGCTAAAAATAGTTTTTTATTTCAAACACCTTGGACAAAAAAGGCCTTCTTAGTTATTGCTAATGGCATTTATGATAAAATTAACTTATTTAGTAATATTAGAAAAAAACTATTAATATTAGATGCTGATAATACCTTGTGGGGCGGAATTATAGGCGAAGATGGTATTGAAGGCATTGCTATTGATAAAAATTACCCTGGTATTATTTATCGTTTTTTTCAAAAAAAATTAAAATATTTACAAAATAGTGGATTACTATTAGCAATAGTCAGTAAAAATAATTTATCTGATGTTAAAGAAGTTTTTGATAATAAAAATATGCCTCTTTCTTGGAATGATTTTATTATTAAAAAAGTCAATTGGCACGCTAAAAGTATCAATATAAGAGAAATTGCCAATGAATTAAATATTGGTTTAGATAGTATGCTGTTTTTTGATGATAGTGATTTTGAATTAAATGAAGTTAAAGATAATCTAGGTATTGATGGTATCAAAATATCTACTGATAATATAATTACTAATTTAGATTTAATAGATAGTATTCCAGTATTAAAAAGTTTATCTATTAGCACTGAAGACAAGCTAAAAACTACCCAATATCAAGCACAAAATAAGCGTGTAGTTGCTAAAAATAAGTTTAATTCATTGGATAATTATTTAAAAAGTATTGCAATGAAATTACATTATTCAATCAATCAAGCCTCTCAAATAAAGCGTATTGCCCAATTAATCAACAAAACTAATCAGTTTAATTTAACAACTAAAAGATATAGTGAGACTGAGGTTTTAGAAATTATTCAACACCATAAATTATTTAGTTTTTCTCTTAAAGATAAATTTGGTGATTTAGGGTTAATAGCTGTGGTTATTATTAAAGATAATATGATTGATTCATTTTTAATGAGTTGTCGTGTATTAGGTCGCAACTTGGAGCAAAAAATTTTATATTTAGTTTCTAAGCATACTAAACTACCACTGCAAGCAAAATATATAAGCACTGCAAAAAATCAGCAAGTTAGTAAATTATACGATAATTTTGATTTTGAAGTTATTAAACACAATAAGCAATACACGCTCTATAATTTACAAAAGCAAGTAAAAAATGTAACTTATATTGAGGTTGTTAATGGTTAAAAAAATTGTATTGGAATGTATTGCAGTAATTAATGAAGAATTAGAAAATAATATGCTTGATAATATTGATGACAAAACACCATTATTTGCATTGTTAGATTCTGTTACAGTTTTAGATTTAATTTTAGAATTAGAAAGCTCTCTAGAGTTAAAATATGGTCGTTATATTCAAGTAGCAGATGAAAAATCAATGGATGCCATAAACACCCCATTTAAAACCGTTGCAAGTTTAGTGGATTTTTTAGAAGGTAAAGTAAGTGATTAAAAAAATAGCTATTATAGGTGGTGGTGGATTTGCCAAAGAGGTTATAGAAGTAGCAGAAATGCTTGGGCATCAAATTTATGGTATTTTTGCTAATAAAAAGAGTAATATTGCTTATCAATATAAAGGCTACCTAGATGAGTTATTAGCCCAAAAAGACAATTTTGATGGTGTTATTATTGCTATTGGTGCAATAAATAAAGAGGGTATGTTGGCACGAAAGATGATTATTAATTTTTTAACCAAGCATAACATACCTGCTATATCTCTAGTATCGCCACAGGCATTTGTTAGTGTTAGTGCTAAAATTGGTGATGGGGTTTATATTGCTCATAGTGTTATTATTTCAACAGATAGTAGGGTTGGTAATCATTGTATTTTTAATCATCAGGCTGACATTGGTCATGATGTTATTATCAGCACAAATTGCTCTATTGCCCCGCAAGTTTTTATAGGTGGTAATTGTGTAATAAAAGATAATGTAATGATAGGTGTAGCAAGCACTTTGATGCAAGGTATTGAAATTGGAGAATTTAGTGTAATTGGTATGAAATCATTAGTAATTAAGTCATTAAAACCTCATAGTTTTGTCTTTGCACTACCTTCAAAGGTAAGCGTCAATCAAAACAAAGCATAGTGTATAATATAGTTATTTATATTTAGTTAATTGTTAAAATTAAAATAATTTTATGGATAAAACTAAAGTAGATGATATGCTCTTAGAAATGATTGAGCCTAAAATCAAAGAAATAGAAAAAAAATTCAGCGATGGTAAACCACTCAGTCAGGATGATATTAATACTTTGTTATTAAAATCACAATATAACCATATCAATCATTTAGATAGCAAACTAAATAATGTTACTAACGGTGTCATAGAGTTAGATAATAAATTTTTAGCATTAGAGGCTAAATTTGAATTACTTAAAGCCGACTTAGAAGCTAAATTTGAATTACTTAAAAGCGATATAGAGAGAACCATTCAAAAAGCACTTAATAAAAATATGATGTTGCTTATTGTGGTTATGGGATTTTTCTTAACTATCAAAAATAATTGATAAATTCTAATACTGATTTTTCGCCTTGGCCTAATTTTAGCAAACAAGAAGTAGATGCAGTTGCTAAAGTTTTATCATCTAACAAGGTTAATTACTGGACTGGTAATAAAGTCAAAAAATTTGAGGTAGAATTTGCAGAATTTATAGGCTGTAATTATGCTATTGCTATTGCCAATGGCACTCTTGCGTTGGAATTGGCACTTAGAGTTTTAAATATTAAAAAAGGTGATGAAGTAATAGTTACCCCTAGAAGTTTTATTGCGTCCACTTCTTGTGTAATAACAGTAGGGGCAAAGCCGATCTTCGCTGATATTGATAGCAATTCTGGTAATATAGTAGCAGATAGTATAAGTCAAGTAATTAGTGCTAAAACCAAAGCAATAATATGTGTGCATTTAGCAGGTTTTCCTTGTGAGATGGATGATATTGTATCTCTTGCTAAAAAAAATAATATTGCTATTATTGAAGATTGTGCCCAAGCACATGGTGCTAAGTATAAAAACAACATAGTAGGAAGTATTGGAGATATTGGAGTTTGGTCTTTTTGTCAGGATAAAATCATTACAACAGGTGGCGAAGGAGGTATGATTGCTACTAATAATAAACTACTGGCAGATAAAATGTTTTCTTACAAAGACCATGGCAAATCAAAAATAGTAAATAGTGTAATAAGAGATGGTTTTAGGTGGTCGCATAATAGTTTTGGCAGTAATTACCGTATGACAGAAATGCAAGCTGTAATTGGTAGTATACAATTAAAAAAATTACCGCATTGGCTAAAATTAAGATTAAATAACGCTAGTAAAATATGGCTAACAGCTAGTAAATACAAATCTCTTATTGTCCCGGAAATACCTCACTATATAGTCCATTCTGCTTATAAAGCTTATATAGAGGTTGATGAAAGTTTGCTAAATAATAATTGGAATGCTAGTAAAATCAGAGATGAAATAAACAATAATGGAGTGCCGTGTTTTTCTGGCTCTTGCCCTGAGGTTTACTTAGAAAAAGCATTTGATAATAAAGACTTTAAACCTAAAAAACGGCTTAAAAATGCTAAAAGTTTATCAGGAAAAACTCTAATGTTTTTAACCCACCCTAGCCTAAGTAGATATGAAATGGATAAGTTTTGCTCAATATTAGATAAAATTATGCAACAAGCAGATAAAACCAGCAATATCTAAACAAATGTCAGTAAATATATTTACCAAAACTATTATAAATTTTATAGTAATAATATTGCTAACTTTTATATCTTTTTTATGGACATTCTGGATTTTTCATAAAGAATTTTTAATAAGCGTAGTGCTAGCAGTAATATTATTAAGAGTTATAGCATCAATATTTATTTTTCGTGATTATTCAGCATCTTGGTCTAGAGCGTCTAATAAACTATTTTTGATTAAAACTTTGATAAATTTTATAGCATTTATTGTTTATATGCCATTTTTTCACGGTGAGGTGCGAATAGCGCTGCTTGTTAGCGAATTATTTATATTTTTATTTCTTAATAATTTGCTAATTTATAGTTATCAATATTTTACTAAAAAAAATAGTAAATTAAATAAAAAAACCCTAGCTATATTTGGTGCAGGTCAAGCGGGGTTAAAGGTAGCTAGTGAATTTTCTCTAACTAGTTATAAATTAAAAGTTTTTATTGATGATGATAAAAAATTAGCCTCTAGATCTATTGATGGTATTGGTATTGTATCTAGGGCAAAATTTAGCAAAAATTTTCAAAATATCAAACTTGATTTATTAGTAATAGCCGTACCATCAGTAGATAGTAGCACTGTAAAAAAGATTTATAATGACTTAGAACAATACGCCTCTGAGGTAAAAATATTACCCAGCTTAGATAATATGTTGCTTAGTTCACCATATACCAGCCAACTAAAAAATATAGATATTAAAGATTTACTCGCTAGGCATCCTGTTGATTTAGATGAGAATTTTATTGACAAATTTGTCAATAATAAAATAATTCTAATAACAGGTGCTGGAGGCACAATAGGTAGCGAGTTAGCTAAACAATGTGCTAAATTTAATGCTAATTGTGTTATTTTATTAGACCATAATGAGTATAGCCTTTATGTTATCGAGCAAGAATTATCAGCATACAATATAAACCTGGTCTTATTATCTGTTATTGATAAAGATGGCTTATCTGAGGTATTTAAAAAGTATGATATAGATATAGTGTTGCACGCAGCTGCGTATAAACATGTGCCTATGGTAGAGGCAAATATTACCCAAAGTATTAATAATAATGTTTTAGGCACAAAAAATGTTATTGACCTAGCTGTTAGCAATAATATTGCTAAGCTAGTGCTAATTAGCACAGACAAAGCAGTTCGTCCCACTAGCATAATGGGTGCAACTAAAAGAATATGCGAATTATACGCCCAAAATGTGGTTTGTAATAATACTAAAATTGTGGCAGTTAGATTTGGTAATGTTTTAGGTAGTAGTGGCAGTGTAATACCACTATTTGAAAAACAAATAGAACAAGGCGGACCTATTACCATTACTCATCCTGATATTACTAGATATTTTATGTTAATTAGTGAGGCTTGCGAGTTAGTATTACAAGCTGGGGCATTGGGTGATGGTAGTGAAATTTTTATCCTTGATATGGGTAAACCAATAAAAATATTATCACTAGCCAAACAAATGCTAAAACTAAGAGGTGCTGATAATATAGAGATAAAATATATTGGGTTAAGAGATGGCGAAAAATTATACGAAGAGCTATTAATCAACGATAGTGATAAAAAAACTTCTTATCCATCTATTACTGTTGCTAAAAAAGATAATTATCCAATTAATAAACTAAATAAAGATATAAACACTCTACTAGGCAAATGTGATAAAGTAGCACAACTACAAAAAATAGTGCCAGAATTTAAGCATAAAGTAAATAATTAAAGTCAATAAGGCTTAGGTTGTTTAAATTTAAGTTAAATAGTGTTATGTAAAATACAAAAAATAAAATCAACTATAGCTATGAAAATTGAATACAAAGACAACAAAACTAAAATTTTTATATCGTTAAAAAATAAATGGCTTGTGACACAACCTGAAGAGATTGTTAGGCAAGAATTTATTTGTAAATTAGTTAATGATTATGGTTACTCATTAGAGCAAATGAGCCAAGAGGTTAAATTAACTACTTCACAGCGAGGCAATGGCAGAGCCAGTGCTGATTTGGTTATTTGGAAAACCAAAGAAGAAAAACAGAAAAATAAAATTGCTTTTTTAGTAGTTGAATTAAAGGCAGGAGATTTAGCATTAAAGGTTGAGGATTGTTATCAGGGCTACAATTACGCTACTTGGAGTAGAGCAAAATTATTTGCCGTTAGCAATGGTAATCAATTGCAAGTTTATAAAACAGTTGAAGATGAATTACCTTTAAAACTACAACCAGTTAATGATATTCCTAATGCAAAAGATATTTTAGATAATGAAAAGCTAAAAAAAGCACTGGCAAAAACCAAAGAATTTACCGGCGATGAGTTTGCAAAACTACTTCATAAATGCCATAACATTATCAGAAATAATGACAAATTATCACCAGAGGCTGCTTTTGATGAAATTAGTAAAATCCTGTTTATTAAGATTATGTATGAGCGTAATCCAAAACAAGATGCTATTTTTTCAATTAAACAATTTAATAGGCAAAGAGAAGCATGGAATTTGGTTGGTAACAAAGATTCATATGTGCAACGCTTGTTTAAAGATGTTAAAGATGAGTTTAAAGAAGACGGTATTTTTGATGATAACGAAAAAATCAAAATTCGAGAAACCAGTTTTGAATCTATTGTTAAAGAGTTAGAAATTTATAACCTTACTTCAACCAGTAGCGATGTTAAAGGCATAGCCTTTGAGCGTTTTTTAGGCAGGACTTTTAGAGGTGAATTGGGGCAGTTTTTTACCCCACGCACCATTGTTGATTTTATTGTTGAATTACTAGAACCAAAAGAAAACGAATTAATATGTGATCCTTGTGCAGGTAGCGGTGGTTTTTTAATAAAAGCTTTTGAAAGTATTGCTCAAAATATTAATGATGAATTTATCACACTAAAAGCCAAAAAGCAAAAAGAGATTTTTGGACAAAATTTAGAAAATATTGATAATAAAAAGCTAAATAAACAATACAAAGAATTTTTAATACAAACCAACCAACAACAAGAAAAACGCATACAAGCATTATCATACAAATCTATTTTTGGTACTGATGCCAACCCGCGCATGGCAAGGGTATCAAAAATGAATATGATTATGCACGGTGATGGGCATAACGGCATACACCATAATGATGGCTTGCTTAATATTAATGGCATTTTTAGAAACCGCTTTGATGTGATTATTACCAATCCACCTTTTGGCACAACGCTTGCTAAAACTACGCCAACAGTTGAAGAGGATGATAGATACACCAATGAGGACACAATTAAAAAATATCAGAAAGAATATGGCGAAGAGTTATATAACAACGAAATAAAACAGGTAACTGATAATATAGGTGAATCAATCAGAGGGCTTTTTGAAGTTGGTAAAACTTCAGGAGCGACAGAGGTTTTATTTGTTGAGCGTTGTTTAGATTTATTAAAACCCGGTGGGCGTATGGGTATTGTATTGCCAGAAGGTGTTTTAAATTCATCAAACCTACAAAAAGCCCGTGATTTTTTTGAATCTAAAGCCAAAATATTGCTGATTGTATCCCTGCCACAAGATGTATTTATCTCATCAGGGGCAACGGTTAAAACCTCGTTGGTATTTTTTAAAAAATTTACTGTTGAGGAACAATCACATTATGAAAAAATTACCAGAAATCTAAACACAGAAAATTTAAAAATAAAAGAACCAGCAATAGAGCTAAAAAAACAATTACTTGAAATACAAAAAGGCATTGCTCAATTAATACAAGCTAAACAAGAAAAAACAAAAGACAAAATAGTGTTAACACTTACAGGAGGTGCATTAGGCTTGCTCGCAGATAAAAAATGGCTTGGTTTTTTACTTGGTGCAACTACTGGTTTTGCTTTATCCAGTATTACTGATAATACAACCAGGGCTATTAATAACGATATAAAAAAATTACAAGTAGCGGAAACTAAATTAAAAAAGTTAATCATTAAGCAAGTTTTTGACTATGAAATACCAATTAGTAAAATAGATAAAGCAGGTATTACCACCACAGGACAAAAGGGCGATAATCAACTACCTGAATTACTAAAAATATTTACCCAACACAGAATACAAAATAACCTTTGGTAGTGCTATGAGCAATTTATTACAGTTTGTGCAGTTTAAAGGTTTAGATGATTGGAGTATCAAAAATTATCTAAATGCTAATTTTTTGAAAAGTCAGTTTGACTTAGTTGCATTGGGTGAATTAATTACACCAAGACAAGAAAAGGTAAAAAAGAATGATTATAAAAATGACATAGATTTAGTTAAAAAAATCTCTTTTAAAGATGGTGTTATACACTTAAGAGAAGAAAGAAAATCAGGTATGGATATGTACAGATTACATTCAAATGATTTACTAGTATCAAAAATAAACTTTCACCAAGGGGCATTAGCAATAAATAGTTTTGATAATGAATTATTAAGTTCAACACATTATCAGCCTTATATTGTTAACAACAATATTAGCAAAAAATATCTGGTTTTGGTTTTAAGAAGTAAGGTGCTTCAAAATTATTTATCATTTATTAAATCAGAAGGAATTAAAACAGAAGCGACATATAATTTTATTAAAAGATTGAAAATCCCTTTACCGTCTTTAGAAATTCAGCAACAACTGGTTAAAAACTATCAAGATAAACTAAATTTAGCAAAGCAACAAACCGAGCAAGCACATCAAAAAGAAGCTGAGATAAAAACCTATCTTTATAGAGAATTAGGTATTGAATTACCTCAAGAAGAAACACAAAATAATAATATTTTGCAGTTTGTTAGGTTTAAGGATTTACAAGAATGGGGTTTTGATTTTGCAACAAAAACAACAAGCAATATTAAAAGTATATACCCAGTATGCAAGGTGTCAGATATTTGCAATATAGGAAGTGGTGGAACACCATCAAGAGATAATTTAGAATATTATAAAGGCGACATTCCTTGGGTGAAAACAGGAGAAATACTAAATAACCATATATTGGATACATTAGAAAAAATTACGATAGATGGAGCGGATAATAAAAATTTAAAACTTTATCCAAAAGGTAGTTTAATTATGGCGATGTATGGGCAAGGGCTAACAAGAGGAAGAATATCAAAGTTAAATATTGAAGCAACTACAAACCAAGCCTGTGCTGTATTTTATAATTTTTCCAACAATATAAATATTGATTATTTATGGTTTTATTTGCAAAATGAATATCAGAGATTAAGAGCTTTAGCGAGTGGCAATAATCAGCCTAATTTGAACGCTCAAAAAATCAAAAATTACCCCATAATATTACCACCTCTAAAAATCCAAAATAAAATAGCCAACCATATCCAAAATATAAAAAACGATATTCAAACCCTCAAACAACAAGCCGAACAAAACCAAAAAAACGCTTTAATAGAATTTGAAAGGGAGATTTTTACTCGTCAAGCGAGTATAGAAAATAATAATGCGTCTTAAAAGTCTGTGGATTGATGGTTTTAAAAACCTCAATGATTTTAACATTAACTTTAAAAATAGAGACGGTCTTACCGTTTTAATCGGTAATAACGCTAGTGGAAAAAGTAATATTCTAGAGGCAATTAGTGCTATTTTTTCCCATATTTATGATGATAATTTAACGGCTTTATCATTTAAGTTTAATTTTGTTTTGGAGTATAGCCAATATAATTTAGAAATACGGATTACCAAAAAAAATAGCAAAGTGAAATTTGAAAGTAAGGGCAATGATGTCCATAATGATTGGGAGGAAGTTAAAAATTTTTACAAGCTTGGTTTTGTAATTCCTGAGACAACACCTAAAACATTAAAAAATTATAGCCCATCACAAGTAATTGCTTTATATAGTGGTGAAGAATTGCGATTATGGGAGGATTATTACCAAAATTTTTATGTAAAGTTTTTTAACAGTCTTTTAAAACAAAAAGTTAGCACACCTACGCCAAGAATGTTATATATCAATAAATATAGTTGGCAATTAGGTTTGATTGCTTTATTTTGCTTTGATAGTAACGATGCAAAGAAATTTATAAAGGAAAATTTTAATATAGCATTAGCAGACGGTATAGATATAAATTTTTCTATAGATGAAGCTAAATATGAAGGATTTAGAGGCAATGAAGCATTAAACCTAATTAAGAGAATTAAAAGTCTTAGTGATAAAGACGGCTTTATAAATACAAACACCTTAAGAACGCTTGATATAGGTAATCAACAAATAACTATAAAACAAATATTTAGTTATTTATATATAGCATCTTCACCAGTAGAGGGCGGTAAATTAGGTGTAAAAATCACAAGAATTATTAATGATATTAAAATTGACCAGATTGATATTAAAAGTTTAAGCGAGGGACAAAAAAAACAAATATTACTCAAACTAGCCTTAGAGGTTTTAGCTGATGAAAATTCGCTTTTATTATTTGACGAGCCTGATGCACATATTCATATTGCTAATAAAAAACTCATTCCTGATATGCTAAAAGAGTATAGCAATAGAGAAATTATTTTAACCACCCATTCACCCACCCTTGCCCATAGTTTTGATATTAAACATTTAGCGTATGTTGAAAACGGAAAAATTAATACAAATTACAATAAACAAAGTGATATATTATACAGTATAAGCGGTGGCTCAATGGGCGTGTCAGAACAGATGATGTTTTTACAGTCAAAAAAAGATATTTTGGTTGTTGAGGGTAAAACTGATGAAACCTACATATCAACAGCGTTAAAAGTATTAAAAAAGAGCAACCCAAAATACAAAGATTTAGATTTTAATTTTTTATGGCTAGGCGGTACAGATACAGATACTTTTAAAAAGGTTACTGAAGAACTAACACCAAAAAAAGGGCAAACAATTATTGCGTTTTTTGATAGTGATGATACTGGATATGGATGCATTAAAAATGTATTAGATATTGATACTAAAAAGAAGGACTTTAAAGGCAAAACTATAAATAATATTCACATACATCTATATCCTAAAAAAGATAAGTTTGAACAGTCAAATTTTGAGGTGGAAGACTATTTTCCAATAGAAGTATTGAAAAAACATTTTGATAAAAATATCCAAACTTTTCAAGATTTAAAGGGTAAGTTTAATAAAGTTAAGTTTACCGAAGAATGCAAAAAAGATAATTTTGATAAATCAAATTTTGATGGATTTAAAACCTTGTTTGATTTGATTTTAGAAACCAAAACAAAATTGTAAAAATTATTTGACTATATTCAAAAAATTATAAATCCATAAAACTTACCTACAGATATGATTATAATATTTAGTTATTATAAATATGGTGCGTGATTTAGGGTTTTTGACTGTTAAAATTTTAGCGTTATAAGAGAGGTTAAAAAATACTCTAATCTGTAAGTTAAATGTTTTAAAAAGGCAGTAATTATTATGATAAACAAACTATTTTTTGATAGTGATTTTAAACAAGATGCCTTAGATGCTATTAAAAATGAAAGCACAAATATTGGTCATTATTCGCTTGCAGAACAAAATACTAAGCCTATAAAAAAACATATAAAAAATATTATAAACAGGCAGCCTGATATTGAGTTTGTAGTAGTAATTGGTATAGGTGGTAGTAGTTTAGGGGCACAGGCTATTTATGAATTTTTAAAAACTACCCATATAATAACTAGAAAATTACATTTCTTAGATAGCACAAATCCCATAGATATAGATAATATTTGCTCTAAGTTAGATTTTTATAAAACTCATTTTGTAGTAATTAGCAAATCAGGCAACACTATTGAGGTAATAGCACTTTATAAATACCTATTAGCAAAAATAAAAACTTATAACCTAGATTATCAGCCATTTAGTTTTATTAGTGATAAAAATTCTAAATTAATAATATACGCAAAAGATATATCAGCAAATTATTTGACAATAGATACAAATATTAGTGGTAGATTTTCTGTCCTAAGTGCAGTAGGTTTAGTGCCACTAGCCTTAGTTGGTATAAATATAGACAAAATATTATTAGGTGCAAAAATTATTAAAGATAGTTTTTTTAATAATGGTTATATCTGTGATACTCTGTTAAAAAAATCTTATTATTATGCTAAACATGCTAATTATATTAATATTAATGTAGTTTTTTGTTATAGTCAATCATTGCACTTTTTTAATAACTGGTTTGTGCAATTATGGGGAGAAAGTTTAGCTAAATTACAAAAAAATAGCAATACTAATGTTGGATTAACGCCAATAGGCCTAATAGGTCCCAAAGACCAGCACTCATTTTTGCAACTATTAGCACAAGGTAAGAGGGATAAAAGTGTTAGTTTTATTAAGTTAAAAAGCTATGATAATCAAAATATTACCCCAAATACTAAACTAGATAAATTACTTGGTGCTGATATATTAAACAATATCTCATTTTCACAACTAATAAATATGCAAGCAGACGCAACTATAGAATTTTTAACAAATTATGGTGATATTGCTATTGATGTTATTGAACTAGAAGCCCAAGATGAGTCTAATATAGGGCAATTAATTTATTATTTTGAACTTCTTACCTCACTTGTAGGACATTTATTAAATATAAATACTTACAACCAACCTAGTGTTGAAGACGCTAAAATAATTTTAAAACAAAAATTAAAAATATTTAAACATAAATTTTAAATAAGTAAGGCTTGCTTATTTTTAATTACTAAAGTCTAGATTTTTTTATAGCATCATACGCTACATTAACTTTTTTTGCTTGCTCATTAGCAAATATGATAAATTCCTTAGGTAATCCTTTGGATTGTATTTTATCAGGGTGGTATCTAGCTATAATACGCTTATAATTCTGCTTAATTTTATCATTAGTATCACTACTAAGGCATTCAAGTAACTTATAATGGGAGTTTATGTTTTTATCTATACCCAATAATTCTGCCTTAAAGTTATCATAAGTATCATTGTTAAGACCTAAATGGGAGACAATTTTTTGCAAAATAATATCTTCTTTTGGGTGTATTAGCCCATCAGAATAAGCTATCTTCCAAAGCATTGCATATATCATCTCTCTTGCTTGTATATCGGCATTATATTTGTATTGATCTGCGTATTCATAAATGGAATACTTATCATTTTTTGAATTATTAAAAATAGTTATAGCGGCTTTTTTATCCTCGTTATCTAAATTCATTTCATCCATAAAATTAGTAACAGCGTTTATTTCTTCGCTAGAGATAATACCGTCTGATTTTGCTATTTTTCCTAGCATTGAAAAAAGTAATACAAAAAATAATGTTTGATTTTCTTTTTCTACAGTTATGTTTTTTCTAGCACTATTACTTATGGAACTACCCAGCCACATTCCGATACCTGCACCAATTGGTCCTCCTATTGCAAATCCAATTCCAGCACCAATTCCAGCACCTAACCAAGACATTTTATTACTCCTATTTTTTGATTGTTATAACAGATAAAAACACAAGAATAGGCAGACCCTGTTCCGTTGTTAATTTAAAGCCAAGCACCTGTTGCCTGAATAGGCTTTAAATCATATACAGTGCTAATCCAAATAGCAATAGCATATTTAGGAGCACTAATTTTGGCTTTTGGTAATGCTAGGTCCCAGCGTTGTTTTGTTTTGTTATCATTACCTGAATATTGTCTATGGGTTAAGACTATAAAATCATGCTCTAAGGTAGTATCAGCATTTTCTCCTGCTTCTACTTCTGATACTATATCAACACCTAAAATAGCTACATTGAGAATAATGCCTTTATCTTTTTTTATATTTGCAAAGTTCACATTTAATTTATTATTATCAATCCTAGCACTAAGTTTGCCAGTTATATTAGTGTTTTTATTTTGTATGCCATAATACCATTTACGAGACTCTTTACCATTTTCTACTACACCGGGGGTATATACGCTAGAGATTCTATCTAAATACTTGTATTGATATTGACGCATACTATTTTTTTTAGAGGCATATTTATCCTCCCAACCCAAAGAATCCCAGTAATCTACATGGAATGCTAAGGGAATAATTTCTTTAAATAATCTATTATTATTTTTAAGTAGTGATAGCCATTTATCAGCAGGCGGACAACTACTACAACCCTCTGAGGTAAATAATTCTAATAAGGTATTTTGTTTATTACCGCTGCTAAATTCTAGGGCAGAATTTACACTAAAACTTATAACAAAAATTAGCCAAAATTTAATTATAGAATAATTGCTGAGCATTTTAGGGGACGATTATAATATTTTGGAATTTTATGGTTATTGTTAAAAACCACAGGCGCTAAAACTTTTAACACATCTTCGTAAATATTCTTTTTAAAATAAATTATCCTATCAATAGGACTCCAATAATCAACCCACTGCCAATTATCAAACTCAATATTGGTATGTAGGCTTAAATTAATATTACTATCAGCTACAATTAACGACAATAAATACCAAACTTGCTTTTGTCCAATGCAAACACGATATTTATTTTTGCGAATATACTTGTTAGGCAAATCATAACGAAGCCATTTTGGAGTTTTAGCAATAAGTTTAACATCTTTGTTACTTAACCCAACTTCTTCATATAGTTCGCGAAACAAAGCATCCAAATCATTTTCACCATATTTTATGCCACCTTGGGGAAATTGCCAAGAATCCTCACCAAAGCGTTTTGCTAAAAATACTTTATCATTATTATTGATAACTATACCAACACCGCTCCTATAACCTTCTTCGTCTATCATTATTAGTCTTCGCCACTAAATACCCCTAATATTTGCAATAAACTTAAAAATAAATTGTAAATGCTAACAAATAGTGTTACTGTTGCTAGAATATAGCTTCTTTCGCCACCGTTTATAATTGCACTTGTTTGGTATAAAATTAAACCACTCATTAACAATATAAAAGCAGATGATACCGCAAGAGAAAGTGCTGGAATATTAAAAAATATACTAGCCAAGCCAGCTAAAAAAGCCACAATAATACCAACTGTTAAAAAATTAGCCAAGCCACTAAAATCTTTTTTAGTAATAACGGCATACAATGATAGGGTAATAAAAATAGTTGCTGTTCCTACCATAGACATTGCAACTAATTGACTACCATTAGTAAAATTACTTATATATAAGTTAATAATAGGTCCTAAGGTTAATCCCATAAAACCAGTTAAGGCAAATACTGATAATATGCCCCATACTGAGTTTTTTAACTTATATGTCAAAAATAATAGCCCAAAATAGCCAACAAGAGTTATTAAAATACCAAATGGAGCAATATTAAGTGCTAACGACAAATAAGCCATTAAACCGCTAAAAAATAATGTTGCTGAGAGTAATTTATAGGTATCTCTTAGCACTTTATTTTTTTCAATTACAATTTCTAATGTTTGAGTTTTTGTATTCATAATTTTATTTGAGACCACTGCATAGACAAAAGCACTCGTCAAAAAGCTAAAAATAACTCTGCTTTTTGTTAAAAAACTTGTCAAGACAGGCGTATTAACTACATTTTTTGCCTCAAGCAGAGATATTTTTGGACATTTTTTACTTCACACTTTCATCTATGCAGTGGTCTTTTATTGTTTAAAGTGTAAAATATAACCTTTTTTTAACAAAAAAACAAGTAAAAAATGCAATTAATTTTTGGTATTGGTAAAACAGGGCTATCAGTTGCAAAATTTTTTGCTAAAAATAATATTAATTTTACCATAGCCGATGACGATAAACAACCAAAGTTATTAACTCAATGTTTAGCATATAATCCTAGTTATAATTATTGTGGTTTAACTACTGATATTAACTTTAATAATATCAAACGAGCAATTATTAGCCCGGGAATTGCCAAAGATAATAAATTTATAATAAAACTACAACAAAATAATATACCTATAATTAGTGATATAGATATATTTGCTCAATACGCCAAAGCCCCAATAGTTGCTATAACTGGCTCTAACGGTAAATCTAGTGTAGTGCATTTAATTGCTTATATGGCAGAATATGAAAAAATTAAAGTAGCAAAAGCTGGCAATATAGGCACTCCAGCACTTGATATTTTAGCCGATGATGTTGAACTATATATTTTAGAATTATCAAGTTATCAACTAGATTATTTACACAATATCAATTTAGCAATAGCCCTAGTATTAAACATTAGCCCAGACCACTTAGATAGATATAATAATTTTAATGACTATATAAATTCCAAGTTAAGTATTTATCAATATAGTAAGATAAAAATAGCCCCTAGTGATGCAGAATTTATCCCTAAAGAATTTGTGATAAATACAACTTATGGCTTAAATATACCTAAACACACGGAGCAATTTGGTAGTGTAGTTTGTCATAATACGCGTTTTTTACTACAAGGCGATACCATTTTGATGTCAGAAGATGATACTAAGTTAATAGGCGAGCATAACATATATAATATTTTAGCGTCTTTAACCGTAGGCTATAAATTAAATTTTAGTGTTGATAATATGATCTTAGCCATAAAACAATTTACCCCTGTAAAACACCGTTTAGAAATTATTAATGCCACTGATAATATTTATTATAATGACTCTAAGGCTACTAATACCACAGCAACAATAGCAGCGGTAGATGCGATATTAAATAAATATCGCCAGCAAAAACTAGCAATCATACTAGGAGGTATACCAAAACAAGAAGATTATCAAGCCCTTGCTAATAAGGTAAATCAGGTATTTGATAAAATTATTATAATAGGCAAAGCAAAAAAGATAATAGGTAGTTTATTTAGTGCTGATAAAACCATATACGCAAACTCAATGTTAAATGCAGTGCAATTAGCAAAAAAATCTATTACCAAGGGTGTTATTTTATTATCCCCTGCCTGTGCTAGCTTTGATATGTTTAGCGATTTTAATAACAGAGGAGACGAGTTTAAAAAAGTTGTGCAATATTTAGATACTATGTAGCCCATCTAAAAAAATACTTGGAAGATAATTATTAAAAGTTCAATAAAGTAGTTTTTTTATATTAAAATATATAACTATATTAGTTAATACAATAGTAATGAAATTATTTAAAATAATTAAGGTTTTTATATTTAGTGTAGTGTTTTTGTGGCTAGGCTTAGCAGGTGCAGTAACACCAACATTTAACCTAGCAACAACTAGCATTAGTTTAGAAGAAAACGCCTCAAATACTATAAGACATCAAATAGATATTACTAATATTACTGATGCTGATAATGAGTTTAGTGCTTTTAGCATAACAACTACTGGTAATATATTTAGCACTAATCCAGCCCCAGTAGTATCATTTTCAACTACTAGTGTTATGGTGTCTAAAACACTAAGTAGCACCCCCAGCACTGCTACACTTTATTTTACATCATCCCAGATACTACGAGCACAGGTGCTATTATTATAACCCTAACCGATAGCAATAATAACTCAGTAAGTAAAACAATTAGCGTTAATATAAGCGAGGCAAATAATGACCCTGTTATTACAGCAGAGTTTGATAGTCGTATTGTAAGTGTATCAGTATTTGGTGGTAGTTTATACGCTCAATCAACAAATGCTGGGTTTAATGGAGATGATACAACAATAAACACTGCATTAGGAGGACATTTATTCGTGCCAGATACAGAACAAGAAATTAGTTTTGCATCTGGAACTTTTGAGTTTAATGTTGATGGTGGAAATACTGATGAAGTATGGATTGGTTTGGTTGCTAGTGGCGTTGGTGAGGCATTTAATCTATTAGATAATAATAATAATATTCGTCATATTATTACCTCTGATACTGTTAATAACATAGTCCCTGGCTACCCAGCACTACCTTGGGCAAATATTACTACTTTTGGAGGACAACAACCTAATAACCATATTCCAAGTGATACTAGCGATAGTTCTGCTAGAGTAATAATTAATGATATTGATGGTAATTTTAATAAGTTATATGTTGTTGTTGGAGAAAACAGCCTTAAAAGACAACTTTACGAATTCCCCAATGGTCTTAGTGCAGCCACCACCATAATTGGCAATAATCTAAGCCAAGGCACACCTGGCACCATAGCCACTCTATCTGGTTTTGACTTAGATGGTGATATTGTATCTTGGGAGGTTATAAACTCTGCAAATGGCTCAACAACATTTAGCAGTGCAAATCCAGGTGCAGATACTGGCACAACTGATATTATCTATACACCTGATATTAACTTTACAGGCTCTGCTACAGTAGTAGTTAGCCTAAGTGCTAACTCACAAATTACTTATGCTACTATTAACTTTGATGTTACTGCTGATAGTAGTGCATTTGTGCGTGGCTCAACTATTACAGGTGGCAACACCATAGTAACAGCAGATGATACCTCTATTTTTGATATTAGTATAATAGATAGTTATGGTGCTATATCTAGTGCTAGCAGCATTACTACTAGTAGCTCTACTTTGGGTGCGACTATTAGTATTAGTAATTTTAATGGTAGTTTTGCTAGTCTAACTTATATAGCTTATCAAGCAGGCACAGAGGATATATTGGTTTATGCTGATGGAGTATTAATTGCCACACTTACTTTTACCATAACTCATGGCAGTCTAGCTAGTGTAGCACTTAGTGCAGATAAAACTATGCTAGTAGCATCAAGACCAACTACTGCTACTATAACTGCCGAGTTAAGAGATAGCAATAATAATCTAATAACCAGCCCTAGTAGTATTGTATTTAACACTAATGATAGTGGCACAACACTAACGCTAAGTAACACTAGCGTGATTAATACTACTACTGGCACTACAAGTATAACAGCTACATCTAAAATTAATATTGAAGGTCAGGTTATTATTACTTCTTATGCTACCCTAACAAATAGAGGCTCTGCATCTAGTTCAGTAACTATTAGAGCAGTTATTTTTAGTTTTAATACTGTTGATGATTTATTTTTTATTGCGGGCAGTAGTGCCATAACTACACTAACTATAAATAATGCTAGCACAAATACAAATATAACAATAACAAGTGGTGCAGGCACATTATTAATAACTACTGGTGCAACTACCATATATACAGTAGCTATTGCTGGCACAGCACTAATAACTGCTGTTGATACTATTGATGGTAGTAATATTAGTAATAGTATTATTATTACTGCTACATCACTACCATCATTTACCTTAACAACAAATGATGATATTATTAATGCCAGTGAGATAAGCTCTCTAACACTAACAGGCAGTGCAGAAGCAGGTAGTAGTGTTAATATTATATTTAGTGATACAAATAATAATTCATTTTCAACAACAACTATAACTAATAACTTAGGTACTTGGACTATTAATAATATTGATTTAAGCAACCTAGCAGATGGCACTATTACTATTAACGCAACTACAACTTATATTTCTGTTAATGTAAATGCTACTACTAGCACCATAATAACCAAAGATACAATAATAGCGATTCTAACTATTAGTGCTATTACAGGTGATAATATTATTAATGCGAATGAGATAAACGCACTAACACTAACAGGCAGTGCAGAAGCAGGTAGTAGTGTTACTGTAATATTTAGTGATATAAATAATAATTCATCTTTAACAACAACTATAACTAATAACTTAGGCACTTGGACTATTAATAATATTGATTTAAGCAACCTAGCAGATGGTAATATTACTATTTATGCAAGTGCAACTGATATTGCGCTCAATATAAGTGCTACTACTAACACCATAATAACCAAAGATACTATCTCACTAACACCAACTATTAGCACTATTGCAGGTGATAATATTATTAATGCGAATGAGATAACAACACTAACAGCAACAGGCAGTGCAGAAGCAAGTAGTAGTGTTAATATTATATTTAGTGATGCTAGTAATACCTCAGTTGCAACAACAGTCATAGCCGATAATACAGGCACTTGGACTATTAATGCTATTAGTTTAAGCAGTTTAGTAGATGGTAATATTACAGTTTATGCCACCGCAACTGATGTTGCTAATAATATAAGTGCCGCTACTAGTGTTATGCTGATAAAAATAGCAGTTATACCAAACGCACCAACAGCCACAGCCCAAATAAGTAGCACAATTAATATAGTATGGGCAACTACTACTGCAATAAACTATTATCGTCTTTATAGTGCAATACAAAGTAATATTTATACTGAGATAGCTAGTAGAACTACGGCTAGTTTTACTATTGGCTCAGCTGTTAGTTATAAAGATACCAACCTAAGCCCAAGCACAACTTATCAATACCAACTAAGAGCGTGTATAAATAGTGATATTAGCACTTGCTCTGTTAGTTCAACAACAAGTATAGCAACCACAAAGGCAACATTTAGCCTAGATGTTGATAATAATGGCACAACAAATGCTAAAGATGGTCTAATAATACTACGCTTTTTAGCAGGTAGTAGCAATGAAAATCTAATAACTGGTTTAGTAGATGGTAATTCAATAAGCACAGCACAAATAAGAGCATATTTAATAACACATATTGCTAGGCTAGATGTTGATGGTAATGGTATAGCAGACTCTGCCACAGATGGATTTTTAATCATTCGTTATCTAAATAACCCAAATGATACAAATCTAACAAATGAAATAATAGGCAATAATAATCTAAGTAGAACAACAGCAGATAGCATTAGAACATACTTAAACCAGTTTTATCAATAATAATGGTATAGACAAGGCTTATACCAAAAAATAATAGGCAATAATAATCTAAGTAGAACAACAGCAGATAGCATTAGAACACACTCATAGTAGTTTTATCAAACTAATAAAAATGAACACACTAATTATTAAATTAAACGGAGTAGATTTTAACGCTTATGATTACAATACCTGCACCGACTTAGTGCAAAAATTAGGCTATAAAAACCAAGCAATAGCATTAGAAATAAATGGCGTAATTATCCCTAAATCTAAACTATCAGTAACAAAATTAAACTCTAATGATAGGGTTGAAATTGTTAAAGCCGTAGGCGGTGGTTAGGGACAGCAGGACTAGTTTTTGTAAAAATTAGTCTTACTTCCTAAATCAATATATAATATTTATAAATTATTATTATAAACATATTTTTAAAAAAGCAAGGCTTTTAAATCACCAAAAACAAATGATTCTCGCATAGCTAAAGCCTTGTTTTTAAGGGTTAATCAGAGTTTTTCTAACTAATTACAGTTACATTTTCAGCTTGTAGTCCTTTTTCACCGCTACTTACTTCAAATGATACTTTTTGTCCATCTTCTAGGGTTTTATAACCTTCTGAATTAATATTACGAAAATGCACAAATACATCTCCTTGCTCACATTCAATAAAACCAAAACCTTTTCTTGCATTAAACCACTTAACTGTTCCTGTTGTTGACGACACAACATCCTCCTATAAAAAAAAACTACAAAATACTACTACAATATCAAAACACAATAAACACTAACTATATTTTAACAAACAATGCCAAAACCACAGGCACATACTATTTTACTACAAAAAAAATAAAATAAAAACAATTTAATGATAAAAATGACGCACGCCAGTAAAAACCATAACAATTCCAGCATCATCAGCTGCTTTAATTACCTCTTTATCACGAACAGAGCCACCTGGTTGAATAATAGCACTAATACCATATTTAACAGCAATATCAATACTATCTTTAAATGGAAAGAAAGCATCAGATGCCATAACCGATGTTGTTGTATCTAAGCCTCCATCATCAGCTTTAATTTTGGCTATTTTAGCAGAATAAATCCTAGACATTTGTCCAGCACCAATGCCAATAGTCATTTCATTTTTTACATAAACTATGGCATTAGATTTTACAAATTTTACCACCTGCCAAGCAAATAATAAGTTTTGTTGCTGTTTATCTGTTGCTTGTTTTTTGCTAACGCATTTAAAATCAGTCTTTGTTATAACTTTTAAGTCTTTATCTTGTAATAATAAGCCGCCATTTATGCCTTTGTAATCAAAATATTTCTCATTTGGCTTAATATTACCGCAAACAAGCACTCTTATATTTGCTTTTTTAGTTAATAATTCTCTAGCTTTATCGCTAATACTAGTTGCTATAATTACCTCAACAAATTGTTGGCTTATAATAGTTTTTGTAGTTTTTTCATCTAGCTCTCTATTAATAGCAATAATACCCCCAAAAGCAGAAGTTGGGTCAGTTTTATAAGCATTAAGATAGGCGTTTGTAATATTATTACTAATAGCAACCCCAGAAGGATTAGCGTGTTTAACAATAACACACGCTGGCTTGGTGAATTGTTTTACGCATTCTAAGGCCGCATCTGAGTCTGCTATATTATTATAAGATAGTTCTTTACCTTGTATTTGCTTACTATTTGCTATTGAGGTATTAGTGTTATTATTTGCTAAATATAGTGCAGCATTTTGATGTGGATTTTCACCGTATCGTAATACTTGCTTTTTGATAAATTCTAGGCTAATAGTATTAGCAAATTTGCTATTATCATGCCCTAAATAATTAGCAATAGTGCCTTCGTATTTTGCACTGTGCTGGAAAACTTTTAAGGCTAAATATTCTCTAGTTGCTAAGGTAGTATTAGCAAATTGTTTAATTTCTGATAAAACTTTATCATAATCAAAAGTATCAACAATAACGCTGACAAATTTATGGTTTTTAGCTGCTGCTCTTAGCATAGCAGGACCACCAATATCAATATTTTCAATAGCCAATTCTCTGCTACAATTCTCTCTGGATATAACTTCTGCAAATGGATATAAATTCACTACTACCAAATCAATAGGAGGAATATTATATTGCTTCATAGTATTATAATCTTTATCCCTTCTTGCTAATATACCGCCGTGTATTTTAGGGTTAATAGTTTTTATTCTACCATCCATCATTTCTGGAAAATTAGTATATTGCTCAATATCTATAACATTTATGCCATTGTCTTGTAAGTGTTTTGCACTACCTCCTGTTGAGAAAATATTAATATTTTTATCTTGTAATTCTTTTGCAAATTCAACAACGCCAGTTTTATCAAATACACTAATTAAGGCGTTGGTTATTTTGTTTAGAGATTTTTTATTATGCCAGTATAGGTATGGGCTATCTGGCACTATAACCTCCATACTTTCTTGGAAGCCTTTGATATAAGTATAAACTGGAATTATTTGATTATCTTTTACTAGATTTTCACAAACTGCAATAGAGTTTTCTAGTTTATCTATGGAAAAATTTTTATTGTAAATATAACTTTTGTTTAATAATACAAAAATACTTTTTAAGTAGTTTTTGATATTAAAATTGGTAATTGTTTCTTTTAGATATGGAATAGAAAAAACTAATAATTTAATATTATCAAGTGCAGTAATTCTAATTTGGTAGGTATTACAGTAGTCGCTAATATCTGGTAGTGATTTGGCAAATGCTACAAAAAATTGCTCTTTTTTATTAACTGCAACACTGTTATTTTTAACTAAAAAAGTAAATAATGAGGCAGAAATTCTAGTAAGGTCTTCTTCTTGTAAATGAAAGTTCAAAGCACTAAGTTCTTGTAGGTATTATAGTTTGTATTTATTGCTAAAATAAAAATCCATAAATTTAGAATTACGATTATCTTTTTTTGTGCTTTTTGTATTAGAGTTTTTTGCATTGAACAACTTTATTTGCTGCTTAATTTGAAACTTAGCACTTGCTGATAATTCTTGTTGGTTACTGTTCATTTAATCTCCCTAAGGAGCCTCTGATTATACTCTAAATTAAATTATAATGCTTAGCTTTCTTATTAAATGTAGCACGGTTGATACCTAGTATTTTTGATGCTTTACTTTTGTTATTGTTTGTTTTTTGCAAAATAAATTGAAATAAAATTTCTTCGACATCCTCTAATAGTAATTTGTGTAAATTAGTGCAATTGTTATTATCTAAATTATTCATACATTTTTCTAATTTTTTATGTATGCACTCTTTTAAATTATATTTATCGCTCATATTATTTTAAAAATATGTTTATAACAATATCTCCAATTTCCAAGTAAAAGCATATTCTTTGTGAGTTTTTCTTCAAGGTTGTTCAGAGTCTCCCTAAGTAATATACATTATTATTAATATTAAAACTAGGTATTTTAATAAAAAAATTATTTACTTGCTAGTTTTGCCTTTAATCGTTGTTGTTTTAATTTTGATAAATAATCAATAAATAACCTACCTTGTAAATGGTCTATTTCGTGTTGGATACATATAGCTAATAAGCCATTGGTATTTATTTCAAAAGATTTGCCATTAATATCCAAAGCCTTAATTAAAATATTTTCATGGCGTTTAACTTTTGCTTGCACCCCAGGAACAGATAAACAGCCCTCAGTGCATTCTACTGTGCCACTATATTCTATTAGTTTAGGGTTAATAAGACATATTTGATTATTTTTATTTTTATTATATATAACTTTATCAGTATTTCTGTATTCGAGCATTGTTTTATATTCATCATCAGAATTAGGAACATTCATAACTATTATTTGATAATGGTAATTAATCTGTGTCGCTGCTAAACCAATACCATCTCCTCTATACATAGTTTCAAACATATTAGCAACTAAAACTTTAACATCATCATTAATTTTGATAACTGGTTTTGCTTTAATTCGTAATCTTTTATCTGGGAAAGTTAATATGGGTAGTAACATATATTAAATAATTTTTGCCATTAATAAACTGTGCATATTTATAGCACCAATAATTTTATCATTATCATCGCATACTGGTAATGAATTAATTTTAAACTTATCCATAATATCTAATGCTGATATTGCTGGCTTATTTTGATTAATACTACGGCTATTTTTAGTAATGACATCATAAATATTTAAGTTACTAATATCTTTATTGGTTTGTAATAATCTTCGTAAATCACCATCGGTAAACACTCCTAATAGTTTATTATCATCATCAAGTGCTATAACAAAGCCCATAGTTTTCTCACTCATAAGCAAAAGTGTATCCATTAAAGGTATATTTTCATATACAATAGGGGCATTATTTTTATTACGCATAATATCATAAACTGATATTAATAATCTTCTACCTAATGCCCCTAATGGATGTGTTCTAGCAAAATCATCAGCACTAAAACCCTTATCGTTAAGCAAACTAATTGCCAAAGCATCACCCATTACCAAAGTCGCAGTTGTTGATGAAGTTGGGGTTAGATTATGCGGGCAAGCCTCTTTTTTAACGCTAATATCTAAATGCACAAGTGCTGATTTTGCAATAGCGGATTGTTTATTACCAGTCATAGCAATAATAGGCACTCCAAGTCTTTTAATAATAGGTATTAGCGTTAAAATTTCATTACTATTGCCAGAATAAGATACAAGCATACAAACATCATCACTTGTTAGCATACCTAAGTCACCGTGTCCTGCTTCTGTTGGATGGACAAAAAAAGATGGTGTTCCTGTGCTAGCAAATGTTGCAGATAATTTTTTAGCTATGTGTCCAGACTTACCCACACCCATTAATATAAGTTTACCTTTACTATTTTTGATAATAGTACAAGCTGTGATAAAATTATCATCTAGTTTATCTTTTAGATTTATAATTTCTTCTGATTCTGTTAGAATAACTTGCTTTGCTATTGCTAGTATTGAGTCCATAAATTATATTTTGAGACTGTTGCACGGCAACCTAAAATTTTAAAAATAACTTAAATATCCGTGTTTTTTGTTATAAAATTTGCCCTTAGAAGCACTAGGAACTGCATTTTATGCCTCAAACACGGCTGTATGCGTAGCATTGCTTACAGATATGTTTTTTATATTAATATTTTAACAGATTTTATTTATTCTTTGCCACCGTGCAACAGTCTCATTTTATACTATGTAAAACTATGAAAAAAATATTATTTGTATGTATGGGAAATATTTGTCGCTCTCCTACTGCTTGTGGAGTGTTTGAGCATATAGTTAAACAACAAAATAAACAAGACTTATTTGAAATAGACTCAGCAGGAACTCATTCTTATCATACAGGTAGTCCGCCAGATAGCAGAGCACAAAAAACTATGCTAAAACACGGTATTGATATATCACGCCAAAGAGCAAGAATTATCAGTAATAGCGATTATTACTATTATGATTATATTATCGCTATGGATAATGATAATTATAGTATATTAACACAACAATCGCCAGTAAAACTTAGCCATAAAATACATAGATTATTAGATTTTTTACCAAAAAGTTTATTAACTTCTGTTCCTGACCCTTATTATCATGATAATTTTGATTTTGTATATAAGTTAATATACCAAGCTAGTAATAAATTATTAATACGAATTGATAGCAATGCTTAATAATACTTTTGACATTATTATTATAGGCTCTGGTGCTGCTGGTATGTCGTGTGCTTTGCAATTATCGAATGATTTAAAAATTGCTATTATCAGTAAGGATAAAATTTTAGAGAGTAGCTCATTTTACGCTCAAGGTGGAATTTCTGCCGTTTTAACGCCAAATGATAGTTTTGAAAAACATATTCAAGACACTATGACAACATCTGTTGGTTTAGCAAATGAAAAATCAGTCAGGTTTATGGTGCAACAAGCACCAAATGCAATTAAATTATTAGAAAAAAATGGGGTAATATTCACTCAAAAGGATAATACCTACCACCTAACACAAGAAGGTGGGCATAGCAAAAAAAGAGTAGCCCATATTGCTGATAAAACAGGTTTTACAATTCAAACTAATCTATTAAAACAAATAAAATCCAAGCATAATATTACTTTATTTGAACGCCATATGGTAATTGATTTATTAACTTATAATAATAAGTGCTATGGGGTTTTTATTATTGATAAAAAGACAAATGATATTAATAGATTTATAGCTACACATACTATACTAGCAACAGGAGGTGCTAGCAAAGTTTATCTTTATACCTCAAACCCAGATACTTCAACAGGAGATGGTATTGCAATGGCATATAGAGCGGGCTGTGATATTGTTGATATGGAATTTAGCCAATTTCACCCAACTTGTTTATATCATAGCGATGCCAAATCATTTCTAATATCTGAGGCTATTCGTGGCGAAGGCGGTAAATTATTATTACCAAATGGTAAAAGATTTATGCACAAATACGACAGTAGAGAAGAATTATCACCCAGAGATAGAGTTGCTTTTGCTATTGATAATGAGATGAAAACTAGGGGCATTGATTGTGTATATTTAGATATATCATTTCGCCCTAAGAAGTGGATTATTGAATATTTTCCAACTATTTACAAAAAATGTTTAACATTTGGCATAGATATTAGTAAGGAAGCAATTCCAGTCGTGCCATCAGCACACTATACCTGCGGTGGTATTAAAACTAACTTGGATGCAAAAACTAGTTGTAATAATTTATACGCAATAGGTGAAACAGCATTTACTAATATCCACGGCGCTAATAGAATGGCTAGTAATTCATTGTTAGAATGTGTAGTGTTTGCTACTACTTGTGCTAATTATATAAATAAAATAACTAAAAAAAATATAACACTAGATAGTTTTAACAACTGGGATTCTAGTTTAGTAAGTCAATCTAAAGAATTGGTTATAATAAGCCACCTATGGGATGAAGTTCGTAGGTTAATGTGGAATTTTGTAGGCATACTAAGAAGCAATAAACGATTATTATCAGCACAAAAACGCTTAGATATTATTACCAAAGAGGTAGATATATATTATAAAAATTATATTATTTCTAGTGATTTAATAGAGCTAAGGAATTTAGTGCAAATAGCAAATATTACCGTTCAATCAGCCCTAGCAAGAAAAGAAAGTAGAGGTTTGCACTATAATAGCGATTATCCCAACAAACTTGATGATACTCTACATACTATTATTAAAAAAGATGCTAAAGTATATCAATCGCCATTAAAAGATGTTTAAATATTTGATAGTGGATTAGAGTTATACTTTACATATATAAAGAATTATAGGCATCAACAGTTTCTTCGCAATACGAAGCAGCACCAGCAAATTCTATACCATCAATAAAATCTTCTTTATCATAACCAAAAAGATCAACAGTCATTTCGCAAGCTATAAATTTAACACTGAATTCTTGGCACATATTTCTTAGTTCTTCTAACTTAGCAATACCGTGTTTTGCCATAGTTTTTTTCATTAAAAATGTGACCAAACTCTCTGCCCCAGGAATATTCCATAAAATATTTGGTATTCTAGGACCAAAGTCTATGTTTTGTAACCATTTAGGACCAAAAGGCATTTTCATTGGCATAGAAGGATTACCAATAGGGCTAACCCGTAACTTACTTAAATCTTTTAGTAATAAATTTAGTCCATAAAAAGTAAAAAACATAGTAACTTCTCTATCTAGGGCTACCGCTGTGCTTGCAATAATAAATGGCGGATAAGCCCAGTCAAATGTTCCTTTTGAAGCAATAATTGTTATCTTTTTTTTCTCATCTTTTGGCATAATGGTCTCTCTTTGTTTTAAAAATAAAATTATGAAAACTATGATATTTAAAAAAGTATTATAGGTTATTTAAAACTTACCTAGGCAGTTTTTTGAATTTTAAATATGTATTTACCACCTTCTGATAAATTACTTAATAATTTATTACCCGTTTGGTTGCAAAATGCCTCCATATCTTTTATAGAACCAGCATCTGTTGATATAACTTCTAATACTTGACCAGCATCCATTTTGGTTAGTTCTTTTTTAGTTTTTAAAATAGGTAATGGGCAATTTAAGCCTGAGGCATCTAACATTTGGTCTGACATAGTAAAAACTCCTTAAAATACAATAATTTTACTTGTTAGTTATTTGTATGTCAATAAATAATTTTTTTAAAATAACTAATATTCTTAAATTCACATCATAAGTGTAGCATTTCTTATGGAGGCTCTTAACAACCTTAAAGCAGAACTCACAAAGTCCGATTTGTGATATGCTTTTACTTGAAAATTGGAGATATTGTTATACACATATTTTTAAGATACCATCTCTCCTATTAAAGAATTTGGGTTTGCTCTTATAATTTTAACATTGACTAATTTAGTAATTAGTTTGCTATCGCCTTTAAAATGCACTACTCTATTATTTTCTGTTCTTCCAGATATGGTGCTACCTCTTGCTGATTTATTCTCTACTAAAACACTTTGAGTGCTACCTATCATATTACTACTAATATTATTAACATTGCCGTTAATTGCTTGTTGTAATTTAATTAGGCGTTGCTTTTTAGTTGCTATTGAAACATCATCAATAAATGACGATGCTGGAGTGCCGGGGCGTTTGCTATAAATAAAGCTAAAAGACTTATCAAATACAATACTATCTATCAACTCCATAGTATTATTAAAGTCTTTGTCTGTTTCATTAGGAAAGCCAATAATAAAGTCAGATGATAGTGATATATTAGGACGGACTTGGCGTAATTTATGAATCTTAGCCTTGTATTCTAGCACGGTATGACCTCTTTTCATTAGTGTTAGTATTTTATCGGAGCCACTTTGTATTGGCAGGTGTAGGTGTGATACTAATTTGGGTGAATTTTTATACGCCTCTATTAAACTATTAGAAAAACTAACAGGGTGTGAAGTAGTATAACGAATACGATAAATATCATCCATTTTGTCAATTATTTCAATTAAAAATGCCAAATCAACATAACTGCCATCATCCATTAAGCCTTGATAACTATTAACATTTTGTCCTAGTAAATTAATCTCTCTAACTCCTTGCGATGCTAGTTGTTGTATTTCTTTTATTACATCATTAAACGGACGACTTACCTCTTCACCTCTGGTATAAGGCACAATACAAAATGTGCAATATTTACTACAACCCTCCATTATTGAGACAAAGGCAGATACTCCGTCTGATTTTGGCTTGGCTAGATTGTCAAACTTTTCTATTTCTGGAAATGATATATCTATTTGTGGATTTTTTTTAAGCAATACCTTGTTAATCATTTGTGGTAAACGGTGCAAGGTTTGGGGACCAAAAATAATATCAGTATAAGGTGCTCTTTTTAAAATAGCCTCACCCTCTTGTGATGCCACGCAACCACCCACTGCTATTAGTATATTAGCATTTTGCTGTTTTAGTTTACGCCATCTACCTAATTGATGAAAGAGTTTTTCTTGTGCTTTTTCACGTACTGAGCAGGTATTTAATAACAATAAATCTGCTTGTTTTTCATCAGTAGTCAATTTAAGATGATGACTCTCACTGAGTAAATCAAGCATCTTTTTGGAGTCATACTCATTCATTTGACAGCCCATTGTTCTAATAAATACTTTATTCATTAGTTGTAATAGGCTTAGGATTATTTTCTAAATAACTAATATTATTAATAGAGGTAGGAAACGCTATTTCTGCACCGTGTTTTGTTATAGTATCACTAATATTTAGTAAAACTTTTTGTTTTATATTATGATATTGTTGCCAATTTTTAGTATTGGTAAAGGCATATATAAGAAAATCAACAGAATAAGCATTAAAGGTATTGAGATTGACAATTATGGTTTGTCTTTGGTCAATATCTTTATTATTTTGTAAATATTGCTTAATATCATCAATTATAAGTTGAATTTTACTAACATCATCATAACGAATACCTACTGTTTCCTTAATTCTTCTATTACTCATCCTAGATGGTGTTTCAATAGGTATAGTGGTAAAAATAGAGTTAGGAATATAAACAGGATTTTTACTAAAAGTAATAATTTTAGTCATTCTCCAACCTATTTTGGCTACTGTTCCTTCAAAATTATACTCTTTGGAGCGAATCCAATCACCAGTATTAAAAGGCTTGTCTATTTGTAGCATTAAACCACCAAAAATATTAGACAACATATCCTTAGCAGCAAAACCAACTATAATGCCACCCATGCCACCAAATGTTAGAATACTAGTAATAGATAAACCAAAATATTGGGCGACGGTTAAAACAATAATTAATAGAATAAATATTTTTAAAAATCTAGTAATTAACCTAGTAGAATCAGAATTAAATTGAGAATTTGAGGAATTAATTAATGATTCTATATTATTGATAAACCTAAATAAAACCCATGTAATAATAAATATAGGTCCTAGTTGTAATATTGGTATTATTGGGGTTAAATTTACAAATATAACACTTAATAAATTAACCACATAATATACAAAAATAAACCATAATAGGACAAATACTGGGGTATTTATTGCTTTAATTATTGCATCATCTAAGTTATTTTTAGTTTGGGTGCTTTTATTAAGTAAATATCTAAAAATAATTTTTAAAACAATAGTTGTTGTTACAGTTAAAACAAAAACAATTAATATATTGTAGGTAATGCTGAGATTTTCTATATAAGCAATCATTTTATGTATGTAATAGGATTAACAGGTTTAGTCATTTTCCGCATTTCCATATAAAATGGTTTACTACCAGCAATTGCAATTATATCCCCTATTTTAACATTATCGCCATCGCTTACTAATAGCTTGTCATTTTGGGTATATGAGCTATAAAAATATGGTGGATGTCTTATTATTATCATTTTACCGTGGCTAAGCATTTTATTGCCGCTATAGACAACTACTCCATCTGCTATTGTATAAATTTTTTGTCCTTTTTTAGTGGCAAATCCTAATCCTAAACTACCTTTTTTAGGATTAAATTTTTTGTTAATTTTGGCATCAACAGGCATAATCCATTTTTTATTTTTGGCTACTTTTTTAGCTAAATATTTTTTTACGGGTAATTTTTTATTAGTTTTTACTATTTTTTGTTTTGCACTTAGTTTTTGTTTTGCACTTAGTTTTTTAATTGGATACTTTTCTTTACTTTGTTTGCTTAGATATATAGTTTGTCCTGATTTTATGGAGTTTGCTGAGGCTATATTATTTAATTGTAATAAATTATCTACACTGGTATCACAAATTCTAGCTAGTCTTGATAATTTATCATTTTGTAAAGTATATGGCTTGGTGCAATCTATAATAGACTTATCAACAACTATAACCTCTCTTATAGTATTATCTTTAATACTAGAACAAGAGGATATTATTGCTGTGATTATTGTTATAATTAAATAATAAATTATTTTTTGCATATTTAAAATATTTTAACAAATTTTAGATTAAATAGATAATTAATACTAATATAATTAAACTATATCCTAGTATATCAATATATTTTTTTAGCCATATATCACAAGCACTACCAAACTTTGCCACAATAATTGCAACTAATACAAATCTTAGCCACCTAGAAAGAAATGATATTGCTAAAAATGGCACTAATGCCATAGATAAAAACCCTGCTAAAATAGTAAACAACTTGTAGGGCACGGGGCTAAAACCAGCAATAAAAATAGTCCAAATACCATATTTATCAAACCATAATTGTAATTGTGCTAATTTATCATAATAACCTAGTTGGTTAATATAAGGTATTAAAAAATCAAAGAACCAATAACCAATTAAATAACCACAAAAACCTCCTAAAATAGAAAAAATTGCAGTTATTAAGGCTAATTGGTATTTTTTATTTGGATTTTTTAGAACTATTGGTGCTAATAATACATCAGGCGGAGGATATGGTAGTATAAATGACTCAACAAAACTTAAAAACATTAAATAATTTTTTGCATTTTTATGTTCTGTCCATTTTAGAACAGCATTGTATATTTTTGAAAATAGCATATAAATAATCTCTGATTAACCATATTATAAACAGCAAAGACACCAAAATATATTCACTCGCATTTTTATAATAGTATTTCTATGCAGTGGTATTAATATCTAAACAATTCTTATATCCATACCCATTTTATTTGCTAATTGGACAAAATTAGGAAATGAGGTTTTGACATTATCACAATTATTAATTCTTATAGGATATTGGCATCTTAAACTAGCAATAGCAAAAGCCATAGCAATACGGTGGTCGCCATAACTATCTATTGGGCACTTAGGCTTATTAAATTCTCCTCCTTGAATAATAATACCATCTGCTAAAACCTCATTCTTTATACCTAGAATATCTAGGCCATCTGCCATAGTCTTAATTCTATCACTTTCTTTAACTCTTAATTCTTTGGCATTTGTTAGAGTAGTTTCTCCATCAGCACAAGAGGCAGCAATAAATATTATTGGAAATTCGTCTATCGCTAATGGCACTAATTCGCTTGGAATTTTAATACCCTTTAATTTTGAGGGCTTAACACAAATATCAGCTAATAACTCACCGCCTAATTGTTGTTGATTATTAAGTTTAATATTAGCACCCATTAGTTTTAAAATATCAATAATACCTGTTCTAGTTGGATTTATATTAACCGATTTGAGAACTATATTAGCATCACTGGCAATACAAGCCGCTGTAATAAAAAAAGAAGCTGATGATATATCAGCAGGAATTTTAATATTTGTTGCACTTAACTCGCCACCGCCTGTTACTGATATTTTTTCACTAAGCACTGTTATATTATAACCAAAACTAGCTAACATTCGCTCGGTATGGTCTCTACTGGGTGCTATTTCTTGGATATTAGTTTTACCCTTAGCGTATAAAGACGCCAATAATATTGCTGATTTAACCTGTGCTGATGCTATTGGCATTTTGTAATCTATTGCTACTAAATTATCAACTCCACTAATAGCAAGTGGCGGCTTTAAATTATTACTATTTATCTTAGCCCCCATCATAGTTAAGGGTTTAATAACTCTAGCCATAGGTCTTGATGATAATGACTTATCGCCTATTAACTTAGTATTAAAATTTTGTGCTACCAATAAGCCAGCCATAAGACGCATTGCAGTGCCAGAATTACCTAAATTAATAGCATTATTTGGTTTTTTTAGCCCGTGCATACCAACACCTTTAATAATAATATCATTGCTATTTCTAGTTATGTTTACTCCCATATTAGAAAAAGCTTGTAAGGTGGCTAAACTATCTTCGCCTGCTAAAAAACCACTAATAAAGCTTGTGCCTTTTGCTATTGAGCCTAAAATAATACTTCTATGTGATATAGATTTATCGCCAGGAACTGTTATTTCACCGCTAATTTCTTTGGTTGGATTTACAATAAAATGCTCCATATTTTAGCTATTTTTGAGCCAATTATCTCTATCTTGTTTTGACTTAGTAAATATGTTTATTAATTCTTGTTTATTTTCATTTGCTATTAAACTGGTAATATATTGTAATTTTTCATCAAATTTTTCAATACTTGTGATTATTTCTTGCTTGTTGGCAATGCAAACATCAGCCCACATAGTGCTATCGCTTGATGCTATACGGCTAAAATCTTTAAAACCTCCAGCAACATAATTATAAATATTTTCATCTTTATATGATAAATAATTCATCAAACTAAACGCTAGTATATGTGGTAAATGGCTAGTTGATGCTAAAATAGCATCGTGTTTTGCTATTGATAAATATTCAATAATTGCACCTATTTTTTGCCACATATTGGCAATTATGTCTATATCGTGTTTAGAATTTGTATCTAAGGGAGTAATAATAAGTTTCTTTTCTCTAAATAATTTAGCATCACTGGCTAAATAGCCATTCATCTCTTTACCTGCTATGGGGTGTGTTGGAATAAATTTAGCCCCGTTATTATCTAAAATCTCACTGGCTACTATGCAAACATCTGCCTTAACACTAGCAACATCAGTAATAATAGTATTGCTATTTAGATGAGGTTTTATAGCTAATAATATTTGCCTAAAACTAGCAACAGGGGTTGCTAAAACTACAATGTCAGCATTACTAACAGTAGCAATATCAACAGTGTAATTATCAATAATTCCTAATTTATGTGCTTTTACTAGGTTGTTGGTATTTCGTGCAT
The DNA here is from genome assembly GCA_965222825.1 of Gammaproteobacteria bacterium. GTDB lineage: Bacteria > Pseudomonadota > Gammaproteobacteria > PS1 > Pseudothioglobaceae. Next base: position 1,341,931 of record OZ244964.1, on the reverse strand, counting down.
AACCTATAATTTGTTTACTGTAATTTACTGCTTTTAGTGCCCTAGCAAGAGAGCCACCTATTAAACCTATGCCTATTATTACAATTTTAGCTATCATGTGGACGCTACCCTTTTTTTAAGTATTTTACTTCCCAAGCAAGGTAAAAACATATTTTGCATAAATACTATAATGCACAAGTCTAACTTTTGAATTATAAAAATAGCAATTCTCACAGAGTTAAAATTGAACTTGGTAATTTTAGTCCTCATAGCAGTTGCTCCAAAGTAGTTAGTAAAGATTTATTTTCAGCCTCTAAACCAACCGATACTCTAATAAAACCTTGCATTTCAACAGGACGAACGATAACACCTTTTGCTAATAATTTATTATATACATCAAAAGCATTGTCTACAAAAACACTAATAAAATTTGCCCTAGATTTGATATATTTTAACCCTAAGGCTTCAAATCCTAAGCTTAATTGTGCCAAACCTTTGCTATTTTGCTTAATATTTAACTCTAAGGTTTTTTTATCATCTAAGGCAGCAATAGCAGCTACTTGTGCTAGAGAATTAACATTAAACGGCTGTCTTATTCTGTTTAAATAATCAATTATATTAATATTCGCCATACCATAACCACACCTCAGTCCTGCTAACCCATAAGCCTTAGAAAAAGTTCTAGTAATTATTAGATTATTAAATTTATTAATTAAACCTAAGGTTTGATAATCATCTGTTATATACTCATAATAAGCCTCGTCTAAAACTATAACAATATTGTTAGGCACAGCTAATAAAAAATTATAAACCCTATCAAAACTTAGAAATGTGCCAGTAGGATTATTAGGATTAGCAATAAAAATTAGTTTAGTTTTATCATTAATTGCAACAAGCATAGCATCTAAGTCGTGTCCATAATCTATACTAGGTGTTATGACTGCTTTAGCATTTAAGGTTTTAGTTATTAGAGGGTAAACTATAAAAGCGTATTGTGAGAAAATAATCTCATCATCAAAATTACACAAAAAAATACTAGCAATTAACTGCAAAATATCATTTGAGCCATTGCCTAATATTATTTGCTCATTTGGTATTTGTAAATGCTTAGCTAAAGCTTGTTTTAATAAAAATCCATTACTATCAGGATAACGATTAATATACTCTAAATTATCAATAATGGCAGTGCGAGATTTAGCACTAATTGGATTTGGATTTTCATTAGAAGCAAGTTTAATAATATTATCTAAGCCTTGCTCTCTTTGTAACTCGCTAATTGGTTTACCCGCTGTATAAGGTTTAATATTTTTTATGTGTTTACAAACCATTTTTTTATAAATGCATTGTGGTTTTAATTCTTAACGAGGTTGAACCTCGCTGATAAAATAGATTATATACTAATTGGATACGAACCCAAAATAACTAATTGCTTGGCTTTATCTTTTATTGCACTTAATGCTTCTTTAACAGTGCTATTACTTTGATGTCCAACAATATCAATAAAAAATAAATACTCCCATTTAATACTTGATAATGGATGTCTAGCTAATTGTAGAATATTTATATTTCTAGTTTTAAAAGGCTCTAAAATATCAAATAATGCCCCTGGTTGATGTTTAGATATAACCAGTAGTGAGGTTTTATCACTATTAGACGGTAGAATATTCTCTTTACCTAATACTAAAAATCTGGTGCTATTACCAAATACATCTTCAATATTATTAGCAACTTTATTTAATTTATAATATTCTAATGCGTAATTAGAAGCTATAGCAGCACTATTTTTAATATTTTTTACCATTTGTGCTGCACTAGCATTGCTAGTAGTAGGTCTTAGTTGTGCATTAGGATAATGATTAGCCAAATAACGCCTGCACTGCTCTAATGATTGCTGATGACCATAAATAATTTTTATATCCTCATTTGTATTATCAGCCATTAATTGATGATGTATAACCACCTCTACCTCGCCACAAACTTTTAAATTTTGAGTATAGAGCATATCTAAGGTTACACCTATTACGCCATTGGTAGAATTTTCTACTGGCACTACACCATAATTGGCATTATTTTTTGCCACTTGGTGAAATACGCCATCAATTGTGCTACAATCTAGGTAATTAACAAAACTACCAAAATGTTTAATAACCGCATCTTGACTAAAAGTTCCCTCTGGTCCTAAATATGCAACTTGTAAAACTTGTTCTAAAGCTAAACAAGCAGACATAATCTCGTGAAACAACCTAGCCATAGTATCATCAGATAGAATACTGGTATTATTTTTACGAACTTTGTCTAGTATTTGTGCTTCTCTTTCGGGGCGATAAAAAACAGTGCTATCTTTTTGCTGAGTTTTTACTTTGGCAACTTCTTTTGCTAATAAGGCTCTACTTGATATTAGTTTTTGAATTTTATTATCAATGGAGTCAATTTCATTTCTTAGTTTTAAAAGTTTATTTTTACTCATATTTTATAAACATATCTAACACTTAATACACCATTAATTTGTTTTAAATTTTCAATTATTTTATCTGGGATTTTGTTCTCTAAGTCAACCATAGTATAGGCAAATTTATCTCTTGATTTATTAAACATATCAACAATATTAGCATTAGCACCAGCCAAAACTGTTGAAATTTGTCCAACCATATTTGGTATATTTTTATGAGTAATTGCTATTCTTTCCTTGCCTGCTCTTGGCATTACAACTTCTGGGAAGTTTACTGAATTTCTAATATTACCATTTTCAAGGTAATCTCGTATTTGCTTTATAACCATAACAGCACAACTATCCTCTGCATCAGAAGTTGAGGCTCCTAAATGAGGTAGGGCAATAACACGATTATGATTTTTCATATTATCAATAGGAAAATCAGTTACATAATATTTTATTTTATTATTATCAAGTGCCTCTTTTAAAGCCTTTTCATCTATAATACCATCTCTTGCAAAATTAAGAATAACACAATCTTTTGGTAATAATTTTATTCTCTCTTTATTTAGTAAATTTTTAGTTGCTTCTACCAATGGTATATGAAATGAGACAAAATCACTTTGTGATAATAACTCATCAATACTATTTGCTCTACTAACTTCTGCTGATAACTTCCAAGCATTCTTAATAGTAATACTTGAATCAAAGCCTACAACATTCATTCCCAGTAAATTGGCAGTGTTTGCTATTTGCACCCCAATAGCACCTAAGCCAACTATGCCTAAGGTTTTACCCGGTAGTTCTGAGCCTGAGTATTTTTTTTTACCATTTTCAACAGCTACTTTAAGGTTATCAATGCCTAAATTATTAACATAATCCCAAGCTTGACAAATATTACGGCTTGCAAGTAATATTGAGCCAATTACTAATTCTTTAACTGCATTAGCATTCGCACCAGGGGTATTGAAGACTACTATACCCTTGTTACTCATTTTATCTACTGGAATATTATTTACCCCAGCACCTGCTCTACCTATTGCTTTTAGGTTGTTAGCAATTTTCATATTGTGCATTTTTGCAGAACGGACCAAAATTACATCAGGATTATTCATCTCTGTTGCAACTTCATAATTGTCTCTTGGTAGATTTTCTAGTCCAACAATAGAAATATTATTTAGCGTTTGAATTTTCATAATTAACCATACCTCTTTTCAAAGTCATTCATAAACCCAACTAAAGTATCAACTCCCTCTTGGGGCATAGCATTATAAATACTAGCACGCATACCGCCTACACTTCTATGTCCTTTAAGTGCCAATAAGCCCGCACTAGCAGATTTTTCTAAAAATAATTTATCCAAGTTATCATCAGCTAAAATAAAAGGTATATTCATTCGCGAACGGTATTTTTTAACAACAGGATTAGCATAAAAATCAGAACTATCAATAGCATTATAAAGCGTTTGTGCTTTAGTTTGATTGATTTTAGCCATAGTTAGCATACCACCTTTTGATTTTAACCATTCAAATACTAAAGATGCAGCATACCAAGCAAAAGTTGGCGGAGTGTTAAACATAGAATCATTATTAACATAAGTCTCATAATCAAATAATAACGGTTGATTAGCAACAACATTACCAATTAAATCTTCTCTAACAATTATTATTGTTAAACCAGCAGGACCTATATTTTTTTGTGCTCCAGCATAAATAATCCCAAATTTGCTAACATCAATCTCTTTTGATAGTATAGTTGATGACATATCTGCTACTAATGGCATATTAATATCAGGGATATAGTCAAATTCCATACCAGCAATAGTTTCATTTGGCGTATAGTGTAAATAAGCACCATTTGCATCTATATCCCACGATGAAAAATCATCAATATCAGTGTATTTATTGGCTGAACTATCTGTGCAAATATTAACATTACAATATCGTTTAGCCTCAGTAATTGCTTTTTTTGACCAGTGTCCAGTATGGGCATAATTTGCCTTTGTTTTACCTCTTAGTAGATTAGCTGGCACCATAGAAAACTGTGCTGATGCCCCGCCTTGGGCAAATAGCACCTTATAATTATCAGGTATTGCCATTAAGTCTCTTAAATTTTGTTGTGATTTTTGTGCTAAGTCTAGAAAATCTGCACCGCGATGAGATACTTCTATTATTGATGCTTTTGCGTTGCCATAATCTAATAATTCGTTTTGAATTTGCTTTAATACCTCACTAGGCAACATAGCAGGTCCTGCACTAAAATTGTAATACTGATTCATTGTTTAATGAGTTTTAAAAAATAATACACATTATATAGTATAATCATCATTTCCCTAAAAGAATACTCTAAAAAAATAAGATTTATGGTTCGTGTAATAGCCTTAAAAATTATATTTATAATAATACTTATAAATACACAGGCATATGCTATTCTAGGTCCTATTACTATTTATCATGATACAGAATATCGCACCACAGAGCCTGTTATCAATTCTATTGCTTCCACTATTGAGCTTGATAGTGATTACATTACTAAGAGCGGTGCTCAATCATTCTTAGGATTATTAAATACTTTACCATCTGTTAATTTATTTAATGCACAGGGCAATGTTCCTGCTATATTTTTACGAGGCACTAATGCTAATCATACACTACTAATTGTTGATGGAGTTAGGCTTAATGATATATCTAGCGTTAGTGCAGCACCTGAATTAGAAACACTAGAGTTAGTAAATATTAAACGAATAGAAATAATTAAAGGACCATATTCATCGTTATACGGCTCAGGTGCTATAGGTGGTGTTATTCAGGTTTTTACTAAAAATAGCACAAAACAGGGACAATATTCGCAATTAAACATAAATTTTGCTAGTAATAATAGTAAAAAATATCAAATATCAACGCTTACTCAAGAAGGCAATAATTTTATTCGTCTAAGTGCTAGTAATTATAAAACAGATGGCATATCAGCAAGAAATGATAATAGTGAAAGAGATGGTATTAGTAATAAAGCAATAGGTTTAAAAATTAATTATCAAATAAATCATAAAAGCAGTATTTATTTTGCACTTGATAAAACTAATAACAATATAGAATATGATAATTGTGGATTTGGTATTGTAAATAATAATTGTTTGAGTATTAGAAATTTTAATAAAATTAGTAGCAAAATTAGTTATAAACCACAAAATAATTGGCAATCATATCTAATTATTAGTGAAGTTATCCAAGATAAAGACCTTAATGGATTTATACAAGATTATAAAACTAGAGACCTTACTTTATTAAATGATATTAAACTAGAAAGTAGTTTATTAAATATTGGACTATCAAAAATTGATGATATTAACAACACTAATAGACAATCATTATCTAGCAAAGATATATTTGCTCAGTGGCAAAAAAACATAGTTAGTATTGATGTTAATACTGGTGTTCGTCTTATTGATCATAGTAATTTTGATAATAAAACAGTATTTAATTTTGCTGTTGCTAAATATTTAGATAATGGTATCAAATTAATCGCTGCTTATGGTAGTGCATTTAATGCACCATCTATTTTTCAAATAAACTATCAAAATACCAAAAATTTAGAGCCAGAAAGTTCAAAAAATATTGAGCTTGGTTTAGAAAAAAATCATAATTGGGGATTATTTGTTGTAAGATTATATAAAACTACGATTAGTAATTTAATTAGTTATCTTGATGTAGATAATGACAATACTGCTCCAACTTTTAATTTTGCTAATGATGTGTATATTAATGAAAATAAATTAAACATAAAAGGTATTGAATTATCATTAAATACTAATATCAAAAATTATAGTATTAGTATAAATTATGATTTTGTTGATAGTAAATTAGCAGGACAAAACACCCAGCAATCAAGACGACCCAAAAATAGTGCTGATATAAATATTTCTAAGCAATATAATAAATTTAGTTCACGCCTCCAACTAATATTAAAATCATCAAGTTTAGATGTGGGAAATATTAAATTAAATGGCTACACTTTGGTTAATGTATCTAGTTGGTATAATTATGATAAGCAAACTAAATTAGCCTTATCAGTAAATAATGTTTTTAATAGAAATTATGTAATTGCAAACGGTTATAATCAATTAGGTAGAAATTTATATCTTGGTTTAAATTATAGTTTTTAGTATATAAATTATATTAAAATATGCTAGATTAAATAAAACTTTATTATGGCAGACAAAGAACAACAAGCAAGTGAGCAATTAGCCCAAATAGCCAAAGAATTTGTTAGGCAAAATAAATCTAAATCTAGGTGGCGGATATTTTTTGCACTAATTGTTGTTGTGTATTTAACTATAACAGCCTATATAGCAATAACAAGCACTAATGCAATAGACAATATCCTAAAAAAAGAGCAACCCTTTGTATCTGAGGTAGTGCTAAGCGGTGAGATAACTGAAAGTGGTCAAATAAATGCTGACGATACTATAAATTTATTAGAAGATGCGTTTAGTGCTAAAAATGCCAAAGCAGTTATTTTACGCCTCAACTCCCCTGGAGGTTCGCCTGTCCAAGCCTATAGAATACGCGACGCAATTGATAGATTAAGAAAACACTACGATAAAAAGGTATTTGTGGCAATTGAGGATATTTGTGCTTCTGCTTGTTATTTAGTAGCATCTGGTGCTGATGGAATTTATGCCAATAAATCATCAATCATTGGCTCTATAGGGGTAATACTATCTAGTTTTGGTGCTGTTGATGCTATAAAAAAAATTGGTATAGATAGAAGACTTTATATAGCTGGTAAATACAAGGGTATGTTAGACATATTTAGCCCTGAGGATAAATACATTAAAAACTATATTCAACAAGAAATTTTAACCAAAAGTCATCAAATTTTTATTGCTACTATAAAACAAGGGCGAGGCAAAAAATTAGTTAAAGATGATAATATTTTTAGTGGCTTAATATGGTTAGGCGATAAAAGCAAATCCTTAGGCTTAATAGATGGTATAGGTGATGCTTATTATATAGCCAATACTATAATTGGCATAAAATCTAGGATATTATACGAGAAAGAAAAAACCTTTATTGAGTTAATAACAGAATCAAGCGCTAGTAGTATTGCTAATACCATAACCAATCTTAGTAATACTAAATTGCAATAACGCATAAGCTTACAACCTATAAAGCAAAATACTTAACTATGTGATAATTATTGTTGTAATTTATCTAGTAAATTATTACGGCATACTTACCTACATATCAGGTAGTTTACTACTTAGAATTATTTATTATGTAATTAACAACACTAGATATTTCATCATCGGAGCAATCACCACAAGTCCCGCGGGCAGGCATAGCACCTTTACCATCAATAGCAACTTTAATTAGTGTTTTAATACCTTGCTTAATCCTAGGACTCCAATCATCCTTATTTTTAAACTTAGGGGCACCTGCTAGCCCAGTATTATGGCAAGTTGAGCATGTTTTATTATATATTGATTCAGCAGTTCGAGATTTTTTACTAGCAGATACTGTATTTTTAGTTACTGATTTAGCATCAATATCATCTTTTATATATACTTCCCCTATTGGTTTAATTCTTTCTTGTAGTACTACTAAGTTATTATGTATATTAGGTTTTACTGGTGTGGCAAAAAAATTATAATAAATAGTCATTATAATAAATACAAATAATAGTATTAAAATTGTTAAACCTAACTTGTCTTTTAGCATATCATTTACCTTTTTTTTAAGCAGAAATTATAACACGAGACTATCACACGGTGGTAAAGAATAGATAAAATCTGCTAAAATATTAATATAAAAAACATATCTGTAAGCAATGCTACGCATACAGCCGTGTTTAAGGCATAAAATGCAACCCCTAGTTTACCTCTAAGGACTACTGAGTGCGTAGCACTGTTTTAATTATTTTATAATAAGAAACACTGGTATAAAATAAAAAAAGTATTATTCCTGCAATCGTGTGCTTTACACACAGTGTAGTTATTTTAGCATTTTGAGTTGCTGTGTAATAGTCTTGACATATAAATATAATTGTATGAAATACTTATATAAGGCACTAAAAATAATACTAAAAGTATTACTTATACTAATATTAGTATTGGTTTTTACAATTTTTTTATTCTCATCTAGTATTAAAGATTATATTTTAAGTGAAATAACACAATATTCTGGTTTTGAGATAAAAATTGAGAATATTGACCTAGATTATAGTAATAAACAGCTAAATATATTTTTTTATGACACTGCTATTATAGATAATGATAATACTATAACTTATATTGAAAAAGTTAATGTAAGCATTAATATTTTTAAGCCAACAGAATTATCAGTATTTATTGATGATATTGTATTTTTTACTGACAAAATCAATTATACTAACATAAGTTTTAACTATAAAAAGTTGTTTAGTTATATAAAAGCAATTAATATCAAAAAAACTAAAATACAATATAAAAATAAATATACGAATTTAATAAATACTTTGATTTATTACAATAAAGGCAAACTGTATTTTTATTTATCGCGTCAAGACCTAACTATCAATGAGTTTTTTAGTAATAAATTAAAAAAAGTATCATTAGAAGCAACATTAGATTTAGAAGCTCTTATAAACTCTAAATTACTGCTAGATATATCACTTAGTAATAATGATTTAAAAACTTATTTATCTTTAACTACAGATGATAATTATTTACATATAACTCAAAAACTAGCCAATTTAAACGCTAAAATAATTAAAAATTATATCCCTGATAAAATACTAACAGAAAATCTAGTTTATTGGCTAAATAATGCCCTTAAGTCTGGCAGCATATTAGATACTACGATAAATTTAGATATTCCAATATCTAACTCAGCAAGCCCTAGTTTAAGTATTATTAGTAGTTTAGAAAATATTGAATTAAATTTTGACAATGACTGGCCAAATTTATTAAAACTTAATGGCATCTTTAAAGCAAACCTTGATAATATTAGTATTAATTTGCTTGATGCTTATATAAATAACTTACTTATTGAAGACTCGAAGATAGTAATAGAGATTAGTAACAATCCAACTTTAATAGCAGAAGTATCTACCAATAGCCCCAGCCAATATTTAGGGCAATTTATAACCATAGAGCCTATGTTAGAGTTAATACCTAATATTAATTATCTACAATTATCTGGTAGTGCCACAAGTAAAATTTTGTTAAATGTTAATTTAGTTAATATTGATGCTAGTGTTATGGTTAATAGCAAATTAACAAATAATACTATGAATTTATTAAATTCATCGTTAAATATTACTAATATTGATGCAGATATGATATTTACAAATAATACTATTGCCATAGATGCAAGTGCTAATATTGGCAAAAACCCTATAAAATTTAATATAAATAATGATAATAATATAATAAATATTAATGCTAATAGTAATGAATTAGCAATTAATATTATTACTGTTTATAATGATAAATTAGATAGAAAATATAAGTTAAATGTTATCTCACCAGCATTCAAGGCAAGTGTCTCTATTGCTACTTATGATAATAATACTAAACCATTAGTTATAATAAATAATGCTATAATAAATAAAGGTGATATTGGTCTTAAATATATTGACTTTACCCCAAAACAAGTGCCTAATATGAATATTAAAGCCAATAATATTATGATAGATGATTACTTTTTTCCTAATTTTTCATTAACAACAGAAAGGCTAAATAATACTGTATTACTTAAAAATGGCAAGTTTGACGATGAAAAATTATATGGCACATTCAATGGTAAATGGGATAATAAAACTACAGATTTAGATATTAATATTGGACACGATAAATTATCAGAATTATTACAAAAAATAGGTTTAAAAGAGTCAGTTAAGGGTGGAAGAGTTACAACTCTAATGCACACTATTTGTTTTTGCAATCCTTGGGATATTAATTTAGTTAATATTATTGCTAATGCTAGTATAACTATTGAAAAAGGGGTATTTCACAATAAAGACGCTAGTATTGGGAGGATATTATCATTACTAAATATTAAAGCAATAGCAAAAAGATTATCTCTTAATGTATCAGATGTGGTTAGCAAGGGCTTTGAATATGAAACAATTAAAACTAATTTATCATTAAATAAATTATATATAAATGTTAATAATTTTAATTTATATAGTCTATCTAGCGATATTGATATTACTGGCGGGGTTGATATTAATAAACGCAACTTAGACCTAAGGGCCACTGTTATTCCATCTATTGCTGATAGTGTGCCTGTATTAACATATTTAAGTAGTGGTAATGCAGTTGGTCTTGGGGTTTGGCTAACAGATAAAGTATTATTTGATGGCAGTGTTTTAAAATCATTATTTAGTAAAACTATATCTTTTGACTATATAATTACTGGGGATTGGGCAAGCCCAACTATTAATTAAACTTAAAAATATTATGATTGCACAATTATTAAAAGATAATAATATTGATAAACAAACTATAAATAGTTTACTAACAGACCTATCTGGCAAAAGTGTAGATTATGCTGACTTATATTTTCAGCATAGTGTGGCGGAATCTTGGGTATTAGAAGACGGTATTATTAAAGATGGCTCTTATTATATACAGCATGGTGTTGGTATTAGATCTATAATTGATAAGAAAGTTGGCTTCTCATATTCTGATGAATTCACTTTAAATGCACTAAATTCTGCTATTTTATTTGTTAAAGAATCTTGCAATGCTAATGGTAGAGGTAATATTAAAGTAGTCAATAATACTAATAATTTGCAAAATATTTATAGCAAGAATAATCCTCTAGGAAGTCTAAGTGCTACACAAAAAATAGCAATATTAAAAGATATTGATAATTTAGCACGAAAAAATAACTTAGTGCAAAAAGTAAATGCTAGTTTATCAGGGGCTTATACTGAGGTTTTAATAGCAACAACTGATGGCTGTTATAAATTTGATTATCGCCCTATGGTTATGATAAATATTTCTATAGTAGTAGAAAAAAATGGCAGAATTGAAAGAGCATCTAGTGGTGGTGGTGGTAGATATGATTATAATTATTTTTTAGAAAATAATTTAGTAGAACAATATACTAAAAAAGCTCTAAAACAAGCTATGGTAGCACTAAATGCCAAACCATCTCCTGCTGGTTTAATGCCTGTGGTATTAGCATCAGGCTGGCCGGGAGTATTATTACACGAAGCCGTAGGACACGGTTTAGAGGGTGATTTTAATAGAAAAAAAACCTCAGTATTTAGTGATAAAATTGGTAAGCAAGTAGCTAGTAGTATTTGCACTATTATTGATAACGGCACTATAAAAAATAAACGCGGTAGTCTTAATATAGATGATGAAGGTGTTGCTAGTGAAAAAACTATCCTAGTTGAGAAAGGTATTTTAAAACAATATTTATTTGATAAACACAATGCTCGTTTAATGGATAAAGTGAGCACTGGCAATGGCAGACGAGAATCTTATGCACACATACCTATGCCTAGAATGACTAATACCTATATGGAAGCAGGAAATACTAAATTAGATGATATGATATCATCTGTGGATTATGGTATTTATGCAATAAATTTTGATGGCGGTCAAGTTGATATAACATCAGGTGAGTTTGTATTCTCTACCAACGAAGCGTATTTAATTAAAAATGGTAAATTACAACACCCAATAAAAGGTGCTACTCTAACAGGCTTGGGGCATAAAGTATTACAAGACATATCAATGGTAGGTGATGACCTTAGTTTGGACTCTGGTGTGGGAATTTGTGGTAAAGAAGGGCAAAATATACCAGTTGGCGTAGGTCAGCCAAGTTTAAAAATTGATAAATTAACAGTGGGCGGGATAGAAGTTTAACAATAGTTTTTTTTATATAGTTATTACTTGTCGCTTAACTAATTCATAAAAGAATCCACCTGCCTTAACTAATTCTTGATAATGCCCAGACTCTATTATATTACCATTATCAAGAACATAAATTTTATCAACATTCTCAATTGTGGATAGGCGATGGGCAATAACAATACGAGTAATATTCATCTTCCCTAGTGTATCTTTTATAATGGCTTGAGAGATATTATCCATAGCACTAGTTGCTTCATCAAATAATAATAGTTCAGGATTATTTGCCAATGCCCTAGCAATAACAAGTCTTTGTAATTGTCCTCCAGATAGCCCAATACCACCTTCTGCAACAATTGTATGTAATTTCATTGGCATAAAATCTACTTCTTTTTTCAAGCCTACTTTTTCCAACACATCCCAAACATCATCTTGGGTCATAAGACTATTACCAGCAGAAACATTATCCAAAATACTGCCAGGGATAATACCACTATTTTGTAATACTACTCCAATATGACTTCTTAAACTAGATTTATTTAATATTTTTGTATCACTACCATCAACTAATATCATACCTAAGTTCTGAGTTTCAAAACCCATTAGTAATTTTGCAATAGTTGATTTGCCAGAACCAGACTTACCTACAATAGCAACATACTCTCCAGCTCTAATATTAAATGATAAGTCTTTTAGCACATATTGCATATCTTCTCTATACCTAAAACTAATATGATTAAATTCAATATTTCCTTGAAAATTAGTAACTGTAACTTTACTTTCATCTGATTCTATTTCATTTTCTAAAATTGGCATAATGCGTTTAAACATAGGAATAGTAGATACTGCACTAATTAGAATTCCACTAATAGATATAGTTGCTGCTATTAATTGTCCAAACGCTGCATTAAATGAGATAAAATCTCCTAAGTCAAAGTCTTTATTATATTTACCCTCAAATAAGGCATAATAAATAAAAGCAAAGATAATAATATTAGACAATAAAGGTAGAATTTGAGTTATAGACTGCATAACAGAATTACTCAACATAAATTTTCTTGTTACTGTTGTTAAATTAGCATAAACATTAGACCAAAGTGCCAACATTGTATTTTCTTTAGCCGCTATTCTTAATTTATGAATACCGCCTAATAATTGAAATACTAAGCCGTCTAATTTACCTCTATATTCATAACTATCGGCTATCATAGGCATAATCCTACGAATAAAAAATAATATTGATACTATAATGATAATAAATAAAAGTATTGCTATTAAAGCAAGATGAGAGCTATAATAAAACAACAAGAAAAAGGTAGCAGTCATTGACAAAATAGATAGAATAGCAGAGGTTGTCGCTGATGACCAAATTCGACGAATATCATTTAATAAATTAGCACGATTTGATAAATCACCAACAGAATACTTACCAAAAAAGTTTAATGGTAATTTTAATAATCGCATCCAAATTGCTGCATGAATATCGAGGGCAAATTTACTTTCTAATCGTAATAATGCAACACTATTACTAAGTTGGAACACTAATGTTCCAATAGCACTTGCTAATAATGCCAATAAGAAACCATTAATTTTACCAATATCATAGTTAGGCAATGCTTCAGATAAAAGGTGTCCCATAGCAATTGGAGTAACTAGACTAATTGTTGCAATTAATATGCCAGTTAGTAATATTTGCCATAAGTCTCTTTTTGCAAAAAATAAGCCGTGTTTTAATAAATCACTTCCTTTTGTTATTGGTTTATCTGGCAATGGACGATAAACCATCATTGCCTTGTCACTAATATTTTGTGCGGCTTCATCATTAATTATATTCCACTTATTTAACTGAGGATCATAATAATAATATTTATTTTTAAAATTATTAATCAACACTGTTCTATCACTATCAAGTAATTTTGATAACAGTATCCAACGATTTTTCTTATACCAATTTTTCTTTAAAACAATATCCCTAGAATTAAAACTCTGAATATTTAATGCTCTTTCTAAATCATCTTTATTACAATAATCTAGTGTCTCTAATAATTGATAATTTGCCAAAACCGGTGTTATATTAGTAGAACGACAAACTTCATTCATTAGCAATATCATACTAGCTTTATCATCAAGAACTGCTCCAATAGGTGCAATATTAACACGACCTTTATAAGAATCATATAAACGGTGGAAAATACTAGATAAATAATTGTTTTGTGCGTTTTTTAAACTGGAAAAATTTAGTTTTTGTTGTTTAATATTAGTTGATAAGTATTTGTATGAAGTATGTTTTATATAATTACCAAACATTAACATAGATTCTGCTAATAAGCCCTGTTGTAGTAAAGTTTTTGTTTCAACAATATCAAAAGCATGCTCTCTAGGAAAATTTATATGCATATTAGTTGTAACTGGTATCAATTGAGCTTTATCAAACTCTACTGGCTCTTCACCTTTATTATGATAACTACCAGATTGTCTTGGTTTTAACCATAGTAATTTTCTCTTATCAGAAGCACCCAGCCACGCATCTTGTTTATAACTAATATTATCCAAAATTTTATAAAGAGCCTTGTGTTGTTGTGAATCTTTATTATAAGCAATTATAATATAAGATATTTTATCGGCAAAATCATTAATCATATCAGCAAGCTCAGGTTGCTTACTGTTAAAAATTTCACTAGATTCAATAATAGATAACTCAGTGTTGTAATCTAATAATGCGTAAAAACAATATGTTAAATTTTTATCTGCAATATTATAATCTGGACTACCGATTAACAACTCTCCAGCATTAATTGTGCATATATATTGTCTTTCACTAGTTGGAGTGCCATCTTTTAGCAACCAAGCAAATATATAAACACTACCCTTAGTAACAATATAAGACTCATTTATATTATTTAGATATATAAAGTTCTTATCACCTAATGCAAAAGGCTTACCATTTAATGTTTTTATTAATTTTTGAATTTTTTCACTCATTATTGGTTACTAATTAATGTTTTGTAAAGATTATCTTCTTTTACTAACTCATTGTGCGTTCCTGTTTGAATAATATTGCCGTTATCTAAGACTATTATTCTATGTGCATCTCTTATAGCGCTCAATCTATGGGCAACAACAATACATGTGCATCCTCTACGCTTAATATTATTAATGATATTTAGTTCTAAAATAGAGTCTAATGCAGATGTTGCTTCATCTAATACTAAAATAGAAGGATTGCTAGTCAAAGCACGAGCAATTTCTAAACATTGTTTCTGTCCACCACTAAAATTACTACCACCCTCTTCAATTTGGTGATTAATATCCCCAGGCAGTGTATTTACTAAATCCAATAAGCAAGTATCTTTTAATGCTCTATGAATATCTGTAATATCTACATTCTTATTCCAAAAACTTAAATTTTCGTGTATAGAGCCGGGAAAAAGCACAATATCTTGACTAACAACAGAAATTGATTGGGAAAATAGAAAACGATCAATCTCATTTAATGGCATATTATCAACAATAATTGAGCCACCAGTTGGATAATATAATCTAGACAATAACTTAATTAAAGTAGATTTACCACTACCAGAACTACCAACAATAGCCAACATTGTTCCAGTATTAATGTGTAAATTAAGCTTATCAATAACTGGTTTAGCAAATCTACCATAAGCAAAACTAATATCTTTCATATCTATCTCACCTGATAAACGATAAGATTTTTCATCACTATTATCAATATCAATTAATTTATCTGTTTTATGTTTTAATGCATCATTTGTTCTATCCATATCACCTTTTAAAACTTGCAATTCTGTTGCAAAACCAACTAAATTAGAAATAGGACCTGTAAAACTACTCATCAATGATTGGAAGGCAATTAAAGTGCCGACAGTTATAACTCCATCAATAATTTTAAAACTACCAAAATAAAAGACTAATACTAAGGTAAAAGAATTTAAAAACACCGGGGTTAAATTTAAAATATATGAATAAATGGCTAATTTTTGTTCGGCGTTTAACATTTTTGCCTGATATCCTGACCATTTTTTAAAAAATACATTCTCCATACCTGTTGCTTTAAGAGTATTAATAATGCTTAAACCACTCATAGATGTGCCCATTAACATTGCAATTTCTTTAAACATTACTTGATTAACATTATTCTGACCTTCTCTTAATAGTCTCAAAACAATTACATTAACAAACATTGCAGCAATAACAATAGCTCCTAAGGTAGCGTCATACGCTAACATAACAGCCCCATAAATAACAGATGTTAGTAAGTTTATAATATTAGTTGAAATATTACGCGACAATGTCATCGCTATTTTTTCATTAAGAGATACTCTATTAACAATATCGCCAGTGCTTCGTTGGCTAAAAAACATAATAGGCAATTTAACAATATGGGTTAGAAAGTTTGTTGAGCCAACTACTGATAATTTAATGCCTAATAAAGTTAATGAAATCTGCTGAAGTAATATTAATACTATCTGCACAACTAACATAGAAATCATTGCAATAATTAATAATGGTACTAATGAGTATGTATGAGCGATGAGAATATCATCAATAAATATTTGACTAAATACTGGCACGGTTAACCCCGGCACAACTAACAATAATGTTGCAAGAGCTATAAATAATAAATCGGGTTTTGAAGATTTTAAAATTGCTAAATAACTGCCGTAGTTACTAGGTCGTGAACCAACTTTTTCAAAGTTTTCATCTTTTGTAAAATTAATAGCAATACCAGTAAAACTTTCGTCAAATTCTTTAAAATGAATCTCTCTTCTTCCAGATGCTGGGTCATTAACATAAAAAATACCTTTTTTCTCATCGTATCCTTCTAAAACCAAAAAATGATTAAAATTCCAAAAAAGAATTGCTGGGAATATAACCCGGGCATTAATTTTATCAATATCAATATTAACTGCTTGTGGTTTTAATTTAAATTGAGTAGCAGCATTAACTATATTAGAAGCACTGCTTCCATCTCTAGAAACACCACACATATCTCTTAACTTAGATAAAGGGACATAAACTTTATGATACGCAAGAACAATACCCAAAGAAGCAGCACCACACTCTGTGGCTTCCATTTGTAAGACGGTTTCAGTCTTAATAAACTTCTTTTTAAACAAATTATCAAATAAATGCATAAACTATTTTAAATAATATAACTATAAACTAGTGTGATACTAGTCAAATACAGATTTTAACCAAGGTATTGCTAAGGATATTGGACGCACCTCTTTTATAATAAAATTAGTAAAACCTAAACTACCTATATCAATGCTATCAACCTCATAACCCTTTGCTGATGTCCATTTAAGGCGATAATTCTCATCATAAAGTAGTTCAACAAATACCTCATAGACCGGACCTTGTTTAGTAAATAAAGTTACTAAATTTTCATTAGATAATTTTGCTTTAATAGCAGCAGAACTTAGTGGAAATTCAGAAACATGCCTTACCCTACCTTGAACCATACCATAACTATTTTTATTTAAGTAAGAAACTTCAATATTAACAAGTGTATCGTGCTTAACTTTTTTACCGTTTATAACATCAACATAGGCTAAATATCTCAAGGATTTATTACGCTTTTTATTAAATGCAATTAATGAGTCTGATGGATTTTCTATATTCTCATCCATATTATATTTACCGCCAGTTACTAAACTCATTACTGGTTGGCTAACTCTAACTTGGGTATTTTGTATTACTTTAATCTCTGTTATTATTCCATCCTCAGGTGATTTAATATATAAACCTTGTAAGTCAAGTTTAAGTAGTTCTATCTTATAATTATAGGAGTTAATATTTTTTAATATTTCACTTAATCTTAGGCTTTCCTGATGTATGATTTTATTATTTTGAGTAAATATATCATTTTTACTAATTACTAAATTATTCAATCTAGCCTTTATTTGACTAAGTGCTACAAATAAATTACTTAGTTTTGTCTCAGTTATAAGATGCTCTTTATAAAATTTCTGATTTTCTGCATAAATTTTTTCGCTAATTGCAATTTCTTTTTTAAGATTGGCAATATTTTCATTAATATAAGCAATTTGGATTTTAGTTTTTTTATTTCTTAGTAGTCTTTCATTGCTAATTTGCCCAGATACTTGCTGATGAAATGCTTGCTCTGTTGCTAGTCTTTGCTTAGCAATAGTAAACTGCTCTTGTAATTTATCAGATGATAATTCGGCTACAATATCACCTTGTTTAACATGCTCACCTATATTAAAATTAATTTTTTTAAGTTTGCCACTTCCATTTGTTATAACATCAACAATAATACCATGATGAGGCAAAAATATACCATTTGCCTTTACTTCAGTTTTAATTGAAGAGAAGGTTGCCCATAATACAAAAATTATTGCAATAATAAATATGGTTAATAAAACTAACCAAGAGGTTGAATTCACAATAAAGATTGACTTATCTAACTCTTCTGCTGAAGATATTTTATTTAGTGCATTTTTTCTAAATATAATCATAATAGTTTACCCATATAAACCAATACAAAGTATTATATACAAAATATTTGCTAATACATTAGTTAAATAGTATCTCATTTAACAACTTAATATCACTTTCTGATAACACGCCTGCTATTGTTTTTAACCTAAAATAACTTAATATATAGTTATGTGTTGCTTGTTTTCTATCTTTTTTACTATCGTGTAACTCTTTTGATGCTAATAATAACTCTAAATTTGTCCTCAAACCAACCAAAAGACCTGATTTAGTTGTATCAAACTTTAATTTATTAACATCAACTAATAATTGTAGGGTTTTAATTCTTTGTTTAAGAAATAACATATTATCATAAGCAATGCGTAAGTCTTGCACTAATGATTTATGTGCTTTTTTTAAAGAAAGCCTAGATTGCTCTTGTCTGTGTTCTGCCTCTGATATTCTAGCATCTGTTAGCAATCCTTGAAAAATTGGAATAGATAATTCTAGCCTATAAATTCTATCTGTATGTTCATCACCTATAAGCCTATTATCAGAACTATCCGCATAACTAGCAGAAAAATCAACAGTAGGCAAATGTCCAGCTGTTGCAATTTCTACATCTTTATCGCTTGAGTCAGAAGATGATTGACTAATTCTAACATCATAACTATTTTGCTTAGCTACGCCTAGCCAATAATTCCAGTCATCGTTAATATCTAATTTAGTTAATTGTCTGTATTGCGGTAATTGAATTTCATAATCAGTATTATCTAATCCTATATAATTCGCTAGTTTTAGTTTATCTGATGATAAACTATTTTTAATTCTAAATACTTCTAGTTGTGTGCTCTGATAACTAGAATCAGCCTCAGTTAAATCAACTTTTGTCGCCTGATGGAAATTATACTTCTTTTTAATTCCATTTAGATTCTGTTTTATAAATTCTAAATGTATTGATATTTGTTCAAGTTCTATTTTGTTATTTAAAACTTGAAAATAAGCATTTATAGTGCTATAAATTGAGTCTTGAACAGATTGATAATAACGCAAATCTGTAACCTTAGTGGTATATTCTGTTTTTCTGTTACTGAGAATATTAGCATAATTAAAAACAGGTTGCGATAATGATATAATACTTTGTTTACTACGAACATCTGAATTTAAAAATGCAGCTGAGGTGCCACCTCCACTGCCATAGTTAAGAACCTCATGAGTATGACTCCTACTAAGTCTTATATTAGGTAAAAGTTGAGAGAATACTTGCCGATTTTGTTGTTCTTGTATGCTTGTATTATACTTGGCAATATTAAAGTCTTCGTTGTGCTTTAACGCTAAGGTATATACATCCCATAAATTAAACGAAGTAGAATTAGCACTAGCACATTTAGCAAATAGTAATACTATTAATATCAAATAAGTATGTAATTTATTATTATTCATTTTTGTTTTAGCACTATATACTTTAAAAATTCCACAAAGTATAAATTATAAAATAAGTCTTAAAACCTTAGAACAACTACTTTTTAATATAACTAATAAAAATATTGCACGATAAACAACATCGTGCAATATTAATTCATTGGTTATTAATACAATTTTTAATATTCTTCGCCTTCTAAGTATGGCAAAACAATATGAATAAGCTTATCAGTATTAAATAATAATTCTACTTTGCTTCCTGCTGGAATATCCACACCTTCTTCTTTTAAAACATCAGTTGGATTAGCATCTAACTTTGCTTTAAAATCTGGGTCACCATAGTAACGAGATATAACATCTAAGAATACTTTTTGATTTTCCTCAAATTGTTCTTTATTAATTTCTTCCATAACTTTCTCCTTTCTAAAAATAACATACTCAACATAAGTATATTACTGGATTATACACAAACATTGCAATGTGTATAGTTTTTTTGCAACTTTAATATTCTTCGCCTTCTAAGTATGGCAAAACAATATGAATAAGCTTATCAGTATTAAATAATAATTCTACTTTGCTTCCTGCTGGAATATCCACACCTTCTTCTTTTAAAACATCAGTTGGATTAGCATCTAACTTTGCTTTAAAATCTGGGTCACCATAGTAACGAGATATAACATCTAAGAATACTTTTTGATTTTCCTCAAATTGTTCTTTATTAATTTCTTCCATAACTTTCTCCTTTCTAAAAATAACATACTCAACATAAGTATATTACTGGATTATACACAAACATTGCAATGTGTATAGTTTTTTTGCAACTTTAATATTCTTCGCCTTCTAAGTATGGCAAAACAATATGAATAAGCTTATCAGTATTAAATAATAATTCTACTTTGCTTCCTGCTGGAATATCCACACCTTCTTCTTTTAAAACATCAGTTGGATTAGCATCTAACTTTGCTTTAAAATCTGGGTCACCATAGTAACGAGATATAACATCTAAGAATACTTTTTGATTTTCCTCAAATTGTTCTTTATTAATTTCTTCCATAACTTTCTCCTTTCTAAAAATAACATACTCAACATAAGTATATTACTGGATTATACACAAACATTGCAATGTGTATAGTTTTTTTGCAACTTTAATATTCTTCGCCTTCTAAGTATGGCAAAACAATATGAATAAGCTTATCAGTATTAAATAATAATTCTACTTTGCTTCCTGCTGGAATATCCACACCTTCTTCTTTTAAAACATCAGTTGGATTAGCATCTAACTTTGCTTTAAAATCTGGGTCACCATAGTAACGAGATATAACATCTAAGAATACTTTTTGATTTTCCTCAAATTGTTCTTTATTAATTTCTTCCATAACTTTCTCCTTTCTAAAAATAACATACTCAACATAAGTATATTACTGGATTATACACAAACATTGCAATGTGTATAGTTTTTTTGCAACTTTAATATTCTTCGCCTTCTAAGTATGGCAAAACAATATGAATAAGCTTATCAGTATTAAATAATAATTCTACTTTGCTTCCTGCTGGAATATCCACACCTTCTTCTTTTAAAACATCAGTTGGATTAGCATCTAACTTTGCTTTAAAATCTGGGTCACCATAGTAACGAGATATAACATCTAAGAATACTTTTTGATTTTCCTCAAATTGTTCTTTATTAATTTCTTCCATAACTTTCTCCTTTCTAAAAATAACATACTCAACATAAGTATATTACTGGATTATACACAAACATTGCAATGTGTATAGTTTTTTTGCAACTTTAATATTCTTCGCCTTCTAAGTATGGCAAAACAATATGAATAAGCTTATCAGTATTAAATAATAATTCTACTTTGCTTCCTGCTGGAATATCCACACCTTCTTCTTTTAAAACATCAGTTGGATTAGCATCTAACTTTGCTTTAAAATCTGGGTCACCATAGTAACGAGATATAACATCTAAGAATACTTTTTGATTTTCCTCAAATTGTTCTTTATTAATTTCTTCCATAACTTTCTCCTTTCTAAAAATAACATACTCAACATAAGTATATTACTGGATTATACACAAACATTGCAATGTGTATAGTTTTTTTGCAACTTTAATATTCTTCGCACTTTTACCTATGTAGTGCTCTTTAATAACATATTTTTTATTATTGTTGATAAAACTGGTTTAAGTATGTCCTAATGCTATCTGCTGTTGTTCTACTTGGATTATTATTGCCTATTATTTCATTTGTTAGATTTGTATCATTTGGGTTATTTAGATAACGAATGATTAAAAATCCATCTGTGGCAGAGTCTGCTATACCATTACCATCAACATCTAGCCTAGCAATATGTGTTATTAAATATGCTCTTATTTGTGCTGTACTTATTGAATTACCATCTACTAAACCAGTTATTAGATTTTCATTACTACTACCTGCTAAAAAGCGTAGTATTATTAGACCATCTTTAGTATTTGTTGTGCCATTATTATCAACATCTAGGCTAAATGTTGCCTTTGTGGTTGCTATACTTGTTGTTGAACTAACAGAGCAAGTGCTAATATCACTATTTATACACGCTCTTAGTGTGTAATAGTATGTTGAACTAGGTGCTAATCCTTGATTATCTATATAACTTCTAGTTACACCTTCATAGATTTGGTTATAATTACTATTTAATAAGGTAGTGGCTCTATACAAGTAATAATAATTCTCTCCTGTGGTAGTAATAGTCCACAATACATTGATTGTGCTACTTGTTTGAGCTGTGGCAGTTAATGTATCTGGTTGTGCTGGGATAAATGTAGCAGTGCTTGGTGTTAAGGTAATAGTGCTATTATCAACAAAAACAGTAAATGTTGCAATTTGAGCTACTAAACTAGTTATTGTTGCCCTATAAACACCATTTGCACTAGTAAATGTAGTTGAAGCAATATTTATACCTTCACTACTAATACTTAGTGAAGCATTACCTGTATTAGTTAGGTTATTGTTATTATCTCTTAGCGTAACTATTATGGTTATACTTGTGCCAACCGTGGTTGAAGCAGAACTTATTGTAGCAGTTGATTGTGTTGTGCTTGCTACGCCTACATTTACTGTAATATTTATAGTAGATGCTATTAGTATGCCATTAGCATAAAAACTAACTTCATCATTTCCTGTGCCTGGACTATTAACACTATATATTGCTGTTGCAGTATTGGTATTAATAGTGCCTAAGGTTATAGTGCTAAAATCACTTGATACTTGTGCTGTTAATGGTGCTATATTACTATCATCATTAACTATATTACCAAAGCGGTCTTTAAATGTTATAGTAAAGCTAACTTGGTTATCTGCTGTTATTATACTTGGACTTGGATTAGCAACAATAGTAGAACTAGCAGCACTAAATGATGTAGGTAATACTGTTACATTTGGTATAGAAAAATTAACATTATTAATTTTAGCAATCAAAGAGGTTTCTGTTGCAATACGATTAGATTGATAAACTAAGGTAGCAACATTAGTAGCACTAGTTGCAACACTCCATATTGAGTTAGTTGCAGTATTATCTGCAAGACTAATACTAGTAATATTTACTTGATTACTGGTTACTAAATCAGTTAGTTCTACAAAAAACATCACTGCAACACCAGCAGTGGTATTCTGTGTATTGCTTGGAGTAATTATTAGAGCTAAATCAGTAACAGTAATAGTAACCGTTGTATTTAACCCTGTTAAAGTGCCATCTGTTGGTATATAAGTAAATGTAGCATTACCACTAAACCCAGTAGGTGGTGTATAACTAATAGTTTTACTACCTGAGTTAATTACAACCGTTCCAGTAGATACTTTACTAACAGAAGCAATAGTTATATCATTGCCATCAGGGTCATTATCATTATCAACCAAGTTAAAAGTTATTGAGACGCCTATATTTGTGCTTTCTATATCTACAAAACCAATTGGGGCATTATCATTGACATTAGTAATAGTAATAGTAACATCTGCTGTTTGGTTATCAGCATCTACTCTGGTAATTACTACACTTAGTAAGTAAGTTGGTGTGGTCTCAGTATCTAGTTGATTGCTGTCATTTACGCTAATTTGTCCGCTGTTATCAATAGCAAATGCAGTATTGTCATTGCCTGCTGTAATACTAAAACTATCTGGTGTGCCTGTTGTTACTAGCACCGCACCAACATTAGTGCTATTGGCTGAGTTCTCAGCTATAGAGCGTTCTTGGTTGGCAATAGAGATTATATTCTCATTGACATTAGTAATAGTAATAGTAACATCTGCTGTTTGGTTATCAGCATCTACTCTGGTAATTACTACACTTAGTAAGTAAGTTGGTGTGGTCTCAGTATCTAGTTGATTGCTGTCATTTACGCTAATTTGTCCGCTGTTATCAATAGCAAATGCAGTATTGTCATTGCCTGCTGTAATACTAAAACTATCTGGTGTGCCTGTTGTTACTAGCACCGCACCAACATTAGTGCTATTGGCTGAGTTCTCAGCTATAGAGCGTTCTTGGTTGGCAATAGAGATTATATTCTCATTGACATTAGTAATAGTAATAGTAACATCTGCTGTTTGGTTATCAGCATCTACTCTGGTAATTACTACACTTAGTAAGTAAGTTGGTGTGGTCTCAGTATCTAGTTGATTGCTGTCATTTACGCTAATTTGTCCGCTGTTATCAATAGCAAATGCAGTATTGTCATTGCCTGCTGTAATACTAAAACTATCTGGTGTGCCTGTTGTTACTAGCACCGCACCAACATTAGTGCTATTGGCTGAGTTCTCAGCTATAGAGCGTTCTTGGTTGGCAATAGAGATTATATTCTCATTGACATTAGTAATAGTAATAGTAACATCTGCTGTTTGGTTATCAGCATCTACTCTGGTAATTACTACACTTAGTAAGTAAGTTGGTGTGGTCTCAGTATCTAGTTGATTGCTGTCATTTACGCTAATTTGTCCGCTGTTATCAATAGCAAATGCAGTATTGTCATTGCCTGCTGTAATACTAAAACTATCTGGTGTGCCTGTTGTTACTAGCACCGCACCAACATTAGTGCTATTGGCTGAGTTCTCAGCTATAGAGCGTTCTTGGTTGGCAATAGAGATTATATTCTCATTGACATTAGTAATAGTAATAGTAACATCTGCTGTTTGGTTATCAGCATCTACTCTGGTAATTACTACACTTAGTAAGTAAGTTGGTGTGGTCTCAGTATCTAGTTGATTGCTGTCATTTACGCTAATTTGTCCGCTGTTATCAATAGCAAATGCAGTATTGTCATTGCCTGCTGTAATACTAAAACTATCTGGTGTGCCTGTTGTTACTAGCACCGCACCAACATTAGTGCTATTGGCTGAGTTCTCAGCTATAGAGCGTTCTTGGTTGGCAATAGAGATTATATTCTCATTGACATTAGTAATAGTAATAGTAACATCTGCTGTTTGGTTATCAGCATCTACTCTGGTAATTACTACACTTAGTAAGTAAGTTGGTGTGGTCTCAGTATCTAGTTGATTGCTGTCATTTACGCTAATTTGTCCGCTGTTATCAATAGCAAATGCAGTATTGTCATTGCCTGCTGTAATACTAAAACTATCTGGTGTGCCTGTTGTTACTAGCACCGCACCAACATTAGTGCTATTGGCTGAGTTCTCAGCTATAGAGCGTTCTTGGTTGGCAATAGAGATTATATTCTCATTGACATTAGTAATAGTAATAGTAACATCTGCTGTTTGGTTATCAGCATCTACTCTGGTAATTACTACACTTAGTAAGTAAGTTGGTGTGGTCTCAGTATCTAGTTGATTGCTGTCATTTACGCTAATTTGTCCGCTGTTATCAATAGCAAATGCAGTATTGTCATTGCCTGCTGTAATACTAAAACTATCTGGTGTGCCTGTTGTTACTAGCACCGCACCAACATTAGTGCTATTGGCTGAGTTCTCAGCTATAGAGCGTTCTTGGTTGGCAATAGAGATTATATTCTCATTGACATTAGTAATAGTAATAGTAACATCTGCTGTTTGGTTATCAGCATCTACTCTGGTAATTACTACACTTAGTAAGTAAGTTGGTGTGGTCTCAGTATCTAGTTGATTGCTGTCATTTACGCTAATTTGTCCGCTGTTATCAATAGCAAATGCAGTATTGTCATTGCCTGCTGTAATACTAAAACTATCTGGTGTGCCTGTTGTTACTAGCACCGCACCAACATTAGTGCTATTGGCTGAGTTCTCAGCTATAGAGCGTTCTTGGTTGGCAATAGAGATTATATTCTCATTGACATTAGTAATAGTAATAGTAACATCTGCTGTTTGGTTATCAGCATCTACTCTGGTAATTACTACACTTAGTAAGTAAGTTGGTGTGGTCTCAGTATCTAGTTGATTGCTGTCATTTACGCTAATTTGTCCGCTGTTATCAATAGCAAATGCAGTATTGTCATTGCCTGCTGTAATACTAAAACTATCTGGTGTGCCTGTTGTTACTAGCACCGCACCAACATTAGTGCTATTGGCTGAGTTCTCAGCTATAGAGCGTTCTTGGTTGGCAATAGAGATTATATTCTCATTGACATTAGTAATAGTAATAGTAACATCTGCTGTTTGGTTATCAGCATCTACTCTGGTAATTACTACACTTAGTAAGTAAGTTGGTGTGGTCTCAGTATCTAGTTGATTGCTGTCATTTACGCTAATTTGTCCGCTGTTATCAATAGCAAATGCAGTATTGTCATTGCCTGCTGTAATACTAAAACTATCTGGTGTGCCTGTTGTTACTAGCACCGCACCAACATTAGTGCTATTGGCTGAGTTCTCAGCTATAGAGCGTTCTTGGTTGGCAATAGAGATTATATTCTCATTGACATTAGTAATAGTAATAGTAACATCTGCTGTTTGGTTATCAGCATCTACTCTGGTAATTACTACACTTAGTAAGTAAGTTGGTGTGGTCTCAGTATCTAGTTGATTGCTGTCATTTACGCTAATTTGTCCGCTGTTATCAATAGCAAATGCAGTATTGTCATTGCCTGCTGTAATACTAAAACTATCTGGTGTGCCTGTTGTTACTAGCACCGCACCAACATTAGTGCTATTGGCTGAGTTCTCAGCTATAGAGCGTTCTTGGTTGGCAATAGAGATTATATTCTCATTGACATTAGTAATAGTAATAGTAACATCTGCTGTTTGGTTATCAGCATCTACTCTGGTAATTACTACACTTAGTAAGTAAGTTGGTGTGGTCTCAGTATCTAGTTGATTGCTGTCATTTACGCTAATTTGTCCGCTGTTATCAATAGCAAATGCAGTATTGTCATTGCCTGCTGTAATACTAAAACTATCTGGTGTGCCTGTTGTTACTAGCACCGCACCAACATTAGTGCTATTGGCTGAGTTCTCAGCTATAGAGCGTTCTTGGTTGGCAATAGAGATTATATTCTCATTGACATTAGTAATAGTAATAGTAACATCTGCTGTTTGGTTATCAGCATCTACTCTGGTAATTACTACACTTAGTAAGTAAGTTGGTGTGGTCTCAGTATCTAGTTGATTGCTGTCATTTACGCTAATTTGTCCGCTGTTATCAATAGCAAATGCAGTATTGTCATTGCCTGCTGTAATACTAAAACTATCTGGTGTGCCTGTTGTTACTAGCACCGCACCAACATTAGTGCTATTGGCTGAGTTCTCAGCTATAGAGCGTTCTTGGTTGGCAATAGAGATTATATTCTCATTGACATTAGTAATAGTAATAGTAACATCTGCTGTTTGGTTATCAGCATCTACTCTGGTAATTACTACACTTAGTAAGTAAGTTGGTGTGGTCTCAGTATCTAGTTGATTGCTGTCATTTACGCTAATTTGTCCGCTGTTATCAATAGCAAATGCAGTATTGTCATTGCCTGCTGTAATACTAAAACTATCTGGTGTGCCTGTTGTTACTAGCACCGCACCAACATTAGTGCTATTGGCTGAGTTCTCAGCTATAGAGCGTTCTTGGTTGGCAATAGAGATTATATTCTCATTGACATTAGTAATAGTAATAGTAACATCTGCTGTTTGGTTATCAGCATCTACTCTGGTAATTACTACACTTAGTAAGTAAGTTGGTGTGGTCTCAGTATCTAGTTGATTGCTGTCATTTACGCTAATTTGTCCGCTGTTATCAATAGCAAATGCAGTATTGTCATTGCCTGCTGTAATACTAAAACTATCTGGTGTGCCTGTTGTTACTAGCACCGCACCAACATTAGTGCTATTGGCTGAGTTCTCAGCTATAGAGCGTTCTTGGTTGGCAATAGAGATTATATTCTCATTGACATTAGTAATAGTAATAGTAACATCTGCTGTTTGGTTATCAGCATCTACTCTGGTAATTACTACACTTAGTAAGTAAGTTGGTGTGGTCTCAGTATCTAGTTGATTGCTGTCATTTACGCTAATTTGTCCGCTGTTATCAATAGCAAATGCAGTATTGTCATTGCCTGCTGTAATACTAAAACTATCTGGTGTGCCTGTTGTTACTAGCACCGCACCAACATTAGTGCTATTGGCTGAGTTCTCAGCTATAGAGCGTTCTTGGTTGGCAATAGAGATTATATTCTCATTGACATTAGTAATAGTAATAGTAACATCTGCTGTTTGGTTATCAGCATCTACTCTGGTAATTACTACACTTAGTAAGTAAGTTGGTGTGGTCTCAGTATCTAGTTGATTGCTGTCATTTACGCTAATTTGTCCGCTGTTATCAATAGCAAATGCAGTATTGTCATTGCCTGCTGTAATACTAAAACTATCTGGTGTGCCTGTTGTTACTAGCACCGCACCAACATTAGTGCTATTGGCTGAGTTCTCAGCTATAGAGCGTTCTTGGTTGGCAATGGTAATTATATTTTTAGCACTAGTAAAAACAATAGTGCCAGCATCAGAGGGTGTTGCACCAACTGTTGATAAAACAATACTTGCTGGGATAGTAACTATATAGGTTGTGCTAGCTGCAAGCCCAGTATAAATAACCCTTAAGGTGTTGCTAGCTGTTATACTTGCCTCTGTTATAGCACTGTTATTAATGGTTACTGATGACGGATTGCTAAGGTTGGTAATTGTAGCATCAAATATTATAGTTGAGGTGGCAGTTGTGTTGCCAGCAATTGTGCTACTACTGCTTATGGGTAGTTGAGCAAAAAGTAAATTTGATATTGATAACAATAAAAATACTAGTAATATTTTAATTCTTTTTGACATATATCTCATTCTAATGATAGTGCACCTACAAAAAATTTAATTATTATTATAAATTATATTGTTAATTGAAATAATATCCAAAAAAAGTATTTTATACAAAACAATAGCACAATAACCTCGACGATTATATCAAGAATTTATATAAAGTCAAGTAATAAATATTAATTAAGTTTTTTAAATATTAATTTATTTTATTATTATTATTAAGATATAATATAGTTATTGTTTTATAATATCATTTTGCTTATTTTAGATACAAACACTGCTTTAACAAAACTAATGCAATTAGTATTATCCTCTGATGTAAAAAGCATAACTAATTTAGTTAATTACTTGCCAGAAGATGAGTTAGTAAAAAAATTAAATTTAGCCGATAAAACCCCAGCAAATAATACTGACAGTCTATTTAAGTGGATTGAGACTTATTTAAAATATTCACTAAATACCGAACACCCATATTTTAATAATCGTATGTGGTCTAGTGCTAATATTCCATCTATTTTGGGTGAGATAATTGTAGCACTAAAAAATACCTCAAACTGTACCTATGAATCAGCGCCTGTTGCTAGTTTAATGGAGCGGTATATGATTGATGAAATGCTTTATATTATTGGTTTTAAAAAAGGTGAAGGGCAAATGACAACCGGCTCTAGCAATGCCAATATGATAGCAATGATGATAGCTAGAAACCAAACCATAACTAATGCTAAAGAGCAAGGTTTATTTAGTCATAAACCATTATTTGCATTTGTTAGTGCTGATGCCCATTACTCTTTTGATAAAGCAGCAAATATACTTGGTATAGGTAGTGATAATTTAATAAAAATTGCCAGCAAAAATAATGGGCAAATTGATATAGATAAATTAGAGGTTAGTATTAATGAGGTTATATATAATAACGGGGTGCCGTTTTTTATTGGTGCTACACTAGGGACTACTGTTAGAGGTGCTTTTGATAATATTAGTGAGTTATTAATTATTAAAAATAAATACAAACTTTGGCTACATGGTGATGGTGCCTGGGGCGGTGCTTGCATTATGAATGATAAGTTAAAAACTAAGTTTTTGACTGATGTTGATAAACTAGACTCATTTACTATGGATTTCCATAAAATGCTAAATAGTGCCTTAATGTGTAATTTTTTATTACTTAATTATCAAGGGTTATTAAATTGCACTTGTGCTAATGGTAACACTGATTATATTTTTCATAAAAATATTGATATAGGTGTAAACTCATTGCAATGTGGTCGTAGGGTTGATAGTTTAAAATGGTTTTTAGATTGGAAGTTTTTTACTAAGACAGGGTTTAGTGACAGAGTTATGAATTATTATAATTTAGCAATTTATGCGGAGAAAATTATTAACAGTAATGATAATCTAAATTTAGTTGCCCCCAGAGAATCCTTTAATGTATGTTTTAATTTTATACCTAATGATACTTATGATATAGAGTACATTAACGAATTTAATCTTAAATTACGCGATAAACTATATAAGCAAGAATTAAATTTATTATCCATAGCATATATTGATAAAATATTTGTGTTTAGATTATTAATAGCTAACCCAAATATGACTAAAAATGATTTGGATAAACTATTTATTAACATTATGCAACAAGCCACTAATAAAGAGCACTGCATAGGTAAAAGTGCGAAGAATCTATATGTGTAAGCATTGCTTTTTAGCCAATGTTGTTTTTTTACATTAAAAATGTCTGAAATATCGGAACAAATAGCGTTCTCTGTAAGATTGTGCTATGCACACAGTCCTGCTTGAGGCATTTATGGGCGTAGCCCTGCTGTTTAAGAGTGCTGTTTTTTGCACTAATAATACAGGTAATACGCCTGTCTTGGCAAGTTTTTTAATAAAAAGCAGGGTATTTTTGGCTTTTTGACGAGTGCTTTTGTCTAATGCAGTGGTCTCAAATAGTCTAAATATAACAAATAAATTTTTAAGTATAGGAGGTAGTTATTAATAATAGTATAACCACTAAAAATATTGGTTCTTATAACAATATAACAGAATTTTCAGAACTACATAGTTTATTAAAAAATAATAATTACAAAGATGCTATAAGTTTAATAGAAAAAATTAGCCATAATATCAAAATAGAGGATTTTGAATTGGTAAAAAATTCTTATGTTCGCAATATTATTAGCAATACTGGTGATTATTGGTTGGCTATATTAAAATGGGATAAAGGAGTTAAAACTGCAATTCACGGACACCCACAACAATCTTTTTTGTATATATTAGACGGAGAATTTACTATAAACAATTATCAAAGTAATATGTCTTTAATTGATAGTATAGTGTTAAAAACAAGAGATTATTACTACCATAATGGCAAGGTTGATAAATTGGATAATGCAATACATAGCATAGAATCCCATAGGCAAAGTTTGAGTTTGCATTTTTATTCTGATGACCCTAGAAAAGGGATAATATTTGATGATTGATACTTGGAACAAGCCTTGAGACTATAAAGAAACTTAAACGAGCTAGTAAAAATTAGATAAAATTTGTCTGCTTGAGGCATAAAATACAACTCCTAGCGTCGCTAAGGGTAAGTTTTATAACAAAAAGTAGGCGGATTTTAACCATTTTTAATGATTGGATGAGGTTTTTTTACAGTCTCCTTGCCTGTTCTATAATTACTCCCATTCTAATCTAGTAGTAAAATCGTATTATAATACTTATGGATTTTATAGCTGATAATAAATACCGACAGCAAGCACTAGATGTTAGTAAATCTTTTATAGTTCAAGCACCGGCAGGCTCGGGTAAAACCACATTATTAATTAATAGATATTTGAAATTATTAGCAATAGCTAATGTGCCAGAAAATGTTTTAGTTATGACCTTTACTAATAAGGCAGTAGCAGAGCTAAAACAAAGACTATATCTAATATTATCACAAGTAGCTAATAATAATGAATCAGTAATAGATAATTACCATACAAAACAAACTTACCAACTGGCAAAAGAGGTTTTACTACGCTCTGAAGAATTATCTTGGCATATACTAGATAATCCAGAACGACTAAAAATTACTACTATTGATGGTTTGTCTAAGAATATTGTTGCTATGTCTAAAAACACAACAATTAATACTAATATACAGCAAAAACAAGCGTATTACCAAAGTGCAGAAGAGGTATTAAAACTTATTAATGATGCAGAATATAATACAGACATAATAGCTTTATTGCATCATTTGGATAATAATTGTGTTAAATTTTGCCAATTAATAGCCACAATGCTAGCTAAAAGAGATCAATGGCTAAGATATACTAATATAGGTATTACTAAGGCAACAGATAGTAATAAATTAAGACAAATATTAATAACTACCAGCAATAATATAATAAATCAGCACTTAAAAGATACTATTACTGCCCTTAATGAAGAAAATTTAAACTTTTTACAACAATTAATAGCAATATCCCCTAAATTAAGCATAGATAGTAAAAAAAAACTTCTTAATGCTAGTGATATAACAATTAATGATATTGATTATTTTATTGAATTAAAAAAATTATTACTAACCCAAAATGGTGATATAAGAGTAAATATTTTAGGCTTTACTAAGGCTAAATTTGCAAATGAAATGCAGTTAATAGCAGATAAAAAACCCATATTACAACAATCAAAATTTAGACAATTATTACAAGAGGTTGAGATATTGCCTGATAATTTTTTAAATGATGAAGATAGTCAAATTATATCCTCTCTAACTAAGGTGCTAAACTTAGCATCAGCACAATTAATACTAAAATTTAAACAACAACAAGCACTAGACTTTATTGATATTGCTATGGATGCGGTATATATTTTAAATAATGAGGACAATATTAGCGAATTTAGTCTATATTTGGATAATAAAATTGCACATATTTTAGTAGATGAGTTTCAAGATACTTCCTATACTCAGTTTGA
Source organism: Gammaproteobacteria bacterium (assembly GCA_965222825.1). Taxonomy (GTDB): domain Bacteria; phylum Pseudomonadota; class Gammaproteobacteria; order PS1; family Pseudothioglobaceae. The sequence goes on along the minus strand of OZ244964.1, from coordinate 1,308,582 downwards.
ATTGTTAAAAGCCCTAACTAAATTATGGCAACAAGACAGTGGGAGAACTATATTTTTAGTAGGCGACCCTATGCAGTCAATTTATAAGTTTCGTCAAGCTGAGGTGGGACTATTTTTACAGGTTTGGCAACACGGCATAGCAGAAATAAACTTATACACTATTACCCTAAGTAGTAATTTTCGCTCTAGTTATAATCTAGTAAATGCTAATAATAAACTATTTAGTAGTATTTTTCCTAAACACAACTCACAAATATTAGCTGCTATTAGTTACAGCCCTAGTATTACTAACAACAAAAATGATAATGCTAATGCTTTAAAGTTTTTCTCTTATAAAAATGATAATACAGGTATAAATGAAGCACAACGAGTAATTAAAATTATTAGCACAGAACAACAAAAAAACCCACAACTAGAAATAGCAATTTTAGTTCGCTCTCGTGTCCACCTTAGCATTATTATAAAATTGATGCAACAAGAAAATATAAGTTTTATAGCCCCTAATTTTATAAAATTAGGCAATAATATTTACGCTAGAGACATATTATCGTTAATAAAAGCAATTACTAATTTGGGCGATAAATTATCTTGGTTAAGCATCCTAAGAGCCCCTTGGTGTGGATTATTATTACAGGACTTATTGCTAGTATCTAGTAGTGAGTATTTAACGGTATGGCAGGCTTTAAATGCCGATGAATTACTGGTTAAGTTAAGTTTAGATGGTAAAAATAGAGTTACTAGTTTTTGCACTATACTAGAGCCTATACTAGCTAAAAAATCTGTTTTTAATTTTAGAGAATTATTAGAATTAGCACTTTTAAGACTAGGTTTTGATAGTTATGCTAATTATGATGAAAATAATATTAAAAATACAATATTAGACACCATAGATGAACTAAGTGATAACGGAGTCTTGGATATTGAATTGTTAGTAAATCAACTTAATAATTCTTTCATAGACAGTAGTAATATAACAGGTGCTACTAAGCCTGTGCAAATAATGACTATTTATAGTGCCAAAGGCTTAGAGTTTGATATAGTAATAATGCCGGGTTTAGGAAAAACCTCAAGAAGAGATAGTAAAGATATTTTGTTATTGCAAGAATTTAGTAATGGTTTGTTACTAGCACCAATAAAAAATACAAGTAGTAAAGATGATAGTAAAACTTATAAATACCTGATAGAATTAAGAAAAAAACAAAATTATTATGAACTAATGCGGGTTTTATATGTAGCAATGACTAGAGCTAAAACTAAATTATATTTATTAGCTAATATTAATAAAGATAAACCTAATAAAGATTCTTTATTGTATTATTTGTGGAAGGTTTATAAAGATAAATTTATTGAGCCTGATAATACTAAAAACCAAGCCACAATAAAGCAACAACAAATACAATTATACAGATTAGATAAATTAAATAATTTTAGCAAAACTAGCAAACAAACAACAGAAGTGGTTAATTTATCAACCAGTTTGGCTAATAATTATAGTGCTATAATTGGCACTGTCTTACATTATTATTTACAACAAGAAATATTTCAACCTAGTTATAACGGTGTCATTTCATTATTAACAACAACAGGTATTGCTAGTTATGATATAGCAAATACAGCAACACACATAATAGAGTTATTAACAAAAGTTAAAAAATCAAAACACCACAAGTGGCTATTTAAAAAAAGAAGTAGCACTATGGTAGAGGCAAGTTTTTATCAAAAAAATAAACCCAAAAATATTAATATTATCCTAGATAGGGTTTTTATTGATAATGATATTGTATGGATAATAGATTATAAGACCTCAACCCCACAAGTAAATGAAAAACTAGCAAACTTTTTATTAAGACAAAAACAAGAGCATCAACAACAAATGCGACTTTATAAGCAAGTTTTAACTAATTTTTACTCACAAAATATCAAAATTGCACTATATTTATTAACCGTTGATGAATTATTGGAGATTGTTTGAGGGAGCATAGACAGAGGATAGATGGGCAGATGACATACAACAGAAGACAGATAAAACAAGCAAATCCCTAATATAACCCACAAAAATTATTATAACCAACATAAATAATAAAATATTTTTTAGCATTTTACTTGAAAAATCAATAACTATTACTATCTACTGTAAAGGACTGTTGCAGTGGTCTTGAATTGTTAAAAAACTTTTTAGTAATTTTTAACTGCTATGTAGAGACTGTTGCACGGTGGCAAAGAATAGATAAAATCTACTAAAATATTCGTGCTTAAGGCATAAAATACAGTTCCTAGTGCCTCTAAGGACAAATTTTATAACAAAGAACACGGATATTTGAGTTATTTTTAGCATTTTGGGTTGCCGTGCAACAGTCTCGTAACAATATTTAAACATTTAAATTTTATATTATGAGCAATAAAAAAACACACAGTTTTCAAACCGAAGTTAGTCAATTATTAGACTTAATGATTCATTCGCTATATTCTAATAAAGAAATTTTTTTAAGAGAGTTAATATCTAATGCATCAGATGCAGTTGATAGACTTAGATTTAGTGCCTTATTTGATAAAAAATTATCTAAAAATATCAAAAATGGCGAAATACACATTGATATAAATAAAGACGCTAAAACCATTACTGTAAAAGATAATGGTATTGGTATGACACTTGATGAGGTAATAGAAAATATTGGCACTATTGCTAATTCTGGCACTAAGAAGTTTATTGCTACTTTAGATAAAAATAAAGCCCAAGATGGGCAATTTATAGGGCAATTTGGAGTTGGATTTTATGCTAGTTTTATAGTTGCTAACACAGTAGTAATCGAGACTCTTAAAGCTGGAGAGGACAAAGATAAAGGTGTTCGTTGGTCATCAAAAGGCAAAGGCGAATATAGTATAGAAAATATTAACAAACAAGAATACGGCACTAGCATTATTTTGCATATTAAAGCAACTGAAAAAGAATTTTTAGAAGATTATCGTATAAAAAGTGTTATCCATACTTACTCAGATTATATACCTGTGCCTATTAAAATGCTAAAACCAATAGCAGAAGACGACAAAAAAGCAACTATTGAATATGAAGTTATTAATAAATCTAAAGCATTTTGGACTGAGGATAAAAAATCATTAACACAAAAAGATTATGACGATTTTTATCAGCAACTAAGTTATGATATGCAACCGCCTCTTAGCCAAATACATAATAAAGTAGAGGGTAAGATGGAGTATATATCGTTATTTTATATTCCCAAAAAAGCCCCATTTGATATGTGGGAGCCAAAAAGAAAGAGCGGTATAAAACTATTTGCAAAACGAGTTTTTATAATGGAAGATAATGAAAAGTTAATGCCATTATATTTAAGATTTATCAAAGGTGTTATTGATACTGCTGATTTGCCCCTTAATGTATCACGAGAGATTTTACAAAATAATAAAGTAATTGATAAAATCCGCAGTGCCTCTGTAAAAAGAATATTAGCAGAACTAAGTAAAATGGCAAAAAATAAGCCAGAGTTATACTCACAATTCTGGGGCGAATTTGGTATGGTAATAAAAGAGGGAATAGTGGAGGATTTTGCTAATAAAGATACTATTGCCGCATTATTAAGATTTGCTACTAGCAAAGATAATGATAAAGCACAAAATGTATCCTTAGATGATTATCTAAAAAGAATGTCAGATGAGCAAAAATATATTTATTATATTACCTCTGAGAATATTGATTCTGCTAAAAACTCACCGAACTTAGAAATATTTAAACAAAAAGATATTGAGGTTTTACTACTAGGCGATAGAGTTGATGAATGGATGGTTAATAATTTTAACGAATATCAGGGTAAACAATTAAAATCAGTTGCCAAAGGCGATTTATCAGACTTAGATTCTACAGAAGAAAAGGATAAAAAAGATAAAACGACTAAAGATTTTGAGAAAATTATCAAAAAAGCAGCAAAAATTTTAACAAACTCTGTAAAAGAAGTAAAAATAAGCAATAGATTACAAGAATCGCCATCTTGTTTAGTGGCTGATGAAAATGATATGGGTGGCAATATGGAGCGAATTATGAAATCTTTAGGACAGGATGTTCCAGAAACTAAACCAATACTTGAACTAAACCCAAACCATAAATTAGTTAAAAAACTAAAAGATAATGTTGATGAGGACTTAGTCAAGGTTTTATTTGATCAAGCCATTCTAACAGAAGGAGGACAAATTAAAGAGCCAGCAGAATTTGTTAAACGCATCAATAAAATGTTAGTATAACTTCTTTTAAAACCAGTTTTAAAAGTCTGATTCGTGATTAAAAAAATATCGAGACCACTGCATTAGACAAAAACACTCGTCAAAAAGCCAAAAATGAGTCCTGTTGCAAGATTAAGCAGAGGTTTATTATGTTATTGCTGGGTCATCATAAGTTAGTGTAAATGCACTACTGACATTTTCATTACCATAACCTGATGACATTATATTAAGTGTAGTTTGCGTATTCTCACTAACAATACTTTGCACTTGTGCATACCAATTACCACTACTATCTATATTAGTTGTTATAGATTTATTATTGCTGGTATTTAAAATAATAATATTCTCTCCAATAGCATCTGTGCCTGATATTATTGGTGTAGTTGAAGATACAAAATTGCCATCAATATTATCATTATCACCCAATAAAGATATAGCACCTGAGGTATTCTCTGCTAATATTTCGACATTATGAATGTAATTGGTTGTATTACCAATAGAGTCTCTTGCTATTAGGGTAATTTCGTAATTACCATTTTGTAACTCATTAGGTGCTTGCCCTAGTGCTTCGCCTAAGTCAAAACTCACTTGGTCGTCATTTTTTACAATACCATCATTATTAATGCTAAACATAGTGCCATTTAAAGATATACTACTTATGCTAAGACTACTAGATGCGTCTTCTAGTGTAGCAGTAAAATCATAATTATTATCAATACCATAATCTTGGGAAGTAATTGCTAAGTTTGCTGTAGTATCAAATTCTTTTAACTCAATGCCAGAGTCAGAACTTAAACCACTTATGGTTTCACTGTTACTTGCTTCACTAAGATTGCCAGCCCTATCTTGAATTTGCACACTTATTACATCGCCATTACTTAGTCCACTATGGGTAAACAACCAATTACCACTACTACCAACTAAACTAATAAATGACTCTGTGCTACCTGTTGTATCAACAACTTCAATCACTGCAAAAGCAGCAGAATCATCATTGCTAACTGTGCCTGAAATTACATCACCGTTAATACCAAAAGTAGGTTTAGTAGGTGGAACTCTATCTACAACTATTGGAAAATCAAGTGTATTAGAAGTATTACCATATTCATCTCTGGCTATTAATTGTATATCCCTTTGTCCATCAGTAACACTAGAATCTATTGTAATTGACCATGAACCATCACTAGCAACTGTTGTGTTACCAACATCACTATTATTTAACATTGCTATTATGGTAGTATTAGCACTAGCACCTGTGCCACTAAATGCTGGATCATTAGTATAATTAGGAAAAACAGTATTATCAGCGTTTAATAATGATATATTGTCTTTAACAAGATCAGCAACCGAATGAACTTGCACAGAAAAATCATATGTTTGTGCAATTGATGAATTACCAGCAACATCACTAATAGCTATAATAGCACTATGGTTACCATTTGCAAGAGTATTGCTAATTGTTATACTCCAAACACCAGAACTACTAGCAGTAGTAGTATATGTATTGCCATCTACTACAAGAGATATTATTGAGTTTGCTTCTGCTGTACCTGTTATCTCAGGATTTGAGTCTATTGCCAAATCAGCAGTTATCCCTAATGAGCCACTAGCAATAGCAATATTAGTAGCACTATTAGGTGCTATGGTATCAATTGTAAAACTATCAGTAAAATCTCTTGTTTGATTAGTAGTATTATCAGTAGTATTAACAGTAATAGTATAATCACCATCAGTTAATGCTGAATTTAGACTAAATGTATATGCTTCTGCCAAAGTCTTAGTGTCATTTAGAGTATATACTACTTGATTATTAGTATCTGTAATTGATACTACTATTGCAACATTATCAGGTCCCTCAATAGCAAAATCTGGAGTATTATCATTACTAGGACTTTGTATTGTAAATGTTATTAGATTGACATTTAAAGCAAGAGATGGAGCTGTGCTAATTTCAACTTCATTACCTGCACCATCTATCTCAACTACAATAACACTATAATTACCATTATTATCAGAAAAAATACTAGGCTCAATACTAAACGCCCATGTGCCATCTGTTTCTATAATTCTAATTTCTCCATCATCCTTAGTAGTGCTGATAATATTAGCACTAGAATCTAATATTTGGTAATAAAAATGATTTCCAGGAGTTGTTCCAGTGCCAGTTATTTCTATACTATCAACGCTACTAAAAACATTAACAACAGTGCTAGCATTATTTATAGTAAGTCCTGTGGGTGGACTTAGATCTATACTAAAATTCAATATTGATGCATTTGATATAGAGTTGCCAGAAGTGGCTATTGCACTAATAGTATGCCCTCCTTCTACTAAGTTTGATGTTTCAGTATAACTCCATACACCTTGATTATCAGCAATAACTTCTGTAAAACTAGTTTGTGAATTATCTCTAAATAGTCTAACTGTAGCATTTGCTTCTGTAATTCCTTCGTAGGTGGGTATTTCTACCATTGTTTCATTACTCCTAAAGCCAGTATCACTTGCAGATGATAAAGATATTGAAGGAGGGTTTATAGTTCCTACTATGCTTATAGTATCAGTATATGCACTAGATACATTATCAGCGTCATCTCTAGCTATAATACTAATTGCTACATCGCCATCTAGGGGATTGGTATCTAAGTCAAAAGTCCAGTTACCATCTGATGATACTGCTCTTGTGCCTATTAAAGTGTCATCTATGGACAACTCTATTATAGAGTTTGCCTCAGCCGTACCTTTTAAAATATGAATACCTTTATTTAGCTCTACTGGACTTGTTGTATCACCATCAAAACCTATTGTTAATACAATGGGTATATCTGGTGGGGTATTGTCAATAATAATATCAATAGTTGTAGCACTACTTATATTGCCACTAACATCTGTAGCAGTAATATTTACACTATTACTGCCACTAGACAGGGCATTACTACTAGGAATACTAAACTGCCACACACCATCATCATTTGCCTGTGTAGTGCCAATAACCGTGCTACCTAGGGCTATGGATATTGTAGCACCAGCCTCAGCTGAGCCATTAATTGTAGGGACAGTATCATTGGTTTTACTATCGCCCTTAGTGCCACTATCTGTTGCTATTGTTAGGTTTAATGTAGGACTAGATACAGTTGTATCTAGGGTTATATTATCACTGTAAGTATGTGCAGTAGCAGTATTGTCAGTATATGTAGCACTAATTGTATAAACACCATCATTATCAACTAATGCTAACTCTTGTTGCCATGTGCCATCAGTGCCAGTTTGAACCGTATAATTAGTGGTGGTGATACCTTTTGTAACTGATAATTGTATAGTGCTATCTTTTACAAAATTGCCACTTATAGTAGGATTAGCATTATTAGTTCTATCATCGCCTATAACACCAGAATCAGATGCCGTATCTAATGAAAACTCTGGGATTAAAGAGCCAAGTTCTTGAATAAGACTATCTTGTGTTTGATCAAAAGAATTAATATTTTCCTCAACAGGAGGATCTTTATACCTCTCTGTAAAATCAACTTCTTGTGCAGTTGTGTTTTTGTCTATAACATTAGAACTTACTTCATTATTAATTTCCTCTAAATTTTTTGCTGTTACTAGATTTTCTTTATTAGCTTCAATATCTTCTTTAAAATTTTTGGCTTCTTCTATGGTATCTTTAATAATTTGCTCTACTTCAATTTGACTGTATTTAACTTCAAATACCCCTTCTTTATCGCCTTCTTTGATTTCAACATTAGATTTAACAACTATATTATCAACCTTATCACTCTCATCTATTTTATCATCTACTAATTCATATTCAGTTTTAGCAGAATATAATAGTTCTGATAATGAAAACCTTGCATTAGTGCTATCTTTTATAGTTAAAGAATTACCCAAAGATACAAAAACAGCACCGTATAGTATAATAAAAGTCTCGCCTTTTGATTCAATAATAATGTCCGAGCCAAATACCCTAATAGATGTTTCTTTATCAGCAATATTTAAACTTACATCTACTGTTCCTTTATTAGTAGGAAATATCTCTGTTACATTAGCCATAATGATATTAATTATTCAAAGTTTTTAATAGCAAAAACCGCACTATTTTAATAACCATACAACAGTCTATCATATACCTTTGACAATAGCAATAGATTTTCCCGGTGCTAGTTTATTGTCTTCTTCTATTTTTACACTTATATTATTCATACTCATATTTGCCTTTAATAACAAATTTAATATTAACTTATTGCTTATGTAAGCATTTATATAGTTAGCACCAGTTGATAAATCATTTTGTTTACCAAATTTTATAGTTAGAGTATATTTTTTATTTTTTGGGCTATTTTCATCAATATAGTTAATTAACTTCTTTTGCACTTCTTTTTCATTATCAAGTGCCTCAATATTTCTAATAATAAAATAATCTTTAGCTTTTTCTTCTAAAAATAAAGATAAAAAATCTTCGTTTAATACAAACCTACCTTTTTCAAATATAGGAACAAAAATCACCATTATCAAAATAAATATAACCAGAGTGCTAGCAACGGCTCCTATCATTGCTATCCATTCTACTTCTGAGGATTCTCCGCTTTTTTTGTCTATTTTCATAATATAATAAAGCTCTACCCTAGTTCTAGTAATATCTGATTAATATTAAATTAAATCAATATATAATATTTATAAATTATTGTTATAAAGGTCAGACTTTGTGCAAAAATCTCTATTGGACTCTTTCTTTAAATTCAATAATAATTTTGTTTTTATCATAATTTTGATGCAGTTTTATTGATACTTCAGTTTTGACTGTTTTATTAGCATTATTAATTAGTTTTATTAGGTAATTATATAGATTAGCTCTAATATTTTTAATATCTTCAGAGCTGTAGTGCATATTTACTACGATATTTTTCTTATTACTGGCATATTTTACTAATGAATCATACATTTTTTTACTTAATAAAGAGTGATAGAATGTCATAGTAGCAGTTAGTTTGTTATTAGTATCATTAATATCAAATAATTCATAATCAATATCATCCTTAGTAATAGTTCTTATCTTAAATATTTCCTGTTCTTTTTCTGTAATTTCTAATTCTTTATCACCCTTAGAAATAACATCATAATATTCTTCATAAAAAGTTCGATAAATAATAAATATTATAGCAACAAGAATAATTACTAACAGCACTGCAAACAAGGCATCTACGAATGCTTGCCAAGGAGTTGTTAGTTCAAATTTTTCTTTATTATGCATACTATCTTCCTATAAAAATTGCTTCGCCCATTATTTTATTAGTGTCTTTTAACACTGGGCTAATAAAATAATGGGCAACGCTATGATTGCCTGACACCAATAGTGTTTGCACAATCATACCCGGCAATAATTTATTATATACTTTATCTTTTATATTTTTAGGTGCTATTTTAATCTTATAATAAGCCTCATTTGTTTTATCATTAATAATAGAATCAGCACCTATATCAACTATACTAGCTGCAATTAGTTTAGACGGCAAACTCCAATGAGATATAATAATTTGTGCATCCATATTCATCCATATTTTATCTCTATCTGCAACTTTGACCTTAGCCACTACCTTAGTATTAGTATTTTTTGCTACTATTTCAATAATAGGATTACCGCCTTTAACTACCATGCCTTTAACCCCAGAATAAATTTTTAACACCACACCATCATTAACTGCACGCAAGATACTTCTTTCCTCTCTAGTTTTAACTATGTTATATTCTGCTTGTGCCTTATTTAATTTTTGTATTGTTTTGTCTAGTTCATTTTGAGATTTGCCTAAAAAAGTATCTTTTTTTAAAGTTATTTTATCTTTTAATTGCAAAATATTATTGCTAGCTTTATTAATATTTAATTTAACTTTATTGAGTCTATTTTTTGCCCTAATAACATCTTTTTTAGCTGTAGCAACTTCATTACTACTACTAGCACCTAATTTTTGTAAATTTTTTGCTATCTTATAATCTTGTTCTAAAACTAATATCTCTGCTAATAGCAGTTTTCTACTCTCTGCTAATAGTAATAACTCTGTGCTATTTTCGCTAATTTCTCTTTTTAGCACACTAATTTCTGAGCTTAATTGAGCACGCCTACGATTATATAATTCTAACTCTGCCAAATAATATTGATTATTTTTATCATAACTAAATTCTTGTTGTGTAAGCTCAGCTCTAATTCTAGCTATTTTAGCATTTAGATGGTTAATAAATTTTTCACTTTTATTTATTTTTTCACTAAACGATAGGTTTTCAATTACTAATAAGGATTGGTCTTTTTTAACATTATCTCCCTCTTTTACAAAAACTTTTTTAACAATTCCACCCTCTAGATGGCTAATTATTTGTTTATTATCAACAGAGGTTATTACCCCATTAACTCGCACTCCACCATCTATGTGAAATACAAAAGACCAGATAATAAAAACCACCACCATAGCTGCTATTATGTATGGTGCTTTCATAGCACTATTTGTATTAAATATCATCAATATCCTATGTTTTATACGAATTACTAATTATAATACCATTTTGTAATTTTACTATTCTATTGGCAATTTCCATCAATTCATTATCATTACTAACAATAATAATTGTCTTATTTTTACTATTATTTTGTAAATAATGAGTTAGCTTTGTTTTTTGCTTAGTATCCAGTGCACTAAACGGCTCATCTAATAAAATAATACTAGCATCGTCAATTAAAACTCTAGTTAAAGATGTTGCTTGTTTTTGCCCTGCTGATAGATTAACACCATTATCAATAATTTCTATTCCTAAGCCTACTGCTGATTTTAAAACAAAGTCCAATAAACCTATGCTAGCTATTTTTGCTAATAATTCTTGCTCTTGGCCATGCCAGAGAAAATTACTGGCTATAGTTCCAGATAAAATAATTGGTTGTTGTAATGATATAGCAATATTTTTTCTTAAATCATCTGTTGATACTCTACTGTGTATTAAGTCATCATAAAAAATAGTGCCTTTTTGTGGATAAATAATGCCAGATATTAAATTTAATAGCGTGCTTTTGCCGCTGCCTGTATCACCTGATACTACCACAATATCATTTGGCTTGATAGATAGATTAATGCCGCTTAGAGCATTAAGCGTGCCATAATTATGGGACAAATTATTAATATTAATATTATTTTTAAAATTGCGTAATTGATTTGTTTTATCATTACTAAGTATTGGTTTAACTGTATTATCTAAATCATCAAGAATTTTTAATGCTTGATTGTATTTATGTTTTTGTAATATTAAACTATATGCCCCGCCAATATTAGCTGATAGCCTAGCTGTTAATAGTAATGATGCAAATACAGCACCAGTTGTTAAGTCATTATTTACCAAACCAACCAAACCAACAAATAGCAATAATAGTGTTTGCACCTGTGCCATAGATTGCACGACATTTTGTAATTGAGCGTGTAATTGACTAATGTATTTAGTCTCATCTGCTGATTTTGCTAACGATTTTTTTAAATTGTCTGTAAACGGTGTGGCTTGTAAAAATAATTGTATTTGATTAATGCCATTAACAAAAGATGCCATATAACTATGTTTAATTTTATTTATATCCAATAATCTATCTTCTGCAACAATGACGCTTTTAGCTATTTTATTAGCAGCAAATAGCACTATTAAACTAATAGATATAGGCACTATGACTAAATAACCAGCAATAACATAAATGACAATAAAATAAAATATGCTTGCTAGAAAATCTATCATTGGCAGGACAAATTCACAACTCGAATAACCTAATGATAATCTAATAGTATCAGGCAAATCTAGCCAAACTCTATTAATATTTTCTATATTAGACGAATATTTATGATTTTTATTAATATAGTCTAGGGATTTATCATTGGCTATATTATAATTTCTTCTGCTATACCACTGTCCTATTGCAGTCCTAGCTTCTTTTAATACAGCAGCAAATAATATTGCAATTAAAGCACCAACAGATAAAGAAATCATAGTGGCCCAAGCTTCATTAGGCACTATAATATTAAAATATATACTGGTATAAAAAGGAATAACTAAGGATAATATATGGATAAAAATAGATGCTAAAATAATTCTAAACATCCCGCCTTTTAAATCTTTAGAGGCATTGGTTTTATTATCTTTGTATATATTTTTAAATATGGCTTTGCTATTGTTTAATAATTTATTAAACATACTAATTTATTACTATATCTCTGCCTATTGCTACTGAGAATTTATTTTTATTACCAATTAGAGCATAATAACTATCTCTTGATTGTAAATAATTATTATACCAAGTTGTTAAACTAGCCAATAACTCTGTTAAATTAATATTTTTGCCAGCTTGGAATGACTTGTATTGAATATTAAATAAATCCCAAGAAATAGCACGACTATTATTAAAAGTGTTATACTTTTTAAATTCTTGTTCATAATCTATAAAAGATTTTTCAATAGACTCTCTAACTCTATTTTCTGTGGCTTTTAGTCTATATTCGCTAGCCTCATAAGCTTTAGATCCTGATTTAAATTTATTATGATCAATACCGCCCTTGTATAAAAAATAAGAAACATTAAGTGCCAAATTAGTTTTATTAAACGGCTCTCCCTCAATACGCTGATTTTTATCAACAGAGGCACTTAAATCAAAGGATGGATAGAGTTCACTTTTTAAGGTTTTTTTATTATTTTGTGCTAGTAATAATTGGTTTAGAGCTATTTTGTATTCAATATTATCTTTGACAAATTTATGCAAAGAATTGCTATATAAAGCAAAATTATCAATTTCAATGGTATTTAATATTAAAGTTTCAGGTTTAAGATTTTTAGCACCTATGGCACTGCCTAAAAAAAGTAATGAATTTTTCAACTGCTCATTAAAATTATCAAATTCAGCAGTGGTTAATTGTATACCTAATTCTAACTTTTTCTTCTCAAGTAAAGCTACTACTCCTGCTTTATACCTTAGCTCTACTAACTCCATTATTTCTTTTGATATATCTTGGAATTGTTGGGCTATTTTTAATTTATCTCTAAAACGCAAAGTCTCTAAAAATAAAGTTACTACTGATAATGATAAAGTTTGTTTAAATTTCTCCACATCATATTGTTTTGACTTGGTATTTAAACCTGCCTTATCAGTAATAAGTCCTAACTCATTAAAATTTAAGTTTTGTGTTAGCCTAATACTACTAGTAAATTCATTTTCATTGGCATCCTTGGCTTCTAATGTTCCGTCTGGGTTGGTGGTTACTAATTTAAAATTATTCTTAAGATTATGACTGTGGAAGAATTCTATAGTAGGATACCAATTGCCATAACTAGCTTTTTCTAACAATTTTATAGTTTCAAAATCAGCTAATTGTGCTTTAAATTCACTTTGATAATTAAAAGATAATCTTATAGCTTCAACCACTGTCATAGTTGCATGCTCTTTTAGAGTTCTTAGTTTGGTTGTTTTATCTATTAGGTCTTCTACAATAGCATATTTACTATCTTTATCTTTATCAGTTACTACTGTTTGGCTTTTAGATATAAACTCATCTAAACTAATTACTGGTTTAATTTCTAAATTACTTAGTCCGTCTATATGTTTATTGATAGAATCACTAATTGGTGTTTTATTTTGCGTATTTAGTAAGTTTTCATTTATTATATTATTACCCTTAATATTTATTTCATATTTACTATCTAACTTACTGTCTAATTTAGTGGGGGCACTCCAACTAATAAGTCCATTTTTATTAGCATTAGCACTAATAGTGAAAATTATTGCTGTAATAATTACTAATATAATACTGTTAATATTTTTATACATATTATTTTAGATTATTAATAATATTTTAAAAAACTATTTAAATACCTTGTTAAACCATTTTTTATTACCCTTAGCAATAGGATTAGGATTATCTATAGATTTAATATATGTATCTATAGCTAGAATTTGAGTATTTATATTATTAATTTCCTCAGCAAACTCACTATCTTTATTGCCAGCATTGGTTAAAATATTTCTTATAGCTGCCACACTATCTGCTATAGATTCAAATTGACTTACCATTAGCTCTTGAGACGATAAAAATGTTTTATTGTTTTCGAAAATATCTTTATATTTGTCTAATAGTAATTTTAAATTATTATTTAAAGTATCATATTTAGTGCTTTCTGTTTTATTTATAGAACTAATTTCTGTTTTAATACTTTCAAAGCCAATTTTTGCCGATAAATCTAATTTTTCTAAAATTTTAGTAACATCACTTATATTATATATATCTTGGGCTTGTTGCATGGTATTTTGCATATTAGCAAAACCATTTTTACTGGTAATATTAAGATTAGTTAAATTATTAATTACCGTTACTAAATTCTCATTAGTATTAGCTAGTAACTTATCTGCTTCATTATAATTACCAACACTTTGAGCCAATACATTTACAGAGTTATTTAAAGATTTATTTTGCTCCAAAATTTCATCTAGTCTTTGTTGAGAGTATTCTGTTTGTCTGCTTATAGCCTTTGATGCTGTTTGTACTACATTAGCAAATATTGCAGTTTGTTTATTTAAAATAGTGGTTACCTTAATTAATGAGTTGTCTATGGTTTGCTCATTATCCAATAAATCATTATTAAGTATATAAAGCCTCAAAACATTAGATAGATTTGCAAGTCCATGATAATAAATAGCAATTAAAACAGAAGATATAAGACTAGTTCCTAAACCAAATAGTGAGGTATAAAAAGCTAGCTTCATACCTTGAATTGCTTTTGGTAGCCCAGTAAATAATGCTTCTATTTTCTTTTCTACCTCAACATTGCCACCAATTCTTGCCATTAAGTCTGCTACCTCTGACACAGTAATACTAAGACCAATAAATGTCCCTAACAGACCAAGACTTATCATAATAGATGGCAATGCTCTTAGTGTATTTAAACTTTGTCCTATGGCAAAATCAGTATTATCATCAACAAGGTGTTGGGGTACTCGTTTTTTATCTAGTATTAAATCGCTGAGTTGTTTTAACCTATTAGGGAAATATTTAGTAAAAATATTACTTTTACCATCACAAATACTAACAAAAGATACATAGGTTATAATATCTCGAATATAAGCAAATAGTAAAAATACTAAAAATAGCACAAATATAACAATAATAATTGTATTTACTTCTACGGCACCATAAAATATTTGTGAAAGTATATCTAGTGCATCTAATCCAAAGAATAGTATTGTAGCAATAAACAATACACTGATAATAAATATTCCTATGATGGATAGCATAACAAGTCAAATTTTATAATTTAATACATTATACACAATTAAAAATTTAAATTAGCCAATCATTTACATAGATTATTTTCTATTTTTTACCCCTAAACAAAGGCTTTTTTAAAAGTATAATACATAGCATTTAATATTCTTAGCATAAATGGATAAAACATATAATCCAAAAAAAATTGAAATTAAATACCGCAAACTATGGGATGAAAATAACTATTTTTCGCCAAAATATAATAATTTGCCAAAAAATAATTATTGTATAATGCTACCGCCTCCTAATGTTACAGGTAGCCTACATATGGGACATGCATTCCAGCATACTATTATGGACATTCTTACTAGGCACCATAGAATGTCTGGCAAACAAACACTATGGCAACCGGGCACAGACCATGCTGGCATAGCAACACAAATGGTAGTAGAGCGACAATTAAATGAGCAAAATATCAATAAAAATAATTTATCAAGAGAGGAGTTTATTAAAAAAATCTGGCAATGGAAGCAAGAATCAGGTGGCACTATTAGTGAGCAAATGCGTAGGCTTGGTGTATCAGTTGATTGGAGTAGAGAAAAATTTACTATGGATGAGGACTTATCTAGGGCGGTAAATAAAGTTTTCATTGACCTTTATAATGAGGGTTTAATTTATCGTGGTAAACGCCTTGTTAATTGGGACCCTGTGCTAAAAACAGCAGTATCTGATTTAGAAGTTGTAAATAAAGAAGAAAAAGGTTTTTTATGGCATATTAAATACCCTATTAACAATAGTGATGAAGTGGTTATTGTAGCAACTACGAGACCTGAGACTATGCTAGGTGATAGTGCAGTTGCTGTGCACCCTGATGATAATCGTTATAGACACTTAATTGGCAGGAAGATTAAACTGCCACTAACTAATCGTACTATACCTATTATTGCAGATGAATATGTTGATAAAACCTTTGGCACAGGGTGTGTAAAAATTACCCCTGCCCATGATTTTAATGACTATGAAATGGGCAAACGCCATAATTTAGATATTATTAATATATTTACCTCAGAGGCTAAAATAAAATCAAATCTGGCTAATGATTTATCATCTACTACTAATTTAACTAATAAGAATAGTGTAGATTTTATTGTAGAAAAATATTGTGGACTAGATAGATTTGTGGCAAGAAAACAGATTATTGCTGATTTAAAAAAAGCAAAATTACTTACTAAAATTGAGCCTCATACCTTAAAAGTGCCCAGAGGCGACCGCTCAGGTAGCATATTAGAACCTTATTTAACCGACCAATGGTTTGTAAAAATAGCCCCACTTGCAAAACCAGCCATAGATGCGGTAAAAAATAATGATATTAGATTTGTGCCTAGTAATTGGCAAAAAACATATTTTAACTGGATGGACAATATCCAAGATTGGTGTATATCAAGGCAAATAATTTGGGGACATAGAATACCAGCTTGGTATGATGAAAATGGTAATATTTTTGTTGCTAATACACAACAAGAAGCACAAAAACAAGCAATGCAAAAAGGTAGTAACGGTAATCTCATCCAAGATAATGATGTGCTAGATACTTGGTTTTCATCTGCATTATGGCCATTTTCTACTCTTGGTTGGCCCGAAAAGACCCCAGAATTATCGCATTTTTACCCAACTAGCGTTTTAGTAACTGGTTTTGATATTATTTTCTTTTGGGTAGCTAGAATGATAATGTTTGGACTTAAATTTAGTGGCAAAATTCCTTTTAAAGATATTTATATAACTGGTTTAATTCGCGATAATAATGGTCAAAAAATGTCAAAGTCTAAGGGCAATGTTATTGACCCAATAGATATAATTGATGGCATTAGCCTTGATGATCTTATTAAAAAAAGAGTTTATGGCTTAATGCAACCTCAAATGAGAGATAAAATTATCAAAAATACTAAACAAACATTTCCAAATGGCATACCAGCATTTGGAGTTGATGCTATGAGGATGACATTTAGTGCTCTGGCATCTTTTGGTAGGGATATTAAATTTAGTTTGTCAAGGGTTGCTGGTTATAGAAATTTTTGCAATAAATTGTGGAATGCCTCAAGGTTTGTGTTGCTGAATGTTGAGTCTAATATTATTAATAGTGATACTAATAGCGAATTATCAGATATTGATAAATGGCTACTTGCTAAATTACATATTGTAATTAAAACTAATAAAAAACATATAGATGAGTATCGTTTTGATTTAATGGCACAAGTTTTATACGACTTTGTTTGGCATGATTATTGTAATTGGTATTTAGAATTTGCTAAAACACTATTAGCACAAGAAGACACTAAAATTGGCACTCAAAAAACTTTATTTAGTGTGCTTAATGAAATACTAAAATTATTGCATCCAATAATTCCATTTATTACTGAGGAAATATTTAGTGAGTGCAATAAACTAACTAATACTAATAATAAAACTCTCAGTAAAACTAAATATCCAACATACAACAAAAATTATAAAGAAACAACTGCAACGGTAGATATTAATTGGATACAAGAGTTTATTTTGGGAATTAGACAAATTAGAGGTGAAATGAATATAGCACCTAATAAGAAACTAAATTGTCTATTGTATCAATATAATACTACTGATGAAATACTATTAGTAAAATACCAGCAGTTAATAAAAAATATTACCAAAATAAGTAATATAGAATTACTAGACAAAAACCAACAATATCCCGAGTCCGCAACAGCACTAATCGGCGAGACAAAAATACTAATTCCATTATCTGGGCTAATAGATAAAGACAAGGAACTAAATAGATTACAAAAAGAAATAACTAAATTAGAAAAACAAAGGCAACAATTTAATAATAAATTAAATAATACTAAATTTATCAACAATGCTCCTAATGATATTATCCAAAAAGAACAACAAAAACTAGAACAAACTAACAAAAAACTATCAAATTTAAGCACAGAATATGATAAAATTAGCCAACTAAATTAGCGTTATATAATGTCTAAAATTATACTAATATTTTTACTACTGCCAAATATATTACTAGCAAAATCTACTGTTTATGTTAGCGATCAGGTAGAAATACCAATTAGAGTTGAAAGTAATAGTCGTAGTCCAATTTTAAAAATGTTGCCATCAGGGGAGCAATTAGAATTATTAAAAAATACCAAAACAGGCTGGACACAAATAAAAACAAATAATGGTTTAATCGGCTGGATAAGTTCAAGATACCTAATAAATGATGAGCCTGCTATTTTAAAGTTAATAGAGTTAAATAATATATATAATGCTAATGTTATAAAATACCAACAACAAACAGAGCACCTTAAAAAAGTAGAAAAAACCCTACAAGAAAATCAAATTAGATATAAAAATTTAGCCATAGAACAAGCCAAAACTAACTCTAAAATAAAATATATTGAGCAAACTTATGAAAATTCTTTGCAAATAGAGCACGAAAATCAGCAACTAAATAGTAAAATTCTACAACTAAATAGTAAAATACAAATTTTAGAAAAAAATAATACCTATAATACTGACCAAAGTAATAGAAATTGGTTTATAGTTGGCTCATTGGTTTTTGCATTTGGTGTTATATTGGGAACATTATTGGTTAATATTTTTAATAAGAAAAATAAGAAAAAATATTATTAGCAATAAAAAACATAACTATTTACTTCTTACTAAAATGAATAAATTTAGCAAATACGGATTAACCTTTGACGATGTTTTATTATTACCTGCTCACTCTAAGGTTTTGCCTAAGGATGCGATACTAAAATCTCCTCTAACCGCAAATATAAGCCTGAATACTCCTTTTTTATCTGCTGCTATGGATACAGTAACAGAATCTAAGCTGGCTATAGTAATGGCAAAAGAAGGTGGGATAGGCATAATTCATAAAAATATGTCAATAAGTGAGCAAGCAAAAGAAGTAACCACTGTAAAACGCTATGAAAGTAATATTATTAGAGACCCAATTACCATAAATATAACAGCAACTATAGCTGATGTTATATCACTACAAAAAGAGCACGGTATATCAGCACTACCTGTTGTTGATGATAATGATAAATTGTTTGGTTTAATAACCAGTAGAGATGTTAGATTTGAGACAAATTTTAATAATCTAATAACTAAAAGTATGACTAAGAAAAAAAATCTAATAACAGTCAAAGAAAATACCAGTGATGAAGAGGTTAAAAGATTATTACACAAACACAAAATTGAGAGAGTTTTAGTAGTCAATAATAAATTTGAACTAACTGGTATGATAACTGTTCGTGATATATTACAATCATCTAATTTTCCAAATGCAACTAAGGATAAACAAGAAAGACTAATGGTAGGAGCTAGTGTTGGTGTTGGTGCTGATACTGATGATAGAATTAAAACTTTAGTTAGAGCAGGTGTTGATATTATAACAATTGATACCGCACACGGACATTCACAACAAGTAATAGATAGAGTTAAGAAAACTAAACAACAATATCCAGACTTACAAATAATTGCTGGTAATATTGCCACTAGAGAAGCTGCACTGGCACTAAAAGAAGTTGGTGCTGATGCTATAAAAGTTGGTATAGGTCCAGGTAGTATTTGCACAACAAGAATTATAACTGGTGTTGGTATGCCTCAAATATCAGCAATTGTAGAAGTATCTAATGCACTAAAAAATAGTAATATCAAAGTTATAGCAGATGGTGGTATTCGTTATTCTGGAGATATATCAAAAGCATTTGCAGCTGGTGCTCATACAGTAATGTTAGGGAGTTTACTAGCAGGCACAGAAGAAACCCCGGGAGAAATAGAGCTATATCAAGGTAGATCATATAAATCATACAGGGGTATGGGCTCTATAGGTGCTATGAATAAGCTACATGGCTCGTCTGATAGATATTTTCAATCTGATAATAACAGCGATAAATTAGTTCCAGAAGGTATAGAAGGTAGAGTGCCATTTAAAGGACCAGTTAGAGCAATAATTCAGCAAATGGTAGGAGGCGTGCACTCTGCTATGGGCTATACTGGTTGTGCTAATTTAGCAGATATGCGTAATAAAGTCCAATTTGTGCAAATAACTAGTGCTGGAATATTAGAATCCCATGTTCACGATGTTAGCATAACCAAAGAAGCACCAAACTATCATAAATAAAATATTTACTACTTGGAACAGGAAAGATACAAGATTAGACGCCGGGCTTCTAACAACTTCCAAGAACAAGCAGGGTTTACTCCACACGCTAACAAAAATTAAACTAACTAATATTTGTATTACAACCTACTTTTTACTTATAGAGGTTCAACCTATCAGAGGTTGAACATCGTTATTGTCAGACTTGGTAGGTTGTTAGACTTTTGAATTGCATCTGCGTGTGCTGCTTCTTAAATACACCTTTTATATTTTAAATAGATAGCTAAAATCAGAAACCTAGCAACCAAACTTCGACGCCGGGCTTCCAAGAACAGGCAAGACCTGTTCTAACTCATGTGCAGTGTAATCAGTGAGCTATTGGTTTTTTACTAAATAGATAATCCCTTAGCTCTTTGTCAAGCACAGCGTCTTTTCTTCTTATCCATTCAAGAACCATTGCTGCGTGTTCTTTTTCTTCGTCTCTATTATGAGCTAAAATTGCCTTTAACTCATTGTCTTTACACGCATCAACTCTTTGATTATACCAATCTATTGCTTCTAATTCTTCCATTAGAGAGGTAATTGCTCTATGCATATCTCTGGTTTCATCAGATAGTTCATTGATTGGTTCGTGATAACCTTCATTTGCCATTTTTTTCTCCTATTAGAGACCACTTAATTAAATTTACCGAATATTAATTTTATACCAAAAATAAATACAAAATTTTAAATCTAATTTTTATGGTGCTAAACGACTAATAATCCATTTATTATCTTGTTTTTTATAAATAAATCTATCGTGTAATCTTCCCAGTCTTCCTTGCCAAAACTCTATACTACTAGGTAATGCCCTATATCCACCCCAAAAATCTGGTAATGCTACACTTTTATTGATAAATTTATTGCTAATAGTTTGGTAATTAGTTTCTAACTCTGCCCTCGATGTTAGCACCTCGCTTTGTTTTGATGCCCAAGCACTAAGTTGGCTAGTTTTTGACCTAGTTTTAAAATATTGTGTTGATTCTTGTTTTGATATTTTTTTAGCACTGGCTATTATATTAACTTGGCGTTCTAATTCAAGCCAATTAAAGGACAAGGCAATTTGATTATTTTGTTTAATTTGCCTAGCTTTTAAACTATTATAATTAGTAAAAAATACAAGACCATCTTTTTGACTAAAATACTGCAATAAAACAGTGCGAATACTTACTTGACCTATTATATCACAAGTAGCCAAGCTCATAGCATTAGGTATTTTAATTACTTTTTTAGCATCATTTATCCATAGTTCAAATTGCTCAAAAGGATTATTCAATAAATTAGCCCTATTTAGATGAACTCCATTATAATCCTTACGAAGATTAACTAAATTCATTATTGCTTTGTGTTAGGTGCTTGTTAATAAAATAATGCACAGGTGGTAAATTTTGTGCTAATTTTAATGCCATACTTCTAAATGGTTTTAATACAGTTTTATTGCTAGTAAACAAAGATACAACACTATTAGTGCCAAAATACATAATTCTTGCAACGCTTATCTGTCTATTATTATATTGATTAAGCACAAAATTATTACCTATATCCATATCAACAGTATTTGCTTTTATAATTTCTTGTGCTAGAATATTTTGCCCTCTTAATGCTAAATTAAAGCCATGTGCAGTAACAGGGTGCATTCCTACAGCAGAATCGCCAATTAGTGCAAATCTATTATTTATAAATTTATCTGCTATTGTCCCTATCAAAGGATAATAATGTCTGCTTCCCACTAACTTCATATCTCCCATATCAAATTTGGTGCTAATATAATCATTAAATTGAATATCGTTTAAATTTTTAACACACCTCATATCATCTTCTGTAAGAGTTAGCACCATAGAAGACATCCTACCAACCATAGGTAATAGTGCTAAAGTATTTTCATAATTAAAACATTCTAGGGCAATATTATTGTGCTTCTTGGTATGCGACATTCTTGCTACTAGCATATGTTTTTTAAAATCTAATACCTTGGCGTTAATGCCAGCTTTGCTACGCATATTAGATATACGGCTATCAGCTGCTACTAATAGTTGTGCTGATATACTATCGCCATTTGCTAATAAAACAGTATTAAAATTCTTGTTATAACGAATATCTTCTACACTAGAAGACGCTAACACTGTTATATTATTAGCATTTTTAACTTTTTTGAATAATGCCTTACGAATTAAATAATTAGCAACCAAATAACCCAGTGCCTCTAATTTAGTATCATTAGCACTAAATGTTAGTGGCTTTTTATCTTTATAATTAAAAACTTTAGCTTTTTTGATAAAAGAAATAGCATTACTATCTATTAACTCCCAAACTCCAATATTATCTAAAATATTCACAGAAGCGTGTGTTAATGCTATCTCTCTGCCATCATCTCTAGGGTTTTCTAGTGTTGATAGCTGTGCTTTTTCTAGCAATAAAATACTAAGATTGCTATTTGCTAGTGATAAAGCAAAAGTGAGTCCAACAGGTCCCGAGCCTACTATAACTATATCATATTTTTTCATAAAACTTATTTTAACATTTTTAGCACTAAAATTATAACTATGCTCTATTATGTTATTATAAAATACAAATTTTATTATAACAATTATTAGGGAAAATGTTATTTGTAATAGTGCAATTTATTAGTATCATTTACTTGCTATTTAATGCTAATTGGCAAAATTTTAATATAGTATCTTATTTATTAGTATTGGTGGCTATTATTGTGGCAATAATAGCATTTGCTAATATGGGGATAAAGAATATTAGTATTCTGCCAAAATTAAAAGATAGGCATATTTTAATTGTAAATGGCATATACAAATATATTAGGCACCCTATGTATTCTAGTATTTTTATTTTCACCCTAGCACTACTAATTAGCAATATAAACTACATAGCAATAACAGTTTATATAATATTAATTATTGATTTATACCTAAAATCTAATTTAGAGGAAAAATACTTAAATGAAAGATTTTTAGAATATTATATCTATAAAGGTAGAACCAGAAAGTTTTTTTAATGCCAGAATTTACTTACTAGACTTGTATTTTTCTATGGCGTTTAATATACCTCTTAATATTGCTAACTCGTCTTGTTTTAATAAAGCCTTGCTAAAAATTGCTCTTAGTCTTCGCATTAATAGTGTTATTGGTTTTTTGGAGCTTGGATAATTTATACTAACTAAAATTTGTTCTAAATGTTGATAAAAATATTCTATATCCTCAAATTTAGCTAAGTTATTATCATTATTTGTTGTAGGCTTGGTATTTATTAATTGGTTATATAGTTGATAACTAAATACTTGCACCGCTTGCGATACATTTAGTGAAAAATAATCCTTATTACCAGCAATAGTCATTAGCACTTGACACATATCAAGCTCATTATTGTTAAGTCCAGAGCTTTCTGTGCCAAATACTACTGCTATTTCTGCCTTATTGTCATTTATTACAGTACTCTTTATTAGTTCACAGCTTTGGACTAAGCCTAATTGTTGCCATTTAATACTTCTTTGCCTAGCACTAGCACCTATTACTAAATTACAGCCAAATAAAGCATCTGCTAACGAATTACAAACCTTAGCACTGGCTAAAATGTCATCAGCACCGCTTGCTCTTGCCGTTGCTTCTGCTGATGGATAATTACTAGGATTAACTAAATATAGTCTTGATAAACACATATTTTTTAACGCCCTAGCACTAGCACCAATATTACCCGCTTCTGTGGTATTAACCATTACTATACGCACTTTAGCGAAGGTATAATACTCATTTTCTTTCATAATACATTATGCATCCTACACTTAAAATAGCCATTGGTGCTGCCAAAAAAGCCGGGCAAATTATCCTAAGATACCATAATCAAATAAACCGTTTGACTATAGACAACAAAGCAAAGCATGATTTTATATCAGAAGTAGATAAAATGGCAGAGGATGTTATTATATCTGAAATTAAAAAATATTTTCCAAAGCACTCAATACTAGCCGAAGAATCAGGTGAGACTGCTGGTGATAATAATCAATGGATAATAGACCCATTAGATGGAACTACCAACTACCTGCATAATTTTCCACAATACAGCGTATCCATTGCTATGTCAACAAACAATGAACTCCAACACGGTGTAGTTTATGACCCTTTTAAAAGTGAATTATTTAGCACAACAGCAGGTAGTGGAGTAATGCTAAATAATAATAAAGTGCGGGTATCACAAAATAAAGACCTAAATCAGTCTTTAATAGGCACAGGTTTTCCATTTAAACAACCACAACACCTAGATTGTTATTTAGATACATTTAGGGCAATACATCCGCAAGTAGCAGGTATTCGCCGTGCTGGTTCTGCAGCACTAGACTTAGCCTATATAGCATCTGGTAGATTAGATGGTTTTTGGGAGATTGGCTTAAACAAGTGGGATATAGCAGCTGGAGTGTTGCTTATACAAGAAGCTGGTGGTTTTATTAGTGATTTTGCCGGTGGCAAAGAATTCTTAGAAACTGGCAATATTGTGGCTGGTAACACTTTTATCTACCCTAACATACTCTCTGCTATACAACCATATTTAAGCAAAGAATTACGCAAGTAAAAAACATCTATGTAGTTCAAGTTATACTACAATAAATTAGTTTTTTGAGGTTTTTGTATTGGGTTTTTATATCTAATCCACGAAGTAATGCCATTATTTAGATTGTAAACATTCGTATAACCTAATTTATTTGTTAATAAGGCACTTACTACTCTTGAACGGTATCCATGAGCACAAACTATAACTATTTTTTTATTTTTTGGTATTGATTGGAATTTATTTTTTACTAATTCTGTTTTAAGTTTTTGAGCTCTATCTTTTGTAAAAGTAGTTAATAGTTTACTATCTGGTAAAACCCCTGTTTGCAACCATTCGCTTGTATAACGCACATCAACAATAGTAATATCATCATTTTTCATTAACTCTAATAATTCGCTATTACTAATATTGGTGTATAAATTCTTGCTAAACATATTACTAAAACTAAATGCAGAAACTGCTATTATAATAGCAGTGATAATAATTATTTTTTTAACATTCACTTTCATTGTCCAACGCTAACTACTAGCCAAATATTATCTTTAAAAAACTTATTGCTGGCGTTAATTATTTGTTGTTTTGTTAATTTAGTTATTTTTTCTGGAAAATTTTTAATATAGTTTATATCTAAATTATAAAATCCAATTACTGCTAAATAACTAGTTATTTTATCATTAGTTGCAACTTTTAAGGCAAAACTACCCACAATATTATCTTTGGCATCCTGGATTTTTTCAGCACTAATATTACTTAAAAAATCATTTATAGTTTTAAAAACTAAATCAATAGCTTTATTTTTATTGGTATTTTTAGTTTGTAAATTAATTAAAAAATACCCATTAGCTGCCATAGGCAAAAAATAACTATAAATGCTATATGCCAAACCATTTTGCTCACGAATTATATAACCTAATTCAGAGTTTAAGGTATTACCGCCTAAAATATGATTGACTAAATACAGGGCATGATAATCTTTATAGTCTCTATTAATACCAGTTTTACCTATTAAAATATGGTTTTGAGTTGATGGATAGTTAATATTTAGAGTTTTTGATACTAGTAATGGTGTTATTTTATTGATACTTGGCTGTTTTTCCCCTATTACTAGATTATGGCTTATTTGTCTGGCTATACTTTTTGCTTTGGCTCTACTTACATCGCCTACTATTACTATTACTAGATTTTTAGCAACATAATATTTATCATAAAAGTTTCTAATATCAGTTATGGTTAAGTTTTTAATGCTAATACTTGTGCCTATAACGCTATGGGCATAACTATGATTAGCAAATAATTCACTAGCAAATACCTGACTTGCTATTTCACCAGGATTTGTTTGATTGCCTTTGATAGTATGTAAATATTGTTTTTTTAATCTAGTTAGTATTTTATTGCTAAATTTAGCATTAGTTATTAACTCTTTTAATAAATTAATACTATGTTGTAGTGTATCATTTTTACTTAGACTTCTAATTGATACAATAGCCATATCTTTAAGTGCTACGCTAGAAAATATTGCCCCAACCTTATTAAATAGTGCATTTATTTGCTCTTCATTGTATTTTTTACTAGCCGTTCCTATCATAGCATTAGTAATATTAGCTAAGCCAAATTTACCCCCATCGCGACTAGATGCAGCATCAAATACTAATTTAAGGTCAAAAATATCATTGTCTTTGGTTTGACTAAACAGCACTTTAGCACCTTCTGGGGTATACCATATTTGTATATCTGGCGTAGCAAAAACTAAATTAGTGCTAATTAATAAGCTAATTACTATTATTTTATTTTTCATATATTTTTACCGCTAGGTATTAGTTCAACCGTTGACCTATTTTTTTTAATCAAGTATTTTTTAGCAACATTTTGCACATCTTTGGCACTAATATTACTAATTTTATCAACATACTCTTTGCTAGTTTTATAGCCTAAGCCCACTGTTTCTAGAGCACCTAAATAATACGCCTGAGTTTTAATAGAGTCTTGGCTATAAATATATTCTGCTTGCGATTGAGTCTTAATATCGGTTAATATATTATTATCAATAGCCTTATTTTTGATACTGGCTATGGTTGTATCAATTACTTTAACTACCTTACTTATGTTGATTTTATCTATTGGGGAAAAACTAATTATTAAATTAGTAGTATATTTATCGTAAATATAGTAACTAACATCTATAAAACTTACTAATTGTAACTCTCTTTCTAATAACTTGGTTAAAATAGCGTTATCATTGCCAGTTAGTGCATAAGACAGCACCTCTAAGGCATAAGAATCTTTTTTATTACTAGCACTATTTAAACTAGGCACAGGGTATGACATCACAAAATATGGATTTTTAGCCACTAATGTCATGCTGGTATGTTGTGCTAATTTTGGATATGATTTGATATTTTTAGGCTTAATATCACTAGGTTTTATATTAGCAAAATACTTTTTAACCAGCCTATAAACCTCGCTAGCATCAACATCACCTACCACTATAATATTAGCATTATTAGGGCTGTAATATTTTTTATACCAATTTTTTAAATCCTCTAACTCAATATTTTCTAAATCATCCATAACACCAATAACTGGATAATAATAAGCACCGTTTTCACTATGGGATATTTTTGCTAATTTTTCGTAAACTTTGGATATAGGATTATCTTCAATTCGTAATCTTCTTTCTTCTTTTACCACTTCTCTTTCTGTTTTCAAATCTTGTTCTTTTAGTAATAAGTTTTGCATTCTATCTGCTTCTAATTTTAGTGATACTTCTAAACTATCTTTTTTCATAGTTTGGTAATAAGCAGTATAATCCTTAGAAGTAAAAGCATTATCAACACCGCCATTTCTGGCAATAATTTTTGAGAATTCGCCTGCTTTATAATTTTTAGTTCCCTTAAACATCATATGCTCTAACATATGAGATATGCCTGTTGTGCCTAATTTTTCATCACTTGAGCCAACTTTATACCAAATTTGAGATATAAAAATTGGTGCTCTATGATTTTCTTTTACTATTAACTTCAAGCCATTATCAAGATTAAATTCGCTAATATTAGCGTATATTTTAGGGGTTAATAACAAGCAAAATATACTACTAATGATAAAAACAATATTTTTTAAATAATTCATACTCATAAAAGGTAAAATCTGTTTCAAAGTATATAGATTATACAATGTTTAATATATTTAAAAAAAATAAAAAACCACGCCCAAAAATTAGTAAAAAAACTAATTTTAAAGATAAATTACAAAACACCAAGAATGCACTAAACAATAAACTTAGCTTGCTACTAAGTGGTAAAACTAAATTATCAGATGAGTTAATAGCAGAGCTAGAAACAGTGCTACTTAGTGCTGATATTGGCATATACACTACTGATAAAATTATATCATTGGTCAAAGAAAAAACTAATAAAATTAATATAACAAATAATGATGATTTATATCAAATATTAAAACCCATATTAAGTAGCCTGTTAATTAGTGATAAAGCATTAATTATAGATAATCAAAAACCGTTTGTAATTTTAGTAGTTGGGGTAAATGGTGCTGGTAAAACTACTACCATAGGCAAACTAGCCAAGCAATTCCAACAACAAGGCAAATCTGTTGCACTAGCTGCTGGGGATACTTTTAGAGCAGCAGCTGTTGAGCAATTAAAGATATGGGGGCAACGCAATAATATCCTAGTAATAGCACAGAAAACAGGTGCAGATTCATCTGCTGTTATTTATGATGCCCTAAGTTCAACAACAAGTAAAAAAATTGATATTCTTATAGCTGATACCGCAGGACGACTACATACCCAGCAAAATTTAATGGCAGAATTACAAAAGATTAAACGCACACTAAGTAAAAATCGCCCAGATACCCCAAATGAAACTATGTTAATTATTGATGGCAATATCGGTAGTAATGCTGTTATACAAGCCAAAGAATTTAATAATATAGTGGGACTAGACAGCGTTAGCATAACTAAATTAGATGGCACTGCTAAGGGTGGAGTATTATTTGCTATTTGTTGTGAACTAGGTTTGCCTATTCGTTATATAGGTATGGGCGAGGCTATTGATGACTTAGAAGTATTTGATAAAAATAAATTTATTGATGCAATACTATAAAAAGCTAAAATATAAATTTTTTTATTATTGTGTGGCAACGCTGTGCAACTAATTACCTTGCTCTTCTAACTTGTTAATTTCTTGTTGTAATTTTAATTTTTGTGCTTCTAATTGGGCTCTTTTTTTATCAATATTTGCTCTTCTATCTGCTTCTTGTTGGCGCTCTTTATCACGCTGGATTTCTCGTTGAGGGCGATTTTGCAAATATTCAAATACTTTTATGATTTTAAATACTCCTTTTGCCTGAGATGCAACCTTAACTGCTTTATTGGCTTCTCTTTTAGTAACAGCACCCATTAAATATACTATTCCTCGCTCAACCCTAATAAATATATGCCCCGGATAAAACACCTCTTGGTCATAGAATGACAACTCAATAACTAATTTAATTTTATTATCTTTGAGCTTACTTATAAACTTACTATTAGGCATTACTGCAATTTCATTATAAACTAGGGCTATATCTTGACGAGCTTTTTTCATAGCTTGCTCAATATCTTTTTTAACTTTTTTACTAGGTGCTTCACCTGTTAATAGCACTGTTTTATTATAAACTAAAAAGTTAATATCAGCCCCTTGTAATGTTTTATTATTATAAGCCCAATTACCTAAAAATAGTGTCAAGGTTTCATCATCTATAATCTCGCCAGCACTTCTTCTATCATTTTGCACAGAAGATAAAGTTCCAAGTGCACTAATACCAGTTGTAACAATACAACTACTTAAAAGTATTACGCTAATAGCAACTAAAAATAATAGTTTAATTTTATTCATAATTCAAATGCATTTTTTATCCAATCAATATTATTGTAATCTTTTTTAAATAATTTTTTAATTTTGACAAATATAGGCAATTTAGCATATTTTAAACTAGATTCAACCCCAATAACATCAAAACGACAAATAAAATCTTCATATTTTGGATATTGTTGTAAAAAAACCTTAGCAGTGCGAATAATTTTCTTTTGTTTGTTATAATTTACGCTAGTTATTGCATCACCATAGTAATTATTTGTCCGATAACGAACTTCTATAAACACAAGAGTATCATTATCTAGCATAATAATATCTATTTCACCAATTTTGGTTAAATAATTTTTTTTAACTAGGCGTAATCCGTGTTTTTTTAAATATTTTAATGCTTGATTTTCTGCCTTATTGCCTATTTTTTTTATAAGAGGTTTCATTGTATGTTATATATAGTAGCAACACCAATTGGTAATTTAGAGGATATAAGTTATAGGGCTATTAGTGTTTTAAATAGTGTAGATTATATACTAGCAGAAGATACTAGACACACCAAAAAATTATTACAAAATTACAATATTAATGCTACTGTTATAGCATTTCATGAGCATAATGAAGGCAAAAAACTTGCACAAATTATTAATAATTTAAAGAAAAACATATCCTATGCCTTAGTAAGTGATGCTGGCACACCGCTTATTAGCGACCCAGGGTATATATTAGTATCAGAGGCAAAAAGACAAAATATTACAGTAATACCAATTCCTGGTGCTAGTGCTTTAATAACTGCATTAAGTGCTAGTGGTATTGCGTGTGATAATTTTACTTTTATTGGCTTTTTACCAAGCAAAACCAAACAAAGGCAAAACTTATTACAACAATTAGTTAGTAAAACAGAGACAATTATATTTTATGAATCTCCAAAACGCATTATTAATACTCTAATAGATATGCAAAATATATTTGGAGAAAATAAAATTATTTGTGTTGCTAAAGAGCTAACAAAAATATTTGAAAATATCCAAACTAAGCAATTAAAAGATATAATATTGTGGCTAAATGGTGATGACAATTTGCAACAAGGGGAGTTTGTAATAATTATATCTGGTTATAAAAAACAACAATATTCAGAACTATATCAGCAATTAGATAAAATATTGCCTATTTTATTAACAGAGTTAAATGCCACAAAATCAGCAAAAATAGTAGCCAAAATAACAGGTTTAAACAAAAAATTATGTTACAACTATATACTAAAACATTTTAAAATATGAGTTTTTATAAACGCCATTTATTTATCTGTTGTAATAAAAGACAAAATAACAAAGTTTGTTGTAGTAATTTTAATTCTAAGAATTTATATAACTATGCTAAAAACAAGGCTCGTGTTTTGGGTATTTTAGGTAAAGATAAAATTGCTATATCAGAAAGTCGTTGTTTAGGTAGATGTGAACAAGGTCCTATTGCTGTTGTTTACCCTGATAATATTTGGTATCAAATAATAGATATTATTGATATCGACGATATTATTGATAAACATTTATTAAATGGTATTATTGTGTCAAGATTGCAAGTAAAATAATTATAAAATATATTAAATAATGTGCTAATACAGTTATAAACTATATACTATGTATTAGTTAAACCCAGTAGTGGTGCGGTAATTTTAGTATATTAATGTATCATTATATTATTGTTATTAAATATATTTGCTTATATGTTTTTATGCGTGTATTATATGCACTGTGACAATAATTGTTGCTGGTTTGTGTTTATGTGTGCATTTATTGTTGACTAGTATTTAGTTTTGTTATTTGTATAATGGAGGATAAGGTATGAATATAAAAGTAGCACTTACAACTGCATTAGTTGCAGTTAGTGTATTATTAACAATGCCAGTAAACGCTAAGTCTGATGGCGAAAAACTGGTATATAACAGAAAAAAAGGTAATTGTATTGCTTGTCATTTTATTCAAGGTGGTAATTTACCAGGGAATGCGGGTCCACCTTTGGTAGCTATGAAAGCAAGATATCCAAATAAATCTAAATTAAGAGAGCAAATAGGTGATGCTACTATTATTAATCCTAATTCTTTTATGCCTCCATTTGGTAAATATGAGATTTTATCTGGTAAAGAGATTGATGCTATCACAGATTATATTTATACATTATAAAAAGGAGGTTATTAATGAATAGAAGATTATTTTTAAAAGGGGCTTTGGCTAGTAGTGCTGTTGTTGGTGCTATTGGTGCTGGATTACTGGCTCCAAGAGCAGTGTTTGCTGGTGTTGCAGAGTTTAAAAAGGCTAGCGATGCTATGGCAAATACTATTGCTAGTGCAACTAAGGGAAGTTTTAAATTTAAAGCTCCTAAATTAGCAGAGAATGGTGCTGTTGTTCCTGTAGAAGTTAATGCTTCAAAGATGAGTGGTGTTAGTAAAATTTCTATTTATGTGAAAAATAATAGCACACCACTAGCTGCTTCTTTTAACTTATCAGGTGGTGCTGTTGGCTTTGTTTCTACTCGTGTTAAAATGGGCAAAAGTTCACCTGTTAGTGCTATTGTTGTTGCTAATGGTAAAACAAGCGTTGTTACCAAAGATGTTAAGGTAACAGTTGGTGGCTGTGGCGGTTAAAATAGAATAAATAAGGAGTCAAAAAATGGCAAAAATTAAATTAAAACCAAAATCAAGAAAAGGCATTATTGATATTAAAGCACTGGTTAAGCACCCAATGGAAACTGGCACTCGCAAGAATAAAAAGACTGGTAAATTTTATCCTGCTAACCATATTACTGACTTACAAGTTGATGTGAATGGTAATAAAGTTGTTGGTGCTATAATAGGTGGTGCAGTTTCAAAAAATCCGTATTTTCGTTTTAAAGCACCGGGTAATAAGGGTGATACAGTTAAGTTATCTTTTACAGATAATAATGGCAAATCATCATCGGCTAGTGCTAAATCTAAATAACAATGGAGATTTTATGAAAAAGATAATTATAGCGATAATTGGTGCTGGATTTATTTCTGGTGCTAGTGTGTCTATGGCTGGGGTAAAAGGAGATGTTGATAAATTTCAAAATTATTTTTTGAAAAATTTTCCTAACAATTCGTTTCAATCATATGAAGATGGTCCCTATGTGTTCAATGAAGACAAAAAAAGTCAATTTGATGCAATAATGGAATTCCCTCCTTTTGAAGAATTAGTTGAAAAAGGTGGTAAACTTTGGAATAAACCATTTAAAAACGGCAAAACATTTGCTAGTTGTTTTGGTAATGATACCAGTGCTGTTAGACCTAAATATCCTAGATGGAATTCTAAAACTGGTAAAGTAGAAACACTAGAAGGCTCAATAAATAAGTGTCGCACCGATAATGGCGAGGCAAAATGGGGCTGGAAAAAAGGCAAGATAGCTTATGTTAGTGCTTATTTAACAACAGCGGCGGACGGGAAGGTTATAAATGTAGTAGTCCCAAATGATCCTAGAGCCATAGCTGCTTATGAAGATGGTAAAAAGTTTTATTACGCCAAGAGAGGACAGTTAAATCTATCTTGCGCTGATTGCCATATTTATAATGCTTCTAAACGCATTAGAGGTAATACTCTAAGTGCTGGTTTAGGGCAAATCACTCACTTTCCTGTTTGGCGTGGTAAATGGGCTAAAAAGAAAGGTGATGGCTTTGGAACAATCCAAAGGCGTTTTGGTGGTTGTAATAAACAGGTTCGTGCTAAACCATTTAAGACTCAAAAGAAAGAATACAATAATCTTGAGTATTTCTTAACTGCTATGAGTAATGGTATGACTTATAATGGCACTGCTTACAGAGAATAATTTTAAGGAGATAACATGAAAAAAATATTATTAGGTATATTTGTTGCTATAAGTCTTAGTGTTTATGCTGCAGATAGAAGTTCTTCTTGGAACTGGAATAATACAGTATCACCAGCATCACCAGCAGAAAAAGCTATAAAAGCGGCTAAGGCTGAAAATAAAAAAGCTAAGGCTGTTAGTTTTGAGTGGCGTGATACTGCTAAAATGCTAAAAAAAGCAACTAAAATGGCTGGTAAAAATCCTAAAGGTGCGATAAAGTTAGCTAATAAAGCAAAACGACAAGCAATCAATGCCCAAAATCAAGCTCGTGAACAAAGCAATGCTGGTCCTAAATTTTAGTATGTAAATACTTATTATTAAGTTATTTAAGGTTTCTTTCACTAAAAAAGGCGGTTTAAAACCGCCTTTTTTTATGCTAAAATCCCTGCTAAAAATAATATGTGTGTGAATAATATTTATTTATAAAAGACCACTGCATAGGCGAAAGTGCGAAGAATATATATGCATAACATTGCTTTTTAGAAATGTGCTTTTTTATTTTATAAGCAGGGGTATTTTTAGCTTTTTGATGAGTGCTTTTGTCTAATACAGTGGCCTCTTATGGTAAATAATAATAAAATAAATACTATTTATAGCACTAAGGCTAAGATAGTTAAGCATAATAAATTCTTAGCCAAGCAATTTATTATTACTTTATTAGCACCTGATATTGTATCTAATATTGTAGCAGGACAATTTATTCATATCCAGTGTGATAAATATTTATTACTAAAAAGACCTATGTCAATTATGCTAGTAGATAAAGATGCTGGCACTATAGATTTATTATACAAAATTGTAGGACTAGGAACGCAGTTATTAAGTAAGCAAAAAATTGGCACAGAACTAGAAATAATAGCCCCAATAGGTAATGGTTTTAACATTAGTGCCAAAGCCAAACCATTATTATTAGGTGGCGGGGTTGGTATGCCACCTATAATTGCCATAGCACAGACTATCAAAGATAATAATTATTATAATCCATTTGTTATTTTGGGCTCAGAAGTGCCATTTCCATTTACTAGTAAGATAAGTAATATTGCTAAAAATTTTACTAATGCTAATCGCACTATGGCTCTGTTAGAAGATTGGCATATATCTTGTAGGCTAACGAGTATGCAAAATTATGATGGAGTCTATCAAGGTTATATTACTGACTTGGCTATTTTGTATTTAGATAGTCTAAGTGCTGATGAGTTAGAACAAATTGAAATTTACGCATGTGGTCCTAATATAATGTTAGAAGCAGTTGCTAAACTAAGTTTTAAATATAATCTACCTTGTCAAATATCACTAGAAGAATATATGGCTTGTGCAGTTGGTGGCTGTGCTGGCTGTGTTGTTGAGGTTAATAAAGATAGTGTTAAATCTATGCAAAAAGTTTGTGTAGATGGTCCTATATTTGATGCTAGAGTAATTTTTAATGACTGATATTGCAACAAATATATTTAGTATTAAACAAAAAATATCAGCACTAACTACTAATAATGTGCAATTATTAGCAGTAAGCAAAAATAAACCTATATCGGCTATTAAGCAAGCATTTTCTGCCAAGCAGTATCACTTTGGAGAGAATTATATCCAAGAAGCATTACCTAAAATAATAATTCTAGCTAAAGATAGTACTTATAGTAATATTGTTTGGCATTTTATTGGCTCTATTCAATCAAATAAGGTTAAGGATATAGCTAATAATTTTTCTTGGGTGCATAGTGTAGATAGGTTTAAAATAGCTAAAAAATTAAATGATAATAGAAATGATAACTTGGCTAAATTAAATATTTGTTTACAAATAAATATTGATAGCCAAAATACAAAATCTGGTATTAGTATAGATGAAGTTGCTGATATGGTAAACTCTGTTAGTAAATTAGATAAAATTAGCTTACGCGGTTTTATGTGTATTCCTAAAAAAAATAATGCTAAAAGTGCATTTGCTCGAATGCTAAATTTAAAGAATAACTACCCACAACTAGATACTTTATCTATGGGTATGTCGAATGATATGGATATTGCAATTAAATATGGTGCTAATATAGTTAGGATTGGCACAGCTATATTTGGTGAGCGTTAATAAGATATTTAGTCCAACCTTAACAACTGTAATAAAATTACGCAAGTGCTTAAAGCCGTTATATACAAGGCAAACCTTGCAGTTGCTAACTATATTCTTAACAACAAGAGGTCTAACACAGTAGAGAGAACTTTTAAGCCTTGCCATTTAGAATTTAGCCAAATTTTAACCTGCTGTGTTATTTTACCACGGGCCTTGCCCGTGGCTATAAAATATGCCTACACCAAACGAAAGTTGTATTTTAAGCAAGCAATAAACAAGCAAGTAAGGCTGAAAGTTGTAAAAAGAATAACTTCTACAGAGCTAAAGCCTTGCTAGTTAATTTAGTTATTTAATGTAAATGGTATTATGCATCAAACACGAACATTTAAATAAAAAAACTCATCTATAAGCAGTGCTACACACATAGTGAGCAGATTTTTATTTATTCTTTGCACATTGAAACGGAACTTTCTAACCTAAAAATCCCTAAAACCCTTACTGTATCTACTATATCGCTATAATATCACTTGTCATTTGTAAGCAAGCAATAGGGATTATTTTTTATAAATATATAAACTCTTGTATTATTGATGGTAAAACACATAAATTATTTTTTATTGTTAAATATAATATATATGAAATAAAAACAAATATTTATAGTAATTTTATTTAATTTTGTAGGCAAGCAATGTCATTTATATTTTACCGTGTAAGTTCTTGAAAATACTTTAAAAAGTGTTTGTTTTATAAGGTATATTTTGTGGAAGTTCCGTTGAAACAGTCTCTTAGCAAATAATATTTTTAATCATTTATGTGTAATACCGCTAAAAAAGCTTGTTGTGGCACTTCTACCTTACCTATTGAACGCATTCGTTTTTTGCCTTTTTTTTGTTTTTCTAGTAATTTGCGTTTTCTACTAACATCACCGCCATAGCATTTAGCGGTAACATTTTTGCGTAATGCCTTAACATTTGCCCTAGCAATAATTTTACTGCCTATACAAGCTTGGATAGCAACATCAAACATTTGTCTTGGTATTAATTCTTGCATTTTTTTTACTAATTCTCTGCCTTTATAAATAGCGTTATCACTATGGACAATAAGTGCTAGTGCATCTACTATATCGCCATTTATCATTACATCAAGTCTAGTTAAATTTGCACTTTTATAGCATAAAAACTCATAATCCATAGACGCAAAACCCTTGCTTACTGATTTTAATTTATCAAAAAAATCTAATACTACTTCATTAAGGGGTAATTCATAACTAATGGCTACTTGAGTGCCTAAATATTGAATATTTTTTTGCACACCTCGCCTTTGAATACATAATTTGATAACAGCACCTACAAACTCATCAACAACTAAAATATTGGCTAGAATTATTGGCTCTCTAAATTCTGATATTTTCCTTCCTTTTGGTAATTTTGATGGACTATCAACTACTAAAATATTATTTTTAGCATCTAATACCTGATAAACAACCGTTGGTGCTGTTGTTATTAAGTCTATATTATATTCTCTTGCTAATCTTTCTTGGATAATTTCCATATGCAATAAACCTAAAAAACCACAACGAAACCCAAATCCCAAGGCATCAGAATTTTCAGGCTCGTATTGTAATGCTGCATCATTTAGACGCAGCTTAGCTAGGGCATTACGAAATTTTTCATAATCATCGGCACTAATTGGAAAAAGCCCAGCAAAAACTCTAGGTTGTATGGGCTTAAAACCAGATATAGCTTTGGCAATAGTGCTTTTTTCTGCTATTATAGTATCCCCCACAGGAGCACCGTCAATTTTTTTAATATTAGCTATTAAATAACCTACCTCGCCAGCTTTTAAGCTAGATATAGCTTTCTTTTTAGGAGTAAATATACCAATCTCATCAATGGTATAAATTTTCTTAGTAGAAAAAACTTGAATTTTTTGTTTTGTCTTTAATTCGCCATCAATTATTCTAATAAGTGATACAACTCCTAGATAATTATCAAACCACGAATCAATAATTAATGCCTTGACTTGTTTGTCAATACTACCCTTAGGTTGGGGTATTTTGGTAATAATTTGTTCTAAAATATTTTTAATACCTACTCCAGTTTTAGCACTAGCACATACTGCATCTTGTGCATCAATACCAATTATATCTTCTATTTCTTTTATAACTTTTTTAGGATTAGCAGCTATTAGGTCTATTTTATTTAATACTGGCACTACCTCTAAGCCTTCATCAATAGCAGTATAACAATTAGCAACAGTTTGTGCCTCTACACCTTGTGAAGCATCTACTATCAATAAAGCACCCTCGCAGGCAGATAATGAACGAGATACTTCATAAGAAAAATCAACATGTCCTGGGGTGTCAATAAAATTTAGTTGATAGATATTGCCATTATCAGCCTTATAATCTAGGGTTACACTTTGTGCTTTAATAGTAATACCTCGTTCTTTTTCGATATCCATAGAATCCAATACTTGTGCTGACATTTCTCTGTCTGACAATCCGCCACAAAAATCAATAAACCTATCTGCTATGGTAGATTTACCATGGTCAATATGAGCAATAATAGAAAAATTACGAATATGTTTCATTAAGTATGCTCTGATTAAACATTAAAAATATAATTTTATAACAATTATTTATAGATATTATGCGATAAACCGTTACTTTTATCTAATGTAGTGGTTTCCAATTAATAAAGTTTGTTAGCAGTTGCAAACCGCTATTTTGACTTTTTTCTGGATGAAATTGCACTGCAAATATATATTTATTTGCTATTGCTGAGGTAAATTTTATATTGTATTTTGTGCTAGCAGTTATTATTGCCTCTGATTCTGGTTTAACAAAATAGTTATGCACACTATAAAAATAATCATTATCATTAATCTTATGCCACAATTTGTGCTTTTGCTCTTGTTTCACATTATTCCAACCCATATGCGGTATTTTTATATTATTGCCATTAAATTTTACTGCCTTGCCAGCGATAATTCCTAATCCTTTGGTATTATTATTTTCTTCACTATAATCAAATAGTAGGTGTAGCCCCAAGCAAATACCCAAAAATGGTTTCTCACTTGAGCATTTTTTGATAGTATTTATTAAATTGTGTTTATTAAGATAGTCCATACAAGCACCCACAGCACCTTGACCGGGAAATACTATACGGTCCGCCTCTAATAATTTATCACTATTATTAGTAATTATTACTGTGTCGTTAGGGCTAACAAAATTTAGTGCTTTTTTAACAGAGCGGATATTACCCATAGCATAATCAACTATGGCTATTATTTGTTTTGCCACTTATAATAGTCCTTTGGTTGATGGTATGCTAGTTAGTGTTTTTTCATCCTTAGATAATGCCATTCTTAATGCTCTGCCTAGTGCTTTAAAAATAGTTTCTGCCTGATGATGAGAATTATTGCCTTTAAGATTATCAATATGCAAACTAATCATAGCATTATTAGTAAATCCGCGAAAAAACTCTGCAAATAAATCAACATCAAAATTACCAATATGGGAGCGAGAAAAATCTACGCTATAATACAAACCAGAACGCCCTGATATATCAATAACAACCCTTGATAGTGCCTCATCTAGTGGCACAAAAGAATGTCCATAACGAGTAATACCTTTTTTATCGCCAAGTGCCTTTAATAATGCTTGCCCTAAGGTAATACCTATATCTTCAACACTGTGATGATCATCAATATGAGTATCGCCTTCACAACTAATATTTAAGTCAATTAAACCGTGTTTTGACACCTGTTCTAACATATGGTCTAAAAAAGCAACGCCAGTGCTAATATTAGCGATGCCAGAGCCGTATATATTAATATCTATTTTAATATTTGTTTCGTTAGTTTTTCTTGATATGCTAATCATAGTTTATAAATAGTCTTGTATTAAAATTTCTGCAATTTGGACGCTGTTTAACGCCGCACCTTTTCTAATATTATCAGCAACTATCCATAAGTTTAGCCCAAGTGGGTGCGATATATCCTCACGAATTCGTGATACAAAAACATCGTCCTTGTTAGTAGCATCATCAAATGGAGTAGCATAGCCTGCATCTTGTTCTTTGTTAATAACACTAACTCCACTTGCATTAGTTAGTACGCTTATTGCCTCATTTTTAGTAATTTTTGTCTTGGTTTCAATATGCACAGCCTCAGAATGTCCGTATATTACTGGCACTCTGACGGTAGTTGGGTTTACTAAAATTTTATCATCATTAAATATTTTTTGTGTCTCCCACACCATTTTCATCTCTTCTTTAGTATAACCGTTATCTTGGAATACATCAATATGTGGAATAACATTAAACGCTATTTGCTTTGGATACACGCTACATTCAATACCCTTACCATTTAACAAATTGGCTGTTTGCTCGGTTAGCTCGCTAATTGCCTTTTGTCCCGAGCCAGACACAGCCTGATAAGTAGCAACATTAATCCTACTAATGCCAACCTTGTCATAAATAGGTTTTAGTGCTACTAGCATTTGAATAGTGGAGCAATTTGGATTGGCTATTATATTACGATTTTTATAATTAGATATTGTCTTGGAATTAACCTCTGGAATTACCAAAGGAATATCTTTATCACGGCGAAAGAATGATGTATTATCAATAGCTATACAACCTGCTTGTGCTGATTTGGGGGCGTATTGCTCTGATATTGCACCCCCTGCTGAAAACATAGCTATATCTGCCTTAGTAAAATCAAAACCTGCTAAGTCCTCTACCGCGACATTTTTATTTTTATAAAGAATTGTCTTTCCAAGCGAATTAGCACTAGCTAAGAGATATAAATTAGCAACAGGAACCCCTCTTTGTTCTAATATTTCTATTATGGTTCTACCAACTACACCAGTTGCACCTACTACTGCTATATTGTATTTTTTGCTCATTATTTTTTTACTTCAATATGTGTAAATATATCTTTAATATTTCTTTCGGTAATAATTAGTTCTTCTTTTAATAATCTATTTTTAATGATAAATCTTAATATAAAAGATAAAAAGGCATAAATATAAATAATAGTTGCTAATAAATTTATTTCTTAAATTATCAATTGTAATATTAATAGCAATATTACTATCGCCAATACTATTATACTTTAGAGATATTAGTTTTTCTACTTGGTTATTTAATTGATGTATTTTTTTATCAATATCAGTTAATAAAAACTGAAAAATAACTAATGTAGCAGAGGATAAAACAACTAGGGTAGTAGTTGTTATACTATAAAATTGCTCAAAATCCATACTAAAATATGCTTTAGTATGCAATATTTTGATTAATATGATTTTTTATATCAAGAAAAATATCATTTAAAAACTTACCCCTACCTTCCATGTTAAATGATGCATATGCAGTTCTTAAAAAATCATTTCTCTCTGACCTATAAGCTTTATCACCTACTGTAATAAAATGCGATATATCTTGTAAGTCTTTTATGTATTTTTTATCTACAATAGTTATTTTGCTATTTTTATGATCTTCAATAACTTTTTTAAAATCACTATTATCGCATTCATTCATACTAATAATAGTTATTTTTCTACCAAGATCTAATAGATATTTAGCTACTTGTGTAAATTTATGATAAAAACTACCGTCTAAACAACCAGTAAATATTTGCATATCATTTTTATTTTTATTTTCTATTGCAAATCTAAATAAATATTCTACTACTATATTAGCGTGTATTGTTGATGAGTTGCTGATTTCTATTTTGTTTGATTTTTCATAGCTAGTGGATACTAATTTTCTAAACTCTTGTAATTCTTTAGACTTTTCTTCTAATGCCCTTAGTTTTTGAAATTCTTGCTCTATATATGCATCCATATACTTTTAATTTTTTTAAAAAATAAGATTATACATCCTATTATAATAACTATGTAATATTTATTATACAATATTGCTAATATCAATAAACTTATGCTTTAAATGAAAGTTATCTGCTAAATGCTTAGACAATAACTGCACTCCATAACGCTCAGTAGCGTGGTGTCCAGCACTTATATAACAAATATTATTTTCTTCTGCTATATATGGAGTTTGTTCTGATATTTCGCCACTTAAATAAGCATCAACACCAAGTGCTATGGCGTTTGTTAGGTAGTTTTGTGCTCCTCCGCTACACCATGCTATTTTGGCTATATTTGTTTTTTTAGCA
This sequence comes from Gammaproteobacteria bacterium, assembly GCA_965222825.1. Lineage (GTDB taxonomy): Bacteria > Pseudomonadota > Gammaproteobacteria > PS1 > Pseudothioglobaceae. The sequence goes on along the minus strand of OZ244964.1, from coordinate 1,266,378 downwards.
CCTACTACTAGGGGTTTTCTGTTTAATTTATTACTAAGTTTAGCAATAAAGTTTTCTGTGCTAGTATTTAACTCGCCCTGCCATAATAGTGAACCCGCTACTGGTTGCGGGTTTTTTATAGCAAATAAATTAGCCAAAGCAATATTATTGCCAAATTTATTGTGGGCGTCTAATGGCAGATGATAAGCATAAAGATTAATATTATGTTGTAATAATAATGCTATTTTGTTACGCATAGCACCTGTTATAGCTCTAGTATCTTTATTCCAAAAAAGCCCATGATGAACAATAATTGCATCGGCATTATTAGCTATTGCACCCTCTATTAGCCTAAGATTAGCACTTACTCCAGATACAATATTATTGATATTTTTCTTGCCCTCAATTTGCAAGCCGTTTGGACAATAATCATCAAAACTATTTACTACTAATAATTCGTCTAGGTAGTGGGATAGTGCTTTATTGGTTAGCATAATTTTGTAATAAGTTTATAAATATTTTATTTTCATAAGTAGTTCCTATACTAACCCTTAGGTGATTATTTAAACACTTATGGTTGGATAGGTTTTTAATTAGCACTTTATTTTTTAGTAAATAGCTAAATAATTTATTTCCATTTTGGGCTTTAAATAGTATAAAGTTAGCCTCAGATTTAAACGCTATCAAGCCATTAATTTTATTAATATCAATAATCATATCCTCCCTGCTTGCTATGATTTGTTTTATTTGTGCTCTATTTTGGAGGCTATTTATTAAAAAAAACTCAGCACTAACTTGGGTTAGGCTATTAATATTATACGGTAGGCGTAGTTTATTTAATTGCTTAGTAATATTTTTATTAGCAAGTAAAAATCCTAATCTAATGCCTGCTAAGCCTAATTTGGATAGGGTGCGGATAATTATTAAATTGGGGTATTTATCAAGTGCTAATAAAAAATTATCACTTGCATAAACATAATATGCTTCATCTATTACCACCAAAGAATTAGCACTTGTAATAATTTTTATAATATCTTGTTTGTTAAATAAATTACCCGTTGGATTATTAGGATAGGCTATAAAAATAATCTTTGGCTTGTGCTTTGCTATTAGTTTTAAACTGCACTCTAGGTTTATTTGATAGTTGTTATCAAGTGCTATGGGCTGGTATTGTAATTGCGTGAATTTTGCTATTAAATCATACATTACAAAACTAGGACTAAATCCCATAATTGTATCATTAGTATTGCAAGATAGACATAATAATTGAATTAATTCATCAGAGCCATTACCAAATAGTATATCATTATTATCGCTAATATTAAATAACATCTTTATGGTTTTATTTAGCGTTTTTGCTGTTATATCTGGGTATCTATTTAGTGCTATTTTCTCTATTTGAGATAAATATTTTTGTTTTAACCTAATAGATACATCATAAGGAAACTCCATAGCATCCAACTTAATAAAGCCCTCACTATCTAGCACTTTATAGGGCTCTAAATTATACACCTCCTTTCTTAACCAATTATCTATCATAAATTTATTCTTTGTGGATGAAACTGATTTTTAGCAATTTTATATTTAGGCAGTAGGCTTTTATAGGTATAGTCTAAACCTAACTCACAAGCTTTGTCTATTTTATTACCCTTGGCTACATAACTTGCTATAGACGAGCTAAGAGTGCAACCAGAGCCGTGAAAATTAGCGGCTATTTTGTTATAAGAAAATGTTTTATACACTTTATTTTTATAGTAAAGTTGATGGTTAATTATTGTCTTTGATATATCTGTTTTAGTCAATAATATCCAATCTGTTTTTAGTTTACTAATTGCTATTTGCTCGTTTTTAGTATTTGTTAGTATTTGCAATTCAGCCATATTAGGGGTAATAACAGTTGCTATATTTACTAAATATATTAGTCTATTTATAGCACTTTTTGTCAATAATTGTTTATTAGTGCTAGTTATTATTATTGGGTCTAAAATTATTGGTAAGTGTTTATAGGTTTTTGCAATTTCAATAATAGTACTTATTTGCTCTTCATTTGCTAATAAGCCAATTTTTATAGCTTTAAAATTAATATCTTGTGCTAGGTGCTTAATTTGGGCTTTAATAATATCAACAGCAATAGCATTTGATGAGATAAAATTTGTGCTATTTTGCACGGTAATAGCAGTGGCAATAGGCAGAGCGTTTACCCCTATTTGTGCCATAGTCTCAATATCAGCACTCAGCCCAGCACCACCTGTTGGGTCTAATCCTGATAATACTAATATACTAGACATTTTAAATTATATATTATTTAATAGTCTAATATTATAGCCTTTTGTTACTTTTGCAAGAAAATTTTATAAAAATAATTAGGCTGAAATTAAACTATAAAATATTAAACTAAAGAGAAAATTATGCTAAAATTAATCTATGTCCTAGGAGAAAATAATTGAACAGGAAATAGGCTGGTATAAAGTTGCTTTTGCTGTTTTAATTGTATCTGGTATATCTTTATTAGCGTGGTTTGCTCAAAATTATACCTCAGCAAAACCTGTATTGTTAATTCTAGGTTTAATTAGTGTTTTTTGTTGTTATTATAATAACAGTTATTATTAACAAAAGAGTTTTTAAATGTCTTGATAGATTAGAGGAGTTGTAATTATGGGTGAATATTTATTTATGTTGGCAGTTATTATTTTTATTGGTGGGCTGGTTACTATTGTATATCAATCAGTTAATCATAAATTTCCAAGCCATAAAAAACACTTAACAAATCATTCCGCCTGAGTGCTTACGCAACAGGCTGTTTCAGTGTAATACAGAGGAGAGATGACAGATAAAACAAGCTAAAGCACAACTTGTGGGAATAGGTGTATGCTACATTTTTTTTAAATAATTAGGTATTGTGTTTCTTTATCTTTTATTTTTAATTTTTGTTGCTTCTTTATTTACTAGGTAGTCAATTAGTTTAAATAATTTTTTATAGCCGCCTGCTTCTTTTACGCTAGTTGTATATTTACCGTTTATCACAAATGCTGGCACGCCTGTTACTTTATATTTAGGGGTTCTTTTAATTGCCTTATTGATGTTTATTTTTATTGCAAATGATGAGAATGCCTTACTGGCTTGTTTTTTATCAACTCCGTTTACAGATAACCAATCAATAAAATCTTCCTTAGTGCTAAACACTATATTATCAGTATGAATTGCATCAAATAACTTGGCGTGTAATCTTTCAACTTCACCTAATTGCTCTAAAACATAATAAAATATTGCCCCATTTATCCACCTTTTAGAAAATATTGCTGGCTGAGGGACAAATTGCACGCTTTTGGGCTTGCTGGCTAAGTATTTATTTATTCTAGGCTCAATATCAAAACAATGCGGGCAATAATACCAAAATAACTCTCTTAGCTCAATCTTGCCTTTATCTACTTCTGTTGGCACTGGTATTTCAAGTTTATTATAGTGTTGCCCTTTAATAAATTCCTCTGCGTTTAAATTGCTAAGAATAAATAAAAAAATAACTAATATAAATAGTTTTTTGCTCATACTTTAACTTTTAATAAACTTATATTATACTTGTTAATTTTAGTATTTGAATGTAGCTTTTGCCATAGTTTATTATAAGTAATTTTTACTTCTGGGTGTATGGCACTTGGCATTAACTCAGCTAGTGGAGCCAATACAAATGAGTATTTTAAAATATCATCTCTAGGTATATTGTATTTTTTATTTATTTCTTGCCCGTATAATACTAAGTCTAAATCAATAGTCCTAGATAAAGTATTTAGCAAATTTTTATTACGCCCTTGACTAATTTCTACACCGTGCAAAATATTATGTATGGCAGTTATATTAAGATTTGTTATCGCATCAACACCTAAGTTGTAAAAATTATCTCCCTTAAAGCCTACTGGCTCTGTTTCGTATATAGATGATAACACTAAATTATCAAAGTGCTTGGCTAGATTAGTGAGTGCTAACTTAATTTGATTTTTCTTGTCAATATTACTGCCAATATTAATGTGTATTTTTGTCATTCGTCCTTTGGATAATTACCCCCACTCCCATTGCTCCTTTTAAGACATCACCCTTATTAAGAGTTAGTTTTACCCAAGAAATATTAAACTCATTTAGTATTAACTCACATATTTTTTCAGCAAGAGTTTCTACTAATTGATACTCACTTTTTCTTACAAAGGCTATTATTTTTTTAGCAACTACTTTATAATCTATTGTTTGTTCTACGGAATCTGTTTGGCTAGCTTTGTTTATATTAGCTGACATTTCTATATCTAGGATTATGTCTTGTCTAATTTTACGCTCCCAATCATAAATACCAATAACAGTATCTACTTTTAGCGATTTAATAAATATAATATCCATTTTATTTATAAAAAAATATGATTATCTTACCTGAATTAGTATTGATTGTATTAAGTTTTTTACTAGGCTCAATATCTAGTGCAATAATTGTTTGTAAGTTAATGCACCTGCCTGATCCTAGAAGTTTAGGCTCACAAAATCCCGGTGCTACAAATGTTCTGCGTATAGGTGGTAAAAAACCAGCATTTGTAGTGCTAGTATTTGACTTATTAAAAGGCTTTATTCCTGTTGCTTTATCATTATTTTTTGGTTTTAGTTTATTTATGGCTAGTTTAGTAGCTATATCGGTATTTTTAGGGCATATTTACCCTATATGGTTTTCTTTTAAGGGCGGTAAAGGTGTTGCAACATTTTTAGGTGCTGTTTTAGCACTAGATTTTATATCGGGAATAATAACGGCACTAATATGGTTGTTTATAGCTAAGGTATTAAAAATATCATCACTATCAGCACTAATTGCAGTAGCAATAAGTCCGGTAATTTTTTATTATTCAACCAATGAAACACTTAGTAGTTTTGTTATAATTATTATGTCTTTATGGGTTTTTTGGACTCATAAAGGCAATATTAGTCGTCTTTTAAACAAAAAAGAAGATAAGTTGTGATACTATTTGAAGTGCTAATACTTTAAAGGTTAATCAAATCAACTGAGCCAGCTGTGCCAACTGTGCCAGCTGTGCTTGCTGTTCCAATAGAGCAACCAACTGTAACAGGAGCAGTAGTGCTAAAGGTGCTAACTGTGCCAGCTGTGCTACCACTACCAGCACTACCAGCTGTTGATGCTTGAACGCCTGCTCGTATTTCCTCTATATTTATATGTCCAGTATGTGGAAAAACAATATATACTTTGTCCTTAGTACTAGTTAATACTTTAAGCTCAATATTGCTATTAAGTTCAATATTATTACTATTATTATCATAATAGTTATCTATAATAGATGTGCTTGGGTCTTGGCGTAATTTCTTACGGAGGTCTTTGTTAAATAAATCATTTATTTTTAAGTTTTTCATAATACAATCCTAAATTTATAATATTATCTAAAAGCCAGTAGCACTGCCAACTGTGCCAACACTACCAACCGATAACACAGTGCTAACTGTTGACATTACTGCCGTGCCTACTGTTCCTAATGTGCCTGCACTACTAATTGAGCCAACACTAGAAGCTTTAACTCCAGCTTGTAAGTTTTGTATATTTTCTAATAACTCTTCTGCTGGAAAGACAATATACAAAATATGCTTTGTGTTAGTAAATACTTTAATTTCTTTGTCATTATTATCAAAAGCCAAACTTGGATTTTGGCGTAATTGCTTACGAAAGTCTTTATCAAATAAATCGTTGCTTGCTATGTTTTTCATAATATTATTAAGAGTTAGGATTAATAGAGCCTAATGAGCCTAATGAGCCTAGACTACTAGCACTTCCTACGGTGCTAGGTGCGGTAGCACAAGCATAGGAGCCCACTGTTCCCGCTGAACCTACACAACCAATACTACCGGTAGTAGAAGCCTTAATACCAGCTTGGAGTTTGCCTAAATTAATCTCTGTATTAGAAAATACTAAATATATGGTATCCTTAGTATTAGTAACAATCTTATACTTTATATTGTTGTCTATTTCTTTTATTATCAGTTTTGGACTAACGCGTATGCGTTTTCTAAAATTTTTATCAAGCAATAAACTACTGTATTTTTGCATTTTTACCTTGTATCTAAAACTAACTTATTCTAGTATTATAGTTAGGTCTAAAATTATATATTACAAATTATATTGTAAAATATAAAGTTTAGTTGTTTACATCTTTTAGATAAAATTTTTCTGCCAATAATCATCAGAATAGAATATTATCGGTGTGTCTTGTTCTTCAAATTCTTTTATACCCCACGAATTTGAATTATTAAGTAGCTTGGTAAGTAATTTATTATTAATATAATGTCCAGTCTTATAACCTTTATACTCGCCAACAACGCTATTACCTAATAGATATAAATCACCAATAATATCTAGTATTTTATGTTTTACAAATTCATTGCTATAACGCATACCATCGGTATTTAAAATATTATCATCATCTAAGGCAATAGCATTTTCCAAACTTGCACCTAGTGCCTTGCCGTTTTTTTGTAACTCTTTTAAGTCTTTTATTAAACCAAATGTTCTAGCCCTGCTAATTTCTTTTAAATACGATTCTTCACTAAAATCAAAAGATAGTTTTTGCCCACTATCTTTAATGAGTTTATGATAAAAATTAATTTCCAATGAAACCTTAAACCCAAAATAAGGTAATAGTTCTGCCCAACTATCATTATGCTCTACTCTAATTGGCTCTTTAATGACAAAGAACTTTTTATAAGCATCTTGCTCTACTATACCTGCAGCTTGGATTAAAAATATAAAATGTGCTGAGCTACCATCCATAATTGGCACTTCAAACGAGTCTAGCTCAACAATTATATTATCAATACCTAGCGCTGATAATGCTGATAATAAATGTTCTACTGTGGATACTTTAGTGCCATCTTCTTCCAGTCCAGTAGATAATACTACCTCATTTACAAAAGCACTTTGGGCTTTAATTGTTTTACCATTTAAGTCCAAGCGTTTAAATATTACACCGTGGTCAATAGGTGCTGGTAATAAATTCATCAATACCTGTTTACCACTATGAATACCATTACCTCTTGCACTTACTGAATGAATAATACTTCTTTGTTTTATCATAACTAATAGCCAAAAAAAACTATCAAATTGCACACATAAACAAGCAAAATTTATCTTAAATCCTCTTTATAAATTTTTTAAATTTTATCCATAAAGATTTTTTTTGCAAATTATCGCTACTAAGATTATTATTAATATTCTTATTTTGACTAAACACTAATAAACCAATACTTGTTGTATAGCAAGAATCATTATTAAGATGGTCTGCACCTTTTATATTGTCATTAATTCCAATAGTGCCAATTCTAACTGGCCTATTAAAAATTATTTCAGCCAAATTAGCACAGCCTTTGATTTTTGCACCCCCTCCTGTTATTACCACAGCATCTACTAGGTTTATATAATTTTTAGTTTCTAAGGATTTCTTAATAAGATTAAATATTTCTTCATATCTTGCTTCAATAACTTTTGATAAAGTGCGAGAAGATAGTTGTTTTGCTTGTGAATCACCGCTGTATTGAACATCAATAAATATTTCTTCACTAATCAATTTTTCTAGTGCATAGCCGTGATTAACTTTAAACCCCTCAGCATCATCCTGTGAGGCACTAAACGCATAAGCAACATCATTAGTAACACTATTTCCTGCAATATCTAATACTTCTGTATAACAAATAGAACTATCTTTATATATAGCAATATCTGTGGTGTCATAGCCTATATCAATAACGCAAGTCCCGCTATTTTTTTCATCTTTGGTTAATAAAGATTCACTAACTGCTACTATATTTAAAATAGTGTTTGCTACATCAACTCCACATTGACTAATACTTTTTATAGTATTTTGAGTAATGTTTTTATCATTAGTTATAATATGGACATGGGCTTTTAAATCATCTCCGTGCATACCTAAGGGATTATCCACCTCAGATAAGTTGTTAATGACAAAATAATTAGGAAATACATGCAAAATTTCTTGGTTAGCAGACATAGTTATATTTTCTGCATCCCTTAGTGCTCTACTAATACTATATTCATCAACTTCACCATAACGAATAGAGACTGAACCAGTTGATTCAACGCTTTTTATACCACAGCCAGATATACCTGCTATTACTTCGTTTATCTGGTATCCAGACATATTTTCTGCCTCAGATATAGTATCTTTTATAACTGGCACTATGCTAGCTATATCAACTACAGCACCTTTTTTAAAACCATCAGATTTTTTAGTTCCTATACCTAGAATATTAAATATACCATCTTGATATTGGGAAACTAAAACTACTATTTTTGAACTTCCTATATCTATACTAGCAATAATTTTAGCCATGATAACTTAGACTGTAAAAACTCAAAACTATAAAATTTTTTAATTTTACACAATAAACGACTACTATAATAGACGAAAGTGCGAATAATCTAAGGACTATAATGATATATCTAATAAATTGCGTTTTAAAATTTTACCCACACTTGATCTTGGCAATATATCAATAAAACGAATAATTTTTGGCACCTTGTATGCTGATAAATGCTCTTTAGCATAGTTAATTACATCTTGCTCAATAAGTTTTTTATTGTTATTTTTCTTTACAACAAATGCTGCTACTGCTTGATTATGTTCGCTATCTTGTGTTGCTATACAGGCTGATTCTAAAATATTATTATGGGTATTTAGCACAGCTTCTACCTCACTAGGATATACATTAAATCCTGATACTATAATCATTTCTTTTAATCTGTCTATTAAAAACAACTGTCCTTTTTCATCTACATAACCTAAATCTCCAGTGCGAAAAAATCCATCATTAGTAAAAACTTCTAAGTTTAGTTCAGGGTGTTGCCAATAACCCTTAGTAACTTGTGCACCTTTAACAACAACCTCACCTATAGGGTGTGGATACTTTTGTTTATCGCTATAAGTCTTAGTATCAATCAGCCTAAGCTTGGTATTCATTAATGGATAGCCTACAGAGCCGTTGAACTCATTACTATGATAAGGTTGAACACTTATAACTGGCGATGTTTCTGTTAAGCCATAGCCCTGAATAATACCACAATTTGTTTTTTCATACCATTTTTGTGCAGTGTTTTTGTGTAGGGGCATACCACCTGCAATAACAGACTCTAACTTAGAAAAATTTAGTTTGTCAAATCCTTTATAACTAAGCAAATGGTCATAAAGGGTATTAACCCCAGTAATCATATTAATTTGATATTTTTTAAATGGCTTTATTAGTTGTTTTATATCACGGGGATTAATAACTAATACACTTGTCATAGCACATTTAACTACCATTAAACAATTTATCATTAATGCAAAAATATGATAAAGTGGCAAAGCTGTTAGGATATTTTTATTCTCCATATTTTTTGGGAGCCATAAACTTAGTTGCTCAATATTAGCAAGTAGATTTTTATGTGTAAGCACAGCAGCCTTTAGTTTACCGCTAGTGCCACCAGTGTATTGTAATAGAGCAATATTATTTGTTTTAATATGTCTTTTTTGAGTTTTATGGTGCTTTTTGCCAAAACTAATAGCATTATTAAAACTAATTTGCACTATTTTTGTTGACATAATTTTAGTTTGTGTTAATTTATGGTTCATTGCTAAATGCACTATGGTTTTTTTAGGCTGTGGCAATAACTCGCTTAAATCACTATTAATAACATATTTAATGCTTGTATCGTCAATAATTTTAGCTAAATTATTATTAAAATAAATGCTAGTTATAATAGTATCAACACCAGCATCATTTATAGTAGTTAACAACTCATCTTTACTAAGTAGTGGGTTTATTAGCACAACAGTTTTATTACCTCGCCAAGCACCAAACAAAGCAATAGGAAATCCAAGCACATTAGGGAGCATTATAGCTACAGTATTACAATCTGTTAGCGATAACAAATACTGTGATAAATTAGTGCTGCAATTATTGAGTGTTTTAAAACTAAGTTTGCAATCAAAACCTATAAAAGCAATATTTTTGGCGTATTTTTGTGCACTTTCATCAAGTAAATCAACACAGGTTTTGTTACTTTGAGTAAAGTTAAATGAGATATTTTTTTGTTTATTAACTAGTAATTTTCTCACAAAAGAATCTAATTGTGGGCGATACCTTTGGATATTATTATTAGCAAAACTTACTAAATAATCAAGGTAATTTTTATCACAATTATCCATATTTGAGTAATATTGCTCATTAATATTAGGGTCTATGCGTAAATAATTAACTTTGCTGTCATTGTTATCAAAAATCTTCTTAATATTAAAATGCACCACCTCTGATGAGGAAGAAGAAATAATATTACTAGCTGGATAACGCCATTCCATTGAGCCCCAGTGCTTAGTTTCATCACAACTATATTGCTGTGTTTGTTTGCCTGTGCCTATGGATAACAACATTATATTGTCGCTATCAATGTATGGATAAACTTTTTTTACCTCAGAATAAGCACACAAACTAGGGTTAATGGCAAAAATACCGCCATCTAAAAAGCAAGCACTATATTCGCCAAAAGATTTGACAGTCATAGGTGGAAAATAAGATAAAGCCGAGCAAGCAGCTAAACAGGCATCACGCACTAAATAATTATATTGGGGGTCTTTTTTAGCTAAATGCTGACGAAAAAAGTAATTTTTTGCCTCACTAACATTATAAGCAGGAATAAGACACGGTTTTAATAAGTGTTTTAACTCTATGTCTTTGAAATAATACTCTAATACCTTAGCAAAACCATCAGGAGAATATTTTACATCTAATACCCCTGATGCTGTTTTAATATTAGAAAGTATTGAGGGATTAAAAATATCTTGGCAATTACTTGTATAAATATCTAGTAATTCATCGGCAAAATATTTAGGATTATTATTTTTATCAGGCGATAATAGTGCTGATACTATTAATGCACCTGTGCTAGTGCCAGCAAAAAAATCAAAATAATCTATAAGTTTTGCTTGTTTATTATTACTTAATTGGCATAATTGTTTTTCTATATAAGCCAAGAAAACAGCTGGCACTATACCACGAATACCTCCACCATCAATTGATAAAATTGTATATTTTTTTGCCATATTTTAAATTTTATGAAATATTTTTAAAAATCCCAGCAGCACCCATACCAGCACCTATACACATTGTAACCATACCTAGTGCTTGTTTTTTTCTTTTTAGGGTATGTAATAAACTCGTAGTGCGAATAGCACCTGTGGCACCTAGCGGGTGCCCTAGTGCTATAGCACCACCATTTGGGTTTATTTTATCTTTGTCTAAATGCAACTCATTTATAACAGCAATACTTTGAGCAGCAAATGCCTCATTTAGTTCAATAACATCAATATCATCTATTTTTAATTGGCACTGGTTTAATATTTTTGGTATTGCTACTACCGGACCTATACCCATAACTTCTGGTGCTACACCACTTACACCAAAACCTATAAACTCTGCCAATGGTGCTAAATTAAATTTGCTTAGAGTTCTTTCATTACAAATAAGCAAAGCACTAGCGCCATCGCTTCTTTGTGAACTATTGCCAGCTGTTATGGAGCCATCTTTGGCAAAAACAGATTTTAATTTAGCTAATACTTCAAGGCTGGTATCATCTCTAGTACCATTGTCTTTGCTATAAGTATTGCTAGTATTAATTAGTGTGCTAGTAGCATTATCATACCTATTATGATTAACAACAACAGGTGTAATTTCATTGCTAAAATACCCTTGTTTTATTGCTGTTATTGCTTTTTGGTGGCTAGCTAGGGCAAAATTATCTTGTTCTTCTCTACTTATGTTAAATCGTTTTACAATCTCTTCTGCGGTAAGACCCATACCATAAGCCAAACCTATATTATCACTTGAAAAATAGCGTGCATTCATCCTTGGGGTATGCCCAATTGCTGGCATAGCTGACATACTTTCAACCCCGCCCGCTACCATAGCATCAGCTTGGCCTAATAATATTTTATTTGCTGCTATAGCAATGGCTTGTAGCCCTGATGCACAAAAACGGTTTATGGTCATACCACATACAGATTGCGGATAATTTGCTAGTAATAAAGCATTTCTTGCTATATTAAGGCCTTGCTCTGCCTCGGGCATAGCACAGCCAATTACTACATCATCAATTATATTAGCATCTAAATTGGGTTGGTTTTTTAATAATTGTGCTAATACTATAACTAATAAGTCATCGGCACGAACTGAGGCAAAAATACTACCAGCTTTAGCAACTGGGGTGCGAACTGCTTCAACAATATAAGTTCTATGTTTAGTCATTATTAGTTTCTAAGTGGTTTTTTAGTTTTTAGCATATGCTCAATTCTATCTTGAGTTTTTGGCTCTTCTAGTAGCGATAAAAAATATTTTTTCTCTAAGTTTAACAAATAATTCTCACCGACCTCAGTATTTTCTACCATATTTTCGCCACCCGTTAATATTTTTGCAATATAAGTGGCAATATGATAATCGTGTTGTGAGATATAGTTACCAATATTCATATTAGTTAATTGGGCTAGTAAATTTGCATAAACACCACTACCAGCTAGTTTAATTAAGGTGTTTTTATCAGGCGGACGATAACAATTATCAATCATAATTTGTGCTTGTTGTTTGGCAAAATATAATAATTCTTTTGTGTGGGGAACAATTATATCATTGGAGTCTAAATAGTGCATTTGCTTGGCATTCTCGCCACTATTTGATACACTTGCTAAGCCTATTTGCTCAAAATACTTGGCAATTAAGGCAAATAAATCACCATCTGTGTTGTTTTTATAAGCACGATATGCCATTTCTTTACAACCACCTCCAGCTGGCAATACTCCCACGCCTATTTCTACCAAACCAATATAACTCTCACTAGCAACAACCCGTCTATCGCAGTGTAATAGCAACTCACAACCACCACCTAGTGCCAAACCTTCTACAGCAGCAATAGTAGGTATTTCGCAAAATTTAAGCTTAGATAGTGTTTGTTGTAATAAACTTATAGTATCACTAATAGAGGGTAGCTTAGTTATTTTGGGGAGCTGGGGTTTTACTGTTTGTAAGAGTGCACCTTTTATATCACTAATTACTCCAGTTTTATAGGTGCGTCCTAGTTTTGCACCAGCATAAATTTCATACAAATCAGCACCAGCACAAAATGGTGCTTGTTGTTGCCAAATAATTAGTGCTTCAAAATCAGAACTTGCTATATCAATAGCCTTATTAAGAGAAATAATAAGCTCATAATTAAGAGTATGCATTTTAGTTTTAAAACTAATAATAGCAATACCATCGCCATCGTGCCAAAGTCGTAAACAATCATTTGCAAAAATTGTATGTCCAAATTCTTCATCTTCACATTGGTTTAAAAAATAACTACGATATAATTGGCGTTTGTAAACCTTTGCCTTAGAAATATTAACCAATAGCCTTGTTTTTGGATGCCAAGTTTTATCTTTGTTATAAAACTCTGGACACCATTGTAGCCAATCTGCAATATATTTATGCTCTTTTTGTTTTTGCTCATTTTGTGCTAATAATTCTAAAGTGTCGTTGATATTATTTTGTTGCCAATAAGCAAAAATACCTAATTGCCAACCATAACCCCATCTTAGAGCTGTGTCTATGTCTAGTGGTGTTGTTGCTATATCATTTAAATGATAACTAGCATATAAACACAAATCTTTAATAATAGCGTATAAAAACTGTGCTTGTGGGTGCTGATTAGTAGATAGTGCTTGTATTTGCTGACTAATAGGGGTTGTTTTTAATAAATTTTTTACAGACTTGTCAATTTTATAACTGGTTTTCTCATAACTCTCATTTGCTATGTTATACGCTAGAATATCTTTGTTTTGTTTCTTGTATATGCCAGCAGAGGTTTTTTGCCCTAATTGTTTATTTTCTACTAACTTAATAAGCCAGTTTGGGGCTATAAAATAATCTCGCCAAGGATCAATTGTATGTTTGTTATAAAACTCATTAAATACTCTTAATAACACATCCAAGCCAACTAAATCTGCGGTGCGAAATGAAGCGCTTTTACTACGATTTATTAACTTGCCTGTTAGAGCATCTACGGTATCAAAACTAAGATTAAATTCTTTAGCACGGTATATTACACTAGCTAGTGAAAATACTCCAATACGATTAGCTATAAAGCCAGCACTATCCTTAGCATATAAGATATTTTTACCTAATTCAGTGGTTAAAAACACTTCCAAGTCTAGCATAAAATCATCGCACTTTTGAGGTTTTATAAGCTCAACCAAACTCATATATCTTGGAGGATTAAAAAAGTGTATGCCACAAAAACGATGGCTGTGTTTGTTAAAACTAGTAGCCAAAGTATTAATACTTAAACTAGAGGTATTACTAGCAATAACAACATCATCTTTTAAATAATCATCAATAGTCGCAAATAATTCTTTTTTTATAACTAAGTCTTCAACAATAGCCTCAATTATTAAATCACACTTGCTAATATTTGCTAAATGTTGCTTATAATTACAGGCAATTATATAGCTTTTCTTTTGCTCGCTAACTAATGGCAGTGGGCTTATTGTGCTTAATTTTGCTATATTTTTCTTAGCGTAATTATCTTTATCAAATAAATATACCCTAATATTAGCATTAGCAAACACAGCTGCTATTTGAGAGCCCATAACGCCACTACCTAGCACTGCAATAGAGTTATATTTTTTATTTTTATACTTGCCCATAATCATCAATTTGTAATATTTTTAGCACTACTTAATTTTTTTGGCTTTGTAATAAATTATATGCTGTTTTTAGTTGTGTTAGTAGGTATTCTATCAAATCCTTAACTACAAAACTTGCATCAGTGGTAATTTTTTAACCTACCTTATCATTTGAATAGTCCTTTAGGGTGCTCTAATTAACTCTTAAACCTTGTATCTTGCTTATACTTGGAATTTGTTAGAGGCCGGCGTCAAACTTTGGTTTAAAAGTATGATTTGTAATGATGCTGTTGCACGGCGGCAAAGAATAAATAAAATCTGCTAAAATATTCGTGTTTGAGGCATAAAATGTAGTTCCTAGTGCCTCTAAGGGCAAATTTTATAACAAAAAATATGGGTATTTAAGTTATTTTTAGAATTTTAAGCTACCGTGCAACAGTCTTGTAATATGCTTTTACTTAAAAATCTGAGATATTGTTATAAACATATTTTTAAAAAACAAGGTAATTATCATACAATGTAAACAATTAAACTATATAAATATTTTGCAATAAAGTTATGTTATTTCAATAATAAACGCTATAATAAAAGTTATAAAAAGTTTTTTTACAAAGATTTTAGAAAAAACTACCTAAAAGTAGTTAAATATAGTAAGAATATATTTTTATTGATAAAAGAATTAAGTAGTGTTGATGTTTAATAACAGGAGCATATAATGAATAATGATAATAAAGACTTAACTAGTTTGTATTTTGATAAACAAACAAGAAAGCAATTAGACAAAACCCACATAAAGCAATTAGTGAGTTTAACAATAAACTAACAGATGATGTTAAAATAAAGGTTTGTGTTAATACTAAACAAACTACCTTCGTAATTATACCAAATATTGCAGATAAAGACATTAACCTAGAAAATATAAATGTTGCTTTTGCTTCAGTAGGCACTGTGCTTTGTGTAGGTAGTGCAAGCACATTTGGCACAGTTGGTGGCACAGCTAGTAGTTTTGCTAGTGCTGGCACTGTTGGCACTGTAAGTTCGCATGAGGGTGCTGGTCGCAAGTAGGAAATTTATTAGTGCCTTATTTTTATATCTGCCTATAATCATCAACTTGTAATATTTTTTCTATTAATATTTTTAGCATTTCTTCGTTTTCTTGGCTTTGTAATAAATTATAGGCTGTTTCTAATTTTGTTAGTGGGTGCTCTGTTAAATTCTTGGATACAAAAACATCCTTTGTAAGTAATAGTTTTAATTTGCCTGATAATTGCTTAATTACTTTTTTTTCTAGTTTTTGTTTGCTTGGTTTATAATTTAGTCCAAAAGGTAAAACTAGCAGTTTAATTAAAAAACCGCTAGCAAAATAATTAGATATTTGTAAAACTAACAACTGCGCCTGATGAGTCTTTGTTTGACAAACATAATGCAATAAGTTTTGTTCTAAATCTTTGTTATTTGAGTTGTTGAATGTTCTTAAAACACTAGAAATACCATACATAGTAGTTAATAAATCAGCAAATAAAGCACTTAGACTTTCATTAAATTTTAATTTATTACCAAACTTAATTAGAGCCAACTCACTCAAAAAAGCAAAACTAGCACTAAGCACGCCTAAACGCCTATAATATTGCTTACAAACACTAGGTGTTGTTTTAGGTGTTTTAACAAATATCCCAGCACTAATTGCATAGGTAAAAACACTTATTTTAGTATGCCATAAGTAACCAAAATGCTCTGTTAATAATTTATCAAATTGGCGTTTATTATTATTTGCTAATGCCTTGATATAACCGTATAAAAAAGGATGACAACGCATTAACCCCTGCCCATAAACTAAAAAACTTCTAGTCATAATATTAGCACCTTCTACTGTTATTGCAATTGGCAAACTTTGATACAAAGATGCTAAATAATTACTATCGCCTAACATCACGGTTTTACCACCGTGAATATCCATAGCATCATTAGTAATAGTCCTTAGAGTTTGGGTATGGTTGTATTTTAATATTGCTGATATTACACTAGGTCTTAGTCCAAGTGCTAGTGCATCAATATTAAAATTAGTCATTGCTTGCATCATATATAGCTCACCTGCCATAGCACAAATTTTCTCATAAATACCTTGAAAACGCACAATTGGTTGATGGAATTGTTGGCGGATATGACTATATTCTAAGCTAGTTTTTAAACATAAACCAGCACCTGCAATTGATAAAGATGGTAGTGATATACCTCTGCCAGCAGATAAACTTTGCATTAGCATCTCCCAACCGCGACCTATATATTCCTTTCCACCAATAACACAATCAATAGGCACAAACACATCAACACCACTATGAGGACCATTGGCAAATTTAAGACCCATAGGTTTGTGAAAGCGTCCTATTGATATGCCAGTAGTATTAGCAGCTATTAACGCACAAGTTATACCTAAGTCTTCTTTATTAGATAATAAATGCTCAGGGTCAAAGACTTTAAATGCTAAGCCGATTATAGTAGCAATAGGTGCTAGTGTGGTATATCTTTTTTGCCAATTAAGCCTCAATCCTAATACTTTTTTACCATTATATTCTCCATAGCATACAACCCCAGTATCAGAAATAGCAGCCGCATCAGAGCCAGCCACTACTGAGGTAAGTGCAAAACAAGGTACTTCTACACC
Source organism: Gammaproteobacteria bacterium (assembly GCA_965222825.1). Lineage (GTDB taxonomy): Bacteria > Pseudomonadota > Gammaproteobacteria > PS1 > Pseudothioglobaceae. The sequence goes on along the minus strand of OZ244964.1, from coordinate 1,249,002 downwards.
CTTGGCTAATCTAGGTAGATAATAATCTTTTTGTGCTTTGGTGCCATAATGACTAAGTAGTTCAGCAGGACCCAAAGAATTAGGCACCATTACTGTTACCGACAAAGCCACATCACAACTAGCTAATTTAGAGATAATTTTACTGTGTGCTAGTGGTGAAAATCCTAAACCGCCATATTTTTTAGTGATAATTAACGCCCAAAATTTATGCTCTTTAATAAATGCTATTACCTCGTTACCCATACCATTTATTAAAAATAACTCACACAACTGCTCGGTTTGATTAGCAATAAAATCTTGCTCATCTTTTGTTAGTTTAATAGTTTTAGTAGCTATTAATTGTTGCCAGTTAAGATTATTGCTAAATAAACAACGCTCCCAATGGGTATCACCACTATTTATTGCTATCTCTTCTGTAGCACTGATTTTAATGTTTTGTTTTTTTGCATAGTCAAATAGTGGATAACTAATAATAAAACGCCTTAATATTGGAATGCTAATAATACTAGCTAATGCTACAAAAACTACCCATACAGCCATTGCTAAGTAATGATATTCAAACAACAAGTAAAGAAAAACCCCCAATGAGAGCACAAAAAGCCAAAGAAAACAACGCCACAATAAACCAAAACTCGTAAATAAATAACCAAATATCAGCAAAAATAGTGCGTAAAAAATAATTACTATAACCATAATATTATTCTACGCCAAAATTAAATAAGTTGAGAAATATATTGCACTTTTTTTGACCAACAATAGGCATAAATATTAACTAAAAATAGCAAAAAATCTTTATAAACAACCCACTTTAAACTTAGTAAATTTATATAAAATAATTCACACTCTAAAAAATAACTATTTTATTCAAGGCGAAGATAATGTATAAGGGCTTAAGGTAGAATAACCTAAAATCAATAAGATAAATGGTAATATATCAGAATTATGTTGGGTTTAAAAGTAATACTATTAGTGAAACAATAGCAAACAAAAAACTAAAATTTTAATGGATTATAATTTATAAGAAAAGGTTGTTAAAAAACAGTGCTCTTATTTTGCTAAGGAGTTGGTTTTGGCACTACGCTACCAGCTGTTCCTACCGAGCCTACACTGCCAGCAGAAGATATAGTGCCAACACAAGAACCAAACGTTGAATCTGTCCCAACAGAACTAACAGAACCAACTGTGCCAACAGAACCAACTGTGCCTAATTCAGCACCTGCTTGTAAATTAGCAATATCAATACTTTGCTCAACTGGAATCACAAAATACACCTTATCCTTAGTGTTTGTTGACACTTTGATTTGAAAGTTATTTTTATAATCATCACCTAGTTTATTAATAAGTTTTGGGTCTTTTCTTAACTTATTACGGAATTCTTTGTTAAAAAAGTTTATTGTATTGTTTTCTATTTTTAATCCTTAAATAAACAATATGATATACACAACAACAAAATAATGCAATATGTTTAAATTATTAAATATATAGTTTAGTTGTTTACACACTAAAAGAATCCTGATTTTATTTTTAAAATTAAGAAAATAGAAATATTCTACACTAAAATTAATAAATTATATTTTGAGAGTTTGTTAAACTCCGTATAATTCTAGGTATTTTTTAATTTTAGTTAGTATTTTGCTATTATTAATTTGGCTTAGGTAATTTATTATATCATCTATGGTAATAATGCTAAATACTGGAATATTATAAAGTTTGTTTATTTCTGCTACTGCTGATATGTTGTTTTTACCGCTCTCTTTTCTGTCTAAGGCTACTATTACTCCTGCTACACTAACAGGTTTGTTATGCATAATTTGCATAACTTCACCAATAGCTGTGCCTGCTGTTATGACATCGTCAATAATTAGAACATTACCGCTTAATTTTGCACCAACTATATTACCACCTTCGCCATGGTTTTTTGTTTCTTTGCGATTAAAACTATAATTTATATTTAAACCAAAGTTTTTATACAGCGAAATACAAGTAGCACTAGCAAGTGGTATACCTTTATAAGCTGGTCCAAATAATATATTAAAATCTATATTATTATCAATAATAGCACTGGCATACAAATCACCTAGTTTAGATAAATGTTTAGCACTATTAAATAATCCAGCATTGAAAAAATATGGACTTACCCTACCAGATTTTAAAGTAAAATCTCCAAAGGTAATAGTTTTTGTTTTGATAATAAAGTCAATAAATTCTGTCTTGTAGTTGCTATTTGCCATAATGTTTAGTGGTTATAAAAAAATCTATGATTACTTATTATACAAGTCCAACTTTTGAATTGCCAAGAAACACGGCAATTTTAACGGAGTTACAGAGCTAAAGTTGGACTTGGTGGGTTACCTATGAAAATTATAACAGTTAATGTTAATGGTATTCGCTCCGCTTGTAAAAAAGGTTTTTTTGATTATTTACAACAAGTAGGTGCAGATATAGTATGCATACAAGAAATAAAGGCTAAAGAGCAACAATTAGACTCACAGTTTTACCCGAAAAATTACCATTCTTTTTATCACAGTGCACAAAAAAAAGGTTATAGTGGCACGGCAATATTGAGCAAGATTAAGCCAGATAAAGTAATAAAAAGCACTAATTGGCACTTTATAGATGATGAGGCTAGATTTATTCAAGCTGATTTTGCTAATTTAAGTATTATATCTTTGTATTTGCCATCGGGCAGCACTAAGGAAGAACGCCAAAACTTAAAAATGGATTTTTTAAACAATAATTTTATGCCGTATTTAAAAAATATTATAAAAGATGGTCGTAAATATATAATTTGCGGTGATTGGAATATTGCCCATAAAAAAATTGACTTAAAAAACTGGCGTAGCAATCAAAAAAATTCTGGTTTTTTACCAGAAGAAAGGGCATGGATGGATGAGTTATTTTATAAAACTGGGTTTATTGATGCTTTTAGAGAGGTTAATACTAAAAAGTTTCAATATACTTGGTGGTCAAATAGAGGTCAAGCTTGGGCTAATAATACTGGCTGGCGTATTGATTATCAGATTTTAAGTGCTAATCTAAAAAATACTATAAAGAGTGCTAGCATTTATAAAGATAAGCGTTTTTCCGACCACGCACCATTAATAATAGAGTATAAGGAGCCTCTGAACAACCATAAGTGGCTAATATAAGAAAAATTCGTAGTTTTACTAATCGCTCGGGTAAAATAACATCATCACAAAAATACGCTCTAGACAATTTATTAGCAAAATACTCTTTTCAAGTAGCAATAGATACTAAGCCATTAATTAAATTTATAAAAACTAAACCAACGATATTAGAAATAGGATTTGGTAATGGTGATAATATTTTAGAGAATGCAATCAATCATCCAGAGTTAAATTATTTAGGTATTGAGGTTTATAAAGCAGGTATTGGCAAACTAACACTAGGCATTGAAAAACATAAATTACAAAATTTACGCATTATTACAGGCGATGCTATTGATATATTAACAAATTATTTACCAGATGATAGTATTTATGGTTTACAATTATTCTTTCCAGATCCTTGGCAAAAAAGAAAACACCATAAACGCCGTATAGTGCAGTTAGAATTTTTTGATTTAGTGGCTAAAAAACTATTAAAAAATGCTTATTTGCACATAGCAACAGATTGGCAAAATTATGCTAAGCATATAGATGCAGTATTAAAAAAACAAAATAAATTTGTCAATCAAAAAAATAGCCATATATATACCACAATGACTAAAAATAGACCGCCAACAAAATTTGAGAAAAAAGGGTTAAAATCACAGAGAATAATCTGGGAATTTGTATTAAAGAGTCTCTGAACAACCCTAAGAATTTATGACAACGCAAAAAAATATGGAACAGGCAAGGATTGTTCTATAAAAAGATTAAAAATTATGTGGATATTTATATTATTTGTAATAGCAACTTTATCAGAGTTATATGTAATTATTGCACTAGGTAAGGCGATAGGTGCATTTAATACAATAATGCTGGTTATATTAACGGCTTTTATTGGTTCTTTTTTATTAAAAAACCAAGGATTTAAAACCCTAAAAAATGCAAAAAAAACAGCATTATCAGGCGGTATTCCAACTATGGATATATTAGAAGGCATAGTGCTATTAGTTAGTGGTGTTATGTTATTAACCCCGGGTTTTATCACCGATTTTGTGGGTTTACTAGGATTATTACCGTGGACTAGAAAAGCATTTGTATTGTATGTATTTAGTAAATATTCACACAAAATATTTACTAAAAATACAGAATACACTCAGTATAGCGAAAATGACTCTAATACTATTGATGCCCAGTTTTGGGAAGATAGCAAGAAAAATATTAAATAGTGTAACCTAAATAATGCTAACCTCTAATAATACCCTACAAGAATGGCTTAAATATTTAGACAAATCAACAATAAAATTGGGTATAGATAGGGTAAAAAAAGTTTATCATAATTTAATAGCAAAACAAAATAGCACAATAATCATAATAACAGGTACAAATGGTAAGGGCTCAAGTGCAACTTTTTTAGAAAGTATTTATTTACAAGCAGGTTATACAGTAGGTAAATTAAGTTCACCAGAATTATTATTGTTTAACGAGCAAATTACTATAAATGGCAAAAATGCTAGCGATTGGCAAATATGCTTGGCATTTGCAAAAATAGAACAGGCTAGAGGTGGTATACTTTTAAGTTACTTTGAGTTTTTAACTTTGGCAGGGTTATTAATTTTTGCAGATAATGGCGTTGCAATAACTATTTTAGAAGTAGGCTTAGGTGGTAGGCTTGATGCTACTAATATTGTTGATTGTGATTGTGCTATTATTACAAATATAGCCTTAGAGCACTGCAATTATTTGGGTAAAACTAGAGATAAAATAGCACTAGAAAAAGTAGCAATAGCAAGAACAAACAAGCCTCTATTATGTGCTGATAATAACCCCCCTGATAGTCTTATTAACTATATTATTGCAAAAAAAATACCAACCACTTTTATAAAGTCTAGTTATAACGAGGCTATAAATTTATTAGGCAAGTGCCAAAAAACTAACGCTGAGTTGGCAAAAACAACAGTAAAAACTCTAAAAAATAAACACCCTGTTATTGATAAAGATATTTTTTTAGGACTAAAAAAGGCAAACATACTAGGTAGATTACAAAATATAAAAAAAAATAATACTAACTTCATATTAGATGTTGCTCATAATGAAGCGGCAAGTGATGCCTTACTTGTATATTTACAAAGTATAGACTGCGTAAAAGAAAATACCATAGCTATTTTTTCTGCACTAAAAGATAAAAATATATCTGCCATAGTTGGTAAAATATCAGTTTTAATATCAACTTGGTATTTATTACCTATTGCTAGTGAGCGTTTTGATATGAATTATTTACTAACAAGCACCAAAAATGCTCTAGCATCAAACTTGCATAAATACACTATAAAAACTTATAATAATATTGGTGATATTTTAACTGATAACAACAACATTAAAAATGTGGTAATATTTGGCTCATTTCACACAGTAGCCTGTGCTTTAAAAAATAAAATATTTAAGTGATGTATCTCTTTTTTTTAAAAAATAAAGAAACATATAAGCCTAAATAATATAAAGTTATTATTGAGTTCTGTTTTTAGAGTATTTTTTGTTCTTTTTAATTTTACTGATGATATACAACAAGAGAGCCTTATAATATATATAAACATTAACTATTAAAATAATAATATGTTTGAATTTTAAACACAATATATAATGTTTTTTATTGTGTTTTATTGATTATGAAATTTGAATGGGATAAGAAAAAAGCTAAAACCAACCTACATAAACACAAGGTATCTTTTGAAGAATCAGCAACTGTATTTGCAGATAAACTAGCATTGACATTTTCTGACCCTGACCATTTAATAAATGAACATAGATTTTTAACTTTTGGTATAACTAATAATAGCAAATTGTTAGTTGTTGCACACACTGAAAATGATGATTATATAAGGATTATTAGTGCTAGAATGATGACTAAATATGAAAGGAAAATTTATGAAGAATACTAATAAAGATATAAAAAATGAATATAGTTATAAAGACCTAGAAGATGGTATAAGAGGTAAATATTATAAGTCGTATCAACGCTCTCACAATATTGTGTTATTAAAACCAGAAATTGTTAAGGCGTTTCCAACAGAAGAAGCAGTTAATAAAGCGTTAATGTCGTTAATTGATATTGCTAATAATCAATTAAAAGTGCATAAATAAAAAGTTCCACTAATTTTAGAGGGTTAAATTATGCATAATACACAAATAAAATATATCTTTATAGGAGTGGTATTTTGGCTTGGTATATTGATTATTATTATTTTTACATCACACTATAACAGCAATGCAAATAATAGCACTGTTGATACTACTGATGCTATAAAAAAAAGTCTTTGGTTTGTGCAAGTTGCTAGTTTTAAGGATAGAGTACTATTAAAAAAACTTAATAATTTATTAACCAAAAATAACTACAAAACTAAAATTATTTTTTCAGCAAAAGCCAATGGCGATATAATAAGGGCTATTCGTGTTGGTCCTTATAAATCAGAGTATTTAGCAAAACAAATTGCTAATAAGCTAAAAACAAAATTTAAACTAAGACCTAAGATAATTTTATTATAGTTATTCATTCTAAAAACATAATGACATTAACAGATATTTATAATATTTTAAGCACCCCATCACTAGCAGATTATTTATTGTTAGTATTTGTTTTTATAATGATTATTTTATCTATAAAGCAAGGTAGTGCAAAATCACTGTTAAACCTAGTGTGGTTTGTAGTATTTTTTATTATAGCTAGTAATTATTATTATTTATTGAGTAATGCTTTGGTTTTAAAATACTTAATAATAGATAGTAATAATAGATTAATACTAAGTTTTATAATAATAATGTTAGTATTATATGGACTAAGATTTGCTATATATAGTTTAATTAATAAATCATTAGCAATTAGCAACCCTTGTTGGTTTAACGGTATAACATTTTGGCTACTTGTTATTATTATCTCCAATATTGTAGCACTTATTAGTTATAAAATTCAGATTGTTGATATTGTGCTAAACTTTTTTAACATAAGTCCAGCAAATAAAAATAGTATAGCCTATATAACTATAATACTGGCAATAATTGGACTTGTTATTAGTGTTGTTAGTTTATTTAACATTAAATTAACCTTAGCACAAAAGTGTATTTTAATGATACCATATCAAAAATTACTAGCTTGTTTACATAGTATTGCTCATTTTTTAAACCATAAAAATCCAATTACTTTTTTAAACTTTACTGCCACTACTTTAATCGGTATTGTGCGTGCTTTAATACTGGTTATATTTGCATTGCTAGTATTAAGAAACTTCACTATATCTAATTCTAATTTTTGGAGTGATACCTTGTTTTTGCACTATTTACAAGATTGTGCAGTAATTCTTGAGCAGTATTTTTCAAAACAATTATTATTTTTATAAGGACCTATAGTATGTGTGGTGTTATTGGAATTTTATCTACTAAAAACGAAAATATGGCTAGTTATATTTATGATGCTCTAACAATAATACAGCACAGAGGTCAAGATGCAGCAGGCATTGTAACGGTTGATAACGGGCGTTTTTATATGCGTAAAGCAAATGGCTTGGTGCGTAATGTATTTAGAACCAAGCATATGCTAAATTTAGTTGGAAGTTATGGCATAGGTCATATTCGCTACCCTACTGCTGGCTCTTCATCTAGGGCAGAAGCACAGCCATTTTATGTTAACTCTCCCTGCGGTATTGCTCTTGCACATAACGGTAATTTAACTAATACTCATAAACTAGCCAAGGAATTACTTAGTAAAGATATGCGTCATATAAACACGGATTCTGATTCTGAGATTATTTTAAATATTTTAGCCAATGCCATATCAGAACAGAGTAACAAGCAAGAGCCTAAAAATATTATTTTTAATGCAGTTGCTAAAATGAATGAGCGTATAAAAGGTGGTTATGCCTGTGTATCAATCATTGCTAGTTATGGGGTTATGTTTGGATTTAGAGACCCAAATGGTATTAGACCGTTAATTATTGGTAAAAAGCAAACCAAAGACGGGACTCGTTATATGCTAGCATCAGAAAGTGTTGCTATTACTGCACTTGGTTATAAAATTATGCGTGATGTTTTACCGGGTGAGGCTGTTATAATTAACCAACAGGGTGAATTATTTAATAAAATATGTGCAAAAAATACTAAATATTCGCCTTGTATTTTTGAGTTTGTTTATTTTGCTAGGCCCGATTCAATAATTGATGAAATATCGGTTTATAAATCAAGGCTAAGAATGGGGGAAATGTTAGCAAAACAAATACAAGAAAAATGGCAAAATGAGACAATAGATGTGGTAATACCAATACCAGATACCTCCAGAACATCGGCCTTACAATTAGCTAGTAAATTGAAAATTAAATATCGGGAAGGGTTTATTAAAAATCGCTATATTGCTAGAACATTTATAATGCCAGAGCAAAAACAACGAAAAAAATCTGTTCGCCAAAAATTAAGTGCTATTGCCTTAGAATTTAAGGGCAAAAATGTCCTGTTAGTTGATGATTCTATTGTCCGTGGCACAACCTCGAAAGAAATTGTGCAAATGGCACGAGATGCAGGAGCAAAAAAGGTGTTTTTTGCATCAGCATCACCACCTATTCGTTATAATAATGTTTATGGTATTGATATGGCATCTAGGCAAGAATTTATTGCTTATGGACTTAATGAGGTAGAAATTTGTCAAAAAATAGCAGCAGATAAACTAATATATCAAAAATTAGATGATTTAATACTATCGGTAAAAAAAGGCAATGCTAGTATTGATGAATTTGACACATCGTGTTTTAGTGGTAATTATGTAACAAATGATATTGATGAAAAATATTTAGCTAAATTAGAAAAAAGTCGTAACAATAAAACAATACCAAATGGCAATGAGTATAATCTAGCCTGTAATGAATTAGAAAATCAAAGTTAAATGAAACATAATAACAGCAATGACTTTACAACTAATGCTATTCGTTATGGCTATAACAGAACTCAGGAACAAGAGCATTCTGAGGCAATATTTCTTACATCTAGTTTTGTATTTGATAGTGCTGAGCAAGCAAAAAAGCGTTTTGCGAAAGAAGAGCAAGGTAATATTTACTCTAGATTTACAAATCCTACTGTTAGAGCATTTGAAAAACGCTTAGCTATATTAGAGTGTGGTGAAGATGCACAGGCAACAGCAAGCGGTATGTCGGCTATTTTTGCTACTATTATGGCATTATTGCAAGCAGGAGATCATATAGTAGCCTCAAGAAATATGTTTGGCTCAACTATTGTTCTATTAAATACCATAGTTAGTAAATTTGCTATTGATATTAGTTTTGTGGACTTAGCAGATATAAAGCAATGGCAAGATTCTATTAAAAGCAATACTAAATTGTTTTTATTAGAAACTCCTTCTAACCCCCTAGGCGATATAGTGCCAATATCAAAATTAGCAAAAATTGCTAAAAATAATAATATTTTATTAGCGGTTGATAATATTTGCACACCAGTTGTGCAACAACCACTTAAACTAGGTGCAGATATAATAATTCATTCTGCTACTAAATATATTGACGGTCAAGGTAGAACACTAGCAGGTGCAGTAATTGCCAATAAAGATATTATTGATAAAGTGCATAATTTTGTTAGAACAACAGGACCTAGTTTAAGTAGTTTTAATGCTTGGGTATGCTTAAAAGGCTTAGAAACCTTAGCACTAAGAATGAAAGCTCATTGCAATAATGCTATGTTATTAGCAAACTGGCTAGTTAAACAAAATACTATAACAAAAGTTTATTATTTAGGTTTAAAAGAACACCCTTATCATAGTTTAGCAAAACAACAGCAATATGATTTTGGTGCAATAGTAGCCTTTGTAGTTAAGGGTGGACAAAAGCTAGCATTTAATGTTATCAATAATACTAAATTAATATCTATTACTGCTAATTTAGGCGATACTAAAACTACCATTACCCATCCTGCTACTACAACGCATAGTAGACTTAGTGATACAGAAAAACAACAGGCAAATATAAGTCCAGGATTGATTAGAATATCTGTTGGTTTAGAGAGTATAGACGATATTATAGCTGATATTAATCGCGGGCTCAACAATTACTAAATATTACTAATTTAACATTATAGTGCACTGTATAATTTGTGGATACTGGTATTTATCAAAAAATATAAATGAAACCTAATAAATACAACTACGATGATTTAATTAAGTGTGGTAGAGGTGAGTTATTTGGCATTGGTAACGCCCAATTACCAGCCCCTCCTATGCTAATGTTTGACCGTATTACCAAAATATCAGAAACTGGCGGTAAATATGATAGAGGATATATATGTGCTGAACTAGATATTAATGAAAATATGTGGTTTTTTAAGTGTCATTTTATAGGTGATTCTGTAATGCCGGGTTGCTTAGGCTTAGATGCTATGTGGCAGTTGATTGGTTTTTATTTAGGCTGGTTGGGTAAACCAGGTAGAGGCAGAGCAATTGGCGTTGGTAATGTTAAGTATGTTGATCAAGTATTCCCTTCTGCTAAAAAAGTAACCTATAAAATTAGCATATCTCGTATTATTTCAAGACAGTTAAATATGGGTATTGGTGATGCTATTATGGAGGTTGATGGCAAAATTGCCTACGAAGTTGAAAAACTTAAAGTAGGGTTATTTGATAATATAAATTAACCAAAAAATGAAAGAATCTTGCTAATGAATAGAGTTGTTATTACAGGAATGGGGATAATATGTAGTCTTGGCAATAATAAGTCCGAGGTATTAAACTCATTAAAAAATAGTCATTCAGGTATAGTTTTTGCCAAAGAATACCAAGAACTAGGTTTGCGTTCGCAAATACACGGAGGTATTTCTGAGCTTGATTATGCCGATATTATTGATAGAAAAAGTGCTAGATTTATGTCTGATGCTGCTATTTACGCATCTTTGGCTATGCATGAGGCTATTTTAGAGTCTAAACTTACGCAGTCGCAAGTATCCAGTGAAAGAACCGGGATAATTATGGGCTCAGGTGGCTCTTCTAATAAAAATATTGTTGAATCAGCCGATATATTAAGAGCAAAAGGCATTAAAAGAGTAGGTCCATACCGAGTGCCTAGAACTATGGGTAGCACAACCTCTGCTTGTCTTAGCACCTTGTATAAAATTAAAGGCATAAACTATTCTATTAGCTCAGCATGCTCAACCTCAGCACACTGTATTGGTAATGCTTATGAGCAGATACAAATGGGCAAACAAGATGTGGTTTTTGCAGGTGGCGGTGAAGAGCTAGATTGGAGTTTAACTATGTTATTTGATGCTATGGGGGCATTATCTGCAAAATATAATGCCACGCCAGAGTTGGCATCAAGAGCATTTGACAAAGATAGAGATGGCTTTGTAATATCAGGTGGTGGCGGGGTCTTAGTGCTAGAATCCTTAGAGCACGCCCAAAATAGAGATGCAAATATTATCGCTGAGATTATTGGCTATGGTGCAACATCGGATGGTTATGATATGGTAGCACCAAGTGGCGAAGGTGCAAAAAGATGTATGCGTATTGCAACAAATAACAAACTTGATATTGATTATATCAATGCCCACGGCACTAGCACACCTATTGGCGATGTTGTCGAGTTAAAAGCAATAAAAGAGGTTTTTGCTGATAATATACCCTATATTAGCTCTACTAAATCATTATCAGGGCATGCCTTAGGTGCAGCGGGGGTAAATGAATCAATTTATTCATTATTAATGTTAAATAATAATTTTATATCGCCATCGGTTAATATCCAAAACTTAGACGAAAAAGCCAGCAAAATACCAATAGCAACAAGCAAAATAAATAAAAAACTTAATAAGGTTATGTCTAATAGTTTTGGCTTTGGTGGCACAAATGCTTGTTTGGTATTTGCAAGATACTAAATAGACTATATTGCTAAGTATGAAAAATACACTATATACGGGCGATAATTTATACATATTAAGCGGCACAAATAGCACAAGTGTTGATTTGATATACCTAGACCCACCATTTAATAGTAAAAGAACCTATTCTGCCCCAATTGGTAGTAAGTCTGCTGGTGCTAGCTTCAAAGATATGTGGTCTTGGGGCGATGTAGATGAGTTTTACTTAGAAAAGATGATTAGTAATTATCCTTTTATGGTAAATTTTATTCAATCAATAGCAGGAATTTACAGCAAGGCTATGATGTCATATGTTACCTATATGACACAGAGAATTATTGAATTACACAGAATTTTAAAACCAACAGGTAGCCTGTATTTACACTGTGATCCTACTGCTAGCCATTATCTTAAAATTATCTTAGATAGAATATTTGGTAAGGATAATTTTAGAAATGAAATTGTTTGGAGTTATAGAACTGGTGGGGCATCTAAAAAACAATTTTCTCATAAACACGATATAATACTGATATATAGTAAAACTAAAAAATACACATTTAATATACAAAAAGAAAAATCTTATACAAAAAGCACAAGTAGAAAACCAGGGATTATAAATTACGGTGGCGGTAAAGCAGAATTTTTTCAAGATAAAAGTGGTGTGTATAATTTAGTAAATATGCGAGATGTATGGGAAATTTCTTATATTGGCTCTACTCATAAAGAAAGAGTAGGCTATCCAACTCAAAAACCACTAGCACTGTTATACAGAATAATAAAGGCAAGTAGCAATAAAGGCGATGTTGTGCTGGATCCTTTTTGTGGCTGTGCTACTACTTGTGTTGCAGCTCAACAACTAGATAGAAAATGGATTGGTATTGATATTGAAAAACAAGCAGCATCAGTTTTAATTGATAGACTTAGTGATGATGCTGGGCTATTCTCTGATTTTATCCACAGAAACGATATTCCAAAACGCACAGATATTAAACACGAGCCAACTAATATAAGCGTTAAAAAACGCCTATATAAGCAACAAAGTAAGATTTGCAATGCTTGTTCTGTTGCAATGGATATACAACATTTTGAAATTGACCATATAGTGCCAAAATCAAAAGGTGGAGGTGATTACTATGAAAACTATCAACTATTATGTGGAAATTGCAATAGAATTAAAGGTAATAGGCCAATAGAATATCTTAATATGAAAATAGAAAAAAGAGTAAAATTAATGAAAAATAAAATCACTTTTGGAGCATAAAATAAACGCCATATACAAAACTAAATTAAGCCTGCCTATGATACAAAGAGGCAAGGTTAGAGATATTTATGGTATCAACGATGATACTATGCTTATTGTTGCTAGCGATAGACTATCGGCTTTTGATGTAGTTCTAAGCGAGCCAATCGCACAAAAAGGCGTTGTTTTAACCCAGATTTCTAATTTTTGGTTTAGCAAAACTAAACATATTATCAAAAATCATATCTTAGATATTGCCCTAGACGATATATTACCAAAAAATCAAGCCCAGCAAATAGTAAACAGGGCAGTAGTAGTAAAAAAATTAAAGCCCCTACCAGTAGAGGCAATAGTTCGTGGTTATTTAATAGGCTCAGGTTGGAATGATTATCAAAAAACTGGCTTGGTATGTGGAATAAAATTAGCAAAGAATCTTAGTCTTGCACAGCAACTACCTAGTGCAATTTATACCCCATCAACCAAAGCAGATATTGGTAAGCACGATGAAAATATAAGTTATGATGATACAATTAATTTATTAGGTGCTAGTTTAGCAAAACAAGTTAGAGATATTAGCTTGCAATTATATAAATATGCAGCTAAATATGCACTACAAAAAAACATTATAATTGCTGATACTAAGTTTGAGTTTGGCTTAGATAATAATAATAACTTAGTGCTAATGGATGAATTATTAACCCCAGATTCATCGCGTTTTTGGGCAAAATCAACTTATAAGATTGGCACAAGTCCTAAAAGTTTTGACAAACAAATAGTAAGAGATTATTTAGCAAGTTGTGATTGGGACAAAACTCCACCAGCACCCAAACTACCAGCTAAAATATCAGCAAAAACTACCACAAAATACCAAGAAGTAGCCAAATTATTATGTCAGTAATAACGACAGGTGTTTTGAGTAAAATGGAAACTTCTTTAATAGATGGCATTGCTAGGTATTATTTACCAGTAGGCAGAGAAAAAATCTATTTAAATGATATTATTGGCAAGCATATTAGTCTTAATTACCAAAATGCTATTTACTGTGCTAATTGTAATACCTTAACCAAAAAAAGTTATTCTGGAGGCTATTGTTATCTATGTTCACAAAGCCTTGCTCGTTGTGATTTGTGTATTATGAGACCTGAGACTTGCCATTATCATTTAGGCACTTGTAGAGAGCCAAAATGGGGTAAGAAAAATTGTTTTAGTAAGCATATAGTTTATTTAGCAAATTCTAGTGGTATAAAGGTTGGTATTACCCGTTTTAGCAATACTCCTAGTAGATGGATAGACCAAGGTGCAATTAGTGCTTTGCCAATATTAGAAGTGCAAAGTCGTTTTGATTCTGGCTTATTAGAAGTGCAGTTTAAAAAGTTTATAAGTGATAAAACAAACTGGCGTAAAATGCTAAAAAATGAGGTAGATTATATAAATTTAGAAGATATATACAATGAGTTATTACCTAAAATAGATATTGGTAATGCTAAAATACTAACAGAAAAACAAATAAATATCCTCTATACTGTGCTAGAATATCCCAGTAAAGTTATCTCACTTAGTTTTGATAAAACCCCTCAAATAAGTAGTAAATTATTAGGCATTAAAGGGCAATACTTAATTTTAGATACTGGGGTGCTAAATATCCGTAAATTTAGTTCATATATGGTTGATTTTGTAGCATATAGTTAAATTTATGACAATATTACAATATAACTAATTATGCAACAAAACAGTAAAAAACATATTATTGCTGCCTCAATAGGTAATACTCTAGAATGGTATGATTTCGCTATATATGGTTATTTTGCGGTAGTAATTGGCGAGCTATTCTTCCCTAGTGCTAATAAAGAGCTAGCAACAATATCAGCATTTGCGGCTTTTGCCTCAGGGTATTTGGCTAGACCAATAGGGGCATTAATTTTTGGACACATAGGCGATAAAATAGGTAGAAAAAAATCATTAGTAGCGTCCGTTGGTATAATGGCAATATCAACTATTTCTATAGCATTATTGCCAACTTATGAGCATATTGGTATTTATGCACCAATATTATTGGTATTTTTTAGAATAATTAGCGGTATATCAGTAGGCGGCGAATACATAGCATCTGCTGTTTATGTGCTTGAATCAACAACTAATAATAAAAATTTTAATGTATCACTAATAATAGTTGGTGCTACTGCGGGATTTTTACTTGGCTCTGTTGTAAGTATATCACTAGATAGTTTATTAAGTGCAGAATTAAAATACCTAAGTTGGAGAATAGCATTTTTACTAGGGGTATTAATTGCTATTATAGGGGTGTTTATTAGAAAACATATGCCAGAGTTATTACCCGATAAAGATAATGATATAAAAATCCCTATAATAACAATTATTAAAAACTATAAAGTAAAATTATTGCAAAATATTACTATTAATCTACTTAGTGCAACAACATTTTACCTGTTATTTGTTTATGCTATATCGTGGCTTATAAAAACTATTCATGTCCAAGAAAGTGTGGTGCTGGATATTAATTTATACGCCTTAATAACTCTGGCAATATTTGTGTTATTAGGGGGTTATTTAACCAATAAATTTCCTAAGAAAAATATTGCAATAACACTTGCTGTGGCATTGACTATATCGGTTTATCCTTTATTTTGGCTAATAGGGCATACAAACTTTATTTATGAATTTATAGGCGAGATAGCAATATCTATGTTACTAGGGGCAATACTACCATCATTATTGATACTACAACTAGAAAACTTTAATAGTAATGTTAGAGCAACAGGTGGCTCATTAGCTTATAATTTATCTTTTGGTTTATTTGGTGGCACAGCACCTCTGGTAGCTAGTTGGTTATTGTTAGAAACTAGCGACAGCCTATCTTTTGTTTATTATATAATTTTAGCTGGAATTATTACCTGTTTGGCACTACTAACTATTAAAGAAAAAAAATATAAACCTAAGTTATAAAAACTACTCCCACAAATTAGATTTGTGGGATAAGCAGATATTGTAAACTCTGCAAACAACAAAATATTTTTTGTCTTTTTTAGGTCTAAATTTTGTTAAAAAAAATATTATCTGTAATTAGTTTAATACTATTAATAATAGTAATTATTTTTATACTAAATAGTTATGAAAAAACTCGTATTATTATTGTTGATACTTTTTCAAAACCACTAATAAATAATTATAACAATAGAGAATATAAGCAATATTTAGCATTAAAATTAACAGATTATCCAGATGAGTTGACTAATATGTTGTTATTAGTAGAAGACCAAGCGTTTTTTAATCACAGTGGCATTGATATTAGGCAAATATACTTTACCATAAAGGGCTATCTGTTTAATAATAAAAAATTAAGAGGTGCTAGCACAATTACTCAGCAATTAATTAAAAATACCTTATTGACTAGAGAGATTAGTTTTAAAAGAAAAATAACTGAAATAATAATGGCATTTATTTTGGAAGATAATTTTTCTAAAAAATATATTTTATTACGATATATAAATTCTGTCAATTTGGGGCAAAATGGAGCTCATGCTATTTATGGTTTTGGTATGGCATCATATTTTTATTTTAATAAACGCCCTAAAGATATGTCATTAGATGAGATGGCACTATTAGTATCTCTTTTAAAAGGACCCTCTTATTACAATCCAAAACGCTATAAAATTAGATTACAAAAAAGAAAAAAGTTAGTATTAAAAATTTTTAATAAATACGAAAAAATATATCCGCGATAATGGCAAATATATTAGCGATTGATGCTTGCACTGAGGTATGCTCTGTTAGTGTATTAACTGGTAGTGTAGAGGTAAATAAATTTATACAAGATAAACAAAAACCCTCAAATTTATTATTACCCTTGTGTAATGAAGCATTATTAGAAGCAGATATTAAACTAAATGATATTGATTGTATAGCATACACTAAAGGTCCTGGTGCTTTTACAGGTGTTAGGTTGTGTATTGGCATAACACAGGGTTTAGCTATGGCAAATAATACTAAAACCTTAGGTGTATCTAGCTTAGAGTTATTAGCATATGGTGCTTATTACAATTATGGATATAATAATATTTTAGCTGCATTAGATGCCAGAATGGATGAGGTATATTGGTGTCAATACAAAAATAATACCCTAATACAACAATCATTAAATAAGCCTGAAGATGTGCCTTTTTTTGGTGAAGAATATATTGGTGTTGGCAGTGCTTGGGATTGCTATCAAGATAGGCTAATAAATAAAACAGGAGTTAGTAAGTTTATAGCAAAATCTTATCCTAGTGCACAATATTTAGCAAAATTAGTAGTTAGCAAATACTTAGATTATGTTACTAACGAATTAGCTACGCCATTATATTTGCGAAATAATATTATTAACAATACAAACAGGTAAAATATTTTATTTTTTTGCTATAATTTTTATGCTTAGTAACTTATGGGGTTTTATTCAAAGATTTGCCTCACCTATTAATTTTTATAATACATCAGCTAAGATAATACCTTGGATTGTAATTTTGTTCTTAATATCCTTAATAGTTGGTTTATATTGGGGGTTAATTATTGCACCAATTGATTATCAGCAAGGCGATAGTTATAGAATAATGTTTGTCCATGTCCCTAGTGCTTGGATGTCAATGTTTGTTTATTTAGTAATGGCAATTAGTGCTATTATTGGCTTGGTGTGGAGAATTAAATTAGCAGATATTATTGCTAAAAGCTCGGCTGTTATTGGGGCTAGTTTTACATTTATTGCTCTTACTACTGGCTCTATATGGGGCAAACCAATGTGGGGCACTTGGTGGGTATGGGATGCTAGGCTAACTTCTGAGTTGATTTTGTTGTTTTTATATTTGGCTTATATATCTTTAAATAGCTCTTTTAGCAACCCAAAAAGCGGTGCCAAGGCTAGTGCAGTATTAGCCACAGTTGGGCTTATTAATTTACCAATTATTCACTATTCGGTAAATTGGTGGAATACGCTACACCAAGGGGCATCTGTTAGTAAAATAAGCACACCAACAATACATATAGAAATGTTAATACCACTACTTATTATGGCTTTTTCTTTTAAATTACTATATTTAGCCTTAGTTTTAATTAGGGCTAGAAATGAAGTATTATTACGCGAACAAAATAGTCGTTGGGTGCGTGATATAGTATTAAAAACATAATCTCAAATGCTAAGCGAATTATTATCTTTCACCCCCTATGATAAATACGCTATTTATATATTAGCATCGTATAGCATTACAGCTATTGTTCTAGGATATTTATTTGTGCATTCATTATTACGCAAGAAAAAAATAATCAAACAATTACGCAATAAGTATAGGAGGCAAGACAATGACTAAGAGACAAAAAAGATTGCTATTAGTAGTAGTTTTATTATTAGGCTCGGCTTTAATAATATTTTTAGGACTCAAGGCATTTAATGAAAATATACTTTATTTTTATTCTCCAAATGATGTTAAGCAGGGAAAAATTCCGCTAAATAAAAGTTTTAGAATAGGGGGTATGGTGGTTAATAATAGCCTTGTTAGGCAAGGATTAACTAGCAAATTTAAAATCACTGATACTCTGGATACTATTTTAGTAACCCATACTGGCATATTGCCTGATTTATTTAGAGAAGGTCAGGGTATTATTGCAACAGGTGTTATAAAAGATAATGTATTTATTGCTAAGGAAGTGTTGGCAAAACACGATGAGAATTATATGCCTCCCGAAGTAGCAGATGCTATGCAAAGAGCCAAAAAACAACAACTAAAAAATTACAATAAATGAAACTAAAAAATTTATTACCGCTAATTATTTTTGTTATATTAGTGGTTTTTTTATACATTAGTTTGGGTATTGATAATAAAAAACTACCATCACCGTTAATAAATAAACCCTTTCCTAGCCTTGAGGTGGTAGATTTTTATGATAATACAAACAAAAATACCCTAGATTATATAAAAAATAAGCTAGTATTAGTTAATGTTTGGGCGTCTTGGTGTGCCGCTTGTAAGGATGAGCACAACGAATTATTAAAAATATCTAAAAATAATAATGTTTATATGCTTGGTGTTAATTACAAGGATAATTTGCTTGATGCTAAAAACTTTTTGGCAAAACTTGGTAATCCATTTGATGCTATTATATTTGATAAAAATGGCAAAATGGGCTTAGAATTAGGGGTTTACGCTATACCAGAAACATTTATAGTAGATAGTTCAGGCACTATTCGTTATAAAAAAATTGCTGCTATTACCTCTCAAATACTAGCCAATGAAATAAATCCTTTAATAAATAAATTAAATAATTTAGTAAACTAATAAAATAATAGTATAAAATTGCACTAATTTTAGATAATGACTAATTGTTATTATTTTAATATTTGTAAATTAAATATTGACAATAGCATAATTTAAGAGGATAATTCGGCTATCCAAGAGATTGTTTGTTAGTTTTTTGGTTTATGATTTACAATAAAAAAGAGGGGAGAATATGAATAAATCTGAATTAGTATCAGCTATTGCCGCAAAATCTGGGCTAACTAAAGTGGATGCAGCTCATGCTTTAGACGCAACTACATCTACTATAGTAAACACTTTATCAGGTGGTAATTCTGTTATTATTACTGGTTTTGGTAGTTTTGTGGTTAGAGACCGTGCAGCACGCACAGGAAGAAATCCACAAACTGGTGCTACCATTAAAATTAGTGCTAGCAGAGTTCCAGCATTTAAAGCTGGTAAATTACTAAAAGAATCTGTTAATAAATAATAAATTTATTAATAAAAACTCTGATTAACAAAACGTTATTGATATAGTTTATTAGCGGTGCTTTCTTATTTAGTAACTTATTAAATGAGGCAAATATTTGCCTCATTTTTATATAAAAAGATACACCTAAATTACTGATATTAATAGTGATACTATTGCATAATAGTTTTTTTGTTTTGTCAGAGTTTTTTTATAAAAATTTGGGTGCTTAGCTCAGTTGGGAGAGCATCGCCCTTACAAGGCGAGGGCCACAGGTTCAAGTCCTGTAGCACCCACCAAGGAGTGGTAGTTCAGCTGGTTAGAATACCTGCCTGTCACGCAGGTGGTCGCGGGTTCGAACCCCGTCCACTCCGCCATCTTATATTTTTTTAAAATAGTTGTCTAAATTCTATATTTATACTAATAAACTTTATGCTTACTCTTATAAAAAATAAAATTCGTGGCTGGATTGCTTGGGTTATAGTAATTATTATAGTAATTCCATTTGCTTTGTTCGGTATAGGGCAATATTTAAGCGCCCCTAATGATAGAGTTATAGCCAAGATAAATGATAAAAAAATAATGCAAAGTGAATTTAATAAAATTTATAATAATAATAAAAGGGCTTTGCAAGAAAATTTAGGAGATAAATACACAGAAGAAACAGATAGAATACTACAAAATTCTACTATTGCTTCTATAATTAAGAGCCATATGTTAGATTATTACGCCAAAGATTTAAATTTAAGCGTTACCGATAAAGAGTTAAAAAATCATATCTTATCACTAGCAGAATTCCATGACGATGATGATAATTTTTCTCTAGACAAATACAGAAAAATAATAAGATTGTCAAGATATAGCGAAGCATCATTTAAAGAATACCAAAAACAAGAAATTTTAAAAAATCAAATTTTTGATGATATTGAACTAGCAAATATTACAATTCCTAAAATACACAATCTTGAGGTTGGATTATTAAATCAAGAGAGAAAATTTTCATATCTAGAGCTAGATTATACTAAATTTTTACAAGATGTTAATGTTGATAATAAAGAAATAACAGAATTTTATAACAATAATAAAAAAGATTTTATTAAACCAAAAACCATAAAAGTTGAGTATTTAGCATTATATATTGATGATATTAAAAAAGATATTACAGTAGATAATAAAATTTTATTAGCACTTTATGAACAAGAAAAAGATAATTATATAATAGAAGAAAAAAGACAAGCCAGTCATATTTTAATAGATGACAAAGACCAAGCAAACAAAGTATTAGCAATGGCTAACTCTGGCGATGATTTTTCAGAATTAGCACAAAAATACTCACAAGATACAGGTAGCAATAAGCAAGGTGGTAACTTAGGAAAATTTGGTAAAGGAATTATGGTGCCTAGTTTTGAGCAGGCAGTATTTAGCTTGAATGTCGGTGATATTAGTGAATTAGTTCCATCAGAATTTGGTTATCACATTATTAAGTTGCTAAAAATTATTCCCGAAACTATCCCAGAGTTTGATGATGTTAAACAAAATATAAAACAAGATTATATTGATAAATTAGCCGAAGAAAAATTATACGAATTGGCAGAGGATCTAGCTAATGCTTCTTATGAATCTGATTCGTTAGCAGATGTTGCTAAAGAATTTAACACTAAATTACACGCTACTGGTTTTTTTAGCATTAAAGATATTAATAAGTCTGATATTTTAACTACTAAATTTGTTAATAATGCCTTTTCTGAGGTAGTATATGAAAATAATGAAATAAGTCCAATAATTGAAGAACAAGATAGACTTCTGGTAATGAAAATGTTAGCAAAACAAGAATCTAGACAATTAGAGCTAGCAGAAGTATCAGAAAATATTAAAAATACTAAACTAAACTTAAAGGCTAAAAAATTTAGCACTAATATTTTAAATAATATTAAAAATAAATTAGACAATAAAAAATACCAAACAGCAAAAGAGTTATTGTTAAAATATAAGTTAGCGTGGACTGATGTAAACTGGATTACTAGACAACAAGAACTAGAGTTAGTAGCACTAGTTTTTTCCTTAAACTCTAAGCAAAAAAGCAATATTTTTGTATCAGAAGTTGATAATCAAACAATACTAATTAAACTTGACGGTGTTAGAGAAAACCAACAAGAAAACCCAAAAATTAACAAGCAAATTAATGATATTCATAATGCTATATTAAAAGACGGTATTATTAACTCTATAGTTGCGGCACAAAAATATGAAATTATTAGAAATTAGTATATTTTATAATTTATAAAAAGCAAGTTTAATTTTTTCACTTAATTGATAAGTAGCCATAGCATATTTATTGTCGTGGTTATATCTAGTAATTGCGTAAAAATTCCAATATACTAGCCAATACTGATAACTATCATTATCTAGTTTTAATTTTATTATCTTGGCTTTTTTATCATCAGCTACACTGCTAGTATTAATATTTTTTTTACGCCAGTATTTTATACTTTTGTATGGTTTGGCAATACTCGTTGTTGCTAGTTTATCAATATTGTTGGTATTGTTTGTGATTTGCTGTGCTATTGGAGAGTCTTTTTGCCATTTGTGTTTGGCTAAATAATTTGCTATGCTACCTATGGCGTCTTCTACGCTATCTATTATATCTGTTTGACCGTCATTATTAAAATCAACTCCATAATACCTATAACTACTAGGTATAAATTGCGAATAACCAATAGCACCAGCGTAAGAGCCTTTAACAGTCAAAGGTGGTAATGATATCTCCCTGCTAAGTAATAAAAAATTTTCTAATTCTCGTTGATAAAATTTACTCCTGCTATAATTATTAAAGGCTTTTTTTGTTAGGACACTTATAATATTATGCTGACCTTTATTTTTGCCATAATTAGTTTCAATGCCTAGTATTGCAACAATAATCTGGGCACTTACTCCAAATTTTTTTTGTGCTTTAGTTATAATATCTTTGTATTTTTGCCAAAATTTTACCCCATTATTAATTCTATCTTTGGTAATAAAAATACTGCTATATTTACTCCAAGTAATTATTTTCTTTGGGCGTTTTTTAATGTTTAATAACTCATCCTTAGTCCAAACTCTTAGATAAACATTAGCAAATAATTCTTGCAAATCATATTTATTAAAATTATGTTTTTTCTGCATTTTGCTGATAAATTTTTGCACTTTAATATTTTTAATAGCTGGTATATCTTCATACGCTAAAACATTATTAAAATAACTAATAGTAGTAAATAAAATAACTAATAATAAAAAATTTTGCATTTATTTTTTATACTTAAGAGGTGAATGTTTATGATGATTGATAGACATTATAATACCAAAACTCATCATCAAACTTATATACGATGAACCGCCATAACTAATTAAAGGTAATGGCACTCCAACAACAGGCAATAAACCTGAAACCATACCCATATTAACAAATACATAGGTAAAAAATATTGCAGTTAATCCAGCACCTAAAAGCCTTGAAAAATTATCATTAGAATTTAGGCTAATAATAAAACACCTATAAATTATCAAAGCGTATAAAACTAATAATAATAGTATTCCTAAAAATCCAAATTCTTCTGCAATTATTGAAAAAATAAAGTCTGTATGGTGTTCTGGTAAAAAGTTTAATTGTGATTGTGAGCCTTGCATCCAACCCTTGCCTAATAGCCCACCTGAGCCTATGGCAATTTTAGATTGTATTATATGATAACCAATGTCGAGAGAATTAGAATCTGGGTTTAAAAAAGTAAGTATGCGTTGTTTTTGGTAATTATACAAGATATAAAACCAAAAAATAGCACTTACTGACACAATAATAGTAAAAAAGCTAACTATATTTAGCCACAATTTTTTAAATATAGCCCAACTTAGGCCAGAGAAAAATAAAATATAAACCCCAGATGATGCAACCAATATTGCCGTTCCTAAATCTGGTTGTTTATATATTAAAAATACTGCAAAGATAATAATTAGTGATGATAAAAACACTTGCTTAAATTTTGGCGGTAGCACACCCCCAGCTAGAATACTAGCAATAATAATTGGTATAATTATTTTGATTAACTCTGATGGTTGAATTCTAAATATTACCAAATCTAGCCACCTAGTAGCACCCTTACTACTTGAGCCAATAAACAATACCAAGATTAACAAAACAAAACCAAATATTGCAGTATAAATGGCAAAATACTTAAGAATATAAGGCGGTATTTGTGCCATAATAAACATTGCTATCATTGCTAGTAAAAAATGCCCTAATTGCTTGTAAATAATATCATTAGTATTAGTGCTACTATAAAGAATTATAAATCCAACAAAGCATAATACCAATAGCAAAGATAATAAATATGTATCAATATAAACATATTGCCAGTAGTGTGTTATTTTTTTTTTAAGTGTCATAAAACCAGTAGTGCTACTTCACGAAAATCAGATAATAATAAATTATATAAACGACAAGCACTAGCATTTGACATAACATCAACAGAAATTTTTAATTGATATAGTAAATATTGTTGCTTAGGCGATAGAAATTCTTGCTTATATCCTGTACCAATAACTAAAATATTAGTATTAGTTTTCTCTATTAGAGGTTTGATATTATTTATACTTATGTCTGCTAATGTATTAATATTTACTTTGCTATAATAATCTTTTGCTAAAAAACATGGGACATCTATAGTAGCATCTTTTAGCACTATTTGTTTATCAGTGTATGAGATAATGCTGTTTTGTTGTCGAGCTTCTTGTGAAAATTCCATTGTAAAGGTATTGTTAGCAAATATTTGCTTTAATGCCACAACAAATATAATATTCTACAAAGCCTAAAAACTAACTTATTTAACACGCTTATTAGTTTTCAAACCCCATTCTTTTTGGGCATCGCTTAGGTTTAAACCAGTCATATTTTGCTCAGCTAGTTTTGTTGCCTTTAGGTCTTTTAAATCTTCAAAATCTTGTAATTCATCTTTTATTTTTACAAACTCTTTAACGCCATTTTTTTTAAAAATATTAGGGTGTAATGTCAGCATAATACTCTCCTATTTGTAAATATCTTTTCTGTGTTTTATGCTATAAATTTTAATACTATTTTTATCTAACTAAAACATACAACTTTTCAACTCTTAAATTATATTCTGGCGTAAAATTAGTTAGACATTTAACATTGCCAGATAAATTACTTTCCATAGCTTTAATTTTTTTACCATCTTTAATTGCCTGAGGTTTTATTTCAACGCTAATGTAATTATACTAACATATTAAAATACAATTATCAAAAATAGTAAAATGTTAAATAATCGTATGTTCTGTAATATCTTTTAAAATAAGATAGCCTTGCTTGTTAGTTTAAATTTGGTGTTAGTAATTTTTGAGCTTGCATTTTGCTTATATTTTTGCTTTTGCTATAACTTTTAACTTGGGTGTTATCAATTTTAGCAACACCAAAATACTTAGCATCAGGGTGAGCAAAATACCAGCCACTGACACTAGCAGTTGGTAGCATTGCAAAATTTTCTGTTAAACTAATGCCAGTATTTTTTGCAACATTTAGTAGCTGCCATATTTTTTGTTTCTCAGAATGCTCAGGACAAGCAGGATAACCTGGGGCAGGACGAATGCCTTGATATTTTTCTGCTATTAAGCTTTCATTATCATACACTTTACTCTCATAACCCCAAATGTTGCTTCTAATTTTATGGTGCATAAGCTCTGTAAAAGCCTCAGCCAACCTATCGGCTATTGCCTTAAACATAATGGCATTATAGTCATCATTATTAGCCTCGTATTTAGCTACTTGTTTTTCAACACCAATACCAGTTGTGGTTGCAAAAGCACCTATATAATCCTCTTTATTACTAGATTTTGGTGCTATAAAATCAGCTAGACAAAAATTTGGCGTCCTACCTTTTTTATTTAATTGTTGTCTTAGGTGTGATAATTTCATAATAACACTGCCTGAGTTATTATAAACTTCTATATCTTCATTTATACTATTTGCTCTAAATAAGCCAATAACAGCATTTGCAGTTATTAATTTATTAGTAATAATATTTTCTAGCATTAGTTTTGCATCTTCATAAAGTTCTCTAGCAGATGAGCCTATTAGTTTATCTGTTAAAATATTGGGGTATTTACCTGCTAATTCCCAAGTTTTAAAAAATGGGCTCCAGTCTATATACGCACTAATATCTGCTAAATCATAATTATTAAAAACTTGTATGGCTAATTTTTTTGGCTTAACTATATTATCAAATTTTAATTTGGGGGAGTTTTTTCGAGCAGCTAGTAAACTGAGTAATTTATTTTTAATAGTGCTGTTACTTCTTCTATCTCTAATATCTTGATACTCTTGTTTTCGTTGTTTAATAAAATCTTGTTTAAACCTTTCTGATAATAATTTTGTTGCAACACCAACAGCAGTTGAAGCATCTTTTACATAAATTACCCCATTATTGTATTCTGGTGCTATTTTAACAGCAGTATGAGCAATAGAAGTAGTAGCACCGCCTATTAGTAGGGGGATTTTAAAGCCTTTTCTTTGCATGTCTTGGGCTACAAATACCATTTCATCAAGTGATGGAGTAATTAGCCCAGACAAGCCAATAATATCAACTTTTTTATCAATAGCAGTTTGTAAAATTTTAGCACTAGCTACCATTACCCCTAGGTCAATAATTTTATAATTATTACACTGCAATACTACGCCAACTATATTTTTGCCAATATCATGAACATCGCCTTTTACCGTTGCCATTAATATTGTGCCTTTATTACTAGCTGTGGTTTTTTCAGCCTTTAAAAATGGCTCTAAATAAGTTACAGATTTTTTCATTACCCTGGCTGATTTTACTACCTGAGGTAAAAACATTTTGCCATCACCAAATAAACTACCAACAATATTCATACCATCCATTAACGGACCTTCTATTACTAATATAGCTTTACCTAATTTATCTAGGGCTTCTTGGGTATCTTGCTCAATATATTCACTAATACCTTTTACCAAAGAATATGACAATCTTTTAGCCACAGAAAAACTTCGCCATTTTAAGTCTATGGTGTTGCTTTTTGATAAGGCATTATTAGAGTATTTGGAGGCTAGTTCTAGTAAAACATCGCCAGCATTATTACTGATATTTAATACTACGCTACTAACTGCTTTTTTTAACTCCTCGTCTATTTCATCATATACCACTAATTGTGAGGCATTAACTATACCCATAGTCATACCAGCTTTAATAGCATGGTATAAAAATACCGAATGAATTGCACCACGGATAGTATCATTACCTCTAAAAGAAAATGATATATTAGAAACCCCGCCAGATATCTTAGCATATGGTAAGGTAGAGGTTATTCGTTTAGTAGCATTAATAAAATCTATTGCATAATTATTATGCTCTTTAATACCAGTTGCAATAGCAAAAATATTAACATCAAAGATAATATCTTCTGCTAAGAAATTTAATTCTTTGACTAAAATATTATATGCCTTAGTGCAAATTGCTACTTTTCTATCCTCAGTATCGGCTTGACCTTTTTCATCAAACGCCATTACTATGACTGCAGCCCCATATTGTTGGCATAATTTTGCCTGTTCAATAAATTTACCCCGTCCTTCTTTTAAAGATATAGAGTTTACAATAGCCTTACCTTGAATACATTTTAAACCTGCTTCAATAATATCCCATTTTGATGAGTCTATCATAATAGGCACTTTTGCAATATCAGGCTCAGAAGCAATAAAATTTAAAAATTTTTGCATTGCTTGTTTGCCATCTAGCATTGCCTCATCCATATTAATGTCAATTATTTGAGCACCATTTACTACTTGTTCTAAGCATACAGATAACGCTTTTTCGTATTTTTCTGCTAGAATTAGTTTTTTAAACAAATCAGAGCCAGTAATATTAGCTCTTTCGCCAATATTTACAAACAAACTATCGCTACCTATATTACAAGGTTCTAGTCCTGATAGTCGGCATTTTGGTATTATTTTTGCTATTTTTCTAGGTTTTATATTAGCAACAGCACTAGCTATTTTTGATATGTGTTCTGGAGTTGTGCCACAACATCCGCCTACTATATTAACTATACCTGATTGTGCCCACTGGGCAATATACTTTGCCATATCATTTGGGGATAAATCATAGCCACCAAACTCATTTGGTAAGCCAGCATTAGGATGTGCTGATACAAAGGTTTCACTTATTAATGATAATTCTTGCACATACTGGTGTAATAAATCAGGACCTAAGGCACAGTTTAGTCCAATAGTTAGTGGTTTTATATGTCTTATACTATTATAAAATGCCTCATTAGTTTGCCCTGATAGTGTCCTACCAGAAGCATCGGTGATAGTGCCTGATACCATAACGGGTAATTTTGTGTTATCCTCTTTAAATACTGAGCTAATCGCAAATATAGCTGCCTTGGCATTTAAGGTATCAAATATAGTCTCTAACAGTATTATATCAACACCGCCAGCAATTAAAGCTCTGGTTGATTCTTTATAATTTAGCACCAATTCATCAAAGTCAATATTTCTATAACTTGGATCATCAACATCAGGTGATATAGAACAGGTCATAGAGGTAGGGCCTAAAACTCCTGCTACAAATCTTGGTTTATCATTGTTAGTAATTTCATCACATACCAGTCTTGCTAATTTAGCTGAGGCTAGGTTTATTTCGTATGCAAATTCAGACATTTGATAATCTGACATAGATATTCTAGTAGAATTAAAAGAATTAGTTTCAATAATATCAGCACCAGCTAATAGATATTCTCTGTGGATATTTTTAATAATATCGGGCTGGGTTATACTAAGTAAATCATTATTGCCCTTAATATCAGTATGCCAATCTTTAAATCTTTCGCCTCTATAATCTGCTTCTTTTAAATTATATTGTTGCACCATAGTACCCATAGCACCGTCTAAAATCATAATTTTTTGTTTCAGTATGGATCTAATTTGATTATCTACATTCATAAAATTTATAGATGAGTTTATAACTTGAAGTGTAAATAATTATATAGTATAATAAATTAACAGATGTTTAATAATTAGGAGAGTCCATTGTGAATAAAAATAAAAAGATACTAATATCGTTATTGATATTTATTGGTATATCTCTTAGTGCTAACGCATTTTGGGGTAATAATTGGGGTAATAGAGGTGGTGGCAACGGCTGGGGTAATGGTTGGGGCAACAACTGGGGAAATTGGAATCCATACGATGTTTGGGACCCTAGATACTGGCTAGAAGAAATGGAAGATGCATTTGATGATGACTGGGATAATTGGGGTGGTTATGGTAGTCCTTATGGCGGTTACGGAGGTTATGGCAACCGAGGTTATGGTAGTCCTTATGGTGGTTACGGAGGTTATGGTTATAGCAACTCTTATGGCAATTCTATAGACCAAAACCTAATACCTAGTTATAATCCATATTTACCAGGTGGTAATATATATTAAAAT
This sequence comes from Gammaproteobacteria bacterium, assembly GCA_965222825.1. GTDB lineage: Bacteria > Pseudomonadota > Gammaproteobacteria > PS1 > Pseudothioglobaceae. Next base: position 1,219,521 of record OZ244964.1, on the reverse strand, counting down.
AAGGAGCCTCTGAACAACAACCTTAAGTATGACTCATAAAGTCTGATTTGTGATATGTTTTTACTTGAAAATCAGAGATATTGTTATAAAATTATATTTTTAAGAGTTAATCAGAGGTTCCGTAAAGAATCTTAACAATAAAAAGGGATTTTAAAATCCCTTTTTTTATACTTATTTTTTGTATGCTAAATTACATACTAAGAAGAATTATATACGCAATACCAATAATTATTGCAGTAAATATTATTACCTTTGTGCTATTTTTTATAGTCAATTCTCCAGATGATATGGCTAGTATCCATCTAGGCACTAAGCATGTGACTAAGGAAGATATAAGTAACTGGAAGCACGATAACGGCTATGATAAACCATTATTTTTTAATAGCGATAATCAAGGATTTAGTAAAATAAGTAATACTATGTTTTATCAAAAATCTATATTGCTACTAAATTTTGACTTTGGTAGTTCAGACTCAGGCAGAAATATTAACCAAGATATAAAACAAAGAATGTGGCCATCACTAGCAATTGCAATACCCAGCTTTATTGCCGCACTTGTTATTAATATTGTTTTAGCTATGGTTAGTATTACTATTAATAATAATTACCATATTAGAAATATAATTATATTTTTAACTGTGGTTTTAATGTCAATATCGCCATTATTTTATATAATTGTTGGACAAATGATATTTAGCGAGATATGGCATTTTGCCCCTATATCTGGCTATCAAGGTGGTATTGAGGCTTATAGATTTGTTGCTTTACCAATTTTTATCAGCGTTTTAGCAGGTTTAGGTGTTGGCATTAGGTGGTATAGAAGCATTATTTTAGAAGAGTTCAACAAACCCTATGTTTTATCAGCAAGAGCTAGGGGATTAAGCGAGACTAGAATACTATTTAAACACATTTTAAAAAATGCAATGATACCCATTTTAACGGGGGTAGTTGTAGTAATACCTAGTTTATTTTTGGGTAGTCTATTGATAGAATCATTTTTTAGCATACCTGGTTTAGGTAGTTATACTATAGACGCTATATCTGCACAAGATTTTGCCATAGTTAGATCTATGGTATTTTTGGGCTCTGTGCTTTATATTATTGGGCTATTACTAACTGATATTTCTTATGCACTTGTTGATCCTAGGATAAATTTTAAATGACTATACATTTTCTTATAACCGATATTTTATTGTGGTTGGTTGTTATTTTAGCAATTTCTAGTGCTTATTTTATTGCTAAATCAAAGCAATTACGCCAAAAATGGCAACAAGTATTTGCCAGTAAGATTGTTATTATTAGTTTTATTATTTTTATGTTTTATTTACTTATAGCACTACTCGATTCTGTCCATTTCAAAGAGCACAACAGCTCAAATATTTATAGCGTTTTAGATGAATTATTACATTACAGTATGGTATCTAGTGAAAAAACCTATTCTCAACCATTTGCGTATAATTCTTTTAGCAAAGAATATCTAGCAGATGGCACAAGAGGATATAAACACCTAAAATACGCTGCCAATGATATTAATAATGTAGCTGATAATATAAAAAATATTTTAATTTTAAGTTTTTATGGTTTTATTAAATGGTTGTTATTTGTAGCATTTTTATTATTATTAATTTTTACTTTTAAAAGACATTATTTAAAACCATATATAGCAATGAGTGCTATTAAGACAATTTTTACCATAGCATTAATTATTTTTATAGTAGCCCAATTATTACCTCATTATCATATATTTGGCACCGATAAAGCTGGTATTGATGTATTTTATAAGGCAATAAAAAGTATTAGAACGAGTATGGTGTTTGCAATTCTTACTACCATCATTGCCACCCCTATTGCGGTAATATTAGGTTTATTAGCTGGTTATTTTAAGGGTGTAATTGATGATATTATTCAATTTAGTTATACTACTATTAATGCTATGCCCGGAATTTTGTTAATAGCAGCCTTAGTAGTTATTATGCAAGCATATATGGAGCAAAATGCTGACTTATTCGCATCCAGTATAGAAAGAGCAGATGTTAAATTACTATTATTGTGTATGGTGTTAGCACTTACTTCTTGGACTGGTTTGTGTAGAATTATAAGAGCAGAAACACTAAAAGTAAAATCATTGGCATTTGTTAGCTCAGCAAAAGTATTTAATATTAGCAATTTTAAAATTATGCTGAGTTATATTCTACCAAATGTAATGCACTTGGTGCTAATTACCATAGTGCTAGATTTTAGTGCCTTAGTATTAGCAGAGGCAGTGCTATCTTATATAGGTATAGGTGTTGATAGCACTACTATTAGTTGGGGGAATATGGTAAATGGTGCTAGATTAGAACTAGCAAAAGAGCCAGTTGTCTGGTGGTCTATTAGCTCGGCCTTTATGTTAATGTTTATTTTGGTGCTAGCAGTTAATTTATTTGCTGACAATGTCCGTGAAGTATTTGATAAAAAATAAAATGCTAGAAATTAATAATTTAACTATAACAAGTAGTGACAAAACTTTGGTTAATAATATAAGTTTTAGCGTTGCTAAAAATGAAATATTTGCCCTAGTTGGAGAATCAGGTAGTGGTAAAACTCTAACTGCATTAAGTGTTTTAGGATTATTAGCTAATAGTTTATCAATTACTGGAGATATAAATTATAACGGACAAAAAATATCAAAAAAAAATATCAAAAATATTCGTGGTAAAAAAATAGCATTTATTTTTCAAGATAGTGATAGTGCTATTAACCCAGTATTTAGAGTTGGCAACCAATTACAAGAGCTATATTTGATTAACAATAAATTATCTAAAAAAAATATCAGACAAGAAATTAATAAAACCCTAAATTTAGTTGGACTAGATAATAATTGTTATTACAAGTATGTTCACGAGTTATCAGGCGGACAAAAACAAAGAATAATGATTGCAATGGTGCTATTATCAGGAGCAGAATTACTAATTGCTGATGAACCAACAACAGCACTAGATGTCAGCACTCAAAGACAAATATTAGACTTACTAATAAAGTTAAATAAGCTAAAAAACCTTACTATACTAATTATAACTCACGATTTAATGCTAGTAAAACTTATAGCAGATAGAGTGGGGGTTATGCGTAATGGTAATTTATTAACAATTAAAGATAATGATGATTTTTTTGATAATTGTTATGATGAATATACTAAGGAATTACTAATTAAATTAGAAAAAAAGCTAGATACAACAACAATAGATACAAATCCAATTATCAAAACTATAAATTTAGCAAAAAAATTTCCAATAAAATCAAATGGTATATTTAGAATAACAAAATCTTATCAACAAGTATTAGATAATATTAATTTAGTGCTAAATAAAGGTACTAATCTGGCTATTGTTGGCGAGTCTGGCAGTGGCAAAACTACCTTAGCAAATACTATTATTAAACAATTAAAACAAAGCTATGGTAGTATTTTTTTCCAAGATACAAATATTGATAAAATTAATAATATAATTTATGCCTCAAAAGTGCAAATTATATTTCAAAATGTATTTGGCTCATTTAATCCTAAAAAAACGCTATTAAATACTTTATTAGACGCTATGTCAGCACTTAATATTCAACACCAGGATAATACCCAGTATCTTTGTGTTTTATTTAATGAAGTAGGGCTAGATTGTAATTTAATAAACTCTTATCCAAGCCAATTATCTGGCGGACAACTACAAAGAGTAGCAATAATTAGAGCATTATCTGTTAGTCCTGATGTTATTATCTGTGATGAGCCAAGTAGTGCACTAGATAATACCATTAAAAAACAAATACTAGATTTATTACTAAAATTACAACAAAAACACCATATAAGTTATATACTAATAACTCACGATATATCTGTTGTGCGTTATTTTAGCGATGATATAGTAGTATTAAAAGCAGGCTTAATAGTAGAACAAGGTAAAACCTCATTAGTAATAGCAAACCCCAAACACAAATATACCAAAATGTTATTAGATAGCGTGTTAATGTAACAAGCAAACTTTATAAATGTGATAATAAACCTTATTGACTTCTAATAATTAACTGATAACATACGACTTGGATATTAAATATTTTATTTTAAAAAAAGGACAAGATTATGAATGCAAAAGATATAAGTTTAAAAATGCAAGATAAGAATTTTCGTAGAGAGTTTACAAAAGATGCAAATGCTTGCATTGAAAAACACTTTGGCGAAAGTATAAATGCGGATATTATTGTTAAAAGAAATACCAAAGATGTATTTTACATGGTAATACCTTATGTAAGTGCTGAACTAACCCTAAATCAATTAGGAAATATTCAAGCAGCTGGTGTTGATGTATTTGCTGGAATTAAGAGTCTTCTTACAATAATAGGTGCAGCGTTTGTTGTAATAGGCAAAAGTTTTAAATAATAGATACAAAAATATAAGTTTAAAAATGCGTGATGAAAATTTTCGCAAAGAGTTTATTGATAGTCGAAGTGTTGGCATTGAAAAATACTTTGGCGATAGTATAAACGCAGGTGTTGTTGTTAAAACAAATACCAAAGATGTATTTTATGTGGTAATGCCCCATGCAAATGCTGAACTAACTCCAAATCAGTTAGACGATATGCAAGTAGCTGGGGCAGGTCCATAGGATTTGGTTCAAGGTTTGGTATTTTATGTGCTATATAGCACAATCAAGTGGATGAAAGATAAATCCAAAAATGTGCAATAAATTTTTATAATTATCTTAGAGTATAAAAATGGATGTAACAATACTTAATTAGACAAAAGCACTAGTCAAAAAGCCTACAATAGCATTACTTATTGAATGCCTTTTATTTCAAAATACCTTTGTTTATAAAATACAAAAGCACATTTAATAAAAGGCATAATCTTACATAGGTTACTTCATTCCGATACTTTGAAAAAACATATTCCTAAGAAATAATACTTACGCATATAGATTCTTCGCACTTTCGTCTATGTCTAGTCTTTATTTTGGCTGATTTTTTAGGCGCTGTTAGCACAGCAGGAACATTGGCTAGTGTTGGAACGGCTAAAATTTAGAATATATCATTGCCTATACCACTATATCAACTAACACCATAATAATTGGTGTAGTGATCTTTTGCTATCTATTCCTTGCTTGTTCTTAAATTTCTTAAATACATTACAGATAATAATATTAACAAAATTAGCATAATATCAAATTAGTTGTTACTATTTTCTGTCAAACTACAGCCACCAGCACCACTACTTGTGGTAAAATCATTGTTTATGGTAGATGCTAGTGATAAACTACTCAAATTAAAACTAATCAAGCCATTAACCCTATCAATAACAACGCCATCTGTGGTATTACTAATTATCTCAGGGTTATTATTAGCGATTATATCAGTAATATTGTCAAAGTGATATATTGTCATAGCACCGCTACTAAAACTATTGAGTGCGGTATTATTTAATTTTAAACTAACTCTAAGTGCATTAGTAAAACTCTTATTAAGCGAAGTTATTGAATTTGTTGTTCCTACAGTATCAATATTAAGTTCATAAGCAGTATTATTTGAGCCATTAGTAACAGGGCTATTAACTCTAATAGGACTAAGTGATATTTGGATGCTATTATTTGCAATAGTAGATTCTAAACTATCTGGTGCTAATGCCACTGTTATTTCTTGCACGCTAGCATCACTGCTAGCACCATCACTAAATACAAAATTAAAGCCATTATTAGCATTATTTGCAAACTTTTGCCCTGCTAATTGTCTAGTATCTATTGCTTGATAGCGATAAACAAACGCTATATTATCATTGTTATCTCGTAATAAAAATGTAGTATTAGAAGCAGTATTTATACCACTATTGGTAAAACTAAACTCGCCATCACTAGCAGTAAATGTGCTAAGGGCAGAGTTATTATCACTAGTTATCAAACTGTAATTACTCAGGTCACCACCTCCAGTAATACTAAATAACAAACTACCATTTTGTCTTACTACACTATAAGTAGTTAATGGCGATGAAAAAGTAAAATTAATAGTATTTGTGGGGCTAATAATGTTAATATTACGAGTGACAGCATTAGTAAAACCTATGGCTTGTGCATAAATAACACTATAAGTGCCAGTAGCCACAGTAATACTATAACTAGCACTACCAAAACTAAATGGCCCATAAATGCTAGTATTAGCTTCACTGGATACAGCAGTTATAGTGTAATTAATTACACCACTAATACTACCTATTATTGTGCTACTAACACTACCTGATACTATTAGACCTGTTTGTGCTAGTGTAATCATAGTTGTTGTATCAGCAACAATAGTCCTTGTTACTGATATAAGTCCCTCAGCACTTGCTCTCACAATATAAGCAATATTTTTTTCTAGCGTAAAACTAGCATAACCACTGCTATTTGTTGTTGTAGTATTATTAAGTCCAATAACTTCTAAATTAGCATTATTAATAGGATTATTATTGTCATCAATAACTCTAACTGTATAAATACCAGCAGGAATAACAATTCCTGTATATGTTGCATTAGTCAAAGCAGGCAATGTTGGGGCAATAGCAGTAACGCTAAAACTATTATCAGTACTTGGGTTACCGTCTGCTATTATAATAACAGTTACCGTGCTTGCACCGCTAACTACTGTAGCACTATTATTAGCAAGAGTTATAGAGCCTGTTTTAGTAAAATTAACATTTTCATTGCTAACTAAACCATAAACAGTAACAGTTGATACCCCAATAATACCAAATAAATTAAGTGGGCTAGCACTAATTACCAGAGGCACTATAATAGTTTGTGCTACACCAATCCCAGAGTTAGTATCGGTCGCAATAATAGTATAAACCCCAGCAAAGCTACCTATTGTTGGAGCATCAAAAGTATAGATACCTTGATTATTAGCAACTAAATTACCAATCCCCCTATCAACACCAACAACAACGCTACTATTAGCACTATTTACGGTAAAAATAAACGCATTTCCACTTTGAACTGTAGGTATTGTTGTTAATAACTGTCCATTTATATCGCTAAATACTGGGATACTGTCATTTGTATTGGTAACAGTTATAGTAATTTGTTGAGTAACTTCATTACCATAGGTATCTGTTGCTAAAATAATAACAACATAATTATTATCACTATCACTATCTGTGGGTGCTTCATAATCTGGTGCTTGATTAAATATTAACACACCGCTTGTTGTAATGCTAAATATTGTGGCATCTACACCTCCTGATATACTAAATAAAATAGTATCATTAGTTGTATTAGTTGCTGTTACAGTTATAACTGAGGTTTGATTTTCATTTACTGATATAGTATCTGCTGAATTAAATACCAGAGTAGATGGTATGATATTTACTACGGTAATTACCTTATTTACTATACTAGTAGCACCACCGCCATTCCAGCCTTGATTTGCTGATAGTGTATAAGATACGCCATTAACAGAGGTGCCATTTTGGGTTAATAAATTATTAATACCAATAGTATCTGTGTTATTTAAAGATATGGTAAATAAAGTAGCACTAGTAATAGCAACATCAGCACTAGTAAGAGTATGACTGCTATTAACACTGCTAATTGTAAAATTACTAGTATTAATATCATTATCAGTAGCAGAGAAAACAGGTATATGCACTAAATTAGTACCACTAACTACTAATATACTAGCACTAGCATCATAAGTAGCACTGCTAATGTCTGGTGCTTGATAATTGCTGACGCTAAGAACACCTGTAAGAATATTTTGTGTGGCTGCCACACCATTCCAAGCATCAGTAAAACTAATTTGGTATGAACTATTATTATTTGATGTAGTGCCATTATTATTTAGTATGCCATCAATATTTAGTTTATCTGTATTGCTTAGTATCACAGTAAAAGCACTGCCAACAAGGTCAACATCTGGAGTATCAACTAGAGTATAATTACCTAATCCAGCAATAATAGTAATTTTACTAGCATCAAGGTCATTATTAACTCCGCCTATAACAGCAGGACGCAAAACTTGTAAAATAATTCTACCATTATTAGCTTGGTATTCAACTTGCTCTGAAAATGGCAATATATACGGTTGTCTAAAACCACTAACAATTATTGTGCCACTAGCATTATTAGCTCCAGCACCATTCCAAGCACCTCTAGCAAATAACTGATATGGGTTATTACTAAAAGATTGGATACCATTTTTATTTAATATATTATCTATATATGGCAAATTATTACTACCTATATTTACTCTAAATTGAGTGCTACTAGCAATATCAATATCTGCACCAGATATAGTATAACTAGCACTAATACCGCCTTCGCCAATAAGTGTTAAATTACTAACATCAATATCATTATTATCACCAGACACTGATACAAAATTTTCACCATTAACTACTAAAATACCTTGTATTGCACCACTACTTGTTGTTTCATAACTAGCAGAGGTAATAGTAGGTGAGGCAAAGTTTTCTACATTTATTGTTGCACTACTAATATTACCAAAAAAACCTTGAGAGCTATTACCATTCCAACGATTAACAGTATTAAAATAATATGGGTTATTATTTATAGCAGAGATACCATTTTTATTTAATAGACTATTAACCATACTTTTATCTTCATCACTTAGAGATATAATAAACTGCGTGCTACTTGCAATATCAATATTACTAGTTTGGCTAAAAGAATATCTATTATTATCACCTCCTTGCCCTGTTATTCCAAGTAGGTTGACTTTAATATCATTATTTAACCCTAGTTTTCTTAATAAGCCCTCAGCAGTAACAGTAAAAACACCAGTGCTATAGTCATAAACAGCCGAGTCAACAATAGGGATATTAAATTGGTTATCAATAACAGAGTTAATAGTACTACTGGTATTAGTAGAGCCTATACCATTATATCCAGCACTAGCAAAAATGGTATAAGCACTACCATCGTTAGCTATAGTGCCTGCAATATCAAGTAAACCATCAACAAAGGTTTTGTCTATGCCACTAATTGTTATACTAAACTGCGTGCTATTATCAATATCAACATTTGGCGTATTAGTTAAGGCATATGAGCCTAGGTCGCCGATAATAGTAAGTGAGCTGGCTATAATATCATTACCGCTACCAGATATATCATCAAAACCATTACCACCAACTTGTAAAATACCACTACTATGGGTATAAGTAGTAGCAATGATATTGGCATTAGTTGTCGTATTTAAAAAAATAGCACCTAATAACAGTAATATTTTGGTTATTTTTAGCATTTTTAGTTGTTTACAACAAACCTAATTGTTATTTAATAAAAATATTATTATTAGTGTGCAATTCACATATAAACAAATACTTACTTTACCAAATATATACTTACTATGTTTACACATCACAAAACTGTTACACGCTGGTAAAGAATATATAAAAATCTGCTTACTGTGTGTAGTGCTGCTTATAGATAAGCTTTTTTTATGCAAATTTTTGTGTTTGATACATTTATGGGTGTAGCCTACTTTTTAAAATTGCTATATCAACCCACAAGTCAGATTTGTGGGATAAAAGCATAATAAATGCGAGTATTTGATTAACTATTTTGTATGCACTAATGTAGGATATATTTAATTTAATTATTTGTGTTATAATTGTATTTATTACTCTAATATTAAGGCTGTAAAAATTATTATGCTTGCTAAAATAATATTATTTTTATTTGTATTTAATTTTGTCCCTATTACAAATGCTAATTTATTGCCAGTTAATGATGCTTTTAAATTAAGCTCAATAATAAAAAATGACAATATAGTGCTAAACTGGGATATTGCCGATGGTTATTATTTATACAAAGAAAAAATAAAAATATCAACAAATATTCTTGAGCCCTTAGGTAGGATTATTTTTCCTGTTGCTGATATTAAAGATGACGAATTTTTTGGCAGAGTTGGTATATATAGAAATAAAATTAGTTTAATTATTCCTACTAACAATGTTAAAACAAGGCAATTTAATTTATCAGTAACTTATCAAGGCTGTGCTGATATAGGGGTATGCTATCCGCCTATTACTAAAAATATTAAAATATCATTAACAAATACCAATAATAAGCAGCAATCATTACCCAGAACTGTAATGAATAATGCAAATAATATGGTTGAAAGAATTGCTAATACTACGGGATTCTTGCAAAACTTTATCAACAAAGAAAACCATCCATTAAATCCAAATCTAGCATTTAAGTATTCCATAGTAGCAAAAGATGATAATACTTTATTAGCTAAATGGGATATTCACAAAGATTATTATTTATACAATAATAAGTTTAAATTTCAAATTCAAGGTGCTAATTATGGCGATATAGTAATACCTAATGGCAAAATAAAACAAGATGAATTCTTTGGTAGCATAGAGACCCATAAAGGGCTTTTAGAGATTTTATTACCACTAAAAAATATTAGTGGGGCAAGTATTACTACTAATATAAGTTATCAGGGTTGTTGGGAGGGTGGTGTATGCTATCCACCACAAAATAAAATCACTAAATTATTATTACCGTTAAAATCTACTACTAATACAAAAAGCACCCAAGCAGAAAATAATAACATAGCCATAAATACTAGCAACAAAACTGCAAAAGATGATAATTATATTTCTCCGAGTTCTGATTTGGCAGTTAGTAATTTATTTAAACAAAGTAATTTATGGTTAATACTACTAAGTTTTTTTGGTTTTGGTTTGTTATTATCATTTACACCGTGTGTTTTTCCAATGATACCAATTTTATCTGGCATTATTGCTGGTAAGGGCGAGAGTATATCAACTAAACGAGCTTTTGTAATGTCGTTAGTATTTGTTCTTGCAATGGCAATAACTTATGCAATAGCAGGTGTTTTAGCTGGATATTTTGGTGAAAATTTACAAATATTATTACAAAATAAATGGGTTATTATAGTATTTAGCAGTGTTTTTGTAATTTTAGCTTTTTCAATGTTTGGCTATTTTGATATTAAAATGCCATCTTATTTTACTAATAAAATAAGTAGCGTAAGTAATAAACAAAAATCTAATTTGCTCGGTGTTGCCACTATGGGATTTTTATCAGCATTAATTGTTGGTCCTTGTGTAGCACCGCCCTTAGCAGGGGCATTATTATACATTGGGCAAACTGGGGATTTAGTACTTGGAGGGCTATCATTGTTTGTTATGGGTATTGGTATGGGTGTGCCACTTATAATTATAGGTGCTAGTGCTGGTAAGTTATTGCCTAAGGCTGGTGCTTGGATGGATAAAGTAAAAGCAGTATTTGGTATTATGATGTTAGCAGTAGCAATTTATTTATTAGATAGAATTGTATCGAATGTAGTATCATTATTGCTATGGGCTAGCTTATTTACTATATCAACAGGGGCGTTAGGATTATTTAAACCGCTAACCAAAGATGCTGGTCCCTGGCATGGTATTTTTAAAACCATAGGGGCTATAATATTTATTTATGGAATATTATTATTTTTATTAGTTGCCCAAGGTGGTGGTAATATATTGCAACCTCTAGCTTCTTTTGGTATAAATAATAGCCAACAAATATCTAAAAATAAAATACAATTCACTTATGTCAAAAACTTAGAACAATTAGAAGGTGCCTTATTCAGTGCTAAGAGTAATAATAAAATAACTATGTTAGACTTTTATGCTGATTGGTGTATATCTTGCAAAGAAATAGAAAATTTTACTTTTAGAGACAATGAAGTTGTTAATTTACTAGCAAATGTTGTTACTCTTAAAGCAGATGTTACTAAAAATAGTGCTGATGATAAAAAACTAATGGCTAAATTTAATATTATTGGTCCGCCAGCACTATTATTTTTTAAAGATAATGTTGAACTAAGAAATAATCGCATAATAGGAGAAATAAGCCCTAAGGATTTTGTTGAAAATATGGAAAATATTTTGGGGCTATAGTTAGATATTTAATTTCATACTGACTATAATTTTTATCCCACAAATCCGATTTGCGGGATAAGTAGGAAAAAAGCACAACTATTATAACAATTAAGATTTGTTTAGAGGCTCTTTAACTTATTAGCAATAATTTTGGCACTATTTTTTGTTATTAGTTGTTCGGCATTTTTACCCATTGTCTGTATTTCTTTATTGGTTATATTAGTTAGTATATTATCTAATTTATCAACTTTCATATCCACCTCAGAAATTAGCATTGCAGCATTATTATCAAGTAATATTTTTGCATTATGGGTTTGATGATCATCAATTGCATACAAAAAAGGCACTAATATACTAGCACTTCCTGATAGCATTATTTCTGATACAGTCATAGCACCAGAGCGAGATATTACTATATCAGCCCACGCATAAGCACTAGCCATATCATCAATGAATTTAGTAATTTGTGTGTTTTGTATATTAGCTGTGTTTTCATATTTTTTTAGCACTCTATGATAATCTAGTCTGCCTGTTTGATGAATTATATTAATAGGTGTTTGTAATTGTGGAATTATATTATTTATTGCCTTAGCACCTAGGCTACCACCAATTACTAATAAATTTAGTGGTTTTGATATAGGTGTTTTATCTTGTTTAGTAAATAAAATAGGGTTGCCTACGGTAATTGCATTGGTATTTTTACTAAAACTATTATCAAATGCTTGATAAATTGTATTAGCAAATTTGGCTAAAATTTTATTGCTTGTTCCTGCTATGGCATTTTGTTCGTGAATAATAATAGGAATATTGAATAATTTTGCTACTAGTCCAGCAATACCAGATACAAAACCACCCATGCCAAGCACAGCACTAGGCTTTAGTTTTATAAAAATAATAATAGTTTGTAGCAAAGATAATAATATTAAAAATGGGGATTTTAGTAAGTTAGTGAATTTTTTACCCCTTAATCCTACAATATTTACACTATACAATTCATATTTATATTTAGTAATAATTGTCTGCTCCATACCCGCTTTAGAACCAAACCAAGATATTTTAATATTATGCTTTTGTAATTCCTTAGCAACACTTAATGCAGGAAATATATGCCCACCTGTGCCACCTGCTGCAATTAGAATATGTTTTTTTTTCATTTTTAAGGTATATATTCGCCTCGTTTTATATAGTGGTATCTATTTTCGGCATCAATTCTAAGTAGTATTGTCAAAGCTATTATACTTACTAACATACTTGTGCCACCGTAGCTAAATAATGGCAAAGTCAAGCCCTTAGTAGGCAATAAACCAATATTGACTCCAATATGAATAAAAATTTGTAAAGAAAACCAGATACTAATACCATATGCAGTATATGAATTATATTTTTTATCTTGTCTTAATGCTTCATTAGATGTTTTTATACCACGGTAAATAATATAAGAAAATGCTATTAGCACAGTTAGCATTCCTATTACCCCTAATTCTTCACCAATAATAGCAAATACAAAATCTGTATGTGCATCTGGTAGAAAATTATATTTTTGCACGCTAGAGCCAATTCCAGTGCCAAACCAGCCGCCATTGCCTATTGCTATTAATGATTGAATTAATTGATAACTTTTGCCATAAGGATCACTCCAAGGATCTAAAAATGCTGTAATTCTTGCTATTCGTTCTGGAAAAAATGATATTAATGTTACCAATAATATACCAACAACAATAGATATTACTATAAAACCTCTTAGTTTAACTTGGGCTATAAATAACATAGCCATTACTGTGGTTATTATTATTATAGTAGCACCAAAATCTGTCTCAAATAATAACAACAAACTAACAATTACAATAAATAATCCAGTATTTATAAGCCAGCCCCAGATAGTTTCTTTCATATCAAACTCTAAATTAACTAATAATCTTGCCATAAATAAAATAAATACTAACTTCATCATCTCAGATGGCTGAAAAGTAAATAATCCAAAGTGCAACCAACGATTAGAGCCTTTTACTTCGCCACCTATTATTGGCACGAATACTAGCATTAATAAAATCAGCGTTATTGCAAATAATACTTTTGCATACTGTTCGTATTTTAGCATTGGAATTTTAATTACAAAAAATGCTACAACTAATGATATAACTAGATAAATAAGCTGTTTATTAAAAAAATAAAATGGGTGCTGGACTAATTTATCAGAATAATATATTGATGATGAAAACGACATTAATATTCCAAATATCAATAAAAATGTAATTACCATTAGTAATTTTATATCTATGGTGTTTTTTATATTCATATATTACTTAATGCTATTTATTTTATGGGATAATCTCGTCCTTGTAAATTTATTTCTAATATTTTTTTAATATGATATCTACTGCTAATATTACTATGCAATTTGGTGCTAAACCACTATTTGAAAATATTTCTATAAAATTTCAAGATGGCAATCATTATGGTCTAATTGGGGCTAATGGTTGTGGTAAGTCAACATTTATGAAAATTTTAGGTTCAGACTTAGAGCAAACATCAGGCACTATAAGTATAACAGAAGGACAAAGAATTGGTAAATTACAGCAAGATCAATTTGCCTATGAAGATTTTAAGGTAATTGATACTGTTATTATAGGACATAAAGAATTATGGCAAGTTAAAAAACAAAGAGATGAAATTTATAAAATAACAGCAATGACGGAGGAGCAAGGCATTCGTGCTGGTGAGTTAGAAATAGCATTTGCTGAATTAAATGGGTATATGGCAGAATCTAGTGCTAGTGAGTTATTATTAGGGCTTGATATTCCATTAGAGTTACACAACGGTTTAATGAGTGAAGTTGCTCCTGGACTTAAATTAAGAGTTTTGCTAGCCCAAGCATTATTTTCTGAGCCAGATATTTTATTGCTTGACGAGCCAACAAACAACTTAGATATTAATACTATTACTTGGTTAGAGGGTATTTTAAATACTAGAAAAGCAACTATGATAATAATATCCCACGACAGACATTTTTTAAATAGTGTATGTAGTCATATGGCAGACCTAGATTATGGCACGATAAATATTTTCAAAGGTAATTACGATGATTTTATGGTAGCATCAACAGCAATACAAGAAAAATTACAAGCAGATAATACCAAAAAACAAAATAAAATTAATGAGCTAAAACATTTTGTTAGTAGATTTTCTGCCAATGCTTCAAAATCAAAACAAGCTACTTCAAGGGCAAAACAATTAGAAAATATTCAACTAGATAATATTAAACCATCGTCCAGGGTTAGTCCTTATATAATTTTTGAACAAGACAAAAAACTATATAGAAATGCTTTGGAGGTAAAAAATGTAAATAAAAGTTTTGCTAATTTAGCGGTGCTTAAAGATATAAATATTAACATAGCAGTAGGCGATAGAGTAGCTATTATAGGTGCAAATGGCATAGGTAAAACTACTTTATTAAGAGTATTGATAGGCGATATAAAAACTGATAACGGTAAAATAAAATGGTCTGAAAATCATAATATTGGCTATTACGCACAAGACCATAATGAAGATTTTAATAGTAATTTGACTGTATTTGAATGGATGAATAAATATCGTAAAAAAACAGATGACGCCCAAGCAGTTAGAGCAATTTTAGGCAGATTATTATTTTCTAAGGATGAGGCTAATAAACCAGTTAAAGCTTTGTCAGGTGGGGAACAGGGTAGAATGTTATTTGGTAAAATTATGCTTAAAAAGCCTAATATTATCTTAATGGATGAGCCTACTAATCATCTAGATATGGAGTCCATTGAAGCACTAAACTTAGCGCTAGATAATTTTGCAGGAACACTAGTTTTCGTAAGCCACGATAGAGAGTTTGTATCATCATTAGCCAATAAAATAATTCAGTTAAAAACAGATGGAGCACATTACTTTTTAGGTAATTATGAAGATTATTTAAACACTTAGTTTTATATTATTGTTTTGTTATTAAATCAACTAATACCTGTGCATTAAGTGGGGTATAAAAATCTTGGGCAAAATTTTGTAATTTTTGTTGGGTTTTACTATCATTTTGTTGGGTAAATACTATTTGTAATTCATCGCTATTGCTAACAATAAATTTACCTTCATTAAACTGATACAGCGGATCAATAGTCATTTCGTTCTGGTATTTTTGATAATAAATAGGTTTAAGTCCCGCATTAATCGCATTAATTATTGCAGTTGAACCACGATAAAGTACATTATTACATTGCTTAATATCTAGCTCAAGCGTATTAGTTGATAAAGATATATTATGGGGTAAATTATTAAATATTTTGCTGTATTTTTTAAGTTTTTTAAAACTAATAGATGGGTGTAGTCGCCAGATAAATTTTTGTTTTGGCATTATTTTAGCACAAGATAAACTTAGCTCAAAAAGCAGCAAACATTCTGATACAAGCCCCTCTGGCACAACAAGACAAGCATTATTTTTGTTATTGATGATTAGTTTTTTATTATATTTAACAGAGCCTAAGCATAATTTTGTTATAGTTGCTAAATTTGGACTTTCATTAAGTTGTGCTAGGGATATTCTACCTGCTGTTAAAATAACATCAGGATTATAGGCACTAGATAATAAACGCCTTATAGCATGTTGGTGCTTAAAAATCCCTGTGTGTTGATAAGCAATACAGTGAATATTAGCATTTATATTTTTTGCAACTGCAAATACCAGACGCTCCCAAGCGTGTCCCTCATAGGTAATTATTAAATATTTTGGCTTGATAATTTTAATAAGTGCTGCAATTTGCATCTCAATTCTTAGTGCATTTGCTGTATTTGAAGATAGGGCTTCTAAACTCGCTGTTTTTTGCACTCTATTGTTAAATTCATCATTGTTTATATATTGTTTTAACCATAATCGTGCCTTATGTTGTGCTATATAAATACGCATCTCTGCTACAAAAGATAGAGTTTTTTGCAACACTACACGCACTGAGGTTTTATTATTGTAATTATCAAAGATATTATTAGCTAAGTTTTTTTTAGTATGGTTTATCATAGCGATAATACTTGATAAACCTTGCTTTTCTAACTCACAGGCAAGATTACCAAAATAAAAATCATCACTTTTATTAATTAAATTGCTATTTATTAAATGTGATACAAAAAGGACATCACTATTTTTAATAACAGCAGATGCTTGCCAAAATTTAGCATTAAATATAGCACTAATAGAACGTAGCAAAGATATTAAAAAATATCTAAATTGTTTTACAATAGTTTGTTTTAATTGCTTTATTTTTGTTAGTTTATAAAATAAATATAGATACTGTTTTAGTAGTTCAGGATGTTCACGAATTATATGTAAATAAGTAATTGCTATTACTTCTTTAGGAGTATGTTTAGCAAGTAATAATTCATCACAAATCTTAGATAATTTGTGGTATTGTTGTTTATTGAGATGCACTATTTATTATTTGTTGCACTCTTTTTAAGTCGTTTGGTGTATCTACTGATATAGCTTGGTTAGTTGTTTCAACCATTGTTATTTTATAACCGTGCTCTAATAAACGATACATTTCAACGCCTTCGGTTTTTTCAAGGTATTGTGCTTTATTTTCTGAGAAAATTTGCAAGCCACTTTTTTTAAAAGCATATAAACCAAGTTGTTTTAAGTAGTGTGCTTCATTAGACTTAGGATAAGGAATAGGCTGTCTGGAATAGGCTAGGGCATTATTATCACAATCAAGTATTACTTTAACCACATTAGAATCAACAACATCATTTGCTAAATGTAATTTAGCATAAGCATTACTTGCTTGTATTAGAGGATTATCACATTTTATTATTGCACCTACTACCAAACGAATAGCACTAGGTTCAAGTAATGGCTCATCGCCTTGGATATTAACATAATAATCAGCAGTAATAATTTTTGCTACCTCTGCTACTCTATCTGTTCCTGTTAAATGCACGCTGCTTGTCATAACTACATTCATATTATGTTGTTTAGCAATATCTTGGATTTTTTTATCATCTGTTGCTATATAAACTTCATCTAGCACATTTGATTGCAATGATTTTTGATAAACATGCCACATCATAGGTTTATCACTAATAATTGCTAACGACTTACCGGGGAAACGCGATGATTGATAACGACAAGGAATAATACCAACAGTTTTCATTAAATAATATTTAGTAATTGAGAAAATTTGCTTAATTTTACTATATTTTCGCCATCACATTGCCCATAACCCCACAATGCATGTGCATAATCAATGCCAGCTTTTTGTGCTGCTTGATAATCAACTGCCATATCACCAACATAAATAGTATATTTTGGAGCGATATTTTGCTTTGCCATAGCATATAACAAATGATCAGGTGCGGGTTTGCCTCTAAGTTTATTGTTTGGGGTTTGCACAATGTTAAATTTTATTTGTAATAACTGTAGTATTTTATGCGTTCTATCCTCATCTTTAGATGTTACAATACCAATTTTAATATTATTATCAACTAAGTTTTGTAGTGTTTGTTTTGCCTGTTTAAAAAAAACTGATTTATCAATTAATATCGCAGAAGCGTCATGAAAAGTTTTATGAATATTATCTTGATTTGCTACTATTTTTAAAATAGTTAGAATATCCTTAAATGGCCGCCCAATATTAGCAAAATAATCATCAAAAGAGATATTAATATTATGCTTGTTACAAGTGGCATTCCAAGCAATATTCATATTGTGCTTTGAGTCTAGTATTACACCGTCTAAGTCAAATAATACTAGTTTTTTTATTGCCATGAATTAAGTATTGGTTGTATTTAAGGTTTTATTCTGACCAATAAACTCAAATAAATACGAAGGATAATGCTGTTTTTTACTAAAAAAAATGGCTATTCCCATGTAGTAATATTGCAAAATAGGTAGCGTTCTAAAAAGTATTTTTTGATATTTATCAATAGGAAAGTCTAGTATTGTAGTATTACTTGTGTAAGTAGGGTAAGAATCATAGCGATTAACTGTATAAAAATATTTTGCATATATAAATGCTTTGGAATTTTTATATATATTAAACCACTCTTTTGGCATTTCCACAAAAGATACAAAATTAGTTACCAAATCAATATTATTTATATTTAATTTATTATACTGATTAGTTGGCAATAAAACAAAATCATATTTTTTAATAAATTGCTCATTAATTTCGTCTTCAACATCAATATCAGTTATACTTGCTATTTTTGCATCAGGGAATTCTGTTTGTAGATAGTATTGTGCTAATATGAGTTGACCTGGAATATCAACCAATATATGTTGAGATTTAGGTATTTCTTTCTTAAGTAAACATTGAAAAACTCCATAACTAGAACCAATATTCATTGTCAATATATCATTATTCAGTAGTGAATTTAATTCTTTTTTAAAAGTAGATAAAAAATAAATATGTCGTAAATAACGATTAGTAAATGAAGTGCTTTTATAATAAATTTTAAATGGGTTACCTGTTTCTGGCATTGGGTATTTTTTTAATAATCCTAAAGCATCATCTTTTAGTGTATTAAATGTTATTTTTGCCTCTTTTACCTCACCTCTTTTTGCACCAGTAACTATTTGCAATAATCGCATTAATAATAAAAACCATTTATTATTACTAGAAAATCCACGAATAGAGGCGGATGGTGAGTCCGATACATAAAGATTTGAGCCAATAAAATTTCTAATTTTAGACTCTATAATATTTTGTTTATTATCAACAATTTTAAATAATTCCCCTAGTGCCCTACTTTCCCAATCACCATAATCGGTTTTTATTTTGTTTGATAGTATACTTTTTATAGATTTATTAAGATCTTCTACTAACTTTTGATTCATTTTATTGCTAAAAACCCTTCAAAAGATAAATATTTTTGCACAGTAATAATATCAACAAAACCAGACCTTTTTAACATATCAATATTACCTTTTGTAGAAAATGGTTCTAATACACCCTTTAAACTCATAGATTTAGCAATAATTTCATCTGCACTATAACCTTTTTGCAGTTTATAGTTAGTATAAAGAGAGGTTATTATATCTTGGAATCTAGCATCTTGTGCTCTTACTTTTTCAAACATAATAAAAGCACCACCCCAATTTAATGCTTGATAAATTTTATCAATTACTTTTTGTCTTACAGCGGTAGGAATAAACTGCACAGTGTAATAGCAAACTATAAAATCAGATTTTTTTAGTTTTATATTTACAATGTCGCCACACTCAAAATAAATATTGGTTATTTTTGTTTTTATTAAATTATTATTAGCATAATCTATCATATCTTTTTCAATATCAACACCAATAAATTTGGCATTTTTTTTATTGTTATTATGCTTTGATAATTTTAAAGACAATGTCCCAGTAGAACATCCTATTTCATATACAGTAGAATTATCTTTTATAAAAAAATCGCCTAGTTCACATATAGTATTATGACCTTCTAAGTAAAAAGGCACAGATCTTTGAACATGTGCATCAAATTTATCAACAACATCACCTTTTGCCTTATCATCTAATCTTGAGCCAAATAGGCATATCTTAACATTTTTATCGGTATGGGTAATAACAGAGTTATAAATTTGCGATATTTGTTATTTAGTAAGCCTAATACTAATTTATTTATCTTTTTTAAACGCTATAACAAAATTAACACCAGCTTTATTTGAAATAGATAAACCTCCTACTGTTTTTGCTAGTGCTAGTAAATTTTTATTAGGTATGCCATAATCATTAGCGTTAATAACTATAGGTTTAATTGAGCTAACAAGTAGGTGGCTACGATAAACTTTTGCCACTAAAATATCTAATTTAATGTCTTTTTTAGCACCATAAAACTCCAGACTAGCTGGTATTGTCATTTTTTTGTAATAAGCTATTTTTTTTATAACTTTTGGGTCAATTTTTGCACTTATTATTGCCTTAGGAAATTTAGCGATATTAAAAAATATATTTTTTAATCTAGTATTTCTTATGCCAATATTAGTATCAACACTATTTAAATCAACTACTATTTTAATCTCCCCTAACTTAGATATATTGCCACTTATGTTAGATATAAGAGCTGGCTCAACTACAAACTGTTTTTTAATAGTAGCAAAATTAACAAACGAATTATTACTATCAACAATGTATTTATTAACAGCTAGTGTATAAGTTGAAACAGCAAAAAATAATAATAATACTAAAGCAATTTTTTTCATAATTTCTCTCCCACAAAAAAACTATTATAATATAAGTTTGTAATAATATAATATAATTTTAAGTCTTTCATATAAAAAATAGTAAACTTAACACCAAAACATAGTTTAGCATTACTTATACTACCATTCATCTGTTTGCTCTCTAGTCATTAGTTCATCAATCGCTTGTTGTGGAGTAATATTATTATTGATTATCATATATATCTGCTGACAAATAGGTAGCTC
Source organism: Gammaproteobacteria bacterium (assembly GCA_965222825.1). Lineage (GTDB taxonomy): Bacteria > Pseudomonadota > Gammaproteobacteria > PS1 > Pseudothioglobaceae. The sequence continues at coordinate 1,198,175 of OZ244964.1, read as the reverse complement.
AATATTATTATCTTTTGCTAATTTTAGCGTTATATTTAGAGCATTTAATCCCTCTATAATGCCATTGGTATTTTTTATGGCAGTTTTTATGTTTTTGTATTTAACTAAATTTTTACCAAAGCTTCTATTTCTTGACAAATCATCAGAGCAGGTTAGCACTAAATCACCAATACCAGTTAATCCCATAAAAGTCTCTTGTTTCGCACCTAAAACTATACCAAATCTAGTAATCTCTGCTAAGCCTCTAGTTATTAGGGCAGCTTGAGTATTAGCACCGTATTTAAGTCCAGCGATAATACCAGATGCTATGGCTAAAATATTTTTCACAGCTCCGCCTATTTGTGCACCTATAATATCATTGTTAGTATATGCTCTTATGTATTTAGTCTTAATAATATTTGCCCAATATTTATTATTATCGTTGTCTTTACTACTAACTACTAGAGTTGTTAGTTTTTTCTTAACTACTTCATCAGCAAAACTAGGACCTGATATTAAAGTAGCAATATAGTTTGGTAATTTTCTCTCAAAAGTTTGGTGCATTAACTGCTTATTTATGGTATCAAACCCCTTTGTTGCCCAAGCTATTTTACTACTAGCTGTTATGTGTGGTGCTATTTTATCCAAGGTGTTACAAAAAACATCACTAGATACTACAATTAATATTACCTTACATTTGCTTATAACTTTTATATCAAGTGTTGGGTTAATGTTTTCTTTAACTAAATTATTAGCATTATCTAATTCTTGTTTATTATAGCAATATAGTTGTATTTTATATTTATCAGCCAAAGATAGAGCTAAGGCAGAGCCCCATTTTCCAGCACCTATTATAGCTATATTAGACTTAGTCATACTATTTATGTTAAAATTTTTTAGCCACGGGCCTTGCCCGTGGTAAAGTAGAGGCAAGGCTTAACTCTGTAGAAGTTGTTGTTTTTACAACTTCCAGCTTTGCCTCTTATAAAAAAGACTCTTGGCCTTACCTTTTGTAAAAATTCAGGTTTCACTTAGGCTTGTTTTATTTGTCCTTTATCTTCTGGCTCTTGCTTATTAGTGAACAATTAATATATTTAATTATAAAACAACAACAATGGGTATTAACTATTTTTTACTAATTGGCATATTAGCAGAAGACCAAGCCATAAACCCACCTTTTAAATTATAAGGCTTAAATCCGCTCTTACCTAACATTTGTGATATATTAGCTGAGCGACTTCCGCTTCTACAATATACTAAGATTGGTTGTTTTTTATTCAGGGTATCTAGTTTAGATTTTACTTGCGACATAGGTATATGAGTGTCATTATTAATATGCCCACCTTTTCTTTCCTTTGTTTCTCTAACATCTAGTATAGTTATTTTAGAGCTATTCATTAACTCTATTAACTCACTAATATTTATTTCTTGGTATTTTTTAAATTTAGGGCTAATAAAGTTAAAAATTAGCAAGGCTAATAAAACCCCAAATATTAACGATAATATAGGTTGTGTAGCTATAAAACTTATAATTTCTGCCATATTATTGCTCTTGTAAAAAATTTTCTAACATATCCATTCCTTGTTCAGTAAGTATAGATTCTGGGTGAAATTGCACGCCATATATAGGATATTTCTTGTGCTCAACTGCCATTATTTCCTCTATTTTATTATTTTGCTCTGTAGTCCAAGCCGTTATGTTAAAACATTTGGGTAAACTTTTTTGCTCTGCTACCAAAGAATGGTAACGGGTAGTTTTAACAGGATTAGCTATATTTTTAAATACAGAATTACCATTATGATAAACTTTTGATATTTTACCGTGCATAATTTTCTTTGCTTGCACTATTTTACCTCCAAATGCACTAACTATACTTTGATGTCCAAGACACACTCCTAAAATTGGTATCTTATTTGTAAAATATTTAACTACTTCTACGGAAATACCCGCTTCATTAGGTGTGCAAGGACCGGGGGATATTACTATGTATTTTGGGGCTATTTGTGCTATTTGTGCTATTGATATAGCATCATTTCTATAGGTTTTTACCCTTTGACCTAGCATACTAAAATATTGCACTAGGTTATAAGTAAAAGAATCATAATTATCAATCATTAATAGCATAATATTTAGACATTACAAATAATAAGATGTTGTTGTGCAATTATTAAAAAACGCAACAAATGAGTATTTTACTGATAAATATTTATTATTGTAATGAGACTGTTGCACGGCGGCCTAAAATTTTAAAAATAACTCCACTACATAGTAATGGTATAGACCTTGCCTATACCAAAATACCACAGTTTTTAAATAAAAAAAGCTCATCTAAGCAGTGTTACGCACATAGTGAGCAGATTTTTGTCTATTCTTTGCCACCGTGCAACAGTCTCGTAATGTTAAAATAAAACTAATCTAAATAAACGCCCGTCATGGCTAAAAAAAATATAATCAATAAAAGTATAATAATAAAATATTGCAAATATTTAACAATATTAAAAATAGTTTTTATATTGTTATTTCATAGTGCTTATGCAGAGCAATTAATAACTAATAATTCATTACAATCATTATCAGAACAAAAACAAGGGCTTAGGTTTTTAAAAATAATTTTTAATACCAATAAAGTTATAAAAGATATTGAAATGGCATCTTATATATCATATTTAGGGCACAAATTAGTTGAATACAGCGATGATAAAGATATAAATTACGGATTCTTTTTATTAGCAGATAGTTCTATTAATGCTTTTGCTGGTCCTTATGGTTATATAGGCGTTAATACTGGATTATTATTAGCTAGCGAGCACGAGGCAGAATTAGCAGCGGTATTAGCACACGAAATAGCACATATAACAAAAAGGCATTTATACCGTTATCAAACAAAAGTAGAAAATAATAATTTTTTACTAGGTGCTGGAGTATTAGCCTCTATCTTTGTCAAAAATAAAGAGCTAAGCCAAGCAATAGTTGGCTCTACTATAGCTGGTGTTACTCAAAGGTCGGTAAACTTCACCAGAGAGCACGAAATAGAGGCAGATAAAATTGGCTTAGATATTTTACACAAGGCACAATTTAACCCCAGAGGAATGATGGACTTGTTTAGCAAATTAAAAGACGAACAAGGTGCTATTGAATACATTAGAACCCATCCACTTAGTATTAATCGTATGGCGTCTGTTTTACAAAAAATACCCATAAATACCAGTTATAATTACCATGATTCTTTTACTTATAGGGCGATAAAGTCTAGGCTATATTATAAAATTATTGGGCGTTTAAATTCTAGCAATGATAGAGATACAACACTTTATATGAAAGCATATGATTTATTTACTAGGCAAAAATACCAACAAGCTAAAAATACAACACAAGAATTATTAAAACTTAATCAATCTAATATTAGTTATATTTTATTTGCTAGAATTTTATCCGCTAATGGCGAACATAAAAAAGCTATAAAATATTTAACACCTCTTATAAATAGTGATAATTTTGAGCCAGTAGTTTATTATTTAGCAAAAATATATCAAAAAGACAACCAATTAAAAAAAGCCATTAATTTACTTAGAACAACAACAAAAACTAAAAAGGTAAGTTATATAAGTTATGATTTACTAGCAGAATTATTTGTAATTAACAAACAAATAGATAAATACCATTTTACCAAAGCATATAGTTTAGTAAAAAGAGGTAATTATAAAGAGGCACTATCCCATCTAAAACAAGCATTGGCAATTACTAATGATAATGATTTTAGAGATATAGTTAATTATAATTTAATAATTATAAATAATGCTATTACACTACTAGAGTTAAAATAATTCGTCAAACTAATATATTTAACACCACCCAGTAATACATATGTAGTATCACCAATAGTATTTATTTTTTCTATTTATTTTTCATTTAAAATATATTTTTTAGATGACACTATAAAATATAATTTAAGTTCACTTTGAGTTTTAACAACAATATCCAAATCATCAGACAAACTATCGCCTTCTTAGGATTATTTATTAATGCTTTTCTAAAATCTTTATCATAAAATTTAGTTATTTACACTATAATTCAACTGTTAGCATACTATAACTTAGTATTTATATTATCTATTTTATAATACTACCAAAATTTATATGTGCGGTGGTGGTAATGATGTAAAAAAATAGGAATTACCTTATTCTTTCACAATAACACCATCTTCTGTGGCTAATAATAAAATATCAGCACCCTTATTAGCAAATAAGCCATTAGCAACGGTGCCAACTATAGAGTTTAACTTAGTTTCTAAACTAGGGGCGTCGCTTATTGTTAAATTTTCTATATCTAGAATAACATTTTGATTATCAGTAATAACCCCTGTTCTTAATTTTGCATTACCACCAGTTAAATTTTTTATCTCTTTTATTACATAATTAGCTGACATAGGTATTACCTCAATAGGCAAAGGGAAACTACCCATAGTCTTAACTAATTTAGAGCTATCAGCAATACATACAAACTTATTGGCAACTGCTGCTACTATTTTTTCACGAGTTAGAGCACCACCACCACCTTTTATCATATGTAATTTATCATTAACCTCATCAGCACCATCAATATATATTGAAATATTATCTACTTCATTTAAGTCAAATACTTTAATATTATGGGCTTCTAGTCTTTTTTTAGTAGCATCAGAGCTAGCTACTGTGGCTATTATTTTATCTTTTATAGTTGCTAATTCATCAATAAAAAAATTAGCAGTAGAGCCAGTGCCTACGCCTATAATAGTATCAGGCACTACATATTTTAGGGCTGCTTTTGCAACTTCTAGTTTCATCTCATCTTGGTTCATAGTAAAATCTTTTATATATTTATCAACATACAATTATAACATATTAGCATAATGAATAAATTACAAAACATTGTTTTAGCAACAAGTAATCAAGGCAAAATAAAAGATTTTCAAAAATTAAACAATAATAAATTTAACCTAATACCACAGCAAGAGTTAAATATTATTGATACTCCAGAAACAGGGATTAGTTTTGTAGAAAATGCTATTTTAAAAGCAAGAGGTGCTAGTAAACAAGCGTGTATGCCTGCTATTGCTGATGATAGTGGTTTAGTAGTGGATTATTTAGACGGTAAACCAGGAATTTATTCTGCTCGTTATGCAGGCAATAACGCTAACTCAGTTGATAATATAAATAAATTATTAGCCAAGATGCAAGATGCACCAGTAAAAGATAGAGGTGCATATTTTTACTGTGTGGTTGTAATGGTGTTATCTTTTAATGATTCTACGCCAATTATTGCACAGGGTAAATGGTATGGCAGTATTGCTAGTAAATGTTATGGCAGTAATGGCTTTGGATACGACCCTATATTTTATCCAGATAATTATTCAATTACCTCAGCACAGATGAGCATTGAGCATAAAAACACTATATCACATAGAGCCATTGCACTTAATAAATTATTTGCTATGCTAAAACAACAATTTTTAATAGATAATTAAATTATGGTATAGACCTAGTTTTCTAAGGTATCTATTTGCTCTAATAATTTATCAATAGTTCTATTTAATTGATTTATTTTATTTTTGTATTTTAAGGATATATTTAATTTATCACTAGCTATTTTATAGTTGATATAATCTACTTGCAGTTGCATATTATTGCGATTTTTTACTGCTTTGGTTAGTTTATTTTTTGTGGTGCTAAGTTCATTATTTAGTGTTTTGCTTTTATCTAATAACTTGTTGTATTTATTATCTACATTTTGCTTTTGATTTGTTAAAGTATTTATTTGTATTGTTTTTTGTTGTAATAATTTGATATTTTTTGTTAGTTTTTTATCTGTTTGAATAAGTTTATTTTGTTTTAATAACAATTTATTTTTGATATTTTGTAATTCAGTTTTGCTATCTATAATATCATCTTTTGCTAATTTTAATTTATTAGATAGTTTTACTGTTTTTTGTTTATCAAATACTAATATTTGGGAGTTATTGGCTATTTTATTTTCTAGTTGCTCATTTGTGTATATTAATTTTTGATTAGCAAGCTCATTATTTATTAGTTTATTTTTTAACTCTTGTAATTGGGAATGTAATTTATTGTTTATTTGTTTAATATTTTGATATTTTTCTTGTTGAGATACTAAATTTCTATTATTATTTTTAATAGTAGATTCTAGTTTTAGTATTTTAAGTTTATTATCCTTAACTGCTGATTGTTGCTTAACTTTTATTGTTGTTTGTAGTTTTTTTGTTAAGGTGTTTGATTTTTGCACTTCTTGTTGTAATTTTAACTTAGTGTTGTTTATTGTCTTATTTGCTGTTGTTAAATTTTGTTTTAGTTTACCAATAGTAGTGATATATTTGTTATTTGTTATTAAGTTATTATTTTCTTTGGTTAGAGTTTGAATCTGTTTATTTTGCTTTACTATACTAATTTTAGCCCGCTTTAATTCAGCACTAATTTTAGTTATATTATTTATTAATAATTTATTGTTACTAGCTAAATGTCCTCTAATAGAGTTTAAATCTGATGTTTGTAAATTGTTATTATCATCTACTACCACAGTACTTGCTGGGCTAATATTTAGTTTATCTAAAATTTTTGTATCAACTTTATTTTCATTATTAAATATTTGCCATATATATTCGCTTTGGTAGGATAATTTTTTCTTTAAAGGGGCAATTTTTGCAATAGATTCATTAGCACTATATAGTTTTAATTTAATATTTTCTAATTTGGTATGATATTGTTTTGCTTGCTTTTTATAATCTAATTTTTGAGTATTTAACTGAGTAATTTCATTTTTTAATTCGGTTATGATTGCTTTATTTTGTGTTATTTTTTCTATTAGGCTATTTTCTTTTGCATTAAATATGTCTTGATTTTTAGTATTTTCTTGCTTTACTAACTTAATATTTATATTATATTCTTTGGCTATTTTTTGTTGTTTAATTAGTTTTTTATTAGCTATTGATAGTTGTTTAGTTAATAGTTCTGTGTCATTTATAGCCAATAAATTTATACTAAAAGTTATTGCTATATATATAAAAATCTTTTTTATATTTATTAACATAGGTATTTCTTATTACTGGTGCTAGTCTTGCGTATAGATTTGCATTTTACGGTAAAATTAACCCAATTATTTAATAACTTAGGTATAAAAAGTGAAGATTAGCAAATTATTAATACCAACCCAAAAAGAAACTCCAAACGATGCTACTATTATATCGCATAAATTAATGCTTCGTGCTGGACTAATATCTAAATTAGCATCTGGGCTTTATAATTATTTGCCATTAGGACTTATGGTTGTGCGTAATATTGAGAATATTATTCGCAAAGAAATGCATAAATCAGGTGCACAAGAAGTGCTTATGCCTATTGCCCAACCAGCAGAATTATGGCACAAAACTAATCGTTTTGATAAATATGGGTTTGAGCTAATTAAATTTAATGATAGACACAATAGAGAATTTTGCTTAGCACCTACCCACGAAGAGGTTATTACTACTATAGCTAGTCAATACATTAGTAGTTATAAACAACTACCAATTAATTTTTATCAAATACAAACCAAATTTAGAGACGAAATTAGGCCTAGATTTGGACTTATGCGTGCTCGAGAATTTATTATGAAAGATGCTTATTCCTTTCATTTAGACTCAAAATGCTTGCAAAAAACCTATCAAATAATGCACGATACTTATTGCAATATTTTTACTAAACTGGGGTTAAATTATAAAGTAGTTTTAGCAGATTCTGGGGCTATTGGTGGTAGTATTTCTCATGAATTTCATGTTTTAGCAAACTCTGGTGAGGATGAAATAGCATTTTCTGATAGTTCTAATTTTACAGCTAATATTGATGCAATAACGCTAAAACCTGAGTCAAAAGCAAAACAGCCAACACAGGAGTTAACATTAGTTGATACCCCACATATTAAAACCATAGCTGATGTAGTAAAGTTTTTACAAATTGATATTAAAAAAACTGTTAAAACCTTGATTGTAGAAGACGCAAATGGTAGTTTATTTGCCTTAGTGTTAAGAGGTGATGATAACTTAAATGAAGCAAAACTTAATAAATTAGATAAGTTAGCACTTCCTATAACAATGGCTAATGAGAGCACAATACAAAAAAGTCTAAATTGTTCTATTGGCTCTATTGGTGTTGTTGGACTTAATATTCCTATTTTGGTAGATTATCGTGCTATTTGCCTGAGTGATTTTGTTTGTGGTGCTAATATTGATAATAAGCACTATATAGGTGTTAATTGGCAAAGAGATGTTAAAGATAGTGTTACAAGCCTTGATTTGCGTAATGCTAAACAAGGCGATGCTAGCCCTGATGGGCATGGTAGTTTAGTAATAAAAAGAGGTATAGAAGTTGGGCATATATTCCAATTAGGCGATAAATACACAAAAATATTAGCAGCTAATATCATAGATAGTAATAGCAAATCTAAACCTTTAATTATGGGTTGTTATGGTATTGGTGTCAGTAGGTTAGTTGGTGCTATCATTGAGCAAAATTATGATGATAATGGCATTATATTCCCAGAATCTGTAGCACCTTTTAAACTAATAATTGTGCCAATCAATTATCATAAGTCTCATAGAGTTGCTAATTATAGCAATAAATTATATCAATCATTATTAGCTAAAAATATCAGCGTAATTTTATATGATAGTAAAGAAAGAGCTGGGGTTATGTTTTCTAAGTCAGAATTATTGGGCATTCCACACAGAATTGTTATAAGTGATAGTTTAATTGATAATAATAATATAGAATACAAATTTAGAAAAGATAGTGATAAAAGTATCATCGCAATGGATGATGCACTAGATTTTATAACATCTAGGTGCAATTCATAATGGTATTTTTACAATACATTATTCCAAAACACTTACTCTCTAAAATAATGTTTTACTTCGCTAGATTAGAATTAATTTGGTTAAAAAATTTCTTAATTAGTAAATTTATTGATAAATATAAAGTAAATTTATCAGAGGCAAAATTAGAAAATATCAGTGATTATAATAGTTTTAATGACTTTTTCACAAGAGAATTAAAAAATAATATCCGCCCTATAAGTAAAAATAATTTAGTATCACCAGTAGATGGCACGCTATCACAATTAGGTATTATAACTAAGGGTAATATTATCTCAGCTAAGAATAGAGATTATAGTATAAAACAATTACTAGCAACAGAAGAAAAAGCCCAATATTTTGCAGACGGTAATTTTTATACCTTTTATTTATCCCCTAAGGACTATCATAGAGTGCATATGCCTATTAATGCTAAATTATTATCTATGGTATATGTCCCGGGTAATTTGTTTTCTGTTAATAAAACTAGTATTGATAATATTCAAGCCCTGCTTGCTAGAAATGAAAGGCTAATATGCTATTTCAAAACTAATATTGGCGAGATAGCAGTTATTTTAGTAGGTGCTATATTTGTAGGCTCTATGGAGGTGGTATGGCATGGTAGAATAACCCCACCTTATGGCAAGAAGATTAAAACTTTTAATTACCAAGATAGCAATATAACTATCAATAAAGGCGATGAACTTGGTCGTTTTAATATGGGCTCCACAGTAATATTACTATTACCGCAATTGGCAAATAAGAAACTAAATTATTCTAAAATATCCTCAAATATTTTAATGGGGGAGAATTTATGACAACACTAAAACAAAACTTACAATCTATACAAAGTAAAGTTCATGCAGTTTTATAATATAGGGTGTGGCTTGCAAAGCCTATTTGTCATACGCTTAGAAATAATGGTATTAAGTGTAAACAAGTAAACTATATAAAATATAATAAAATGTAGTCTTAGTTAGTATTATTTTGACTAAAATATTGGGTATATTTTTAAAAATATAAGGATATAATAAAATGGCAATAATAAATAAAGTAGAACAATTATCTGACAAATCATTTCGCTCACAATTAAGAAAAAACCCTAATAAGGGAATGCTTGAATTGTTTAGTGATTATGATGCCCAAGGTATAGAGGCTGTGGTTAAAACTAATACCAAGAACACAATATATTTTGTTATTCCTAATATTGATGATGATACAAGTCTTAGTAGCCAGTTAGATACAATAAGTGTGGCTGGTGCTAGCACAGCATCTTCTTTAGGCACAGTAGGAACATTGATATCAAGTGTTTCATGTGCTGGTAGTTGGGGCACAGCTAGCTCACATTAGAAGACTCTGATTAACCCTTAAAAAAGTAGTTCTGGCTATGTGAGAATCGCCCTGTTTTTTGCGATTTAAAAGTCTTGCTTTTTTAAAAATATGTTTATAGCAATATCTTATAAAACTCTGATTTGTGAGCCCTGATTCAAGGTTATCAGAGGTTTCTATAGAATATATCTAATTATCTACAATAATATAATACCTCTGTATTAAATAGTTTAGGTTAGTTTAGACTAGATAAAAACACTCGTAAAAAATCTGTTCTACACATAAAAATACACCCATAACAAAACCTATTTTTGTGCAAATTTATAGGTATTTTTTAATAATTATAAAAAAAACTTGCACGCATTATTATATTAGTATATAATAATATTATAATATATAATAGGATTTAACAATGAAAACACTACAAATAATTATTTTAACATTATTACTATCAGTATCTAAATATGCTATTTCTGGTGCTGTGCTAACCGTTACCTTAGGAAATGAGCAATCATCAAAAATCACTTGGCAGTGTGAAGATATTACAGAATGTGTTGAGCGAATTATTACTAGGGTAGAAGAGCATGGTGCTTGTGATAAAAGAGTGCAAAAAATAGAAATTACATCTCAACATATCCCCGGTTTAGATGATGGAAGTTAGAGATATTATTAATTTGTTGAATTTAGTATAAAGTTCTTTCTAAATACAAATAAACAGCGTAAGCATTTTTGCGATTTGCCTCATTAAATGCTGGTATATTGGTAAATTTGCTCCAATCTATGCTTTTATATGCACTATCAAAGTCTATCATATTATTAACCGCTGGGGTTAATTTAGTTAATAAAAATTCTAAATACTCTTTGGTTCTGCTAATAGCATTATTAGCATTATTTGTTATTTTTCCGTGTCCTGGGACTATGTAATTAACTTGGGTGTCTTGCAAGCTAATCAATATTTTTAACCATTTACTAATATTGGCATCGCCAACAAATGGTATCCTGCCTGCAAATAAAATATCGCCTGTAAATAATACTTGGTCGTTTTTAACAAGCAAGGACATATCGCCATTAGAATGAATAGCTCCAAAATAATTTATGATAAAATCAACACCACCTAAGGAAAATTTAGTATCTTTACTAATAATCCTATCAGGCTTTATTAGTTTGGTATCATCGTCAAGCCAAGGGAATAATAAGTCTTTTCTTGCTATTAATAATTGTTCAGCACTATTGGAATAGTAATACTCTAATGAGCCTTTTGGTGCCCATATTTTTGCACCTAATTTTTTGTATGATGCTAAACCATAAATATGGTCAGCGTGGTAGTGACTTGTTAGCACTAATTTTATGGGCTTATTAGTAATTTTTTTAATGCTAGTTATCATAGCATCTGCTAAGGCTTCTGTGCCTAAGGCGTCAAATACTACTACACTATCTTTAGTTATAACAAATCCAGCATTAGATATAAACCCTTCGTATTGGGTAGCAGCACCTAATTTGCCGGCTATGTAGTAACTATTACCCGTAATATGAATAGGATTAATATCAAAACTAGTTTTGTCATAAGCAAAACAAAACAATGGTAAAAATAATAATAAAATTCTCATAATTTAGATAATACCTTTACTTATTGAATTTAGTATTATAGCAATATTTTAACTACTGCAATAACAAATAAAATAATCATATTAGTAATATTGTTTGCTAGCAATTCTTGTTTAAGTATTAACCAAATAGTATAATGATTTCATTTTGCTAGTTTTGTTTAACAATGTGTGCCTGAATAACTATGATAATTTAGTTTACTTGGACATAACTGGTAATATTTAGTTACTGATTATTAAAAAAAGATATTTTTATGTATAAAAACAATATAAAAATGGCAATTGCTTATGATTTTGATGGCACGCTTGCACTAGGAAATATGCAGGAGCATTCATTTATACCCGCATTAGGGGTTAATAGTAAGAAATTTTGGGAAGATTCTAAAAAAATAGCACAAGAAAATGATATGGATAATGTGCTAGCGTATATGCACCTTATGCTAAAAAAAGCTAAAAATAAAGAAATTCCTGTTAGAGAGCAAGATTTTATAAAACACGGCAAAGAAATTAAATTATTTAATGGTGTTAATACTTGGTTTGATAGAATTAACGACTATGCCAAAGCTAAAAATATTATTATTGAACATTATATTATCTCATCTGGGCTTAGAGAGATGATAAAAGGCACTGCAATATATAATAAATTCAAATGTGTATTTGCATCGGGATATAAATATAATGAAAACGGTGTTGCAGAATATCCAGCATTGGCAATAAATTATACCACAAAAACCCAATATTTATTTCGCATAAATAAGGGTATTTATAATTCTTGGGATGATACAAAAATTAATAGATTTACCCCAGAACACGAACGCCCTATACCATTTAAAAATATTGTTTTTATTGGTGATGGTAATACTGATATACCAGCTATGAAGATGGTAAATTATCAAGGCGGAAACTCTATTGCTGTTTATAAAAAACATGCAAAAAAAGGTAATACCCGCAAGCAAGCAAAAAAACTAGTAAAAAATGGGCGTGCAACTATATGTGTTGAGGCAAATTATACAAAAGATAGCGAACTAGATAAAGCCATAAAAGCCATTATTGATAAAATAACAATAGATATTATGCTTGGCGAAATGAAGTAATAAAATAACTAAATTTTTAGATTATTTTTGATAATAGCACAAGTAATTAACGCTGACATCACTGCCTAGCTTGTATTTTTTAGTAAATGGTTTATACCTCATTCCCACTATATTTTTTAATTTTAACCCAGCATGGCTAGCATAAGTATCTAGTTCATAAGGGGTAATAAATTTATGGTATTCGTGGGTGCCCTTAGGTAGTAAATTGAGAATGTATTCTGCTCCAATAATAGCAAATAAATACGCCTTAGGATTGCGGTTAATAGTGGAAAAAAATACCAAGCCATTATCTTTAACTAATTTTTGACAAGATTTAATAATAGACGGCGGATTAGGGACATGCTCTAGCATTTCTAAACAGGTAATAATATCGTATTTTTCTTGCTCTTGATTTGCTAGTTCTTCTATGGTAATTTTTTGATAATCAATATCTAATTTTGACTCTAATAAATGTAATTTTGCGACCTCAAGTGAGGCTTCTGCCATATCTATGGCTTTCACTTTGGCGTCTTTTTGTGCCATAGCTTCGCTTAATATGCCGCCACCACAACCAACATCAAGCACAGTTTTATTTGCCAAACCATTACATTTATCATCAATATAATCAACCCTTAGCGGATTAATATCGTGCAGTGGTTTAAACTCGCTATTTTTATCCCACCATCTACTAGCAAGTTTGGCAAATTTATTTAGTTCTTTATCATCTACATTCATAGCAAACCTCTTATACCCGCAAATCCGATTTGTGGGTTGTTAAAGATTTATAAAGTTTTAATAAATTCTAATACCTCTTTGGCGTGTTCTTTAACTTTAACATTATTCCAATGCTTTAATATTACGCCATCATTGTTAATAACAAAAGTTGAACGCACAATACCCATATATTCTCTACCGTAGAGTTTTTTTAGTTTAATAACATCAAATAATTTACACAAAGTTTCATCTTTATCACTAATTAACTCAAATTTAAACCCCTGCTTGGCTTTAAAATTCTCATGGCTTTTTATACTATCACGAGATACTCCATAAATAACAGCGTTATTATCGCTAAATTCATCGTATAAAGAGCTAAAATCCAAGCCCTCTTGGGTACAACCTGGGGTTGAGTCCTTAGGATAAAAATACAGCACAACATTTTTACTATTATCAGGTATAAATACTTGTTTATTACTTGTTGCTTGGTAGTCGCTAGGTTTTATTTTCATTGTTAGTAAACATAAGTTGTTAATTACTGTTATTTTATAGCAATAATTAGTAGTTTCAAAGTAAAATAAAGGTTTTTAATTCAAAATATTTTATTATGCGTTATATATTTATTATTTTAATGGCAATATCCTTAATTGGCTGTATTGATAAAAAAGAAAGTAAAACTGACAATGCCACAACAACTAAGTTAGAAAAAGTCTATAAATTAAAACTAGCTGAGAGTTGGCCAGCTAATTTTCCTATTTTTGGTGAAACTACCAAAAGGTTTGCTAAATTAGTTAAGCAAATGTCTAATAACAAGGTGGAAGTGCAAATAGATTCTAGTAATAAACATAAAGCACCGTTGGGTATTTTTGACCTAGTAAAATCTGGGCAATACGATTTTGGACATTCTGGCTCATATTATTGGAAGGGTAAAGATCCTAATACCTTATATTTTACTACTATGCCATTTGGTATGACAACGCCAGAGCAATACGCTTGGTTTGATTATGGTGGTGGGCAAGAGTTAATGGATAGAGTTTATGCCCGTCATGGACTTCGCTCGATAATAGGCGGTAATACTGGCAACCAAATGGGCGGTTGGTTCAAAAAAGAAATTAACACAGTAGCAGATTTAAAAGGCCTAAAAATGCGTATTCCCGGATTTGCAGGTGAAATTATGGCAGAAGTTGGTGTTAAACCTGAGAATATTCCAGCTGGGGAATTATATACCGCTCTTGATAGAGGTACTATAGATGCCTTAGAATGGGTAGGTCCATCTCTGGACTTACGGATGGGGTTTCATAAAATAGCACCTTATTACTATACTGGTTGGCACGAGCCTGCCACTGAATTACAATTTTTAATAAACTTAAAAAAGTTTAATAAGTTACCAAAATATATTCAAACTATTATTATCTCAGCAATGAAATTATCAGCTTATCAAATGTATGCAGACTCTACTGATAAAAGCTCTAGAAATTGGCAAACTATGAAAAAACAATACCCCAATATTGAAGTTAAAAGTTTGCCTAGACCAATAATACAAGTGTTAAAAAGAGCTAATGATAAATTATTGGCAAAACTAGCAAAAAAATCACCTCTGGCTGATGAGATTATAAAGTCTCAAAGAGAATATTTAAAAATGGCTAGAGCTTGGACTAATATATCTGACAAATCTTACTTAGAACTAAGTGACAAATAAAAAAGTTATTATTAAAACCCTAGAATACATTTTAATAGTTTTGGTGCTATTAACAATAAGTAGTGTATTTACTAATGTAGTATTGAGATATGTTTTTAATAATAGTTTTATATTTTTACAAGAATTACAATGGCATTTTTATTCAGCACTATTTCTAATTGGTATTAGTTATGCAACTTATAGCAACACCCATGTTAGAGTTGATGTATTTTATAAAGATTTTAGTGCAAAAACCAAGAATATTATTAATATAGTGGGGGTGTTAATTTTCATCCTACCTATTAGTTTAAACCTAATTTATAACGGCTATAATTTTGCTTATGAATCTTATCAACTACAAGAAACCAGTAGCGACCCAGGTGGCTTAGCGTATAGATTTATTATCAAGGCTATTTTACCTATTGCATTTGTTATGCTAGTTGTAGCTAGTTATTACAAAGCTAAATTAAGTCTAAGACTGCTGTGCAACAGTTCTAATAAAAATCCAAATAAAAGCTAAATACTATGTTTGGATTAATAATGTTTTTTGTATGTTTGTTAGTAATTCTAATTGGCTTTCCAGTAGCATTTACTTTTTTTGGTGTTGCTTTCATATTTGCGTTATTTTCTGATGATGGTATAGGTTTATTTGCTCTTATGCCTTATAGGGTAATGAGCATTATGGAGAATACTATCCTAATAGCTGTGCCATTATTTATTTTTATGGGCACAATGCTACAAAAAACTGAAATAGCCAATAAATTACTAGAATCAATGGCAATCTTATTCGGTAATATGCGTGGTGGCTTGGCAGTATCAACAATTATTATTGGCTCATTATTAGCAGCATCTACTGGTGTTGTTGGTGCTACTATGGCAGTAATGGGAGTTGTTAGCCTACCTATTATGCTAAAACATAAAATTAACAATAAATTTTCATCGGGCATAATTTGTGCCTCAGGAACCTTAGGGCAGATTGTGCCACCTAGTATTGTGCTAATAATTCTAGCTGATGTATTGAATATACCAGTAGGAGATGTATTTAATGCTGCTATTATTCCCTCATTAATACTAATAGGTGCTTATGTAATATTTGCTATTATTTATAGTTATTATCACAAGATAGAAATTATAAATAACGAGCAGGATATAAATAATTTTCATAAATACTTAATACTAATTAAAGATATTAGCCCAGTTTTAATTTTAATAATAGTAGTTTTAGGTAGTATTTTCTCAGGTATAGCTACACCAACAGAATCAGCATCAGTAGGAGCAGTAGGTGCTATTATATTATCACTAATGTATGGTAAATTTAGTTTTAAAATTCTAGCTCAAACATCATTATCAACAGCTAAAACTACGGCTATGATATTTACTATTCTAATTGGTGCTACGGCATTCTCTATGGTATTTTCATACACAGGTGGCGATGAGTTATTAGCAGATTTAATTCATAGTATGCCAGCTAAGGAATGGAGTTTTATTATTTTATCTATGTTGTTGATTTTAGTATTAGGATTTTTTATTGATTTTATTGAAATATCGCTTATTATCGTGCCAATACTATATCCTATAGCTAACAGTTTGGGTATTGATATTACTTGGTTTGCAATTCTAATAGCTATGAACTTACAGACATCATTTTTAACTCCGCCTTTTGGTTTTAGCCTTTTTTACCTAAAAGGTGTAGCCCCAAGTAGTATAAAAACTACCGATATTTATCAAGGAGTAATACCATTTATAATAATACAAATACTGGTATTAGCTAGTATTATGCTAATACCAGAACTATATGGTTTTAATGTAAAGTTTTAGAAATCAATAATACAAAGTTAAAATAAAACTTATATTTTAGAATATATTATCGCACTTTATTTTTTCACTATTAGCAACAACAGCGTTAAATTTAGAGCATGTTCTATTGTATATTAGGTTAAATACTTTTTCCTGTTTTGTAATTTTAACTTTGTTTTGTTTTAAAATACTTTTAAGCTGATTAATAGTTCTATTGCTGGCATCATTTTTTGCTATAACACTTGATAATTGGTTAGTTTTTTCTCCCAAATCTAATGTAATATTATCTAATTGAGTATTTTTATTAGTTATATCAATATTAAGTTTTTTGGTTATTAATTGCTCTTTGGCTAATTTTTGTTGGACAATATCTATCTTGTATTTATGATTTTTATCTTTATTTTGTAAGTCTGATAAAACATTATTTTTATTCTTTAATGTCAATTTAGTATCATCTAATTGTTGTTTTAATTCATTAGCAGTTGTATTTAAACTACTTAATTGTTTTGTTAAATCATTAACTTTGGCGTTTGATTCTTCTAAGTTTCTAGTAATTATTTCATTTTTCTGTTGATACCTATTTAAATTAATTTTAATTTTCTCACTAAGTTTTATTTGCTTTGCTAATTGTAATTTATTTTTTTTAATTTCTTCTTTTAAAGCATTTTCATTTAATTCTGACTGAGTCTTTAACAAAGTATTATCATCTAATAATTTAGTATATTTAGCCTCAGTTATTAATATTGTAGTTCTATATGATGCTATGTCTTTATTTAAGTTAACTATATTTTGTTTTGCAATATTTAACTCTCCACTAATGGACTCTATATTTATTATTTCCTTTTTATATTTATTTTCTAAGTCTTGAAGTTTAGTTTTTAAATTAACTTCGTAAGTATTTTTTGCTTTTATTAGTTTATTTTGATATTTAGTGTCTAAGTTATTTATTTTAGCCTCTAGTTTAGTAATAGTATTTTGTTTAGTTTTTAAATTATCTTTATAACTAGCAATATTTTTATCATAAGATGTCTTTAAATAGTCGTTCTTTTTATATACATTTGCTATATCAATTTTTTGTTTTTTTATTATCAAATTTAGCCTTGCTAATTCATTTACCCTAGATTTTTTATTATTTTCTTGCTTTATTTTTATAGCTTTATTCTGTGCATTTAGTTGTGTAAGTTTGGTATTTATATCTTGAATTTCGCTATTTTTTTTACTTAACTCTTGGTTTGATTTTGCTAGTAGTTGTTTGCTATTTTGTAATGCTTTATTGGCATTTTCATATTTATTTTTATAGCCCTTAGCATTTGCTAGTTTAGTGGCAGTATCACTAAGGTCTTTGCTTAATTTTTTGTTATTACTATCTTTTTTACTTAACTCTTGGTTTGATTTTGCTAGTAGTTGTTTGCTATTTTGTAATGCTTTATTGGCATTTTCATATTTATTTTTATAGCCCTTAGCATTTGCTAGTTTAGTGGCAGTATCACTAAGGTCTTTGCTTAATTTTTTGTTATTACTATCTTTTTTACTAAACTCTTGGTTTGATTTTGCTAGTAGTTGTTTGCTATTTTGTAATGCTTTATTGGCATTTTCATATTTATTTTTATAGCCCTTAGCATTTGCTAGTTTAGTGGCAGTATCACTAAGGTCTTTGCTTAATTTTTTGTTATTACTATCTTTTTTACTTAACTCTTGGTTTGATTTTGCTAGTAGTTGTTTGCTATTTTGTAATGCTTTATTGGCATTTTCATATTTATTTTTATAGCCCTTAGCATTTGCTAGTTTAGTGGCAGTATCACTAAGGTCTTTGCTTAATTTTTTGTTATTACTATCTTTTTTACTTAACTCTTGGTTTGATTTTGCTAGTAGTTGTTTGCTATTTTGTAATGCTTTATTGGCATTTTCATATTTATTTTTATAGCCCTTAGCATTTGCTAGTTTAGTGGCAGTATCACTAAGGTCTTTGCTTAATTTTTTGTTATTACTATCTTTTTTACTTAACTCTTGGTTTGATTTTGCTAGTAGTTGTTTGCTATTTTGTAATGCTTTATTGGCATTTTCATATTTATTTTTATAGCCCTTAGCATTTGCTAGTTTAGTGGCAGTATCACTAAGGTCTTTGCTTAATTTTTTGTTATTACTATCTTTTTTACTTAACTCTTGGTTTGATTTTGCTAGTAGTTGTTTGCTATTTTGTAATGCTTTATTGGCATTTTCATATTTATTTTTATAGCCCTTAGCATTTGCTAGTTTAGTGGCAGTATCACTAAGGTCTTTGCTTAATTTTTGTTTTAAATTTGATGAAATTTTGATTAACTTATTTTTATTATTTATAGTTTCAATAAGGTCTTGATTGTTTTTATTTAACTTGATTACGCTATTATTTATTTTTGTGGTATTTTTTTTTAGTTCTGATATCTTTTGTAACAGTTTATCTTTTTCTTTACTTATTGTTGTTATCGTTTTATTTTTTTTATTATTAATTTGAGTTAATGTATTGATATTATTTTTTAATAATGATAGTTGTTTTTTAGTTTTTTGATAAACTTCTGCTAGTTTTTTATGCTTATTTGATAATAAATTAATGCTAGTGGTATATTCGCTTGATTTTTTTTGTAGTGAATTATTTAGTCCAGCTATTTCTAATTTAGTTTCATTTAAGTTTATATTTGTTATACCTAGTTTATTTTCTATTGCTAATACTTTTTGCTTGTGTAATTTTTGTAAATTTTTAGTATTGTTTTCTAGTGATTGAATTTGTTTACTTAGTTTAGATATTTTTTTTTTAGCGTCTAATATTTCTTGAATTTTTAGTTTATTATTATTTTTTAGATTTTTATTTTCTGCTTTATTTTTATTTAGCGAATCTGTCAAATTATTTATTTTTTTTTTAATGACTAGGCTATTGTTTTCCAACTGTTCTTTAATAATTTGATTATCTAACTTATAAACTTCTAATTTAGCAT
The DNA here is from genome assembly GCA_965222825.1 of Gammaproteobacteria bacterium. Lineage (GTDB taxonomy): Bacteria > Pseudomonadota > Gammaproteobacteria > PS1 > Pseudothioglobaceae. The sequence continues at coordinate 1,178,153 of OZ244964.1, read as the reverse complement.
TTAATGATTCTATTTCTAGTTTTAGTTTGCTAACAGACTCATTACTAGCCTTGAGCTCATACTCTAATTGGGGTATAGTCTTTGTGATATTCCTATTTTCCCAAGTAAAATCTGCATAAGAATATTTAATGATTCCTAAAATTAATAATAAATATATAATTGTGTTTAATAGGTATTTTTTATTCATAATTTTAATGGTAAGTTATAACCAGTCTCCAAATGTAGCCTCTATAGTTTCAGATTTTAATTTATATTTTTTATGCTTTACTATTTTAGCATTATAATTTTGCTTATCAAAATTAGCAATTATATTAGACACATATAATTCTCCATTATCATTGATATCAAAGTCTAAAACAGGTCTAATTTCTTTTATGCTTTCTTTAAATATTTTGGCTTCAAGTAATGGCACATTAATTATTACATATTCGTGCCAATCGCTTTTAGTTGATAATAAAGTAGCTCTAAATACTTTATCATTAGGGTCATAAACTAGATCTTCAAAATAAGGATAACCTAGAATATTTATTATTTCTTCTGCTAAAAAATCCAAATATTTTACCTTTGATTGCTCTCTTCTATCTTCTTTTTCAACCCTTAAAGAAAGTATATAAGCTTCTTGCAACCTATAATACTCTTCTAATTTTGCCTTGTATTGTGCCTGTTCTAATTGTATTCTTCGTTGTAACATTTCTTTTTTATTTGCAACTCGTACATTAAAGTCTTCTAGTGTTTCAAACTCTCCTTGTTTTAAGACAATTTTCTCAATAGTCTTATTTAACTCAGGTTTTATTATATTTGGTTCTACAACATCAGACTTTCTATTTAGCCAAATTAATACTTTTTTATCTGCTATGCTTACTATTGAGTTAAGTGGTAGAGTTTCTTTAGAATTAGTAGTAATAAATTTTTGTAATTGTTTGTCAGCTTTTTTAGAATTATGTTTGTATAAAAATAATACATAATTATAAAATTCTGGTGATGATTCTAAACATTGGACAATCTCTTTTGTAAAACTAAAATTAGTTGTGGAAATATTATCTAAGTTTATATCTGAGCAGTTTTTTGTTTGGGTTATTTTATCTTTTATGTATTTAGTATTATCTGCAGTTATTTTATTGTTTTGCTTTGTTTCAATATTTGTGGCACTATCATTTTTAACAACAGCACTCTTCTTATTAAAATAGTTATTAAACCCATTACAGGCTGATAATAACAATATACACAATACAATAAAAGATTTTAATAACAACATTTTATGCTAATTTTATACCAGTAATGTGAGATTATACCTAAAATATAATATAAATTATAAATATGTTTGTATTTGTATGAAAGTTAGTCTATAAGCCGGATTCTGTATTAGCAACTAAATATTATTTCATCAGTCTTAACTAACGATAATCATTCATCTATGGTATTTGTTGCCAAATACCTTTAGCGATTTACCCAATAACATAAGCACGAGTAATGCCGTTATCTTATTTAATCTTTCTCCAAGTGGGGTTTACCATGCCTTATTTGTCACCAAATAAGCGGTGCGCTCTTACCGCACCATTTCACCCTTACCTAACCTTTAAAAATACTAGGCGGTGTATTTTCTGTGGCACTTTCCGTCAAATCACTTTGCATAGCCATTAACTATCACTTTACTCTAAGGAGTCCGGACTTTCCTCTTTGTGCATTTTTAAGCACAAGGCGATTATCCAACTAACTTTAACTCTGCATAATACCAGAATCTAATATTAAAAGTAAAAAATATAATACAAATCCGTTGCACATGCTAAAAATAACTCAAATATTTTTTTTATAACTTAATAGTTTGTGAAAAAATACTGTGAATATTATTACCATTTATATCAACTGCTACAGTAGTGGGCATATCTTTTACTTCTAGTTCGTAAATAGCTTCCATTCCCATCTCTTCAAAAGCTAGTTTTTTTGCTTTGGTAATAGACTTCGATATAAGATAAGCAGCACCGCCAACAGCTATTAAATATACTGCTTTGTGTTTTGCTAATAAATTTATAGTATCTTGACCTCGTTCTGCCTTGCCTATCATACCTAGTATATTAGTATTTTCTAATATAAACGAGCTATATTTATCCATTCTAGTTGCAGTAGTGGGTCCAGCTGAGCCTAAAACCTCATCTTTAACTGGGTCAACAGGACCAACATAATAAATAAATTTGTTATTAAAATTAACATTCTTTGGCATACCTTGATTACTATTTACCATATTTAATAGGCGTTTGTGTGCTGCATCTCTACCAGTTAGAATCGTTCCTGATAATAATAATGTTTCGCCTATCTTCCAATTAGCAGTATCTTGTTTAGTAATGGTGTTTAAATTTACTTTGCGATATTTAGAATAATCCATAGTTAAGTTTGGATAATCATTTATGTTAACTTCTGGTAGTTTTGCAATTCCACTACCGTCTAATTTAAAATGTATATGCCTAGTAGCAGCACAATTAGGTATCATAGCAATAGGCAATGAGGCAGCGTGAGTTGGATAATCTAGGATTTTAACATCTAATACCGTAGTTACCCCTCCTAAGCCTTGAGCACCAATTTTTAAATCATTAACAGCATTATAAATATCTAAGCGTAATTTTTCTAATTTGCTTGGCTTGTTCTTAGTTTTTATTTCGTGTATATCAATTTCATCTAATAAACTTCTTTTTGCTAACAGCATAGCTTTTTCAGAAGTTCCCCCAACTCCTATACCCAAAATTCCCGGCGGACACCAACCTGCACCCATAGTTGGCAATGTTCTTACCACCCAGTCTAATAAATTGTCATCAGGGTTTAGACAGGTAAATTTTGCTTTATTTTCTGAACCAGCACCTTTGGCAGCTACAATAAACTCAATATTATTACCTCTTACTAAGTTAGTATGAATTACAGCAGGGGTATTGTCTTTGGTATTTTTTCTGCTAAATAAAGGATCTGCTACTACTGACAATCTTAACGGATTATCTAGGGCACAATACGCCTTACGAACACCTGCGTTTATCATTTCGTCTAAGGACATATCGCCTTCAAAAACAACAGACATACCAACATCAATAAAAATATTAACTATACCAGTATCTTGACAAATAGGACGATTGCTAATTGCTGCCATCTTAGAATTAATTAATATTTGCCCTATGGCATTTTTAGCAGATAAATTGGTTTCTTTTTTATACGCATCAAACATAGCTTTAATAAAATCAGAACTATGATGGTAAGATATATACTGTAATGCCAGAGCTACGCTATTTATAATATCATTTTGTTTTATTTTCATTGTTATTTATGTTATTTAGTCGGTATAATAAGTTTTTTGGTTTAATTCACTTATTATAGCAACAAGAGGCGGTTATGTTTAATTTTTTTAAATCTAGTAATTTATCTATTGATTTGGGAACAGCAAATACACTTATATGTATGAATGGCTCAATTGTTTTGAATGAACCATCTGTAGTTGCAATTAGAAATGATAGAAGTTCTATGAACTCAACAATAATAGCTGTAGGACAAGAAGCTAAATTAATGTTAGGCAGAACTCCTGGTTCTATAACTGCAATTCGTCCTATGAGAGATGGTGTAATAGCGGACTTTAGAGTAACAGAAAAGATGTTACAAAACTTTATAAAAAAGGTTTTAAAGTCAAATTTTTTTAGCCCAAGTCCTAAGGTTCTAATCTGTGTTCCTTGTGGGGCAACACAAGTTGAAAGACGAGCTATTAAAGAAAGTGCTCTTGGTGCTGGTGCTAAGGATGTATTTTTGATTGATGAGCCTATGGCTGCAGCTCTTGGTGCTGGAATGCCAATAGATAAAGCAACAGGCTCTATGGTAATTGACATTGGTGGGGGCACAACAGAAATTGCGGTAATGTCATTAAACGGCATAGTGTATTCTAATTCTCTTCGTGTAGGTGGTGATAAATTAGACGATACGATTATTAAGTATATTCGTAGTGCTTATGGCACAGTTATTGGTGAGTCCACAGCTGAAAAGATTAAAAAAGAGGTTGGCTCTGCCTATGAAAGCAATGTTGTTAAAGAAATATTTATTCACGGCAGAAATATAGCAGACGGTATTCCTATTAGTTTTGGTATTACTAATACTGAAATATTAACGGCTATTAAAGAAGTGCTAGATATTATAGTATCTGGTGTTAAAACTGCACTAGAAAATACCCCACCAGAATTAGGTTCTGATATAGCAGAAAGTGGTATTGTGTTAACAGGAGGTGGTGCCTTATTAGAAGGATTTGATAAACTAATATCACAAGAAACTAAACTTCCTGTTAATGTAGCAGATGAGCCTCTTACCTGCGTTGTAAAAGGCGGTAGTATTGGTTTAGATATGATAAATAAGCATAATATGTCATTTTTAGCATCAGAGTGATTATATTTAGTCCAACCTGCTATGATAATTTACTACTCTAAATTTTTATCTATTCTTTGCCACCGTGCAATAGTCTCAAAACGAGTAAATCTACAAGTGGAGGTCTCTCCAAAATGCAAGGCTTTAAGAACTTTGGTAATTTTATTATAGTTATTCAAATTGGACTATTTAATGGCTAATAATACAAAAATTAGCCATTATGTAATATCAATAATAATTGCCATTTTGTTAACAATATTTAATTATCCGTCATTAAATAGCATTAGAGGTTTTATTGCAAATTTAGTGTCTCCTATATATTATATAGTTGATATACCTAGTTATTTTTATAATTATATAGTAGAAAAATCACATAGTAATACAGAATTAATTAAGAAGGTTAATTTACTAACAACAGAAAATAAAATATTAAAAGCACAGTTACAAACTCACGCTGGTAATGTGCTAGAACTGCAAAAGGTCAAAAAAATTCTCAATACAGTTTATGTGCTAAAAAGTAAAAATATAATTTTAGCATCGGTTAGTAATATTGCTCAATCTAGGCTTAAAAAACAAATTGTTATCAATAAAGGTTTAGATGATAATATTAAGAGCAATCAAGTAGTAATAGGTGATTCTGGTATTGTTGGTCAGGTAATTTTTGTTGCTAAAAATCATTCTACGGTATTAAGTATTACCGACCCTACTCATTATATTGCTACAAAAAATCAAAGAAATAGTTTACACGCTATTGCACAAGGTGTTGCGTCTTATAATAGCAGTTTAAAACTTAATTTTGTGCAAACAAACTCTGATATTAAAGTAGGTGATATTTTTGTATCTAGTGGTATTGATAATAAATTCCCTAAAAATCATCCAGTAGGAACTGTAACTAAGATTAAAAATCAAGGTGATTTTATGGTAGTAGAATTATTGCCCATTGAAAATATTAACCAATTAGAATTTGTATTACTAATTAATGAAGCTATAAATAACAATAAAAAACCATAGGCTAAGTAATGAAAAAAAACTCCATTTGGTTTTTAATAAAATCTAGTTTAATAACACTAATATTGAGTGCTATACCTATTTTTAGTAATGAAGTTATAGTTTTTTGGCCATTACTTAGTTTTAGTTATTGGCTTATTAGATTTAAAATTAAAAATCCAGCTTATTATGCTTTGGTTTTAGGAATATTGATTGATGTTATTAGTGGCGATATATTGGGGCAAAATTCCCTAGCATTAATACTAAGTAGTTTATTTTTAATAAAAATTAAAAGATCTTTTTTTACCTCTAATATTAGCACCGAGCAAGTTTATATATTTGTTGCTAGTATTATTTATTTAACGGTTATATATACAGTGCATTTAATTAGTATTACAGAGTTTTATATAAATCCAGTAATGTTTATTAGTCTTATTACTACACCGTTATTTTGGCCTATTATTAGATGGTTATTAGATAGTCAATATAAGAAATAAATGTTAATATCAAATCCTATATCTGAATACTCTATTTTTACTAAACGAGTAATATTTGCTGGTCTTATAATGATGACACTAACGGGTATTTTAATATATAGATTTTTTAATTTACAAATAATTAATTATAGCCATTATAAGCAAGAATCTATTGATAATCAAATTATAACCAGAAGCGTACCTCCAATTAGAGGTAGGATATTTGACAGAAATGGAGCAATACTAGCAGATAATAAACTTAGTTACATACTCAGCATCATACCTGAGAAAACTAATGGTGTATCAAAAACTATTACTAAATTAAAACAAGATAATTTTATCAACGATGCAGATATAAAAAAGTATTACAAAATTCGTAAATATTACAATTCATTTGATGATATTATAATAGCATATGATATGCCCTACAATGCAGTGGCTAAGGTATTAAGTTCGCAAGATTATAAGGGTATAAATGTTAGACCATATTTTAAGCGTATTTATCCTAAAAAGGGTATTACTACTCATATAATAGGTTATGTAAATAGAATTAGTAATGATAAAAAATCAAATAAAAAATACCAGGGCATAACTCATATTGGTAAAACTGGCTTAGAAAAACAATACGATGATTTGTTGTTAGGCACTGCTGGACTAAGCAAAATAACTCGCAACGCTTTAGGTAGAAGTATTAGCACTGATATTGTTAAATATCCTAAGACTGGCAATGACTTATATTTAAGCATTGATTACAGGCTACAAGAAAAAGCCCAAGAATTATTACACAATAAAAGAGGCTCAGTAGTAATGATGTTTGTCAAAACAGGGGAGATACTAGCACTTGCTAGTGCACCAACTTTTGATGCTAATAGTTTTGTAAATGGTATATCAAACAAAGATTATAAAAAACTAATAAATGATAAAAATCGTCCCTTATTTAACAGGGCAATTAGGGGCGTATATCCTCCGGGATCGACAATAAAACCATTTGTGGCTTTAGCAGGATTAGAAAATAATGTTATAAAAAAGGATAAACATATATTTTGCAAAGGCTCATATAATTTGCCTAATAATAACCACAAATACCGTGATTGGAAAAAAAGCGGACATGGTAATATTGACTTAAAAGCATCTATAGCTCAATCTTGCGATGTATTTTTTTATGAATTAGCTTATGAATTAGGTATTGATAAAATACACAATTATCTTGCACAATTTAACATAGGAAGTAAAACAAAAATAGACTTACCAAATGAAAATTATGGAGTGTTACCATCTAAGAAATGGAAAAAACGCATTAAAAATAAACCTTGGTATATTGGAGAAACCATAATTGCTGGTATTGGACAAGGCTTTATGGGCACAACTCCACTGCAATTAACCGTATCAACAGGAGCTTTAGCTAGTGGAGGTAAATTAACTACCCCAAGACTATTGAAAAGAATTAGCTACTCGTCTAATACTATAATTAGCACTGAGGCTATATTTAAGCAGTTAAATATAGTAGATATTAAAAATTATGAAACTGTAATTGATGGTATGAAACAAACTATTTATAGCCCCAAGGGCACAGCAAGACGATTAAATAAAAACTTGCAATATACTCTAGCTGGAAAAACAGGCACAGCACAAGTTTTTAGCTTATCAAAAGATGAAAGTTATAATGCTAAAAATATAGCTGAGCATTTACGAGATCATGCACTGTTTACTAGTTTTGCCCCCATAGATAATCCTGAGGTTGTAATTGCTGTAGTAGTAGAAAATGCTGGTAGTGGCAGTGCAAATGCTGCTCCTATTGCTAGAAAAATGTTAGATTTATATTTTAATGTAGTCGCAAAAGATACTCCAAACAATCATTAAGAATATGTTTATAACAATATCTTATAAAACTCTGAATCAGACTTTGTGAGCTCTGCTTCAAGGTTGTTAATAAAAACATACTCCTAAAAAGCAAGGTTACGCGTATAGATTCTTCGCACTTTTATCTATGCGGTGCTCTTTATTTAGAGAGTTTTTATAGGTGCAAATGAAAATCTATGAACATTAATAATAGCACCAAAAAAATTTATTGCTGATAAATGCTCTTTTGTAGCATATGATTTGTGTTTAGCAAAGCCATAGTTTGGATACAGTAAGTCTAATTCTTGCATTTGTTTATCCCTAACTACCTTTGCTATAATAGATGCAGCACTAATTACTGGCTCTGTTAAATCACCTTTTACAATAGCTTGACAATTATTAATCTGCGGGCATTTATTACCATCCACTAATACTTTATCATAATCTATATTTAGGGCATAAATAGCTCGTTTCATAGCTAATAATGTAGCTTGTAATATATTTATTTTATCAATTTCAATAGCACTTGCCGAACCTAGTGCGTATTGAGAATTATTGATAATTTCGCAGTATAGTGCTTGGCGTTTTTTAGCACTGACTTTTTTAGAATCAGTTAACCCATTTAACTCAAAACCATCAGGCAAAATTACAGCTGCCACAACTACGCTACCAGCTAAACAACCCCTACCTGCTTCATCTACACCAATAGTAATCATAATCATTGCGATAATATATAAAACTAGATACTAAGGGTATTATTTTACTTATTTGTTTCTTAGTAAGCCTATGGATTAACAGTGCTAGAAGTAGATACTGTGGTTACACTACTAGCACTGCCAAATGTGCTAGTTGCAGTGCCAACTGTGCCAACTGTGCCTATTGAGCCTATTGAACTAATATATTCAGGTTTGCCAGCATTTATATTACTTACATTTGTATCATAAAGATTTTTATCTTGTATAATAAAATAAAAAGTTTCTTTGGTATTAACAACTACCTTAAACTCAATATTTTCCATTAACTCAATATTTACTTTTTCTAGTGCTTTACGAGGGTTATCCAATAAATTTTTACGCATAGCCTTATTGGCATATAATTTAGTAAAATCCATATTATTCATAGTAATACTCCATATTAAAATTTATTTAATTTTGTAAAAATATCTTATACTTTTGTTATTTTACACAGTGTTTTTTAAAAAATAAAACATAGTATTTATAATTTATACAGTATATAGTTTACATAATATCTTTAATAAAATCTTCAAATGCACCGTGTGCCATAATTTGCGTGCCATCACAATTAAATGATAGTGCAACAGAAGAATTAAACAAACTAATTATTGCTGTGCGTAAATAATAACTATCTACTGCTCTTAATTTAGTTAAGGTATCCAAAATATTACTTAAAACACTTATATCTGTGAGTTTAGTCATATTATTATTTCTATTTATCATATTTTGTTGCCAGTAAATAGGTAATGTATTAAAGGCATCATCTGTTAATAAATATTTATATAAACGACGGATAAATAAATCTTTGCTTTCTAACTCTATTATTGGAAAATTATTGCTTACATAATCTTCATACAATAAGTTTTCTGCTGTGTGAATCTCCATATTAAGTGGGTCAAATATAGAAAAAGTTTTTATCTCACCATTATTAAAGCCAATGCTTAATCTATGAATGGTTGTTTTTAATAATAAATGCTTAAAAATCTCAGTTAGCTCAGATAAATTATTATCAACAAAATTAGGAACTTTTTGTCTTTGATAAACACTATCTCGTAAATTTTTATCGCCTTTTAAACTACAAACAAAATACGGTGAAAAACCATGTCCCATTAGGGCTTTTTTTAATATTTTTGTTTCTTTTTTTGACATATAATGATTGGCGTGCAATAGTCTCAACTAAACAAATAACCTTTTTGGGCTAATAATACCATCTTTATAACAACCTATACCCAAAAAATTATCATCACTAAAAAGTTTGATAATACTAGCGTTTTTTAGATTATTTTTATAATCTATTTTTTGACCATACTTTATTAATTGTGCCTGATTTTTATCTAATAAAACTTCTTGGTAATTAACTAATATATCTTGTGCTGGCTTAATAATACCATGTAGTATATTGATATTATTATTTTTTAGTTTGAGTATTTTATCAATAGATATACTATCATCAATACTATAATTAGCAAAGCCTGTTCTTGTTAATAATGCTAAAAATGCACAACAATTTAGCGAGTGAGCAATATCTTCTATTAAAGTTCTAATATAAGTCCCTTTGGAGCACAACACATCTATGGTAAAAGCCCCATCATCATAAGTTAATAAATTTATCTTAAAAATAGTTATTAGTCTTTTCTTTCTAGGGATAATTTTACCCTCTCTGGCTATTTTATATAGGGGTTTTCCTTGATATTTTATAGCAGAATACATAGGCGGTATTTGCTCAATATTGCCCAAAAAAGTTAGTAATTTTGCCTCAATATCTGCTCTTTTAATATTATGATAACTAGCAGTTTTAATTACCTCTCCCTCAGCATCTGCTGTTGTGGTTTGTTTGCCTAGTTGTCCTGTTGCTAAATAACGCTTATTAGCACCTAGTAAAAACTGTGATAACTTAGTAGCTTGCCCTAAACAAATAGGCAATATTCCAGTAGCTAGAGGGTCTAGGCTACCAGTATGCCCTGCTTTTTGAGTGTTAAATATTTTTTTTACTTGTTGTAAGGCTTTATTTGAACTTATATTTAAAGGCTTATCTAGTAATACCACGCCGCTTATATCTATATTTTTCGTATTTTTATACACAAACTAAACAATAAATATACTGTATATAAAAATACTACAAACAAAGATAATAGTTGTAATGTTTTTATACACTGAGCGAGTATTTTTTTTATACCAATTATAAATTTTTGGTCTAATAGCATATTTATTTTTACTACATTTATTATTTTTACAAGAAAAACTACAATAACTTCTAAAATAGTTATTTATATAATCACTAACACCAAATACATTAAATTTTGCTAGACGATTATGAATAATCTTTTTACTTATATGAGATAGATATACAAATCTTATAAACTCTGAAAAAAACAACAGCATCAACATAAATATAGTAATAGATATGGTATCATTATTGCCAATATCAAACCAACAAACAGTATTGCCCCACCACGGCTCTTTTTCAATTTGTCTATAAAAATTTATCCCCAATATTTGCAATGGCACATTCCACAATAGTATTGCCTTAAACCAGCCCTCATTAATTATTGATACTGGCACAGAATTATTTTTAATAATTTGAGTAACATCTATGTGTAAATTATCAAGGTATTTTATGTGATTATTAATATTATCTTTATTAATAATCCCTTCAAAACTATAAACTAAAGACTTTGCGTATGCTACAAAACCAACTGGGTTAAGCGAGGAAAAATTAAAATTTCTTTTAACATTTATAACCTCTTTTACAATATAACTTAATTGATGTTTTAGTATCTCATTAGTTTTTTTATCTATATCTTTATTATTTTTGTGAATACTTAAGTCTGTTATGCCTGTAGTAGAGTCTTGATTCTTAGAATGATGTGCATGACTATGTAAAAATTGTTTAACAAAATATGACGCTAGTTTATAAAATCTTGGCACTTTATTATAACTATCAATATACTCAATTGTATCACTTGATAGTTTGTGTTTAGTTGTTTGACTAAAAAAGCACCAGCCATTTTTATGAATATAAAAATCAAACGAATGTAGTTGTATTTCTTCAACATTGTCTGTTTGTAAAATATTTTTTTCTAAATTATCAATTTCGTATTCTATGCTTTCATACTTATTTTTTAAAATTATTTCTGTTTCTTCAATGATTTTAAAACTTTTATTCTCTCTACTTTGTTGTTCAAGGATTTTATTAGTGCAGTGTATTTCACTAAGAAGTTTTATAAGATGATTATTGTTATTATCAGAATATAAAACAAATAATCTACCCTCTAAATGGGATTTTTTATTAGTTTTACCGATAAAAATATAGCGTTGATTAAAATTTTGATAGTTTTTACCATATTTTGCATCTGTATGATGCTTAACAGAAGTGCAAACAATATAACGAGTTGCTAATGGATGATTGAGATTTTTTTCTGCAGTATTAGGTAAATGACAAAAATTAGCGTATAAATTATCAATATGACCATAATTGCTAATTTTTGCTAAACTAAAATACAAATTACCAGAAATGCTAGGAATCCAATTAAAGTAATGATACTTATCTGCTAACTTATTAAACAACTCAGTATCATTTGCCACAATTATTCCCTAAAATTAATAGGGCAATCCTTTATGGTCTGCTTCCCACAATTTTGTTACTTTGTTAAAAACTTGACCATTAGTAACATCAGCACCAGATGTTCTTTTACCAGCTTTACGAATATTTAATTGAGTTAAAATAATTTTAAATGTTAATGGCATAACAATAAATATAAATAATAATAATAATAACACTTTCATAAGTTACCTTTATTTTATAACAAGTATAAAAAAACGACTATTAGTCGTTTTTCATTGTCAATAATACCGCTACCAAAATACACAAATTTGATTTATAAAATATTGATTTTGTTAGTAATAAAACCATATAAAACAATACATTAAAAATAAACTACCACAATTATACATCAAAAATCAACTTGTCAAGTATTATTTTTATAATTTAGCCAATAACTCATCAATACGATTTGCTGTTTTTTGAGTTCTATCATAGATAAAATTTAGTTCTGGAGCGTGGCGTAATTTTAGTGATTTAGCTATTTGTTTACGCAAAAAAATTCCTGCTTTATTTAATGCGAATTTAATATCTTTATTATAACTATCAACATCAAAAAATACTTTGGCACTATTTAAGTTTTTACTAACTATGACTTCAATAATTACTATGCTTTTTATTCTGCTATCTTGAATATTATTATGAAAAAGCATTGCTAACTCTCTTTTTATTAACTCGCTAATTCTTTCTACTCTATAAGACTCTTGTTCAATATCCATTATAATTTTACAGGGATTTCTATTCTTTCAAATACTTCTATTTGGTCACCTTTTTGAATATCATTATAATCTTTAACGCCAATACCGCATTCCACACCTGATTCTACCTCAACTACCTCATCTTTGAAACGCCTTAGAGATTCTAATTCACCATCATAAATTACCACGCTTTGTCTTAAAACACGGATTGGACTATTATGTTTAACCTTACCTTCTAAGACTATACATCCTGCTATATAGCCTAATTTTTTAGACTTAAATACATCTTTAACCTCTGCTATGCCTAAAATATTTTCGCTTAATTCTGGAGCAATTAAACCCGACATCATCGCTTTAACATCATCAATAAGATTATAAATTATGCTGTAATATCTAATGTCAATACCATTTTTTTCAGCACTCTTTCTAGCTAGAGAATCTGCTCTAACATTAAAACCTAAAACCACTGCATTAGATGCTATTGCCAATGCCATATCCGAGTCATTAATAGCACCTACTCCTGAGCCTACTATTTTAATATTTAACTCATCTATAGAAAGTTGTTCCAGAGCATCAGTTAGAGCTTGAGATGAGCCTCTAACATCAGCCTTTACTAATATGTTTAGTTTTTGTATATTTTCCCTTTCCATATTAGTAATAAAGTTTTCCATTTTTAAGGCTTGGTCTTTTTGTAGTTTTAATTCTTTGGCTTTAATGCGTTTTTGATACGCTATTTCTTTGACTTCTTTTTCGCTAGCTAATACTACAAAATGATCTCCAGCATCAGGCACTCCTGATAAGCCTAAGACTTCAACTGGCATAGATGGCATTGCTGATTTTAGTATTACTCCAGTATCATCAATTATTTGTTTAATTTTACCGTATTCTAAACCTGCTATTACAGCATCGCCATGTTTTAATACTCCCTCTTGAACTAATAAAGTTGCTATTTTACCTCTGCCTTTTTCAACTCTAGCTTCTAATACCACACCCATAGCCCTAATATCTATTGCTGCTTGTAATTCTAATACTTCAGCTTGTAAAGTAATAGCTTCTAATAATTCGTCTATACCAGCTCCTGTAAGTGCAGATATTTCAACCATAATAGTATCACCACCCCACTTCTCGGATACTACACCGTTATTAGATAACATCTGTATTGCTTTTTCGCTATTAGCACCTTCTTTATCAATCTTATTAATGGCAACAATAATAGCAGTATTAGATTTTTTTGCATGTTTAATGGAATCAATAGTCTCAGGCATTACTCCATCATCAGCTGCTACTACTAAAATTACAATATCAGTTGCACTAGCACCTCTTAAACGCATTTTAGTAAACGCTGAATGTCCAGGAGTATCTAAAAAGGTAATTTTACCATTAGCAGTATCTACTTGATACGCACCAATATGTTGGGTAATACCTCCAGTCTCACCCTTAGCAATTTTAGTTTTACGAATATAATCTAATAATGAGGTTTTACCATGGTCAACATGCCCCATAAGTGCAACAATTGGTGGTCTTGGTTTTTTAGTGCCACCTAAATCATCGCCTGATAAGGCAATATCTTCTACAGTTTCAGTAGTAACGATTATTGGTTTGTGTCCCATTTCTTCAATAACAAGTATGGCTGTATCTTGGTCTATTACATCATTTATAGTTGCTCTAACCCCCATACTCATCATTTGTTTTAATACCTCGCCTGCCTTAACGCCCATTTGTTGGGCAATATCAGCAACTTTTATAAAATCAGGCACTGATACTTGATGGACAACAGGATCAACTGGCTTAACAAAAGCATGTTGCTTACTTTGTTCTTCTCTTAATTGTTGTGAGAGTCTAGTTTTATCTTTCTTTTTTAATTTTCTATTTGAGATTCTATTATAATTTATATTATCTGGTTTATAATTAGGTTTACTGTTGCTGGTATTATCTGGCTTGTCTTTAATTGCTTGGTCTTTATCTTTAGTGCCTAACTTGGCTAAATTCTTGGCTTTTTCGGGTTTATCTGTAACATTTTCTTTTTGAGAATCTTGCTGGTTGCTTAGCTCTTGACGGCGTTTTTTTTCTTGTTCTAAAAATTCTTGTTCTTTAATCTTACTTGCCTTAATAGAATCCTGGTGATTTTTTAAAACATCTATTTTGTCTTTACTAATAATAGGTTTTGCTGTTAATGCCTCTTGGGTAACTTTATTTCTACGAATTATAGTAATGCCAGTTTTATTATATGATTTTGGTTTCTTAACAACAACAGTATTGCTGGTGGTAATTTTTTTATTTCTAGTAATCTTATTTTTTAGATATTCTGTTAAAATAATCTTTTCATCATTAGTTACTGATGATTTTATATCTTTACCAGTTATGCCTGCACTTGCTAGGTGTTCTAGAAGTTTTTGTGGCATTAGTCTAAATTTTTCTGCTAATTTTTCTATCTTAATATCAGGCATTTTATCTTTATAAATTTAAAAACTCTACTCAAAGAACCTCATTCAAACCAAGGCGCTCTAGCACTCATAATAATACTAGCTGCACTTTCTGTATCCATATTATAAATATCTACTAATTCATCAGTAGATAAATCTGCTAAATCATCTTGGCTATTAATTCCCTCTAATATCAAAGCACTTGCTAAGTCTTCATCTACACCATCTACGGACAATAATATATCCAGAGAATCATTATCACTCAATGCCCTAGCCAGAGACTCATCCTCAGCCCTAATTTTTAACAAACTTACCAATTCATCATCAAAGGAATCGATAGCCAATAAATCACTCTCATCTGCATCTACTATATGATCTATGCTAATAAACCCTTGTTTAATTAAAGTATTTGCTATTTTTATATCAATATCAAGTATTTTAGCAAGTTCTTGTTCTAATTTTTGCTCTTCACTTTGTTGTTTTTCTAGTAATTTTGTTGTGGATGTTACATTAATTTTAAGATTAGTAACCTCAGATGCCAAGCGAATATTTTGCCCCTTACTGCCTATTGCCTGAGATAGTTGTTCATCTTCTACAGCAACTTCTGTGATTCCACTATTTTCATCTATGTCAATAGAAACGACATCAGCAGGCTTCATAGCGTTAATAACAAACTGCACTATATCCTCATCCCATAATATTACATCTATTCGCTCCCCATTTACGCCATCAGATACCGCTTGTACTCTCGAGCCACGCATACCTATACAAGTTCCTATTGGGTCAATTCTTTTATCTTTGGTAGCAACTGCAACCTTAGCCCTTAGTCCAGGGTCTCTAGCTACACTTTTAACCTCAATTACACCGTCTGCTATCTCTGGGACTTCCATAGCAAATAGTGCACTTAATAATTCTTTAGCAGTGCGGCTTAGCATAATTTGCACCCCCGATAGTGTTTGCTTAACTTTGGTAATATATACTTTAATCCTATCATCTTTATGAAGTAACTCATTAGGTATTGTATCTGCCCTAGGTATCATACCGTCAATACCGCCTAAGTCTAGATAAACATTGCCTCGCTCAATTTTTTTAATTGTGGCTTGGATGGTTTCTCCAATTCTGTCTTTGTATTCTGCTACTATTTGTGCTCGCTCTACTTCTTTAACTTTTTGCACAATTACCTGTTTTACTATTTGTGCCGCTACACGACCTAAATTTATATCTGCTCTTTTTTGTTCAACAAAATCATCAACTTCTAAGCCATCTGTATCTTTTTGTTCAATATGGATATCAGTGCTAAATTCTATATTTTCATCAACTATTGTAGTACCATCTTCTACCACTAACCAGCGTCTAAATGTTTCAAATTCTCCACTCTCTCTGTTAATGCTAATGCGTATTTTTTGCTTACTATGTTTTTCACTAACTAATGATAATGCTTCTTCTAGTGCAGAAAAAACATCATCTTGACTAATTCTTTTTTCATTAGCAATAGCTTCAACCCTTAAACATAATTCTTTGCCATCCATAAAATCTCCTAAAAATCTATTACTAAGTTTGCACAATTAATATCATCAAATTTAACAGTAATATCACCTAATTCTGTTGTTATTTCAATACTATTTTTTACCTCACTAACACTCGCTATGCAACCTAATAATTTTTTTGTGCCTAAATATGGCTTATATAGCCTAATTTTGACATCATAACCCAAAAATCTTTGATAATGTGCTAATTTGAATAATGGCCTGTTTATACCAGGGGATGATACTTCTAAATTATAGCGTCTCATTATCAAGTTCTTAGTATCTAAAATAGCACTTATTCGCTTACTAGCTAGTTCACAATCATCAACAAATATACCCTCATCGGAATCAATATATATGCGTAATACGCTATGTTTAGCACTTTCTTTATGCTCTATACCTAATAATTCATAACTCATCTGTTTTAATACAGGGGCAATTAACTCTGTAATATCAGCATTAATACTAGTCATAGCAAATATATCAATAACAAAAAAGGCTTATCAATGATAAGCCTAAATAAACAGCATAACAAAATTGGTAGCGGGGATAGGATTCGAACCTATGACCTTCGGGTTATGAGCCCGACGAGCTACCATACTGCTCCACCCCGCAACTAAGGTAGGTGATTATACCTAAAAAAGTTGTGCAGAACAAAAAATATTAAAATCTTAACATATTACTTGCTAGTGAAAAATTAGTATTAGTAAATTTTTAACTAATTATTTGCCACTATACGATAATATCATTGTATTTTTATTGAATTTAGCGTATTATTATAGTTTTTTAATCAAGGGGAGATACTATGAATCCATTAGATTCAATAAAAGGTACTATTATTAGTGGCATAATCTTAGCACTTATAGTGTTATTACTTGTTGCATCTAGTTATAATAAGATAGCAATAATGCTTTGGCTACATGTAATATTTGGTATCACTTGGATTGGCTTATTGTATTATTTTAATTTTATCCAAGTCCCAGCTATGGCAGCAGCACTAGCGGACAAAGACGGACCAGGACCTAGTGCTATTGCTAAATATGTAGCACCAAATGCCTTATTGTGGTTTCGTTGGTCGGCACTAGCAACATGGGTTATGGGTGCAGGCTTATTAGGTGCTGACTTTACCAAAGCGTTTATGCTCCAAGAAGGTTTTGTAATTATAGGCATAGGTGCTTGGCTTGGCACTATTATGCTACTTAATGTTTGGGGACTTATCTGGCCAAATCAGAAAAAAGTCTTAGGCATTAAAGAAGCAACAGACGAAGAAAAAGCTAGTGCTAAAAGAATAGCAGGGTTAGCATCAAGAACTAATGTTATATTATCTATCCCTATGCTATTATGTATGGTTGGTTATAAAAGTGGTATTGGTTTTTAAAAACAAAGTAAGATACCATATTGTAAAATATTTTTAAGTTTTATACAGTTGTGTAAGATACAAGTTTGAGGCAAGACTTAACTCTTTAGAGGCAAGGATTTAGCTCTGTAGAAGTTGTCGCTTTTACAACTTCCAGCCTTGCCTCTTATAAAAAAAGATTTTCAAACTCTCAGCCTTGCCTAAATTCTCAGCTCTAGAGGCAAGGATTTAGCTCTGTAGAAGTTGTCGCTTTTACAACTTCCAGCCTTGCCTCTTATAAAAAAAGATTTTCAAACTCTCAGCCTTGCCTAAATTCTCAGCTCTAGAGGGCTTTAGCTCTGTAGAAGTTGTCGCTTTTACAACTTCCAGCCTTGCCTTTATAAAAAACATAAAAAAGTTGCAAAAAAGATACAATATATTATTACAAGTAATAACAATATTTTATAGTAATTAACTTAGTATTTTTATCAAAATATGTTGTAAAAATATAACATTTTGTATTTTTTTTGCAAAAAACACTTGACAAATGTTTTTTTTATGTAATAA
This sequence comes from Gammaproteobacteria bacterium, assembly GCA_965222825.1. Classification (GTDB taxonomy): domain Bacteria; phylum Pseudomonadota; class Gammaproteobacteria; order PS1; family Pseudothioglobaceae. The sequence goes on along the minus strand of OZ244964.1, from coordinate 1,159,586 downwards.
TATGTTGCATATCTGTTAGAAATTATATTTTTTTTAACAGTATAGCGTAGTTTTAGTTGTTTTAGACTACTTTTTATTTTTTTCAATACAAGGATATAAAGATGAAAAAAGTTATTTTATCCGCTGCAATAGCAGCAATTATGAGTGTACCAGCATTTGCTGATATATCCATTAAGGGTGATGCTCATTATAGATACTCCAATATAGAGGATGCTGTGCCTTTGGGTAGATTAGATGGTAATCTTTCTGCTCAAAGAGTTCGTTTACATGTTACTGGTAGAAAAGGTGATACTACCGTTAAACTAGGTTTAAGAAATGATGGTGGCACTAGAGTTTCTAAAGGTGTTAGAGGAGCTTCTGATAGTTTAACAGGTTCTCCACGAGGTATTGCAAGTGGTGATGCCATTTTTGCAGTTGACTATTTATTCCTAACTACCAAAATTGGTGCTATTAAAATAAAAGCAGGTGATTGGTGGCATACTACTGGTGTTGGCTTAGTGCGTAAAGGCGTGCCGATTACTGAGGGTATAGCTATTAGCACAAAAGTAGGCGATATTAATTTTGGCGTAAAAGGTGTTGCTGGTAGTGATATATTCTTTTACACTGTTTCAGGTAAAGTTAGCGGGTTTAAAGTTGTTGCTCAAACCAGCGATGGTGTGGGTGGCGACACTGACGATTATGTTGATTTGCTAATTAAAGGTAAAGTATCGGGTGTAGGTGTTGCTGCTGAGATTTGGAGCGGTGATACTTCTGATGCTCATGTAGTCCATTTTTGGAAAACTATAAATGGTATTACTTGGCATATTGCTCAAGCTAGTTGGGATAGAATTGATACAGCAGATAATGACAATGCATGGAATGGCAATAGTAAATTCTCACCACTTGGGGTTTCCATCTTAGGAACAGCACCAGGCGTTAACGGCAGAACTGCTCTAGGTAATGTTAATAACGGAAACAGAGCTGTTGATACCGATGTTGTTGGTGTTCGTGCTGATCTTAAAGTAGCTGGTATGGGTGTTCAAGTTACAGCTGGAAACCTAGACTTAGGTGAAGGTGTTGGCGATGGCGATAAAACCTTTAAAGACATCATAGTTACTCGTGCATTAGGTAAAGGCTCTAACATTAAAGCATCTTATGGCACATTTGCTGGTGCTACTTCCCTAGGTGCTCAAATCTCTGTTAAATTCTAATTTTAATTTAGTTTTAATAGATTTTTTTAAAGTGGTCTAAATACCACTTGACATAACAAAAACCCTGATATTCGTATCAGGGTTTTTTATTTTCTTTTTTCCACGGGCCTTGCTTACCACGGGCCTTGCCCGTGGCTAAAAAATAGGATAATTAAAATGTCAATAAGAAAAGTAAGTTTTGTAGAAGATGAGTATTATCATATATTTAATCGCGGTGTAGATAAAAGAAGTATTTTTATAGATAAACAAGATTTGTATTATTTTTTTAATAGGTTGGTTGATTTAAATACAGATTCAACAACATATATAAGCAGAGATATAAGGCGTAAAAATAGTGGTTTAGTATTTATAGATAATGGGATTATGGTAAAAAAATTAGTTTCTATCGTTGCATATTGCTTATTACCTAATCATTTTCATTTAATTTTAAAGCAAGAGGTTGAGAATGGTATATCAAAATTTATACAAAAATTATGCACTTCTTATGTTGTATATTTTAATAATAAATATGATAGAAGTGGCTCATTATTTCAAGGAAAGTTTAAAGCTACTCATATAAGCAGTGAGTTTGGGTTACCAATACTATCTACTTATGTAAATTTTAATTATAGACACCATGCAATAAAGCCTGAAAATAATTTAGTTAAGTCTAGTATTTTTGAATATCTAGCTAAGGAAAGAGGCGAAAGTATTTGTGATATAAACAGTATAAAAGAAGTATTATATGAGGTTGGTGGTTTGAAGGAATATAAAAAATATGCAAATGATATTTCAAAATATTTTGGTGAAAATAAAGGCATTGCATTACAAGATATTGATTTTGATAAAATATTTGAATAATTTTTTTAATGGTATATGCCTTGCCATGGTATATGCCTTGCCTATGCCAAAATATTATCTTTTATCTTTGTAATTCGTCTAATAAATAATTAATAAATTTATAACTATCTTCTGAGCCGTAACTTTTAGCGATATTTATTGCTTCATTGATAACAATTTTACTAGGGGTAGTTTTAGATATTTTTAGCTCATAAACCCCCAAATATAAAATAGCTAAATCTACCAAAGGTATATCATCAATGCTGTGTTTTAATAGTGGTTTTATGTATTGTCTTATTTTTTGAATATTGTTAATGATATTACTTAGGTTTGTTTGAAAAAAAATCTTAGCTATTTTGTCATTTTTATTTGCTAAAAATTGTTTTTCAATAATAATAGCATCAGTTTTTGTTAATTGCCATTGATAAAGGGCTTGAACTATTCTAATTCTAGCTCTTTGTTTAGGGGTTATAAAACTCATTATATTATTTTTAATAAATACTTTAACTATATGATAATTGCCGTGTTTTTTGGGAATTTAAAAACTAATACAAACTATCTTAGCCTAGTATTGTTATAAATTCATTAGAGTAATCATTTCAATAACGGCTATAGTTGATTCTACACCCTTATTACCCTTGGCACCGCCTGCTCTATCTAGTGCTTGTGCCATATTATCAACAGTTAGCACCCCAAATGATACTGGTATATTACTATTTTGAGATATTTTTGCAATACCACTAGCACATTCTTTTGATATAAAATTAAAATGTGGCGTTTCACCGCGAATTATAGCACCTAGGGTAATAATGCCATTATATTTTGCCGTATTTGCAAGTTTTTTTGTAATTAGTGGCACTTCAAACGCACCAGGGACATAATATATACTAATATCATCATCACAAACACCATGCTCTTTTAAGGTTTGTATGGCACCTGATAATAATTTTTGGGCAATATCATAATAAAATTTAGCAACAACAATCGCTATTTTTTTATCTTTAATATTTAAACTTTTACTATCTGTGCTTTTTGCTATACCAAATATATTAGCCATAATTATTCAGGTTAGACTATTTAATTAGGGGGGAGGGGTTGTAGATAAAATTTAATTATACTATTTATAAGTTAAATATACTAATTGTTTGCTAAAAATGCTTTATAAGCAATCTTTGTTAGCAATTATTTTGTTTACGGTAATTTATTAAATCCTTAATTGCCCCTAGTTTTATATTGTGTTTTTTAGAAAATTTAACTAAATCATTATATCTAGCCATAGTGCCGTCTGCATTTAAAATCTCTACTATTACTGATGCTGGCTCAAAACCAGCAAGTCTTGCTAAATCACAGCCTGCTTCTGTATGCCCAGCTCTACTTAATACGCCGCCATCCTCAGCCATAATTGGAAAAATATGACCAGGTTTTACTATATCTTTACTGCTAGCATTTTTTGCTATTGCAACTCTAATGGTATGGGCTCTATCTGTTGTTGATATACCTGTTGAAACACCGCTAGATGCTTCTATGGATAAAGTAAAGTTAGTTTTATATTTAGCTTTATTCTTAGCTACCATAAGTGGTAAGTCTAATTGTTTGCATCTATCTTTTGTTAAGGTTAGGCAAATTAAACCTCTGCCAAAAGTAGCCATAAAATTTATGTCATCGGCATCAACTATCTGTGCTGCAACTAAAATATCACCCTCATTTTCTCTGTTTTCATCATCAAACAAGACAACCATCTTGCCTTGTTTATAATCCTCTAAAACATCTATAATACTAGATTTCATTGTTTATATATCTTGCTAACATATCTATTTCTAAATTGATTTTGTCCCCTACTACTAACTTACCCAAATTAGTAAATCTAAGGGTATGTGGCACTACATTTACCATAAAAGTATCATTGTTTATATAATTTATCGTTAAACTGACGCCATTTAAACATATAGAGCCCTTAACTACAATATACTTGGCGTATTCTTTAGCAAATTTAATAGTTAGTATAGTATGCTCACCAGTATTTTTAACAGCACTAACACTAGCAATACTATCTATATGTCCAGATACTAAATGTCCGTTAAGTGCTTTATTTAGCGTTAATGGCTTCTCTAAATTAACTATATCGCCTACATTAACATTATAAAAAGTGCTAGCCCTTAAAGTTTCACTGGATAAATCAACACTAAATTGATTATTCCCTAAACTAACTATTGTTAAACAAACTCCATTAACTGCTATACTATCGCCAATTATAATACCATCAAAATTTAGCCTTTCACTAGTAAAAGTAATTTTTGTATTATTAGCAGATATTTGTTGTTGTTTAACAACACCTAGAGCTTCAATAATTCCTGAAAACATAAATTATTTTTTATTAAAATAATAAACCAAAGATGCTCCATATAATAACACCATCCAAGATATGTGAATCCATAAAATTAATAATGGTAATGCTGCAAATGTGCCATACATTATCTCATAAGTATTAAAAAATTTAATATAAAGAACAATTAAGGATTTTGATAACTCAAATAATAAAGAAGCAATAATACCGCCTTTTATGGCACTACTAAAACTAATTTCATTAATAGGTAATATATAATATATAAATATAAAACCTATACTTGATAATAAAAATGGCACTAAATAATTTAATATTGATTTTAAGCCAAAAAAATCAATAGCCATTACATAAGAGCTAACTATTAATGAAGTAATTAAGAAAAATGGTCCTAAAAATAATATTAATAGGTAAGATGAGAATCTTTTTAGTAAACCACGCTTTTTTTTATTATCCCAAATATAGTTAACCTTAGTGTCTATCTCAAATAACAAAAAAATTGCAACAAATAGTAAAAATATAAAACTAGGTGTTGTTAGATTAGCAGTTTGTTTAATAAATTCATTAATATAATGCTCTACTATTTTATAACTATCTGGCAATAATTGATTAAATAAAAATTCCATAGCAATATCTTTATAGCCATCAAAATAGTTAGAAATAGAAAAAACACTCATTGATAAAAACAAAATTGGCACTAATGATACTACTGTTGCAAACGATAAAATAGTAGCAGAATCAATACAATTTCTTTTTAAAAAATGTTTAAATGCTTTAATGATAATCATTCAAGGAGACTCTAAATAATCATAATAAAATTATGTAAGTCTTAATGCTCTTAGTTGCAAGGCAAAATCTGTAGTTGCTAGTTATTCTTAACAACAAAGGTTTTAACAAAGCAAATGACGGCGTTAAGCCTTACCCTGTGGGACTTAGCACTCTACTTATGGTTTTGCCAATTCTTGGGTAAATATATTTTACTCTACTTTATTGTGTTTTTTTGGCTTAATAAATAGGTATTGACCTACACCTAGTATAGCAAAATTACATGAATTTTACTTTGTATAGATTGTAAGTTTTGTTTTAGTGTTGTCATAAATTCTTAGGGTTGTTCAGAGGTTCCTCAAATAATCCAGTGCTTCTGACAAATACGATACTGCTAATATTTTCATACCTTGTATTGTTTTTTTGGGTTTATTAGCTTTGGGAATAATTGCAAATTTAAACCCGTGTTTTTGTGCTTCGTATAATCTTTCTAAGCCATTATATACAGGACGCACCTCGCCTGTTAGTCCAACCTCGCCAAAACCAATCCAATCCTTGGGAATAATTTTATCAGTAATACTGGATATTATAGCTAATAATAGCACTAAATCACTTGCTGTTTCTGCTACTTTAATGCCGCCAACAATATTAATAAAAACATCCTTGTCATAAGTTTTAATATCGCAGTGTTTTGCTAATATAGCTAGTAATAATATTAGTCTATTTTGCTCAACGCCAACGCAAACTCTATGTGCTTGTTGCCCAGTATGACTAACCAATGCCTGCACTTCAATTAACAACGCTCTAGATGCCTCACGAGTTACCATTGTCATAGAGCCAGATGCTTTATTATTTTGGTTAGATAAAAATATTGCTGATGGATTATCAACTTGTAGTAACCCCTTAGCAGTCATAGCGAAAATGCTAATTTCATTAACAGCACCAAAACGATTTTTTACTGCTCTAATAACTCTATATCTACCGCCAGAATCACCCTCAAAATAAAGGACACTATCTACCATATGTTCTAAAATTCTAGGTCCTGCTAGCATACCACCTTTGGTAACATGACCTATTATTAATAAAGTGGTATTAGTTTTTTTAGCATATTGACTTAGTTGTGATGCACAATCTTTAATTTGAGATACCGAGCCAGTTGTTGACTCAATCATAGGGTTTAGCATAGCTTGAATTGAATCAATAACCATTACCTCAGGTTTTATTTCTGCTATTATATTAATTATTTTTTCTAAATTAGTTTCACTTACTAATAGCATATTTTGGGTTATTTCAAGGCGTTTTGCTCTATTACTAATTTGCTCTAAAGATTCTTCGCCACTGATATAAAGAGTGGTTTTATTCTTGCTAATATGGGCTAAGGTTTGTAAAATCAAAGTAGACTTACCAATACCCGGGTCGCCACCTATTAAAACAACAGAGCCTACTACTAGACCACCGCCTAAGGTTTTATCAAGTTCGGATAAACCTGTGCTGATTCTAATGTAGTTTTGCTGCAATATTTGTGCTAAGGGTTTCACTCCAATATCTTTAAAATTGGGTAAAAAACTGCTACTAGTTTTATTTTGCAAGGTAGTAATACTTTCTAAACTATTCCACGCCTTACAATCAACACACTGCCCTGACCACTGCAAATGTGTAACACCGCATTGATTACATACAAATTGTTTTTTTGTTTTTGCCATAAATAAGATATAATTCTATGAAGTAGGCTTGATTTTTTACTAATTGTCAGTATTTTAACATTTAATAAACTAGGAGAGTGATAATGAATAAAAAACTTGATGCAAAATCATTAGCATTAGCAATTGGTATTATGTGGTCAATTGGGGTTTTATCTCTCTCACTTATAGCATTAGTATCACAAGATTATCTTCATAATATTGTAGGGTTTCTATCAAGTGTTTATATTGGGTATGACCTGAGTTTTATTGGCATAATAATTGGTATGATATGGGGATTTTTTGATGCTGCTATTGGTGGATTTTTAATTGCTTGGCTTTATAATAAACTAACTAGATGATAATTTTTATCTATTCTTTTTATGACAACTTCACAAACTTTTTAACTAATACAGAGATATTTTACATGTTGGTCGGGATGACAGGATTTGAACCTGTGACCACTTGACCCCCAGTCAAGTGCGCTACCAGACTGCGCTACACCCCGCTAGATGTTGATTTTTGGAATTTGGTATTATTTAACAAGTCATTAAATAATTTAAAATTTTGTTTTAGTTTTAAAAATTCTCTCCAATTCATTTTTAAAATTACAGTATCCTCTAAAGCAGTAATACGCATATTATAAGCAGTATAATAATTACTTATTTCGTAGCCAAAAAAATCTTGTGTTGATAGAGTAAAACTTTCATGCTCTAATTCACATAAAACCTTGCCTGATAAAATTATTGAAAAATCGGTTATTAAGTCTCCAATTTCACAGATAACATCATTTTTGTAAAAGTTTATTTGCTTAATATCTTGTTTTTTAACAGGTGATATTTGCACCAAAGTTCTTGGGAATATATAATCAAAAAACCAATTCATTAAAACCCTAAGCTGTGTTAGTTTTCCCGGTAATTTAGTAATATAAATACCACGCCACATAAACCAAGCCAATAAGCCGAATAATTTAAAACCTAAAATCTCTACAACTCCTTGATATGAGCCTAATGATGCCATTTGTCCTAACGGTTTAAAGTAAAAGGTTTTTTTGGGCTTATTAAATAATTCAGCCTTTATGTTTTTTGCTAGAACTTTTGCCTCTGCTACTGCAAATTGTGCCGTTGGTGGGGCGTATTTTACAACACCTTTTTTATCTATCATTTTAACTAATGTAGCATCACCTAATGACCAAATATTATCACTATTTTCAACTTGCATATATTCGTTAACAATAATTTTTCCTCTCTCTAACTTAAAATTATTTTTAACAAACATATTTGCAGCGCTACCTATTGTGGTAATTATTGTTCTAGTATTAATTCGCACTCCCATATCAGTTGTTAAATAGCCATCGCCAATACTACTAACACCGATATTAAGTCTAATATCTATGCCTCTTTTAGTAAGTTTTTTGTGTGCATAATGCGACAATGATTCTGGTAATTGGGTAAGAATCCTATTATCTTTTTGTAATAAAATAAATTTAATATCTTGTTTTTTAATATTAGGATAATATTTAATAGCCCTAATAACCATATCTTGCAACTCGCCTATGGTCTCAACCCCAGAAAATCCACCACCTGCTACTACAAATGTCAGCGAGCTATCTTTTACATCTATATTATTAGTAACATCGGCTAATTCTAAGTTTTTTAATACTTGGTTTCTTAATAAAAAAGCATCACTTAGATTTTTCATAGCAAAACTTTCACTAAACCCCGGCAGTGATAAACTGCTAATTTGTCCACAAGATATTATTAAATGATCATAGGTTATATTAAATATTTTTTTGTGTTTGCCTTGTAAAATTTGAATAGTTTTATCATCTCTATTGACACCTTTTACTACTGCTAATCTATGCTTGATTTTTGGTAGTAGAATTCTAAGAGGACTAACAGCATCGTGAGGATTAATAATACCAGCACTAACTTCTGGTAATAACGGCTGAAATACAAAATAGTTATAGTTATTAATTAACTCAATATTTATGGTTGCTAGTTCTTTTTTAGAAAATTGTTTTAATAGACTTTTTGCTAAAAATACTCCAGCAAAACCAGCACCTACTATAATAATTTTAGTTTTTTTATTGCTCATAATACTTTTGTTTGATAAACAGGGTATTTATTGCAAATATTAATTACTTTTTTCTTAATTTTGTTAATAGTTTTTTGATTGTCTAAATCATCGCAAATATCACACATCCAATTAGCTAGTTCTATACAGTTATCAACGCCAAATCCCCTAGTAGTAATAGCTGGAGTGCCAATACGAATACCGCTAGTAATAAAAGGCGAGTGTGGGTCATTAGGAACCGCATTCATATTTACGGTTATATTAGCCATATTTAAGGCATTATCAACCGCTTTACCTGTTAAGCCCTGCTTGATAAAACTAACCAAAAATAAGTGATTTTCTGTACCGTTTGATACTACCTCAAAACCTCTATTTATAAAAACATTAGCCATAGTGTTAGCATTTACTTTTACTTGTTTTTGATAAGTTTTATATTCATCGCTCATAGCCTCTTTAAAAGCCACAGCTTTAGCAGCAATAACATGCATTAATGGTCCGCCTTGGATGGCTGGGAAGATAGCAGAATTAAGTTTTTTCTCAATTTCACTATTGAATTTGGCTAAGATTAAACCACCTCTTGGTCCTCTTAGGGTTTTGTGAGTAGTAGTTGTAGTTACATCAGCAATATTAACAGGCGATGGATACTCATCTACTGCTACTAAACCTGCAATATGTGCCATATCAACTAATAAATACGCTCCAATTTCATCAGCAATATCTCTAAATATCTGCCAATTAACAATTTTAGAATAAGCAGAAAATCCAGCAATAATCATTTTTGGCTTATGTTTATTGGCTAAGCTTGCTACTTGTTTATAATCAATCTCGCCCGTTTTTGTGTTTAGACCATACTGCAGAGCATTATAATTTATACCTGAAAAAGATACTTTGCTACCGTGAGTCAAATGCCCGCCATCTGCTAGCGCCATACCTAGCACAGTATCACCAGTGTTAAGCAATGCTTGATAGACTGCCGCATTAGCTTGTGAGCCTGAATGCGGTTGCACATTAGCATAATCAGCTTTAAATAGAATTTTTGCTCTATCAATAGCTATTTGCTCTATAACATCCACATGCTCACAACCACCATAGTAGCGTTTAGCGGGATAACCCTCAGCGTATTTATTGGTTAGTTGAGAGCCTTGAGCTTCCATTATTGCAACTGAGGTATAATTCTCAGATGCTATTAACTCTATATGTTGCTCTTGCCTTAGCTCCTCTTTGGCAATAGCATCAGCAATATCTTTATCTATAGTAGCTAAATTTAATGCTTTTTGTAGCATAATTATTGTTCAATTAATACTTTTTTGGATAATTTAATACGCCCTCTATCAATTCCTATTACTTTAACTTTTATAGTATCACCTTCTGTTAGATAATCTGTTATTTTTTCTACTCTCTCATGGGCAATCTCAGATATATGCAATAAGCCATCTTGCTTAGGCAAAATGGTAATAAAAGCACCAAAATCAACTATTTTTGATATAGTGCCATCGTAAATTTTATTAAGCTCGGCAGATGCTGTAACACCCTCTACCATTGTAAGGGCATTATTAAAATCGTCTTCATTATTAGCAAAAATATTAACCGCACCACTATCATCAACATCAACGCTAGCACCTGTTTTGGAAATAATGCCTTTAATTGTTTCTCCACCTTTGCCTATTAAGTCACGAATTTTGTCTTTATTTATAGTAATAGTTTTAGTTTTAGGTGCGTTTTTGTTACTGGTATTTGGCTCACAAATAACCTTATTCATCTCTCCTAAAATATGTATTCTTGCTTGTTTTGCTTGTTTTAGTGCAATATCCATTATCTCTTTGGTAATGCCGTTGATTTTAATATCCATTTGTAGAGCATTAATACCATCACTAGTGCCTGCTACTTTAAAATCCATATCGCCTAAATGGTCTTCATCACCTAAAATATCTGTTAGGACTTTAAAATTATCGCTATTTTCATCTTTTATTAAACCCATAGCAATACCTGCTATCGGTGCTTTAATAGGCACACCAGCATCCATTAATGATAAACTAGTTCCACAAACACTTGCCATAGAGCTAGAGCCATTAGATTCTGTAATTTCTGATACTACACGAATAGTATATGGATAATCTTTAATATTAGGCAAACAAGCACTAACTCCCCTTCTTGCTAATCGTCCATGTCCTATTTCTCGTCTTTTAGTTGAGCCCATCATACCCACCTCGCCAACGCAATATGGTGGGAAATTATAATGCAATAAAAAATAGTCTTCAACCCTTTCTTTACTGGCTAAGGTTTCAATTAATTGGGCATCTCTTTTAGCGCCTAAGGTGGTAACTACTAATGCCTGTGTTTCGCCTCTGGTAAATAAAGCTGAGCCATGAGTATTTTTTAATATCCCTGTTTCTATTACTAAATTACGCACAGTTTCGTTATCTCTACCATCAATTCTGGTATTACCTGCTAATATTCTAGCACGGACTATGGATTTTTCTAGTTTTTTAATTAAATTAAGCACTGTATCAGAATTTATAGATTTTTCTTCATCTACAAACTCTTCCTCTGCCTGTGCTTTAATAACAGAAATAGCATTATATCTTGGCATTTTTTCTACTATGGTATAAGCATTTTCTATATCAGTGCTAAATTTAGTTTTAATACTATTATATAGTTCTTCATTTATAGGTGTCGCTTGCCATTCTATAGCTGGAGTAGCTACTTCTTTGGCAAATTCATCAATAGCACTAATTACACTTTGAAATTGTTCATGGGCATACATAACAGCACCCAACATAATATCTTCACTCAACTGATTAGCCTCAGACTCCACCATAATAACAGCATCTTTTGTGCCTGCTACTATCATATCTAGTTCAGAATCAAGTAGTTTTGAAATATTTGGGTTAAGAATATATTCTGAGTTTTTATAACCAACACGAGCAGTGCCAACAATATCTGTAAATGGTAAACCAGAGATGCTAAGTGCAGCAGATGTTGCTATTAGTGCTAATATATCAGGGTCAGTATCTTTATCAGCAGATAAAACGCTAATAACTACTTGCACATCGTTCATAAAACCATCAGCAAATAATGGTCTAATAGGTCTATCTATTAGCCTTGATGTTAAAATTTCCTTTTCGCTTGGTCGTCCTTCTCTCTTTAAAAATCCTCCGGGAATTTTACCAACAGAATAAGTTTTTTCAATATAGTCAACTGATAATGGGAAAAAATCCTTACCTGGGGTTTGCTCTTTTTTACCCACTATGGTTGCTAATACTTGAGTGTTATCTACGGTTGCTAATACTGCTGCTGTTGCTTGTTTTGCTATTCTACCTGTTTCTAAGGTAATTGTTTTGTCTCCAAATTGAAAACTTTTAGTTTTTATATTCATTCTATTTCCTATTTTATATTTTAATTTTATTTCACAGCAACAAAAAACTTATAATGCACACTTTGTTTGATTTTATGAACTTACTTTTAATAAAAAGTATTAGAGTTACGCAAATTGTGCATATATTAGTAGTTGAAACTAATTTTTGGAATTATGCTATTTTTAAAAAGTGTTTAAAAAAATTATTTATTACTTCCACAAAAAATACTCTGCATATGTGATATTAACTCTAACATTCTAATATCTTTTATTCTACATAGTATTTTATTACCTAACCTTCTTGATTCTAATATATTCTTTGTTCTTAATATATCTACATGCTGAGAAATATTGCTTTGCGAAGAGCCAACTAATTCCATAATTTTTAGTATTGACATTTCTTGGTCTTTAAGACTACACAATATTTTTAATCTTATTGGATGAGACATTGCTTTTAGCATATAACTAGCCTTATCTATTTCATTATCATTGATAATTACGCCATTATGCAGTTTAATTGCAGAATCTTTGTTATTTGTTATCACTTTTTCTAACATTTTTCTTTAATAAGATATGGTTATTAATAGTTTTTTTTTATTTTATTGCCTACTAATTATACCGTTTTTATATAATTGAATTAATAAAGCTCTTTTATAATAAGTTAATAAACTAGAATTACCAATTAAAATATCAACAATACTCCAATATTCGTCATAACTACGAATTATTAAACTAATATTAATAGAAAATGGGCTACTTGATGAGTTAACTCTAACTTTAACTTTTAGTGTATTATATGCTATTGGTAATGCTGATTTTATTTTAAAATTATGTAGTCCTTTGTTTCTTAGTTGATAAAACAAGGTATCTGCTAAGTTTTGCCTTATAAACGCCTTAACATTTTCTCTTAGTTCTTTATTGATTTTAATATTTGCTACACTTAATATATCATCAGTCATATAATCAATATCAAATAATGCCAATAAGTTATTATTTACTATATATCTAGCATCACTAGGGCTAACTTTGTTTATAGAATTTACTTCGTATAGAACACTTTTTAATAGTGTTAGGGGATTATTATTGGCATAAACATTAATTGAAATTAATAGTAGTAATAAAAAAGATTTTAGTTTCATTTTGTTATACTGGTTAGTAAGTTTGTATAAATTATACCAAATTTTCAATAATTGTTTTTAATTTAATAGGTTTTTTATAAAATGTAATTAATTTTTTACTTAATAGTTTATAATTTAACAGTATTATTTTATTAGTATAAAAAAATGATTGCAATAAAGCAAATTTTAATAATATTTTTACTCATATCTAATAGTGTTATAGCTGATAGTAAAAAAGATAATGCCGAAGTTAGTAGGTTAAATTTTTTCCAAGAATTAGAAAATTTTACCCGTATTTTTAACACTATAAAATATAATTATGTAGATGAAATTAGCCATAAAGATCTGTTTAATAAGGCTATAAAAGGTATGATGCTACAACTAGATCCGCATTCTAGTTATTTAGAGCCAAAAGAGAAAGAAGACTTATTAGAAAATAGTTCTGGTAAATTTGGAGGGCTTGGTATAGTTATAACTATGGAGAATAGCTTAGTAAAAATTATCTCTCCTATTGATGATACTCCAGCGTATAAAGCCGGCTTAAATGCTGGTGATTTAATTATTAAGATTGATGATACCTCAGTTAGAGGCTTGGACTTATCAGATGCAGTAGATATGATGAGAGGTGAGCCGGGAACTACTGTTACTATTACTATATCAAGAGATGGTGCTAAACCTTTTAAGGTAAAAATTGTTCGAGATATTATTACTATAACTTCTGTCAAGGGTTATCTAATAGAAAAAGATATTGCCTATATTAGAATATCTAGTTTTCAAAGCCCTAGTGCAAAATTATTAAAAAATTCTTTGGATAATATCACTAAGGATAATGATAACATGCCAATAAAAGGTTTAATAATAGATATAAGGAATAACCCTGGTGGCTTATTAAATAGTGCAGTCCATATCTCTGATTTATTTTTGAGTAAGAATAAATTAATAGTTTATACCAAGGGTAGAACAGATAATTCTAGCATACGCTATCACTCAATAACAGATGATACGCTAAATGGAACTCCTATTGTAGTGTTAATAAATCGTGGTTCAGCATCAGCATCAGAAATAGTATCAGGTGCATTACAAGATAATAAAAGAGCGGTTATCATTGGTGAAAAGTCTTTTGGTAAAGGCTCAGTGCAAACCGTAACACCGCTAAGAAATGACTATGCCTTAAAAATTACTACTGCAAGATATTACACCCCATCTGGTCGTTCAATTCAAGCCAAGGGTATTGAGCCTGATATTAAATTAGAAAAGTTTGAACTAAAAAAAGATGGTAATACTAATGATTTCTCTGAGTCTGAAAAAGACTTAAAAGGACATATAGACGCCACAAAAACTATTAATACTAATAAAGTTAGCATAACAATAGCAAAAAATTCTAGTCCTACTCTTTTAGAAAAACAAAATTTGCAAAAACAACAACGCGATAAAGGTGCTATAAAAAGACTTAAAAATGATTATTATATTAATCAGGCTATAAATGCACTTAAAATAATGAATATAAAAAGAGCACCGCATTAGACAAAAGCACTCGTCAAAAAGCCAAAAATACCCCTGCTTATAAAATGAAAAAGCACATTTCTAAAAAGCAATGCTACGCATATATTCGTTAAAAAAATTGCCAAGACAAGGCGTATTACCTGTATTATTAGTGCAAAAAACAGCACTCTTAAAAAGCAGGGCTACGCCCATAAATGCCTCAAGCAAAGATATTGCGGACATTATTCAATGTAAAAAACAACATTGGCTAAAAAATAATGCTACGCATATAGATTCTTCGCACTTTTACCTATGCAGTGGTCTCATAAGGTAAAATAACCCATTTTTTTTTATTTTATTTGAATGTTTGTTATTACCTTAGCCGATGGCAAGAAAAAAACTTATGATAAGCCAATATCAGTATTAGGTGTTGCCTCTGATATTAGCAATAGTTTATCAAAAATTAGTTTAGCAGGTATTGTTGATAATAAACAAGTTGATACTTCATATATAATCAATCATAATTGTAGTTTAGAAATTATTACCAATAAACATAAAGATTCCCTAGACATTATCAGACATTCTTGTGCACATTTATTAGCCCAAGCAGTGAAAAAAATTTATCCCAAAGCACAAGTTACCATAGGTCCTGTTATTAACAACGGTTTTTATTATGATTTTTTTTATAAAGATGGCTTCAAAGCAGATGACTTAGAAAAAATAGAAAGGCAAATGTATAAAATAGCTAAACAAGCTATTGCAGTGTCCAAACAAGAAATAGCCAGAAACGAAGCAGTGCAATTGTTTAAAAATATAGGCGAGCATTATAAGGCAGAAATAATAGCCTCAATTCCAAAAAATGAGACAATAACTTTATACAAACAGGGTGATTTTATTGATCTTTGTCGTGGTCCACATATTGCTAATACTAATAAGTTAAAGGCTTTTAAACTAACAAAATTAGCAGGTGCTTATTGGCGTGGAGACTCTAATAATGAAATGTTACAAAGAATATATGGCACTGCTTGGCATACCAAAGAAGAGTTGGACGACTATTTAGCTAAAATAGCCCAAGCAGAAAAGAGAGACCACCGTAAAATTGGTAAAAAACAAAACTTATTCCATACCCAAGATGATGCACCTGGTATGATTTTTTGGCACAATAATGGTAGGGTGTTATATCAACAAGTAGAACAATATATGCGTAAAACCTTCCAAGACAATGATTACAAGGAGGTCTATACTCCACAAATTATTGATAAAAGTTTATGGATAAAATCAGGGCATTGGGATAAATTTAGCGATACTATGTTTACTACTAAGTCTGAAAATAGAGATTATGCTATTAAGCCAATGAATTGTCCTGGGCATATTCAAATTTATAATAAAAGTTTAAAAAGTTATAAAGAACTTCCTATAAGACTAGCAGAATTTGGCCTATGCCATAGAAATGAGCCATCAGGCACACTACACGGATTAATGAGATTACGAAGTTTTACCCAAGATGATGGACATATTTTTTGCACTGAGGCACAAATCCAAGACGAAGTTAGTAATTTTATTGACCTAACTTACAAAGTTTATAAGCACTTTGGTTTTGAAAACATAGATATTAAACTATCTACTAGACCTGATAAAAGAGTTGGCTCTGATGAGATTTGGGATAAAGCAGAAAACTCATTATCACAAGCATTAAATGCTAAAAACATAAAATGGGAGTTACAACAAGGTGAGGGTGCTTTTTATGGACCTAAAATTGAGTTTGTATTAAAAGATTGCTTGGACAGACAGTGGCAATGTGGCACACTACAAGTAGATTTTTCTATGCCTGATAGATTAGGTGCAAGTTATATTGATAGCAATAGCTCGAAACAAACCCCAGTAATGTTACATAGAGCTATAATTGGCTCAATGGAGCGATTTATTGGTATTTTAATAGAGCATTATGGTGGTGCTTATCCATTTTGGTTATCGCCTATTCAAGTAATGATAGTAAATATTTCACAAAAACAAGAGCATTTTGTGCTAGATTTGGCTAAAAAATTAAAAAATAATGCTATTAGGGCAGAATATGACTTGCGAAATGAGAACATAGGATTTAAAATACGCGAGCATTCTATGCAACAATATCCATATATTGTTGTAATTGGCGATAAAGAAGTTGCAAATAAAACAATCTCTGTGCGTAAAAGAGGTGGGCAAGATTTAGGTAGTATGGATATTAATGAGTTTATAAAGTATAATAAGACCACCTAATTTTTTGTAGTGTAAAAACTATTGTGAGATATTTAAGGGAGAAACTATTAAAAAAATAAAAAAAATTCTAATTAACGAAAAAATTACTGCTCCAAAATTAAGAGTATTAGATGATAATAAAGTTTTAATTGGAATATTAAGTCGTGAACAAGCATTAACATTAGCAAATGAACAAGAATTAGACCTAGTAGAGGTGTCACCCAATGCCGAGCCACCAGTTTGTAGAATTATGAATTTTGGTAAATATCAATACCAAATTAAAAAGCAAATTAACGATGCTAAAAAGAAACAAAAGAAAAATCAAGTAAAAATAATAAAACTAAGACCAGTAACAGAAGAGTCCGATTATCAAGTAAAATATAAGAATCTAACAAAATTTTTAAATAACGGTGATAAAGTAAAGGTATTAGTATGGTTTCGTGGTAGAGAAGCTGCCCATAAGGAATTTGGTATGGATATTTTAAACCGCATTAAAGAAGAAACTAAAGAATTTGCTTTAGTTGAACAAGAAGCAAGAATAGATGGTCGCCAGTTGGGTATGATGCTAGCACCTATATCAAAGAAGTAGAGGAGTATAAATGCCCAAGATAAAAAGTAATAGCGGTGCTAGCAAAAGATTTAAACGCAGTGCAAGTGGTAGTTTTAAATGTAAACATTCACATTTACGCCATATTCTTACCAAGAAAAGCACTGCTAGAAAACGCTCATTAAGAGCACCTGATAGCGTTGAAAAATGTGATGTGCCTATGGTTCGTAGGATGCTACCTTATAGTTAGTATAAATTTAGGAGTAAAAAAATGGCAAGAATAAGTAGAGGTGTAACAGCCCATGCTAAACACAAAAAAATACTAAAACTAGCAAAAGGGTATTATGGTGCTCGCTCTAAGGTTTTTAGAGTTGCTAAACAGGCTGTTATTAAAGCTGGACAATATGCGTATCGCGACCGTCGTCAAAAAAGAAGACAATTCCGCATGTTATGGATTACTCGTATTAATGCCCAAGCTAGAGATAATGGCTTGAGTTATAGCAAACTAATTAACGGTTTGGGTATTGCTAATATAACTATAGATAGAAAAGTGTTAGCCGATATAGCAGTATTTGATAAAGATGGCTTTGCCAAACTAGCAGAGCAAGCAAAAAAAGCATTATCTACAAAAGATAGTGCTTAAAAAGACTTTGGCTGTGTTGTAGCCTTGCTTTTTTAAAAATATGTTTATAATAATGGTTTATAAATATTATATATTGATTTAGGGGGCAAAAAAAAATAATAGCCTTCTTAACAACATACCAAACCCTACTTAGAGAAGAGACAATAACAGGTTAAGTAGGTATTGTTTTAAGGTTTTTAGGGATTTACCTTGATTGATAATATTATTAACAACGCTAAATTTAGTATAAAAAAGGCTAATAATTTATCTACCTTAGATGATATTCGTATTAAATATTTAGGTAAAAATAGTGAACTAAACAAATTATTAAAAACATTATCAACACTGCCCAAGAATGAAATACCAAAAACCGGTAAGTTAATTAATGATGCAAAAAAACAAATCCAACAAATACTTGTTGATAAAAAAAACCTATTAGATGATTTAGTATTACAAAAAAGAATATCAAGTGAAAAAATAGACATCAGTCTTCCCGCTAGAAATGCTAATATTGGTCATAGACATCCTATAACTAAAATTTTACAAGAAGTTGAGTTAATATTTCAATATCAAGGCTTTAAAATAGCAACAGGACCTGAGATTGAAGATGATTTTCATAATTTTAGTGCCCTAAATATACCCCTGCATCACCCTGCTAGGGCTATGCATGATACTTTTTATTTTGCTAATAACTATGTGTTAAGAACTCATACTTCACCTGTGCAAATACGCACGTTATTAAATAATAATCCCCCAATTAGAATTATTGCACCGGGCAGGGTTTATCGCTGTGATTCTGATATTACCCATAGCCCTATGTTTCATCAATTAGAGGGCTTAATTGTTGATAAATGCTTGAGTTTTGCACAATTAAAGGGGCTACTTATAAATTTTTTAAAGATATTTTTTGATAAGAAAAACTTAAAAGTGCGTTTTCGTCCGTCTTATTTTCCATTTACAGAACCATCTGCTGAGGTTGATATAGAATGTGTTATCTGTAATAGTAATGGTTGTAAGGTATGTAAAAATACTGGTTATTTAGAGGTGTTAGGTTGTGGTGTTGTGCATCCTAATGTATTTGAGAGTGTTAATATAGATAATAAAAAATGGCTAGGATTAGCTTTTGGTATGGGTATTGAAAGACTAGCAATGCTTCGTTATGGTATTGATGATTTACGATTATTCTTTGATAATAATTGGCGTTTTTTGCAACAATTTTAAGAAGCTTATTACAAAATGAAAGCAAGTATAAATTGGCTAAAAAAATTTACTAATTTCACTATAAGTAATGAAGAATTAGTTTATAAATTAACTATGGCAGGCTTAGAGGTTGAAAAACTAGCCCCAGTAGCAGATGATTTTCGTGGTGTTGTTGTTGGTAAAATATTATCCTGTTCACAACATACAAATGCTGATAAACTACGAGTATGCCAAGTAGATATTGGTGATAATAGCCCTAAACAAATTATTTGTGGTGCTAGTAATGCTAGGACTGGTATTAAAGTTGCAGTTGCTAAAATAGGTGCTA
The DNA here is from genome assembly GCA_965222825.1 of Gammaproteobacteria bacterium. Lineage (GTDB taxonomy): Bacteria > Pseudomonadota > Gammaproteobacteria > PS1 > Pseudothioglobaceae. The sequence continues at coordinate 1,139,829 of OZ244964.1, read as the reverse complement.
AATTAGTAAGCACTAGTATTAAAAAAGTGAAATTAAGAGGCATAGAGTCTAATGGAATGTTGTGCTCTTATAACGAATTAGGACTTAATGGCGATTTATTTACTAAAAATGGTATTATTGAGTTAGAAGAACAGGCAAATATTGGCGATGATGTTAGAGATTTTTTAGCCTTAAATGATGCAGTAATTGAACTAGATCTTACCCCAAATAGAGGGGATTGTTTTAGTATTTTAGGTATAGCAAGAGAAATTGCTTGTTATGAAAATATAACCTTAAATAACCTTAATTACAAAATTAACCCCACTATAAGTGCTAAACACAAGGTTTATATTAAGGCGGAAAAACAGTGCCCTAGATATGCTTGTAGAATTATAAAAGGGATAAATAATAAACTTACTACCCCATATTGGTTGCGTGATTTATTATTAAAATCAGGGCAAAAATTACACTCTCCCATAGTTGATATTAGCAATTTTGTATTATTAGAACTAGGTCAGCCATTACATAGTTTTGATTTAACAAAAATAACTGGTAGTATAAATGTTAGATTTGCTAATAATGAAAAAATTACTCTACTAAATGAGCAAAAAGTTAGTCTAACAAATGATACTTTAATAATAGCTGATGATGATAAACCACTGGCTATTGCTGGTGTTATGGGGGGTTTAAATAGTGTTGTAGTTGATAATACTAATGATATTTTGCTAGAAAGTGCATTTTTTACCCCTGTTGCTATAACTGGCAAAGCCAGAGAATATAAATTACATAGTGAAAGTGCACTAAGATTTGAAAGAGGTGTTGATTTTAATATTCAATATCAAGCCCTAGAGCGAGCAAGTGAGTTAATTATCCAAATAGCAGGTGGACAAGCGGGGGATATTGTTGAAGTGCTAGCAGAAGAATATTATCCACCTAAACGCAACGAAGTTTGCCTAACCAAAATTATGTGCGATAAAATCATAGGCTTTGAGTTAGATAAAACTTGGATTAAACAACAATTTAATTTATTATCAATAACAATAAATAAAATTACTAATGGTGATTTTTACCTAACACCGCCTAGTTTTAGATTTGACTTAGAAAATGAACGAGACATAATTGAAGAATTATTAAGATTATATGGCTATGACAAAATACCAAGCAAAGACATTAGTTTTAGTAATGATATTGCTAGTATAAAACGCATAAAAATTGCTGATTTAACCAACAAATTAATAGCAAAAGGTTATAGTGAGGTTATAAATTACAGTTTTATAAGTGAGTATTGGCAACAAAAACTATACCAAGATAAAAAAATTATATCACTAAAAAACCCTATATCCAGTGAATTATCAGTAATGCGTTATGGATTATTAGCAGGACTTATACAAAATGTTATTAAAAATAAACGCTATGGATACAATAATTGTCGTTTTTTTGAAACTGGAATGTGCTTTCATAATACCTCAGAACAAGGGCAAATAAATAAAATTGCTGGTATTATATCTGGCACTAGGTTTGATATTGCTTGGGATAATGATAATAGTATAGTTGATTTTTATGATATTAAAACTGCACTAGAATTACTACTAGATACTACTAATTATAACTACACATTACAAGCAATATCAAAAACAAACAGTGCCTTTCATCAGTATAAAAGTGCAGAGATTGTAGTGGCTAATAAGGTTATTGGTTACTTAGGTGCTTTATCGCCAAAATTAGAAGCAGAATTATCCTTAAATAATATCTATATGTTTGAATTTATCTTAGATAATATAGAACAAAAAACTACAAATTATAAGAAATTTTCTGATATGCAAATAACTAGCAGGGATATTTCTATTTTAGTTGATAAACAAATAACATTTAAGGATATAGAAAATAGTATTTATAATTTAGCACAAGAGCAATTATTGAGTATAAAACTGTTTGATGTTTATACAAAGGGTAATATTAAAAACACTAAAAAAAGTTTATCATTGACTATTAATTATCAAGACTATAAAAAAACTTTGACTGATAATGAAGTTGATGAGAAAATAAATGTTATACTAACGATGTTAGCAAAGAGATATAACGCCATACAAAGATAATAGTATTTATAAAAAATAATCTAAATTGTTTTTATTTATGGTAAAATTTATGACTGTGTAATATACTAAATATGGAGGTTATATGTCGTTAATAAAACAAGATATTGTTAATAAAATAGTAGAGGAAATTGGTCTTAGGCAAAACGAATCATTTGACATAGTAGATAATTTTTTTAATACTATTAAATCAGAATTAATAAACAATAAAAAAATTAAATTATCGGGATTTGGTAATTTTACACTACTTAGAAAAAAACCCAGAGTAGGTAGAAACCCAAAAACCAAAGAAAGTTTTGCTATATCTGCTAGAACTGTGGTTAGTTTTAGAGCTGGGGTTAAGTTAAAATCTATAGTTCAGCAAAAGAGCATAATGGCAAAATCTTAGTTTTTTTATATTAATGCAACAAAGCAATATTAACAATATATTACTGAGTTTACCACCTAACAAATCTTACTTCTCAATAAAAGAGGTTGAGAAAATATGCACAGAAAAACAATCTGTGCTTCGTTATTGGGAGAAAGAATTTCCGCAGTTAAAACCCAATAAAATTAGAAACCAAAGACGATACGAAAAAAAAGATATTCAAATTATTTTACTGATAAAAAGTTTAATTAGAGATGAAAAAATTAAATTAAATGATGCCAAAATTAAATTAAATAATATCAATAAGAATAGTATTACCCCCAAGTCTCAAAAACGCAGTTTCAATAAAGATAATATCCTAGTAAACATTAAAAAAGAATTACAAAATTTACTTAGGATTTTGTGAAATTTAAATTACCTTTACTTGTCATAAAAATTAATTTTAATATAGTCTTTTTTTGAATCTTTTGAAGTTGTGCAATTTTATTTTTTGTATTATTTTCATACTCTTATAAATCAAAAACTTCCTTAAAATCATTACCAAATAAACCAATATAAATCGTAGCAAGAATTTGTAGTTTTTTAAAAATATTTAAACAAGTATTTAATAAACATTTTTTATCATAAATCAATACCTTTTTGAGCTTTTATGTTGTTTCTAAAAGCGTGTTTGATGTCTTTAATTTCGCTTATGGTATCAGCAATATCTAACAAGGCTTTACTAGCACCTCTGCCTGTTAAAATTAAATGCTGATGGGACGGGCGATTTTCTATGGCTTTGATAACTATTTTTTCATCTAAGTATTTATAGTTTAGCATATAGGTTATTTCGTCTAAGACTACCATATCAAGTTGAGGGTTTGTAAGCATTTTTTGTGCTTTTTGCCAAGTTTTAAGTGCTGATTTTGTATCGGATTCTTGGTTTTGAGTATCCCAAGTAAAACCTGTTTGCATAGCAACATATTTAATTAGTGCTTGGCTTTTAAAAAATAAACTCTCGCCTGTTTTGGTAGTGCCTTTAATAAATTGCACAACCCCAATAGACATTTGATAACCTAGTGCACGACAAACCATACCAAATGCCGATGATGACTTACCCTTGCCGTTTCCTGTTAATAGCACTACGAGTGATTTATTGATGTTTGCTTCTTTAATGCGTTTATCTATATGCTGTTTTTTGCGTTGCATACGATCTTTGTAATTATTAAGCACTATGTGATTTTAATTTTAGTATTAGATAATTAATAAAACTAAATATAGTAATTATAGCAATTAGATAATAGATAGTGCTAGTAACCTCTATTATGAACCATTTGCTAATATAACTATAAAAATCAGCCCATAACATATTAGTAAACATATAATAGCTAACAGTTGCTAATAGCCATTCTAAACTAATAATACTAAATAATATAGTTGATACTTTAAATAAATTAATTACTGAGTTAATAGCTAGGCTAGTAATGTATTTACTAAAATAATATACCAAAAAATATAATAATGGCAAAAAACTATAAGCAGGGGTGATGCAATTAGCACTAACGCCTTGATAAAAAATGGCGTAATTATCAACAATAACAGCTATACTTATTAAAATAATAGGACTTAGGTAATGGCGAAAATATACCCCAGCAATAATAAGACTTACCAAAGTAGAATCAGCTAAATGCACAAAACTATCAGCACTATGACTACGAGTAATAATTAGTATAATCATTAATATACTAAATGTAAATATTGTAGTTAAGTTACCAAGTCTATTATTCATTTAATAATATTATAAATTAAATTTGTAGTATTTCTTGTTTAGTATGAAAAAGGGGTTGTTTTATCAATACACATAATAGCGTCTATCTCTATTAGAGAGTCTTTTGGTAGTTGTTTAACTCCAATTACAGCTCTTGCTGGGTATGGTTTGGTAAAATATGTTGCCATAATTTTATTAACAATGCCAAAATGCACTAGATTAGTAAGATAAACATTAAGTTTTACTATATCTGCTAAACTACCTTCTGCTGCTTTACAAACTGCACTAATGTTTTTAAAAACTTGATGGATTTGCTCGCTTATATCATCGCTAATCAAGTCCATAGTATTAGCAACTAAGGGTATTTGTCCTGATAAATATATAGTAGTATTAGCATCTATTACGCTAATTGCTTGTGAGTAAGTGCCTATAGCCTGTGGGGCATCTTTGCTATTAATAGTATTTTTATTAAGTGTCATAGTGTAGATTTAATTAATTTAGAAAATTTTAATGGTGCCCGGGGCCGGAATCGAACCGGCACGACCGCAAAGCCGCAGGATTTTAAGTCCTGTGTGTCTACCTATTTCACCACCCGGGCATACAGGCAAAGATTATACTTAGATATTGTTATATTGCAATAAAAATGAAGTTTAGGATAACTACATTAGCGAAGAATATATTTGTATTTTTGTGCGTAGAACAAATAGAATTATACTTCTGTAGGGGTAATTATTAGCAGTATTTCTCTTTTTTCTATAGAATTTTGAGTGCTATCAATTAAGAAATTAAGAATTTTGCCTAAAGGCTTTGGTGTGTTTGCAGCTGCCTTTGATAGTTTTTCAATTACTAATCCACCTAAATGCACTGGCTGACCCGACTTAGTTATTACTTGGGTTGATAATTCTTGCAGTGCAATTCTGGGTATTCTTAATGTTTGTTGCTCATTTAAAGAATATGATAAAGTATCAATTCCTTGTAATGAACTAATAACAGGCACAACTTCTATAAGAATATTATTATCTGCTAATATTCTTGCAGTAACTGCTATATTGACTCCAATATTAATTTCTTCTGTCTCAACAGTTGTAGCAATAACAGCAGCAGAGTTATCAGTAGCTGGGGTAATTTCTTGGTTAACACTTTTTATATACGAAATTTTATCCGATGCCCCCAAGTATGCTGTAGAGCCGTTAGTAACAGTTAAAGATGGTTGGTGTTGAATACTTACTTTACCGTATTTTTTTAGTAAATTAACCATAAAGTTTAGAGTTCTTTTACCAGATATATAATTTGCAACCAAGTCCCAAGCACCTGAACTTTCTAATGTTTGTGGAGCATTTCTATTTATAGTATATGACTGATTAGCACTTTTTGTATAAATTGCACTCCAATCTATACCTTTTGCCTCACTATCTGTTAGGGTAACCTCTAAAATAGCAACATCTAATAATACTTGTTTGGTGCTGGATTCAACTATCTTTTTCATCCATTGGTCTGCTAGTATTAGTTTATCATGGTCTCCAGATGCATAAATCTCACCCAAACGACGATTATCAACTACAATACCATTATCACCTAGTATTGTCTTAATACCTGTTAATAAATCAGCCCACACATCATCGTCTTTTTCTATGGTTATATTAGAGCTATTAGCAGCATCTCCTGCTTTTGCATTAGAGCCAACATTGCTACTTACCTGTGGCATTGATACTAATGATGCAACATTCCACCTTCTGTATGCTACCGCTGATACAATTATTTTATTATGTTTTTCTAAACTTATTTTATAGCCACTTAAAGAAGATATTAGCTCTAAATATTCTTTATTAGTGATATTATTAGCACTAATATTGAATGTAGTGTCTAAGTTTACTTTATCGCCTTCTGTTATTACATACGCTTCTGGAAAAACTAAACTTAGAGCATTTCTTAACTTAGTTTGATTGATGCTAATATTTGTTATTTTTTTATTAAGAATTGCATCTATGGGTCTGATAACCTTGATATAGCTTTTTTGAATTAGATTATTATCACCATTATCTATATTTAACTTATCTCTGGTTGTTTGAGCACTTTTTTCAAAACTAATAGTCTCATTTTTAATACTATCACTAGTTGTGCAAGAAGAAAGTAGCATTACTATAAATAATATTTGTATAGGTAATTTAAATTTAAACATATTATATTTTGATTATAGAAACAGTAGGCAAGGGTTTAGTATTATAATAAAACAAAACCTTAGCAGATAATGAATTAACTAGGTCAATTACTGCTTGTTTTCTAGTTGTTTGCATAATTACATCTAATTTTATATCTAATAAACTATCATCAATATTAATATTCCATTTTGGTAGTATTGTTAATAATACTTCTTTTAAGGTTTTATTATAATAGTTTATAGTTATAATATCTGTTAATAAATAAGTGTTATTAGTGTTTTTTGTAATTATTGAGTTTTTTAATTGGATATTTGTATCTTGTTGTCTAGTATTTGTTGTGCTAATATCTGCATTAATAGCATTAGTTGGGTTTTTTAACTGGATATTTGTATCTTGTTGTCTAGTATTTGTTGTGCTAATATCTGCATTAATAGCGTTAGTTGGGTTTTTTATCAATAAACTTTTTAATTTTCTATTAATATTATAATTAGTGCAATCAATACCTTCAAAACATATGCTGGCTTCTAAATTTAAGACAAAAGAAAATATAAGTATAAATATATAAAGCATAATACTTGTGTTATTTTTTTAAATATAATTTTAATCTTTTTTTAAAAAATATTTCATATTTTTTGTTATTGTAATATAAAATTATTGATTACATAAATTCTCTAATTGAGTTAACCACTGATTAAAACCAGCACATTTTTTTCTAACATTTGCCAAGCCTATTTGTTTAAGCGTATTAGGAGCATGCGTTGTTTTTATATATTCACATTCTGCCCCAATTCTCTTAGATGGTGCAGTTATTGGAGAATCATTTATTTGTTCTGGGTTGTTGTTAGAATTAAGTAGTATTTTATCAATTTGTTCTTGTTTAATACTAAGGTTTTGTGCCATAATTTTGGCATCACTAAAAAGCAATGCTTCAAACTCATACATTTGAATATAAGGAATAATCTTATTTTGTTGTCCCTCTTTAATAGTGTTTCTAATTTTATCCTCTAAACTTTCCTTTGTTTCACATTGGGTTTTCTTTTTAAAGCCATAAAAATCATACAAAGTTGTTACTTTGTCATAACTACTAATAAGATTATTAAGTTTACTTGCTATCCTATCTAAACTAATATTGCCATTCATATTTTGTAACTCAACAAATACATCTAAATTTGCTAAATATGGAACAATAATTTGTTTTAAAAATATATATTCTGATGGACCCTCAACAGAAATTAAAAGTCTTACCATTTTGGCATACCCCCTAGCAAACCCTCATGCCACGCATCGCCTATTTGATAGTCCTTTAGCCACTTACCTAATTCTTCAGTTTTAAGTCTTTTAAAACTAGAAACACCTTCGTTTTGTTCAACAATAATAAAATCATCAACCTCAAAACAATTAGATAATGTTGTAGACTGTGTTGAAACAATTATCTGATTATTTTTAGAAACTGATTTCATAATTTCTGATAAAACAACTAATGCACTTGGGTGCAATCCAATTTCTGGCTCATCTAAAATAATAGTTTCTGGGCGTAGTTCTTGGGGTTGTAATAATAGCGTTGCCATACAAATAAACCTTGCCGTGCCATCAGACAAAGTATCAGCAGAAAGGCTTGCCCCTTCTAAATTATCCTTATGTTGCCATCTTAAAAGCACGTCTTTTTCGTCTTCTTTTAAATAAAAATCATGAAAATAAGGAGCAACAGTTTGCACTGCTTGAACAATATTTTGATAATCTTGAGGATATTTCTTGTTTAATCTCAGTAAAAATGGGGCTAAATTACCTGCATCGCTATATAAAAAATCATTTTCAGTAATATCTTGTGATGACTTAAATTTAGCACTATCGGAAGTATCATGGAAATGATATAACTTACATTGCCTCAAGTAATGTCTTGCATAACTAACAATAGGATGATTATTATCAGCAATATTACTTTCTAAGGCGTTACTGCTAATTTTTCTAAATGTTTGTTGAACTATATCGCCATAAAAATAACCTTTATCATACTGAATAAACAAATTATCACTATCTTTATCTTTTACTAAACTAATACAATAACCATTACTATGTAATTTTAAATCTATTATTATTTTTTCGGTATTTTTACTGCCAAAATGTAAAAAACGCTCACCCTTACCATTTTGTTTAATATAGGTTTGCAGTTTTTTTTGATATATAATATCTAGGAGTTTAAAAATAGAAATAAAGTTACTCTTACCAGAGCCATTAGCGCCAATTAGGACATTAATTGACCTCATCTCTAAATCCAGTTCTTTAATAGATTTTAAACCTTCGATTTTAATATTGCTTAAATTTTCCATATTCAAGTCATAGCCCCTTCTGATGCGGTGCTTGTAAGTTTAGCGTATTTTGCTAGCACGCCTTTGGTATAATTAGGTTTTGGTGCCATCCAGTTAGCCATACGCTGTGCTATTTCTGTAGCATCAACTAATAAGTTTAAGGTGCGTTTTTTGGCGTCAATGCAGATTTTATCTCCATCTTTAACTAATGCTAATAAGCCACCGCTAAAAGCCTCAGGGGTAATATGTCCTACCACAAAACCATGAGTGCCACCTGAGAAACGCCCATCGGTAATAAGTGCTACCTTATCCCCTAACTCTTTGCCCATAACAGCTGATGTTGGTGCTAACATTTCACGCATACCCGGTCCGCCTCTTGGTCCCTCATAGCGAATACAAATAACATCACCTGCTATGATTTTATCTTTTAAAATTGCTTGTAGTGCATCTTCCTCACGATTAAAAACCTTTGCTATACCCTCAAATACTAACCCCTCTTTACCAGTTATTTTAGCAACAGCACCCTTAGTTGCTAGATTACCTCGTAGAATTACCAAGTGTGATTCATTTTTAATTGGTTTATTTAGTTGGCGGATAATCTTTTGATTTTTATAATAAGGCTTAACACCCACTAAATTTTCTGCTAGAGTTTTACCAGTAACAGTCAAGCAGTCTCCGTGTAAAAGATTAGCATCTAATAACATTTTCATAAGTGGTAGCGTGCCACCTATTTTCACTAACTCACTCATCATATATTTACCGCTTGGTTTAAGGTCTGCTAATACTGGTGTTTTTTTACCAATATTAGTCCAATCATCAAGCGATAGATTAACGCCAATAGTTTTTGCCATGGCAATTAAATGTAAAACTGCATTAGTTGAGCCACCTAGGGCAATAATAACTGTAATTGCATTTTCAAAAGCTTTTTTAGTCATAATATCACTAGGTTTTATATCTTTTTCTAACAAATTCATTACTGCCTTGCCTGCTAGTTTACAATCTAATAATTTATCGTTTGATATAGCATTTTGTGCCGAGCTATTAGGTAGGCTCATACCTAGTGCTTCAATACCACTAGCCATAGTATTAGCGGTATACATCCCACCACATGAGCCCGCACCAGGGATAGCGTTTTGCTCTATTTGTTCAAGCTCAATATCACTTATTTGTTTATTAGCGTGTTTACCAACTGCTTCAAACACAGATACAATATCAGTGTGGTTTTTACCCGGGGCAATAGTGCCACCGTAAACAAATATGCTAGGGCGATTAAGTCTTGCTAAACCAATAATACAACCGGGCATATTTTTATCACAACCACCAATTGCTACTAAGCCATCAAAGCCTTGACAAGCCGCTACTGTTTCAATAGAATCAGCAATTACTTCTCTGGATACTAAGGAATATTTCATACCCTCACTACCCATAGAAATACCATCAGATATAGTAATTGTATTAAAAATTACTGCCTTACCCTCACTGTCATTAATGCCTTGTTCTGATTGTTTAGCTAACTCATTAATATGCATATTACAAGGAGTAACCATAGACCAAGTAGATGCAATACCAACTTGAGGCTTAGTAAAATCTTGTTTTTTAAACCCAGTTGGATAAAGCATAGCACGAGAAGGTGCCCGTTCATAGCCATCAACAATTTGTGCAGAAAATAAACGAGTATTACTCATAATAAAATCATTGCTAAAAAATCACTAATTTTAGACTAAAATTGATGATGTTTATAAAAAAACAGTTGAATAATGCAAATATCAAAACGCTTTAGAGGTTTTTTACCGGTTGTTATTGATGTAGAAACATCAGGTTTTAACTGTGATGATAATGCTTTATTAGAGCTAGCAGCTATTATTATAGCCATAGACGATAGTGATAAAATTTATCCTAAGCAAACGCTACATTTTCATATAAAGCCCTTTAAAAATGCCAAAATATCAAAATCTGCTATGGAATTTAATAATATTCTTATTGGACATCCATTTCGCAATGAAGTAAACGAAAAAACAGCACTTAGTGAGCTATACAAAACTATAAATGAAGCACTAAAAATAACTAATTGCACTAAGGCAATTTTAGTAGGTCATAATGCTAATTTTGACTTAAGGTTTATAAAAAGTGCTACTAAAAGGTGTGGTTTACAATTAGCGTTTCATCAATTTAGCACCTTGGATACCGTGTCATTGTCAGCACTTGCTTATGGTGAGACTGTGCTAGCAAAAGCAATTAAAAAAGCCAGTATAAACTGGAGCAATAATGAGGCTCATTCTGCACTTTATGATTGCGAAAAAACAGCAGAATTATTTTGTAAAATTATTAATAACTACCCTAGTTTGCCTTAGAACTAGAATATATTAAAAAAATTGTTAACAATTACAAAAAATATAATATTTTTGATACTTTTATTGCTATTATTAAAATCTCAGGTAATAGCTGATGTTATTAATCCTAGTCTTATTGAAATAACTATATACAATGATAATATAGTAGAACTTAATATTCGTGCTAATGTTGAAGCAATACTATCTAATAGTGGCATATATAAAAATAGTAAAAATTCTCCAAATACCAAAAAATATGACGCCCTAAGAGCTATGTCTGCTTCTAGGGTAGAAAAGATATTTTTACAATATTTGTCCATATTTATAAACAATATATCATTAAAGTTTGATGATAATAGGGCTAAATTAAAATTAAAATCTATAACAACTCCAGATATAGGCTATCAGGGTAGAGAGCGAGTTAGTATAATTAAGTTTAGTGCTAAATTAGCTAATACTCCAAAAACTATGTTGTGGAATTATTATAGTAATTATGGTGATAGTGCTTATAGGTATCGTTTTTATAAAAAAGATAAATACACATGGCAAAACTGGCACTGGTTAAAAAATATTGATAATAGTGGCATAATTAAATTAAACACCCCTAAAAAACTTACTAACAAGCAAATACTAATGCAATACGCAAAAATAGGCTATTACCATATACTACCTAAGGGTTTAGACCATATTTTATTTATTATTGGTATTGCTATGTTGGCACTTCCTTGGTCTAAATTATTAATGATGATAACTATTTTTACCATAGCTCATAGCATAACCCTAGCATTATCTATTTACAACATAGTTAAAATACCAATTCAAATAGTAGAACCATTTATTGCTTTATCAATAGCATACATTGGTTTAGAAGTTTTATTAAATAATAAGGGTAAATATAATTTTAAAATTATAGCAATATTTTTATTTGGTTTATTACACGGTCTAGGCTTTGCATCAGTATTAGCAAATTTTAATATGCAACAAAATACCTTATTATTATCATTAGCTGGTTTTAATATAGGGGTAGAATTAGGGCAAATAAGTATAATATTTGCTGTTATAACAATTATTTATTTGGTTAAAAAAAGCACTATAAATTATCAAAAATACCTTATAAAACCTACTGCAACTGCTATAATTATTATTGGCTTATTGTGGACACTAGAACGACTTTTTCAATTATAATTATAAAATAGTGTATTTTTTAAAAATTTATGTATAATTAACGCTAATTTACTAATTTTTTTAAATATGTTGTTAACAAACAAAGTATTGGTAGTTGTCATTTTATTGGTGCCATTATTACATTCTTGTAAGTTATTAGACAATAAATTATTTAATAAAGAAAAAATAACGTCCAAAGAAAAATTAGCCACTCCACTTTCATCGCCAGATATAATAATAGAAAGATCAACAGCAATACCCTACGATAAGACTATATCTATGACAAAATATGAAACCCCATTTGATATTATCAATGAAAGGGCTAATATGCTATTATCTAATTGGACTCTTAGACCTAGTGAATTACCTGATTTTACAGAAAAAAAACCTATAAAACCACTAACACCGCCGTCCTTATTATTAACAAAAAGGGAATTTGAAACAACAGAGGAATTTCAAAAGCAAGTGCAATTAAAGGAACAAGAAAAAACAATTGAAATAAAAACACTAGAAGATAAATATCAAGATGCTGTAAACAAATATAACAGTAATATTAGAGCTTATAATGAGGCATTATCCGAGGAAAAAAGACTTAGAGATAAAGAAAGTGAAAAAAAATATTGGGAATTTGTAAATGCTACCTTACCTAGTATTTTAGGCGATCCAGTTATCAAATTAGTAGAATATAACGCTGATAAACAGTTTTTTTATTCCATATTAGGCTCTACAAAAAGTAATTTAACACAATGGATAGTGATAGAAGTGCCAGTTGAAAAGGCAAAATTATTGCGTAAAAATAAAAATGATGTATTACCTATCTTAGAGCTTAAAAGAAATTCAAATAATGATTTAGTAATAAAGAAAATATATATAAGTGTTGGTGCTAACAGTTATATAGCAAGATTAACAAATAAACCAATAATTAATTCTTATGAGCGTGTTGTTCGTTCAAAACCAATAAATGTTGTTGATAATTATCTGAAAATAAATAAAGGAAATAAAAAATGAATAAAAAAAATATATATTTAGTGCTTATATTTGCTTTTATAAATTCACAAGTTATGGCTAATAGCGGTGCTATATGGGACAAAAAATCATATTTACCATTTGAGGTCATCTCATCTATAGCCAATAATCGCCTAATAGAATGGCTAAATAGACCATCTGAGGTTAAACTCTTTTCACTAGCAAAGCCAGTAACTCCAGCAATACCTGCTGCACCTACTCTAGTAAAAAATGAGTTTGAATCAACACAGCAATTTGAAGTTAGAGTAGATATTGCACAAAAAAAATACAACAATAATGTTAATATATTACAACAAAAGTTTCAAAAACAAAAGGCTAATTATAACCAAGCAGTCAAAGAATATAATCTATCTCTAGAAGTTGAAAAAAGAAGAAGACAATCTTTAGCTGAAAACAAATACTGGGAATTTATATTTACAGCCTTCTCAACAGAATTAGGCGAGCCTACACTTAAGTTAATAGAATATAATGCTGATTTAGGTGTTTTTTATGCTATATTAACATCATCTAGAAGTGTATTTTCACAATGGATTGCAATTAATATCCCATTAAGTAATGCTAAAAATCTAAAAGAAAATCCTAGTCAGGTGCTTCCTGTTATTAAGTTTGATAAAGATGCTAATAATAAATTAATAATAGCTAGTATTTATGTTGCATTTGGTAAGCATAAGTATAATGCTAAACTTATTACAAATAAGCCTGCAGACTTATCTAAGGTAGTAAAAGAAAGAATAGTAAGCAAAAAAATTCAAAATATAGGTAAATTCTTAAAAATTGAATAATGTTAATGACAGATTTTGTATGGAGGTATGCACTAATACTAGCACTATTTATTGTATTTATCTTTCTAGTAGTAAAATCTTATGGAGATGGTGGTATTTGGAGACCTTATTCCATAACAGAAAAACCAGTTGATACTAGTAAACAACAAGGCATTGTTGTTCCTGATAATGCAATAAGAAATATATTTAAAACTCAGTCTGCTAATATTAGACCTGAAATATCCTCTAATAAACAAATCAATAAGATAGATAGAAATATCAACATAAACTTATTAAATAAAGATAAAGAAATAAAAAGTTTATTGACTAAAAATATAAAGTTAAGAGATTATGCGAAATTGGATATACTAAAAAGAGATAGACAAATTAGTAATTTAACCATTATAAATAATGAATTAAAAAGTAAGCTTATAGCGTTAAATAAAAAGGCATCTAAATTATCCGCACAAATTAGAAAAATTTCAAGTTCAGCAATTAGAAAAGAATATAACTCTCAAGATAAAGATACCATGCAAAAACAAATTAATAATCTAAACTCTATAATGAAAAGAGTTCGTATAAATGCTAATAATAGATGCCATAGGTTTAAAAAGTTTATTGATGATAATAATATTAAATACCAAATAGATTGTAAACTATTATAAAATTATGTTTTTAATAGTTAGAAAGAGTCTCTAATATATTGCTAGTATCAGGCTTTTTTTGATGCCAAAATTCAAACGATAATGCTGCCTGCTCTACTAGCATACCTAAGCCATCTATTGCCTTGTTAGCACCATTTTTTATTGCCCATTTCATAAATGGTGTTGTAATTCCATACATTAAATCATAACACACAGCCCCGTAAGCAACGCCATCAGGTAGGCTAGGCATAGTATTTTTTAAAGAAGCAGAAGTGGCATTAATTATAATATCAACAGGTGTGGGTTTTATTTTATCTAAACCAAATCCACAAGTATGACCATATTTAGCAAAGTTTTTAGCTAGTTTTTGGGCATTTTCTACACTGCGATTAGCAATCATTAGTTTTTGTGGCTTTGCTGTTAATATAGAGTGTAAAATGCCAGAGCTAGCCCCGCCTGCACCTAGTATTAGTATAGTTTTATCTTTGAGTTGATAGTTTAAATTTTTGCTAATATCAGTAACCAAACCATAGCCGTCAGTATTATCGCCTATTAGTTGAGAGTCTATTATTTTAATGGTATTAACAGAGCGTGCTATTTGTGCAGTTGTAGTTGTATTTGTGCAAATATTAAAAGCTTGTTTTTTAAATGGAGTAGTAATATTAAAACCTACGCCGCCGTTTTTAATAAATTTATTAACTTCATTATCAAAATTATAAATTTCTGCTAGTATTCTTTGATACTTAATATTTAGGTTAAATTGCTTAGCAAAATTTTGCTGAATTTGTGGCGATAAACTATGCTTTATAGGGTTGCCAAAAACTGCATATTTTGTAAAATTACTAGCCATTATCTATTAGTCTAGCTTGAGTAACTATAATAAAATTACGCAAGTGCTTAAAGCCGTTGCAAACCTTGCAGTTGCTAGCCGTGCTTAACAACAAGAGGTTTAACACAGTAGGAGACTGTTGCACGGTGGCAAAGAATAAATAAAATCTGCTAAAATATTCGTGTTTGAGGCATAAAATGCAGTTCCTAGTGCCTCTAAGGGCTACTGTGTGCGTAGCACTGTTTACAGCTGTTTTCATTATTTTATAACAAAAAACACGGATATTTGAGTTATTTTTAAAATTTTGGCGTTATCGTAAGTTATCATAGTTGCTAAGGTTGGACTATCTAATATTCTTGGCTTTTTTTTGTTTGTAGTATTTCTTATTCTTATTGCCTTTAGTTTTTATTTTATTAATTTTTTTAGGTTTTTTGTTAAATAACTTATTAATTAATGTTTTAATAGCGGACTCTTTATTATTGATTGGTAGTGGCTTGCTAGGATGATAAATATCAATAGCAGGCACATCGGTAATATGTTTTTTGACTAGTATATCAGGTAATAACTCATTTCTAGATATGCCTTGATAACTTTTATATTCTGGCTTGCTAGGCATTGTTTTTTTCTTAATATCATAATAAGGAAATTGTTTATGGGCATGAGGTAGTAAAGTTATTTTAACCTTATGTTTTATTTCTAAGTTAGTAATATAATGTCTTTTTTCATTTAGTAGGTATGTTATTACTTCAACAGTTGACTTAATAATTACTTCAATTGTAGAATTAGAGGCATTGCAATTATTTTCTAGTTGCCTTAGTATTTGTAGTGCTAGTCCTGGTATAGTTTGTATTGTGCCAGAGCCATTACATTTATCACAAGTCTTATTTATTGCCTCAGATATAGAACTACGAATTCTTTGCCTAGACATTTCTAACAAACCAAAACTAGATATAGTGCCAATATGGGTTCTAGCTCTATCTTTTTCTACTGCTTTTTGTAGCACACTAATGACATTCTTTTGATGCTCTTCTACATTCATATCAATAAAATCAATAACAATTAAACCACCTGCATCTCTTAGTTGTAGCTGATTTGCTATTTCTTTAGAAGCCTCAATATTAGTTTTATACGCAGTGTCTTCAATATCTACGCCTTTATTTGCTCTGGCAGAATTAATATCAATAGCAGTAAGTGCTTCTGTGGTGTCAAAAACTATGGTTCCGCCAGATTTTAGTGATATTTCTCGTTCAAAAACATTGGTTACCTGATTTTCAATACCTATATGATTGAATAATGATTTTTCATCAATATCAAAAAATTTAATTTTATGTAAATAATGCGGTAGCACAAAAGATATAAATTCCTTTGTTTGCTTAAACATATTTAGCTCATCAATAATAACGCTATCTATATCAGTTCTTAGATAGTCTCTAATGCTACGAATTACTATATTGCTATCTTTGTAAATTAGAAAAGGCGCTTTACTGTCTTTGCTGGTTTTGACAATCGACTCCCACAACACGCTTAAATAATCTATCTCCCATTGTATTTCTTCTTTACTTTTACCAGAAGCCATTGTTCTTAGAATTATGCAGGTATTTTCTGGGATATTTAATTCTTTAGCAATTTGTTGGAGGTTTTTCCTATAACTTGCACGCACTTGTTTGGAAATATTAACGCTATCTTTTTTAGCAGGCATATAAATCATATAAGTGCCAACTAGACTTATATAGGTTGTAAGTGCAGCGCCTTTGTTGCCTCTTTCTTCTTTTTCTATCTGCACAACAACTTCTTGGCCTTCTTTGATAAGCTTAGAAATTTTTAATTTTTCTTTGTTATTTCCATTGGGGTAATATTGATTGGATATTTCTTTTAGAGGCAAAAAACCTTGACGATCTTTACCATAATTTACAAATGCAGCTTCCAAGCTTTCTTCAATTCTTGAAACCTTTCCTTTGTATATATTACCTTTATTCTTATGGTTTAGGCTACTTTCTATATCTAGTTCTGTTAATTGTTTATTTTTTACAACAGCAACTCTAACTTCCTCTCTGTGGGTAGCATTGATTAGTATTTGATTCATTTTTGTTCCTTTGATGAACTATGAATCGCAAATAATTTAGTATATTATCTTTAATTAATTTGTATTTATTAATGCCATAAAAAGCACTATTTTTAATATTCATAAATAATTATTTTCAGTTAATAATAGGTATAAAGCTTTATTAATTTAAGTTATATATTTTATAATTCTGCGTTCTTAGTTCTGTTAATTTCTTATTTAACTTTTATTTGCATTATGGGTTTATTGTTGTTTATTGACACATTGTTAAAATAAATTAAATGATATTCACAAAAACTGTTATTTGGGTTTTTTATATAACAATAAGCCATAACATCACTAAATAGTTAAATAACTATAATACAATATCGCTACAAGTTTGTAAAAACTTACTAAAACGCTTATGTCTTAGCTATAAAGAAACCCCTAGTGTTACTAATAAGGTTTTAGCATTTTTAATTACTATGTAACGGTCTAAATATATCTTATTTCTAATATATCAACTTAAATAATTATACTCTTATAAGTTGATAACATAATTTTTAAAAACAAGATATGTATTGTATCATTTTTTTATCGCAATAATATTAAATTTATTGATTTAAACTTCTACCACCGTCAACTGCTAGTATTTGTCCAGTTATATACGCTGAATTAGCAAAAAATAGCACTGCATTCGCTATATCTTCTGGGGTTCCTTGTCTATTTAAGGGTATTTTTTTTAGTATTTTTTGTTTTTGTTGCAAACTCATACCATTTTTTGGCCATAATATAGCACCTGGGGCTATGGTATTGACTCTAATATCAGGCGCTAGATCTTTTGCAAGAGTCTTACTAAGCATTACAATAGATGCTTTGGCTATATTGTATATACTATGGTTTTTTAATGGTATATTAGCGTGAATATCAGCAATATTTATTATATTGCCAAGGTTTTTTTGCAATTTAGGGCATAGGGCCTGACTTAAAAAGAATGCACATCTTATATTTTGGTTTAGTAAATTATTCCAGTCATCTATTGTTGCTTCTAAAAAAGGTGTAGGGTAAAAACTAGAAGCGTTATTAACCAATAAGTCAATAGTATCAATATTATCAGCCAAGATATTAATATCATTATTATTACTTAAATCAGCATATAATGTTTTAGCTGAGTTTTTTCTAATATTATTTAAAGTAGCACCCAATAAATCCGCTTGGGTTTTAGAGCTTTTATAATGGATAATAACATTATAATTATTATTGTGTAGCGTTTTAATAATTTGAGCACCAATCCTATTAGCAGAGCCACTAACTAATGCAGTTTTTATCATTTTATTATGCCTTTAAGAGAAGTAATCAAAACAAGTATTATACAAAATTCTAGGGCTATTGGCTTTGATGAATTTATGAATCTTGCCCTATACCACAATCAATATGGTTATTATAGAAGCAATAAGCAAAAATTTGGTAAAGATGGTGATTTTATTACCTCTGCTGAATTATCGCCATTATTTGCTGATTGTCTAGCTAAGCAAGTAATAGAAGCAAGCACTACTACATATAATATTTTAGAGTTTGGTGCCGGCAGTGGTATTTTGGCAGTTAATATTTTAAAATATTTACACAAGCAAAATAAATTACCAGAAAATTATTATATTTTAGAACTAAGTGCTAGTTTACAAAAACAACAACAACAAACTATTAATAAACATATCCCTAAACTTGCTAAAAGATGTATTTGGATAAGCAATTTAGTGGATAATTTTAACGGTATAGTAATTGCTAACGAGGTGCTAGATGCAATGCCTAGTAAGAGGTTTTTATTTAAAAATGCTAATAATTTTGAGTTGTGTGTAGGTTATAAAAATAATGAGTTTATTTGGATTGCACAACAAACTAATAAAAATTTTAACTTTATAACTGATAATATTGCTAAAAATATTGCTTATAAAACAGAGGTAAATTATTATATAAAACCATGGTTAAAATCGTTATATAGTTCTTTAAATAAGGCAGTAGTATTTATTATAGATTACGGTTATAACAATAGCGAATACTATCATCCACAAAGAATAAATGGCACATTAAGGTGTTATTATAAGCACAAGGTAAGTGAAGATGTTTTTAAAAATCTAGGCAAGCAAGATATTACAACAAGTGTTAATTTCTCTAAGGTTTATAATTATGCAAAAAGTATTGGTTTTAATATTTTAGGTTACAGCACTCAGGCACATTTTTTATTAAACTCAGGCTTAGCTAATATGATAAATAACAGCAGTTTTTCTAAGTATAAACAACTACAACTAGCAGCTACTACAAAACAATTAATACTACCTAATGCTATGGGTGAGGTATTTAAAGTAATAGCACTAGCTAAAAATACTAAGATAAAATGTAGCGGTTTTGGTTATGGTGATTTAAGTCATAAATTATAAAAAAGAGGTTATAATTGCACTTTATTGTAAGGCATTTATAAACATATATAATTAACTAAACAAAAAAAATATTACTATGGAAGTAGTAATAAAAAATGCTAATTATAATGACTATAATAATAAAGGTTTGCTAGATTTTAAAAACAAAGTTCATCATAAAGATTACTTGGACTGATATATCGCCAATAGTTCCATGGTCTAAAGAGAGGGTTAAACACCCAACACCAAAACCAGAGGCAATTATGAATAGAATTATCAATATATACTCTAATGAGGGGGATATAGTGCTTGACCCATTTTGTGGTAGTGGTACAACAATGGTATCAGCAAAAAAAATTAAATAGAAATTATATAGGCTCAGATACAAATAAAGAGTATTGTGATATTAGTTCACATAGGCTATCTTATACATTGAGATAATGTGTGATTATTAAAGAAGGCTTTGACTAACCCTTAAAAATATGTTTATAACAATACCTTATAAAAATCCGATTTTCAAGTAAAGCATATCACAAATCTGACTTTGTGGACCTGTTTTAAGGTGTTAATTTAAATAAGAATAAATTTGTGCGAAGTTTATACAGAGTAGAAACTTTAACTATTACAAATGGATATATTACAAGCAATATTTTTAGCATTTATTCAGGGTATTACTGAGTTTTTACCTATATCATCATCGGCACATTTAATTTTAATTCCACAATTAACTGCTTGGGATGATCAAGGCTTAATGTTTGATGTTGCTGTGCATTTTGGCAGTTTATTTGCTATTGTTTACTACTTTCGTAAAGATATTATATTATTAAGTAATGATTTTTTTGCATCAATACCTAGATTAGAGTTGCTAGGACAAGCAAAAATTGCTTGGGGTATATTATTGGCTACCATTCCTGTTGCTATTGCTGGATTATTATTTAAAGATATTGTTGCCACTGATTTTCGCTCTATAATCGTTATTGCTTACGCTAATTTGTATTTTGGTATTTTGCTTGGTATTGCTGATTATATTAATAAAAATAAACTTGATACTAGGGATAGTTTGACTTGGTTTGATATATTTTTTATTGGTTTTGCACAAACACTAGCAATAATACCCGGCACATCTCGCTCGGGCGTTGCTATTACAGCTGGATTATTAATTGGCTTATCAAGATATATGGCTGTTAAGTTTGCATTTTTACTTGCTATTCCAGTAATATTTTTATCGGCTATATTAGCTATGTTTAATTTAACAACAGCAACAGAATCAGTTAATTATCAAGTACTAATTATCGGTTTTTTAGTGTCTATGTTTGTTGCCTATACGGTAATAGCACTATTTATGAAATTTATAACAACAATAAACTTAAATTATTTTGTTCTATATAGGATTATTTTGGCTGTTATTCTGTTTTATATTTTTTACTCGCACTAATTTAATTATTTCTTTATCTACTTGTAAAATTTCAAACAATACATTATCAATTTTGAGACTAGTATCGCGTTTTGGTATATCTTCTAAGTGCTCTAATAATAAGCCATTTATTGTTGTAGTATTATCACTTACGATATTTAAGTTTAGATTATAATTAAATTCTCGTAAACTAATTTTAGGGTTTATTAAATAGCTACCGTCTTCTTGTTTGCTTATTTCTGCAAAATTTTCACTATAATTAGAGGTAAAATTTCCAACTATTTCCTCTAAAATATCTTCTAAAGCCACCATACCAACTACCCGTCCATACTCATCTATTACTAGGGCTAAGCGTTGTTTATTTTTTTGAAATGCTAATAATTGTTTGCTTAAAGTGGTAGTTTCAGGAATAAAATAAGGCTTTCTTATAATTTTTTTTATATTTTTTATACTAAATTTATTTTGAGCATACAAATTAACCACATCACGAATGTGTAAAATTCCTATAATATTATCTTCTATACCATCAAATATTAATATTCTATTATATTGTGAGTATTGTAATTGTTGCACTAACTCTTGCTCTTGGTTTATATCAATACTTATTAGCTCTTTTTTAGGTATCATAATATCCTCAACATCGACTTTTTCTAAGCCAATTATATTTAATAGCATATCCCTATAATTGCTTGATACATGATATTTAGCATCGTTAATTGCCATAGTTAGTTCTTCTGTGCTAATACTATTATCGGTTTTTGTTATTGATAATCCTAGTAGTTTTAGATAATATTTAGATATTATATTAATAATGTAAACTATGGGTTTTAGCAGGACTACTAATTTTGAAATTACAATACTAGCAGGTAGTGCTATTTTTTCTGGATACTTAGCGGAAAATATTTTTGGTGCTGTTTCAGCAAATATTAAAATAACAAGTGTTAGTAATAACGAAGCAACAATTACAAAAGCATTACCACCTAGCCTAATAGCAATAATAGTAGTAATAGCAGAAGCTAAAATATTAACCAAATTATTGCCTAATAATATTGTGCTAATAAGTTTTTCTACTTCGTCTAACAAACTATAAACGGTCTTGGCTTGTTTATTAGTTTTGCTAAGACTTTTTAGTTTATAGCGGTTTATTGCCATCATTGAGGTTTCACTGCCAGAAAAAAAGGCAGAGATAACAATAAGCACAATTAAGATTAAAAATAAGTAGCCGGTAGCTATACTTTCCAATTTATGTATTAAGTGTTGTATTTAAATGCAGATAAACCTAAATATTTTGCTTTTGAGCCTAATTCTTCCTCTATTCTTAGTAATTGATTATATTTAGCTAACCTATCTGAACGAGATAATGAGCCTGTTTTTATTTGCTCACATGCTGTTGCAACTGCTAAATCAGCGATAATTGTATCCTCAGTTTCACCTGAGCGATGCGACATAACAGTAGTATAATTAGCACTATTTGCAACTTTTATTGCATCTAAGGCTTCAGTTATAGTCCCTATTTGATTAACTTTTATCAAAATAGAATTAGCAATATTATCGTTTATGCACCTACTTAGGGTTTTACTATTAGTAGTCATTAAGTCATCACCTACTAATTGAGTTTTTTTGCCTAATTTATCGGTTAAAACCTTCCAGCCACTCCAATCATTTTCATCCAAACCGTCTTCAATAGATATAATAGGGTAATTATTCACTAAATTAGCCAAATAATCAATAAACTGCCTATTAGTTAGTTTTTTATTTTCAGACCTTAGGTGGTAAAAACCATCTTGGTAAAATTCGCTACTAGCACAATCTATACCAATAAACACCTCTTTATTTGCTATATAACCAGCTTTTTTAATAGCCAAGATAATTATATCTAGGGCTTCTCTATTTGATGACAAATTAGGTGCAAAACCACCTTCATCACCAACAGAACTATTATGCCCACTTGATTCTAGTATTATTTTTAAATGATGGAAAATTTCAACCCCACATCTTAGTGCTTCTTTAAAACTGTTAAACCCTGCTGGGATAATCATAAATTCTTGTATATCAATATTATTATTAGCATGCTCGCCACCGTTGATAATATTCATCATAGGCACAGGCAGAGAATAATTATTATAATTAGCAAAAGATTTATAAATAGGTTGTTTATTATAATTGGCCCTAGCACTAGCACTAGCTAGTGATACTGCTAGTATTGCATTTGCACCTAAATTTTTTTTATTTTCACTAGCGTCTAAGGCAATCATAGCATTATCAATTATTTGTTGGTTGTCAATATCAAAACCAACTAGGGCAGAGTTTATTGTAGTATTAATATTATTAACAGCTCTTAATACTCCCTTGCCTAAATATCTATTTTTATCACCGTCTCTTAACTCTACGGCTTCGCGTTGCCCGGTTGATGCACCAGATGGCACAATGGCACGCCCTTTAATCCCATTTACTAAAATAACATCAGCCTCTACAGTAGGATTGCCCCTTGAATCTAAAACCTCTCGGGCATTAATGCACTCAATCTTCATACTTATATAACATACTCAAAAATGTATTATTTTACTTGAAAAAACCCTATATATTCTAAACTAAGAAAACATATTTTAATAATTTTTATAAATTAACTTGTATTGCTATTAAAAATCTGTATAATGGCACCCGTTGTCCAGAGTCGGGCAATATCTTGTAGTCCGTTGACGGACAAAACACATTTAACCCGTTGCTGGGTATAAAACATTTTAGTGTTTGTATAATAGCACACCCTTGCATTGTCGCAATAAAAATTATTATTTTATAGGAGTAATTTATGAAAATTATTGTAGCCATTATTAAGCCATTTAAGCTTGATAATGTTAGGTCTGCTTTATCAGATATTGGTGTTAAGGGAATTACGGTAACTGAGGTTAAAGGGTTTGGCAGACAAAAAGGACATACCGAACTTTATCGTGGTTCAGAGTATGCTATTGATTTTTTACCAAAGGTTAAATTAGAGGTTGCTGTTGATGCTAAATTGGTTGAAGAAGTGATTGATACCATTACAAACAGTGCAAAATCTGATGAAGTTGGCAAAATTGGCGATGGTAAGATTTTTGTATCAAACTTAGAACAGGTTGTGCGTATTAGAACTGGTGAAACAGGCAAAAACTCTTTATAACTATTAGGAGAAATTATGGAAAATCAAATTTTTGAATTACAATATGCTATTGATACCTTTTATTTTTTGGTTATGGGTGCCTTAGTGATGTGGATGGCAGCTGGCTTTTCAATGCTAGAAGCTGGCTTAGTTAGAAGTAAAAATACTTCTGAGATTTTAACCAAAAATATTATGCTTTTTGCTATTGCTTGCACCTCATATCTGGTAATTGGCTATGATATTATGTATGATGGTGGTATTTTCTTAGATGGTATTGCAGGCGGGCAAACACTGGTTGCTGATGCACTTAAGGCTTCTGCTGATAATGGTTTTGGCGGTGATTCTGTTTATTCAAGTGCTGCTGATTTCTTTTTTCAAGTAGTCTTTGTAGCAACAGCAATGTCAATTATATCAGGTGCAGTTGCTGAGCGAATGAAGTTATTTGCCTTTTTAGCTTTTGCAGTTATCTTTACTGCGGTTATTTATCCACTAGAAGGCTCTTGGACTTGGGGTGGTGCTAGTGTATTTGGTTTATATAGTTTAGGTGATATTGGCTTTATAGACTTTGCTGGCTCAGGTATTGTGCATATGGCTGGTGCTGCTGCTGCATTAGCAGGAGTTTTAATACTAGGTGCTAGAAAAGGTAAATATAATTCTGATGGTAGCTCAAATGCCATTGTGGGTGCTAATCTACCACTTGCTACGCTAGGGGTATTTATTCTGTGGATGGGTTGGTTTGGTTTTAATGGTGGCTCAGTTTTAAAACTAGGCGATATGGCAAGTGCTAATGCAGTTGCTATGGTATTTATCAATACCAATGCAGCAGCAGCTGGTGGCACAATAGCTGCTTTGTTGCTAGCGAAAATATGGTTTGGTAAAGCAGACTTAACTATGGCATTAAATGGTGCTCTATCTGGTTTAGTTGCCATTACTGCGGGTCCTGATACTCCAACACCACTGATTGCAACCTTAATTGGTGTTGTGGGTGGTTTATTAGCAGTTGTATCTATTGTTACCTTAGATAAAACACTTAAAATTGATGACCCTGTTGGGGCTATATCTGTGCATGGCGTGGTCGGTATATGGGGGCTATTAGCAGTGCCATTAACAAATAGTGATGCTAGTTTTGTATCTCAAATTATTGGGGCATTGACTATTTTTGTCTGGGTATTTGTTGCTAGTCTTGTTTTATGGTTAGCTATCAAGGCAGTAATGGGTATTAGGGTAGCAGAAGAAGAAGAATTTTCAGGGGTTGATATTGCTGAATGTGGTTTAGAGGCATATCCTGAATTTACCAATAAATAAGTAGCAAACGCGAGGCTCAACCTCTTATAGGTTGAGCCTCTTAAATATAATTTTTTTAATAACAAAAGGATAAAAAATGAAAAATAATAAAATACTAACTGGCTTATTTGCTGGTTTATTATTAACAAGTGCTAGTATTACTTTAACACAAGCAGAAGATAGTCCAATTAGTGCTAATGTAACTATTGTCAGCGACTATGTCTGGCGTGGTGTTACTCAAACTGATGATGAAATTGCCATTCAAGGTGGTTTTGATTATGATGCTGGAAATGGCTTTGCAATAGGCGTTTGGGGCTCTAATATTGATTTTAATTCAACCGCATCATCGGAGTTTGACTTATATGGTAGTTATGGCGGTGAAATGAATGACTTAGGTTATGAAATTGGCTATATTGCTTATCGTTATCCTAGTGAGTCTGCCATTGATTTTGAAGAGATTTATATCACTGGCTCTTATAATAGCTTTGGCTTGACTTATTACAATGGTTTAGATGAAGCCAAAGATTATGTTGAAGCTTCTTATGATTTTGACTTAGAAGATGTTGGTATTTCTGTCTTATATGGTGATTATGAAGATTCTTACTCTGTTTATGGAGTTGGCATAGCTAAGTCTTATATTGGTTTAGATTTTGGTCTTAACTATACAAGCACCGACCATGATGACAATAGTGAGGGTAAAAATAATACCGTTTTTAGCGTTAGTAAATCTTTTTAATTAACTCCATAACAACAAGCCTGACTTTAACTGTGTGAAAATTACTGTTAATTTAAAGTCAGGTTTGTATCATTACATATTAGCCTAGTTTTTAAATATTTTTAAGTATTTAAATTAATTTTTTTACATTTATATTTTAGTATGGTATAATTGCCACGATTCTTACAATTGTATTGTTTTATTATAAGAATACATAAAATTTTTAAAAGGCAGAAAATAATATGAAAAAACTTTGCGTATTAATATTAATAAGTATTATGTCTGTATCATTGTATGCTAATAAAGACATATATTATGGTATTGGTGTTGTAAAAACTTCATGGGATGAAGATATTACTTTTACTAATGGCACTGCTGCTACGATTAAGTATAGTGAACTAAATAATAAACCTTTTATTGGTTTGTGGTTAGATAAAAATGTTGCTGTTGAATTTCAGTATATTAATTTTAGTGATGATGGTAATATAAAAGCTAACAGTCTTGGTAGTTCGTTACTTTATAATACGCCACTAGATGATGGTTTTTCAGTTTTTGCTAAACTTGGTTTTCATAATTGGAGTGATGACATTTCAATTGGTGGAGTAACTGTATCTAATAATGGTAATGATGCTATATATGGCTTTGGCGTAAATAAAGAAATATCAAACAATGTATCAGCACGACTTGGTTTTGAAGCATTAGAGTTTGGTAACACAAATGTTAGTAATTTTGGTATTAGCCTTATATATAATGGCAAATTTAACCCATGAACATAACACTTAGGTTTAAAAAATAGTTCATACCTAAACTATTATTTGTATTAATAATACTGACAAATATAACGCCAACTCTCAGCACACATCTTTGCACCCATTTGCATTCATAATATTAGTATATTTGCTATAACAGTAAATATCAACTGCTAAAAAGATTTATAAAATTATTTTTTGACGCTTTGCGAAGTATTTGCTAAGAAAAAATAGAATTTAGATATTACTACAAAAAAAAAGCCGTAAGTAATACTACCAAACAGCTTTTATTGCGTTATTTTTGAAATTTTTCTAGGCATTTATTGAGCAAACAAGAGGGTGTTTAGCCTAAGCTAAATGACCACACAGTAAGCGAGATAAATAACACCGCAAAAAACAAAAATAACAAATAGGAAAGTCTGGCAATGTCCTACTCTCACATGGGGAGACCCCACACTACCATCGGCGCTAAATGGTTTCACTTCTGAGTTCGGGATGGTATCAGGTGGGACACATTTGCTATGGTTGCCAAACAAATAAAAAAATAATCTGTAATAAAAAGCAAGTAAAAAACTAATTGTATTGTAATAATAATTATTAAACTAATTTAAAATATGTTAATAATAGCCATATAAACAAAAAATAACTTGGGTGTTATATGGTTAAGCCTCACGATCAATTAGTACTAGTTAGCTTCATACATCACTGCACTTCTACATCTAGCCTATCAACCTCGTAGTCTGCGAGGGATCTTAAGGATAATTAAATTATCAGGGAGACCTAATCTTGGGAGGAGCTTCCCGCTTAGATGCTTTCAGCGGTTATCCCATCCAAACATAGCTACCGGGCAATGCCATTGGCATGACAACCCGAACACCAGAGGTCTGTCCATTCCGGTCCTCTCGTACTAAGAATAGCTTCCCTCAAGTCTCCAACGCCCACGGTAGATAGGGACCGAACTGTCTCACGACGTTCTAAACCCAGCTCGCGTACCACTTTAAATGGCGAACAGCCATACCCTTGGGACCTGCTTCAGCCCCAGGATGTGATGAGCCGACATCGAGGTGCCAAACACCCCCGTCGATGTGAACTCTTGGGGGGTATCAGCCTGTTATCCCCGGCGTACCTTTTATCCGTTGAGCGATGGTCATTCCACACAGAACCACCGGATCACTAAGACCTAGTTTCCTACCTGCTCCACATGTCTGTGTCGCAGTCAAGCATCCTTATACCTTTGCGCTCATTGCACGATGTCCGACCGTGCTGAGGATACCTTTGTGCTCCTCCGTTACTCTTTAGGAGGAGACCGCCCCAGTCAAACTACCCACCATACATTGTCCCCAATCCAGATAATGGATTTAGGTTAGAACTCCAACCATACCAGGGTGGTATTTCAAGGATGGCTCCACACTAACTAGCGTTAATGCTTCAAAGCCTCCCACCTATCCTACACAAATAGGATCAAAGTTCAATGTAAAGTTGTAGTAAAGGTGCACGGGGTCTTTCCGTCTAGCCGCGGGTATACTGCATCTTAACAGCAATTTCAATTTCACTGAGTCTCTGGTGGAGACAGTGTGGCCATCGTTACGCCATTCGTGCAGGTCGGAACTTACCCGACAAGGAATTTCGCTACCTTAGGACCGTTATAGTTACGGCCGCCGTTTACTGGGGCTTCGATCAAATGCTCTCACATCATCAATTAACCTTCCAGCACCGGGCAGGCGTCACACCCTATACTTCCACTTTCGTGTTTGCAGAGTGCTGTGTTTTTAATAAACAGTCGCAGCCACCTGGTCTCTTCAACTCTTTTCTGCTTAATGAGCAAGTCATCTCACATACCAAGAGCACACCTTCTCCCGAAGTTACGGTGTCATTTTGCCTAGTTCCTTCACCAGAGTTCTCTCAAGCGCCTTAGAATTCTCATCTCACCCACCTGTGTCGGTTTAGAGTACGGTTATTTATAACCTGAAGCTTAGAGGGTTTTCTTGGAAGTATGGTATAAATCACTTCTTTCGCAACCTAAGCTTTGAAATCGTCGTTACGCCTTAAAAATAGCCTCCCGGATTTGCCTAAGAGGCCTTTCTACACGCTTAAACAAGGACAACCATCGCCTTGATGACCTAACCTGCTTCGTTACCCCATCGCAGTTATAAATAGTACAGGAATATTAACCTGTTTCCCATCGATTACGCATTTCTGCCTCACCTTAGGGACCGACTAACCCTACGCCGATTAGCGTTGCGTAGGAAACCTTGGGTTTTCGGCGAGGGGGTTTTTCACCCCCTTTATCGTTACTCATGTCAGCATTCGCACTTCTGATACCTCCAGCAAACCTCACGGTTTACCTTCAACAGCTTACAGAACGCTCTCCTACCATGCGTGCAAGCACGCATCCGTAGCTTCGGTACAAATCTTAGCCCCGTTATATCTTCCGCACAAACCGACTTAACTAGTGAGCTATTACGCACTCTTTAAAGGAATGGCTGCTTCTAAGCCAACCTCCTAGTTGTCTATGCCTTTTCACATCGTTTCCCACTTAGATTTGATTTTGGGACCTTAGCTGACGGTCTGGGTTGTTTCCCTTTCCACTACGGACGTTAGCACCCGCAGTGTGTCTCCCATATTAAAACTTACTGGTATTCGGAGTTTGCAATGGTTTGCTAAGTCTTGACAACCCGCTAGCCATAACAGTGCTCTACCCCCAGTAGTTATATATGAGGCTCTACCTAAATAGATTTCGGAGAGAACCAGCTATCTCCGGGTTTGATTGGCCTTTCACCCCTATCCACAACTCATCCCCTCATTTTTCAACATAAGTGGGTTCGGGCCTCCAGTTAGTTTTACCCAACCTTCACCCTGGTCATGGATAGATCACCCGGTTTCGGGTCTACTCCTAGCAACTAAACGCCCATTTAAGACTCGGTTTCCCTACGGCTACCCTATATGGTTAACCTTGCTACTAAGAAGTAAGTCGCTGACCCATTATACAAAAGGTACGCCATCACCAAGAAAAGACTAATAACGCAGGTTTAATAGATAAATCTATACAACCTAATATTTGTCTTTCTTTTAGCTCTGACTGCTTGTATGCATACGATTTCAAGTTCTATTTCACTCCCCTTTCGGGGTTCTTTTCGCCTTTCCCTCACGGTACTTGTTCACTATCGGTCGGTAGAGAGTATTTAGCCTTAGAGGGTGGTCCCCCTATATTCAGACAGCATTTCTCGTGTGCCGCCATACTCGATTTCACTTTGTATCTGCTTTCGGTTACAGGACTATCACCTTCTGTGGTTAAACTTTCCAGTTTATTTACCTAGAAGATACAAAACTTAAGGGCTAATCCCTGTTCGCTCGCCGCTACTTAGGGAATCTCGGTTGATTTCTTTTCCTACAGGTAATTAGATGTTTCAGTTCCCTGCGTTTGCTTCAACTATCCTATGTATTCAGATAGTGATGACTACCAATAGGTAGTCGGGTTTCCCCATTCGGAAATCCTCGGATCAAAGTTTGTTTATCAACTCCCCGAGGCTTATCGCAGATTACTACGTCCTTCATCGCCTTCTACCGCCAAGGCATCCGTCGTATGCACTTATTCACTTAACCATATAACCCCAAATAATTTGCAGTTATATGTTTTTAACATATTTTTATAGATAATTTTAAATCTATACTTAAGAAATTGTAGTTAAATTATTATGCAATATACCTAATTACATTTTTAACTTTACTTTTTATTACTAAATTATTAAAGAGCTACTTAATACAAACAAAAAAAGCATTAAGTATTAGAAAGTCTAAATTTTAGACCTCAGAATATAAGTATTAAAAAATACTTATATTCTCAAATCAAAAAAAACTAATAGTCCTAAAACTAAAATAATACTAATTATATAATTTTGTTTTTTACAAGGCGGATATAAGAAAAGTTTATACTTATAAACTACCGATTATCCAACAAAGTAAAAAATAAAATTTGGTGGGTCTGGGAAGATTTGAACTTCCGACCTCACCCTTATCAGGGGTGCGCTCTAACCAACTGAGCTACAGACCCGAGGACTTATAACAAAACTCAGAGTGTTGCATCTGTATTTTATATTCTATATTTTAAACAACTTGTTGTGGGCACTCATTACTAACTTAAAGGAGGTGATCCAGCCCCACCTTCCGGTAGGGCTACCTTGTTACGACTTTACCCCAGTCATGGATCACACCGTGGTAACCGTCCTCTGCAAGCAGTTAGACTAGCTACTTCTGGTGCAACCCACTCCCATGGTATGACGGGCGGTGTGTACAAGACCCGGGAACGTATTCACCGTAACATTCTGATTTACGATTACTAGCGATTCCGACTTCATGAGGTCGAGTTGCAGACCTCAATCCGGACTACGAGAAGTTTTATGAGATTGGCACCACCTTGCGGCTTAGCTGCCCTTTGTCCTTCCCATTGTAGCACGTGTGTAGCCCTGGTCGTAAGGGCCATGATGACTTGACGTCGTCCTCACCTTCCTCCGGTTTATCACCGGCAGTCTCCTTATAGTTCCCACCATAATGTGCTGGCAAATAAGGATAAGGGTTGCGCTCGTTGCGGGACTTAACCCAACATCTCATGACACGAGCTGACGACAGCCATGCAGCACCTGTCACTGCATTCCCGAAGGCACTAATCTATTTCTAGAAAATTCGCAGGATGTCAAGACCAGGTAAGGTTCTTCGCGTTGCATCGAATTAAACCACATGCTCCACCGCTTGTGCGGGTCCCCGTCAATTCCTTTGAGTTTTAGCCTTGCGGCCGTACTCCCCAGGCGGATAACTTAACGCGTTAGCTTCGCCACTAAGAGGTAAATCCCCCTAACGGCTAGTTATCATCGTTTACGGCGTGGACTACCAGGGTATCTAATCCTGTTTGCTACCCACGCTTTCGTTCCAGAGCGTCAGTATTGGTCCAGAAAGCTGCCTTCGCCATTGATGTTCTTTCTGATATCTACGCATTTCACCGCTACACCAGAAATTCCACTTTCCTCTACCATACTCTAGTTTATCAGTTTTAAATGCAGTTCCTAGGTTAAGCCCAGGGATTTCACATCTAACTTAATAAACCGCCTACGAACGCTTTACGCCCAGTAATTCCGATTAACGCTTGCACCCTCCGTATTACCGCGGCTGCTGGCACGGAGTTAGCCGGTGCTTCTTGTATTAATAATGTCAATACTTATAGGTATTAATTATAAGCTTTTCTTCCTAATTGAAAGTGCTTTACAACCCTCAGGCCTTCTTCACACACGCGGCATTGCTGGATCAGGGTTGCCCCCATTGTCCAATATTCCCCACTGCTGCCTCCCGTAGGAGTCTGGGCCGTGTCTCAGTCCCAGTGTGGCTGATCATCCTCTCAGATCAGCTACGGATCGTAGCCTTGGTAGGCATTTACCCCACCAACTAGCTAATCCGACGCAGGCTCATCCAATGGCGTGAGGCTTAAAAAGTCCCCCACTTTACTCCATAGAGATTATGCGGTATTAATCCGAATTTCTCCGGGCTATCCCCCACCATAAGGCAGATTCCTACGCGTTACTCACCCGTCCGCCACTCGACGCCTGAAAGCAAGCTTCCATCGTTTCCGTTCGACTTGCATGTGTTAAGCATGCCGCCAGCGTTCAATCTGAGCCAGGATCAAACTCTTCAGTTTAATCTACTCTTTTCTAAGTTTTTAAAAAAAAACTTAATTTTTTGTCTTATAATAAAATAAGACGGGTTTTTAGTAAGCAATCATATAAATAATTACCACTATTTACAGAGTGCCCACACAAGTTGTTTAAATATATTTTTAAAGAACTATCAACATACAAATGCCAATAAAGAAAAAAGATTATACCTGTATAAAATATAATGTCAATAATATTTAACATCTATTTAAAAATTTATATATTATCTCAATTCTTTTTATATTATCAGGCATTACTGCTTTTATAATTAAGGTATTTTGATTTTTTAGTTGATATTTAGCAGGATTTTCTTGCATTAAGCTAATTATTTGCTCTATGTTGATATTAGTGTTTTTGGCGAATGTAATATTTGCTCTATCACTATAAATATTAATATTATTAATGCCAATTTTTCTAGCTAATAATTTGAGTTTGTTGCTTGCAAATAAAGACTTTGTAGCGTCTTCTAACTCACCAAATCTATCAATTAATTCTGTTTTAATTATTAATAATTCAGCGTCATTTTTAACTTGTGATATGCGTTTATAAAACATTAGTCTAGTGTGGGTATCTGGCATATATCGAGCAGGAATAATACACGATATATTGCTATTTATTACTATTTTATCTGTTGTATTAGATATTTCCTTGCCTGATTTTATTGCTTTTATAGTTCTTGCTAAAATATCATGATATAAATTAAAACCAATGGATTGAATTCTGCCACTTTGATTTTTACCTAATAATTCGCCTGAGCCACGAATCTCTAAGTCATTATTGGCTATTAAAAATCCTGAGCCAACTGCTTCTAATGAAGATATAGCTTTTAAGCGTTTTTTGGCGTCTTCTGTTAGTCCTTGTTCTGCTTTTGTTATTAAATAAGCATAGGCTTTATGGTGTGACCTACCTACACGACCTCTTAATTGGTGTAATTGTGCTAAGCCAAAATTTTGGGCATTATTAATTATGATAGTGTTAGCATTTGGAATATCAATACCGCTTTCAATAATAGTAGTGCAAACTAAAATATGAAACCTTTTATGATAAAAATCACTCATAATAGCCTCTAATTCTTTAGACGCCATTTTGCCATGAGCTATTTTTATCTTTATATTTGCTATTAACTTGTTCATATTATCAGCAATAATATCAATGGTATCAATATCATTGTGTAGTAGAAAAATCTGTCCTGCTCTATGTATCTCACGCATACAAGCCTCTACTATCATCTCATCTTGCCAGGTGCCTACAAAAGTTTCTATTGACATTCTACCTATAGGCGGTGTTGCTATTATTGATAAATCTCTTAGTGAGCCTAATGCCATATTTAGCGTTCTGGGAATAGGGGTGGCACTCATTGTTAGAATATCTGCATTTGCTCTTAGGTTGTTTAATTTTTCTTTTTGTTTAACACCAAATCTATGTTCTTCATCAATAACTATTAACCCTAAGTCTTTATAAATTACTCTATTTTGGATTAATTTATGCGTTCCTATTACTATATCTAATAAACCTAATTTAAGATTGGTTATTATTTGTTTTTGCTCCTTAGTGCTTTGAAACCTTGATAAAGCACCAATTTTTATTGGATAATTAGCAAAACGGTCTATAAATGATTGGTAATGTTGCTCTGTCAATAGAGTAGTTGGTGCTAATATTGCTACTTGTTTATTGGATTCTACTGCTATAAATGAGGCACGCATTGCTATTTCTGTCTTCCCAAAGCCTACATCTCCACAAACTAATCTATCCATAGGATTATCGGATAACATATCATTTAATACTGCTTCCATAGTAGTAATTTGATCAGGGGTTTCTTCAAAGTTAAATTCATTAACAAAGGATGTGTAACTATCACTAGGTGGCGAACAAGCAAAGCCTGACTCACTAGCTCTTTTAGCGTATATTTCTAATAATTCAGTAGCAATATCGTGCAATTCATCGCTGATTTTTTTCTTGGCATTTGCCCATTTATATGAGCCTAGGCTATGTAATGGAGTATGCTCAAGGTTAATACCAGCATATCTCCCTACTAAATTTAAGTCTGATACTGGCAACATTAACTTATCATCATTAGCGTAAACTATATGGATAAAATCTTGTTCTATATCATCGTATTTAATAGTTTTTAAGCCTAAATATCGTCCAACTCCATATTGTTCATGGACTATGGCATCCCCAGTATTTATTTCTATTAAATTTTTAATAACATCACTAAAATCCTTGTGTTTTGCTCTTCTTCTTCTTTGTTGAACGCTAGTTTTACCAAAAATATCAGTCTCACTAATAATAGCGGTATCTGTTAATAAAAATCCTTTATCTATTAGACCTGTGGTAATTGCTAACTTGGGTTTTTTAGTAATAAAATCACCATAGTTATTTACTATGATTGGGCTAATATTATATGGCACTAGTAAGTCAATTATTAATGATTGTCTGCCTGAAGATTCACTAACTAATAAAATATTGCCATTAAAAGTATTAATAAAATTTAGTAGTCTTGTTAATGGTTTGGTGTGATTATTAGGTATTTTTAGTGGTGGTAAATATTTAATATCATAATTTGTATATTTTTTATTACCTCTAAACTTAGCACTGTTAATTATTATGCTATTATGCTGTGCTAACTTGTTAAAAATCTCTTTATCTGTTAAAAAAACTGCCTCAGCAGGTAATAAAAAATCATTATGCGTTGATACACTTAAATATCTATCTTTAATATCAGCCAAAACTAACTTAATATCTACACTAATACTATTATTACTAGCGATAATTGTCTCACTAGGTAAATAATCTAATAAACTGCTAGTGTTATCAAAAAACAGTGGTAAATAAAATTCTATGCCTGCTATAAACCTATTATTGCTAACTTCTTCATATACATAACTATTAGTGCTATTAAAATATTTATGATAGTTATCTTTAAATTTATCAATACTCTTGCTATTGGTAGCAAACTCTTTGGCTGGCAAAATATTAATACGCTTAATTGTGGTTATTGATAGCTGAGTGTCGCTGTCAAAAATACGAATATCCTCTACTTTGTCATCAAATAAGTTAATTCTAAATGGTTGTTTTACCCCTGCTGGATACAAGTCTAATAATGAGCCTTTAACACTAAACTCACCGCTTTCTCGAACATTAGTAGTTTTGTAGTAGCCATTTTCTACTAATATTTTGCTAAACTGTGTGAGATTAAGACTATCATTAATATTTATACAAAGGTTATTATTAATAACAAAATCTTCTGGGCATAGTCTTTGTAATAATGATTCAATAGTGCTAATTATGATGCCATGCTTTATTTTTGCAATATCAATTAATGCTTGCAATCTTTGCGAAATAATACTTTGATGTGGCGAAAAATTGTCATACGCTAAAACCTCATAATCAGCAAAATTAATAATAGGGATATTATTATTATAAAAATCTAGGTTTTTTAGAATATTCTGGCTATGCGCTAAGTCTCTGGCAATAAATAGCACTACTTGTTTTGAGTTAGTTACAAATTCAATTAGTGCTAAAAACTCACTGTCATTGTGTAGTCCGCCCCAATAAGACTTATAGTTGCTAGTAAATTTTACTGGTAGTTCTTTATATATTAGCATTACACAACACTTATACCTTCTACTGCTAACATATCTACTAGTGCTATAATTGGCAAGCCTATTAAAGAATTTGGATCATTGGCTATTAATTTAGTAAATAAAGCTATACCTAATCCTTCTGACTTAAAACTACCAACACATTTATATGGTTGCTCTTTTAGTAAATAATTTGTTATTTGTTTGCTGCTTAATTTACGAAAATAAACTGTGGTTTTTTCTACTATTGTTTGAATATTATTAGTCTTAGTATTTAATAATGCCAATGATGTTAAAAATTCTACTTTATTAGCAGAGCATTGTTGTAATTGCCAAATAGCATTTTTGTGATTGTGTGGTTTTGTTAATATATTATTTCCTAATACTGCTATTTGATCCGATGCAATAATTAAACCATCTGTTTTTTTACTAACTGCGTATGCTTTTTTTTGTGCTAAACGATAAACTGCATTATAAGGTTTTTCTGTGTTTGCTATCGTTTCATCTACATTTGCAATTATTACCTTAAAGTCTAGCCCTAGTTTGGTTAATAATTCTTTTCTAGCTAGTGATGATGAGGCAAGAATTAATGACATGACTTAGTGATGTAAATACTTATGGGTAAGAATCAAAATTTATGATTAATAATTTTATGAGACCCTATATTCCTTCAATAAAATAAGACAATAGCCATAAGAATATTCCTATACCGCCAAAAATAGGTATAAAGTAAGCTATTACTTCTAATAGTTTGATATTTTTGTTAAAAATTTTATTGCTGATATACCAGAATAAATATCCAGCTATAAAAACTAATATTAAAAATCTAAAAATAAACATAAAAATTGTTTGTTTGTTGAATTAAATTAGACTATGATTAGTCTCGCTTCCTAAATCAATTATATAGTATTTATAAAAAAGACTTGTGAAGCTCTAAAAATAAAATAATTCTCACATAGTCAAAGCCTTATTTTTAAGGGTTGTAACGAACCGCTATGGAGTCATAATTCCCTTTATCAAGTCTTATAACTATACAGGGACTAATTAATATTTGCCCTTGAAAATCATACTTTTCAGGGGTATTAAATTTAATTGGTAAAAATAGTGTTTGCCCTATTATTTGACTATCCATGTCTAATAATTCTATATTATACCCTAAGGATTTTACACTACCCATAGCAATAAGGGCAATATTACTATTATCATCAATTATAGGTGCTGATATTGGTGGTATTACCAATCTATTGCCATAAGCAAATATACTATTTAACTCATCTTGGTTAATAAGGTTAATATTTTGTTTTTCATACGAGCAATTATTAGAGCTATAAATAATATCTGTGCTGACTATATTAGCAATACAAGATGAGCCCAAACCAAAAGTTATAATAATAAATAGCCTCTTGTATTTAGTTAAAAAGTTTAATAATGTAATAATCATAATAATGCTAGCGTTATTTGTTAATTTTTAATATCATTTCTGTAATATTGTTATTACCATTTGTATTATCATTATAACTACTAGATAGTATGTCAACAACAAAATTAATATTATTTAGGTTATTTTCATCAATAACTACTTTTTCAATAGCATTAATAACAGGGTATGTGCCACAATTTTCGCCTAATTGACAAATATTCTTATCATAATCAATATCAGAGCCTGCTATTACAAAATACTCGCCTTTGGCAACATTTTCAAATGAATAAGAATATCTACCACCACCAATATCAGTAATACTTACACTTGCTACATAGGTGAGACTAGAATCAAATAAATAAACGCTAATATTACCAATATTGCTATCATTAGAGCCTGTACCTACATTAATAGTTACAAGCAAACTTAGTGTGCTTGGTATGCTAGTTGTAAAATTAACGCTACCAGAATAAAAACCATCACTTAAACCATTCCTATTAATGCTAATTTGGTATGTGCCTAGTTTATTGCTGTCTATACTTTTAGTGGCAACACTTATCCAGCTAGTATTTGTAGTTATCGATACAATAGATGCACTTACCTCGCCAGTATTTATAATACTAAATTCGCCAGTAGCATCATAACCTAAATTTAATTGCTGTGGTGATAATTGAATATTAGCTGGTATTAGTGGTATTGTGCCTCCCTGTGCTAATAATAGTGCTTCTCTTGTAGCTTTATAGGCATCAATAATTCCATGACCATAAATATCGTCTCTACCGCTTTCTCCTGCTTCATTTGTTATTAAACCTTGAGATAATAAACTATCAAAATCTGCTGGTGTTAAACTTGGGTAAACAGCACGCATTAGAGCAGCCACTCCAGCAACATGAGGGGCTGCCATTGAGGTTCCTTGATAAAACACATAATTACTAGACCTTTGTCCAGTAGAAGTATTAACCAAAGTGCTTAATACCCCATCGCCGTAACCATCATTATTTAAGTCAGCACTAGTGTTACCACCAGGTGCTGCAATATCAACCTCAGAGCCATAATTTGAATAAGGTGCTTTGTTATCATTATAATCTACTGCACTAACAGATACCACACCATCATAGGACGCTGGATAGAATAATAATGAGTTATTATCATTACCAGCCGCTGCTATTATTATAATTCCCTCATTACGCACACGAGTATAAACATCTTGAGTAGCTTGCGAGTAACCACCACCGCCTATACTTAAATTAATAATATCGGCTTTTTGTGCTGGCACAGTGCCACTATCATTAGCTAAACCAGCAGCGTATAGTAATGACTGAATAATATCATACCCTGTGCCACCTTGTTTGCCTAATGCCCTAATAGGCATAATCTTAGCGTCCCAAGATACCCCAGCAACACCAGAGTTATTATTAGATTTAGCACCTATGGTGCCAGCAACATGAGTTCCATGCCAACTACTATTACCCAGCACATTACCATCGCCAGGGTCATCAGGGTTATCATCTATACCATCGCCATCGCCAGCACTAGATACATTACTTATAAAATCATACCCCGGCACAAATTTACCATCTAAGTCAGTATGTGCTAAAAATACTCCAGTATCAATTACTGCTACAATAATATCTCTATCGCTAGCAGCTCCTGTTGTAATACCCCACGCTTCTGGTAAGCGTATATTGTTATAATGCCATTGATATCTATAATGACTATCATTTGGTATTGTTGTTAATGGACGATAAATATAGTTAGGCTGTGCACTATTAGTATTTGATTGAATATTTATATCTTTAATACTGTGTAAAGTTTTATATTTATCGTAACTATTTGCATTATAAATAGCAAGCTCAGCTTCAAATTCTGAGTAATTTTTAGCTTGTGCAACTCTTTGATTATTGTTAATAGGGGTTATTTGTTGTAGTCTAAAACTAGGTATTTGGGTGGATATATTATTATTGGTGCTAGTTGTCATATAACTTATAATAGATTGATTAACTACAAAATCAACACTATTATTTGTTATGCCATTGCTATTACTTGATGATTGCAGTGATAATGCGTATTTGGACCTACCAGAATAAGCCTCTACTTCAATATAATAAACTCCATCTTCAGGAGCAATCATATTTTCAAATTCTGATACACTATAAGAAAAATCAACAAGATTATAATCACTATCGTATAACCATAAATCTATATCGCCAGTATAGTTATAAATTCCAGCGTGGTCTGATATATGGAGGTTAATATTTTGTCCTGCTAATAATGAAACCTTATAAAAATCCCTTATATCACCAGTATTTGCTAGAGCCCCACTGGCTGGTCTGCTATTTGCTACAAAACCATGAACAGTAAAAAAATTATTAATTTCTTGAGCACTGCTAAATGTATGGTTGCCAACGCCTACTACCTCTGGGTCGTTGGTATCACTATCTACATCTATTAACACTGCTGGTGTTATCTCTCCTGATATTTTTAATGCAGCACTAATTGCTATATTAATAGTAGCAATATCAGAGCCAGTTATATTGCGTGCAGTTATGCTATATGTTATTAGTGTTGAGCTGACCAAAGAGAGTCCAGATATTTCCCCAGTTGTAGTATTAAATAGCAAACCACTTGGTAAGGATGGGCTAATAGACCAAGTAGTAGCATCACTGCCATTATTAGTCCAATTAATATTAGTTATTGTTGAGTCTTTAATGAAATCTTGTCTAGCAATGCTTATTATATTTGGACTTGATGGCACAATTTCTATGCTAATACTAGCACTATCTGAGCCACTAATGTTAGTAGCTATTATAGTGTAGTTTTTTGCTATTGACAAAGTAGCTGGTATGCCTGATATTTGTCCATCACTAAAAATTAAACTACTAGGTAGTTCTGGACTAATAGACCAAGTGGCAACAATTCCGCCAGTATTTACAAAACTTATTGAAGTAATTGCTATTTTTTCAAATAATATTTGACTAGCAAGACTACCTATATTAGGTAAGCCTTGATTGATAGTAATAATAATATTTGCATTATCGCTACCTATTATATTGCTAGCTGTTATAGTATAAGTAGCCCTAGCAGACTCAATAGTTGGTGTGCCAGATATTTCCCCAGTTGTAGCACTAAATACCAAGCCACTCGGTAGTTGTGGGTTAATCGCCCAAGTTGTTGCCACACCACCGCTATTAGTCCAACTTATAGTATTAATAGGCTTATCTTTGGCGTAAACTTTAGACTCTATATCAGCAATAATTGGAGCACTACTATTTACTGTTATACTAAATGAGGCACTACTAGTGCCACTATTATTGGCAGCAGTAATAGTGTATATTGTTTTATTAGATGTAGTATTGGGTGTACCAGATATGACTCCTGTTAAAGTGTTTAATGCTAAACCACCAGGTAAAGATGGACTAATAGACCAAGTAGATACAGCACCACCGTTATTAGTCAAACTAAAACTAGTTATTAATAGTCCATTAATAAATACTTTGTCTGCTACGCTAGATATCGCTGGTGTTGGTAGTTTAACTAATATATTAATACTAGCATTATCATAACCTGTTATATTACTAGCAGTAATAATATATGATTGCTGATTGCTAGCACCTAATGGTGTGCCAGATATTACTCCTGTTAAAGTGTTTAATGCTAAACCACTAGGTAAAGATGGACTAATAGACCAAGTGGATGCCGCACCACCAGTATTTATAAAACTTATATTATCAATAACAATATTTTCAACTAATTCTACTAAGGATATATCAGCAACACTAGGCGTTGCTGGGTTAATTAAAATAGATACTCTAGCAATATCTGAGCCACTAATATTACTAGCAGTAATAATATATTCGCTTAACTGCGAACTAACAACAGGTGTGCCCGATATTTCTCCAGTATTATTATTAAAATTAAGTCCTGATGGTAAGGCTCTATTTATAGCCCAATTTGTAATATCACCACCAGTATTATTAAAATTAATTGCTATTATTGCTACGCTTTGAATATATGTTTGATTAGCTATATTTGCAATATCTGGTGCTTGTGGCTTAATTCTAATAACAATATTTGCACTATCACTACCTGTTATATTACTAGCGATAATAGTATAAGTAGTAGCATCACCAATAATAGTTGGTGTGCCAGATATTATCCCAGTTGTAGTATGAAATAATAAACCATTCGTAAGGCTAGGGCTAATCGTCCAAGTTGTAGCTAGCCCACCAATATTATTAAATTCCAACTCAGTAATATACTTGTCTTTTATAAAATTTCTACTATCCAAATTTGCAATATCGGGTTTTTTTACAGCAATGTAGATATTTGCACTATCACTACCTGTTATATTACTAACTGTTATGGTATAAGTAGTATTAGTTGATATATTAGTTGGTGTGCCAGATATTATCCCAGTTGTAGTATGAAATAATAAACCATTCGTAAGGCTAGGGCTAATCGTCCAAGTTGTAGCTATCCCGCCAGTATTAATAAATGTAATAGAGCTAATAGCGGTATTATTTAGATAAAAATAACTACCAGCATTGGTTATATTAGGGGGATAGATAGATGCTATTGTGCTCGATACAGAGTTAATAACTGCTTCATTATGTTTAATTTTAGGATTAGTTTTAATATCTTGTAGTGCTGTGGTAATATTAGTAGTATTATCAAAATTACCATCTTGTAAATCAGCGGATAAAGCACTAATAAAATTATTAACATTAGTACTAGATGATGCTATTGCTTGCGAGAATACTGCTAGAATTGTGCCATATTTACCGCTGTCGGTATTAGTTGCAGTAGCCTCAGTAACATCATCAGGCATTACACCAGTAATACTAACACTAGCTAAACCAAACTGACTTGCTACAAAGCCATTAGCACTTAATATTGTATCTCTAGTAGGGGTAGTGCCTTGTAAATGCTTATAAGCTAGGTCTGTAAGAGGCGTTATTACTATGGGGGTATTGGTTGTAGTTGCTACTTCTGCTACACTAATAAGGCTATTAGTACCCAAGAATATTGTATTCCCTGTTGCCTCGTCATTATAACTACCACTTGTGGTCTTAACAACAACAACTCCAGAATATTCACTAGTTAAAACAACACTATAAAAACCATTAGCATTAGTTATGCCTTCGCCAATAGAGTTATTAAAATTAGTATCTTCTGCTGTGTATATGGTAACACTAGCACCGTCAATAGCACCTTTTGAAGCTAGTCCAGATATAGTTTGAGATTGTATGCCATTAGCACTAGGTGGGGACGAGCCACCTCCACCTCCACAAGAATATAGCAATAAAGTTAGTAGTAATAATACATAATTAAACATCGCTAAATGTTATCATACAAGCAATATTGTATGTAATTTATTCACTAGCTAATATAAAATTAAGTTGTTACATAGAAGGTAGGGGTTTATAGTTTGCTTAATTCATTAATTAATACTTTTTGATTCTCAGAATAATCAATAGGCACTTCAATAATATGCACTCCACCTTGTATGTAACACTGTTTAATAGTAGGCACAAATTCAGCCGCTGATTTAATTCTATGCCCATAAGCACCATAACTCTCTGCGTATTTAACAAAATCAGGGTTGCCATATTCTAAGCCATAATCTTCTAGTCCTTGAGCTTCTTGTTTCCACCTTATCATTCCATAGGCATCATCTCTTACTATTAGCACTACAAGATTTAATTTAAGTCTAAGGGAGGTTTCTATCTCTTGAGAGTTCATCATAAAACCACCATCACCACAAATTGACATAACTTGTCGCTTAGGATAAATTAAAGCACAAGTCATAGCAGAGGGCAAGCCTGCACCCATTGTTGCTAAAGCGTTATCTAATAAAACAGTATTTGGCATATAAGTATGATAGTGCCTTGCAAACCATATTTTATACATACCATTATCTAGGGCAATAATAGCATCTCTATCTAGGGCTTTACGAACATCTGCTACTATTCTTTGTGGCAACATAGGAAAACTATCATCATCATCGGACCTGTGAATAGCATCTTTAATGTTTTTTCTAATATCCATAAATAAATCAAGGCTAGAATTTTGATTAGGGGATATTTGTTCTGTAATTTTAATAATACTATCGGCTATGTCTCCTACTACTTCTACCTGTGGAAAATAAACCTCATCTATAGTCGCTTTATTAAAATTAATATGCACTACTTTTTGTCCACTATGAGTCATAAAAAATGGCGGTTTTTCTACCACATCGTGACCAATATTTATAATTAAGTCTGCCATTTCTACCGATTT
Organism: Gammaproteobacteria bacterium; assembly: GCA_965222825.1. Taxonomy (GTDB): domain Bacteria; phylum Pseudomonadota; class Gammaproteobacteria; order PS1; family Pseudothioglobaceae. Next base: position 1,095,689 of record OZ244964.1, on the reverse strand, counting down.
ATGAACATAATCACCAGAAGAAAGTGCGGCAGTGCCTAAAAATAACTCGCTTTCACAGCTAATAACACCCTTGCCCATTTGGGTATTAAAAAATGGTAATTGTGTTTTTTCAATAAAGGCATTTAATGGCTCAAAAATCATCTTACGATTAGCCCCAGCACCAATTAAAACAATTGGTCTTTCTGCCGCTTCAATGGTTTTTACAGCCATATCAATAACAACCTCATCGGCGTTGGGTCTATATACATCGTGCTTTGGTATTATCATTGGCTCTGTTGCTTGCTCTCTGGCAATATCCTCAGGTAACTCCAAATGAACTGCCCCAGGTCTTTCATATCTTGCTATTCTAAATGCCTCTCTTACCAAAGACGGTATCATATTAGCATTGACAATTTGTTTGGTAAATTTAGTAAGAGGCTCCATCATTCGCACTATATCCACAATTTGAAATTTACCTTGCTTACTTTCTAAAATAGGTTTTTGCCCGGTTATCATAACCAAAGGCATAGCACCTAGTTGTGCGTAGGCAGCACTTGTTACAAAGTTAGTAGCACCTGGTCCTAGAGTCGCTAAACAAACCCCAGGATTACCTGTTAGCCTACCATAAGTAGCAGCCATAAATGCTGCACCTTGCTCGTGTCTTGTTAAAATTAGTTTAATACTAGAGTTTCTAAGAGAGTCTAAAAAGTCTAAATTCTCTTCTCCAGGTATGCCAAAAATATACTCTACGCCTTCGTTTTCTAACGCCTTAATAAATAAATCAGATGCTTTCATTATTGCTCTCCCTTAGTTGGATATAATTCTTCCATAATCACAGACTTACCATCATTTTGCACAATCCTAACATGCGACCTATTTAACTCTCTAGGCTCTTTAACACCACAAGAATGAGCAATAATTTCTAGTGCATGATTCATATTATAAATATAATTAGCAACTTTTACTGCCTTATCTTGTGGATTTAAGCCTTTTTGTAATCTTTTATTATGGGTAGTAATTCCTGTTGGACAAGTATTTTTATTACATTTAAGTGCTTGAATACAACCTATTGAAAACATAAAGCCTCTAGCTGAGGTAATAAAATCAGCACCAGCACACAATGCCCAAGCAACGCCTCCTGGATTAATAAGTTTACCAGAAGTAATAACTTTTATTCTATCTCTTAGATTATATTTTCTTAGTTTGTCAACCAATAATGGCAAGGTTTCTTTAATTGTCATACCAACATTGTCCATAAGCGTCATAGGAGCAGCACCAGTGCCACCATCACCACTATCTAGGGTAATAAAATCTGGTGCTGATTTTTTACCACGATTATTTATTTCTTGTAAAAAATCATCCAACCACCCTGTAGCACCAATAACTGCCTTAAACCCTGTTGGCTTGCCAGTAATTTTACGCACATGACTTATCATATTTAGTAAATCAGCGCCATTAGTTATCTCTAAATGTCTATTAGGTGATATAGAATCCTCTCCTTCTTTAATACCTCTTATTTTTGCTATTATTGGTTTTACTTTAATTCCCGGCAGTATTCCGCCTTTACCGGGTTTTGCACCCTGAGACATCTTAATCTCAAACATTTTAACATTATCGTGTGCCGCTGTTTTTTGTAATTTTTCATCGCTCAGGCCACCATCTAAATTACGCACGCCATATTTTGCTGTTCCTATTTGAAAAACAATATCAGCACCGCCTTCTAAATGATAAGGACTTAAACCACCCTCTCCAGTGTTATACCAACAACCAGCTATTCTAGCACCATTAGAAAGTGCTAATACTGCTGGTTTAGATATAGCACCAAAACTCATACCTGAGATATTAAATATAGATTTTGCAGTGTATGGCTTTTCACAAAATCCATGTCCAATAGCTAAGGTTTTAGTAGCAATAGCATCTTCATCTAAAATTGGAAATGGACAATTAGCAAATATTGGCATACCAGTTATATTAAGGTTTCTAGTAGAACCAAATGCTACTGTGGTATCTGCATTATTTGCTGCTTTTTTAACCCAATCTCGCTCAGCACGATTAAAAGGCATCTCTTCTCTATCCATCGCGAAGAAATATTGCCTAAAAAACTCACCTAAGTCAGTAAATATATCACGAAAATGACCAATTACTGGATAATTACGCAAAATAGCGTTTTTCTTCTGAGTAATATCTCTAATAAAAACAACAACAACAACCAAAACAACAATACCTATTGCAAATACAAACAGCGTAACCATTGTATCCAAAACTGGTATTGTCCAATTAACAACAGCCATAACATCATCTCTCATATTTTTCTCCTTTAAACTACTAACATTTTTTACACAATACGCTGTCAATGGCAAATTTACCAGAGCCATAAATAACTAATACTAGTATCATAATACCCCATAACTTATGGTCCCAAAAGCCACCAGCCCAAATAGTTTGATAAGAATATACTGCAATAATATTAAAAACAAATAAAGCCAAAGCACTAAAACGAGTTATAAAACCAAATATTAGTAATATAGGTAAAACTAACTCTGCTATAGTGCCTAAAATAGCTGCTAGTTGAAAGTCAAGTAGTGGCACACTATATTCATTCTCAAATAAATACAAAGTAGTATCCCAAGATGTTAATTTTATGTATCCTGAACGAATAAAAGCATCAGCTACATACAAACGCAAAAACAATAAAAATATATCTTCGCTATATTTACTTAGTTTTGTAAAAAATAAATTATATAGGTGTATTAGTTTTAGCATCATAAAAATATATCTTAGAATTTAAAAATAGAGTATTTAGTATATTATATTGTTAATTTTTAGCATTGTGTATAAATTTATAATCTAATTTTGATAATGAAATAACACTAACCTTATCATTGTATTTGTAAATCAATATATTATCGCTTGTTTTTGTTAAGTCTAGGTTAGGGCTATTTTCATTTAAACGCCATATATCTAGCACTGGATATTTAGAACTAAGTAAGTAACATTTGTTTAAAAATGGCAAAATTTTATTATATTTAGTATTTTTGCTAAATCCAACTGGCAATTTAGCAAAATCAAAGCCACTATTATCATTATGATAACATAGTTCATAATATCTTTCTAGTAGTGCTATATCTACTAAATATGGCATATTTTTACACTCTGGAGTATTGGCAATAAAGCTACTAAAATCATTGCCATAATTTTGTAAATACCCTTGTTTTTGAGGATGAGTTTTAATATATTGTTTAGCAATATGGTTAAAAAAATCATCGCCAACCAACCTTAAAATACAACTATAACTAGATTTTAAAACATCGGTTAGGGTATAAATATAATTATTGTAATAAACTGCTATTAATTCTTTGGCACTAAAATATTTACTATCATTATATATATCAGTTAATGGCGTTAGATTTTTTACATCGCTAGCAAATTGTTGTTGTAGTTGTTTTAATTTCATCTAATTTAGTTTGAGCTTTTTGGGCTTCATTTAATAGCACTGATATTTTAGGAATGTTGGTATCCCACTCAATTAAAGTTGGTTTTTTACCAAAATAGTCTAGCGTTTGCTGATATAAGTCCCACACCTTAGCACTTACCTTAGAGCCGTGGTTATCTATCATAATTTGCCTATTTTCATAGCTATTTATCTTAGCACCAGCTAAATGAATCTCATAAACATCATCTTTGTTGATAACTTTTAAATACTGGTTGGGGTTAAAACTATGGTTATGTCCGTTTACTACTATATTATTAACATCAAATAATAATCCACAACCTGTAATACTAGGTAGTTGTGCATAAAATTCCCACTCAGGCATATCTTGTTGGGCAAAACTTATATAAGTAGATGGATTTTCTATTAATATTTGTCTATTTAGATAATCTTGGGTTTTTTTTACATTATCGGCAAAATTTATTAGGCTTTCTTTGGTATAAGGTAGTGGTAATAAGTCGTTAAAATATTTATTATCCACTACACTCCAACTTAAATGCTCGGATATCAAACTAGGCTGATATATAGTTATAGTTTGTTTTAATAAATTTAGATGTGTAGTTGATACCCCATTACTAGAGCCTAATGATAAACCAACCCCGTGCATAGACAACGGATAATATTCGCGTATTTTTAATAACTGCTTCGCTAGTATTGAATTAGTATTAAAAAAGTTCTCAGAATGCACCTCTAACCAAGGTATATTGGGTTTTTCTGCCAGTATGTATTGATAGTGAGGGTTTCTTAGGCCTATACCGCAATCGTTAGGTATATCCATAAAATTAACTAAGTAACTGCTAAGAAGATTCTAAACTTCCGCCAACTAATTTTTCACACAAGCCCTTAGGTATAACCACAAAAGCATCTTTTTGTCCATCTTTTTTTGAACTACCAACACAAGATGATGTTTTAGTGGCACAATCATTTTGCCCTGCTTTTACTACACCATAACACTTCTCTTTTTTAGCTGCACTAACTTCTAATGCTACAAGATTAGTGCCTAAGAAAAATATTGTTGCTGTTATTGCTGTTGTTATTTTTTTCATTTTTATTCCTTTATAAATAAAACTTTACAATCTACTTTTACCATAATATTAAAATTTTTACAAAAAAAAATTAAAACTAGTAAAATAGATGTTTTGTTATCGTTGAGGTAAAAATATGAAAAAAATTACACTTATGTTATTATCTATTGCTGGATTGTTATTTAATGGTTATGCTAGTGCTGATTTTGTTTATACCAAAAAAAGTTATTGGGGTGAGGGTAATAAATATGCTATTAGCGGTTATGATGCTACTAGTTATTTTGATAGCAACAAGCCAATTAAGGGCAGTAAAAATTATTCAATAAAATATCATGGCGCTACTTGGTTATTTGCCAGTGAAGAAAATAAAAATAAGTTTAATGATAATCCACAAAAATACGCTCCTCAATACGGTGGGCATTGTGCTTGGCGTGAAGCACAAGATGGCAAAGAAGTATATGGTGATCCTACTGTATGGACTATAGTTGATGATAAACTATACTTAAACTATAATAAAGAAATAAATGCTCGTTGGGTAAAAGACATACCGGGCTTTATTAAAAAAGCTGACAATTTTTGGCTACAAGAATTTGATACTATTAACTAATCCGTCAAGCCCAACTTTAGCTTTTTGAGAATTACCGTTTAGTTATGCTTTATATTGATTTAATTATAATTGCTGATTATATAATTAGTGTTAATAGCGATAATAAAAAAGTCCTAAATGATTATGCCATAGCCATAGATAAAAGCATAATTATTGGCTTAGCACCTAGTAGTGAAATAGTTAAAAAATATAGCGCACAAACAACAAAAATACTAAAAAATCACTGTTTAATGCCGGGTTTTATAAACGCCCATACCCATAGTCCAATGTCTTTACTAAGAGGCTTTGCTGATGACAAACCACTAGATATTTGGTTAAATAATTACATATGGCCTATTGAGGCAAAATTGGTTGATTATGATTTTGTCAAAGATGGCTCAACACTTGCTATTGCAGAGATGATTCAAAGTGGCACTACATTTTTTAACGATATGTATTTCTTCCCCGATGCCACAATAGCAGCCGTAATAAAAAGTGGTATAAAGGCAACAATAGGCTTAATAACATTAGAATATCCAAGTAATTGGGCAAATAATAGTCAGCAATACCTTCAAAAAGCTATAACAGTTTATAACAAATATAAAAATACCTCAAATATTAGTTTTGCAATGGCACCGCACGCACCATATACTAATAGTGATAAAACTATCAAAAATATTATTAAATTATCTAAACAATATGATATACCAGTTCACACTCATATACACGAAACCAAAGGTGAAATTAAAAATAGCATAAAAGAGTATGGTGTAAGACCGCTAACTAGATTAAAAAAGTTAGGTTTATTAAAAACAAGGTTAATGGCAGTTCATATGACACAGCTAACAAGCAAAGAAATCAATGATTGTAAAAATGAAAATATTAGCATAATTCATTGTCCACAATCAAATATGAAACTAGCTAGTGGTTTTTGTAAGGTTGGCAAACTAATAGGTAATGGTGTTAATGTAGCAATAGGGACTGATAGTGCATCATCTAATAATGACCTAGATATGCTAGCTGAGTTATCAAGTGCTAGTTTATTAGCAAAAGTAGTGGCAGATGATACTACCGTTGTATCTGCTTATAAGGCAATACAAATGGCAACTATAAATTCTGCTAAGGCACTTGGCTTAGAAGATAAAATTGGCTCTATTGAAATAGGCAAACAAGCAGATATTATTGCCATTGACTTAGGCGGTATTGTTAGTCAGCCTTGTTATGATGTGGTATCGCAAATTGTCTATTCTACCACTCGAGACCAGATAAGCAATGTCTGGGTTGATGGCAACGCTTTATTAGATGATAAAAAACTTACTACCTTAAATAAACAAGATATAATCAATAACGCTAAAAAATGGCACAATAAAATACAAATGAAATATAAATTGTGATAGCAAAAAATAATAAACTAACTTCTATTGATGATGCACTGGGTTTTTTGTTACAACAAGCAAAACCACAAACAACTAGTATAATAAAACCTTTAAATGAAGTTTTAGGTTATATTTTAGCCAATGATATTAAGTCTAATATTAATGTGCCAGAGTTTGATAATTCTGCCGTGGACGGTTTTGCCTGTCGAATTAATGATAATGATAAACCGCCTTATAAACTAAATATCAAGCAAAGAATAACAGCAGGTAAGATTGGCAGTAGCCTTGATGATAATTGTGCTGCTAGAATATTTACTGGTGCAGCAACGCCTAATAATACTTATGCAGTAGTAATGCAAGAAGAATGCAGGCTAACTGATAATAGCAATAGTGTTATTATAGCAAAAAAACCAGCATACCAAGAAAATATTCGTCCCAAAGCAAATGATATAAAACAAGGTAATACAATTCTAACAAAAGGCATACAATTAAAGCCCCAAGATATAGCTTTAATTGCATCTATTGGTATAAGTGAAGTGGCAGTCTTTACTCAATTAACGGTTGGGGTGTTTTTTACTGGTAATGAGTTATTAACACCAGGAGAAAAACTAAGTTTAGGCAAAATATACGACTCAAATAGTTACAGCATAATAGCTCTACTTAAAAATCTAAACTGTAATATTATAAATCTAGGTAATATAGGCGATGATTTTACTACCACTTGTGATGTTTTACTAGAATTAAGTAAAAAATGTAATTTAATTATCACAACAGGCGGAGCATCGGTTGGCGAGGAAGATTATATTAAACCAGCAGTAGAAAAATTAGGCGAGTTAAAATTATGGCGTATTAACATAAAACCCGGTAAACCACTTGCTTTTGGCAATATTAATAACACTCATTTTATAGGACTACCCGGTAATCCTGTGTCTGCTATAATAACATTTTTCTTATTTGCAACGCCATTTATTCGCAAACTACAAGGCAATAAAAATATTGCTAACAAATCCAGTTTGGTAGCAATCAATTTTTCTTGGCAACCACATAAAAGACGAGAGTTTGTAAGGGTTAGGCTGAAATATGATAACGCTATACCGACTGCCTACCCCTATCCCAAACAAGGCTCAGATGTTTTAAGTTCTTTGGTATGGGCAGACGGGGTTGTTGAAATGCCAGAAAATAGCCAATTTAGTAGTGGTGATGTGTTAAACTTTTATATTATTGTATGAATAAACTAAGCCATATAAATACTAAGGGTGAGGTGCAAATGGTAGATGTATCAAGCAAAGATGTAACCACCAGAGAAGCTAGTGCTTTTGCCTCTATTAGTTTAAAAAAATCAACCATAGAATTAATAAAAGCAAATGCCAATAAAAAAGGCGATGTTATTACAACAGCAAAAATAGCTGGCATACAAGGTGCTAAAAAATGCTATGATTTAATACCTCTTTGTCACCAACTTATACTATCTAATATAGATATTGATATAATAATAGATGAAGAAGGGTTACAAATTAATATTATTAGCACCGTTAAAACTAACGCTAAAACTGGAGTAGAAATGGAAGCCCTAACAGCAGTTAGTATAGCGGCATTAACTATTTATGATATGTGTAAAGCGACAGATAGGTTTATGGTAGTTAATAATATTCATATGCGAACTAAAACAGGTGGCAAGTCTGGAAACTGGAAATATGAAAAAATCGCCAAATAATGGTAAACTAATTGATAGCTTTGGACGCACCATAAACTATATTAGGTTTTCTATTACCGATCATTGTAATTATCGTTGTTTTTATTGTCGCCTTGAAGACCATAAAACCTTTACCAATAAAGAAGAATTGCTAAGTTATGAAGAGATTGCTAGAATTGTGCGAATTTTTAGTGAGCTAGGTGTTAGCAAAGTAAGACTAACAGGTGGCGAGCCACTACTTAGAAAAAATGTTGCTGAACTAGTTAAACTATTATCACAGATACCAAATATAGTAGATATTCCGCTATCAACTAACGCTCATTTATTGTCAGGACTTGCTACTACCTTAAAATCTAGTGGCATAAATAGGGTTAATATATCTTTAGATTCATTACAAAAAAATAAATTCAATGAAATTACCAGAGGTGGTAGCATAAATCAAGTAATAGCAGGTATTGATGCAGCGATAATAGCAAATATGCACCCAGTTAAACTAAATATGGTGGTAATGCAAGGTGTGAATGATGATGAAATTGAAAATATGATTAACTTTGCTATCAAAAAAAATATTGATATTCGTTTTATTGAAACTATGCCTATTGGTGTATCTGGTATTAAATATAGCACCAATCATTATAGCAAAGAGCAAATTCTAGCAAAAATTACAAAACACTTAAATAATAATATTAGTCCAATTAAAAAACACCTAACAGCAGGACCGGCGACAAACTATCATATAAATAATACTAACACTAATTTTGGCATCATACCAGCGGTGTCAGATAATTTTTGTAATAGTTGTAATCGTGTTCGTATTAGTGCTAAAGGTAGGCTACTTTTATGTCTAGGACAAGAAAATAGCGTATCCTTAAAAGATACTATTCGTTGTGGTAAAAATGACAAGCAAATTAAGCAAATAATTATTAAAGCAATAGCTAATAAACCAGAAAAACACGAATTTAGCACTAATATCAACAATATTAATAATGCGCAAATGGTGGAGATAGGCGGATGATAGTGTTGTATTTTGCCTCATTAAAAGAACAATTATTAACCGATAGTGATATCATAGATTTAACTACTAATACTAGTGTATTGGAGTTAAAAAAGCAACTTAGTGCTAAATATAATTACCAATTTATTGATAATAATATTATATGTGCTATCAATTATAGCATTGCTGATAATGATGATATTATAAAAAATGATGATGAAGTAGCATTTTATCCGCCAGTTACTGGTGGCTAAGGTTTTAACAACAAGATGTTTAATAAAGTTTTAAGGCTTGGTAGTTTTGTTTTCGTTAATTATCATAGTGGGCTAACTAGATTTTTGGGTATAATTAAACTGGTATTTATACCTTGAAAATATATTATATGGCTCTTATTGTTCAAAAATATGGTGGCACTTCTATTGCCAGTGTAGAATTAATTCAAAATATAGCTAAAAAAATAAAATTAGCAAAATTAGCTGGTAATGATATTGTTGTTAGTGTTTCTGCTATGGGAGATAAGACTAATAGATTATTAAAACTTGCAAAAGATGTTAGCACTGTTGATAATAATTATCATAAGCCATCAAATAGAGAATTAGACGCACTACTAGCAACAGGGGAGCAGACTACAATAACTGTGCTTGCTATGGCGTTACAGGCTATTGGCTGTGATAGTATATCTTATAACGCCTATCAAGCCAAAGTTCTAACAAACAGTGCCTACGGCAAGGCTAGGATTAAATCTATTGATACAAAAGTAATAAATAAGAATTTATCAAACGGTAAAGTTATTATAGTAGCTGGTTTTCAAGGAATAGATAAAAACGGTAATATTACCACCTTAGGCAGAGGCGGTTCTGATACTACCGCAGTTGCATTAGCGGTAGCATTATCTGCTAATGAGTGTCAAATATATACCGATGTTGATGGTGTTTATACTACTGACCCTAAAATAGAGTCTAACGCCAAAAGAATACCAGAGCTTAGTTATGAAGAAATGCTAGAAATGGCAAGTCTAGGTTCTAAGGTATTACAAATTCGCTCAGTTGAATTTGCTAGTAAGTATAAAGTGCCACTTAGGGTATTATCATCAATATTAGATAATCCAAAAGGAACATTAATTACCAGTGAGGAAAATGTTATGGAAAAGGTAGTCATTTCAGCAATCGCACACCAAAAAGATGAAGCAAAACTTAGTTTAATAGGAGTGCCTGATAAACCCGGTATTGCATTTGCAATTTTAGAGCCAATATCAAAAGCAAATATTGAGGTAGATATGATAATTCAATCAGTATCTGCAAGAGAGGGTATGACTAATTTTGCCTTTACCGTTAGTAGAGATGATTTTGATAGTGCTAAGGAAATATTAGAACAAAAATGTAAAGCATTAAGTGCTATTAGTGTGCAAGCAAATAACAAAATAGTAAAAATATCTCTAGTTGGTATTGGTATGCGCTCGCATGCTGGTATTGCTAGTAAAATGTTTGGGGTCTTATACAAAGAAAATATAAACATAGATATGATAAGCACATCGGAGATAAAAATATCTGTTATTATAGATGAAAAATATTTAGAATTGGCAGTTCGTAGTTTACATAATGCTTTTATAGAGGTATAAAATGTCGTTTATGGATGATAGAGGTGGCTGGATTTGGTTAGATGGTGATTGGGTAGAATGGCGTAAAGCCAAGGTGCATGTATTGACTCATACACTACATTACGGTATGGGGGTATTTGAGGGTGTAAGAGCTTATAAAACAGAGAGTGGTAGTGCTATTTTTCGTTTACAAGAGCATACCGATAGGTTATTTAATTCAGCACATATACTAGGAATGCAAATACCATATGACAAAGATACACTCAACCAAGTTCAAAAAGACGCTTTGCTTAAAAATAAGTTAAAATCAGCCTATATTCGTCCAATGTGTTTTTATGGCTCTGAGGGTATGGGACTTAGAGCTGATAACTTAAAGGTGCATACTACTGTTGCCGCTTGGCAATGGGGTAGTTATTTGGGCGATGATAATATGAAAAATGGCTTACGAGTTCACACCTCATCGTTTGTCCGCCACCATGTTAATAGCACTATGTGTAAAGCAAAAGCAAATGGTAATTATATAAACTCTATGTTAGCATTACAAGAGGCGTTAAAAGATGGTTATGATGAGGCATTATTACTTGATGTTGATGGTTTTGTTGTAGAGGGTAGTGGCGAGAATATTTTTATTATTAAAAAAAATATTTTTTATACCCCTAGTTTAACCTCGGCACTTGATGGTATTACCCGTGATACAGTTTGCCAATTAGCTAAAGGCTTGGGTTATAGCGTTATTGAAAAACGCATTACTAGAGATGAGGTATATTGTGCTGATGAAGCTTTTTTTACCGGCACTGCTGCCGAGATAACACCAATTAGAGAGCTAGATAATAGACAAATAGGTAGTGGCACTATAGGTGCTATTACTAAAAAATTACAAAGTATGTATTTTGATTGTGTCCACGGTAGAAATATAAATTATCTAAAATGGTTAGAAGCAGGAATAATAAAATAATATGGCTAATAATACTAATAGAGTATCTCATTATATTGTTTATAAAAAAGACCTACCATTTTATTGCCCTCCAAAAAATAGCACTATATCTCATCCTAAGGTTTTTTTAGACTTAAATAAAAAATCCAGTGCCTTATGTCCATATTGCTCAATGAATTACATATTAAAAGAATAAAATGATTAAACCTATAATACTAATAGGTGCTATGGGTTGTGGCAAAACATCTATAGGGTATAAGATATCTCTTATTTTTAAAAAGAATTTTTTTGATGTAGATAATGAATTAGTTAAATCTACTGGGGTTAGTATTACTGATATTTTTGATATTGAGGGAGAAGATACTTTTCGCAAACGCGAGACAAAAATGCTAGCTAAATTATGCACTTTAAATAATATAATTTTAGCAACGGGTGGCGGCATAGTAGTTAAAAAAGAAAATCGCGAACTGATTAAAAAATCAGATGCGGTAATATATTTAAAGTCTTCAGTTGATTGTTTATACGATAGATTAAAATATAATAAAACTAGGCCATTATTAGAAAATGTTGCTAATAAGAAGCAAGTAATCCAAGATATTGTAACAGCAAGAGAAAAACTATACTTAGAGTGTGCTAATATTGTAATAGATGTATCTTATAAAAAATCTTATGTTGTTGTTAATGAAGTTAAAAAAATACTTAATAATTATATTATTAGGGGCTAGCAATGTTTATGCAAATGGTTTATCAACAGCCACATTTACTGAGCAATTATTAGCGCATAATCCATTTTTTAAACAACAAAAAATAGCAAATTCTTTAGCAAAAAATACCTTAGATGGCACTTTGGCAAAACAAGACTGGGCGTTTGTCTTCGGCGGAGAATATGCTTATCAAAATACAAGTAATATTAATTCCCCAACCAATAGTTATAATAATAGTAAAAATATCATTTTAAATACTTCATTATCAAGAGATATTTATGGTACTGGTGGAGATATTAGTTTATCACATAGCAGTAGTAAAAATACTACTAATAGCACTAACTATAATAACAATTTAGCTATTAATTATACTCACCCTCTATGGCGTAATAAAGATGGATTAAATGATAAATTACCTTACGATTTAGCAACTATTGATACAAAAATAACTAGCATTAATACCACGAATAATAAGCAAAGTTTTATTTTGGAGAAATTAAAATTATTTGTTGATTTAACGCATTTACAAGAGCTAGTTAAGATAAATAATCAACGCTTGTTATTGGTAAAAAAAGAGTTAAAATTAGTCAAGGATAAATTTAAGGTATCTCTGGCAGAGAAATTAGATGTTTTATTACAAGAAGATGCCTTATTAAGAAGCAAACAAAATTTACTAGAAGCCAAGCAATCATTAACAGCACTGCAAACAAGTTTAGCTATTACCTTAGGTATTAGCAAAAACAAAATGTTATCGGCTATGAATTTATATAAAATACATAAATTAGACACAGTAATTGACGATAGTTTTTTAACAAATAATAATTATCAATTACAGGTGTTAGTCTTAGATAGAGAAAAAATTAATCGTAATTTATTATCAAATAAAAACCAAAGTCAAGCAAACCTAGACTTATCTTTAGGTGTAGGCTTGGTATCAGAACAAACATCTTTTAGTAATAGTTTAACAAAATATAGTCCAAATACTGCAATAGGATTAAACCTGTCCTACCCGCTAGGTAATTCAGTTAATAATAACGAATTTAATAGGCTAATATTAGACTTAGAAAATATAGATTATTTATATCAAACACAACTACAAAATATCAAAGAAGAAGTCCAGTCATTAATGGTTAAATTAAAGTCTTTGATAACTATAATTAACACTAATAAAGAACAATTAAAAGTAGCAAAACAAAGAACAAAGGAAGAAAAATATCGCTATAAAAATGGTGTTGGTAACACAACCTTTGTAATTCAGGCACAAGATAATGAAAAAAATATTGGTTTATTATATGCTAAAAATTTTGCTAATTACCAAAAGTATTTTTTAGATTATTTAGCATTTACTAATAAAATATACGCTAAGTAAACAATGATTTTGCCAGCTATAACCCCACCCAAAAAAATATCTAAACAAGTAGGACGAGCTATTTGTGATTTTAAAATGCTAAAAGACGGTGATAGAGTATTATTAGCCGTATCTGGAGGCAAAGATTCGCTTAGTTTATTTCATATATTAGCACATTTTAAAAAACACGCACCAATAAAATTTTACTTAGGGGTAGTTAGTATAGACCCAAAGGTAGCTGGTTTTGATTTGACCCCACTTTTAAAATATTTTGCTAGTTATGGTGTTGATTATTTTTTAGAGCAATTTCCAATAGCAGAGCAAGCTAAAAAAAGTATGAAAGGAGATTCTTACTGTGCTTTTTGTGCAAGAATGAAACGCGGTTTAATGTATAAAACAGCAAGAAAGCATAATTATAATATTCTAGCTCTAGGACAGCATTTAGACGATTTAGCCCAGAGTTTAATTATGTCAATTTTTCATAACGGACAACTACAAACAATGAAAGCAAATTATCTAAACAATGATGGTGATATTAGTGTTATTCGCCCGTTGGTTTATGTTAGAGAAAGACAATTATCTAACTTTGCAAATATGGCAAAATTGCCAGTCATAAGAGATAATTGCCCAGCTTGTTTTACCAAACCAACCCAGAGAGAGTATTATAAAAATTTACTTAATAAAGAAGAAGTCAGAGTTACTAATCTATATGCAAATATTTTAAATGCTATAAAACCTATTTTAACTAACACCAAATAATGCTAAAAATATTATTATTAATTTTATCAAAACTACCTTTAAAATTAAGCCATTTTTTAGGTTATATTATTGGTTTATTTTTGTATTATAGTGATAGTAAAAGCAAGCAAAATATAACTAATAACATTAACTTATGCCTAGTAGGGCTAACAATAACACAATACAATAAAATTATTAAAAAAAATCTTATAAATTTAGTAAAGTCGTTACTAGAATCGCCTATTATTTGGCACAATAATAGCAATAAAAATGCTAAATTAGTTAAAAGCGTTCAAGGCTTAGAACTTCTTAGTAATAATGATAATATTATTATGTTAATCCCCCATATAGGCTCTTGGGAGTTAATATGTAAATTTGCTAGCTCCATTAGAAGCACTACTGCACTTTATAAGCCACTTCGTAATAAAAAGTTTGATAAATTATTATTACAATCCCGACAAGCATATAATTATAATTTAGTAAGCACAAAATTTTCAGGGCTTGTAAAACTACAAAAAGCACTACAAAATAAAGATATAATCTGTATTTTGCCCGACCAAACACCCCAAAGTGATAAATCTAGTGTTATGGTTAATTTTTTTAATACCCCTACGCCTACTACAACCCTGCTTGTAAAATTAGCTAGAAAATATAATAGCAAAATAATCCTATCTTACGCTAAACGCTTAGATTATGGCAAAGGGTTTAGCTTGCACTTTAAAGAGGTTAATATATTATCTAAGGATAGTAATATCATCAGTGATTGTTTGCTAATGAACCAAAGTATAGAAAATTTAGTTAAAAAAATTCCCGAACAGTATTTATGGCAGTATAAAAGGTTTAAAACACCAAAAATAAATTAAGAAGGCTATGATTAACATTAAAGCGGGGCTCATAAAGTTCGATTTGTGATACACTTTTAATCATAAATCGGAGATATTGTTATAAATATATTTTCAAAAAAACAAGGTTTTTAAGGGTTAATAAGAGCATCATCAAGAAACCCAGCTTCTCAATTTTTTAAAAATGGTATAATATATGGTTATGAGTTTTTTTGAAGATATTAATTGCGTATTTGCCAGAGACCCAGCTGCTAAAAACAAGTTTGAAGTTATTACTTGTTATCCCGGCGTTCAAGCCTTAGTTATACATAGGCTAACCCATAAATTATGGAATATTAAACTTTTTTGGCTAGCACGGTTTATCTCAGCTTTTAGTAGAATTATAACAGGGATTGAAATTCATCCAGGTGCTAAAATAGGCAGAAGGCTATTTATCGACCACGGTATGGGTGTAGTAATTGGTGAAACAACAGAAATAGGTGATGATTGCACTCTTTATCAAGGAGTTACACTAGGGGGTGTTAGTTGGGATAAAGGTAAACGACACCCAAGCTTAAAAAATAATGTTGTAGTAGGTGCTGGAGCAAAAATACTAGGCAATATTATAATAGCAGACGGGGTAAAAATAGGCTCAAATTCTGTAGTTGTTAAATCAATAGATGCAAATAATACCGCAATTGGTGTGCCAGCCAGATTAGTTAAAGAACAAAAACGACATTTTGAAAATATCAACAAAGTTGCAAATGAAATTGGTTTTGATGCTTATGGGATGAGTAAAGATGCTATGAGCGACCCTACTATATCTGCTATAAATGCCATCTTAGAACACACAAAAAAAATAGACTCACAAATACGCAAACTAAGCGATAAATTAGGCGTACCTTATACTGATAAAGATATTGATGCCAATAAATTAGAAATAAAGGACAAGTAATTAAGCCTAATTATATTATTTCTAGCCTCATAAGGTAATACTTTGAGGGACTAAACCAACCTCAAGTGTAACATACTAAGGCGTAATTTTATTATTTAATAATATTAGACTAAATAATATTACACTGTTATAATGTTATTTTTTAACAAAAAATTACTATGATAGACTTAACAAACAAAGGGCTACGCACTAAATTGCGTAAAGCCCCACACTCTGTGCTTAGTCATCTTGAGGATGATGTTGATGTTATTGTTAAAACCAATAGTAAAAAAACTACTTACATAGTTTTTCCTGATTTAACTAGTGATATGGATATAAAAACATTATCAGAGCTTGATGCAGCGGGGGTTCCAATTGCCTCAGCAGGGTCATTTAGCAGCGTAGGCTCTGTTAGCACTTTCTCATGTCCTGCTTCTTCTCTTACTAGTCTAGCTTCGGTAGGAACGGCTTCTAGTTCTTAGTTATACCTGCTTTGTATTGCCATATACAAAACTTCAAACTATACAACATAAAAATATTATTTTTGTTATAAAATAATACTTGACTATATTACTAAGGTATTATAAAATACAAATATATTTATAAATAATTATAATTATGCAATTAACTACAAAAGCCAGATATGCTATTACTGCTATGTTAGACCTAGCAATAAGTTATGATAAAAAAGCCCCTATTACCTTAGATATAATATCTGAGAGGCAAAATATATCGTTATCTTATTTAGAACAGTTATTTACCAAGCTTAGAAAAAGTAATTTGGTAAAAAGTATCAGAGGACCAGGAGGCGGTTATTTGCTAAACTGTAATACTAATGATATTAATTTAGCACAAATAATAGAAG
Organism: Gammaproteobacteria bacterium; assembly: GCA_965222825.1. Lineage (GTDB taxonomy): Bacteria > Pseudomonadota > Gammaproteobacteria > PS1 > Pseudothioglobaceae. The sequence goes on along the minus strand of OZ244964.1, from coordinate 1,078,605 downwards.
CAGTAGATGAGAATATTGACCTAAGGCGTTGTCAAGGCAGTAATAATTGCTTAAAGGGCACTATGTGTATATCTCACAGGTTGTGGTGCGAGGTTAGCGAGCAGTTGCGAGATTTTTTATCTAATAGAACCCTACAACAGGTTATAGAAGATTTTAATAATAACAAAAACCAAACTTCTTTAGAGGCTAGGTTTAATATCCATTAGGAGTTAAAAAATTATAATGAATAATAATTTATTACAGCCAATTTATTTGGATTATTCAGCAACCACCCCAGTTGATAAAAGGGTTGCTAATAAAATGATGCAGCACTTAACCATAGATGGTAATTTTGGTAATCCAGCTTCTCGTTCACACAGTTTTGGCTGGAATGCTGAGCAAGCAATAGAGAATGCTAGAGAGCAAGTAGCAAACTTAATTAATGCTAATAAAAAAGAAATAATCTGGACCTCAGGTGCTACAGAGGCTAATAATTTAGCAATTAAAGGTGTTGCTCGTTTTTATGCTAAAAAAGGTAAACATATTATTACTATGAAAACAGAGCATAAAGCAGTGCTTGATCCTTGCAGACAACTAGAGAGAGATGGTTTTGAGATTAGTTATTTAGACCCTTTAGCGAATGGCATACTTGATTTAGACACCCTAAAAAACGCTATTCGTAGTGATACTATTTTGGTATCAATAATGCATGTTAATAATGAAATTGGTGTTATCCAAGATATTGCGACTATTGGTAAAATTTGTCGTGAAAATAAAATATTCTTTCATGTTGATGCCGCTCAAAGTGCTGGCAAGGTTAAAATTGACCTAGCAACAATGGCAGTTGATTTAATGAGTTTTTCTGCCCACAAGATTTATGGACCAAAAGGAGTTGGAGTATTATTTGTTCGCAGAAAACCAAGAGTAAGATTAGAGGCACAGATACACGGCGGTGGACACGAAAGAGGAATACGCTCAGGAACGCTAGCTACTCATCAAATAGTTGGTATGGGTGAGGCTTTTGCTATTGCTAAGACTGACATGGCAGTTGATAATAAACGCATCTTAAAATTAAGAGAGCGTTTATACAATGGCTTTGCTGATATGGAAGAGGTTGTAGTTAATGGCGATTTGAAAAATCGTATTGCTGGTAATCTAAATATAAGTTTTAACTATGTTGAGGGTGAGTCGTTAATGATGGCAATATCTGATATAGCAGTATCGTCTGGCTCAGCTTGCACTTCTGCTAGTTTAGAACCTTCTTATGTGCTAAGAGCATTGGGTTTAAACGATGAGTTAGCTCATAGTTCAATTCGTTTTAGCATAGGTAGATTTACTAGCGAGGAAGATATTGATTATGCTATTGCCTTGGTGCGTAAAAAGGTTAATAAATTACGAGGTTTATCGCCACTTTGGGATATGTATAAAGATGGTATAGATTTATCAAAAATAGAATGGGCTACACACTAATTGATTAGGCAATTAAATTAAAAAATAAGTAAATAAGGGAGGTATAAAATGGCTTACGGTAAAAAAGTTTTAGATCATTATGAAAATCCAAGAAATGTTGGTGTTTTAGATAAAGATGCAAAAAATGTAGGAACAGGTATGGTAGGAGCGCCTGCTTGTGGTGATGTAATGCGTTTGCAAATCCAAGTGGATGACTCTGGGGTTATTGAAAAAGCGGTGTTTAAAACTTATGGCTGTGGTAGTGCTATTGCTTCTAGTTCATTATTAACTGAATGGGTAAAAGGCAAAACACTAGACGAGGCATCAGAGATAAAAAACTCTGATATAGTAGAAGAGCTATCACTACCGCCTGTTAAAATACACTGCTCAGTATTAGCAGAAGATGCTATTAAAGCGGCAATATTGGATATAAAAGCTAAAAAAGAGTAAATATTTATGGCAATAACAATAACAGATACAGGTGCAAAACGAGTTAGCGAGTATTTAGCCAATAGGGGTAAGGGCTTAGGGATTCGCTTAGCCGTAAAAACAACAGGCTGTTCTGGGTTAGGATATAGTGTAGAATTTGTAGATAGTATTAACGATGATGATACTGTTTTTGCTGATAATGGCGTTAATATTATAGTGGATACTAAAAGTTTAATTTATTTAACTGGCACTGAACTAGATTTTACTAAAGATGGCTTAAACGAAGGTTTTATTTTTAATAATCCTAATGCCAAAGCAGAGTGTGGTTGTGGAGAGAGTTTTACTGTTTAATTATTGGAGTTATATGGCTAAGGTAATAATAATGGTATCTTTTGAGTTAAATAATATTAATTTATTGCTTGATTGGGAAGATATGTCAAAAATGATTACCAAGGACTTAAGCACTGTTGATGGCTTTGTATCTAGGGATTCTGTAATAGGAGAGGATAAAAAAGTGTATTGTCTTGTTAAATGGGACAGCATAGAGCAAAAACAAGCATTTAATACAGAGTTTGAATCTAGGGCAGAATACCAAGAAATGATGGCAAAGTTTGCTAAAATTGCTAATATAAAAACAATGAAACAAGAAACCCTTAGAATCTTATAGAAAAGTATTGTGGATAATTATTTTGCGTTATTTACCTTAGAGAAAAAATTTTCTATTGACAAAAAACAACTAACAGAAAAATATCAGCAATTAGTGCAACAATTCCACCCTGATAAATTTATCAATAAACCTGATAACGAGAAATCAAAAGCATTACAAAATACCTCATTATTAAACACCGCATACCAAATATTAAGTGATGATTTATCTAGGGCTAGTTATTTACTGGGTTTAGAGGGTGTTGAGGTATTTGATGAGAGAGATACTTATGTTGATAGTAGTTTTTTAGTTAGGCAAATAGAGCTAAGAGAAGAATTAGCAGTAATTACTGATAATGAGGACTTGTTAGAGCAATTTTTAACAACAATAACTGACTTTATTAAGGACCATACTGATAAAATAGCCAATGAGTTTGTAGCTGATAAAAACTTATTAAAAATTAAAAGCCTAATAAGAGAAATGCGTTTTTATCAGCAATTAAAACAACAAGCAAACAAGTTATTGGACGAATTATGATAAAAAACAAAAATTTAATATACCCTACGCTGGATAGTTTTTTAAAGATAAAGTAATTAGATGGCAAGAAAACCTAGTTTAATTGTTAATTAAGCTCTACGATACAAAGCTTAGAGAGCAATTATACAAAAACCTAAACATACACTTGAGAATTTAAGGTAGTGGTTAATAGTAAAAATAAAGTATTTTTTGTTATGCCAAATGCTAATTATTTGGATATACAAAATAATAAAGATTTTGATTCAATTCAAGTAGCCGTTAATACTCTTGGTAGTGCTAGTAGTATTGCTAGTTTAAGCACATTTGGCACAGTTGGCTCTGTTTCCACTACATCTGGTTCAATTGGCTCGTTAGGTACCTCTACCACAATTGGAACAGCTGGCTCGGCAGATGTATAAATAATCTAGTTTTTTACAAAAATTGATTAAATACCTACAAGTTTGTGCTACGCACATAGAGTTTAGATATTTTAAGTAATTTTTAGTATAATATTACTATGGCATTATTACAAATATCAGAACCAGGACAATCTAGCGAACCTCATAAGCACAAACTAGCAGTGGGTATTGACTTAGGAACTACAAATTCATTAGTTGGCTCAGTCCTAAGTGGTAGCGTTAAACTACTTGCTGATATAAATGATGAGGTTATTTTGCCGTCTGTGGTTTATTATGGCAATAATAATAAAATTATCGGTCAAAAAGCACTAAATCTCATTGCAAAAGCACCTAAGGACACTATTATATCTGCAAAAAGATTGCTAGACCTATCTTATGATGAGGCACTTGCTAAAAATAGCGTTTATGACATTGTTAAACAAGAAAATAGCATAGCTATAAAAACTAAACAAGGTATTATTAATCCTGTTATAGTTGCCGCTGATATTTTATTAGAGTTAAAACAAAGAGCAGAATTGTCATTAGGAGGTGAGTTATTTGGCTGTGTTATTACCGTTCCAGCCTATTTTAATGATGCCCAAAGACAAGCCACAAAAAATGCTGCTAAACTAGCAGGGCTAAATGTGTTAAGATTATTAAACGAGCCTACAGCAGCGGCTATTGCTTATGGCTTGGATACTAAAGAGCAAGGTGTGCATATAGTTTACGACTTAGGTGGGGGCACTTTTGATATTTCGGTGCTAAGTTTTGCTAAGGGAGTATTTAAAGTTTTAGCAACAGGCGGTGATTCTGCCTTAGGTGGCGATGATTTTGACTTACTAATAATGCAAGACTGCTTAACTAAACTAAATATAGATAGCAATATATTAACACCTGAGAGAAAACAAGAATTACAACAACTAGCAAAAAACAGCAAACAAAAATTAAGCACAGATAATAGTGCTAGTTTGGTGTTTTTAAATAAAACATATACTATAAGCTTAAGTCATTTTAATAGTTTAATACAAGGGCTAGTAAACAAAACCCTAAAACTAACCAAAAGAGCACTAAGAGATGCTAGTATAAGCATTGATGATGTTAAAGATATTATTATGGTAGGTGGCTCAACAAGGGCTAAACTGGTTATAGATAGTGTAGAAAAATTATTCAATAAACCAGTTCTATCTAGCGTTAATCCTGATGAAGTGGTAGCAAATGGTGCTAGCATTCAAGCAAATATTTTAGCGGGTAATAAGTCTAGCGATGAATTATTATTACTTGATGTTTTGCCACTTTCTTTGGGAATTGAAACTATGGGCGGTCTAGTTGAAAAAATAATTACCAGAAATACTACCATACCTGTTGTTAAAGCCCAAGAGTTTACTACTTTTAAAGATGGGCAAGCCACTATGGCTATCCATGTTATTCAGGGCGAGAGAGAATTAGTATCGAATTGTAGATCGCTAGCTAAATTTCAATTACAAGGTATTCCAAAACTAGTAGCGGGCAGTGCTAGAATATTAGTAGAATTTAGGGTTGATGCTGATGGTTTATTACAAGTAAGTGCTACTGAAAAAACTAATAATATAAAAGCAGAGATTGTCGTAAAACCATCTCACGGGTTAAGTAATGAGGCAATAAAAAATATGCTAACAGAATCAGTATTGCACGCTAAGGATGATATTAAAAAAAGACAACTATACCAGCAACAATTAGCAGCTAAGCGAGAGTTAATAGCTATTACCTCAGCATTAGATGCTGATGCTAATATTTTAACTAAACAAGAATTAACGGCAATACTAAAAGCAAAAACTAATTTAGATAACCTAAAAAATTCATCCAACATAAAAACTATAAAACAAGCTATAATTAACCTAGAAAATATCAGCAATACATTTGTATCTAGGCGTATGAATAATAGTATAAAAAAGGCCATTAAAGGTAAAAATATTGACGAAGTATTTTAGATAAGTTCATCCTTTTAAGTTTAGGGGTATATTGTGCCACAAATTATTGTTTTACCACATTATGAACTATGCCCAGAAGGCACAGTTATAGAAGTAGATAGTGGTATTAGTGTATGCGATGCACTACTTAATAATAATGTTGAAGTTGAACACGCCTGCGAAAAATCAAACGCTTGCACTACCTGCCATGTTTATCTAAGAGAGGGTTTTGATAGCATAGAAGAATCCGATGAAATAGAAGATGATTTGCTAGATAAGGCTTGGGGCTTAGACCCTGATTCTAGGCTTAGTTGTCAGGCTATTGTTGCTGATAGCGACTTAGTTGTTGAAATACCTAAATATACTATAAACCAAGTAAGCGAAAATCATTAAAACTTATTTTGTGTAGTATATTTTGCCTTTGTTGGTCGCCAGTTCAAGTTTTATTTTCAATAATAATATGTTTATTGCCATCAGTAATATAAATAGCAATATTAAATTGCCAAAAGCATATATTTTGGATTAGCACCAGAAAAATAAGAAAATAAGAAAATAATACCTCACATTAATTAAAAAACTTAAACACAACAATTAAAATTACTCTAAAATATCCTTAGCATATGATTTTTAATTTATCAAATAGAGCTTTGTTAAGGGTAGTTGGTATTGATGCTAGTGATTTTTTGCACAAACAACTTAGTAATGATATTGCTAATATAAGTGATAAAGTTGTGCAATTAAATGCTTATTGCAGCCATAAGGGCAGGGTAATAGCGTTGCTTAGAGTGTTTAAAATAAAGGATAGTTACTATTTAGACCTCGCTAAGGATTTATTGCAAGTAGTCAAAAAACGCTTGCAAATGTTTGTGTTAAACTCGCAGGTAATTATTGAGGATATTAGCGATAAGTTGGCTTTAATTGGTTTTTTAGGTCAAAAGCCAGATACAAGTTTGGGCGATGTTATTGAATATTCTAGCAATCAAAGTGCAGTATTAACAAATATAAATAATTTAGATAAAATAATTAGTAGTGATATAAATTATTGGTATTTTAATAATATAAAGCTTGGCTTGCCAGAAATATTTTTGACTACTAGCGAGGTTTTTATACCACAAATGCTAAATTTAGATTTAGTTAGCGTAAATGGCGTTAATTTTGATAAGGGCTGCTACCCAGGGCAAGAGGTAGTGGCAAGGGTGCATTATTTAGGCAAAGCAAACATAAGAATGTTTAAATTTAAACTAAGGGGCTTGGCTAATATTGGCGATAAATTACAAATAGATAACTCCTCTTCTACTAGTAGTAATTATAGGGTAGTTTTATCCGCTAATATAGATGGCAATACTTATTGTTTAGCTACTATTAAAGAGGGTTTGCTTAATAACAGAATTAATTTAAATGATAGTGTATTGGAGGTAATAAATGATTAAAAAAATAGTATTTATAGCAATTATGCTATTAACGCAAAATATTTTTGCCATAAACCCTAGCAGCTTAGATAATGTTGCCGTTGGCGATGTCATAGATTTTACTGGGCATTGGGTTGGTATTGTTGTGCTTTTAGTGTTTGTTATTGCTTATTTCTTTGTTATAGTAGAAGAATATACTGAGATGAGAAAGTCCAAGCCAGTGCTATTATCCGCGGGCATAATTTGGGCATTAATATCTGGTTTGTATGTAGCAAATGGTATGCCTAATGAAGCCAATATAGCACTCCAGCATAATTTATTAGAATATAGCGAGTTATTTCTATTTTTATTAGTAGCTATGACTTATATTGAGGTAATGCGTGAGCGGAATATTTTTGAAGTATTAAAATCGTGGTTATTATCCAAAGGTTACGGGTTTAAAACATTATTTTGGGTAACTGGGGTTTTGGCATTTTTTATGTCGCCCTTGGCTGATAATTTAACCACCGCCCTTGTTATGGGTGCTGTTGTTATGGCAGTAGGTGCTGGTAATAGTAAGTTTATTTCTATTGCCTTTATCAACATTATTGTTGCCGCTAATGCTGGCGGTGCATTCAGTCCATTTGGTGATATTACTACACTAATGGTATGGCAGGCTAACATTGTTAATTTTACTGAATTCTTTGTGTTATTTTTACCATCTGTTGTTAATTTTTTAATTCCTGCTTTTATAATGAGTCTTTTTATAAACGGCAAGCCTAGCAGTGCAGTTAGCAATGAAAAGGTTGTAATATCGCACGGGGGTATTCTAATTATAGTATTATTTTTGTTTACCATTGCAACCGCTGTTTCTTTTCATAATTTCTTACATCTGCCACCTGCTATGGGTATGATGACTGGATTAGGATATTTACTAATTGCTGGATATTTTATTAAAAGGCGTAGTAAGGGATTTGATATATTTGATAAGTTAGCACATGTTGAGTGGGATACTCTATTATTTTTCTTTGGTATAATACTAAGTGTAGGTGGTCTAGGATTTTTAGGTTATTTAGGTATAGTATCTGAATTTATGTATGTAGAATTAGGTGCTACTTATGCAAATGTTATTGTAGGTATTTTATCTGCTATTGTTGATAATATTCCGGTTATGTTTGCGGTTTTAACTATGCATCCTGATATGTCTCATGGACAGTGGCTACTTGTTACCCTAACAGCTGGTGTTGGTGGCAGTATGCTCTCTATTGGTTCTGCAGCAGGTGTTGCCCTAATGGGGCAAGCAAGAGGTGTATATACTTTTATGAGTCATTTAAAATGGGCACCTGTAATTGCTCTTGGGTATATAGCAAGTATACTTTGCCATTTGTACCTTAATGCTAGTTTATTTTAAATTTGAATAATACTAACAATATTACCGATAATTTATTTATTGATATTGGCAATAGTGCAATAAAATGGCAGTATAAAAATAATTTAAAATCAATACTTATTGATGGTTTTAATACTTCATTATTACCACAAGACAATAATATAACAGTATGGCTAGCTGATGTATCTAATAGCAATATTAGTAAAAATATTAGCAAAAATTATCAAATAGTTAATATAGTTAATAGCACCAAAACATACAAAAAACTTACAAATTGTTATCAAAAAATTACTAATTTAGGTGTAGATAGGTGGCTAGGATTAATTGCAACTTATGAGCTATATCCTAAACAACACGCCTTAATTCTTAGTTCAGGCACAGCAACTACTATTGATATATTAGCAAGTAGTGGAGAGCATAAAGGCGGGCTAATTATGCCCGGGCTATGGTTACTAAATAATAGTTTTGCAAATTTTAGTGGTGATATTTATAATGAGTTAGTAGACACTAGTATAACTAATAGCACCGATAAAGCATGGCTTAATGGCACTAAATCATTATGGATAAATGGTATTATAACAACGATAAGCAAATTATTAACACCAAAAACCAAGCTAATATTAACAGGTGGAGATGCAGGTATTTTAATGCCATATATTGATTATAATTATAAATATCATAATAATTTAGTAATAAAAGGACTAGAATTTTACTCCCGAGCAAAGCTTGGGAATAAGTTTGAGGGTAAAAAATATGCAAAATAGAGTATTGTCTGGCATGAGGCCTACTGGGAAGTTGCATTTAGGACACTATCATGGTGTGCTTAAAAATTGGTGTGAGATACAAAACGAATATGATAGCTTCTTTTTTGTTGCTAACTGGCATTCTTTTACTACCCATTATGCTGATAAAATTCCATTAGAGCAAAATACTATTGATATGGTTATTGATTGGTTAGCAGCAGGCATAAACCCAAATACAGCAACAATATTTACTCAATCTAGTATTAAAGAGCACGCAGAATTGCATTTATTATTATCTATGATAACACCTCTTAGTTGGTTAAAAAGAGTGCCTTCTTATAAAGACCAGCAAGAAAAATTAGCAGAAAAAGACTTAAAAACTTATGGTTTTTTGGGTTATCCATTATTACAAAGTGCAGATATTCTAATGTATAAAGCACAAAAAGTTCCTGTTGGCTTAGACCAAGTAGCGCATGTAGAGCTAACCAGAGAAATAGCTAGAAGGTTTAATCATATATACGGTAAAGAGGAAGATTTTGCAGAAAAAGCAATAAAAGCAATTGATAAGATGGGTAAGTCTAACAAAAAACGCTACCTAAGTTTTAGAAAATTATTCCAAGAGCAAGGCGATAAAGAAGCCTTAGTTAAGGCACAACTATTATTAAAAGAACAACAAAATATAACCTTAGGCGACAGAGAAAGGTTGTTAGGATATTTAGAAGGTGGAGGATTGATAATTCTACCAGAGCCAGAAGCATTATTAACAGATGTTCCAAAAATGCCGGGCACAGATGGGCAAAAAATGTCTAAGTCTTATAATAACACTATATCTTTAAGAGACAGCAAAGAAGAAATAAGTAATAAGATTAAAAGAATGCCTACTGATCCAGCTAGAATTAAAATAACTGACCCCGGAAATGTCAAAAAATGCCATGTATGGCAATGGCACAAAATTTACTCTAAGGATAGCTTGGTTGAAATTAAGGATAATTGTGAAAATGCAAAAATAGGCTGTATTGATTGTAAACAGCCGTTAATTAATAAGATTTGTAAATTTTTAGAGCCAATTCAAGAAAGAGCAACAGAGTATCAAGATGTAAATTTAATAAAGCAAATTCTCCATGATGGCACTGAAAAAGCTAGTTTTATAGCCAGAGAAACGATGCAAGAAGTTAGACAGGTTATGGGTCTAGGTGTTTTTTAGATTATTAGCCAATGAGTATGATGGCTCCGCTTTGTTCATACTATAAAAATGAAAATTATCCACGCCTTGAGACTTTAATTTATAACACATACCAGCCACCACTTCATAACCAAATGCCCTTAAACTTTGTAAGTCATCCTTATAATATGTTAGTTTATTTAAAATCCATCTAGGGATTTCAGCGCCTGATAGTTGTGAAAATCTATTCAGTTGCACACAGTTAGTAATAGGCATAATGCCCGGCACTACTTCTATATCTACTTGCTTGCTAACCTCATCACAAAAATTAAAATAAGCATCAGTATTATAAAAATATTGAGTAATAGCACTATTAGCACCTGCTTTTACTTTATAGATAAAATACTTTATATCCTCATAAATATTACTAGATTGAGGGTGTTTTTCAGGATATGCTGCTACTTTTATATCAAAATAACTGCCAAAATTATCTCTTATAAATTCTACTAATTGATAAGCGTAACTAAAATCTCCGTTAGTTATCATTTTAGTTGGTGTATCACCCCTTAATACTACTAATTTATTGATATTATGTTTTTTATATATAGTTAATAAATTATTAATAGTTATTTTGCTTGAGCCTATGCACGATATATGTGGGCATGCTGGAATATCATAATTATTATTAATATCCATAATAGTATCTACGGTTTTTTTTTGTGTGCCACCACCAGCACCAAAAGTTATGGAAAAATATTCTGGCTTTATTTGTGCTAATTTTGTTTGCACTATGCGTAAATTATCAGCACTAATATTATCTTTTGGAGGGAAAAATTCAAAACTAATCATAGGACTTTTAAACATATTTTTGCAGTATTTTAACAGTTTTATATTGATTATTATCGTAAAATACATTACAATTTTTACTTTATTAATTTTTTAGGAGATATTATGCCCTTAGCAGATTTAGAAAGAACAGATAATGGTTATTTGGTTAATTTAGAGGATTGGAATACTGATATTGCCCATGAAATAGCCAGTGAGATTGGTATTGAACTTAATGAGTTAAGTTTTAAGGTTATTAACTATTTAAGAGATGAATATATAAATAATAATAATAACCAGCCTAATGAGAGAAATATAGTTAAAGCATTAAAAAATGACTGGCCCGAAAAATTAGATACCAAGGCATTATATACTTTATTCCCTAAGGGACCTGCTAAACAGGCAGGTGAAATAGCAGGTTTGCCAGAGACAAAAAGAAAAGGTGGCTATTAAAAACAAACTAGTATAGTCAGTAACTTAAATAAAATATGCCCTATATAGAAATAAACCCAGTAGCCATTGATATGGGGTTTATAAAAATACATTGGTATGGAATAATGTATTTACTAGCATTTTTAGTAGCATTTTTGCTAGCAAAATATAAAATTAAACATCATAAATACCTTAATTGGCAAAAAAAACAAGTAGAAGACCTAATATTTTATGGTGTTCTTGGGGTAATTTTAGGTGGTAGAATTGGTTATGTTATCTTTTACCAGTTTGCTAATTTTTTAACAGAGCCAATAATACTTTTTAAAATTTGGCAAGGAGGAATGTCATTTCACGGGGGTTTATTAGGCGTTATTATCGCTATGATTATTTTTGCTAATAAAAGTAATAAAACTTTTTTTGAGGTTAGTGATTTTGTTGCCCCACTTGTGCCAATAGGCTTAGGGCTTGGTAGAATTGCAAATTATATTAACGGCGAGTTATGGGGCAAAATTACCACCAGCTCATTTGGTGTTTACGCACCTAATGAGTTAGGTATTTGGATTAATCGCTATCCTAGCCAATTATATGAAGCATTATTAGAGGGGCTGGTATTGTTTATAATATTATGGGTGTATAGTAGTAAAAAACGCCCTATTATGTCAGTATCAGCGTTATTTTTGTTATTTTATGGCTTATTTAGATTTACTATTGAGTTTGTTAGAGCACCAGACTCACACATTGGTTATTTGGCTTGGGGCTGGCTTACTATGGGGCAGATTTTAAGTATTCCTATGCTTATATTAGCAGTAATATTACTGGTAAAAGTAAATATAAACAAAATATGAAACATTATCTAGACCTCTTAAAACTTATTAAAAGCACAGGCATAGATAGACCAGATAGAACAGGCACAGGCACTAAGGCAATATTTGCCCATCAAATGCGTTTTGACCTACAACAAGGCTTTCCGCTAATGACTACAAAGAAAATTCACATCCCCTCTGTTGTGCATGAGTTATTGTGGTTTTTAAGTGGTAATACTAATACCAAGTATTTGAATGATAACGGGGTTAGAATCTGGGATGAGTGGGCTGATGATAATGGCGACTTAGGACGAGTATATGGCGCTCAATGGCGTTCTTGGCAAAAAAGCGATGGTGAAGTAATTGACCAAATATCAACAGTAATTGAGCAAATTAAAACTAATCCGTATTCAAGAAGAATGTTAGTATCGGCTTGGAATGTAGGCGAGCTTGATAAAATGGCACTACCGCCTTGTCATTTATTGTTTCAATTTTTTGTAACCAGTAATAAACTATCTTGCCAACTATACCAAAGAAGTTGTGATGTATTTTTGGGTGTGCCCTTTAATATAGCCTCGTATTCATTATTAACCCATATGATAGCCCAGCAATGCAATTTAGGCGTTGGTGATTTTATCTGGACTGGGGGTGATTGTCATATATACAACAACCATGACCAACAAGTAAACACCCAATTAAGCCGTAGCCCTAAAACTTTACCAACTCTAAATATAAAAAATATGCCCAAAGATATTTTTAGTTACACAATAGATGATTTTGAGTTCTTAAATTATAACCCTGATGAGGGTATTAAAGCTGAGGTATCAATATAAAAATAGCAAAAAGTGCATTAGGTGTGTAATGTTGTGTAACAACCTTAAACTGCCTCAATATCTTTTTGTTGGATAAATAAACCACAACCTAATACCCTATACTTACCTATGCCTTGCTCTTGTAGTTTTACTGATTCTGTTTTTCTAAGTCCTGCTAGCATTAACGAGCGAGTTGTAATACTATTATTATCTAGCGATATACTGTGCTCTAATCCCGCTAGCATTTTTTTAGGTTTAATGCCTAGTTTATTTATTTCAAAGTAGCACTTTTTTAAAAATGTATTTTCATCGTCATTACCTGCAATGTAAACAAATTTTGCAAATATAATATTACTATCGCTAAGTTTTTTTGCTTTGTATGCTTTGATAATTTCAATTTTATGGTTATTGCAGTTTAGAATCTTACCTACTAATATTTTTTCTGCTAGCCTGAGCTTGTTTTTTGGCATACGAATCATTAGCTTTGAGCGTTTAGAGGGGTAAAACAATGCTCCATCACCGTATTGATTAAACCAGCCATTACCATCAGCCACACTAATATCATGCACGCTGGCATCTACCTCATAAAGCCATGGCAGGTGCTGTAATAATGCCTTGGTAAGTGAATTTATATGGTCTATTGGTAGCGATTCTGCCTTAATACTAAAAACAGCATCTTGTATGGTGTCTGGTATTTTAAAATTTTCTTCGGTTATATCTTCTTGCCAAAACATAATTTAAAAAAACTTGTAAAAAAACTATTTTAACAATTTTTAGCACTGTGTTGGCTTGATATGCTAGTAAAATTATTTTTAATTATGAATAAACTAGAAAAAAAATTAGCATACAAATTTAGTAATATTAGCCTGCTAAAGCAAGCCCTAACCCACAAAAGCAGCAATATAAAAAACAATGAAAGATTAGAGTTTTTAGGCGACAGTATATTAGGTCTAGTAATTGCAATACACATATACAATAAATTTAGGGACATTAACGAAGGCACACTTACAAGGTTGCGTTCAAGTTTAGTAAAGGGTGAAACCTTGTGTATGATTGCCAACGAGTTAGAACTAGGTAAAGAGTTAATGCTAGGCAAGGGTGAGTTAAAAACTGGCGGTGCTAGTCGTTGCTCCATCTTAGAAGACGCATTAGAGGCAGTATTTGGGGCTATATTTTTAGACTCAAACTTTGAAGTTACAAAAAGAGTAATTTTATCTGTGTATAAAGATAGGTTAAAAAATATAAGTGCTGATACGGTTAAAGATTATAAAACTACACTACAAGAGTATTTACAAAAACATAAATTATTGTTACCTAAATATAGCTTAGTCAATACCACAGGAGATGAGCATAATGTTTTACACACTATATTATGTGAGCTAGATATACCAAAAATTAAAGTTGAGAAAACAGCGGGCTCAATTAAATATGCAGAACAGGATTGTGCTAAATTTTTATTAGAAACTATTGCAAAGGGCATAGCTAAAAACAAAAATGGCAAATAATAATAAATTTAGGGCAGGTTTTATTGCAGTTGTGGGCAGGCCTAATGTAGGCAAATCAACGCTAATTAATGAGTTAATAGGACAAAAATTGACTATTACCTCGTCTAAACCACAAACAACAAGGCATAGAATAAACGCTATTTGCACCACAGACGAGTATCAAATGGTGCTAGTAGATACTCCAGGCGTTCATATTGGTAAAAACCGTGCTTTAAATGCCTATATGAATAAAACTACAACAAATGCCTTAGTGGGCGTAGATGTGGTTTTGTGGCTTGTTGAGGTTGATAAATACACCAGAGAGGATGCTAAGGTATTAGAGTATCTAGCTAATAACAGCAATATCATTTGCTGTATCAATAAAATAGACAAACTAAAAGACAAGCAAGATATACTAGTAAAAATATCCGAGCTTAGCAATAAAACTAAAATTAATAATATAATCCCTATTAGTGCTTTTAGTAAAAAAGATGTAGAGTATCTAAAACGACAAATATTAGGGCATTTACCAGCACAAAACATTATTTTTGAGGGTAATTATATTACCGATAGAAGTGAGCGGTTTTTGGTAGCAGAATTTATCCGTGAGAAGTTAGTGCGTTATTTAAAAAAAGAATTGCCATACGGCGTTACCGTAGATATAGAGTATTTTAAATTTGCACAACAAAGATATAATATAGCGGCTAAAATTTTAGTAGAACGAAGCTCGCAAAAAAGTATAGTAATAGGAGACAAGGGCTTAATGTTAAAAAAAATTGGCAGTGATGCTAGAAAAAATATTGAGGGCTTATTAGGTGCTAAGGTATTTTTAAAGCTGTGGGTAAAAACCAAAAAAAACTGGAGCGATAACAAACAAGGGCTACAATCACTAGGTTATGATTAAAGAAGTTAAGGCGTTTTTAATTCATAAAAGAGCGTATAAGGGCAATAGCTTATTGTTAGACTTTTTAAGTCTTGATCTTGGTATGATTCGTTGTATTGCTAATGGCATTAGAGCTAGTAAATATGGTGCTGTGCAACCATTTTGTAAGTTAGATATAACAATCAGGGGCAATAGAGAGTTAAAAACCCTAACTAACTTTGAAATTAACGACAAGCCACGAGCCTTTACTGGCGATAAATTACTAATAGTTATGTATATTAATGAATTGCTAGCAAGGTTATTATTGCCGTTAGAAATACATACAAATTTATTTTATTTATACGCTGATTTTGTAGATAAACTAGCAGAAATAGACACAAATAATAAACAAAAACAACACTGGTTATTAAGATTATTTGAAAAAAACCTATTATCAGAACTAGGCTATGAATTAAATTATAAACTTGATATAAAGAATAATATTATTGAGACAAATAAATACTACACATATTGTCAAAATCAAGGTTTTCTAGTAAATAAGAATGGCGACATTTCTGGTGAATTATTAATCTTTTTACAATTAAACAAATATGATGCGGTTGTAGATAAGCTACAGCTAAGAGTTTGTAGGGATTTATTTAGGGCACAATTAAATTTATTACTAGGCAATAAACCGCTACAAAGTAGAATATTATTACAAAAATTAAAAACTTAAAAATGACAGAAGTATTAAAAAACCCAGCAATATCATTAGGGGTTAATATTGACCATATAGCCACCCTAAGACAAGCAAGACTTACAGAATACCCTAATATTATTGATGCAGCCTTATTAGCAGAGCAATCAGGTGCTAATAGTATTACTGTTCACCTAAGAGAAGATAGACGCCATATACAAGATAATGATGTAATTACTTTGGCTAATAAGCTAACTACAAAAATGAACTTAGAAATGGCAGCAACCACAGAAATGGCGAATATTGCTTGTGCTATTAAACCAGAGGATTGTTGCATTGTTCCTGAAAAAAGAGCTGAGCTGACAACAGAGGGTGGTTTAGATGTATTATCACAACAACCATACCTAAGTAAAATATGTAAAAAACTAGCTGATAATAGTATTAGAGTGTCGTTATTTATTGATGCTAATAAACAACAAATAGACGCCTGTTATCAAGTGGGAGCGCCTGTTATTGAGCTGCATACAGGGCATTATGCTAATGCTAAAACTAGTAAAGAAAAACAGATAGAACTAAATAAAATTATACTAAGTAGCACTTATGCTCATAGTTTAGGGCTACAAGTTAATGCAGGACACGGGTTACACTTACAAAACACCAAAGAAATTGCCAGTATTTTAGAAATTGTTGAACTAAACATAGGGCATTCTATAATAGCCAGATCAGTATTTGTAGGGCTATCTAGTGCAGTAGCAGAGATGAAACAATTAATAACAACAGCAAGATTATGATTTATGGTATAGGCACAGATATAATAAAAATTGATAGAATTGCCCATATTTTAAAAAAAAATCCTGAGGCATTTATTAAACGAATTTTAACTAATTACGAGCAAGACTTATATAAAAATCGTGCAATGACTACAACAGGCGCTAGTTATTGTGCTAAAAGATTTGCTGCAAAAGAGGCTTTTACCAAAGCATTAGGCACTGGCATAGGTAAAATAGTCAGTTTTTACGACCTAACTATTCGCAATAATGAACTAGGTAAACCGTATTTTCAGGTAAGTGAAAAACTAAGACAGCACTTGCTAAGTAATAATATAAAACAAGCCCACCTAAGCATAGCAGATGAAAAAAACTATGCTGTAGCGTTTGTAGTGTTGGAGTTAAAGTAATTTTTAACATTTTACCGTATAATACAGTTATTATAAAACTAAGGAACTTATAAATAATGCCTAATAACGCTCTAAACCATATAGCTATTATTATGGATGGTAATGGGCGTTGGGCTGAGAAAAATAATCTAGCAAAAACCACAGGGCATAAAAAAGGCAGAGAAGTTTTACAAGAAATAATACAATATTGTGGTGAAATTGAGTTAAATGTTCTTACAGTTTTTGCATTTAGTAGCGAGAATAATAATCGTCCACAAATAGAAGTTAAAGACCTGTTCAAATTATTTTTATTATCGCTAAAAACCCAAACTAAAATACTTAATAAAAATAATGTTAGATTAGATATTATTGGTGATTTGAGTATTTTTAATAAAGAAACCCAACTAGAGGCAAAAAAATCACAACAAAAACTAAAAAATAACACTGGTTTAAATTTAGTTTTAGCACTAAATTATAGCGGACAGTGGGATATAGTTAATGCTTGTAAAAAAATTGCCAAACAGACCCTTAACAACGATATAAGTATTGATGATATTAATAAAAATACCATTAAAAATAACCTAAGTCTAGCTCAAAAACCAGAGGTTGACTTACTAATAAGAACTAGTGGTGAAATGAGAATTAGTAATTTTTTATTATGGGACATAGCTTATAGTGAGCTGTTTTTTACCGATACTCTATGGCCTGATTTTAGCAAAGATGAGTTAGAAAATATTATAACAAAATATCAAAACCGAGATAGGCGTTTTGGCAGTTAAAACTATAATACTGGTTTTATTATAAATATTTTTTTTGTTACTATGTAATATTTTGGTAAATATTATGCAAGAAATTATTGGTATCAACCATATAGGTATTAGAGTAACAAGCCTTGAAAGTGCAATAAAATTTTACAAGCAGCTTGGGTTTGTATTTATTGCAGGACCTATAGGACCTGAGCCTGTCGCAATTATGAAGCATCCATCAGGGGTAGTCATAAATTTAATTATTAATGCTAATACAGGCTTAAATAATAATATTCTTATGGATGTAGTCAAAAAATACCCCGGCTATACCCATATTGCATTAGGTGTAGATAATATTAAATCTGTGCAAAACTCAATCAAAAAAATGGGTATTCGTATTACAGAAGGACCAATAACGCTACCAGATGGCGGGATAATGTTTTTTATTAGAGACCAAGATAAAAATGTAATTGAATTTCATCAAAACGCCTAAAATAGCCGCTCTAAATGACACTATGATTATTAAATGTTTACTATAATATATAATTAAAACAATATTTTATATAAAAATAATAAAATTTAAAAAACAGCTATTTTTGCATTATTTATCTATATAATGACAATTTTTTAATAAATAAAAAATGTTAAAAATACTACTTGCGTTAACGGTTGCTTTTTTTATGGTTTTTGCAAATGCTAGAAATCATATAAATATAGTTGGCTCATCAACAGTATTCCCATTTTCAACGGTAGTTGCTGAAACATTTGGCAAAAAGACTCATTTTAAAACCCCAAAGGTTGAAGCGACAGGCTCAGGTGGGGGTATTAAGTTATTTTGTCAAGGTGATGGCATTAACACCCCCGATATTGTCAATTCTTCTAGGCGTATTAAAATTGCAGAGCTAAGCATATGCCAAAAAAATGGCGTTAATAGTGTAACCGAGGTATTAATTGGCTTTGATGGTATTATTATTGCTAATAGTAACAAATCCCAGCGATTTAATATTAGTTTGAGAGATATGTATCTCGCTCTAGCTGCTAGAATACTAGCAAGCGACGGTAGTAATAAACTAATAGACAACCCTTATACTAAATGGAGCCAAATAAACCCTAGACTACCCAGTTATAAGATAAAGGTTTTAGGTCCTCCCCCTACTTCTGGGACTTATGATATTTTACAAGAGATAGTTATTGAGGGCGGTTGTAAAACATTTGCTTTTATAAAGGCTATGCAAAAAACTAATAAAGAGCAATACAAACAGTTATGTAGAACAATTAGAGAAGATGGTTTTTATGTAGAAATGGGTGAGAATGATAATTTAATTATCTCTAAATTAAGAAAAAATAAGCAAGCTTTAGGTGTTTTTGGCTTTTCATTCTTAGAGGATAATACCGATAAAATTCAAAGCGCTACAATAGATAATAAAGAGTCTAGTTTTGAAAATATTGAAAATGGCGGTTATCCTGTGTCTAGACCACTTTACTTCTATATAAAAAATAGCCATAGAAATCAAGTGCTAGGCATAAATGAGTTTATAGCAGAGTTTGTTAACATAAATACTATAGGTGAAGACGGTTATTTAGTGGATAAGGGCTTAATACCGTCTCTTAAAACTATAAAACTAATGCAATATAACGCTAAAAATGCTGTTAAATTAAAGTTAAGCGATATAAGGTAGCACGGTAATGAAGCAACTAGAAAGTAGTTACAATTTTAGATACAGGTGTAAAGTCCATTTCAGTGCGTTTTTCATGTATATTTTATGTCAAGTCTAAATTTATTTGCACTTATTATAGCCGTTGGTTTTTTGGTGCATTTTTTAGCAAAAAATAAAGCAAGTTCACTGCGAGTGAATGCCAAGTTACACTCGCTTCCTAGATATTATGGCTATATGGTGGCAATGTGGACTATTACCGCACCTTTGGCTATTTTAGGGCTATGGATAATTTTTGAAGGTAAAATAATAACCCTTGTTACCCTAGCGAATTTTCCAGAACTTGCAACTTATAGTGAGTCTCAACTAGGTTTAATAATTAATCAGGTATTAAACTTAATACAAACTAATTCTATAGTAAATGACGGCACCATAAAAAATAATATAGCAATAATTTATCAACAAAACTTGTTATATAGTGCCATTATTAAAACAATAGTAGTAATAAGTATTATGATAATAACATTTATATTATCATATAGGCTTGTGCAAGTTGATACTAGGGCTAGAAATAAAGTAGAAAAATATTTTATTTATATTTTAATATCCTGTGCTAGTATTGCTATTTTAGTAACAGTAGGAATTGTTTTTTCAGTGCTTATTGAGGCAGTAGAGTTTTTTAAAAGAATACCTATTCTAGACTTTTTATTTGGGCTACACTGGTCACCACAAATAGCAATTAGAGATGACCAGATTGGTAGTTCTGGTGGTTTTGGTGCAGTGCCAGTATTTTGGGGCACTATATTTGTATCATTAATAGCGCTAATTATTGCTGTGCCTATTGGCTTATTCTCAGCAGTATATTTATCCGAGTATGCTAGTAGTAAAATTAGGTCATTTGTTAAACCGTTTTTAGAGGTTTTAGCAGGCGTCCCAACGGTTGTTTATGGTTTTTTTGCGGCATTAACTATAGGTCCTATGATTAAAGACTTTGGTGATTGGTTAAAACAAGTCGGGGTTAATTTGGATATTGAATTATTTGCTAATATTACCGTATCAACAGAATCAGCATTAGCTGTTGGTATAGTTATGGGGATGATGATAGTGCCATTTGTGCTATCATTATCAGATGATGTTATATCTTCTGTGCCCAACTCCCTAAAAAACGCCTCAATAGCAATGGGTGCTACCAAGTTTGAAACCGTAGCAAAGGTTGTTATTCCTGCAGCATTACCAGGGGTGGTAGCTAGTGTTCTATTAGCAGCATCAAGGGCTATAGGCGAGACTATGATTGTGCTAATGGCAGCAGGGGTTGCTGCTAATCTAACTGTTAACCCTTTGACAGCAGTTACCACAGTAACAGTGCAAATAGTAACGCTACTAACAGGAGACCAAGAATTTAATAATACTAAAACTTTGGCGGCTTTTGCCTTGGGCTTGGGTTTATTTATAACAACTTTGATACTAAATATTATCTCATTACGAGTAGTAAAAAAATACCGTGAACAGTATGAATAATAAAGATTTAGGGCAAATAAATTTAAAATATCGTTATTTTAAAGAAAGGGTGTTTAAAGTATGTAGTATAAGTGCTATTGGTATTAGTATATTGTTTTTATTTTTTTTATTAGCTGATATTACTAATAAAGCTATACCAGCATTTACCCAAACATACATTAAACTAGATATTAGTTTTTCTAAAGAGTTATTAGGTTTAGAGCCTAAGGATAGCTACACAAAACAAGAGTTATTTCAGGTAAATTATAGGGCATTGGTAAACCAGTCGCTCAAACAATTATTTCCAAATGTTAAAAAACGCAAACATAAAAAAGCCCTAAGGGGTATGATTAGTTCGGGTGTGCAATACAAACTAAGAGACGAGGTGTTAGCTAACCCTAAACTATTAGGCACTAGCATAAGTTCATGGTATTTAGCAGATGACGCAATAGATACTTTTTTTAAAGGTTTGGTTGGTAAAAATATCAGTGAGGCAAATAGAAAGGTTAAAGACTATCAGGTAGGCTGGATTGATAAACTAAAACTAGAAAACCGTATAACAACATTTTTAAACTTTAATTTTTTTATAAAAGGCGATTCTAGAGAGCCAGAACAAGCAGGAATATTAGGTGCGTTAGTAGGCTCTTTTTATGCTATGCTGATAACACTGTTATTGTCCTTGCCTATTGGTATTTTAACTGCTGTATATTTAGAAGAATTCGCCCCTAAGAATTACTGGACTGACCTAATAGAAGTCAATATTAATAATTTAGCAGCTGTGCCATCCATAGTGTTTGGCTTATTAGGCTTGGCTGTTTATATTAATATTTTTGGTGTGCCCAGATCATCAGCACTGGCTGGTGGTTTAGTGCTAACTTTAATGACATTACCCACTATAATTATCGCAACTAGAGCATCATTAAAATCTGTGCCAGCATCTATTAAAAATGCAGCACTAGCACTAGGTGCTTCTAAAATTCAAACAACAATACACCAAACGCTACCACTTGCTATGCCGGGAATTTTAACAGGCTCTATTATTGGCATGGCACAAGCACTAGGTGAGACAGCACCACTGCTTATGATAGGTATGGTAGCCTTTATTGTTGATATACCAGAGGGTTTTTTAGACCCGGCATCTGCACTACCAGTGCAAATATTTATTTGGTCTGACTCTCCAGAAAGGGCATTTATTGCTCTTACTTCGGCGGCAATTTTGGTATTATTATTATTTTTATTTATTATGAATTTAACAGCCATAATATTACGCAAGAAATTTGAAATTAGGTGGTAAGTATGGATAATTTAACAGACATAGACCTAGCACAAGAAATAAAAACAACAGTAGGCAAGCCAATTATTGCTAATCCAAAGGTTAGTTGCCGTAGTGTTGAGGTTTTTTATAATAAAACTAATCAAGCAATATTTGATGTAAACATAGATATTGCTAAAAATCAAATTATTGCAATGATAGGACCATCGGGCTGTGGTAAGTCAACCTTTATTCGTTGTTTAAATAGAATGAACGATACTATAGATGACTGTGTAATTAAGGGAGGTATAACTCTTAACGGTAATAATATTTATGACTTAGACCCAGTATTATTAAGGGTAAATATTGGCATGGTATTTCAAAAGCCCAATCCATTTCCTAAGTCTATTTATGATAATGTAGCCTATGGCCCTAGGTTACACGGCTTAGCAAAAACTAAGGCTGAACTTGATAGCATTGTTCAGCATAGTTTACAAAAAGTAGGTTTATGGAAAGAAGCTAAGGATAGGCTAGATAAGCCTGGCACTGGATTATCAGGCGGACAGCAACAAAGACTATGTATTGCTAGAACTATAGCTATTAGTCCGGATATTATTTTAATGGATGAGCCAACATCGGCATTAGACCCAATAGCAACAGCAACCATAGAAGAGTTAATGCACGAATTAAAGTCATCTTATACCATTGTAATAGTTACTCATTCTATGCAACAAGCGGCTAGAATATCAGATAGGACAGCGTATTTTCATTTAGGTAGGTTAGTAGAGGTTAATAACACTGATACCGTGTTTACTAACCCTATGCATAGGCTAACAGAAAATTATATAACTGGGAGGTTTGGCTAATGATAGGACAACATATATCACACGAATACGACGATGATTTAGAGCAATTAAATGAGCAAGTCTTAACTATGGCTAGCTTGGCTCAAAAACATTTTATTGGTGCTACCGAGGCTTTACTGGATAATAATATTGAAAAAGCGAAAAAAATTGCTAAAAGAGATTATAAAATCAATGATATGGAGGTAATTATTGACGAAAGTTGTGCTCAAATAATTGCTAGAAGGCAACCAAAGGCAACAGATTTACGCACAATTTTAATGGCAATTAAATTAGTAACAGACTTAGAAAGAATTGGCGATGAAGCTGAAAAAATAGCTAGATTTGCGTTGGAGTTAACATCTGATACTGATATGTCAAGTTTTAAATTTCGTAAAAACTTAAAACACATTATCCGCGTTGCTCAAGATATGCTAAAAGGCGCTATATCTTGTTATAAAAAACTAGATGTTAAAAAAGCTATGGCAGTAAGTGCTATGGATTCTGAACTAGACCAAGAATTTGACTCACTTAACCGCTTATTAATTACCTATATGTTAGAAGATAGTAAAAATATTGAAAATACTATAAAAGTCAATTATTGTGCCCGCTCAATTGAAAGGGCAGGCGACCATGCAAAAAATATCTGTGAATATGTGTTATATATAGTTCATGGCAAGGATGTTCGTCATAATAAGGAGTATAAAAAATGACATTACAAGAGTTACAACAAAAACTAACAAACGCCCTACCAAAAGCAAAGATTGAGCTATCAGGAGATGGCTGTAATTGCTCTGCTACCATAATATCTGAGAGTTTTGAGGGTGTATCATTGTTGAATAGGCAAAAGATGATTTTATCCATAGTAAAGGATGATATTGCATCTGGAGAGTTGCACGCCTTGAGTATTAAAGCCAAAACCCCAGGCGAGTAATAGTAAGTTGAGACCGTTATACGGCAACCCAAAATGCTAAAAATAACTCAAATATCCGTGCGTTTTGTTATAAAATAATGAAAACAGTTGTAGTGCTACGCACACAGTAGCCCTTAGAGGCACCAGGAGTTGTATTTTATGCCTCAAACACGGCTGTATGCGTAGCATTGCTTACAGATATGTTTTTTATATTAATATTTTAGCAGATTTTTATTTATTCTTTGCCGTCGTGCAACAGCCTCAAGTTATGCAAAATTTTGTTAGGCTAATTAGCATTTTTATAATAATAGTTCGTTATCGTCTTGATGATTTATTGTTATCAACGCCAGTATTAAAGGTGTTTAAGCCGTTGATATATTTAATGCCGTGGCATTATTTTATAGCTAATGATAAACCCAGAGGTGAAAGAATACGACTTGGTTTAGAAGCATTAGGACCTATATTTATTAAGTTTGGGCAGACTCTATCAACTAGGGGTGATTTGTTGCCAGAGGATATACATTTAGAATTAGCAAAATTACAAGACAAGTGCCCGCCTTTTGATAGTAAAGAAGCTATTAGTATTGTTGAAAAGTCTTTAGGTGCTAAGATAGGCGAGTTATTTAAAGTATTTGATATTAAGCCACTAGCAGCTGCATCAATAGCCCAAGTTCATAGTGCTATAACTAAAAGCGGTAATGAGGTAGTATTAAAAATAGTTCGTCCAAATGTTGCTCAACAAATATCCAAAGATATATCGTTAATGAGGCTTGTAGCAAAAATACTAGCAAAACACCCTGATGGCAAGAGGTTAAACCCAAAAGAGGTAGTATTAGAATTTGAAAAAATTATAACAAACGAACTAGATATGTTAAATGAGGCAGTAAATACCGATCGTCTTAGAAAAAACTTTCTTAATTCTAACTTATTATATGTGCCAAAGGTTTACTGGGACTTATCTAGTAGGAATATCTTAGTGTCTGAGCGAATTTATGGCACTGCTGTTAATGATATAAAAACTTTACAGGCAAAAAATATTAACTTAAAGCAATTAGCAGAAAACGGTGTTATTATATTCTTTTCGCAAGTTTTTGAGCACAATTTTTTTCACGCTGATATGCATCCGGGTAATATTTTTGTTGCTGATGATGGTAAATATTTAGGGGTAGATTTTGGTATTATGGGTAGCCTTAGTGATTTAGATAAATACTATTTAGCAGAGAGTTTTTTAGGTTTTTTTAATAAAGACTATCGCCGTATTGCCCTAGCATATTTAAAGTCTGGCTGGGTTAAGGATGATATTGATATTGAAGCTTTTACTAATGCTATTGCTGCTGTATGCACGCCACTTTTTCAAAAACCACTTGATGAAATATCCTTTGGGCAGGTATTACTAAGTTTATTACAACAAGCAAAACGCTTTGATATGTATATCCAGCCGCAACTAATATTATTGGATAAAACTTTATTAAATATTGAAGGTCTTGGTAGGCAATTATATCCAAAATTAGACTTATGGGCTACTGCCAAGCCATTTTTAGAAAAACTTAGTAAACAAAAATACAGCCCAAAACAAATATTAAAAAATCTAAAACAACAAGCACCAGAAATACTAGCAAAACTACCAGAACTACCAGTAGTAGCAAGTAATATTTTACAAACCTTAGAGGATGGCAATAAAAAACATAAATTACAAATTAAGCAATTACAACAAATTAATAACAAGTTAGAGCAACAACAAAACAAGCAAAAAAACTTTATTTTTGCTACTATAAGCGTAGTTATGGCTATTATTGTTTGGCAAGTACCTATTATTTACAGTAGCATGTTTTTTGCTATTTTTAGCACTTTGGCAGTAATTTTATATCTAAGGAGTTTAATGTGAGTTAATGTTTATTTTATAAAATAATTGCATTATAATAAACACTTACTGTAAAACAGCGTAAAATTTAAAATTTGGAGGTAATTGTATGGATAGCACAAATAAAATAGATGTTAAAGAATGTCTTAATTATTTAAATAATCTTGATAAAAATGATGAGTATAGAAAACTTGTTAACGCTAAACTGTCTAATGATGGCGAGAAATTTGCTGATATAAGCAAAAACGGATTAAAAACTCTTGGTGAAGGTAGAGGGCATTTAATAGGTTTGTTTAAAAAGTAAAAAATTTATGAGTGAGCAACAATTTGCCGATAAAACAAAATTAAAAAAACATATAGTTAAAGTAGCTAATTCATATTTATGTGATAGAAACACTAAAGATATATATTTGAATGTATGGTTGCTTGGTGCTGCTATTGATAGTGCTATAATTGGTTTAGAAAGAATGGCTAGTTTCCATTTGCCACATGATAAAAAACCAGACAGGCATAAATATGCAGGTTTTTTATCAAGATGGATCGCTAAGTTTAGTCCAATACAGTTTAAAGAAGAGTTGCTATTAAATCAAACAAGTGATAATCTTATTTGGGTGAATTCCGAGTTTTCAGTGTATGTATTTTTTTCCTTCCTCAAAGCAGATATACTAAATATATCAAATAATTTGCTAGAGTTTTTAAAATATTCTTGCCAATTTCGTGACGAAAAAGGTGAGTCTTTAGCAGCTATAGCTTATTGTTGTGAAAATATTGGCAATAATACCTAATAACTTGTAATATTATTTTTTAAAATTAAAAACTCTAAATAATAAAATGAAAGAGTGTTTATTTTGTAAGATAGTTGCTAAGAATATAGCAGCAGATATTATTTATGAAGATAATGAGGTAATTGCATTTAATGATGTAGCCCCTCAAGCACCTGTGCATTTTTTAGTAATTCCAAAACAACATATAGCAACTATAAATGATGCTGATAACGCCAACTTAATTGGCAAGCTAACCATAATAGCTAGTCAAATAGCCAAACAACAAGGTTTTGCCAATAACGGTTTTCGCTTAACTATGAACTGCAATAAAGACGGTGGACAGGCTGTTTATCATATTCACCTACATTGTTTAGCAGGCAGACAATTACTATGGCCACCGGGCTAGTTTATAAATATTAACCGCCTCTTAAAGCACAATTTAATATTAGAAATAAACTCTTAGTTTTGGTATATGCAAACAAAAAGCCACAAGCCTTGCCCGTGGTAAAAACTACTCTACTGAACACACTAGCCTAGCTTTATAGATGCTGTCACGATACTCTTATTGGCACTACTACGAAAGTCGTTATGAGACTGTTGCACGGTGGCAAAGAATAAATAAAATCTGCTAAAATATTAATATAAAAAACATATCTGTAAGCAATGCTACGCATACAGCCGTGTTTGAGGCATAAAATACAACTCCTAGTGCCTCTAAGGGCTACTGTGTGCGTAGCACTGTTTACAGCTGTTTTCATTATTTTATAACAAAAAACACGGATATTTGAGTTATTTTTAAGATTTTAGATGGCAAAAATAAGTTTAATTATTAGTATGAAAAGTTGGTTTTAGACATGGGTCTTTATGGAGTAAAAAATTAAGCTTTTGTGGGTGGTTCTATACCTTGTGCACAGTGCAGAACTGCCGTGCTTTTTGGCAATTCAAAAACACCTTATAAAACTCCGACTTGTGCAAAAATAACTATTACCTAAGGTTAGTCAAAGTTTTATAGTAGTTTAGTGTTATATTTTTGATGATACAGTTTTTGGATGCTGTTTAGGTTAAAACTATGGTTTTGAGGACCGCTAACCTCTACCTTAATTGCACCAATTAAATTGGCTAGCTTGGCTGTGCTATGCCAGTCTAGGTTATTTTTGATGCCAAAAATAATACCTGCTCTGTAGGCATCGCCACAGCCTGTTGGGTCCACGGCTTTTGCCTTAACGCCCTTAACCTCTAATACTTCATTTTGTAGGTAAATATCGCAACCGCTAGCACCTTTAGTTATTATTAACGCTTGCACTTGCTTGGCTATTTCCTTTGTTGATAAACCAGAATTCTCTTTTAATACTTCTAGCTCATAATCATTGAGCGTAATCCACGAGGCTTGACTTATAAATATTAGTAATTCGTCCTTGTTAAACATAGGTAAGCCTTGACCTGGGTCAAAGATAAAGGGGATATTTAGCTCAAATAACTCTCTAGCATGCTCAATCATTGCTCTTTTGCCATCAGGTGCTATTATTGCAATAGCAGCATCAATGTTTAACTTAGTTATACTATTTAGGTGTGCCTCATCCATAGCACCAGGGTGAAATGCGGTAATTTGATTATCGTCAATATCGGTGGTAATAAATGCTTGAGCGGTATAGTGCTTAGGCATAGTTTTAATATACTTGTCGCTAATGTTTAGTTTTTTTATTCTATCTCTATACGGAGCAAAGTCATTACCTACGGTTGCAATAGGACAAACTCTATCGTCCAAAAGGTTTAAATTATAGCTAATATTACCAGCACAGCCACCAAATTCTTTACGCATACTAGGGGTGTAAAAACATACATTTAGTATATGCAGTTTGTCAGGCAAAATATGATTTTTGAACTTGTCTTGAAAAACCATAATACTATCAAAGGCATAAGAGCCACAAACTAAGGTTTTTTTCACCTTAGCTCCTTTGGAAGTGGGAATATTATACCTTCCTCTATGCCTTTACTTGCTATTATCTCGCTAGCACCAAGTGCTTGTAATCGAGTAATTACATCTTGGACTAAAACCTCTGGCGCTGATGCTCCAGCTGTTAGTGCTATATTATTAACCCCAAGTAGCCAGCTTGGCTTTATTTCACTAGAATCATCTATTAAATACGCTGGCTTATTTAGTTTTATTGCTATTTCTTTTAAGCGATTTGAGTTTGATGAGTTTGCAGAGCCTAAAACCAATAATACATCGCTTACTTTCATAAGTTGTTTTACCGCATCTTGACGATTTTGAGTAGCGTAGCAAATATCACTTTTATTGGGGGATTTAATATTTGGGTATTTTTGTTTTAATTTATTTATAATATTTTTAGTATCATCCACAGATAGTGTAGTTTGAGTGGTGTATGAAATATTACTGTTATCTTTTAGAGCTAGATTATCAACATCATTAATATTTTCAATTAAATGGATGCTATTTTTATCATCACATTGCCCTATAGTGCCATCAACCTCTGGATGATTTGCATGCCCTATAAGAATTACGCTTTCATTATTTGCTCTACTTCTTATCACTTCTTTATGCACCTTAGTAACTAAGGGGCAGGTAGCATCAAAAATAATAGACTTATTTTGCAGTGCCTGTTGTTTGACTTTTTTAGATACTCCATGAGCACTAAACACAACTACAGCGCCCTTGGGAATATCGGCTATATCTTCAACAAAAACAGCGCCTTTGTTTTTTAAATTATTAACCACAAAACGATTATGAACAACTTCATGGCGAACATAAATAGGTGCACCATATTTGGCTAGCGTTTGCTCAACAATCTCTATAGCCCTATCAACGCCTGCACAAAACCCCCTTGGGTTTGCCAAAAAAACTTTCATTCTGCCACCTCTAAAACTTCAACTTGAAAAGATATGCTATGCCCAGCTAATAAATGATTAAAATCCACTAAAACTTTATTATTATCAATGCTTTTAATATAGCCCAAACACCTGTCACCATTTGGAATGTCAAATTCAACGCCTAGTCCAACCCTTAGCTCTTTTAAATGTTTAAAATCACCAGCATCCATTAACCGAACTGCGTTTTCATCACGATGACCAAAACCATCTTCTGGGAGCAATAAAAATGTCTCAACTGTATTTAGCCTTGCTGATTTAACACAGTTTTCTAAGCAATGGTCTAGTTGCCTGTCACCTACTTCAAACTCAAACGGACCATCCAAACTAGAATCAATAGTAGTGCCATCACTATGACTTAACTTAAATAGTATCTTATAACGCATTAGTTAAGGAGCCTCCCTTAAAATTATGTTTATAACAATATCTTGTAAAACTCCGGTTTGTAATTAGTGCATACCACAAATCGGGCTTTGTAATCTATGCTTTAAGGCTGTTCGTAGCCTGCTTTTGTTAAGTGTAATAATAACATATGCACTGTATCACGCATGTCGCATCTTGGGACTATCATATCAATAGCACCTTTTGTTAATAAAAATTCACTTTTTTGAAAGTTTTTAGGCAGCTCCTCACGAACTGTTTGCTCAATAACGCGTAAGCCAGCAAAACCAACCCTAGCATTAGGCTCTGCGATATTCACATCTCCTAACATAGCAAAACTAGCAGAAACCCCGCCCATAGTTGGGTCGGTCATAACTGATATAAATGGGATTTTAGCATCGGATAGTAAGTTTAGTGCCAGTGCTGTTTTTGGCATTTGCATCAAAGAGTATAATCCCTCTTGCATTCTAGCGCCGCCGCTAGCAGAAAAACATATAAATGGTGCTTTATCGCTAATGCTTGTTTTTACCCCTTGGAGAAACTTTTCACCAACAACAGAGCCCATAGAGCCACCCATAAAACTAAATTCAAATGCACCAACAACAACTAGCATGCCTTTTAATTCACCCTTTATTACCACTATGGCGTCTTTTTCTTTGGTTGTTTTTTGAGCACTAGCGTATCTGTCTTTATATTTTTTTTTATCTTTGAATTTTAGTGGGTCAACGCTGACTATATTGCTAGCAATTTCAACTTGCTTACTATTTTCATCTAAGAAAAATTTCAACCTGTCTCGAGCATTAATGCGATTATGTAGCCCACACCTAGGACAAACAAACAAATTATCAACTAACTCTTTATTGTAAAGCACGGAATCACAAGCATTACACTTAGTCCATACCCCTTCTGGAATATTTTTTTTACTAGGACTATTTATTGATGGAAGAATTTTTTCAAGCCAACTCATAGTAATATTTTTTCATTTATTGATAATATTGCATACTTACTATACTAAACTACTAGCAATGCCTTTGCTTAGTTTCTCTACCTCTACGAGCATTTTATCATTATTGCTGTTATGCTTCTCAATTAATGTTACTATGGCACTGCCAATTACGACCGCATCGGCAATTTTTGCTACTTCTTTAGCGGTGTTTTTATCTTTAATACCAAAACCAGCAGCAATAGGTATATCAATAAATCTACGCACTCTACTTAGGTTTAAATTTAGCTCGCCTATGTTTAAGTTTATAGCACCAGTAACCCCCTTTAATGCTACAAAATAAGCAAAGCCACTTACTTGTTTTGCTAGTTGTAAAAGCCTATTATTGGTTGTGGTTGGCGATATTAAGAATATTAAGTCAATGTCTTGCTGTGCTAGCTGGGTTTTTAACCGCTGTGATTCTTCTACTGGTAAGTCAACAACTAAAACCCCATCGACTCCACTTTGTTTGGCACTTTTAGCAAACTTTTTATAGCCAAAACACTCAATAGGATTTGCATAGCCCATTAGCACAACTGGGGTTTTTTTATCTGTTTTTTTAAATTTAGCAACTAGGTCTAGCACTCCTGCTAGTGATACTTTGTTAGCTAATGCCCTCTCGTGGGCTTTTTGAATTATAACACCATCTGACATAGGGTCAGAAAATGGCACGCCAAACTCTAAAATATCAGCACCGCTTGTAACCAACTTATGTGCTAGTGCTAAACTTTGTGCTAAATTAGGGTCTCCAGCCATAATAAATGGGATAAATGCCCTGCGATTCAAGTTGAGCAAATTATTAAAAACACCTGCTAATAAAGACATACGCAACATTCTATAAAAAGCGGTATTTTAGCACAAACAACAGCCAATATAGCTTAGAACTTTTAAGAAATATTTAGGTATAATGCAATATTCTGTTTTTTTAAATGTCAATGTATAAAATTACAAATATAATAAGTGGTAATAAGTTTACCCTTAACAAAGGGCAAACCGTTTTAGATGCTGCACTACAACATGGTATTAATATGCCATTTGGTTGTCAAAAAGGTATTTGCGGTAAGTGCAAGGCATTAATAATAAATGGCGAAATAGAGAAAAAAGAATTAACCGATGGCATAAGTAAGCTAGATGCTAAAGATGGTTTTGCCCTAATGTGTCAATGTAATCCAACTACTAACTTAGATATAGCTATTGACGAGCTAACATCTACTAGTGATATAGTTAGTAAAGTTTATCCATGCAAGGTGCTATCTATTAAATTGCTAAATGCTGATGTAGCAGAAGTTATTCTAAAAATACCCAGTGCTGACTTTATTCAATTTTTATCTGGGCAGTATATTGACTTAATCCACCCTAACTTTAAGCCAAGATCTTTTTCAATAGCAAATATTCCCAATAATAATAATATAATAGAACTACATATCCGCCTAGTTGATAATGGTAAGTTTACCCATTTTATTTTTAAAGAGTTAGCAGAGCAAGACTTGCTAAAACTAGAAGGTCCAAAGGGAAGTTTTTATTTACGGGAGAGCAATAAACCTATTATTATGTTAGCAGGTGGCACTGGCTTTGGACCAATAAAATCAATGGTTGAGCACATATTAGTTAACAAACAAAGAACTATAAAACTATATTGGGGGGTAAGAGGGCAAAAAGATATTTACAGTAAAGAGCCCTTTAAATGGGCAAAGAAATACAGCTATATAGAATTTATCCCAGTCCTATCAGATGCTGATAAAGCTTGGAATGGTAGGGTTGGTTATGTCCATAACGCGGTATTAGAGGATTTTGATGATTTGTCTAAATACGAGGTTTATGCTTGTGGTAACCCGACAATGGTAAAAATAGCAGCTGAGTCTTTTATAAAAATAGGGTTAAACAAACAAAACTTTTATTCTGATGCATTTGAATTTCAAGAACACTAAATATAGTTTATGAGTTTAGATTTTTGTTATAATAAAAACATATTTAATTAAAGTTAGGGAGTATATATGTCAATGGATGATATTATAGCTAAAAAAATAATATCTGAGTTTACCCCTAGTTATTATAGTGTTGTTAATGAAAGCCACAATCACGCAGGCACAAAAACGCAATCACACTATAAAATAGTTGTTGTAAGTGATGTATTTAATGGCTTAAACCTAATAAACAGGCATAGGGCAATTAATAAAACCTTTAAAAAAGAATTGACCCAGATTCACGCCCTAGCAATACATACATACACCAAACAAGAGTGGAGTAAGAAAGGTTATGCTCCAGAATCACCAAAATGCACTAATAATAAACAATAATGTCTAAAATATGGCAAGAATGCTTAAATGAGTTAAAAAAAACAATAACCCTACAAGAATTAACAGTTTTTGCTCTTAAAATAAGTGCAAGTCAAACAAAAAATAGGTTAAAGTTAAGCTCTGTTGATAAACTTGCATTTAAATGGTTGGAGCAAAACATTGACCCAACCATAAGACCATTAATATCTCAAATAGATAATCAAGTAACGGTAATAATAACAAATAGTAAGGCTAACGGAAAAACTAACATAAAGTCTATTATAGAAAAAATAAGCACCCCTCTTACCAAAGAATACACATTTGAAAACCTAATAATAGGCAATGCTAATATGTTAGTTTATCATGCTGCAAAATCCATAGCCAATAAAGTGAGTGAAACAGAATATAGCCCATTTATAATATACGGTGATTCTGGTCTAGGAAAAACTCATATCCTACAAGCAATAGGCGCCCTAGCAAAAAAGAAATACCCTGATATAAATATAATATATACTCCGCTTATAGGTTTTGTAGCACACATAACAAACAGTATTAGACACAAAAAAATAGATCAAATAAAAAAATGTTATCAATCGGCAGACTTATTATTAATAGACGATATTAATCAAATAACAGATAAAATAAAAAGCCAAGAGGAATTATTTCATATTTTAAACTTTTTATTCGCTAAAAATAAACAGGTAGTTCTTACCTGCGATACTACCCCACATGAGATAAAAAAAATTGAAAATAGGCTAAGCACAAGACTAAAACAAGGTTTGAGTCTTAGCGTTAAAAAACCTGAGTTAGAATTAAGGGTTGCAATACTAATAGACAAGGCTAAAAAACTAAAAATAGAGTTAAACAATGAGGTTGCATTATTTATAGCTAGTAAAATAGACGCTAATGTTAGAGAGTTAGAGGGTGCCATAAACAATCTAACATTCTATGTAAGATTTAAAAATAATAAAAATAATAAAATAACCGTAGAGGACGCAAAGGAAGCCTTGAAAGACTTTATATCAAAAATTAAAAAGATTATTGAAATTGAAGAAATTCAAAAAATAGTCTGTCGATATTATGGTATAAATATTACCAATTTAACATCTAAGAAAAAACACAAAGAAATAGTTCATTATAGACAAATGGCAATGTATGTTAGCAAACAATATA
The DNA here is from genome assembly GCA_965222825.1 of Gammaproteobacteria bacterium. Lineage (GTDB taxonomy): Bacteria > Pseudomonadota > Gammaproteobacteria > PS1 > Pseudothioglobaceae. The sequence goes on along the minus strand of OZ244964.1, from coordinate 1,044,260 downwards.
CCGATCTAAGTTTACAAAAAATTGGCAATGCGTTTAAGAGAGACCATACCACAGTTATCCACTCTGAAAAAACAATAAAGAATAAAATAAAAAACAACGAAAACATCAATAAAGAATACAAAAATTTATGTTTAAAAATAGATGATCATTAGTTTATCAACAATAGTTAATAACTAAATAAATAACAAACAGTAAAATAAATAACAAACAGTAAAATAAATAACAAATACTAACAAAAAACTTAACAAACAACTATAATAATAACTTATTGATTTAATAAATAAAAATTATCTTATTAACAAAAAAATCATAACTAATAATAATAATATAAACATATGAATATAAAGTTATCAACAAAAGAGTTATTACCATCACTACAAAAAGTAATAACAGTAGTAGAAAAAAAACACAACCTACCAATTCTATCTCATGTGCTAATAGCAATCAAAAATAATCAATTAAAACTAACAACAACAGATTCAGAAATTCAAATTCAAACAACAAATAAAATACAAGAGGATAAAGAAGTAATATTTACCTTAGATGCTAAAAACTTAATAGATATTATTAAAAATTTAGCAGAAGATACTAAAATAAACTTTGAGTTAAAAAATGATAAAATAAAAATTAAATTTTTGAAAAATAAATTTACATTAAATACTTTTAACAACCAAAATTTTCCATTACTACAAACAATAAAAGAATATGAGACTATTACTGTAGGTAAGGATGAGTTAAAAAACTTAATAGATAAAACCAGTTTTACTATTAGCACTCAAGATATAAGAGTGTATTTAAATGGTTTATATTTTGAAGCTAGTAAAACAAGCCTAACATTAGTATCAACGGACGGGCATAGACTATCATTAGGAACTATAAATCAATTAAATAAAAACATAGATAAAAAAACAGCAATATTACCTAAAAAAACAGTATCAGGAATATTAAAGTTATTATCTCAAGACAAAAAACAAACAAATATAGATATTAATATATCAAATAATTATTTTAATATATCATTTAACAATACCACAATAACTAGCCAACTAATAAACGGGAATTTTCCTGATTACAAAAAAGTAATACCAATAAATAATAATAAAATTTTAGTAAATAAAAACCTATTAATAACCAAGTTAAAAGATGTAATACCGCTGGTTGATGAAAAAAAGAAAAGCGTAAAACTAAATTTTACTAACGATACTATCTATATTGAGGTTATATCAGAAAAAGGCAAGGCAAAAACAGAATTAGCAATAAACAAGCAAAATAATAATATTGAGGTTGTATTTAACATAAATTATTTAATAGGTGTATTAGAAAAACTAACAACAGAAAATGTAATTATTAACGCACCAGATAGCAACTATAAAAGTTATTTATTTACCAACGAAAATAACGATAACTATCAATGTGTTGTTATGCCTATGAAAATATAAGTCTATTTATAGTAATAATACCTAAAACAGGATATTATTTAGAACGCAATATCATTAAAAAAACAATACATTAAAGGTATACTATTTTTTTAAAAACCTACTAATAACGGCAATAATTAAAAAACAACAAAATTGAATGCTAACAAAAATATTTGATGTAAAACTAAGGTGTAATTACAAGCAAATAGCATATAATATAACCAACAAATATTATATTAAAAAAAATGTCAGAAGAATATAGTGCCGAGAGTATTAAAGTTTTAAAAGGTCTTGAAGCAGTAAGAAAAAGACCGGGTATGTATATAGGTGATACTGATGATGGCACAGGTTTGCACCATATGGTGTTTGAAGTAGTTGATAATGCCATTGACGAAGCACTAGCAGGACATTGCACAAAAATAAAAATAACAATCCATAATGATAACTCAGTATCAGTATTTGATAATGGTAGGGGTATCCCTGTTGATATTCATCCTAAGGAAAAAATATCAGCCGCTGAGGTAATTATGACAGTGCTACACGCTGGTGGTAAATTTGATAATAATTCATACAAAGTATCTGGTGGTTTGCACGGAGTCGGTGTTTCTGTTGTTAATGCTTTATCAGAAAAACTAAAACTAACAGTGTATAAAAATGGTGGCATATATGAACAAAATTACACCTGTGGTGTTCCTGATAGCCCAATTACAAAAATAGCTGATACAAAAAATAGTGGAACAACTATTCGCTTTAAACCCAATACCAGTATTTTTACAATTACAAAGTTTAAATACGAAACTATAACCAATAGAGTAAAAGAATTAGCATTTTTAAATAATGGTATTCGTATAGAGGTACTAGAAGAATCAACTCAAAGGCAAGATATATTTGAATATAGTGGTGGTATTAAATCTTTTGTTGAGTATTTAAATCAAGCAAAAACCCCAATACACGAAGATATTATCTATATATCTAGTGAGAAAAACTCCGTTATAGTAAATATAGCCATGCAGTGGACTGATGCTTATCAAGAAGCTATTTATTGCTTTACTAACAATATACCACAAAGTGATGGAGGTGCTCATTTGGCTGGTTTTAGAGGTGCATTAACTAGAACACTAAATCAACAAATAGAAACTAATCCACAAATTAAGAAAAAAGATATTAACATTACTGGCGAGGATATTAGAGAAGGTTTAACAGCTATTGTATCTATAAAGGTTCCAGACCCCAAATTTTCATCACAAACCAAAGATAAATTAGTATCATCAGAGGTTAGACTACCAGTTGAACAAATAACTAATGAAAAATTAACAGAATTTTTATTAGAAAATCCAAATGAAGCAAAAATTATTATCTCAAAGATAGTGGAAGCATTTAGGGCAAGAGATGCTGCTAGAAGAGCAAGAGAAATAACCAGAAGAAAAGGGGTATTAGATATAGCTGGTTTGCCCGGTAAATTATCAGACTGCCAAACCAAAAACCCCCAAGACTCAGAAATATTTTTAGTAGAAGGTGAGTCAGCTGGGGGCTCTGCTAAACAAGGTAGGAATAGAAGAACTCAGGCAATATTACCATTAAAAGGTAAAATCATCAATGTTCAAAAAGCTAGGTTAGAAAAAATTTTAACATCTCAGGAAATAACAACACTCATTACTGCACTAGGCTGTGGTATAGAATCTGAATTTGATATTGAAAAACTTCGCTACCATAAAATAATTATTATGACTGATGCTGATGTTGATGGTGCTCATATTAGAACACTATTATTAACATTTTTTTACCAACATTATCCAGATATAATTAAAAATGGTTATTTATATATTGCTCAGCCACCCTTGTATAAAGTTAAAAAAGGTAAGCAAGAATATTATCTAAAAGATGACTTAGAAATGAATGAATATTTATTACAAGATTCTATTGATGATTGTAGGCTTTTTGTAAACGATAGTGCCCCAGCAATATCAGGTTTAGCACTGGAAAATGCCATTAAAGAATACAATGATATTGAAGCGGTAATTAATAAATTATTATCCAAGCACAATAAAGAATTTTTACAAACAATAATAAAAGTCCAGCCAATTACAGATACTAGCTATGATAATTTAATTAATTGGTGTAATAAATTAAAGCAAAAATTAAATACAGATAATACAAATTATGCTAATTCACATAAAATATCTTATAATCAAGAAAAAAATACCATTACTCACAGCTTGTTAATCTACGGTATAGAGAACAATTCTAGCGAGTTATCAATAGAGTTTTTTAAAACCAGTGATTATAAAAAGATAATAGATTTTTTCAATAATACTGGTAGTCTAATATCAGCAGATGAATCCTACTTAGAGAAAAAAGGTAAAAAAATACCAATATCATACTTTTTAGATGTGGTATCAATACTAACAGAAGACGCTAAAAAAGGACAATCATTCCAAAGATATAAGGGCTTAGGAGAAATGAATCCAGAACAACTTTGGGAGACAACAATGAGTCCTGAAAATAGAACTTTATTTAAGGTCGGTGTTGATGATAATATTTCTGCAGATAAGATTTTTAATACCCTTATGGGTGATGAGGTTGAGCCTAGAAGAAACTTTATCCAAGAAAATGCCTTAGCCGTTGATAATTTGGATTTTTAGTCATACAAAACAACCACTAAAAGCACGGTTAATCAGAGTATCCTTCAATGTTATATTCAAAATATTCAATAATTTTACAACTTTTTTTAATAATTATAATATTTAGTTTTATTTATTTATTAGATATGCGTATAATTGTCTATAAGTCTTTTTTTTACGGGGTATTTATTGCATTATTAAATTTTTTATTAGTAACTATTGTTAATAATATGGCACTAATTTTTGCTGATAAAAACCCCAAAAAAGGCGTTGCATTTGCATTTATCTTTGCTGGTATTAGGTTTATTCTTGTGGGGGTGTTATTTGCTTTGGGTTTTAAGGTTTTAATGCTATCCCCACTACCAATGTTATTGCCCTTTGCGGTATTATATATTGGTGTGCAGTTATTAGGTTTATTTCAATCTTTGAAAAATAATTAATTATTTATTTATGTTGGTGTTGTTTGTATGTAATATAAATTTCTCCTACAAAATTATATTAGCAAATTTTAAAAAATGGTAGAAGAAAATTTATCAAACACAGAAGGTGGTTTAACCACTGTTGGTTATATACAACATCATCTTACTAATTTATCAGTTGGCCCATCATTAGACCCAGAAACTCACACAATACAAGGCTTTTGGGTTTTTAATTTAGACACTATAATTATCTCAGTTTTATTAGGATTATTAATTGTTGTTGTTGGCATTATAGTTAATAAAAAGGCAGTTATTGGCGTTCCAAGCCCGTTGCAAAATTTTGTTGAATCTATACTAGAATTTGTTGATAATCAAGTAAAAGACGCATTTCCAGGCAGTAATAAATTAATAGCACCCTTGGCATTAACTATTTTTGTTTGGGTTTGGTTGATGAATTTTATGGACCTTATCCCCGTTGACTTACTACCAGAGTTATTTAAATTTTTTGGAGTTCATTACATAAAGGTTGTGCCAACTACTGATATAAACCTTACTTTTGCTTTATCATTTAGCGTGTTTGCTTTGATTGTGTATTATAATATCAAAAGCAAAGGGCTTATTGGTTATATTAAGTTGTTTTTATTCCATCCATTTGGTAAATTTGCCATTCCAGCCAATATAGTAATGACTGCTATTGAAGAATTAGCAAAACCACTTAGTTTAGGACTACGGCTTTTTGGTAATTTATTTGCTGGTGAGTTGGTATTTTTATTAATAGCATTGATAGGTGGCTCGGCAGCTTTTGGTGCGGGGCTACTTATTTGGTATCCACTACAAATAGTGTTGGATTTAATTTGGCTTGTGTTTCATGTGTTGGTTATCACACTACAAGCATTTATTTTTATGATACTTACAATTGTTTATTTAGGCATGGCAATTGAAAAACATTAATTTTTAAAATATAAGGAGAAAAAATGGATGCAAATATGATTGTTACTATATATGCATATACTGCGGTTGGCGTTGGTGTAATTTTAGCAGCTGCTGGATTAGGCTCGGCTATAGGTTGGGGATTGATTTGTGCTAAAACATTAGAAGGTATTGCTAGACAGCCAGAAATGAAGCCAGAGTTAATGACTAATATGTTTATTTTTGCAGGCTTGATGGAATCATTTCCGTTTATTATTCTAGCTTTTGCTATGTGGTTTTTATTTGCAAACCCTTTTGTAGGTGCTGCTTTATCTGCCATAGCTGGCTTATAATTTTTTACATGAGGTAGTCAATTATGAATATCACAGCTACACTTATTATTCAGGTCATTGCTTTTGTAATATTTATTGCTTTAATTAACAAATTTTTGTGGCGACCGTTATCTAATTTAATGTCGGCAAGACAAAAACGCATTGAAGACGGCTTAACCGCTGCTGAGAGAGGGCAAGTAGAGAAAAAGTTAGCCCAGCAAAAAGCAAAAGAAGTTATTGACCAGTCAAAGACCCAAGCATTGGATATAATAACTAACGCTGAAAAACAAGCAAGTGGAATAATAAAAAAAGCAAAGGAAGTAGCATCATCAGAGGCAGAAAAAATCAAACTAAACTCTACTAATGAGCTAACACAAGAAATAAGTAGAACTAGAGTCCAACTGCAATCCCAACTATCTTCTTTGGTAATGTTGGGTGTGGAAAAAATTCTACAAAAAGAAGTTAATGAAAAAGACCACAAGCAAATGCTTGGCAAATTATCAGAATCTTTATAGGCTACAACAATGGAATTTAATAATATTGCCAAACCATATGCCAAAGCTATTTTAAAAGTAGCACTTGAAGATGATAATATTAGCGCTTGGTCTGATATGCTTAATATAGCAGCTAAATTAATAATTGATACCAAGCTAAATAAACTAATTGTATCACCAAAAATTAGCAGTAAAGATAAAGCTAACATTATTATAAATTTACTTAATAGGTCTTTGCTACTAAGGGCATCAAAAGAGCAAGTTGCACTAATAAATTTATTAGCAAAAAATAATCGTATGTTAGCTTTACCAGCAATATATTATTTATTTAGTAAGCAAAGCGAAGCAGTAAGAGGTTTAAAATCTCTAATAGTAATAAGCCCATACGAGTTATCTAAACAACAAATACTTGAACTAAAAACTAAATTATCCGCTAATTATAGTGTAAATGTAAGCTTACAAGTAATGATAGATAAAAATCTATTGGGAGGTATTATTATTAAGGATGGCGACAGGGTTATGAACTATTCAATTAAGGCTAAATTAGAAAAACTTGACACTCTTTTGGCAGTGAATTAAAAAAAAGGAATAATTATGCAGTTAAATGCGTCTGAAATTAGTGATTTAATAAAAAAACAAATACAAGGATTTGACTTTATATCAAAAACCAGAACACAAGGCACGGTCATCAGTGTGAATGACGGCATTATTCGTATTCACGGCTTGGCTGATGTTCTATTTGGTGAAATGCTAGAATTCCCTAATAATACTTTTGGCATGGCACTAAACTTAGAACAAGACTCGGTTGGTGCTGTTGTTTTAGGTAGTTATGAGCATATATCAGAAGGTGATATTGTTAAATGCACAGGCAATGTTGTTCAAGTTCCAGTAGGCGATGAATTGCTTGGTAGAGTTGTAAATTCCTTAGGAAAACCTATTGATGCTAAGGGCAATATAAACACTAATGCTTTTTTACCATTAGAGGTAGTTGCCCCGGGCGTAATTGATAGGCAATCAGTTTCAGAGGCACTACAAACAGGTATTAAGGCCATTGATGCTATGGTGCCAATTGGCAGAGGGCAAAGAGAGTTAATAATTGGTGATAGACAAACTGGAAAAACAGCAGTTGCAGTAGATACTATAATCAATCAAAAAGATAGTGGCGTTAAATGTATTTATGTTGCTATTGGACAAAAAGCATCTTCTGTTGCTGCTGTAGTTAGTAAATTAGCCCAAAATAACGCCTTAAAGAATACTATTGTGGTTTCCTCATCTGCCTCTGATTCTGCTGCACTACAATATATAGCACCTTACGCTGGCTGTGCTATGGCAGAATATTTTAGAGATAAAGGCGAGGATGCCCTGATCGTTTATGATGATCTAACTAAACAGGCTTGGGCGTATAGACAAGTATCATTATTATTAAGAAGACCTCCAGGACGAGAAGCTTATCCAGGTGATGTATTTTATCTACATTCGCGTTTATTAGAGCGAGCATCAAGGGTAAACGCTAATTTTGTAGAAAAGGCAACAAACGGTAAGGTTAAAGGAAAAACTGGCTCATTAACCGCACTACCTATTATTGAAACTCAATCTGGCGATGTATCAGCATTTGTGCCTACTAATGTAATTTCAATTACTGATGGGCAAATATTTTTAGAAACAGACTTATTTAACTCTGGTATTCGCCCAGCCATTAATGCTGGTTTGTCTGTATCTCGTGTTGGTGGTGCAGCACAGACAAAAATTATTAAAAAATTAGGTGGTGGCGTGCGACTTGATTTAGCACAATATCGCGAACTAGCTGCTTTTGCCCAGTTTGCATCTGACTTAGACGAAGTTACTAAGGCACAGATAGATAGAGGTATTAGAGTAACAGAGCTAATGAAACAATTACAATACTCGCCACTAACTGTATCTGAGATGGCGGTTGGACTATATAGTGCTAATGAGGGGTTTTTAGACGATATAGAGCCAAATGCAGTAGTAGCATTTGAGCAAGCATTAATATCTTATATGCGTTCTAATTGTGCTGATTTTATGAAAGATATAGATAATAATGGTGATTATAATGATGATATAGCTGGAAAATTCGCACAGGCTATAACAGATTTTAAAGCTAATTACACTTGGTAGGGCTATGTCTGCAGGCAAGGAAATAAGAACACAAATAGCGAGTATTAAAAATACTCAAAAAATTACTAGCGCTATGAAAATGGTTGCGGCTTCTAAGATGAAAAAAGCACAAAACCGTATGCAAAATTCTAGGCCATATACTGATAAAACTATAAAAATTATTAATCATTTGGTTAATGCACATTCTGAGTATAAGCACCCTTATACTCAAAACCGAGATGTTAAAAATGTAGGCTATATTGTTATTTCTAGTGATAGAGGTTTGTGTGGAGGCTTAAATAATAATGTATTCCGTGCTTTATTAACTAAATTATTAGATGAAAAGCAAACTAATATTCAAGCTGAGTTTTGTGTCATAGGTAAAAAATCATTATCTTTTTTAAAAGGTTTTGGCGGTAATATTGTTTCATCAAATACAAACTTAGGAGACACCCCGCACACAGACGATATACTAGGTGCTATAAAGGTTATGCTTGATAAGTTTGATAATAATGAAATAGATCGTTTAGATGTTGTTTATAACACATATGTTAATACAATATCACAAAAACCAACTATAGAGCAAATACTACCTATATCTGCAAAAGATACTAATAATGATAAAAAATACCACTGGGATTATATTTATGAGCCGGATGCTAAAATTGTGCTTAATAATTTATTAGTGCGTTTTGTTGAATCTTTGGTTTATCAAGCAATAGTGGAAAACATTGCTTGTGAGCAAGCAGCTAGAATGGTAGCAATGCAAAGTGCTACCGATAATGCTGGAGAAATGGTTAAAAATTTAGAATTAGTTTATAATAAGGCAAGACAAGCAACGATTACCCAAGAAATATCAGAGATTGTTGGCGGTGCTGCTGCGGTTTAAAAAAGGATATAATAATGACAACAGGTAAAATTATTAAAATAATAGGTGCTGTTATAGATGTTGAATTTCCAAGCGATGCTATACCAAAAATTTATGATGCACTTTTAGTTAAAGAAGTTAATTTAACCCTAGAGGTTCAACAACAATTAGGCGATAATATTGTTCGCACAATTGCCATGGGGGTATCTGAGGGGGTAAAAAGAGGCTTAGAAGTAGAAAATACTAATAAATATATATCGGTGCCAGTAGGAGAAAAAACTTTAGGTAGAATTGTTGATGTTCTAGGCAATCCTATTGATAATTTAGGTGAAGTAGGCGAAAAAGAAAGGTGGGAAATACACAGAAAGGCCCCTGCTTATGACGAATTATCACCAGCTACAGAGTTATTGGAAACAGGTATTAAGGTTATTGACCTCATTTGTCCTTTCGCTAAGGGAGGCAAAGTAGGGCTGTTCGGCGGTGCTGGAGTTGGTAAAACAGTAAATATGATGGAGTTAATTAGGAATATTGCTATTGAGCATAGCGGTTATTCAGTATTTGCTGGTGTAGGTGAGCGGACTAGAGAGGGCAATGACTTTTATTATGAAATGAAAGAATCAAATGTGCTAGATAAAGTATCTCTGGTTTATGGGCAAATGAATGAGCCACCTGGAAATCGCCTTAGAGTTGCACTAACAGGCTTGACTATGGCAGAATATTTTCGAGATGAAGGCAGGGATGTGCTACTATTTATTGATAATATTTATCGTTATACCTTAGCTGGAACAGAAGTATCAGCACTACTAGGCAGAATGCCCTCAGCCGTTGGTTATCAACCCACCTTAGCAGAGGAAATGGGTGTATTGCAAGAGCGAATTACCTCAACTAAAACCGGCTCTATTACCTCAATTCAAGCGATATATGTGCCAGCAGATGACCTTACTGATCCATCCCCCGCTACTACCTTTGCCCACCTAGATGCTACTGTTGTTCTTAGTCGTCAAATTGCTGAGTTGGGCATTTATCCAGCAGTTGATCCACTTGATTCTACCTCTAGGCAACTAGACCCGCTTATAGTAGGCCAAGAGCACTATGATGTGGCTAGGGGGGTGCAAGGTATACTACAGCGATACAAAGAATTAAAAGATATTATTGCTATTTTAGGTATGGACGAATTATCAGAAGATGATAAAAAATCTGTAAATAGAGCTAGAAAGATTCAAAGATTTTTATCACAGCCATTTTTTGTTGCTGAGGTATTTACTGGCTCTTCTGGTAAGTATGTGTCATTAAAAGATACTATTGCTGGCTTTAAATCTATTCTTAATGGTGAGTTAGACCATATTCCAGAACAAGACTTTTATATGGTTGGCGGGATTGATGAAGTGAAAGCAAAAACAAAAATAAAGGAGAAGGTATAATGATAAAAAATAAAAATGCTACTAGCCTAGCACTGTTTTTAGTGGTAGTCTTTAATATGGTTGGTATAGTAAAGTTTACTGAAGACCCTATTTTATGGATTATAGTTGATTCCTATAATATTATTATTTTAACCATATTTGCTAATGAGTTTTTTAGAGAAAGAATAGTGGTGTTGCACGCACAAGCTATGGGTTTATTATCTGGAATTTGTGTGCTTGGTATTTTTGCAGGTTACGCCATTGGCACAGACAAGTATTGGAGTTTTATTGATATTTTTGTTGCCATAGTGGCATCACTGATGATAGTTAAAGTTTTAATGGCAAAAACAAAGAATTAACAATATGGTAAGCATAAGTGTCGATATAGTTAGTGCTAGTGAGTTACTATACTCTGGTGAAGCAAAGCGGGTTTTTGCCCCTAGCAAAATGGGTGAAATTGGCATTTTGCCAAAACATACGCCATTTTTAAGCACATTAAGATCTGGAGAAGTTAGAATAGAAACACTAGATGACGAAAATATATCTATTTATGTATCGGGAGGTATAGTGGAGGTGCAACCTGATACGGTAACTATTTTATCTGATACTGCTATTAGATCTAAAGACCTAGATGAGAAAAAGGCTATTGAAGCAAAGCAAAAAGCAGAAGAAGCAATTGCAAATAGTAACGCCGAAACAGATATTACTCATGTTAAATTATTGTTAGCAGAGGCAATAGAGCAATTGAAAATTTTAAAGAAATTACGCAATAAGTAATACTAAAAAATAATAACTTTGTCAGTACCACCCTAATAACCTTATAATATTTCCAAGTTTTTTGTATTGTTTAAAAGCATTAAAAATAGTGTTTATTGCCTATAAAATATTATACATATGAAAACAAGGAAATTATTACATATACCAAAGGCAAAAGGACTATACAACCCTGATAATGAAAAAGAAAGTTGCGGTGTTGGGTTTATTGCTAATTTAAAATCATATTCTAGCCATAAAATAGTCCAAGATGCACTAAAAATGCTTAGTAGAATGGACCATAGGGGTGGTTGTGGGTGTGAACACAACACTGGCGATGGTGCTGGTATATTAACTAATTTACCACATAATTTTTTCCAAAAAGAGATTAAAAAATTATTTAATACAGAGGTAATAAAACATAAGTTTGCAGTTGGTAATATATTTTTACCCCAAGATAAAAAACAAGCTCAATATTGCCAGTCTATTGTAAAAAATATTGTTGTTGCACAAGGGTTGAAGTTTATTGGCTGGCGACTAACACCTATTGATAATAAAACAGCAGATATAGGCAAAACAGCCTTAGAATCACAACCAATAATCAAACAATTAATACTAGCAGCAAAGGATAATACTAGCAATGCAGAATTTGAGCGCTCATTATTCATAGTCCGTAAATACGCAAGTAAAATTATCCGCACTGATAATAAGCTATCACAAGCATTATTATTTTATATTTCTAGCCTATCAAGCAAAACTATTGTTTATAAAGGTATGTTGATTGGCTCTCAGTTATTACATTTTTATAAAGATCTACTACATCCAGAGTATAGTGCTTATTTGGCTATGGTGCATTCGCGTTTTTCTACTAATACCTTCCCCTCTTGGGATAGATCTCAACCTTGTCGTTATCTTAGCCATAATGGCGAGATAAACACTAGAAGTGGTAATATTAACTGGATTACTGCCAGAGAGGGTAATTTAAAAAGCACACTATTTTCTAAGTCTAACTTTAATAAATCACTGCCTGTAATAGAAAAAGAAGTGTCAGACTCAGGTGCTTTTGATAATGTTTTAGAATTTTTAATCTTAAACGGTAGAAGCTTGCCTGAGGCTATGGCAATGATGATACCAGAGGCTTGGCAAAATGACAAGCAAATGGAGGATGATAAAAAAGCATTTTACGAATACCACGCTCACTTAATGGAGCCATGGGACGGACCTGCCTCTATTACGGTAACAGATGGTAATTATATTGGTGCAGCATTAGATAGAAATGGGCTAAGACCATCAAGGTACTATATAACTACTGATGATAGAGTTATTATGGCATCGGAGGTAGGTGTTGTTGATATTGCTAGTGATAAAATTAAGAATAAAGGCAGATTAAGACCGGGCAGAATGTTTTTGGTTGACTTTAAACAAGCAAGACTAATACCTGATAGCGAAATTAAAGATAATTTTGCCACACAAAAACCATATAGGGACTGGATAAACGAGCAACAAATTCATATTGATAGTATAGTCAGCAATGAAGAGGCGCACGGTTTTTACCCCGACACTCTAATTAAAAGAATGAATGCTTTTGGCTATACCACAGAAACTATGCAATTTATGTTATTACCGTTGGTTAAAGAGCTAAGAGACCCTCTTGGCTCTATGGGTAATGATGCTGCTCTTGCCTGCTTGTCTAATAAACCAAGAATGATATACGATTATTTTAAACAACTGTTTGCACAAGTTACTAATCCCGCCATTGATTCTATTCGTGAAGAGGTAGTAATGTCACTAAAATGTGCTATTGGTCCTGAGGGTAATTTACTAGATTCAAAACCAGAAAATGCCCATAGACTGATACTAGAACACCCTATTTTAACCAATGAGGAGCTATCAGCCTTAAAACACTGTCATTATCGTAATTGGAGCAGCAAGCTAATAGATATAACTTATGATAAAAATAAAAACCATAAATTAGCAAATTTATTAGATGATATATGCCATCAAGCCTCTAAGGCTATAACAGATGGTTATAGTTTAGTTATATTATCAGATAGAAATATCTCTAAAAGCCGTCCTGCTGTTAGTGCATTACTAGCCTCGTCTGCGGTGCATAGGTATTTGGTTAAAAGGCATGAGCGCACTAAGATTGGCATAATACTAGAAAGTGGCGAGCCTAGGGAGGTGCATCATTTTTGTTTGTTAATAGGTTTTGGTGCTGACGCTATTAACCCATACCTAGCATTTGAGTCTATATGGCAAGCCAAGATAGATAACCTCATTAGTATTGATGACAATGATATAGTGCCGTGCTATAGGAAGGGTATTGCTAAGGGAATGTTAAAAGTTATGGCAAAAATGGGTATATCAACATTACAATCTTACAAGGGTGCACAAATATTTGAAGCAGTAGGTTTATCACAAGAGGTTATTGACAAATGCTTTTGTGGGGTGCCTAGCCGTATTAGTGGCGTTAGTTTTAGTGTGTTGCAAAAAGAGTTAGAATACCATCATAATAATTCTTATCACAATAACCAAACGGACCTAAACAATGACGGTATGTTTCACTGGCGTAGTAATGGCGAGGTTCATATGTGGAACCCACAAACTATCCAGTTATTGCAACAAGCAACTAAAAATAATAATATTAACACCTACAAAGATTTTGCCAATAGTGCCAATAAGCACAGCACCAAGTCCTGCACCCTAAGAGGTTTAATGAAATTTGTTGCTAAAAGTCCTATTGATATTAGCAAGGTTGAAGCAACTAGTGAAATAGTAAAAAGGTTTGCAACAGGTGCTATGAGTTTTGGCTCTATATCCGTTGAAAGCCATGAGTCTCTGGCTATTGCTATGAATAGAATTGAGGCAAAGTCAAACTCTGGTGAAGGCGGAGAAGACGCTAGGCGTTGGCAAAATACTGGTAAAGACAGTAAGCGCTCAGCCATTAAACAAGTAGCTAGTGCTAGGTTTGGGGTAACAATTGAATACTTAAATAATGCTGACGAACTACAAATTAAAGTATCTCAAGGTGCAAAACCAGGAGAAGGTGGGGAGCTTCCTGGTAAAAAAGTAGATGCTGAAATTGCCCGTATAAGGCATTCTACGCCCGGCGTTGGTTTAATTAGCCCACCACCACACCATGATATTTATTCTATTGAGGACTTAGCCCAGTTGATTTTTGACCTAAAACACGCTAATCCTAAGGCTAGAATAAGTGTTAAATTGGTATCAGAGTCTGGGGTTGGCACTGTAGCTGCTGGGGTTGTTAAAGCGAAATCAGACCACATAATTATAGCAGGACACGATGGTGGGACAGGGGCATCGCCATTAACCTCTATTAAGCACGCAGGTATGCCGTGGGAGATTGGAATTGCAGAAACCCACCAAACCTTAGTTATGAATGACCTACGCTCAAGAGTAGTAATACAAACTGACGGGCAAATGAAGACAGGTCGTGATGTTGCAATTGCAATACTCCTTGGTGCTGAAGAATTTGGTTTTTCAACAGCACCACTTATAACTATGGGCTGTATTATGATGCGTAAATGCCACTTGAACACCTGCCCTGTTGGTATAGCGACTCAAGACAAGGAGCTACGCAAAAAATTTACTGGTAAACCTGAGCATGTAATTAATTACTTTTTTATGGTTGCAGAAGAGTTAAGAGGGATTATGGCAGAACTAGGTTTTAGCACTATTAATGATATGGTTGGCAGGGTTGATAAATTAGATATTACAAGGGCATTTAATCATTACAAAAAATCTAGTATTAACCTAGATATGCTCTTAGCTATGGCAGAAAAGCCTAGTAGTAAAACTGTGGTTTATAATAGTATGAAACAGGACCATAATATTGCAGACCATATAGATAATAAGTTAATATTATTAGCCAAAGATGCACTAATAAATAAACAAAAAGTAGTTATTGAACACAAAATAACCAACCAAGACCGTGCAGTAGGGACAATGTTATCATCAAAATTGGTGCAAATTTATGGCGATAATAAACTAGATGACGGAACTATCCATATTAAATTAAATGGTTCTGCTGGACAAACACTAGGGGGTTTTTTAGCTCATGGAATTACCATAGAAATAGAAGGCGATGCAAACGATTATGTGGCCAAAGGGTTAAGTGGTGGCAGGGTTATTGTTTACCCACCAAAAAACTCATTATTTAATGCAGAAGAAGAAATGATTGCTGGCAATGTTTGTGCCTATGGTGCAACAAGCGGTGAACTGTATATAAGTGGTGCGGTAGCAGAGCGTTTTTGTGTTAGAAACTCTGGGGTTTATGCGGTGGTAGAAGGCATAGGCGACCATGGATGCGAGTATATGACTGGCGGTAGAGTTGTGGTTTTAGGCGGCATTGGTAGAAACTTTGGTGCTGGTATGTCAGGAGGTATAGCCTATATATACGATGCTAATAATACCGCTAAAAACAACTGTAATAGTGCAATGATAGACTTAGACCCCATGGATAAAGATAGCATTATTGAGTTAAAGGCTATGCTCGAAAAACATACCAGTTATACAAATTCCAAATTAGCTAGCAAAATCCTTACTAACTTTGATAATAACACGGCAAAGTTTATAAAAGTTATGCCAAAAGAATACAAAAAAGCCTTAAAAAATAGCTGATAACTAGTTAATTTGTAACAATAAACCTTTGTTTTATGAATAACTTACAACTAAAATATATTTTGCTAATCCTTTTACTTATTTTAAGTCAATATTCTTTAGCGTTAAGAGAAAGCGAGTTTATCCAAAAAGTTTTAAAATATAATAAATATCTTAAAAAAGACCAAATTTATGTCGATATTAAACAAATAGAGCTAGATTCTAGCAGGGATAATTATCAAAATTGGGAGTTTGAATTTAGTGCCCAATTAGATAATAGTTATTATGATATTAATAAAGACACTACCTCAGGCAGTATTTATGAAAAAAATAGGCTAAATAATAAGCAAGCTATTAAGGTAGAAACCCAAAAAAGATTTTTAAATAACCCTAGTAGTTTTAGTGCTAGTATTGCCAGATCAGTGCCAGAAAAAAATATAATAAGATATAGACAAGACGACTACCATAGC
This sequence comes from Gammaproteobacteria bacterium, assembly GCA_965222825.1. Taxonomy (GTDB): domain Bacteria; phylum Pseudomonadota; class Gammaproteobacteria; order PS1; family Pseudothioglobaceae. The sequence continues at coordinate 1,027,841 of OZ244964.1, read as the reverse complement.
AATTATGTTGTTAATACTTATGATACTGCCTATAAAATTAGCTACAAATACCCATTATTAAAATACGATACCAACGCAGAATCGCTTAAAACCTATCATCGCAACATCCTAGACTTAACAAGAGAAAAACTAGATTTTCTAGATGCTAAGGAAGGCTTTCTAGTAGAGCGTTTAGAGGAGTATTTGCTTTGGTTGCTTTATCAGCAAAGAGAATTAACTTATAAAGAATATTTAACAAAAATACAAAACATAAAAATAATAAATAATAAAAATAACATAGTTTTAAATAGTGCTATTTTTCGAGCAAAAGCAGATATATCAGGTAATAATAGTAAACTACAAGCACAAAGAAAAAGCTTGGCTATAAATTTAAATGACAATAATATACTCAAAGAAACCCCTGTTATTGATAAGCAAAAACGCACTATAATAATAAATAAAGACTTATCGTCGTATGTAATTAATAACAATAGAAGCTTATTAAAACTTGCTATTGATAAAAAACTAAAACAAATTGATATTAAATACTATAATAATCAAAACCTACCAAAATTAGACCTTAGTATAGCCCTATACAAGAATTCAAACCAAGGCAACACTCTAACAACCGAATATGATAATGATGGTATAAACTACACCTCAAGCATAGTATTTAGTATGCCTTTGGGTAGCGATATTAGTAACCAGGCCGACCTAGAAATAGCACAACTAAACTTAGAAAAACTAATTATTGATTACGATGAAAAACTACAAGATATACTATCAGAGGCAGAATCGCTTAATACCGAGTTAAAACTAAATATAAAAACACTAGCTCAATACCCTAGTATTACTAAGAGCACACTACAAAATACTAAACTACAAGAGCAGTATTACGCTAATGGTAAAAATAAATTAAAAGACTTAATTGATGCTTACAAGGATAGCAGGGATGTTAACTTAGAATATATAGACTATGTTATAAGCTACCAACAGAACATTTTAGAGTATAACGACATACTGGACAGACTTATAAATTAAATTATCTATATATTGCTAAGACTATTTTTATTGGCTTTTAGCCAATTTTGTAATTGCTTAACACTCATCCATTCGCTATTATTGTTTGACATATACGAAAAATCTTTAGCTACTTTACTACCGCCTTTATTACGATTAGGATCATTAGACCAATTATAAATAGCAGGCAATATTTTAAAATGACTATTATACTCGTAGGTATAATGAGCGTCTTCTATGCCTATCATTTGCTCGTGTATTTTCTCACCAGGGCGAATACCAATAACTTTATGACTAGCCCTAGGAGCTATGGCTTTTGCTATGTCTGTTATTGACATAGAAGGAATTTTTTTAACATATATTTCACCACCTACCATATCATCAAAAGCATGCCAAACTAATGTTACAGCTTGTTCTAGGCTAATCATAAACCTTGTCATATCAACATCAGTAATTGGCAATTTACCAGTATTTTTTAATGACATAAAAAACGGTATTACTGAACCCCGTGAGCCCATAACATTGCCATAACGAACCACAGAAAAACGCGTATTGTGCACTCCAGCATAGGCATTAGCAGCTACAAACAATTTATCTGATGCTAGTTTGGTAGCACCGTATAGATTAACTGGGTTGCTTGCCTTATCAGTAGAAAGAGCAACTATGCGTTTAACGCTAGAATCAATACAGGCATCAATTAAGTTGGTTGCACCGTTTATGTTAGTTTTTACGCATTCAATAGGATTGTATTCTGCGGTTGGCACAATTTTAGTAGCAGCCGCGTGCACGACAAAATCAACTCCATCTAGACACCTAGCTAGTCGCTCTTTGTCACGCACATCACCAATTGTAAAACGCACCCGTTTATCTCCCTCATATTTAAGTGCCATATTCCATTGCTTCATTTCATCACGAGAATAGACAATAATCTGTTTTGGGTTATATTTTGCAAGTGTCATTGGGATAAAGGTATTGCCAAATGAGCCGGTGCCACCTGTTATTAGGATGGTAGAGTTTTTAAGCATTGTATTTTATAACTTTAAATAAGATGATGTAATTATAGTTATTTTAATATATAATAGCGTTATTTTTTTATAACACATTAAGTGTATTTTAATCAAGATACTAGACTACTAGTTGTGGCATCACATCCCGATGATGAGGTTTTAGGTTGTGGTGGCACTATTTTAAGGGCAAAAGAGGTTGGTGCAACCGTTGCAGTGTTATTTTTAGGTGAAGGTGTATCGGCTAGATTCCCTATTGGTGAATATGATAACGATGAATTTATAAAGCAAACAAAAAAACGACAAAATGAAGCAAATAATGCCTTAAAATTATTGGGTGTTGATGAGTTTAAGTTTAGCGAAAGATTATGTACCCAGTTTGATACTTATCCTTTACTAAATTTAGTTAAGGATATTGAGGGTTATATGGAAGAATTTAACCCTAATATGTTATTTACGCACAGCAGTTCTGAGGTAAATATTGACCATAAAATAACTTATGAGGCGGTTGAGGTTGCCTGTCGTCCTACACGAGATTTTATTCCTAAAGAGATTTACTCTTTTGAAATAATTTGTAGCGGTTCATTTAAGTTTAATCCTTCATTTAACCCAAATGTTTTTGTTGATATAGAAAAATATTGGGATAAAAAAATATTGGCGTGGCATTGCTATGCAAGTGAAAGTAGGGAGTTTCCTTTTCCTCGTTCTGATAAGGGATTAGAGGTTTTAGCAGGTTATAGAAGCCTAGCATCTGGCTAAAAGTAACAGAAGCTTTTAGATTAGAAAGAATGGTTATTGCTGACCAATAATCAATACTTATAATACACCTTCAAGATATGCTACAGATTTTGTTACTGTAATTCTATTTTTACCATAAAAATCTGTTGCCATAGATATAAATTTTTTTTCCTTGCTTGCATCATAAAATGTCGTATTTTGCCAGTATTTAAGTAATTCATTAATAGAGTTATACTCTATACTATTTAATACTCTGTAAAAGTTAACTTGATTGTAATGATCAAGAAAAACTTTATGCATTTCAAGCATAAATTTTTCGCTTGAATAGAGTACACTATTATGTATAACCCCTCCAATTTTATTTATAATTGTATATAATTCATTATTATTTCCCATAGTTGGTCCAACGAGAACAAATTTACCATTATTGCTTAATTTTTTGTACAACTGTTTATGTAAACTTATAGGATCCTTGCTATAGTAGAATCCATAAGATACAAATATTAAATTTACTGATTTTGAACAATAATTATTTACCAAATCGATATCAGACACATAATAATTGATATTATTTGCAACTATTGACTTGCGGTTGATATCAATAGTTTCTTGATTAATATCAACACAATTCATACTGCCATTACCTATCATTTTTGCAAGATACCTAGTTTGTGCTCCTGTTCCACAGCAAAGTTCTAAAATTTTTGGGTTTGGACAAATACTTAATTTATTAAAAACCCATTCATTTAAATTTACTGATTGTTTTTTTTGTGAAGAAATTCTATTTTGCAAGGCTGATGTTTTTGTTGCATTTGCTTTCATAATCTTATTGTTTAGTATATGTATATACTTATTGTATTAGCCAAATATATGATAATTATTTAGTATGTTTTTGTTGTGCCACTTAAAATACCAGAAAAATAGCCTATTAAAGGTTTGACACTAATATTTTTAATTGACAATATTATAGATTCTATTAACCACCAAAGCAAAACTAATAATATGCATATATGTGCATTTTGCCACTTAGCGCGTTTTTTATAAAAAATAAGAGCGTTTATTATTTTCCGTTTCTGCATTAAAAAATAATTAAGTCGTTCATTATGGTCAGTAATATGCTCTAATTTGGCTTTGGTGTTAAGATAAAAACGATGCCCGTAATGTTTAACTGCTCGGGTTGAAAAGTCGGTATCTTCAAAGTTGTGTAAATTGTTAACGGTATCAAATTTAATGTATTTGAATACCTCTGTCCTCCAGTTAGAAGCACCGCCTGATAATATGTCGCATAAGATAAGTTGCGGTGAATTTTGGTTTATATTAGCAAGAATTATAGGGCGATTATCACTAAAAATACCTTGAAAAAATAATTGATGTATTTGTAAATAAAAATTAGACTTTTTTTGCCCTAAAACTAACCCAGAACAGCCTAGCATATCTTTTTTATCTGTAAAACCCTGTAAAATTTGTAAAAAGTAATCTTTATCTAAAATCGTATCATCATCTAAAAAACACACAATATCGCCAGTTGAAAACTTTACACCAATAGACTTTGCTTTAACCAAACCCTGAAATGAACTATCATGGATATACTTTAACTTTAAGGGGCTGTTTTTTAATAATTTATAAGTGCTATTTTTTGTTTTATCATCAACACTTTGGTCAACAATAATTAACTCATCAGGCAGGCGTGTTTGATTAACAATACTTGGTAATAGCCTAGCCATATCATTAGGGCGGTTAAGCGTTGGGATTATTACACTAATTTTAAGTTGTTGTTCTTTTTCCACATTGGGTATTTTATAGCATATACTCACTATTCTAAGTTAAAATTACCTAAATGAAAAATATTTGTGTCATAGTTAGTGTTGCTGGGTTTATTAAGTCTTTTATGCAAAAAGACTTGCAACTACTAAGCAAGCATTTTAATATAACAATTATATCTAGCAACGATATAAACTTTCAAGAAGAATTAGCGATAAACTGCACTTCAAAGAAAATAAAAATTGCTAGGAAAGTATCTATTTGGCAAGATATTAAAACTTTATTTTTACTAACTAAATATTTACAAAAACATAATTTTGATATAGTTTTATCAATAACGCCTAAGGCAGGATTACTGGCAATGTTATCTGCTTTTGTCCTTAGAGTGCCAAAACGAGTGCATTTTTTTACTGGTCAAGTTTGGGTAAATAAAGCCGGGCTTAAAAGACACTTTTTAAAACTTATTGATAAATTTATTAATTATTTAGCAACTTTTACAATAGTAGCAGGCAAGGCACAAAGAGAGTTTTTAATTAAGCAAAATATTATTAAAAAAACAAAAAGTAAAACCTTATTTCATAGTGTTAATATAGCAAAATTTAGTAAAAATGACACCATAAAACAACAATTATTGACTAAATATAGCCTTAGTAATGATAATATTGTATTTATGTTCTTAGGTAGGGTAAATAAAGACAAAGGCGTCCTAGATTTAATAACTACAATGCAAAACTTACTACCTAAGTATAAAAACCTAGTTTGTTTTATAGTAGGTGAAGATGAGGGTGATATTAGCAATGAGCTAGCAGAATTTTCTAGGCTTGAGCGGGTATTTGTGCTAGGCAAAACCAACAGCCCAGAGAAAATTCTAAATCTAGCATCCGTTCTAGTGTTGCCTAGTTATAGAGAGGGGTGTGCTTTTAGCCCATTTGAATCTGCTGCTATGAAAACCCCTGCAATAGTATCTGATATATATGGGTTAGCTAACTCTATTATTGATAATAAAACAGGTTTAGTGCATAAAGTAGGCAACATTGATGATATGAGAGATAAATACGAGACCTTAATTGCTGATAAAATTTTTATAAAAACATTAGGAAAAAACGCTTATGATAGGGTGTTATCCAAGTTTGATAATAATACAACAGCAAAATTATTTGTGGATTTTTTTACTAACCTATAAAAAAATAATATAATGATGCCTGTATTAGATAAAACTACCCGTTAAAAAGTCTACAATGCGTAGCATTGCTTATTGAATGCCTCTTATTCCAAAATATTCCTGCTTATAAAATGTAAAAGCACTAGCAAAAAAAATACGCTATTAATGGCTATAATTTTTATCTATCTGCTAGAAAATCAGATAAGATACTATTATAAAATTATATGTTAAAAAAACAAGATCTTTAAGCTTCCAAAAACAATGCAATTCTCACACAGCCAAAGCCTTGTATCTTGCATTTAAGTGTTAATCAAGGGCTCCTTAGAAGAATGACAGGTAGAATAATTTTTTAGCCGCACATAAAAATAAAATTGTAGAATAAAAAATGAATAAGATATAATATAAATTTATTCAAACTAATGGAGCTTTTATGAAAACATTGACTATGCGTGTGGACAATACTGTTTATGAGGCTATCAAATTGGCTGCTAATGGGCAAAAAAGAAATATTTCTAATTTTATTGAATTTGCAGTTATGCAATATTTGACATCATCACAGTTTGTTGATGGTAATGAAATGAATGAGATTTTAAATGATAAAAATTTACTAAAAAGCTTAGAGCTTGGCAAGCAACAATCCAAGAATAAGGAGTATATAATTGTTTAATTTTAAAATTGCAGAAACTCGTGAATTTCAAAAACAAAAAAACAAAACAGCACCAAAAATTATATCAAAAATTACAAAAATTGTATACCCTCAACTCAAACAAAACCCTTATTTTGGCATAAATATTAGAAAATTAAAAGGTAATTTACAAGGTTATTATCGCTATAGAGTTGGTAGTTATAGACTGTTTTATTTGATTAAAAAAAATAAGCTTTTAGTTGTTATTGCCCATTTAGACCATAGGCAGGGTGCTTATTGAGGTATTTGTAAAATTACTAAAATATACTACTTAATAAAAATTCTATAAAACTCAAATACACATTACCTACGGCACAATGAAGCACGACTGTAAGTTACATAGCACTGCAAACTAATACCTAAATCAGCATTAATATGAAACGAACAATTTTAATAACAGGCGGTGCGGGGTATATAGGCTCACATACAGCGGTAGAGCTTATTAAATATGGCTATGATGCTGTTATAGTAGATAATTTATCTAATGCAAAAATAACATCAATAGCACATATAGAAAAAATTACTGGCGTTAAACCATATTTTTATCAAGCTGATGTGCGTGATGAAGCAAAATTAAGTGATATATTTAGCCAGCATAGCATAGTTGCAGTTATTCATTTTGCGGGTTTAAAAGCAGTTGGAGAATCCACTAATAAACCAGTAGAGTATTACAGTAATAATGTATCGGGGCTTATTAGTATTATTAGTGTAATGGTTAAGTTTGGTTGTTTTAACTTAGTTTTTAGCTCATCTGCTACGGTTTATGGTAAGCAAAAGATTAACCCAATTAAAGAAGGTGCTAGGTTATTGGCAACCAATCCTTATGGTCGTTCAAAACTTATAATAGAGCAAATGCTAACTGACTTGCCAGTTGCAAACAGTAATTGGCGTATTAGCGTATTGCGTTATTTTAATCCAATAGGAGCACACCCATCAGGGTTATTGGGAGAAAATCCAAACAATATACCTAATAATTTAATGCCATATATATCAAGAGTTGCAGTTGGTGCGTTGCCTAAATTATATGTTTTTGGCAATGATTATAATACCAAAGACGGCACGGGCATGAGGGACTATATCCATATATTAGACATAGCAAGCGGACATATTAATGCCTTAGAATTTTTATTTAATAATAACAAAAATATTATAACTCTAAATTTAGGAACAGGCAAGGCTTATTCTGTGTTAGATGTAATAGCTATGTTTAGCGATATTAGTGGTAAAAAAATAAATTATGAAATAGCACCCAGAAGGTTTGGCGATATTGATATTTGTTATGCTGATGTAACACTTGTCAAAAAAGTATTAAATTGGCAGGCAAAATACAGCATAAAGCAAGCGTGTATTGATCTTTGGAATTGGCAAAAATTACAATAGCTTAAACTTTTAATTATTTACTACCAGCAGTGCCAGCAGTTGTTAAACAACCAAGAGTGCTAGCAGATGATGCCGAACTTACAGAGCCACATACTGTGCTAGCTGAGCTAGCAGATGACGCTGTAGCAGCAGTTCCTAGCGTGCCAGCACTGCCAACACAGGCGGCTGCAATTATATTATCAATATCTTGTGAGTTTATACTACCATCAACATAAGGCATAACCACATAAAACACATCTTTGCTGGACTCAACTACCTTATAATCAACACCTTCAAGTTGAGCGTTATTTAATGATTCAATGTATGCCTTAGGGTCTGCTTTTAGTTTAGTGCGAAAATTCTTATCAAATAACTGCTTGTTAAGTAATTTATTATTAGTCATTTACCTATCCCCTTATAACTTATTAACTAGCGGCAACACTACCACCAGAAGCAATAGTAGTAGCAGTAGATGCAGAACTAGCACAAGCAAGTGTTGAACCAACCGTGCTTGCTGTGCCGGCAGAAGCCAGTGTGCCTAAACTACCAACGGTGCTTACCGTGCCAACATCAGCACCCAACATATTTTGCATATCTTGTGTGCTCATATTACCATCAACATAAGGTATAACTACATAAAATACGCTTTTGCTGGACTCTACTACCTTGTAATCAACACCTTCAAGTTGAGCGTTATTTAATGATTCAATGTATGCCTTAGGGTCTGCTTTTAGTTTAGCACGAATTTCCTTATTAAAAAATTGTTTGTTAAAGCCACCATTGCTATCCATTTTATTCTCACCTATTTTTATATTATTAATTTAGTATTAACCAATACCTATGTCTTTATTTATGGTTTTACGCTACCCGCCGTTGTTACCGTGCCCACAGTGCTAGTAGAAGATATTGTGCCAACAGAACCAGCTATTGATGACATTGTGCCAACAGTGCCAACAGAGCCAAGAGAACCAAAAGAACCAGCCGAACTAGCCTGAGCAGCACCCAGCATATTTTGCATATCTTGTGTGCTCATACTGCCATCAACATAAGGCATAACTACATAAAACACATCTTTGCTGGACTCTACTACCTTATAATCAATCCCTTCAAGCTGGGAGCTATTAAATGATTTAATGTATGCCTTAGGGTCTGCTTTTAGTTTAGCACGAATTTCCTTATTAAAAAATTGTTTATTATCTATTATATTATTCATTTTATGTATGTAGTAAAAATTTAAAAAAAATTATTAGTTTTTTATATAAGAGTCATTATAACCGTTATATTTGCAAATATAAATAAAACTTACAAATTAGTTATACACTTTATTTGTTTTACACTCTATCTCTTATAATAAAACCAAAAGACCTAAAGGTAACCATAAGCTTTTTTCTACTGTATGCAATTATATGCTTTACTTCAATATAACCCTAGCACCTATATCCTGTAATGGCCTATTATTAGGCTCATGTAAAACATGTGCAAATGCATTAATTTGTTGTTTTGATGCTGTTAATATATCTTTCATTACCAGCCATCTAGCACCCTCCGAGCAAGGTGGCACGGTTAAAGAGCCATTGTAGCGATAATAATTAGTATTTTTTGGCAATATGTTAATAGCATTCATAGATAGATTGTATTTATCGCCCTTATATTTAGGTATATTTAATAAGATATTAGCTAGTGCTTTATTAGCCTTGCCTTCCTTAAACATAACAGCAATTACCCCGAGATGGTCTTTTTTATCTATATGGACTAAATGCACCTCCATAGGATAAGACTCTCCATTAATACTATTTTCAGCAGGTAAATGAAAGTGATATTGCAGTAGTTTAAACTCTATTCCATCAATGCTAATACTACTGCTAATACCTTTTTCATAATTTACTTGCACAGTATGACCATTGTTTAAAATTTCGTGTTTACCACCTTTATAGTTAAACTTAATAGGCGGTAAATCTGACTCAATAAAATTAGATAAGTTAATAGGTGATTGATTTTTTCCAGAGCAGGCAAAATTATCTGGGCTTAATTTAGCCCAGTTTTCTGGACCTTTATCTCCCGAATATCCCCAGTCTGATTTTTTATCGGTTTTAGCACAACTAAAAACAAGCAATATACTTGCCAGCATGATAATTAATTTCATTACTACCCTCAAAAAAGAACTATATTTAAAACTATACAGTATATTAAAAAATAGAATTAATTAAATTAATAAAATAATTTGGGAATATACCAATAAAAACCACTAATAAGGCGTTAATTGATAGCACTAGTTTAACATCTATAGTAGCAGTTAATTGCATATTAGTGCTATCTTCTGGGGTATCAAAATAAATATTTTTACAAACTACTAAATAATAATAAGAGCTAATGACTGCAAATACAACAATGACAACAGCAAGCCAAATATAATTTAGTGCTATTATTTGCGATAAAATTATAAACTTAGCATAAAAACCAATAAATGGCGGTATTCCAGCCATAGATAGCATAGTAATAAGCATTAGCAATGAAAACCAAGGGTTAGTTTTAGCTAGGCCTTTATAATCACTAATATTATCTGCCTCAAAGCCTTTATTATTAAAAGTAATAATTACTCCAAACGCTACTAAACTCATTAGTATATAGGCCATCATATAAAAAACGCTAGCACCATAACCTGTCTCTTGTCCTGTTGCAAAGCCCAATAATATAAAACCAATATGTGATATAGTAGAATAGGCTAATAGTCTTTTTATATTTTTTTGCACTAATGCTACTAACGAGCCTAATACTATTGACGCTACCGCCATAAACATTAAAATATCTTGCCAATAAGACACTAAACCACCTAAGGCCTCAACTAATAATCGCACCAACATAACTAATATTGCTATTTTAGGTGCGGTTGATAAAAACATAGTAACAGCAGTTGGTGCTCCGTGATAAACATCAGGCACCCACATATGAAAAGGCACAGCACCAAACTTAAATGCCAAACCTATTACAATAAACACTAAGCCAAAATTAAGCACTAATAATTCGCCACTACTCAGTTTATCAATATTATTAGTAAAACTAGCAATTTCAGAGATATTTATACTACCGCTAATACCATAAACCATAGACATTCCGTATAATAAAATCCCTGATGCTATTGCTGCTAGGACAAAATACTTCAATGCTGCTTCAATGCTAAACATTCTATTTATTGCAAATGCAATTAAGGTATAAAACGATATAGTTAGTATTTCTAAACCTATGTATATGGTTAGTAAGCTATACCCTGATGCTAGCACCATCATCCCAAATACTGCAAATAAAAACAGCACAAAATACTCACCTTTTAAAATTTTGTGAACTGCCATATAATGCCTAGAATAAACTAATGCAACCATACTAAAAACATAAATAAATATTTTTAATATCCCAGAAAAATAATCCAGCACAAAAGACTCACTAAAAATTACCACTCTTTCATAATCTAGTAAATTCCAAGATAAAACCGCACTAACAACCAGGCTAAGCTGTGCTAGGTAGTAAGTTATTTGCCTAAATTTATCGTCTAAAAATAAATTAAGTAATAAAATAACTATAATGCTAGATAATAAAAATACCTCTGGGGATATGTAGATAAAATCCTTGCTATTAAACGATAAAACTTTTAGTGCCTCTAAGTCCATAATTTTATAATTTACTATTTAATGCTTGCTCTAGCAAATGCTCTAACGAAGTATTAGTTACTTCTATTAATAGTTGCGGATAAACACCAAATGTTAGAACTGCTATTGCTAATACTAGAAAAATGATAAACTCCCTAGCATTTATATCTTGTAATTTAGCGACACTTTCACTTACTATCTCGCCAAAAAATACTCGTTTAACCATCCATAAAGTATAAGCCGCACCAAGAATTAGGGTTAAAGATGCTATTAGTGCATACCAAAAGCTAATTTGCATAGCCGATAAAATAACCATAAACTCGCCTACAAAACCAGATGTTCCTGGTAGTCCTACATTAGCCATAGCAAACAGCACAACAAATGCAACAAATATTGGCATACGATTAGCTACACCGCCATAATCTGTTATTTGTCTTGAGTGCATTCTTTCATACAAAACCCCAATTATTAAAAACATAGCAGCAGATATAAACCCGTGTGATACCATTTGCACCATAGCACCATTTAAACCTAATAATACCCCGCTGGAATTTTTATCTATTATCAAAAATACTGCAAAAATACCTAGGGTTACAAAGCCCATATGTGCTACTGATGAGTAAGCTATTAGTTTTTTCATATCTTTTTGCACTAAGGCAACAAAACCAATGTAAGCAATAGCTATAAGTGAAATAATAGCAACAATGTCAGCAAAAGCTAAGGAAGCATCTGGGGTTATCGGTAAACTGAAACGAAAAAAGCCATAACCACCCATTTTCAACATAATAGCAGCCAAAATAACCGAGCCAGCAGTAGGCGCTTCAACATGGGCATCTGGTAGCCAAGTATGAACAGGAAACATTGGTACTTTTACTGCAAATGCTATCAAAAACGCCCAAAAGATAAACTTTTGCTCTAATAAAGTTAGGTTTAAGTCTTGCAAAAATAAAATATCAAATGAGCCACTATGATAATACATATAAATAAAGGCTATTAACATAAATACTGAGCCAAAAAATGTATATAAGAAAAACTTAATAGTAGCGTAAACTCTTCTATCACCACCCCAAATACCAATTATTAATAGCATAGGCACTAAAGATGCCTCCCAAAACACATAAAACAACATAGCATCAAGTGCAGAAAATACCCCAATAATCAACCCCTCTATTAGTAAAAACGCCGATATATAATCAGCAATTTTATTATCTAAGTGCCAAATGGCAAACAAAACTATTAGCCCACTAAATGTAGTTAAAATAATTAGCGGCAATGATATACCATCAATTCCTAAAACATAATTTATATTTAAACTACTTATCCAACTATAACTTTCAACAAACTGCATTATATGGGTGCTAGTGTCAAAATTAGTATATAAAACCAAACTTAAAACAAAGACTACAAGGGTAATAGTAAGTGCAAAAAACTTTGCTAGTATTGGGCGATTATTACCTATAATTAAGGTAATAATACCAGCAACAATAGGTAGCCAAATTAGTAAGCTTAGGGTATTATCTATAATCAAAATATCTCCAAGCTAACAAGTGGCTTTGCGCCAAAAAACAATACCCACAATAAAATAAATAATAGCGATATTATCATAAAAAAAGCGTAGTGGTAAAGGTATCCTGTTTGTGTTAAGCGAATTGTTTTAGCTAAGGTATTTGTTAGTATTGCACTACCATTTACTATTAAATTATCAATTATTTTATTATCAGAAATTTTAAATAATAAATTACCTATTTTAATGCTAGTTTTAACAAATACTATCTCGTTAAATTTATCAAAACCATATTTATTTATTAAAATATAATAAATAATAGATAATTTTTGTTTAAATATACCTGCTAGCGATGGTTTTTTAACATAAAATATCCAAGCACACATAACTCCGAATAACATCATCCAAAAAGCAATAGTTTTAACGCTGTGTAGTGCTAATTCTAATGCAGAATGAAAGTGTTCTGCTAGTGATGCCATAACGCTATGGTTTGTAAATACTGTTATACTATCAGCAAGTATAGCTGGTATTTGTCCACTACCAAATAAAATAGCCTCAACACTATAATAACCAATAATAGCAGAAGGTATAGCAAGCAATATCAGTGGAATTGTTACAACTAGAGGTGTTTCTTTAATGTGAGAATAAGTACTATTTGTCATTCTAGGTTTAGTATGAAAAACTAAAAACAACATTCTAAAAGTATAAAGTGCGGTAACAAAAACTCCCAATACTACCGCCGCATAAACCCAAGATGCAAAAGGTAGAGAGGAAAATGAAACTGCTTCAATAATCAAGTCTTTAGAATAAAAGCCAGCAAAGCCGGGAAAGCCTATTAATGCTAGTGAGCCAACAACAAAAGTAATGTAAGTAATAGGCATTTTTTTATATAAACCACCCATATTACGAATATCTTGTTCGTGGTGCATTGCCATAATTACCGAACCTGCCCCTAAGAACAATAATGCTTTAAAAAATGCGTGCGTCATCAAATGGAATATAGCTACAGAATAAGCACTAACGCCAAGTGCTACAGTCATATAACCTAGTTGCGACAAAGTAGAATAAGCAATAATGCGTTTAATATCTTGTTGCACAATGCCAAGCAATCCCATAAATAAAGCACCAATAGCACCAACAATCATAATAACTGTTAGTGCAGTATCACTCATCTCAAACAGTGGCGACATTCTTGATACCATAAAAATACCTGCTGTTACCATAGTTGCGGCATGAATAAGAGCTGATATAGGTGTAGGTCCCTCCATTGACTCAGGCAGCCAAACATGAAGTGGCACTTGTGCTGACTTAGCCATTGCTCCTACAAAAAGCAACAAACAAATAACGCTAATAACATCAAACCCAAGTATCGTAGTTTGCCCTAATACCTGTGTGCTAGTTGCAAACACTAGAGCATAATCTAGGCTAGCAAAATAACTAAACAGCAAAGCAATACCTAGTAAAAAACCAAAATCACCAACACGATTAACTATAAATACTTTTAAATTAGCACTAACAGCAGAGGGTTTATCAAACCAAAAACCAATAAGAAGGTAAGATACTAATCCTACTGCCTCCCAACCAAAAAAGAGTTGCATAAAATTATTTGCCATAACTAGCATAAACATAGCAAAGGTAAACAAAGATATATAACTAAAAAATCTTATATAACCCTTGTCTTCTGCCATATAACCTATGGTATAAATATGCACTATTAATGACACAAAAGATACAATGATAAGCATTAGGGCTGTGAGATTATCAACTAAAAACCCCACATTAAACGATAAACTGCCAAAACTTAACCATTGGTAAATATTAGCGTTAAAAGCTGGATTTTGTTCAATAATATGATGATTAAACACATAAAATGATAATACTGTTGAGATAAAAACTCCAAAAATAGCAATAGAATGCGATGCAGTTTTACCTAAATAATAGCCAAAAATACCGACAATAATAGCACTGACAAGTGGCGCTAAGGCTAGTGTTAAATATATGTTTTCCATAATAAAAACTAATTTAAAGTATTTATAATTTCTTTAGCAATAACTTTTGCTAAAAGAGGAGGAACTGCATTACCTATTTGTAAGTTCTTTGAAGTTTTACTGCCACAAAATATATAGTTATCACTAAATCCTTGTAGCCTAGCACCTTCTCTGGTACTTAGTGCTCTATTATCAAATGGATGTATGCACCTTGATGATGATGGTGTTCCAAAATTTCTAGTAATAGTTGGTGCTAAATCATCTGGCAATAATCGTGCATAAGTGTTGCTAAAATATTTTTTAGGTCTAAGTCTTAATGGTATATCATTAACACAACCACCTACTGGCACTAATGATAATATTTCTTGCATTTTTTTACCATAGTTAGCACAATTGTGTTCTGTCAAAATATTAGATCCTTTTCTTAATATTTTTTGATAACTATTTATTGGTTTATTAGCATATTTCTTGCTTATTTGACCAGTTTTTATGCTTGGTAAATCAGATAAAGCATCCATTAATGTTAATTTATTATTGCCAAATAATTCATTGCTATTTACATATGTTGGCAACGGAAAATTAATAATTGGTTTTGTTTTTTTCCACGCCAAAACAATAGTTCTTAAACGCTTTTGTGGTAAACCAAAATCAGACGCATCTAAAATTCTAGTTTTAGTATTAAATCCAAGACAATTAAGTTCTGATAATAATATTTTATGTGCTATACCTTTATACATTGTTTTAAATCCTGCAACATTTTCAAACAAAACAAAATCGGGGTTAACTTCACAAACAGCTCTTAAAAATTCATAAAACAAACTATTTCTGCCATCTTGCTTGTTTTTAGAACCTAATGTACTAAAACCTTGACAAGGCGGACCTCCTGCTAATAATGATATTTTATCAACACCAATTTTTTTTAGTTCTTGTTGAAAATTCACTTTATGAATGTCGCCACAAAGCATTTTAGTATTAGGATGGTTGCCAATATAGGTCTTTGCAAATTCTTTTTCTATTTCGTTAGCTAAAACAACATTAAATCCTGCTTGTTTTAAACCTACACTCATACCACCTGCACCAGAAAATAATTCTACAGTATATAAATTACTCATAAATTAAACTCCAAATCTGTAAATTTTGGTAATTTATCCAATAAACGCCATTTAAAATAATTTTGTTCAATTGTAAAAACAGTTTGTCCTTCCATTTGTTGCCTAGTAATCCAATTAACATTATCATCTTTTATATTGTCTAATTGAATAAAAGCTACCTGCCCGTTAAAAATATCAATATGAATACAAATTGTTTTAATGTTTTTTTCAATAAATATTTGTTTTGCCTCTCTAACTTTATGTTCTTTTACATCATTTGCACCTTGAAAACCAGATTGAACTTCTATGCGTATTATATTATTATTCTTTTGAATAGCTAAATCTGCTGTTGCTGTGCGTTTAAATGTTTCAATATTGCTGAAATCATCACTACCAATTTTAGTGATAGAAGTTATATTTACATCAAATAATTTAGCAAACATAGGCGAGAAAAACTCTACAATTACAAAACCTCTTAGCCAAGAAAATATGACTTGTTCTGGTCTTCTGCCTTGATTATTAAGTTTCGGTAATAAGCTATTATTTTTTATAACTTCATAAGGGTTATGTATAAAATTATGTGCAAATTCATCAATGTTTTTTTGTCTATAATCTTCTTGTAAAGTTAAATTAATTTTTCTCAATATTTCTATAAGACGAACATTTAATTGCTCAATATACTCATAATTAATACTTGGTTTAACATCTTTAGCAGACAAAAATATTTTTGTGCTACTTTGGTTACTAAAACCAAGTTCTAGGCGGTATTTTGTAAAATATTTTGCTGGATTAATATTCATTTAGCCTTTTAAATTGCTTGTAAGATCGATATTAATTGAGCCTTTACTTGCTTTGTTACGAGACATTAGTACTAATATTGCTAAACCTATTACCACCTCAGCTGCCGCTACTGTTAGAATAAAAAATACAAATATTTGTCCAGCAGTATCATTTAGATAGTGCGAAAAAGCGATAAAATTAGTATTAACAGCAAGTAATATTAGCTCTACACACATAAGTAGCATTAATATATTAGTTCTGTTTATAAAAATACCTGCTAAACCAATACAAAAAATAATGGAACTTAATATTAAATAACTTGATAAATTAATCATTTTGCGTCCAATTATTAGTTTTTATTATTCGTAGTCTATCTTCTGGCTTAGTTGCTATTTGAGTGTCAATATTTTGCACTAAACGCCTGCTTTTATCTCTATGTACTAAAGTAATAGCTGAAATAATAGCTATTAACAATAATACTGATGCCAACTCAAATGGATATACATATACGGTATAAAGTACATATGCTAACTCGGTAATATTACTATAATCTGCTGATTTTAACTCGTAATTAGATATGTTAAATTGCCCGCCTATTAAAACTAAGGCAATCTCAGTTGCCACAATAATAGCAACCATAGCACCTAATGGTAAATAAGCAGTAAATTTGGCTTTTTTTTCTGATTTGTCAATATCTAACATCATTACCACAAATAAAAATAGCACCATAATTGCCCCAACATACACTAGTATCAAGGTCATTGCTAAAAATTCACTCTCTAATAATATCCATAAACAGGCAGCACTAAAAAATGCCAGAGTTAAAAACAATACTGAGTGCATAGTATTTCTAGACATAATCATAGCAAAAGATGCCAATACAAACCAAGCTGAAATCCAAATAAATAATAATTCTTCAAATGTCATTTTTTACTCTCATCACAAACAACGCAATTTAATTTAACGCCTATTTTGTTATCCCTAGTTATTTTATCTGTAATCCACATTCTATTTTGCCAAGGTGGATTGTGCCTAGTATGTTGGTTATGCCCGCAAGATAACTCAGCCACCCAGTCATCATACTCATCTTTGTGAAAACCTATAATTTTTTGTAACATAATATTTACACATACTTTGCATCATCGCCTTTAGATATTTTTAGTTGTTTAGCGTGTTTATCACCTATTTTTAATAATTTATCTTTAGTTATAATACTTCCCTCTCTACTATCAAAAGCATAATCAAATATTTGAGTTTCAACAATGGCATCAACTGGACAGGCCTCTTCACAAAAACCACAATAAATACACTTAAATAAGTCAATATCATATTTTGTAGTGCGTCTAGTGCCGTCTTTTCTTTGCTCGGATTCAATGTAAATAGCATTAGCGGGGCAAACAGCCTCGCATAATTTACACGCTATGCACCTTTCTTGCCCGCTATCATAACGCATAAGTGCGTGCAAACCCCTA
The DNA here is from genome assembly GCA_965222825.1 of Gammaproteobacteria bacterium. Taxonomy (GTDB): domain Bacteria; phylum Pseudomonadota; class Gammaproteobacteria; order PS1; family Pseudothioglobaceae. The sequence goes on along the minus strand of OZ244964.1, from coordinate 1,009,657 downwards.
AACCTTGGCGATATTGGCGTTCTTTCTTCTGGGAATTGCACGGTAATTTTTTTATCAAACAATAGTCCATAGGTTACACCTAAACCTCCTCTTAGCTCAGCTAGGGTAAAAGTTTTATATATTTTTTTTAGTAATTTAAGCATTATTTATCTAAAACCATGGTGGCAAATTAAACTGGCTCATAAGTGCTACCACAAAAATCCAAAATATAGTAAATGGTAAAAATATCTTCCAACATAAACGCATAATTTGGTCGTATCTAAATCTAGGGAAGGTCGCTCTAAACCATAAAAATAAAAATAATAACAGTGTCATTTTTAACAACAGCCATATAATATCAGGGACAAAACTAAAAAAATTCTCTAATCCTATAACGCCCTCAAAAGGCGATAACCAACCACCAAAAAATAATATTGCTACTAATGCTGACATTAAAATCATATTCATATACTCTGCTAAAAAGAATATCGCAAAGGACATACCAGAATACTCAACATGAGTTCCGCCTACAATTTCACTCTCACCTTCTACTACATCAAATGGTGCTCTGTTTGTTTCTACTAAGGCTGATATAAAGAAAATTACTAAAATTGGTAATAACGGCAACCAATACCAATGCACTAAACTGCCTTGTTGGGCTAAAACTATTTTGACTAAATTAGCAGAATCTGCTATCATAATTACGCAAATTATTGCAAACCCTATAACTAACTCGTATGATACTAATAAGGCAGCCGAGCGCATAGCACCTATTAATGCGTATTTAGAATTTGACGCCCAGCCCGCTAAAATAATACCATATACTCCAATTGAGCCAATAGCAAGCACAAATAATAAGCTAATATCTATATTAGTAGCGTATATGCCATTGCCAAAAGGTATAACAGCCCATACGGTAATAGCAGGCACAATAGCCAACATTGGTGCTAGTATATATAAATATAGATTAGCTTTATCGGGAAAGATAATTTCTTTAAATAATAATTTTATGGCATCGGCAATAGGTTGTAATAAACCAGCAAAACCTACGCGATTAGGACCTATTCTTAATTGCATAGCACTTATTACCTTGCGTTCGGCATAGGTCATATAAGCAACAGCCAGCATAAGCAGGACTATAATAATTAAGGCTTTTAGCAATAAAAATACAATTAGTGCTATGTTTTCTGGTAATAAGTTATATAAAAAATCTTGCATATTATTTTTTAAAAAGCAATGCTAAAAACTACAAAACAATAATTTTATAGCCTTAAGCCCTTGCTTTGTAAACATTTAACCTATGTTTTATTTTAATAACTTCTACTATCAACTTTTTATCTAAAATATGATAAATAATACAATAGCTACCTACTCTTAACCTACGATATTTGGACAAAATTCCCGCTAATTTTCTACCTTTTTGCGGGTTTGACATTAGCGTTGTTTTGATTGTTTGTAAAATTTTAATTTGCCATTTTCTATCAATTTTTACTAAATCTTTTTTAACCCTTGCGTCAATTTGAATTTTATAATTCATTAAGGAGCACAACCTAAGTATTAAGAGATTTTTCTAATTCCTCCAAGCTTATCAAAGTGCGGTTTTTATCGCTTTGTCTTTTTTCTGCTTCAATAAAATCACTCATATCATCAAGATAATTTGCTAACGCATCCTTGACAAAAAAACTTTTTGGGCGTTTGGTAATACGAGCTAAATTATTTAATTTTGCTTGCATATCATTATCTAATCTAACCGATAGCATAATCATTCCTTATTGAGACCACTGCATTAGACAAAAGCACTTGTCAAAAAGCCAAAAATACCCCTGCTTTTTATTAAAAAACTTGCCAAGAAAGGCGTATTGCCTGTATTATTAGTGCAAAAAACAGCACTCTTAAACAGCAGGGCTACGCCCATAAATACCTCAAGCAGGACTGTGTGCATAGCACAATCTTACAGAGAGCACTATTTGTTCCGATATTTCGGACATTTTTAATGTAAAAAAACACATTCCTAAAAAACAATGCTTACGCATATAGATTCTTCGCACTTTTACCTATGTAGTGCTCTTTATTGTATGACAAGTATTACATTTTAGCACAAAAAATAAATTTAGCAACTTTTAGCTTGCCTCTATTGTTATTCTAGCATTATTGTATTGGATAAATACAAAATCATCGTCCATACTATTATCAATTACCACAACTATATCTTGCTTATAAATTTCTTTGGCTTTTTTTGCTAATTTTTTAGCCGTTTTGGTATTTAGTAGTGCATAATTATTATTTGCTATTGTAGTTTGACCCAAACTATCACAATGTCTTAGTAAGGCGTCATATTTATATGGGTTTATAGTCCACAACTCATCAATGCCATCACTTAGCGTATTTGATTTTGCTAAATTTTCTATTGCTGTATGCCCTTCTGTGGGGCTATTAAGCAAATACTCTAACTCGTCTGATACACTTTTAATATCAGTGTATTTAAAATTATTTAATTCTAATAAATCAGCTAAAACTTTGATAATCTTCCATGCTGGTTTTACATCCTTAGGTGCTAAAATAGATGCTTTGGATAACTCTTTATTGCCTAATAAGTTAATATGGCTACCAGTAGTTTCAAAATGACTATTAATGGGTAAAACAACATTAGCGTATTCATCAACAATATTGCTATTAAAACTATTAAGTGCTAAGACAAAACTAGCATTTTTAAAAGCACTATACGCCTCCTCTGGGTATGCTAGGTCATACTCAGGATATATATCAAGTAATAAATACGCCTTTAATTGATTATCAAACATAGCCTTTACCCCATAACCTTTATCTTTATCAGGCATTATATTTGCAATATTTGCTGATAATGAATTAGCCCTCATACTGGCATTAATAATACCTGTGTTAGATATACTAGCAATATTTTTTATAATTTGAATACACAAACTATAATCTTCAATTAAAGATAAATGCTCGCCAAGGACAATAGCACTATTTTTATTATTAAGTAAAGATTTAGCAATGTTTTTTGCATCAGTTGTTATTTTTATATCTGCTAAATTATCACTTATATTCATTTTTAATGCTAATAATAATGCCTTTAATACTGCCATCAATTTAGTGGTTATTTTTCTAGGGCTAGTTAAAATAGCACTACTAATATCAAAATTAAAATTAAAATTAGCAAAGTTAAGTGTAACAATATTACACCCAGCTAAGCTAGATTTGCGTATTCTATGATTAAGCATAGGCTGTTCAAAACGCGTATTACCGCCTATAATTAGAGTGAAGTTAGAGGACTCTAACTCTAAAAAATCAATAGTAGATGCACAATAGCTAAAATTACTAAAATCTTTTTGATGGATTCTATAATCAATATGGGGGGTGCCAATAGCCCTAGCAAGCTTATTTAATAAGTAAAATTCCTCTAAGGTTGCATTAGGACTTGCCAAAACCCCAAACTGCTTGGCCTTATAATTACTAATAGATTTACTTATGCCTTTTATTGCAAAGTCTAATGCCACTTGCCAGCTTACAGTCTTCCATTCTTGTTCTATTTTAATTTTTGGTGCTAATAGGCGATTCTTATGCTCTAAGCCTTGATAAGAAAATCTATCTCTATCTGATATCCAAGTTTCATTAAGGTTATCATTCTCCCTAGCACTAACCCTTTTAACGCTATTATCATAAGTTTGTGCCCAAAGAAAACTACCTATATTATCGTGTCTTGCAATAACAGGTGCTGATGCTAATTGCCAGCTTCTTATCTGATAACGAAATGGCTTAGAGGTAAGTGCACCAACTGGACAAATATCTATCATATTGCCTGATAGCTCTGATTCTAGCTCTGATTTTAAAAATGTTTCAATAGTTAATGCCTCGCCTCTTCCTGTTGCACCCATTTCAGTCATACCGCCTACCTCTTGCCCAAAACGAATGCACCTAGTGCAATGAATGCACCTTGTCATCTCAGTTTGCACCAAAGGACCTATATCTTTATCAGGCATTACGCGCTTATTTTCATTAAACACCGAGCTATCATTACCATACGCCATTGATACATCTTGTAGCTCACACTCACCACCTTGGTCGCAAATAGGGCAATCTAGCGGATGGTTGATTAACAAAAAGTCCATTATGGCTTTTTGTGCTAGTTTTGCCTTGTTTGACTTAGTATATATTTTCATACCATCTGCAACAGGTGTAGCACAAGCAGGCTGTGCCTTAGGCATACCCTCTATTTCTATTAAACACATCCTGCAATTAGCGGCAATAGAAAGATTTTTATGATAGCAAAATCTTGGTATGGCAATATTTTGCTTATCTGCTATTGCAATAACCATTTCACCAGTATTGGCAGTATAAGATTTGTCGTTTATTTCAATTTCTATCATATTTTTTATAAACACTATGCTTTTAAAAATTTGTATTGTTTGCTAATATTATCCTTAAAATAATCAGGTATTCTACCCCAATCCAGCATCTGTATTAAAATTGCAGTATTAGAGCTTGCTAGTTGCTTCTTAAAGTCCATAAGCTCTTTTATATAGAGTGCTTTTTTATGCTTGGTGCGAATTACTAAGTAGAGGTCGCTACCGCTATGAGCACTACCATCAACACGACTGCCAAACGCCCAAATCTCAACTGGTGTTTTGATGGTTTTATTAGCAATAGCAAATAGTCTTTTTTTGTCCTTATCCTTAATAAGCATTTTGTTTTTCTACTACCTTTATTAATCGCTTAACATCTATTATAAATTGTGGCAATAAAATTAAAGTTTTTTCTGCCAAGTCTAAGCCATAATCATGGGCTGGTAAATTTCTATTATCACGGTATTTACACCATCTATCTACCTCATCAATAGCCAATAAACTGTGTTTAGTTGCACCTCTAAAAACATCTTTAAAAATTAGCATATCAACGGCTTTTTTAGATGAAAAGTATGGCGTTAGCACTTTTTTTAATAATTTATAAGATTGCTCTACAATTACTTCAAGCACTTTTATAGTAGCAGAGCGATAATAATCAATACTATTTTGCTCTTTTTGTTCTAAAGGGCTAAAAGATTTTTCTATGGTTGCAATACATTTTGTTGTAAATGTAGTATTAAAATTCATTATCCCACCATGCTTTTGCCATGCTTAATATAATACTCAAACTCAGGTCTAAAATGACGGATAAAACTTTCAACTGGCATAGCAGCCGCATCACCTAGGGCACAAATAGTATTACCAATAATATTATCTTGCACCGACATTAATACATCTAAGTCTGCCATTTTACCTTTGCCATCTAAAATGCGTTTTAATACTCTATACATCCATCCTGTGCCCTCACGACAAGGCGTGCATTGCCCGCAGGACTCGTCGTAATAAAAATACGCTAATCTAGTAAGTGCCTTAACCATACAGGTTGAATCGTCCATAATAATAACTGAGCCAGCACCCAGCATAGAGCCTGCTTTTTCTATACTGTCATAATCCATAGTCATTTTCATAGCAGTTTTTGCAGGAATAACTGGTGTTGAAGAGCCACCAGGGATTACTGCTTTCAACCTTCTACCCGAGCGAATGCCACCTGCCATTTTTAATAATTCTTTAAATGGTATCCCCATAGGCACCTCAAGATTAGCTGGTTTTCTAACATGTCCTGTTAGAGAAAATAACTTTACGCCACCAGAATTAGCAACTCCCAAGTCAGCAAACCACTGCCCTCCTTGTAATAAAATATCAGGCACACTCGCAAATGATTCGGTATTATTGATAGTTGTTGGTTTACCAAATAAGCCTACATTAGCAGGGAATGGCGGTTTAAACCTAGGTTGTCCTTTCTTACCTTCTATTGATTCTAATAATGCTGTTTCTTCACCACAAATATAAGCCCCAGCACCTAAGTGGGTGTATAAGTCAAAGTTTATACCGCTATTTTTAATATTTAGCCCCAAAAATCCAACATCGTAAGCCTCTGTTAATGCTTGTTCAAACCTATTATATGGCTCAACAAACTCGCCACGAATGTAGTTATATCCAATACTTGCATCCATTACAAAGCCAGCAATAGCCATACCCTCTATTACTGAGTGCGGGTTATAACGCAATATGTCTCTATCTTTACAAGTTCCCGGCTCACCCTCATCAGAATTACAAACAACAAACTTTTGTCCTGGTTGTGTCCTAGGCATAAAACTCCATTTTAAGCCAGTAGGAAAACCAGCACCACCCCTACCTCTTAGCCCAGATATTTTAAGTTGTGCAATAATTTGCTCGGCAGATAATTGTTTATTAAGAATTTTTTGCCAAATTTTATAACCACCAGTTCTTTTATAAACCGCTAAAGAATACGGCATATCTTTACTAATATTTTTAAAGCAAACTTCATTCATAGTAAATCAATACTTGATGATAATTAATCTAAATTCTCAACATGAAATATACCATAATAACGAATATAGTTTCCACCTTGATTTTTTAATATTTGTGCGGCCTCTTGGCATTTATCTTCATTTAAGACTGGCACACTAACCAATACATGCCCTGCTGTTAGCTCTTTTTTAATCCTTTCTACATAAACTAATTCCTCGCTTTTAGCTAGTTTATGCCAAGCACGAATAACCTTAGCTAAAAAACCATGGTATTGTGCATCTGGGTCTAAAAATCTTAAACCATCCTCGCCAACAGATTCATCTATTAAGTCGTCTTTAAATCCAGCACTAATTAAATCTTTTACAACACCATCAGCACTATCTTTATTATCAAAAAATGCTACTACTCTGTGCGTTGGGTAAGTGTGAAAATTAGCATCACTGTGTTCTAACATATATTTCTCCTTATTTATTTTGTTGTATATTGTCTTATTTTATCAATATATCTAAAATATTATCAATTTTATTTTTAGTTAAATTTTCATAATATACATCGCCTATTTGCATCATAGGGGCACCAACACAAGCTGCTAAACACTCAACATGTTTTAAACTAAACTTACCATCAGCGGTAGTCTGCCCAACTTTAATTTGTAATTTTTGCTCTAAATAAGTTATTAAATCATCAGCACCATTTAGCATACAAGATATATTATGACAAAAACGAATAACATATTTACCTACTGGCTTGTGATTATAATTTTCATAAAATGTAGCCACCTCATAGGCAGCAATATTAGGGATATTAAGATAGTTGGCCACCTCTTTTATAAGCTCTGGTGTTAAATGACCATTGTTATCCGCTTGAGCTAACCTCAATGCCTCCATTACCGCTGATTGTTGCTTGCCTTTTGGATATTTTGTTATCCATTTATCTATTTGTTGTTTTGCTGTTTTTGAAATCATGGTTTTAATGCAAAAATATAATTCTTCACCTTAGTAATAATATCAAGTAATAACTGGCTATTTTCTAATACGGTTGCAAAAATAAGCACCAAATCGTTTAATTGATATTCATGAGATATTTGGTTGCGTAATCCTCGTATATTATGTAGTTCATTGGCGTTATTAACTAACTCTAATTTCTCACTTAAATTACATCTATCAATAAAAAAAGGTGCATCTTCTTGCATAGCAATAAATAGTGTTTTTAATACTTTTTGCGTTAGAATATCGGTGCTTCTAGCAAAACGGCTACTGAGCGCTTCAAAATCATTTAACTCTGACATTGTATAATTATCTTTGATGCCAATTTTATGACATTTATCTAAAGAATATACTAATACATCAACGGATTGTAACAATAAACTAAGATTAAACAATAGTAGTTTTTTAACATCATTCATAGTCTTATGGCATTTTTTAATACAACTTGTTTAAATGGATTATTGCTACTATTGGTAAAACTAACTAAATCTATTTTTTGCGCTCCAAATTTAGCAAAAAATTGTTTTTTTATTTGTGATATTTGCTTAAAGTCTAATTGTTTATCAGCAATAATAAGTATATCTATATCGCCACCTTTTTGCCTATCGTCCACCCTAGAGCCAAACAAAAATACCCGAGCATCAGGTAGTATTGCAACAATGGTACTAGTTAGGCAATTTATTTTTTCTATACTTAATCTCATAGTTGACCTTAATTATTTTGCTATCTAAATATCTGTTTGTTGTTTTTGAAATTATAATCTATAAATCAAAAATATTTTCTAAGCGTTGCTGCCAGCCTCCATTATCATAATTATAGGCATACCTAAGAACTTTTTCCAATAACTCTCTATCAAGTATTAACTCCATTGTTTGTGAATTAAAATTATCTTGTAATCTTTGCATCAAACTTTGAAAGCCACCACTACCAATATTATCTATTAATAATAATTTTTTTTGTTCTTGATTAAGTTTTACTAACATAATGCATCCCTAATAATTGTTGAAAATATTCGTTAACTTTTTGTTTAGCAAAATATAGTAATTCAATTTTTGAAAAATCAAATGTGGCAAAGCAATCTCTCAAATAACTATGTCTGCTTAATGCTTCTAAAATAAAATATTTTTTATACTTGGCAAATAAATTATTATCAATCATCACATTGCAATTACCAAAATAATAAGGCACTTTGTGTGCAAATTGTTTAAAAACATCAACATAAATATAATAATCCAACTTAGACTTATCAATAATTATGGTATTGCTACTATATTTATTAACAAAAGTTTTATTTCTTTTTAAAGCATTAATGTCTCGCATAGTCCAAAAAAATATAGCATCTTTATCTATTTTTTGATTTTTATTTGGGTATTTTTTAATATAGTTAGAAATATCATTAAACTGATTTAAACTAAATTGTTTGTGCTGGTCTATTGTCCAACTAAAATTTAAAATATCTTGGTAGCTCATCCCTACCTTATTTTTTTGATACAAGGCAATTACAATGGGGAATTGCATACTTTTTGATGCCTGATTAAAAACACCACTACTAATAATATAAGCTTTTTTTAATTTATATTTATCGCTAAATTTTTTAAGTAATTTAAAATTAGCAGGTTTTATTAAATAAGATAATGGATGCAGTACACAAACAATATCTGCGGATAGTTTTTCATAAGAGAGTAAAAATGATATACCTAAATCACGCGTTTTTATATCTTTATCAATAGTAGTATCAAAAGACTTAATACCGTGTCTAATAATAGAGGTTTTATCGTTATAAGGAGGATTACCTATTATGCATAACTTATTACTACTGTTTATATTAAAACTTGTCCTAGATATATCTTTTAGGGCATTTTTATTAAAAAAATCTACGCCAATATTATTATTTTTAGCTATATTTATTGCTTTGCTATCAATATCATTAGCAATCTTTTTGCCCTTAAAAGTTGGCTCTAAAAAACTGCCATAGCCACAAGAAGTATCCAATATAATTGACTTGCTATCAATGTATGGCTTAATCATATCCCAAACAATATCTACATATTCATTTTGGGTATAATACCCACCCATATTAATTCTATCGTTATAATTAAGATGATTTTGCTTTGCTAAATCCATAACTACCTATCTATCTCTCCAAAAACTATATCTTGGGTGCCAATTATTGTTACTACATCTGATAACATATGCCCCTTAACCATCTCATTCATAGCTGAAAGATGAGCAAATCCTGCTGAGCGAATTTTTATCCTATAAGGCTTATTTGCACCATCCGATACTAAATAAATACCAAACTCGCCCTTGGGGTGCTCAATAGCAGAATACACCTCTCCTACTGGCAGGCTATACCCTTCACTAAATAATTTAAAATGATGGATAAGAGACTCCATATCTTCTTGCATATTATTTATTTTAGGGGGGTTTATTTTATGATTATCAGACATAACAGCACCAGTGTTATCTCTTAACCACTTAATACATTGTTTAATAATTCTATTTGATTGCCTCATCTCCTCCATTCGCACTAGATACCTGTCATAACTATCGCCCGTTGTGCCAATTGGAATATCAAAGTCTAGCTCGTTATAAACTGCGTAAGGCTGAGTTTTTCTTAAATCCCAAGCAACCCCAGAGCCCCTTAACATAGGTCCGCTAAATCCTAATTGCTTGGCTCGTTTGCTACTTACAATGCCAATATTAACCAAGCGTTGTTTCCAAATTCTATTTTCTGTTAAAAGGTCTGAGTATTGTTTAATTTTATTGGGAAAATTATTACTAAAATCTTCAATAAAATCCAATAATGAGCCTTGTCTGTTATGGTTTAGTTTGTCAATTTCTTTTTGTGAGCGAATACTAGATACTTTGTATTGTGGCATACTATCAGGCAAATCCCTATAAACACCTCCAGGGCGGTAATAAGTAGCGTGCATTCTTGCACCTGATACTGCTTCGTAGCAATCAATTAAATCTTCCCGCTCTCTAAACGCATACAAAAACACGCTCATAGCACCAACATCTAGGGCGTGAGTGCCAAGCCACATTAAGTGGTTTAATATTCTAGTTATCTCATCAAACATTACCCTAATATACAAGGCGCGCTTAGGTGGGGTAATGCCAAGCATTTTTTCAATCGCCATTACATAAGCATGCTCGTTGCACATCATTGAGACATAGTCCAGTCTATCCATATAACCAATAGATTGATTATAAGGCTTGCTTTCTGCTAATTTTTCTGTGCCCCTGTGTAATAGACCAATATGTGGCTCAGCGTGCTCTACCACCTCGCCATCCATTTCTAATATTAGGCGTAAAACCCCATGTGCTGCTGGGTGCTGGGGTCCAAAGTTTAGGGTGTAGTTACGAATTTCTGGCATATTATATACTTTTTATTAAATGACTTATTTTATTAGCAAATTTATCAATATCATTTAATATAACTCCGTTACCAAAATTAGTGCTAATATTTGCTATTTTAAAATCTATATTATTTATATAAAAACTCTTATACTGTTGTTTATTTTTTATTTTATATTTATCCAAAGCAGGAAAATCTATAATAAATATCAATGTTTTATCTGGCGTATGATAAAAAATATCCGCATTATCATCTGCTAGTTTTACATATTTATTAAGGTTATTTTTTGTAATTACCTCCCATTTATTTATAATATCTTGTTTATTAAAATACGGTATTTTATTAGGTATAACAAGAACTTGAAAATATTTAATTCCGCCTGTTCTTATGTTGGCTGTTTCACCTAGCATATTTTCAAAGTAATTATTTGAATTTTGAGAGTAATTATTCATAACAAATTTAACAGCAATACCAGCAAGGCACTTATTATTATTCATAATGGCAATATCAATCCTTTTATCGTAATACCTACCCGCTACTTTTTCCTCTTTACCTTTATTTTCATCTAACGATTTTATTGTATAGCCGTCGCCTAGTTTTGCTTTTATTATATTAGCTATACAAGGATGAAGAGCTTTTAATTTTTTATTGCTTCCTGAACTACTTTCTAAAAATTTTTTAAACGATTTTTTTATACAATTTAGAAATTTTTTATTAACATTATCCATAGCAACTATAGGGCTAATTTGTAATTTAAATACCTCTCTAAGTCTTTTGAAGAAAAAGTATAATAGCCACCATTTTTATATTTTTTTAAACTCTTGATATATACAATAAATTCATTTGTTTTTATAATATTTTTTATTTTTTCAAAAGGTGTATTAGTTAAAATATACAATCCACTATATGTTGCACAACCTTTGGGTATTTTATTTAACCTAATACTACCTACATTTTTTATAAGAGTGTTAATAGCAATCTTATCTTTGCCAGTATCATTAATTCCCTGACTTCTACCAAATAAGTACCAATCATTTTTATTTTTTATACTTCTATTGCACAATTCTTCTTTATTGCTTAACAAATAATTATAGGTATTTTTATTTTTCTTTAAATCCTTTATAGTAATGGGTTTGCCATTATTATCATAAGGAAATATACATTTATAATAATTACCAGTTGATGCCTTTAATATATCAATCACTAGTCCATTAAAAGAAAAATTACCAATAAATATGCCATCTGCTAATGTGGCAAAACCATTTTTTACATCTACCCTATTTATTTTATTATTAGATATTTTTACTAGAGTAATTAGTGTGCTCTTAGTAGCTAAAAATATTTTATTGTTAATAAATATGTTTTTATAAGATAAAACTTTTTTTTTATATTTATTTTTTTTTACAGAATCATATTTGTAATAATCTAAATTTAAAAAACTCTTACCATTTTCAAATAAACTAATTGCAGTATAAGTAGTTATATTATTAAATGGCTGAAAATGTCCTAAATCTATAATTAATTTAAGATTATTATTATTTTTTATATACTCTCGTAAATTACTACCAGCATTGCTATGAAGATAAGAACTAGGGGATATTAAACACATCTTGCCATTGCTATTTAACATATTAAAGCCTATTTCAAAAAATACAATATACAGGTCTGTCATACCGTTTTTTGCAAAAGAAAATTTTTTAACATTTGTATAGCTGTCACCTAAATTATGAACCCTAACATATGGAGGATTACCAATTACATAATCCATTTTATTATTATATGTATATTTTAATTTACTGGTTATACTAAAATCTAGTTTCAAGTTATATTGTCCTATATACGAGGTAACCGTATCCAAAGCATCAATATTTTTTACATCGCACTCTATATTATTTAAACCCAATCTTAGAGCTAAATTAGATAAGTTTTGCAAGCAGTTGTCGTATGCATATTTTTGTATTTCTATGCCGTGTATGTATGTTTTTAAATCTTTGTATAGTTTATCATCTGTTTTGTTATACTTATTTTTGTATGCTTTTACATACCTTGTTGCTATTGCTACTAAAAATACACCGTCGCCACAACTATTATCTATAATATGTTTTTCTAGTATATTATCAGAACAATAGCCAGCTTCATCTAGTATATTATCGACAATATATTTTGGTGTATATACTTGTCCACTATGCTTTATATGGCTATATTGGGTGTTTTTTTGTAGTGTATTTAACATATTAACTACTTATCCCTAATCACCTTAGGCACATTAACATTGGGCTTAATAGTTACTTCTTGGTAAACAACCTTGCCTAGTTTTTCATCATAAATCATTTCAACCTCACCAATCATAGGAAAGTCTTTACGAAGTGGGTGACCAATAAAACCGTAATCGGTTAGTATTCTTCGTAGGTCATTATGCCCTGCAAATAAAAAGCCAAATAAATCAAATGCCTCTCTTTCATACCAATTAGCACTAGCCCAAATATCTACTACTGAGCTGATAAATAAACTATCTTCTTTTAGGTATGTTTTGACTCTTAATCTATTATTTTTTGTTGTAGATAATAAGTGATAAACTACTGCAAACCTTTGTTTGTGTTCTGCTATATTTTCATCTAATTTAAGTTCGCTAGTATTGTCGTTAATATCAAATCTAGCTCTGCCAAAACCTGAGCCACTAGCGTTATGCTGCCATTCTGCTTTATTAAAAACTAAATAATCAACACCACACAAGTCAATTAAAACATCAAAATTAAACCCATCTCTTAATTTTTTACAACTAGCAAAAATATCACTAGCATGAACTGTGAGTGTTATCTCATCAAATGCTATTTTTACACTCTCAGTACCAAATTCTTGTTTTAATTTATCTATCAACTTATCCATAATAAAAAGTTGCTTAGGTTCTGGCTATAGTGTTAGTTCGTTTAATCTTTGCTTGTAATTGGGTAATGCCATATAGCAAGGCCTCAGCAGTAGGCGGGCACCCAGGGACATAAATATCAACTGGAACTATTCTATCACAGCCCCTAACAACAGAATACGAATAATGATAATAACCACCACCATTAGCACAAGAGCCCATAGATATTACCCATTTTGGGTCTGGCATTTGATCATAAACCTTGCGTAGTGCTGGTGCCATTTTATTGGTTAGCGTGCCTGCTACTATCATTAAGTCTGATTGTCTTGGCGTTGGTCGAAAAATAATACCAAACCTATCTAAGTCATATCTTGAGGAGCCTGCCTCCATCATTTCCACAGCACAACAAGCCAAGCCAAAAGTCATAGGCCAAAGTGATCCTGTCCGAGCCCAGTTAATAATTTTATCGAGTGAAGTTGTTATAAAACCTTGTTTTACTATGCCTTCTATTGACATTTATTAAAAATTACTCCCATTGCTATTCCAATTCTAAGGCACCTTTTTTCCATTCAAATATAAAGCCTACTATTAAAATAAATAAAAATATACTCATAGCAACAAAGCCAAACCAAGCCAGCTGGCCTTGAACTATAGCCCACGGTAGAATAAACACTACCTCAATATCAAATAAAATAAATAAAATTGCTACTAGATAATAACGAACATCAAAACGCATACGAGAGTCTTCAAATGCTGGAAAACCACATTCAAATTGAGAATATTTTTCTTTACTAGGTTTTTTAGGTGCTAGTAGCATGCCTGCTACCATAGGACCTATACCAAAACCTATACTAATTACAAAAAATACAATAATAGGCAAATAGCCTTCTAACATTGTCATTTAATTTAACTCAAATAAAATACAAGTTTACCTAAAAAGATAAAAAATACAAATAAAGATTATTTAATAGCAAAGTTAATCTCATCAAAACTAAATCCCCTAGACTGCAAAAAACGCATTTGCTTAGTTTTTTCCTGATAATTTTTTGTTGTTTTATTGCCGTATTTTTTTACCCTAACACTCAGTGCTAGTTGGTAAAAATCGTAACCCTCTAAGCTATAATCACTAATATTATGTTGTTTTAGCTGTTGTTTAATAAATAAACTACCCTTACCTTGATTAAACCTTGAACGCACTAAAACCTCGCTAAACCTACTATCACTTTGTAGGTTTTGTTGTTGTAACTCTGTTATTACCGTTAGTATGCACTCTTTTTGATAACCCTTATTTATTAGTTTGCTTATAATCTCTACTTTTGAATGCTCTCTAATAGTTAATAATTCAACTACCTTATTATAAATTTCATTATTAATCATTTGCTACTATAAACATTAAAACAAGGAATACTAAATCACAAGAAAACGCATATTAACTTGTATATTAATTATATCAGTTTTGATAAATTGACAAATAAAATTATTGCTCTTGGATTTTAACTTTTATTTCTGCCTCTAATTTTTCTGTTAAGTCTTTATTTTGAGTTAAATAATCTCTAGCACTATCTTTGCCTTGTCCTATTCTTGTGCCATAAGCACTATACCAAGAACCTGATTTTTCTACTATATTGTGTTTAACACCTAGCTCAATAATCTCACCTTCTCTTGATATTCCTTGATTGTATAAAATTTCAAATTCTGCTGACTTAAAAGGCGGTGATAATTTATTTTTTAGCACCTTTACCCTAGTTTGATTGCCCAATATTTCATCACCTTTTTTAATAGCACCAATTCTACGAATATCTAAACGCACAGAAGCATAAAATTTTAAGGCATTACCGCCTGTTGTGGTCTCAGGATTGCCAAACATAACACCAATTTTCATTCTTAATTGATTGATAAAAATTACTAAGGTGTTACTTTTTTTGATATTAGCAGTTAATTTTCTAAGTGCTTGGGACATTAGTCTTGCTTGTAGTCCCATATGCGATGAGCCCATTTCACCCTCTATTTCTGCTTTTGGAGTAAGCGCTGCTACTGAGTCAATTACTACAATATCAACAGCAGCAGAACGAACTAACATATCGGTTATTTCTAAGGCTTGCTCACCTGTATCTGGCTGTGATATTAATAATTCGTCGGTATTAACGCCTATTTTTTTAGCATAATTAGCATCAAGTGCGTGTTCAGCATCAATAAATGCTGCTGTTCCACCTTGTTTTTGAGCTTGTGCAATAGCGTGTAAGGTAAGAGTAGTTTTACCAGATGATTCAGGGCCGTAAATTTCAACAACTCGCCCCTTAGGTAAGCCACCTATACCTAAGGCTATATCTAAACCTAGACTACCTGTGGATATTGTCTCTATATCAGGGTTTGAGTCCTCATCGCCTAAAAACATAACCGATCCTTTACCAAATTGCTTATCAATTTGTGATAGTGCCGCTTTTAGTGCTTGTTTTTTATGGTCATCCATAATAACTCCATAGTAAAATATTAGGTATTATATCAAAAACAAAGTATTTAATGACTTTTTTAAAAATAGATTATGAAATAATGTCTCTGGCTATTAAGTTAGCACAAAAAGGCAAATACCATACCCAACCAAACCCTATGGTAGGTTGTGTTATTACCGATAATAATCATAATGTTTTAGCAACCGGGTATCATAAACAATACGGTGGCGACCACGCTGAAATAGTAGCACTAAAAAATTTAGCCAACAATAAAGAAAATGCTACTATAGCGTATATAACGCTTGAGCCTTGTTGTTATCATAGTAAAACCAAAGCTTGCACCGATGCCTTAATAAAAAGCAATATAAATACTGTTATTATTGCCTCCTTAGATACTAATCCCAAGGTATCTGGTATGGGAGTTAGACAATTACAAAAAAACTCTATCAAAGTTAGTTATGGTTTAATGCAACAAGAAGAAAATAAACTTAATAAAGCATTTGTCAAAGCCCACAGCACACAAATACCATTTATAACTGCCAAAATAGCAATGAGCTTAGATGGTAAAATAACAACCAGTAGCGGGCAAAGTAAGTGGATAACAGGTAAATACGCAAGGCTAGATGGGCAGAAATTACGCATGCAGTCTGATGCTATTTTAACAGGTAGTGGCACGGTAATAGCCGATAACCCTAATATGACGGTGCGTTTAGATGAAGTATCCAGACCACCTATTAGACTTGTAATTGACAGTGATGATAAACTTAGTCGCAGTGCAAATATTTTTAATGCTTTGGCAAAAACTAGGCACTTTACTAAAAATAATACCCCTATTAATAATGGTAAAATTGACTTAAAGAGACTATTAAAAAGTCTTTATAAGGATAATATTAACCATATTTTATTAGAAGCAGGTGCTACCTTAGTTGGTGTTATGCTTGATATGGGTCTAATTGATGAATTGGTTATTTATACTGCGCCCATTATAATGGGTAAAAATTCTAAAAGTGCTTTTGGCTTAAATATTGCTAATTTAAGTGACGCTGTAAGGCTTGATATTAATAGTATTGTTGCAGTTGGTAATGATTTAAAAATTATTGCAACTCCAAAATACTAAAACTATGAAAACTCTTAATAATAAAAATATTTTATTAATAGTATCGGGCAGTATTGCTGCTTATAAAAGCCCAGATATAATTAGAAGACTGCAAGAAAATGGCGCTATTGTTAAAGTTATTATTACCAAATCTGGCTTAGAGTTTATCACTGAACTAAGTCTAAAAACTATATCTAATGGTGAAGTAATAACCGATAAAAAATATCAAAATAACCCCCAAATGCCCCATATAAAATTAGCTAATTGGGCTGATGTAGTCTTAGTGGCACCAGCATCTGCTAATATTATCTCTCAAATTGCAAATGGTATAGCAAATAACCTAGCAAGTAGTGCCTTGCTTGCTACTAATGCTAATATTGTAATAGCACCAGCTATGAATAAAAAAATGCTAGCAAATAAAGCCACTAAGGATAATTTAATAACTCTAAAAAATCGCAATATTAGTATTATAGATAGCTCTTATGGTAAGCAAGCATGCGGCGATATTGGTAGTGGTAGACTAGCAGATACAAATGATATAATAACCCAAGTTGGCAAAATATTTACCAATCAAAAACTACTTGGTAAAAATGTGCTAATAACAGCAGGGGCAACAATAGAGCATATAGATCCTGTGCGTTTTATATCTAATAATAGCAGTGGCAAAATGGCTTGTGCCTTAGCAAATGCTTGTGTTGAAGCTGGTGCTAAGGTATTGTTTATTTATGCACAAATGCAAGTTAGCCCTCCCAACAGAGTTAAACTAATAAAAACTACTACTGCTGATGATATGTATAAAATGGTAATGACAAATATAGCAAAGCAAGATATATTTATCTCCGTTGCCGGCGTTGCTGATTATAAGGTGGTGAAAAAATCTAGTATAAAAATATCTAAGCAACAAAAATTAACCCTAGAATTAATAGCAAATAAGGATATTCTAGCTGATGTTTGCAAACTAAATAATAAGCCATTTACTATTGGTTTTGCTACGCAAACTGATAATTTATTGGTCAAGGCTTATAAAAAATATAAACAAAAAAAATGCAACCTGCTAATAGCAAATGATGTATCAAAAAAAGATATTGGCTTTAGTGTTGATGATAATGAGGTATATATTTTGCATAATGAAGACAAGCACAAAATAATTAAACAATCTAAGACAAAAATTGCTGTAAAAATTATTAACTTTGCCAGTAAAATAATAAACAATTAAATTTCTTATATTTTGGTATTTTTGTTGTTTATAATGTGGTTTATTAAAAGTTACTTAAAGGAGTTTTACTTTTATGTCTAGCAAACACCCTATAATATCAGTAACAGGATCATCTGGGGCTGGGACTACTTTTGTTAAAAAAGCATTTGAGAAAATTTTTCATAAAAAAAATCTAAACACAGTAATTATTGAAGGTGATAGTTTTCATAAATATCAGCGTTTGGATATGAAAAAAGAAGTAGCAAAAAGTATTAAAAACGGCAAAATACTAACCCACTTTTCTGAGTATGCTAACCATTTTGACAAATTAGAAAAATTATTTATCCAATACGGTAAAACAGGTGGTGGTAAAAAAAGATATTATATCCATTCTGATAATGAGGCCATTGAGTGCAATAATCGTTTAGGCTTAGACCTAAAACCTGGGCAATTTACCCCTTGGGAAGATATAGAGTCTAATAGCGATTTAATGTTTTATGAGGGACTACACGGAGGCGTGGTAACAGATAGTGTTGATGTAGCATCTAAGGTTGATTTATTAGTTGGTGTTGTGCCTAGTATTAATATTGAATGGATACAAAAAATATACAGAGATACCTCCGAAAGACCATATACACCTGAGCAAGTTAGTAATATTATCTTAGATAGAATGCCTGATTATGTTAAATATATAACACCTCAATTTGACAAAACCCATATTAACTTTCACCGTATTCCACTAATTGATACTTCAAACCCGTTCAAAACCCAAGAAGTCCCAGCAACAAAAGACTCTCTGGTAGTAACAACAATTCGTATTAGTGATATTAACTTAGAGGTTATAAAAAACTCCCTAGCAAAACAAGCACAAGCATTTTTACAAAATAGTAATACGCTAGTTTATAGAGGCGATTATATGATAGATGCTATGGATAAAATACTAAGCCCAATTATTGATAATTTAATAGCAAACAAATAATAATACCTAGCAAAATACTGCTAAATTACACCGATTTTTACCTCACTTGCCATTACTGCTATGAAATACTATTTTTTAAGTTTTATTTTATTGTTTATGACTATGCCTCTGGGCATTAGTTATACGCTATTTGGCATACCCTTATGGGTTATTATATCATTATCCGTTGCCCTGCTTTATGCAATTAGCTTGATAATAGTAATTGATAAAAAGTGGCATAAATTATCATGACATCTGGCGGATATGTAATAAATATCGCTTTTGTGGTATTTTACTTGTTGATACTAATTGCACTTGGGTTTTATGGTAGAGTGCAAAAAAAAGACAACTCCCTGAGTGATTTTTATCTAGGTGGCAGAAGTTTTGGTTTTATACTATTATTTTTAACATTTTATGCTACGCAGTATAGCGGTAATACTATAATTGGCTTTTCTGGTAAGGCTTATCGCGACGGCTTTCTTACCCTTACTATTGTAGTGGCTATGGTAGCAGTTATTGCTGGTATTTTAAGTTATGCACCCAAACTTTATCGCCTATCTATAAGTAAAAATTATATCACAATAGCTGATTACATTACTGACCGTTACAAGAGCAAATTACTACATTATTTAGTAATTCTTGTTTGTTTGTGCTAACGAATTATATGCTTAGCAATCTAAAAGCTGTAGGTTATATTATTTATACACTATCTGATGGTGAGATAAGTATAGTGTGGGGTATTATTATTTTAGCAATAGTTATTTTTATTTATGAAAGTCTAGGTGGCATTCGCTCTGTGGTTTTTACCGATGCTATGCAAGGGGTATTGCTACTAATTACCATACAAATAATATTTTTTGTTGTTGTTTATAACTATGGGTTTAGCACAGAAAACATACAAAATATAACGCATAATGTTCAGCAATAACCAAGTATAGCCGATAAAACAAAATGGCTTAGCACTATCTTATTAGTATTTTTTAGTGTTTCTATATATCCGCATGCAATACAGCGAATTTTTATGGCGAAAAGCGAAACAATACTAAGAAAATCATTGAAATTTATGGCGATTATGCCATTTTTTACTGTTCTACCTATTATGCTAATAGCAATTATTGCCACCCAAGTTATCCCAGGCCTAGATAATGCTGCTAGCGAAAATATTATGATACTTATGCTTAACAAATTAGCGCATATTGATATACTAAATATTGCTATATTATTATTTTTTACTGCTGTAATTGCCGCTATTATGTCCACTATTGATTCAAGCAATATGGCAATGCACTCTATGCTTATTAAAAATATTTATCTAAAAATTAGACCACATAGCAAGCAAGGCAATATTATAATAATTAGTAAATTATTTTCTTTGCTAGTTCTCTCGTTATTATCATATTTAGCAATAACTATTGATAGCTCTATTTGGGCTATTATTAGAATAAAATTGGAAGTATTAGCACAGTTATTTCCTATGATAGTGTTAGGGGTGTGGTTTAAACAAATAAATGCCAAGCCTGTGTTGTATGGATTATTATCCGGCTTAGCAGTAGTAATATATTTAATATTGATATCAGCAAACGCCCATCCGCTAAATATTCATGCTGGACTGTGGGGTTTAATAGTTAATTTTATTACCATAGGCATAATGCTAAAACTAAGTGGTGTTAAGCACAAAAATGCATCTAAGGTTTAAGTGTCAACTAGGTAAAACGAAATTGTTCAATTCGCCAATCATGATAATCATAGGCTGTAACGATCAGGCAAGAAGCACCACCATTGGTGCGAATTTTACCAGCAGCCCCTGGATTAATTACCCAAGGAGTATCCGACTTATCAATAACCTGCTTGTGGGTATGCCCATAAATAATAATCTTAGCATCAGGGTAACTATCTCTTAATGATTGATGACAAGGCTTATAATGGCCGTGCTGATGACCGTGTTCAATAGCAATTTGTTGATTATAAACCTCTATGGTTTCAACATCCTCTAAATGAGTAATATGGGTATCATTATTACCAGCAACAGCAATTAGTTTTTCCTTAGGTTTGAGTTGTGATAACACGCTTTCTTCTACCACATCTCCAGCATGAATAATTATGTCGCATTTGTTAACTAGTGTGTTAATTTCTGGGTGAACAAACCCGTGGGTATCTGATAATACAGCTATTTTTTTAGTCATTTTTTTTTGTTCTAGCTAAAACAAAATTAGCTTGTGCTTTGAGTAATTTATTCGCACATTCGTATAAATCATTGTATTTATTAACCCCTGTATCATAACGCTGCTCTTCTTGTGCATAATAAAAAAAACTCTTGTAGGTAAATACTCCTACCTTAATAATAATAAAGGTTGAGTTAGACTCTTCCCAAATCAGTGCGGGATAAGACTTAGTTTCTTGTTTATTTTCTTTAACAATTTCAAGGTCTGCTAAATGAATTTCAACATCTTTATTTTGCCAACGATTATAAAGTGCTTTTTTGACAGCTTCAATTTCTGATTGTGTAAAGTTTGTGCTCATAATACCTACAATAAATAAATTATTGCCTACAAGAAACTTTTAGTTAATTAATAGAGACTGTATTTTGCAAATCATCCGGCCTATTATCAATTGCACCTCCTAGTTTAATTTCTTCTTTTGTAGCATCACGAATAGAGAGTATTGTTAATTTAAAAATAACCTCTCGCCCGCATAATGGATTATTGCCATCCACTGTTAGTGTTTTATCATCCATTCTAGTAACTATAAACTCTTTAGGGCTACCTTTTTCATTCTCCATTGTTATTACAGTGCCGAGCTCTCTATATTGTTTAGGCACATTATCAACATAATCAGTAACAACCAAAGACTCATCTCTTTTGCCATACAGTTTATCACAATCTATTGGTAGTTCAATAATGCTTCCTATGGTCTTACCCTCTAATTCTTTACTAACCTCAGGCAATAAAACTTCATTATCGCCATGCACATAACCCAAAGGAAACTCAACCTCTGTTAAAACATCACCTGTTTTTTGGTCTATAATTTGATAACTGAGTTCAACAAATTTATTGTTTTTAACAATTTGCATAAAGACTAAAAAACCGTTGCACCAAAGATTTTTACATTATCACCCTCATAACCTAGCACCAATCTACCCAACCACTCACCAGGTTTAGTTTTGTGTTTTTGTTTAAATAAAACGCTTACATACTCACCACGGCGAATAATACCAAGAAACTCTCGCTCTTTTGATAAATTTTTAGTGAGTTCACTTTTAGCAAATTGCTTGCCCATTTCTACTTCATTTGCCGCATTTAACATTGATTGAGAAAAATTCTTAGTAAAGCCACCATAATTAGAGTTATTAGAATATCTAATTAAATCATCCCACATTGGATTAGCAATAGCTAAAATTTCTTCATCGGTTTTATTAATAATATTCATCTAAACAATACCGTCTTTTATATTAAAAATAGTAATAATAAACTAAAATCGCTATTTTATTAAGACTTGTCTTTTTTATCTTTTTTATCAATCAAATGATAAATAGGCGCTTTTTCTAGCGTATATTCACCTGTTTTAGGGTCACGATGAGATATAGTTAAGCAATGCCAATTTTCATCATCTAACTTCATAGCATCGCCGCGATAATAATAACCCGGCCAACGCGTCTCTTTACGAAACAAAGTATGATGAAATACACACTCAGAAGTGCGATGACGGTGTTTTAACTCCCATGCTCGCAATAACTCATGTATATCTTCTGCTGCAATTTTTTCTAAGTCTTCTTCAAGAGTTTTAAGTTTTTTAAGTCCCATATTAAGCAATTTATCGTTAGTCATATAACTAACGGTTACTCCACCACAATACTCATCCATTAATTTTTGTAAACGGTCAAGACCTTGTCTTGGATTAATGTAATGTGGGTTAACAGAGCCAGCCACAATCTCATTACGATAAATTTTATAATGCTCCAATGGTTTAAAAATTTCAGTTTTGCGGTTAGCGATTTGCTCATCAGAAACCATAATGCCCTCTGCTTTGCCATCGTCAATGTATTTACAAGCTGCCTTAGCGGATAAACGACCTTCGGTAAATGAGCCTGAGGAGAATGCATGGGGCGTTCCACCAACAGCATCTCCTGCACCAAATAAACCATCAATAGTCATCATACGGTTGTATCCCCAGAAATACTCATCGGGAGAAACATCCTCAGGACCAGAACACCAAGCACCACAACCTGTTGCATGTGAGCCCATTACATAAGGCTCAGAGGTAGTTAGTTCAGGGTTTTCATATTTTGGATCAACATCAGTTGCAGCCCACAAAACAGCCTGCCCAATTGTCATACCTAAAAAGTTCTCCCAACCTACTTCTTCTAAATGAGGGTCTTGGAATGCCTCCATAGTTACCATATGAATAGGTCCTCTTCCAGCATTTACCTCATTAATAAACGCATGGTTACGAAGACAAGTTGGTGTTGGGGTATGGTCAATATAATCACCAACAATTTTTTTAGTGTCATCATACCATTTAGATTCGTATTCCTCACCATAGCCATTTTGAGTATAGGTTTTAAGGTGTAAAAAGTAAGCACCCACAGGACCATAACCGTCTTTGAATCGTGCTAAAACAATACGATTTTCCATTTGTGTCATCTTAGCACCTGCATCAATCAATAGTGCATAAGCAGAGCCTGATGACCAAGGAGCATACCAAACACGACCTGCACCTTCACCTACTGAACGAGGTTTGAATATATTAGAAGCACCGCCCGCACCAACAATAACTGTTTTAGATTTAAATACATGGTAGTTACCTGTGCGAACATTAAAACCAACAGCACCAGCAACACGGTTTTCTTGTGCTTCATCCATAAGAAGATGGGTTACACAAATACGGTTATAAACTTTATCAGCTGATTTTTTTGCTGCTTCGGCAACAATAGGTTTATAAGATTCACCATGGATCATAATCTGCCACTTACCTTCACGCATATTTGCACCAGTATCTGTGCGTTTAGGATCTTTCATTAATGGTAGACCCCATTCTTCAAATTGATGCACGGCTGAATCAACATGCCTAGCCATATCAAATAATAAGTCCTCACGAACCATACCCATTAAGTCGTTTCGTGCATAACGCACATGATCCTCTGGGTTATTTTCACCATAACGCGTTCCCATATAACAGTTAATTGCATAAAGCCCTTGAGCAACTGCACCTGAACGGTCAATATTTGCCTTCTCAGCAATAATAATCTTCTTATCGTGCCCCCAATACCTTGCTTCAAAGGCTGCACCTGTGCCACCTAAGCCTGCACCAACAACTAAAACATCAATATCGTTTTCATAAATTGTTTTGTAACCCATTAGTAATATACCCCCTCTTTAAGTTCTAAACCATTGCTTTCTAGCGTATGTAAATCGCCATCATCAAAACGAATTGTTTCTGGTTCACGATAAAGTAATTGACTATCACGCATTTCTTGGCTTGGCTTTGCTTCATTAGCCAATTTTGGAATATGTTTTCCCCATGGCTTAGTTGTAATTGGTGATAAGAATTCCTTAACACGACCGTCTCTAAAAGTAACCTTCCATGCAATAGTTCCTTTTTCTTCATCGCGAAGAACACGAACACTATGCCCTAGCGGTGCAAAGTCAGCATAGCCACGCACATCAATTGCATTTTGTGGACAAGCCTTTACGCAAGAATAACACTCCCAGCACATATTAGGCTCAATGTTGTAAGCACGGCGATAGGTTTTATCAATGTGCATAATATCAGACGGACAAATATCTACGCAATGACCACAGCCATCACAACGAGTCATATATACAAAAGTTGGCATATTTTATCTCCTTTTAAAAGTTATTAATTTAGTAATGTTTAGGTGCTTCACGCTTGATACCCAAACCCATATCCATAGGGGCATCTTTTAGTAATTCCATAGAATGTCTTTTTCTTTGTTCTGGATCATCTCTACTTAGCGTTGGTAGATTCTCATTTGAGCCATCTGCTTTAATTATGCGTTTATTAAAAGCAGCAACAGGCTTAAAAAACATATGGGCAAACTTAGACCATAAAACGCTTGCAAATAATATAGTACTAGATGCAATAAACAAAGCAAATGCCAGCATATTATTATCTGAATAAGACCAAATCAATGCAAAAGCAGAAGTTGCCATTAAACTAAGACTGAACAAGTCCATAGTAGCAATATTAAACTTTTTATTCCCTTCAGCAGAAACATCAACACGAATAAATAACCAGAACCACCAACTACCTACAGCCAACATAATAGCACCAATATGCCATAATTGAGGCAGAATAGAGTTACTATCAGGGGTGCTAAAAATTATAATTGCAGTTGTAGCAACGAATAAAATAAAACCATACATAGTCAATAAGTGGGCAATTCTACGCTTGGTATTACAAAACTCACCAGATAGAGCAACATCCTCTACAAGTGTTTTAGTAGCAATTGATATTTTTTCTCCACCACTAAGTGTTTTCGTTGCTCCTTGACTTGCTTTTTTTGCATTTTCAAAGAAATACTGGGCACTTTTTTTGTGAATCATATCTAATATTGTCCCGCCTATTACCAATATTATCATAGCAATAATGTAATACTGCATTACCTCTGGTGTAATATTAA
This sequence comes from Gammaproteobacteria bacterium, assembly GCA_965222825.1. Taxonomy (GTDB): domain Bacteria; phylum Pseudomonadota; class Gammaproteobacteria; order PS1; family Pseudothioglobaceae. The sequence continues at coordinate 983,773 of OZ244964.1, read as the reverse complement.
ATGCCAAAAGCTCAGCAAACGGATTGGTAGCTATCATCTTATTTACTCCTTAAACTAATAAAAAAAACACTATCTAGCCGAATGACCAGATAATTCAACTTTAACTTTTTCACCCTCTTTTAAACTTCCATAATGCTCGCGTAATATCGCTAATACCTCGGGGCGAGAAAAATTATCAGGCACCTCTAAATTCTCGCTTAACATATGTCTTAATTTTGTTCCAGATAGTAATAGTCTATCGTCTGCGTTGTGAGGGCAAGTTTTCATACTTGCCATACTGCCACATTTATTACACCAAAAAGTCCAATCAATTTTAAGAGGTTTGGTTTCTAGGGCATTTTTAGGTATTTGCTCAAAAATATCATGAGCATCAAATGGTCCATAATAATCACCAACACCTGCGTGGTCACGACCAACAATTAAGTGCGAACAACCGTAATTTTGTCTAAATAATGCGTGCAATAACGCCTCTCTAGGTCCTGCATAACGCATATCAAGCGGATACCCTGATTGTAGCACTGTATTATCAACAAAATAATTTTTAATTAAGGTTGAGATAGCATTGCTACGCACCTGTGCTGGTATATCTCCGGGTTTTAACTTACCTAATAAAGAGTGGATCATAACTCCATCACCTATCTCTATAGCTATTTTTGCTAAATATTCGTGTGAGCGATGCATTGGATTTCTGGTTTGGAATGCTGATATAGTAGTCCAACCTTTGTTGTTAAAGTATTCTCTGGTTTGTGTTGGAGTCATATATAGTTTGCCATATTGCTTGGGAAAACCACCATCTGAGAATACTTTTATATTTCCTGCTATATTTATATCGCCTTGGTCTATAACCATTTTAACACCAGGGTGTTCAATATCAGTGGTTTTATAGACTTGCTTGCATTCGTGGTTTTTATCAATGGCGTATTTTTCTGACACAGTAATACTCGCCATTATTTCGTTATTTTCATCATTAACAAGAGCAACATCATCGCCTATACTAATAATATCTGCTTCTTTTTTGCTAGCAGATAAAGTAATAGGAATAGGCCAAAACAAACCATTAGCCATAGTCATATTATCACAAACACTTTGCCAGTCAGCCTTTGTCATAAAACCCATAAGAGGCGTAAAACCACCAATACCCAGCATTACTATATCGCCAACTTCACGAGAACTAAGCCTTATTTGTGGAAGTTTTTTAACCTTTGCTAAGGATAATTTTAACTCAGACTCTTTTAATAACAAAGGTATAAGAGTATCGCTACCGTGTGGTGGGACTAATTTTGACACTATATGTTTACCTCATACAACAAAAAATAAAGATTTTTTTTAGATAAAACTTACCTAAAATATTTTGATTTGGCATTTTCATTTGTGTAATAAAAAATAAATAGTGCATTTTACATAATTTAACTATTTTATGTATATTTTTTTTATATTTTTCTTAAAATACTACATAGCACTATTAAACTAGATAATATATTAAATTATTTTGTAGTTTGAATAAAAATTAGATAAATATTTACAAATTATTTTATTGTTTTTAGTATTTTTATATATAATATTTTTGTTTTTTATAAGCATAGCATCGCCATAACTAAAAAAACGGTATTTTTTATTAATTGCGTGTTGATATATATTTTTGATATTATTATGACCGTAAAAGGCACTTACTAGCATTAATAAACTTGATTTTGGCAAATGAAAATTAGTAATAAGACTATCAACAACTATAAATTTAAACCCTGGGTATATAAAGATATTAGTATTGCCTGATACCTCTTGTAGGTGGTTATTACATAATTTTATTGCACTTTCTAGCGTGCGAACCACTGTTGTTCCTACCGCAACAACTCTTTTACCGTGTTGCTTAGTGCTATTGATTTTATCAGCACTTTCTTGGCTAATACTAAAATACTCGTTGTGCATTTTATGGTCTTTGATATTATTAGTTTTTACCGCTAAAAATGTCCCTAGTCCAATGTGTAAGGTAATAAAAGTATGATTTATATCTTGTTTTTCTAACTCTGCTAATAACTTATTATCAAAATGTAATCCAGCAGTAGGTGCTGCTACTGAACCTAGATGCTTAGCAAAAACACTTTGATAGCGAGTTTTATCAGATATCGTTGCAGACTTTTTAATATAAGGCGGTAGCGGAGTATTGCCGTAGTTATCTAAAATACTATTAATATCAGCACCGCTAAATTTTAAAGTATATAAATAGCCATTTTTAGCCAAAACAATAGCACTAATATTAGTGCTAATAATTAATTTAGTATTTATTTTTGGTGCTTTGCTAGACTTTATAATTGCCTTAGCACAATTATCAACTAAAATCCGCTCAAGCATTATTTCTACGCTAGCACCAGTAGTTTTTTTGCCATAAAGTCTTGCCTGCATTACTTTGGTATCATTTAATACCAATAAGTCGCCAGCGGTTAAATATTTAGTTAGTTTATTAAACTTAGTGTCAATAATTTTATCGCCTGCTACTAATAGTCTACTATTTGCTCTATTTTTAGTAGCATTTTGAGCTATTAATTCCTTTGGTAAATAATAGTCAAAATCATTGAGGAGCATATTGTTTTTTATTGGTTTTTAAAAATAATAGTAGCTCATAAACTGCACTAATAACAGCATTTGAAGTAATAGTAGCGCCTGTTAGCTGGTCAAACTGACCACCGTCTTTTTTTACCTGCCATTGTGTTAATAAGGTATTTTTTAGCATAGTATTATTAAACTGTTTTATCCAGTTAGATTTATTGCTTTGAATACCATCGCCTAGACCTGGTGTTTCTTTATGAGTAATTACCCTAGTGCCTATTATTTTATTGCTTAGGTCTATAGCACTAAGTAGTTTTATATCGCCATTATAGCCATTAGGATAAATATAACTTATTAGGTAAGCAAAAACTTTGTTATTTTTTTTAGCGTAATAAATAGTTATATCTTGCTTACTGTTATATAGTGCAGTATTAATAATAACTTTATCGTTAATAATATCATTATCGTAATTAGGCACTAATTCGTTTATATTTTTTAGCAATACTTTGGCTATATTCTCATTAATAGTATCCTTAGTAATATTATAAGTAAGCTCTACAAAAAATATGCAGACTACGGTAAAAACAGCCAAACTAATTGCTGATTTAATAGCTGGAGTTATATTTATTTTTGCCATAATTATTTAGCAAATGTTTTGGGTTTGGTATAAATATCTAATATTGGGGCAATAATATTCATTAGTAGGACTGCAAATGCTATACCATCTGGATAGTATCCGCCTAATTCTCTTATAATAATTATCAATACTCCAATGCTAAAACCATAAATTAGTCTTCCTATATTGGTTGTGCTGGCAGTTATAGGGTCTGTGGCAATAAAAAATGCTCCTAACATAGTAGAGCCTGCGAATAAATGCACTATAATACTGTTTGTATCAATGAATAATTGCAAGAATAACACCATAAATATCATTCCAGCTAGTAGTGATATTGGAATATGAAAAAAAATAACTCTTCTAAATAATAAATACCCCCCGCCTAGTAAAAAACCAATATTTATCCATATTATTGGCTCTGATAAACTAATTAGTTGTGTCTTTGTTTTGTTATTAGCAATATCTAAAATAGTAGCACCTGTTATACTATCTGCTGGATTATAGTTAAAAATATGTGTTAATACTTCATTAAAAGATAAAAAACCACTCTGCCACCCTGTCATTTCTAGCGGGTAAGATATTAGTAAAAATACATAACCAACCATAGCAGGATTAAAACTATTATTTCCCAAGCCACCGTATATTTGCTTACCAAAAATAATGGCAAAACTAACCCCTACTACTATTAACCACCAAGGTGCAATAGTCGGTATTGATATTGCTAATAATACAGCACTTAAAACAGCAGAATTATCGGCAATAGTCTCATATACTGGCTTATTTCGTAGTCGCAACATAATAGCTTCTACAATTATAGCTGTTATTATTGCTAGTATAATTTGAATTATAACCCCAAAGCCAAAAAAATACACATTAGCAGCAATGCCTAATACTAAGGCATAGATAACACTTTTCATTATGCTACTTGTTGATGCTATCATTATTTTTTTTATTTTTTACTCTTTGTAGTGCTTGTTGTATTTTATCTTTTTGAGATTTTTCTGCTAGCATTTTTTGTTGTATTTTAGCCTTTTTTTCTGCCATTAATTTTTTTCTCTCTGTGGCATTTCTTGCTAAACGGTAATTTCTAAATTCAAATCTATCCTTGGCAATATTTGCTTGTTTAACATCTAATTCTTGTTTGTGGTATATTGCTTTGGAGTGGCGAAAATAATCAACCAATGGAATATTGCTAGGGCAAACAGCGGTGCAACAATTACATTCAATACACTCCAATAAATTATTATCTAATGCCTTGTCTATTTCCTCAGACCTACTATACCAATACAATTGTTGTGGCAATAAACTAATAGGGCATACCTGATGACAAGCACCGCACCTAATACACGCTTGTTGTTTAGGTTTTTGTTGTTTTTTATTAATAAAAATACAATTAGTGGTTTTATTAACCGGGTAGTTAGTATCTTTTATACTAACTCCCATCATATGACCGCCTATTATTATACTTATTTTGTCGTTTATTAGACTATTTGTATTAATTGGTTTTGGTAGTAAATTTGCTATATTACACCCCAATCGCACTAAGTAATTTTGCTGTGCTTCAAGTGCATCTCCTGTTATAGTTATTACTCTTGATATTAGCGGTTGTTTATTAATTACTGCATCATATATAGCAACCACTGTGCCTACATTTTGGCACAAAATACCCATTTCAACCGTGTGTTTATCTACTGGAATTGCAATATTTAATAATGATTTTATTAAAACTTTTTCATAGCCAGATACATATTTATTAGGCATTATCGCTATTTCTATCCTATTGTCATTGTTTGCTTGTTTTATTTTATCAATAGCTAGTAATTTATTAGCCTCAATAGCAATAATAGCTTTATTAGCATTAGTAATATGTAGTAGTATTTTGGCACCAATGATAATATCTTGTGCACTATTTTGCATTAGTGCGTCATCACAACTAATATTAGGCTCACACTCAACACCATTTACAATTACTGTGTGTGTATTTTGTAATTTGCTGAGCTTGACATTAGTTGGAAAACCAGAGCCACCTAAACCAACAATCCCACAACTTCTAATATATTCAATTAGGGTTTTACTATCACATTTACTAAAATCATTGCCGCACCCACTACTTATAATGTGCTCGTCTTTACCATCAGATTTGATTGTTATTGATTCTACTTCTAAGTTTGACTGGTTGATGTATTTATTGTTGCCAATTGCAATTACAATACCAGAAATACTACTTCTAATATCTTGACAATAAGGGTTGTCAATGAAATTACCTACACCGTGTGCTATTATTTGCCCTGTTAATACCCTATCACCCACCTTAACAATGGGCTTAGCACAGACACCAGATTTTTGCACCAGTGGTAAAATAACCTTATCTGGTAATTTGGCAGTAATAATATCTAGTTTAGGCGTTTGCAGAGCTTTTACTAGCTCTAAGCCACCAGAAAAATTATTTGCTATTTTAACTACTGTCATTATATTGCTTGTTTTTGAGGAACATAGTTATCAATATCAACCGTTGCAACTACCATATCAATACAATCAACAGGACAAACAGGAATGCACAACTCACAACCTGTGCATTCTATGGCAATAACAGTAGTCATTGTTTTTGATGCCCCTAAAATAGCATCAACAGGACACGCTTGAATGCACAGAGTGCACCCTATACATTCAGCCTCTCTAATAAAAGCAATGCCTTTGGGTTTTTCCTCACCATTTTCGGCATTTAACTCCATAGTTTCTACTGCTAATAAATTTGCCAAAGCATCAATACCATCTTGTCCACCAGGAGGACATTGATTTATGCTTGCCTCACCTTTTGCTATCGCCTCTGCATAAGGTCTGCAACCTGGATAATTACATTGCCCGCATTGGGTTTGCGGTAGTATTGCTTCTATTTCATCGGCTAGGGTATTGTCATTATTTTTTAAAAATATTGCTGATATACCTAATACCAGCCCCAGTAATAGTGCTAAAACTGCAAGTATCATTATTGATATTATCATTTTGCTAAGCCAATAAATCCCATAAAAGCCATAGACATAATACCTGCTGTAATAAGGGCAATAGGCACACCTTGAAATGGGGTAGGAATATCTGCACCATTTATTTTTTCTCTGAGTGCAGAAAATAAAATCAATACCAGAGAAAAGCCAATAGCAGCACCAAAACCATAAACACCTGCTGCTAAAAAACTATGTTGTTTGCCAACACTAAGCAACGCCACCCCAAGCACCGCACAATTAGTGGTAATAAGTGGTAAAAATACCCCTAAGGTTTGCTTTAACAATGGGCTGGTTTTATTAACCACTAATTCAGTAAAGCCAACAACACCAGCAATAGCAACAATAAAAACAATAGTCCGTAAAAATTCCAATGCTAGAGGTATTAAAATGTAAGTGTTAATTAAATAACTAGTAATACTAGATAAAGTTAGCACAAAAGTAGTAGCAAAACTCATACCAATAGCGGTATCTAACTTTTTAGATACCCCCATAAATGGACACAATCCTAAAAACTTAACTAGGACAAAGTTATTAACCAAAATAGTGCTTATTAATATTAAAATAATATCCATATTTAATTGTTTTTAGCAAATAAATCAAAGGCACTTATTTGCAAATAATCATCTTTTTTTGCCTTTATAACTAAACTCCACACTCCATTTAGTGGTAGTGATATTTTACCTTGATAATAACCATTACCAACATATACTAACGGTGTATGAAAATCATATTTTTTATTATCTGCATAGTAAAAATAAGCAATAATACTAGCATTAATTATATTTTGATTTTTTTTGCTAATTTTTACCCTATATATATTATCCATATTGACCTTAATATTATCAGGAATATTTGCTATTAATTCGTATCCTTGAGCTGATATTTTTTGTCTATTTTTTATGTTTATGTTGTAATTATAGTCTTGATTAAAATTATTAATAGTTATATAAATAATAATCCCCACTATGACAAAAAATAATATTATCATCAACACAATAATATGGCTTTTATAAAAAAACTTATTGTGTTTAGTCGCCATTTAAAGTATATTTTATGTTAAAAAATTAAGTATAATTACTGCCAATATTTAATATAGTATTTTACTGATTATTATGACCATAGAGAATATAATAAATAAAGCCTTTGACAACAGGGCTAGTATTACCCCACAAAACGCATCTAATGAAGTAAAAGAAACGGTATCTGAGGCAATAAATTTGTTAGATAGTGGCAAAAAAAGAATTGCTAATCAAAAAGCAGTAGGTAACTGGGAGGTTAATCAGTGGCTTAAAAAAGCAGTGCTACTATCATTTAGATTAAATAATAATCAAATTATTGCTAATAACTGGACTCAGTATTACGATAAAGTTCCATCAAAATATGCTGGTGTTAGTGCTAAGGACTTAGAGAGCTCTGGTGTTAGAATAGTTCCTCCTGCTAGTGTTCGTTATGGCTCTTATATAGCTAGTGGTGTGGTGTTAATGCCATCTTATGTTAATATTGGTGCTTTTGTTGATAGTAATACTATGGTAGATACTTGGGCAACTGTTGGCTCATGTGCCCAAATTGGTAAAAATGTCCATCTATCAGGTGGCGTTGGTATAGGCGGTGTGCTAGAGCCCCTACAAGCTAGCCCCACCATTATTGAAGATAATTGCTTTATAGGTGCTCGCTCAGAAGTGGTAGAAGGCGTTATAGTAGAAGCAGGCTCAGTAATATCTATGGGTGTTTATATAGGGCAAAGCACAAAAATATTTAACCGTGAAACAGGCGAGGTTATTTACGGAAGAGTGCCTGCTGGCTCTGTTGTGGTATCTGGTAATTTACCTGCAAAAGATGGTACTTACTCATTGTATTGTGCGGTAATAGTAAAACAAGTTGATGCTAAGACTCGTTCTAAAACCAGCATTAATGATTTATTAAGAAATATATAATTTTTTTACTCACAGCGTAATTTTGTAATATAATAACTACTTGTAAATATAATAAGGAGAAGATTATGTTATCAAAAATGGATAATTGTCCAGTTACTTTGTTAATTGGGCGGTTTTTATTGGGTTTAATTTACGCACTAGGCGGTGCTGCTTTATTCACTGGTAACTTACCTATTGAGTTTGCCGATGCAAAGGGTGTGCCAGAAGTTTTGGTTTGGCTAGCGTTTATTGTGAAGTTTGCAGGTGGTTTAGCGGTAATTGTAGGTTATCAAACTCGCCTTGCTGCCTTAGCTCTGGCTGGTTTTACTGTATTAACTGCTTTTATCTTTCATGACTTTTTTGGTGCGGTATTTTTAAAAGAAATGGCTATGATAGGCGGGCTACTTGTTTTGGCTACAACTGGTGCGGGAAAATTTAGCATTGATGAGTATAAGAAAAATTAAATTAATTATTTTATTCTTGTGGTAAAACCTTAATTTTTATTGCCTTTATATGCTTAGTTTTAGGGTTTTGTTTTAAGGATGATAAAATTAAATCTTGCTGTTGCTTAGCACGAAAAGCCATAGCAGCAGAATTACAAGTAAATACTGCTAATTGCAAATCAATATTAATTAAACGAATATTATTTTGTAAATTATAAGGTAGTTTATGTGCTAATTCAGAATTAATTTTATTAATTGTCCTGGCTTTATCAAGTATCAAAGGCAATACCCCTAATGTTTTATTATTTGTTGGTGTAAAATCACGCATTCAGTAGTATATGTTTGCTAAATATGAATATTATAAATAAAATAGCACTAAAAGTTATAGGTTCTAGTAATCAACGCTTAATAAAAAAACTCAATAAGACTGTTGAAACCATAAACCAATATAGTAGCGAATACAAAAGTTTAACAGACGAGCAATTAAAAAATAAAACCATACACCTTAAAAATAAGTTAGCAGATAGTGCATCTTTGGATGATATTTTACCAGAGGCATTTGCCGCTGTTCGTGAAACCAGCGATAGAGTATTAGGGCTAAGGCATTATGATGTGCAGTTATTAGGTGGTATTATACTGCATCAAGGCAAAATATCAGAAATGGGCACAGGTGAGGGCAAAACCTTAGTAGCAACATTACCAGCCTATCTAAATGCCTTAGAAGGCAATGGTTTACACATAGTTACTGTAAACGACTACCTAGCACAAAGAGATGCCGATTGGATGGGCGGTATTTTCAGATTTTTGGGCTTGTCGGTTGGGGTTATTGTTGCTAATTTATCTCCTGATAATAGAAAAAAAGCCTATGAATGCGATATAGTTTATGCCACTAACAATGAGTTAGGATTTGACTACTTACGAGATAATATGGCTTTTTCTATTGAACAAAAAGTTCAAAAAAAATTAAATTTTGCCATAGTAGATGAAGTTGATTCCATTTTAATTGATGAGGCAAGAACACCACTAATTATTTCTGGTCCTGCGGATGATTACAGTCAAATATATAAAACAATAAACAAGTTTATCCATAAATTTAGTGAGCAAAAAGAGAGTGGGCAAGGTAAAGATATAGTAATAAAAGTAGAGGGCGACTATACAGTTGAAGAAAAACACAAACAAGTCTTAATAACAGATAGAGGTCATACTAAAGCAGAAGAATTATTAAAAAAATACAAAGTGCTAAAAGACGATGAAAGTCTTTATGATGCAAAAAATATTTTACTAACCCAGCATTTAAATTCAGCACTTAGAGCTTATGTTTTGTTTAAAAAAGATGTTGATTATATAGTCCAAGACGATGAAATTATTATAGTTGATGAGTTTACAGGTAGAACTATGGTAGGTAGAAGGTGGTCTGAGGGATTACATCAGGCAATAGAAGCCAAAGAAAATGTTAGCATTAAAAAAGAAAATCAAACCCTAGCGTCAATTACTTTTCAAAACTATTTTAGAATATACAATAAATTATCAGGTATGACTGGCACAGCTGATACAGAAGCATATGAGTTAGAAAGTATTTACGGATTAAAGGTTGTGGTAATTCCACCTAATAGAAAGTCTAAACGCAAAGATTTATCCGATATTATTTATCTAACTAGCGCCGAGAAATATGATGCTATTTATGCTGATATTAAGGATTGTTTATCAAGGGGGCAACCAGCATTGGTTGGCACTAGCAGCATTGAAAGTTCAGAGTTGTTATCCTCTATGCTTAATAAAAATAAAATTAAACACGAGGTATTAAATGCTAAACAACACGAAAGAGAGGCACAAATAATAGCTAATGCCGGTAGAAAAGGCTCTATTACCATAGCAACTAATATGGCAGGTAGAGGTACAGATATAGTTTTAGGTGGTAAATTATCAGATGATAGTAGCGATAAAGATAAAAAGGACTGGCAAAAAAATCACAATGAGGTAATAACCTGTGGCGGGCTACATATAATTAGCACAGAAAGAAATGAATCAAGACGGGTAGATAATCAACTAAGGGGTAGAACAGCCCGTCAAGGTGATATTGGCTCTACTAGATTTTATTTATCCTTAGAAGATAATCTAATGCGTATTTTTGCATCCGAGCGCATGGCATCTATGATGTCAAAACTAGGTATGAAAGATGGCGAAGCTATAGAGCATAATATGGTAAATAGGGCTATTGAAAATGCTCAGAAAAAAGTAGAAGGGTATAATTTTGATGCCCGCAAACAACTACTAGAATACGATAATGTCTCTAATGACCAAAGACGAATTGTTTATAAGAAACGCGATGATTTAATACTAGCTAATAGCGTATCTACTAACTTAAACAATATGCGTTATGATGTTATTAGTGGCATATTTTACCAATATATAAATACCAGCATTGCTGATTCTGACTGGGATATTAGTGGCTTGCGTAATATTTTAAAGTCTGATTTTAGCATCAATATAGATATTAAAAAGCACCTAGATGATGGTATAGAAATAACCGATTTATTGGAGCTAATTATTACTAAATTAGTGGAGGTTTCCAATGATAAAGAGCAGTTAGTAGGCTCTGATGTTATGCGTAATTTTGAAAAAGCGGTAATGCTACAAACCCTAGATCACTTTTGGAAGGAGCATTTATCTGCTATGGATTATTTACGTCAAAGTATTGGTCTAAGAGGTTATGCACAAAAAAACCCAGTGCAAGAATACAAAACAGAAGCATTTCAAATGTTTAATGACTTATTAGAAAATATTAACCTAGAAATTGTAAAAATAATATCTAGCGTAAGCATAAAAGATGATGATACTAATATCAAACAACAATCACAACAAAATATGCAATATGAGCATCAACAAGCAAATAGTTTGGATGATAGCGTTGATAACAATCAAAAGCGACAAAAACCATTCGTTAGGTCTAAGAAAAAAGTGGGTAGAAATGAGCCTTGCCCTTGTGGTTCTGGAAAGAAGTTTAAACAATGTCATGGTAAAACCGAGGCTCAACCTCTAAGAGGTTGAACTTAGACAATTATGTATTACATAGGATTAATGGCTGGCACAAGCCTAGATGGTATTGATGCTTGTATTATTGATGATAGCAATAAACCAATATTTAGCCACTATTTACAATATAACAACAACATACAACAACATATAAAATCATTAATTACCAACAAACACAACCTAGTAGATATAGCAAAATTAGACACTAAATTGGCAACATTATTTGCACAAGCTAGCAATGAGTTAATAACAAATTCTGGATTTACACACAAAGATATATCTGCTATTGGCTCACACGGGCAAACTATTTACCACTTACCAAAAAAATATAGTTGGCAACTAGCAAATCCTGCTATCTTAGCAGCTAAAACTAAAATAATAGTAGTAGCAAATTTTCGTATGAGTGATATAGCAGTAGGTGGAGAAGGGGCGCCACTTAGTCCTGTATATCATAAATATTTACTACAAAGCCAAGACGGTATTATTGTAAATTTAGGTGGTATTGCTAATATTACCATTAACAATAATAATTTAATAACAGGCTTTGATACAGGTCCTGCTAATTGTCTATTAGATGCGTGGATTAATAAATGCCAAAATAAAAAATATGACAAAAATGGCGTATGGGCAAAATCAGGTATTGTAAATAATAAGTTATTACAAAATTTATTAGCAGATAAATATTTTGCTAAAAAACCACCTAAAAGCACAGGGGTTGAATATTTTAATTTATCTTGGTTAAATAAACATCTAAGTGGTAATGAGCCCTTAGAGGATGTGCAACAAACTTTATTAACACTTAGTGCAAAAACTATCTGTAATAATTTAATAACTAATAAAACTGTGTATTTATGTGGTGGTGGGGTGCATAATAATGAGCTAATTACAAAAATTAAGAAATTTGCAACTAATAATAAAATTACTACAACAAAAGATTTAGGCGTTAGCCCTGATTATTTAGAAGCAGCTGCATTTGCTTTTTTTGCCAAACAAACACTAGCAAAAAAATCTAGTAATATTCCTAGTGTTACAGGTGCAAAAAAAGAATGTATTTTGGGCGGGGTTTACAATTACAAATAAATATATAAAAATAACAAAAATGGTATAATAACTGACATATAGTTCTACAATAAAGTTTTATGAAGCAACAATTTGCTAAAAAAGAGCCAGAAATTCTTGCACTAGACAAATTATTTAAAAATATTAGCAAAAATTTTAATAAAATAGATAGGCAATTAAATATTATTGATAACCCAATATATAAAAAATATATTGCTATTAATAATGAGTTAAAAAAAATATCAAATAGTATTACAGAAAATAGTCCATTAATAGAATTGGAAAAAAGTGCTAATAGGTTAAAAACATTAAACGGTATTACTAAACACAGTTTGTCAATAGATATAGAAAAAAGTGCTGGCAAAATAGCAAATAATATATTAAAAAACTGTTAAAAAATTAAGTGGGAAATAAGCCTAATTTAATAGTTATAGCAGGCCATAATGGTGCTGGAAAAACTACTATTATTAAAAAATTATTACAACATCCTTGGCTAGATAATGCCACCTATATAAACCCAGACATAATCGCCAATGAAAAGTTTGGTGGTTGGGGTAATAAAAAATCTTTTATGAAAGCAGCTAATTTAGTTGATAAAATTCGTAATGATTGTCTTAAAAATAAAAAAAATTTAGCATTTGAAACCGTATTTTCTACTGAGGAAAAAGTATAATTTATCAAAAAAGCAATAAAAAATGGCTTTTTTATTCGCCTATTTTTTATAGCTACTGATAGTCCAATAATTAATATAAATAGAATTGCCTCACGCTCAATAAAAGGTGGTCATGATGTGCCACCTTACAAAGTTATTAACAGACATTATAAATCTATTATAAACTGTGCTAGAATGGTTAGTTTGTTAGATAAGATATACATTTATGATAATTCTGTTAATGGTAAAAGTCCTAAGCTTATTTTTAGGATAATTAATTATAAAAATAATAAAATACTAAAACAATACGAAACACTACATAATTGGAGCAAAAATATTTATCAACAATTTAATAGTAAAAATTAAGACTTATGCAAACACTAACAATTACTAAACCAGATGACTGGCATTTGCACCTAAGAGAGGGTGCTGATATGGCTAGTATTATCCAATTTAGTGCTAGGCAAATGGGCAGGGCTATAATTATGCCTAATTTAAAATTGCCAATTACTAATGCTAAACAAGCAGAAAAATACCGCTTAAATATTTTATCAACACTGCCAAAAAATAGTAATTTTACCCCGTTAATGACACTATATTTAACTGATGAAACTAGCGTAAAAGATATTGTAGAGGCTAAAAAAAACCCATTTATACTAGCAGCGAAACTATATCCAGCAGGATCAACTACAAATTCTGCTAATGGAGTTAGTAGTATAGATAATATTTATAGCGTATTAGCAAAAATGCAAGCACTAGATATGGCATTACTAATTCACGGTGAGGTGGTTGATGATAATGTTGATATTTTTGATAGAGAAAAGGTTTTTATTGATACCATACTTAGTAAAATATACCAAGAATTTCCAAGTTTAAGAATTGTTTTTGAGCATATTACTACTAAGGATGCGGTAGATTTTGTCTTAGCAACTAATGATAATATAGCAGCAACTATTACTTCGCACCATTTATTAGCCAACAGAAATGATATGCTAGCAGGTGGTATTCGCCCACATTATTTTTGCTTACCAGTATTAAAAAGAAAAAACCCACATCAAAAATCTTTAATTACTGCTGCAATATCTGGTAATAAAAAATTTTTCTTAGGCACAGATTCAGCACCGCACACTAAACAATACAAAGAAAATAGTTGTGGTTGTGCTGGTGTTTTTACTGCTAATGCTGCTATTGAGTTATACGCCACGGTATTTGATAATTATAATTCCTTAGATAAATTAGAAGCTTTTAGCTCATTTTATGGTGCTGATTTTTATAAACTACGACGCAATAAATCTACTATTACCTTAGTAAGAAAGAAGCAACAAATACCAGCAAATTATACCATTGCTAGTGGTAAAATCGTGCCATTTTTAGCAGGTAATACTATAAATTGGAGTATCGCTGAGGTGCTCTCTGACTAACTATGCCTTTAATCGCTCATACCAATTTACCATCATTTATAAGACTCCAACAAGAAGGCGAGTTAATATTATCTAAACATAGGGCGAATACTCAAAGTATTAGAGAGTTACATATTGGTTTGTTAAATATGATGCCTGATGCAGCACTACAAGCAACTGAAAGGCAGTTTTTTCGCTTAATAGGACAAAGCAACCATGTAGTGCAATTTTATGTGCATTTATTTTCATTACCTAGCATTAAAAGGGATAATAATACCTTAGCACACATAAAAAAATACTACCAAAGTTTTGACGATATTAAACAACAAGGATTAGACGCACTAATTATTACTGGGGCAGTGCCAGATTTATTTGCACAAAACAACTTTTTAGCTGAGTTTAAACAAGTAATAGACTGGAGTTATAAAAATGTTGCTTCTACTTTGTGTTCGTGTTTTGCAACCCATATTGTGCTAAAAATCCGCTATAAAAAATTTAGAGTAGCACTTAATAAAAAGTGTTGGGGAGTGTTTGCTCACAAAGTAACAGATAGAAGTCACCCCTTAGTGGCTGATATTAATACTAAATTTAATGTGCCTCATTCTAGGTTTAATGAAATTACTAAAGCTCAATTTAATGATGCTAATTTAAAAATATTAGTAGAGGCAGATATAGGTGTGCATTTAGCGGTAAGCGAGGATTTACTAAGGATAGTGTTTTTGCAAGGCCATCCAGAATACGATTCAATTAGCATACTAAAAGAATACAAACGAGACATTGCTAGTTTTTTACAAGGCTTAGGACAATATCCATTAATACCAGATAATTATATCAACGAGCAAAGCAGGGCAATACTAATAGAATTTAAACATAGAATTATCAATAATAAAGCAATACTAAGCGATTTTCCAGAACAATTATTGTTAAAAAGTATAGATAATACTTGGAGAGATAGTGCAATACAAATAATTAATAATTGGCTAGGATGCGTGTATCAAACTACCAATAAAGATCTAAACAAGTTATTTATGAAAGGTATTGATGCTAATAATCCCCTTAATATAAAATAATAATGCGTTTAATAAGACACTTAAATGACATTAAAAATCATAGACCCTGTGTTGCTACTATTGGTAATTTTGATGGCATACATATAGGGCATCAAAAATTATTACAGCAATTATTACAACTAGCTAAGTACGATAATTTAGTTAGTGTTGTTATGTCCTTTAATCCTAGCCCTAAAGAATTTTTTGGTGCAAAAAACTCCCAAATTACTAGCTTTAGAGAAAAATTTAATATTCTAGCAGAACAAAATATTAATCAGTATTTAATAATTAATTTTAATAAAAAATTTGCCAATATTAGTGCAGAAGATTTTATAAATAATATACTGCTAAAAAAATTAAATATAAAACACTTAGTGGTTGGCAATGATTTTTGCTTTGGTAAAAATAGATTAGGCAATGTAGAATTACTAACAAAATTTGCTAAATTACACAATTTTAAGATAAGCATTGTTGATAATATTTACCATAATAATAATCGTATTAGTAGCTCTAATATTAGGCAGGCATTAAAAAATGCTAATATAGATTATGCAAATGCTATGTTGGGTAGAAAATTTACTATGGGCTCAAAAATCATTCACGGTAGTAAAAAAGGCAAAGAAATAGGATTTCCAACTATAAATATAGCAATAAAACGCAAAATCAGCCCCATTTTAGGTATTTTTGCGGTATTAGTTATGATAAAAAATCAACAATACCAAGGTGTAGCAAGTATTGGTTTCCGTCCTATATTAAATGGCAAAAAAGTTATATTAGAGGTATTTATATTTCATTTTAATAAATTAGTATATGGCGAGTATGCAATAGTTGAGTTTCTTTATAAAATAAGAGATGAACAAAATTTTACAAGTTTTGATAAACTACGACAAAAAATTATAAAAGACATAGTTATTGCCAAAAAATATTTTAAGACTATTGCCCATAAAAAATGAAAACAAACCTACTACTTATAGGCTCTGGCACTATATTATCATCAATGACTATATCTGGTTTTTTGCTAGGCTATGTCAGTGATTATTTTTTTAACACTACGCCGTTATTTTTATTTATATTTGCTATTATAGGTTTTATAGGGGGAATGATAAGAGTAAAAAAAATGCTAGTAAAAAATACCCCAGTTATAAGTAAAGACTACCTAAAAAGTGATAAAAATAATTCTAATTAGAACTCCTTACATTAGATAAAATTACTTGTCATAGTTTGAGGGTTACGCTTACTTAGCAAAAATACATTTTGTTGTAAGTTATAATTATTTTTACATATTTTATTGCTTGTTTAACTTAGGCTTGTTTTATCTGTTTTCTGTCCTCTGTATTCTGCCTCTGCCCCCGCCATTTAAAAATAGCAATAATTTTATAATATTGACATATTTTTGGTAAAATGTATTGTTTTTTATATTTTATGACTAATAATAAGATTACTAATTATTGTAATTTGCGGTTTTTAATTTAATTTTGCTTTGACCCAAATTATTCTTCTAACTCAACCTCATAAGCTGTTAATACTCGTGTGATAGAATTATAAGCACCTTCTGCTTCAATAAAGTGCCCTTGCCTAAGACTTGCTAAATTTATATGTTCAAATCTAGCATAAGTTGCATCAATAATAATACCATTAGTTAAATAAATTTGAGCACCAATAATACTGTTTACAACGCCATAAATCTTACCATAACTTGAATTAATATTATCGCTATAACTACTTAACTCTATTCTATCAATATTAAGTGCTTGTGTATGAGGGCTATCAGCACTGCCACACACAGGTAAAAATATCAAAACTAAACTTAATAGAAAAATTATCATAATTTTTTATTACTAATATTCTAATTCAACCTCATAAGCTGTTAATACTCGTGTGATAGAATTATAAGCACCTTCTGCTTCAATAAAGTGCCCTTGCCTAAGACTTGCTAAATTTATATGTTCAAATCTAGCATAAGTTGCATCAATAATAATACCACTAGTTAAATAAATTTGAGCATCAATAATACTGTTTACAACGCCATAAATCTCATAATAGCTTGAACTACTACCTCCTGAGCTACTGCTTGAGCCATAACTTCTTAACTCTATTTCATAAGCTGTTAATACTCCTGTGTTAGGATTATAAGCACCTTCTACTTCAATAATATCACCAGTAGTTATTGCTTGCAGGTTAGTATATTCAAACCTAGCATTAGTTGCATTTACTGTTATATTATTACTTAAAATAATATTACTGCCTAATTTACTAGAAACTGTGCCTACAATTTCGCTATAAGAACTACTATTGTCTAATATACCATCAAAATTATAATCATTATCCGAGTAGCCATCACGGTCATGATCATCATCATGATAGCCATTACGGTCATGATCATCATCGTAATAACCATCACGGTCATAATCCGTATCTAAATAGCCATCATTATTGCGGTCTAGTATGCTGTATAGATTATTTATGCTATCAATAGTATTGCTAGGATTAGCATCTACAATATCTGGCACTCCATCACCGTCGCTATCTTTATAAAAACCAATAGTTCTACTTGCCTGTGTATATCCATCATCATTATCATAATTGTTATGAATACCATCGCCATCATAATCAAAAGTTTTAGTGGTAAAACTTGTGCTACTAGCAACGCTATCATATATATCTATTTTAAATCCTTCTTCTAAATGAGTAAAAAAATTATCTGCAACGCCATCACCATCATTATCTTTACCTTGTCTTGTAATTGGCAAATCTAAATACCCCAAATTAATAATTTGATTATTAGTTGCACTATACGAAAATACACTACTTGAAATAGTGCCAGAACCAAATCTAATAGGAATGACAATACTATTTGTTGAGCCTTCATTAACAGTCATAAATAAATTAAATTTAACGCCTAATGGTAGTGTAAGTGTAAAGGTTTTACTACCATTACTATCCACAGAAGTAGTCTTATAATAACTGCCATTATTTCCAAAAGCTTCAATTAAAGTTCCGGGCACTGAGCCTTGTAAGGAAAATGTTGTAGGACTTGTAGATATAAAATTATTATTTATAAAATTATCATCACCACCACCACCACCACCGCAATTAACAATGAATAATAAACTTATTAGCATTATAATTATTTTTTTCATACCAATTAACCTTCGTATTTTATAAAAAAAGGCTATTCTAGTATAAGAATTAGTTACTGTAAATTAGATAAAACCACTATATGGTGGTTTATAGGTATTTATACTTATATGATTTTATGAAGGACTATTGTTTAAAATTAATAAACTCTTCTAAAAAACCACTCATTAATTCATGGCGGTTTTGCATACCAGATTTTTGATAAATCCTGGTAGATTGTTGATGAACAGTTTTTCCAGACACGCTACGCATCTTGGCTATTTCTTTAAAAGAAAAACCTTTTATAATAAGCCAAGCTATTGATTTTTCTGCATTTGTTAATTGCCATTTATTAAATTCTTGCTCAATATAGACCCCCACCTCATTTTGTAATAACAGTAATTTATTTTTTGTTGATTTTAACTCATACTTAATTGTGTAAATCTTACGCACTTGATAAATTAAGAGAAAAATAGTTATCACTATAAATACTATTTCAATATAAAAATGCCATCCTAGCTCATCTTCTATATAATCTAGGACTATATCGCTTAGAAAAAAAGTAATAAGTGATATATAAATAGTTGTAACACTAATATTCATAAAGAAAGTATTTTTAATAAAGAACATAATAAAATTGCATTTATAAAATCGCATGTAAACAATACTTAATTACTAACGGCTGAATTTATCTGATGCTTAAGTAAGTATGCCGTAGTAATTTACTAGATAAATTATAGCAAATAAAAACAATAATTACCACATAGTTAAGTATTTTGCTTTATAGGTTAGAAAATAATTCGGGTCAGAAAATAATTAGGGTCAGAGCAAAATTAAATGCTATTTTCATTAAAAAAACCTTTCTGTTTTTATTATACTTTGGTTTTTTGCGGTTTGAGACCGTTGCACGGCAACCTAAAATGCTAAAAACAACTCCATTGCGTGCGAAGCACACGATTGCAGGAATAATACTTTTTTTATTTTATATCAGTATCTTTTGTTGTAAAACTTGCCCTTAGAGGTGCTAGGAACTACATTTTATACCTCAAATACGACTGTATGCGTAGCACATAGTAAGCAGATTTTTATCTATTCTTTGCCACCGTGCAACAGCCTCGGTTTATAATTATTTTTACGAAGTTTATTGCTTGTTTATTAAAAGTCTAAGTCTAACTTGTGATTATTGCATATCACAAATTAGATTTGTGAAATTAACTTATTTTATCTGTTTTCTGCCCTCTGTATTCTGTCTCTGCCCCGCCATTTAAAAATAGCAATAATTTTATAATATTGACATATTTTTGGTAAAATATATTGTTTTTTATATTTTATGGCTAATGATAAGGTTGCTAATTATTGTAATTTGCGGTTTTTTAGGATTTATTTTATTTAATAAATTAAAGAATGCCATTAGTGCAGTTAAAAAACCTCTAAGTAATAAAGCAAATAAAATGTTGGCATGTTCTGTTTGTGGCACTCATATACCAGAACAAAATGTTATTAGAAGTAATGATAAAATATATTGTTCTAAAGATTGCATAAATAAATGAAAGCACTATTTGATTTTTTACCAATAATACTATTTTTTGTATTTTATAAATACCAAGGTTTATACGCCGCTATTTATGCAATGATTATCGCTAGTTTATTGCAAGTTACTTGGACTAAGTTATACCATAAAACATACGAAAAAAACCAAGTAATATCACTAATTGCAATAATTATTTTTGGTGGTTTAACAATATGGCTAAGAAACCCTAGTTTTGTTATGTGGAAGGTAAGTGTTATTAATTTAATATTTGCTGCTATATTATTTGGCAGTATGTTTATTGGCAAAAAAACTATACTAGAAAGAGTGCTATCAAAACAAGCAGATTTAACTAAGGACATTTGGCAGAAAATAACACTACTATGTGGTATAAGTTTTGTTATTATTGCCATTATTAACGCTTATTTTAGCATTATTGCAATTGGACTAAGAGATAAGCTAATAGCTCTAGATGAAAAATGGCAAAATACTGACTTACAAAGTGCAAATTGTGTAACTGATTTATGTTTTAAAGCACAAGAAGCAGAGGCAGCATGGGTAAATTTTAAATTGTTTGGCTCACTAGGGATTACCTTAGTAATACTGATAATTATAGTTGTAATAATTAGCAAATACAATACAAAAAAAACCTAAGATGCCTATAAAAAAAACCCCTCTATACGAAGCACATATAGCAGCAGGGGCAAAAATGATCAATTTTGCTAATTACTCATTGCCAATAAATTATGGTTCACAAATAAAAGAGCATCAAGCGGTGCGTTGCGATGCTGGTATGTTTGATGTTTCGCATATGGTTATTATTGATATAACTGGGTTAAATGCTAAACGCTTTATGAGTATATTAATAGCAAATGATGTTAATAAGCTCAAGCCTTATCAAGCATTGTATAGCTGTATGCTTAATGAAAATGCTGGTGTTATTGATGATTTAATCATCTATTACTTAGCAGATGATAGTTATCGTTTAGTAGTCAATGCTACCACTAGGGATAAAGATATTAGTTGGATAAAAAAACAAGCTACTAATTTTGATATTGCAGTTAATATCAGAGATGACTTAGCTATGATAGCAATACAAGGACCTAATGCTATTGATAAATTCAATAATGCTATGCCTGGGTTGAGTGATAAACTAGCAAAGTTAAAACCATTGTATACTATTGTTATTGGTAGTTTGTTTATAGCTAGAACAGGATATACAGGAGAGGATGGTATTGAAATTATGCTCCCTATAAAAAGTGCTAAATGGACTTGGGATATGTTAGTTAATGCTGGTGTTAAGCCGTGTGGTTTGGGTGCTAGAGATAGCCTAAGATTAGAAGCAGGTATGAGTTTATACGGTAATGAAATGGATGATAGTATATCTCCAATTGATGCTGGTTTGTCTTGGAGTATTGATTTAAAAGATAGTAATAGAGGTTTTATTGGTAGAGATAAATTAAGTGCTAAAAAATATGATTTTGTTGGCATTATATTATTGGATAAAGGCATTATTCGTAGCAAGGCAATAATTAACACTAATAATGGCGATGGTTATATTACCTCAGGAGGTTTTTCCCCTACTATTGGTGCTTCAATAGCGCTAGCCAGAGTGCCTATTAATGCTAGCGGTAAGTGTAAGGTAAAGGTGCGTAATAAGTTATTAAATGCTAAAATAGTAAAGCCACGCTTTGTGCGTAATGGTAAACAATTATAGGGTATAAACTAATGAGTAAAATAAAAAAAAATCTAAAATACACCAAAAGCCACGAATGGGTTAAAGATAATAATGGGTTTTATACTATGGGCATTACCGACTATGCCCAAGAATTATTAGGTGATATAGTTTTTGTTGAACTAGCTGCTGTTGGTGATAAGTTTTCAGGCGATGATGAGCTTTGTATTATAGAATCAGTAAAAGCAGCAAGTAGTGTTTATGCCCCTATTAGTTTAGAAGTTATAGAGATAAATACTAATTTAATTGATAATCCCGATATAATTAACCAAGATTGCTATGGAGATGGTTGGTTGGTTAAGTTTAAAGCCAATAACATCGATAAACTATTAGAGTCTGATAGTTACCAAGACCTACTAAATAGTCCAACCTGAATAACTATGATAACTTACGACAACGCCAAATTTTTAACCTGCAAGGCATTTTATGCAGGGATACTTATTGCTATCCTAAATAAAATAACACAGCAGGTTAAAATTTGGTTAAGTCCCAAAGGGCAAGGCTTCAAGCCGTCATCTACTGTGTTAAACCTCTTGTTGTTAAGAATAACTAGCAACTGCAAGGTTTGCCTTGTATATAACGGCTTTAAGCACTTGCGTAATTTTATTATAGTTGTTTAGTTTGGACTAAATAGCCCAACTTGAACAGTTTTTAGTGTAATTAATAATGCAACAGCCAATATTTGCTCTAAATTCTTTAGTGGCTTACAAAAAAGAGCCAGCTAAATTAGTTGCACAAAATAATAAAAAGTTTAAATTATTACTAACAAATAATAATAGTATAAATGTTAGGGCTAAAGACTTTGTTTTTATTCATCCAGAATATAAAATAATTAGTGCAAAACAACCTAGTGCAGTTTTGAACATAGATGTTTTAAAAGACCTTAGTGAAGAAGAACTTGATATTAGAGATATATGCTTATGGTTATTTGATAAATACACAGCCAACAATGCCTGGCAAGTATATAAACTAACTATTGATAGAATATATTGCTACCAAAAGGGTAATAAATTCGTTATTCGTCCTTACGAGCAAGTGCAAAAAATAATTGCTGAAAAAACTGCAAAAGAGTTGCAAGAACAACAGATACTAGCTTTTATTAGGCGGCTAAAAAATAATGAATTATTAGCAAAAGATGATACTCATTTACAAGATGTTGCTAGCGTTGCAGTTAATGATAAAAAATATAGCAAAATTCTAGCACAAATGGGTTTAGAAAATAACTCCCGTTCGGCACACAAATTATTGTTAAATTCTGGCTATTATAGCAAAGATTTTAATCCCTACCCACAAAGATATAACTATCCATTAGTAGAAAATGTGCCACTAGATTTAGTAGATAACGCACTACAAAGAAAGGATTTAAGGCATCTAAATTGCTATGCTATTGATAATAAAAATTCTAATGATGCTGATGATGCTATTAGTATAGATGGCAATACTATATGGGTGCATATTGCAGATGTTAGTGCTTTTATATTAGCTAATAGCCCATTAGATGACTACGCTAAAAAGCGTGCTAGTAGTATTTATCTGCCAGAACAAGTAATACATATGTTACCAAATACAATAATTAGCTCATTAGCATTAGGCACTAGCGATACATCTAAAGCATTATCAATTAGTTTTAATATTGGTGATGATAACCAAATTAGTAATATTAATGTTTTTCATAGCCTTATTAAAGTAGTTGAACTAAACTATGAGTTTGTAAGTAAGAATATAAACGCCTATTATGAATTACAATTATTGCAACAAATAGCAAATAAACATAAATTATGGCGACAAGGCAACGGTTCTATACAGCTTACATTGCCAAAAGCTCAGCCTAAATACCAAAATAACAAGGTATTTTTCTATCAAGAACAAGCATTAGATATTCGTAGTTTAGTAGCAGAAATAATGATTATCTCAGGTAGAGTTATAGCATTATTTGCTATTAAAAATCAAATACCAGTGCCATTTTTAACCCAAGAGCCATCTGATTTTTCCAAACAAGAAATAGCAAACCAAGCACAAATAAGTCTAGCAAATAAATTTGCTATAATTGCTAAGTTTAAACGCTCCAAAGTTAATGTAAAACCAAGTATTCATAGTAGTATGGGACTAGATAGTTATACTAGAATTACCAGCCCTATTAGGCGTTATTTTGACTTATTAGCCCATCAACAATTACACTGTTATATCAGCAATAAGCCGTTATTAACACCTGATGAGATAAAGAATACTATAAAACAAGTAAATAAAACTATCCCAGTAGTTAATAAAATTACCAGAGATAGCAATAAACATTTTCAATGCTTATATTTTATCCAAAATCCAAATTGGTCTGGGAAGGCAGTAGTCATCAATCAACACAAAGATATGGCTATTTTGTGTATTGAAGAATTAGCAATTATTACAAAATGTAAGAGCAATCAAACACTAATAAAAGATTCTTTGCTTAATATTAAACTAAAAAATGTTGATATAGTAAACCTTGATATTAATTTTATTATAAACACTTAATAATCCTTACCCCAATCAATGGTAATAATTTTATCGTCTAAATCAACACTAATAATATAAGGCTCTATAAATGGCACTAAATATTCATTTTTGTCATTCTTAACTACTAAAACAGCATTAGCATTAGTGTCAATCAAATGACTAACTAAACCAAATTTTTCATTATTTTTATTAATTACTGCCATATTAATCAAATCATAGCAATAATATTCATTGTCATTTATTTTTGGTAGTTGTAATTTATTAATATATAGTGCTAACCCCACTAATTCTCTAGCTTTGTCGCAGTCATTTATATTATCTATTTGTGCAATAATAGTTTTACCATGCGACTTACAATTAGTAATATTTAGTTTGGTAAAACTATCTTTTTGCTTAATATATAGGGGTAAATATTTGCAAATATTTACTATTGGCTCGGTGTGGGAGAGTATTTTTATCCAGCCTTTAACACCAAATATAGCATTTATTTTGCCAACTAATAGCATATTTTCTGCGTTATTTTGAGGACTATAAGAGCACTGCATAGGTAAAAGTGCGAAGTAAAAATGTATAAAATATCTCTGCTTGAGGCAAAAAATACAGGTAATACGCCTGTCTTAGCAAGTTTTTTAACAAAAAGCAGGGGTATTTTAGGCTTTTTGACGAATGCTTTTGTCTAATGCAATGGTCTCACTATGCAACAATATTTTATTTATTTTTTATTGGCTATTTTTGCTTTGCCTTTATCTGCTATTTGTGTTTTAGTATCTGTTTTTGCTTCTTTTTTATCCGCTACTTGTGTTTTAGTATCAGGCTTAGCATCTGTTTTTACTAATTTTTCTTTTTCTGCCTCACTATCGGTTTTAAGCTCTGGTTTTTCTTTATCTAACTCATCCTTAGTTGCGGTTTTTTTTACCTTTTCTTTGGCAAGTTTTGCCGCTATTTTTAGTTGTTTTTTGGCAAGATTATCTTTGTATAAATCTGGGTTTTTTACCTCTTTTATTAGTTGTTTTACTCGCTCTGTAAGTTGAGCGCCTTTTGTTTGCCAAGTGCTAATTTTATCTAGGTCTAATTTTAGCCTAACTTCTTGACCTTTAGCTATAGGGTTAAAATAGCCAATTCTTTCAATATAACCGCTATCTCTAGGTTTTCTAGAATCTACTATAACAACAGAATAAAAAGGTTTTTTCTTCGCTCCACCTCGGGCTAATCTAATTTTAACCATGGGTTTTTTGCTCCTTATAATTAAATTTTAAATATATAGCTTATTGTTCAATTTGCTCTTTTTTGGGCGTTTGACTAACAGCTAAGTTTTTTTCCTCGTATTCGCATATATCTAATAATATACACTCACTACATTTTGGAGAGCGGGCAAAGCAAGTATAACGACCATGAAGTATAAGCAAGTGATGAGCACAAACTTTAAATTCATCGGGGATAAATTTAATAAGTTTTTTCTCAACCTCAAGCACGGTTTTACCAGACGCTAGGGCAGTTCTATTAGCAACACGGTAAATATGAGTATCAACAGCAATGGTTGGTTGCCCAAATACCGTATTTAAAATTACATTAGCGGTCTTTCTACCAACACCAGGCAGTGCCTCTAAATTTTTTCTAACATCAGGGACTTCGCTGTTGTATTTATTTATTAGTATTTTACAAGTTTGGATAATGTGCTTGGCTTTAGAATTAAATAAACCAATAGTTTTGATAATATTTCTTAGTTTATCTTCTCCTAATTCGTATATTGTTTCTGGTGTATTAGCAATTACAAATAATTTATCAGTAACACCATTAACGCTAACATCTGTAGCTTGTGCAGACAATGTTACTGCCACTAACAACTCAAACGGAGTGCTGTATTTTAACTCTGTTGATGGGTTTGGTGTTTTTTCTAATAATTTTGCAAAAAGTTTATGTCTTGCGTTTGAATTCATAACTAATATTTATACTAAAATGCAAAATATTATACCCTAAAAAATATTACAGTGTTATAAACTTTACATTAACGATAGTCCATAGTCATTTAATGCTTGCAAAATGTGTGATTTTTCTGGGTAATTTTGTGCTAATATTTTTAGTATAGCAAAATATTTATCAATAGCTAAATAGCCATCAGCACCTAATTGTATTCTTGCTTGGATAGTCTCAAAGTAATACTCTTGTTCTGCATCACTTAAAGACTTAGGATAATTTCTTGCTTTATAATGCACTAATAATTTAGCTAGACGATTATCTATAAACTTTGGGTGAGTATTTTTTAGCTGAACCTCGTCTAATTTGATAACATCATCTAGTATTTGTCTATCTTTATTTGCTATAAAGTCATAACCGTATAACATTTGCTCAATATCTTTTATAGTATTATCAAATTCTTGTTGCTTATATATATTTAGGACTTTTGCTAAAATTTTGCTGTGATTTTCTTTGATTATAGCTAAATTATTAAGACATAACTCTCTGTCAATATTTAGGTTTTTTGGTGGTTTTTCACTAGCTATAAACATTGGAGACTTATTAAATATCATTTCTTTAATATTTAGCCTGTCTATACCATCTGCTAACTCATCCTGTTTGCTAAATATTCTTTTTTTTAGCTCATCTGTTGATAAATCTAGTAAAACATTAACATCTTGGGCTAGATCATAAACTATTACTCTATCTTGGTATTGTGGGTGGTAAGCCAAAGCTGTGGTTAGTTTAGTGCAACTGTCCCGTGCAGGATACATACCTGATGTGTGAAGCATAGGGCTCAGTAATGTAATTTTATTGGCAACTTGTTTTTTATTTTTTAGACTAAGTGCGTAGTTAAATAGTTTTTCTTGGCTTTGTTTTATTAGTTTAGCAATGCCAATAGTAGCATAAACATCTGCTAGGGCATCGTGGGCGTCTTTGTGTGCTATATTATTAGCAGGTGCTAGTTTATCTAGTTTAAAACTAGGGTTATTATCCTCATCATAAGCCCATTTGAGACTGGTATCTGGTCTTAATGCATAGCAAAATCGCACCACATCAAGTAGGTCCCAGCGACTATTATTGTTTTTATAAGCCCAGGCATAAGGATCAATCAAATTACGATAAAAGCCATAGCGAATAAACTCATCATCAAATCTAATATTGTTATAACCTATTATGGTAGTATTTGGCTTGCTAAATTCTGCTAGTATTTTTTGCATAAACTCGCTCTCAACTACCCCGTGTTTTTGACAATGTTGCGGGGTAATACCAGTTAGCAAACACGCCTCAGGCTCAGGCAGGCTATCGTTTGTTGGCTTGGCATAGAACATATCTGGCTTGGATATAATATTGAGGTTTTCATCCACTCTTATACCGCCAAACTGGGCTATTCTTGCTGTTTTTGGGTTTATGCCAAAGGTTTCTAAGTCGTAAAAGTAAAAGGTATTCATTTTAATTTATTGCTTTTTTGTATTTTGCTAGCCATTTATTTGCATCTTTTTTGCTATATTTACCTAAGTCTTTTTTGTTTCTTAAATCTTTTATACTAGCTTATTTAATATTATCGTCATCGCTAATTAGCACAGTCTCTTTGTCAATGTGTTTTATAGCATAATCAATATAGTCCTTTTTTTTAGGTAGTTTTTTAAGTTAATTTATAATTTCTTATTTTTGTTGTTTGCTAATATTAGTTTTAATGCCTGATAAATTACTATTTTTTCTATTTGCTGATTAATACGCTTCTCAAATACTATATATTTATACTTTTTACTACAATAAATACCTAGTAATTTTGCTCTGACCACGATTATTTTACAAGGTTAATAAGTATTTATTTTTTCTGCTGCTATTTGTTTAAATTTATCGTCTAATTGTTTTTTAAATTTTTTACCTACTTTGTCAAATATAGCTAATAATTCAGCAAAGGTATTTTTACCACCTAAAAAATCCCAATACTCATCACCCACTAAAAAATCATTGCCTATATCCATCATATTTACTTCTGTAAACCTATTATAAGGTTTTGGGTGGTAGGGGTTGTATGGCAATGCTAAATAAACTTTAACTGGCAGTCTTCTTCTTGCAATCCATTCTAGTAATTTTGTTTTACTTTTTTCAAAAACATCTATATTAGGCTTTGCTGTTTTTATTTCAAAATAATACTCTTTATTATCTCTTTTCATATAAAAATCAGCAATATTACCAGATTTTTGCGATGCCGCATTGTTTGATAATGCTTGTAATACCGCCTCTGTTTCAGTATTTATATCTGCACTTATGCTACCGTTTCTTAATTTTGTTACTATATCATTAATAGTTGTTTTTTGAAATGTTGATATAACACCACCAACACCATAATTTCTAAACGCTTCAGTGGTTGAATTTTTAGCAATAATTACTGATATTTCCTCATAAATGCTCATACCAAGTGTTGTTGCCATAGAATGAATAAAAGAATAAGCGGCAATTTTCTCATTATCTTGTATCAATCTTGCTAAAAACGGCATAGCAGTAGTTTCTCTACCATAAGCATTTAATTTTTGGCTTATCTTTTTATTTAACAACGATACAATTTGTTGCTTTTTGTTATTTGATAATGGCATTTTTTGCATCTTTTAGATGAAAAATAGTTTCTGTATAAGCACCCCTGCCTTTTTCTACTCTATTTAAAACAGGTCTTTCATATCTATTAACAATATCCATATTAGCAAGTTTGGCTATGCTAGGATAAAGATTATATTTATCATTAGCAACTAATAGTATATTGTAATCTTGTTGTAAATACGCTTTACAATTATTAAGCACTTTGGCTATATTTTTGATATATGAGTTTCTTGCTTGCATGCCTTGCCCTCTATATAGGGGTCCAATTTCTAATTTATCTCTTCGCCTAAAACCAAATAAATCATAAGCATAAGCGTGTTGTTGGTGATAATCTATTAGTCCAACATAAGGTGGCGAGGAAAAAATACCAGATATTTTTTTATTTTTAAGTAAATGGTTATACTTGGTTAATGCTTGGTTTATATTAATTGTTCTACTATCTCCAACTAGACATTGTTGTGAGGTGTTACTTCTAATATTATTAAATTCAATTAGTCGCCTTATTGTATCTTTTACATATCTTTGCCAGTGATTTTTAATAGAAAATACTGGCTTACATATTTTGCTGTGTTTTTTACAATAATAAGTAGTTGTAATAGGCTCTTTTAAAGTAGCTAAATCGGAGTGAGTAGTAGCACGACAAGAGCGAATAGTACGACTTAATATAAGAGCCAATATTTTTTTAGTGCTATTATCTTTGATGTTTTTAATGTGCTTAAAAACAAAATCTATCTCATTTTTAACAACTATTAAAAACCACTTATCTAAGAATGATGTGTTATTTTCTTTGGTTAGGTTAATTTGATATTGTTTAATTAACTTTTGATAAATTTTGCTAAATTCTGCTGATTTTTGCTTGCTATATAGACTCTCATTTATTAGGTTTTGGCTAACTTTATACCTAAAATTTGCTGTTGGAAAAAACTTACTATTAAATTCTTTTAACCTAGCTAATAATTGTTGCTCAAAGACTATATTATTGTTTGTTTTTTGAAAGTTTATTAGGCTATTAGTAATATGTTTAGCATTTTTTTTAATATCATCAATATCGTATTTAGTTATTTTAGTATTACTTATAAAAGTGTTAAACTCTGATATATCAATACCAATAGCGTGCAGGCTTAACTCATTAGCTTGCACTAGGGTTGTGCCACTACCACAAAATGGGTCAAGCACAATATCACCTGCGTTAAAAAAACATTGTTGCTTGAGATTATCTACTTTACTATCTAAAAAATACTCAACTAACTGAGGGATAAACTTGCCCTTATAAGGGTGTAGTCTATGGACATGCTTTGTTGTTTCTGATTCTTTATATTGTTTAAAAGACAGTTGCCAATTTAGCTTATTGTCTAAATTGTTATGCCATAATTTTTGTTGGTTTTTATGGTATTGATTGTAATAATCTTTTAACTCATTACGATTAACAAACACACTGCCACCTACTAAATCTTTTTTGATTCTACCATATTGAATTAAATACGCTATATTAGCACTAGTAACATCTTTGTTAGTGTATTTTGACGCCCATATACTTGCCTCTTTTATTGTAAGTAAATCCTGCATAAAGATTAAGCATTAGTATTAATCAAAAGCATTTTATCCTCACACATATCAGCCATAGTATAACCAATACCGCCAATGCCATAACCAGATTGTCGTCTGCCTGCAAATGGCATCCAATCGGTTCTAAAGGTGGAATAATCGTTAATCATTACCGCAGATGAGTCTAGTTTTTTAGCGGTATTTAGTGCAAATTGAATATTATCGGTAAAAATTGCAGATTGAAAGGCTACTTCTAGGCTATTTGTCACACTAATAGCATCTTCAACATCATCATAACCATATACACATACAACAGGACCAAAAATTTCTTTATTGGATACCTTAGAGTTAGCACTTGGATTAAGTAGCACGGTTGGTGCATAAGTGGTATCGCCTAATTTTTTACCTCCACACAATAACTGAGCCCCCTCTACTAGTGCCTCATCTACCCAAGACGCCACTCTATCAACCTCCCTTGGTAGTATTAATGGTCCAACCTCAGTATTGGCATTTATAGCATCGCCTACTATTAAAGTTTTAGCTTTATCGGCAATTTTTTGGGCAATAGTTTTAACCTTGTCATTGGGTATAAAAATTCTTTGCACTGAGACACAAACCTGCCCAGCGTGATAAAAGCCTGCTTTAATTACCCCATTTACAAAACCATCAATATTATGATAATCATCAAAAATAAGTGGTGCTGAACCACCGTGCTCCAAGGCACATCTAGTGCCTGGGGCTAGTTTAGAGCGCAAATACCAGCCAACACCAGCTGAGCCTATAAAACTAAAAAAAGCAACGCGACTATCGGTTACTAATTTCTCAGACTCAGGTATAGCACAAACAGCAACTTGTAGCCAAGCCTGTGGCAAGCCTGCTTTGTGGGCAAGCTCAACAAAACGCATACAACAAAGTGGTGTAGTATCAGCAGGTTTAACAATAACAGGGCAACCAACAGCAATACCCGGCACCACCTGATGAATAATTAAATTTAATGGATGGTTAAATGCACTAACTGCCACCACAACGCCAATAGGCTCAGGCGTGGTAAAGGCAATTCTACCTGCACCTGCTGGGGTTAAATCCATAGGAATTTGCACGCCCCTGGTTGCTCTAATCTCACTAATTGCAAGTTTTACCCCATCAATAGCCCTAGCAACTTCTACCTTAGCATCCATAAGCGGCTTACCACCCTCATTAGCAATTAACATCGCTAAATCATCTTGCTCTTTTGCCATTAGATTAACTAAAGTGTCTAATATTTTAATGCGTTCAAAAGCAGGTAATCCTTGACGATTATCAAGATGTGCTTTGTGTGCTGTGCTTAATTTATGCTCAATATCGTCTGAGGTATCTAGTTTAACTTTTTTTAATAACTCTTGTGTATAAACTTGCCTTACTTCTAACATACTTTTTCTCCTATTTTTTTGTATATTTTTTTAATATTACCATAAGTTTTAACGGCAATATTAATTGCCTGTGCTACATTATCATAATTATCTGGGTATTCGTGTACTAAATTATTTCTTAATTTTCTACAATCAATCCAGTAGTTAGTATCTAATAATCGCAACTTTTCTAATTTATTTAAAACATCTATTAAGGACATATTATCTTTATACTCTTGCAACTCTTTTAAAGCAGCTGGAAAAAATTTTTCTCCCATCACATCTTGTATTTTAGAAAAACGGTAAATAAAAGCATCAATGGTTTTAATTTTTTCTACATTATCAAAATCATCAGTCTTAAATGGCAAGTGCGAATTAATCTCTGGAATAATATTATCAATTCTAGCAAAATGAATATCTAATTCTGTTATTACTTGCTTAATCATAAGCGAAGACCTGTTTTTCTAGCAATATTAAAAATTTCTTTATTCACTGTGTGATTATCAACCAATAAATCTACCTTTTGTTCGCTAAATTTTTTATCAAACTCGCGTAAAAAAATTATTTTTGTTTGCAAAATATTATCTTTTTTGTCAGTTTGTAAATAAATATCAATATCGCCACCTCGTTGGTTTATATCAGCTCTGGAGCCAAATATCCATACTGCTTGTGAATTAAAAAGTTTTTTTGCTAATTCTTTAATACTATCAATTTGTTTATCGTGCAGGCGAATTTTATTCACTAGCACCAATCCATTTAATAGAACAACCCATAGATGGTATCTGTTGTTTTGGACCATTGCCAGTTTTTGCAATTTGTGTCATTGCAGCAAACAAATCTCTTTTTGCATTTACTGCTGTTTCTTTTCTAGATTCGTCTAGTCGTCCGCGATATTGCAATGTTAAGTCTTTATTATAGCCAAAAAAATCAGGCGTGCAAACAGCACCATAAGCTCTAGCAACTTCTTGGGTTTTGTCAATTAAATACGGGAATGGGAAGTTCAATTCTCTTGCTACTTTTTGCATATTTTCAAAACTATCTTCTTTATAATCTGTTACATCATTTGCCATAATAGCAACAGAATTAACACCTAAGGTAGTTAGTTCTTTAACATCGCGGATTATTCTATGGCGAATTGCTTGCACATAAGGGCAGTGATTACAAATAAACATTACTAATAGTCCATTTGTGCCTTTACAACTCTCTAAGGTGTGAACTTTATTATCTACTCCTGTTAGTGCAAAATCAACAGCAGGTATGCCAAAATCACAAATAGGCGTTTGAGTGCTAACCATTTATATCTCCTAAACCCACTATTATAAATCATAGTCAAAAAAAAGTTAGCAGAAAATTTTTAATTTTAATTATAAAAAAATATTAAAGCGGGTATAATACCTTGTTGCAAATTAATCTTTATATTTTATTATTATGAATACTTTTAGCATTAAGGCTGGCGATATAAAAAGACAATGGTTTATAGTTGATGCTAGTGGCAAAACACTAGGTCGTCTAGCTAGTGCTATTGCTTCTCGTCTAAGAGGCAAACATAAAGCAGAATATACCCCACATATGGATACAGGTGATTATATAGTAGTAGTAAATGCAAATAAAATATCTGTTACAGGTAATAAACTAAACGATAAAATGTATCATCGCTACACAGGTTTTGTTGGTAATTTAAAATCAACACCACTCAAAGATATGATGGCTAAAAAACCAGAAGATGTTATTAAAATAGCCGTCAAAGGTATGTTGCCAAAGGGTCCATTGGGTAGAGATATGTTTAGAAAATTAAAAGTATTTACTGGTAAAGAACATACCCATACTGCACAACAACCCAAGATTTTAGAAATTTAATTATGAAAAAACAAACCTATTACGCCACAGGCAAAAGAAAAACATCTATTGCCAGAGTTTATATGAAAAAAGGTAATGGCAAAATCATCATCAATAAACGCCCAATGAAAGAATATCTTGGTCGTATAACCGCCAGTATGATTATTAATCAACCACTAGAAATTGTAGGGATGGCTGATAATTTTGATTTTAATATAATAGTAAAAGGTGGTGGCGATACAGGGCAAGCAAGCGCTATTCGCTTAGGGGTAACTCGTGCCTTAATGAAATATGACGAAACTCTAAGACCAGCACTTAGAGAAGCAGGTCTTGTAAGTCGTGATGCTAGAAAAGTTGAACGCAAAAAAGTTGGTAAAAGAAAAGCACGAAAGAGTGTGCAGTATTCTAAACGCTAATTTTTACCTAATTATCTATTACCGTGCAATAGTCTTGTTCTGTATTTAATACTAAATTCAACGGCCTAAGTCCATATAAAATTATAGTGTTAGAAACAAATAGCACTTAAAAAAAACAATCACTCTAAACTAATAATATTAGACTTTCATTATTGAAAAGAATAATTAAATAAACTATAATCTGGCTAATATTATTCTAGTTAAACATAAATTGAATACAAATTTTTCTAAAATATCTAACCTACCAGCTTATGTTTTTGCAATTACTAATGAGTTAAAAGCAAAAGCTAGGGCAAGAGGCGAGGATATAGTTGATTTTGGTATGGGTAACCCAGACCAGCAAACCCCTTATCATATAGTTGAAAAGCTTGTAGAGGTAGCGAGAAGAAAAAATACCCACAGATATTCATCATCAAAAGGTATTCCTAGGCTAAGAATAGCTATTGCTAATTGGTATAACAAAAGGTATCAGGTAGAAATAGACCCAGAAACAGAAGCAATAGTTACCATAGGCTCTAAAGAGGGTATAGCAAATCTTGCTATGGCTACTATAAATAAAGGTGATACTGTCCTAGTGCCAAATCCTGCTTACCCAATTCACCCTTACGGTTTTATCCTAGCAGGTGCAAATATTAAGCACATACCATGCACACAAGGTATAGACTTTATAGCAGAGTTAGAAAAAGCTATTAGTAATAGTAGCACAAAGCCAAAAATGATGATGATAAATTACCCGTCTAACCCAACTACTTTAACTGTTAGTTTAGAATTTTTTAAAAATATTATTGCCATTGCTAAAAAGCACCAAATTTGGGTAGTGCAGGATTTAGCTTATGCTGATATTGTTTTTGATGATTATAGTGCACCTAGTATAATGCAAGTAGCTGGTGCTAAGGATGTGGCAGTGGAGTTTTTTTCGTTATCTAAAAGTTATAATATGCCCGGTTGGCGTGTTGGTTTTATGGTTGG
The DNA here is from genome assembly GCA_965222825.1 of Gammaproteobacteria bacterium. Classification (GTDB taxonomy): domain Bacteria; phylum Pseudomonadota; class Gammaproteobacteria; order PS1; family Pseudothioglobaceae. Next base: position 948,478 of record OZ244964.1, on the reverse strand, counting down.
TAATAAAGTTTTAGTATCAGCACTCGCTAAAATTAAATCTTACCTTGATTATGGTATGTTTACTCCAATTCAAGTAGCAGCTATTGAAGCATTAGAGGGCAACCAGAAGTGTGTTACTGATATTTGCAATATGTATCAAAAGCGTAGAAATATATTGTGTAATGGGCTAAATGCTATTAATTGGGAGGTTATAAAACCTAATGCAACAATGTTTGTATGGGCAAAAATACCAGCAAAATATCTAGCTATGGGCTCACTAGAATTTAGTAAAAAATTATTACAAGAGGCTAAGGTTGGGGTATCACCTGGTGTTGGTTTTGGGGAGTATGGCGATGATTTCGTGCGTTTTAGTTTGATTGAAAATGAGCATAGAACGCGTCAAGCGGTGCGAAATATCAAAGAAATGTTTAAAAATGATGCTTTAAAACGATAAAAAACATATTTTTTCAAAAAAATACATAAAATAACTTGTTTTTATATGAAATTTATGTAAAATAATAATTTTAACTAATAAATATATAAATAATGGCAAGCAATAATTTACAAAAAGAACTAGATAGTAATGGCAAAAGTCAAAAAGAGTTATCAGATGAGTCTGGGGTATCAGTTGGGACAATTAGTAAGGTGTATAATAAGAAAAAAACACCAGCACCAAAAACCTGTGCAAAAATTGTGCAGGGGCTAAATAAACTAACTAATAAGGAATATGCAGTTAATGATATTTTTATCTAAGGGGAGAGATAATATGTATAAAATACAGGAAAAAGTAGTGGCATTTGAGGACGCAATATCAAGAAGTAGAGCAAAGCGTTTAGCAAGAGGAAATATTCTCTTACAACGCGGACTATTCTACACAGCAAATGAATGGCAACAAAAACAACAACAACATGCAGAAAAATTAAGGCGAGTTAGTCATAGACTTTATCCAGAAAAATATTAAAACCATGCTTGATTTTGATAGGATTATTGTCCTACATAATAAATTAGCACAAAGATTAAAGCAATTTGAAGGTGTTACTAAAAATAGCCCTCCAAGAGAGGTATTGAATGAGTATAGGTATGCTTGTCGTGCTCTAATGGAGGCTTTGGAATTACAATCTAATCCACAAAACGATGATTTTAAGCATGCTGAAGCTAAAGCATACCATGCCTTACTCAATGCTTACCATGATTTAGTAGATGGTCTTAATATTTCTTTAATTGATGTATTAGATAATCTGAATATTAAAATATCAACACAAGATATTTTGATACTTTATGATAAAAATAATAAAGAAAAAATCATATTAAGAATACTAGCTTTATCAGGTATTATTATTGGTGTAATAGGTGTCTTATTATAACTACCAAACCTCAAAAAACAAACGCATCAGCCTACTAGGTATGTCTGGGGTTGGCAAAACTCATTTAGCAAATATATTAAGAAAAACAGGGCTGTGGTTCCATTATTCTGGTGATTATCGTATTGGCTCAAGGTATTTAGATGAGCCAATTTTAGATAATATTAAAAAAGCGATGATGACTAATGATTTTTTACGCCCTTTATTGATAAGCGATGCTATTTATGTCAATAATAATATTGCTTTTGATAATTTACTGCCTGTTTCTAGTTTTCTGGGATGCTTGGGCAACCCAGAATTAGGTGCTCTGCCATTTGATGAGTTTAATAAACGCCAATCTCTGCACGCAAAAGCTGAAAAAAACGCTATGCTAGATGTGCCTAATTTTATTGAAAAATCTCAACATATTTACGGCTACCCTAATTTTGTAAATGATGCTGGCGGTAGCTTGTGTGAACTAGATGAGCCAGTAATTGCTAAACTAGCAGAGCACACACTACTTATTTATCTAAAAACTAGTAAGCAACACGAAAAAATACTAATTAACAGAGCTATTAGTAACCCAAAACCTATGTATTATCACCCTAATTTTTTATCTAAGCACTTGCAAAAATATCTAACAATAAATAATTTAGAATTTGTTGCACAAATTAATCCTAATGATTTTGCTACTTGGGTATTTGAAAAATTATTTTATTATCGTCTGCCTAAGTATGAGGCATTAGCAGAAAAATATGGCATTACTATTGCTAGCGATGAGTTATACAAATGTAGCACAGCCGATGATTTTTTTAATCTCTTAGCCCAACACAGTGCATAGTTTTACACTATGAGTATTCGTATTAAATTTTTTTCTTATTTAGTATTATCATCAATACTAGCAATACTACTAGCATTTAGTACTTATATTACTATAACTAATGGCATTCATACAATAGAAGTTATTCTTTTGCTAATTATTCTAGTTTGTTATTATGTTTTGTTTTTATTCATTAGAAAGGATTTTTTATTGCCAATGCTAAATTTATATAAATATTCTAATCGCTATAAAAACCAGCAAAATAGCGTAGAAGACAGTGGCAATGTATTTCATTCTATTACTAAAATAATAGATGTTTTAGCAGATGAAAGTGAAGGTTTATACGATGATATGAGCGTTATTTTAAAAAAACAAATTGATAGATTAGCAAAAAAATCCAGCATCTTAGGTACTCTTTATAATGTGTCTTTATCGCTTAATAAAATTAATGATATTGATAAACTATTAAAGTATTTTTTACAATTATTAACTAATATGACTGATGCTAATTCTGGTGTTATTAGAATCTTAAATAATAACCAAGAACTAGCAGTAAACTTAGTAACAGGCAATATTGATGATAACGGTCAAAAACTTATTATTACTAATAGTGATTGTATTTGTTTTGATATTACTAAAAATAATAATGGTGTGCAATTTAGTGTCCATACTTGTAAAAAATGTGTTGGAAAATCTAGTCAAACAAAGTGTAAATATGGCACAATATTTATCCCACTTACGCACAAAACAAATAATTTAGGTGTAGTTAGTTTATTTTTTGATAAAACTCCATCTTTAAGCCAAGATGAACGCTCTTTATTACAAAGTATAGGTTATCATTTAGCCTTAGCAATAGAAAAAGACAGTATAGACAAGGAAGCTAAACGCTTAAGCATTAATCAAGAGCGATTATTTTTATCGCAAGATATTCACGATTCTTTATCGCAAATACTATACAGTCTTGGTATGCAAACATCAGTATTATTAGATATAATAAACAATGATAGTAAAAAAAATGCCAGCAATAAAGCCCAAGATATAAAACTAGGTGTGCAACAAGCCAATGCAGAACTAAGAAATTTATTACGCAATTTTAGAGAGCCAATTAGTAATTTAGGATTAGTTAGCGATATTAAAAACCTAGTAAATAAATTTAAAAAAGATAATAATATTAATGTTTTCATCCATAATGAGCAAAATATTAATATTAGTCTAGAAAATAGTGAGCAGATATTAAAAATAGTGCAAGAGTCATTAGTAAATATTGGCAAGCATTCTAATGCTAATAATGTTAGAATCCTAATATCAAAACAAAAGTTATTGATAGAAGATGATGGAAAGGGTTTTGATGTTAGGATTAATAAGTCCCATTCTGGTGCTTATTTAGGGTTAAATATTATAAAAGAAAGGGCATTAAGAATAGGAGCAAAATTAACAATTAATAGTGAAATAAATGAAGGAACACAGATAGTATTAGATATTCCTAATGTAGTATGAATGTAGCAATTATTGATAACCATGCCTTATTTAGAGAGGGAATTACCGCACTACTAGAAAGGCAAAATATTAGCGTAGTAGCTTTTACAGATGGCAAGCACGCTCTTGACGAATTAGCAAATTTTGAGCTTGATATAGTGCTACTGGATATTCGTATGCCCAAATTATCAGGGATAGAAACTCTAATTGAATTTAAAAAACGCGGAACTACTAAAGCAGCAATAGTAATGCTAACTACTAGTTGTGAGGAAGATGACCTAAAACAATGCCTAAAACACGGTGCACAGGGGTATTTATTAAAAGATATGCAGCCCGATGAATTAGTAGAGTGCTTAAATGATATTCAAAAAGGTAATATAGTTGTTGCTAAGGATATGACACATTTATTAGCAAAAATAGCGAAAAATGAATTAGATGGTAAAAAAAATGTTTTTCAAAAGTTAAGCCCTAAAGAGCAAAGTGTAGCTTGCCTTATAGTTGATGGCTTAAATAATAAATTGATAGCAAAAGAGTTGAATATCTCAGACGGGACGGTAAAATTACATGTGAAGTCTATCTTAAAAAAGTCTGCTTGTAATTCTAGGGTAGAAGTGGCAGTAATAATGGTAGAAGGCGGTTATTGTAAAAATAGATTATGACATATAAAGAATTAGTAGCCAAAGCTTTAAAAACTATCCCTGAGGTAATGCCATGGGATTTAATGCACGAACTAAAAAGTAACCCCCCACCATTAATAGTAGATGTTAGAGAGCAAAAAGAATTTAATGCTATGCATATAAGAAACTCTATTTATGCACCTAGAGGAGTATTAGAAAGCGCTTGTGAATGGGGTTATGACGATACTGTGCCAGCACTAGCTAGCACTAGAAAACAAAATATAGTGCTTGTTTGCCGTTCTGGAAAAAGAAGCGCCTTAGCGGGTATAACTATGAAACAATTAGGTTTTAACAATGTTCGCTCACTAGCATTAGGTATCAAGGGTTGGAATGATAGCGAGTTAGAATTAATTGATAATAATAATAATACAATAGATGCCGACTATGCTGATGAATTATTAAATAAAATACCAAGTAAAGAAAAACTAAAACCAAAATGAAGTTAATAGCAATTATATTCATCTTATTGATACCTATATTTAATTATGCTAATTATAGTGTTAGTATGGGTAATAGAGGCATAGTATTTGAGGGTAATAATAAAACAACCGCACCAGAGGCAGAATTATGCTCTGAGATTCGTTGTATATTTGTCTCTTATTTTGAGCTCAGTTTATTAGGGTTAAACTTAGGTGATAATGCCCAAGAAATACTAAAATCATTACAAAAAATGGATAATATTGATAGAGGGTTTTTATTTTATCAATTAGATAATTTAGATAATATTTATAGCAAGCAAGTAGATTATTAATAAAAATCAAAAATTTTAAGTCTAGTATTTTTTTTACAAGATTAGTAAAAATATCATAAGCGTTTTGTAATTATATGGCTATATATAGCAGAAATAATATACGCACATCCAGCGATTAAAACAATAATAGCACTTGTTGGCAAATTAGAGCTATAAGAAACTCCTAGCCCAAGCGTGGTTATGATACTACCAATAATAGTTGCCACTAACATCATTTTACCAATAGAGCTTACATAATGCCCAGCAATAGATGCTGGTAATGTTAATAACGCTAATACTAAAATTAGCCCCACTACTTGAATTAACAGCACTACGGTAACCGCTATCATTACCAATAACAATAAATAAAAGAATGTTACTGGTATGCCGCGTAATTTAGCGAATTCTTCGTCAAAAACCACGGCTAAAAATTGCCTATGCCAAATACCAATTACTAATAATAGCAGTGTATCTAATGCTAACATAAACCATAAACTTTGCTTAGATATTAATAAAATATTACCAAATAAATAATTCATTAAATCTGCTTGATAACCAGGGGTCTGAGATATAAATAAAATACCTATTGCCATACCTAATGCCCATAGTGCACCAATTAAAATATCTTCTTGCACTCGCCACTTTATTCTAACCCAACCAATTAGTAGAGCCGATATAATAGCGGCTATCAACGCACCTGATAAAGGCTCAAACCCATAATAAACACTAACACCCATACCGCCTAATACAGAGTGTGAAATACCACCTGCTATAAAAGTAATGCGTTTCAGGACTACATAAGTTCCCATAATACCGCAACCAATACTTGCTAATATTCCTGCAAGTAATGCAAATTGTAAAAATGAATATTCTGTTAATACTAGAAAAAAATCAGTCATAATACCTTGGAACAGACAAAGCCTATTCCCCTAAATCAGAAGCTCCCTAATGTGCGTGTGCTACCATACGCACATCGCCACCATATAAATTTTTAATAGTCTGCCCACTAATAGTATTAGTTTTATGGCAAACTAAGGTTCTATTAACACAAGCTACTGTATGCACATAAGCACTAATAAAAGCTATATCATGAGAAACAACTAAAATTGTAATTTTTGTATTGAGAGTTTTTAGCAAATCAAAAATATCGCTCTCCATTCGTTGGTCAATATTTGCAGTTGGCTCATCAAGTAATAAAATACTAGGATTACTAACCAAAGCTCTGGCTAATAAAACTCTTTGTAGTTGCCCGCCTGATAAACTGCTTATTTGTTTATTTGATAAATTATCAGCTTCCACCTCAGCTAAAACCTTATGCACTACCTCTTTATCTGTTTTATCATAACCATATAGAGCACTATAGGGTTTATGCACTAAATTACTACCAATTCTTCCTAGTAATACTGTCTGTTCCACAGTAGTTGGAAAGTCTCTTAAAAAAGTTGGATATTGAGGCACATAGCCAATTCTATTACTTATGTTATTAGCATTTCTACCTAGCACTTTAATCAAGCCTGATTGAGGTTTTAACAAACCTAAAATTAACTTAATAAGGGTGCTTTTACCACCAGCATTAGGTCCAACTATACCAAGAAAATCACCCTCATTAACCTCCATATTTATATTTTCTAATACCGGATGAGCACCATAAGAATAAGTTAAATTTTGTAATTGAATAACCTTTTGTTTGTTAGTCATTTCAGTGATTCACTTATTTTTTTAGCAACATAACGCATATTTTGGATATAATTAACAGCTAGTGGGTTGATATAGACTATCTTGGCATCTATGGCATTGGCTATTTGATTTACAAAACGCCTAGAAGACTCATCCTGTATAAAAATAGTGCTAATATTTTTACTTTTAGATAATTTTATAACTTTAATTAAATCTTTAGGGCTAGATTCTTTATATTCGTGTTGTATTGCTATTTGTGTTAAGCCATAATTATTAGCAAAATAACCCCACGCAGGATGAAATACCATAAAATTACGCTTAGATAAACTATCAATAATTGCTCTAATATCTTTATCCAGTATATTTAGTTCTGCAATAAATTTCTTATAATTATTAGTGTAGTATTGTTTGTGTTTGACATCAATTTTAATTAGGCTATTTAAAATATTTTTTGCCATTTGTTTAACTAACAACGGATTAGTCCAAATATGAAAATCAAGTTCATCATGTTCATTATGTTCTGACTTAACTAATTTAATTCCCGCTATACCATTGACAATAATCAAGTTAGGATTTACTTGTTTAATTCTTTTTAACAATAATCTTTCAAAAGGCAAGCCAGAATTAATATAAAGTTTGGCTTTGGATAATGAGCGAATTTTTTGTAGGTTTGGCTCATAAGAATGGAGATCATGCTCTTGCTCAAGCATAGATGACACTTGAGAATATTCGCCAGTAATTTTCTTAACAAAAGTTTTGTGCACAGGTAAACTTACAAATACTCTAAGCAACTCAGCTTGAGACAAAAATGCCAGCAATAATAAACAAATAAATAGATAATATTTCATTAGAAAGTTACTCGTTAAAACACCCAAAATACCTCTGATTATTTGTTTAAAAACTGGCACTATTGCATTTTTTGCCCAAAGCATAGATATTTTCATATTTTTATCTATAGCAGGAGTATTTTTGCAATGCGTTATTATAACACTTTTTGTATTAAAAAAAACAGCTATTTAGTTTTTATTATTATGTATAATACTCAGTTTTCTACTACATATTTTAGTCGCTATGCTTAAAACAAAAAAGGACCAAGGTATTATTACTATACCTGCTATATCACCGCATTTAGAACTTTTTACCTTTACAAATGAAGAATATGGTATCACTGAGGAAGTAATAAAAAATAATCCTACTATTCTTGATCAAACTGATTTCACTTTTGTAGTTAATTCCAGAGGCGTTGGTCATCATTTAACAGGCGTTAAAATCCGTGATATTTTATTATTAGTTGATGGTAAACGCAGTCGCTATGATATTGCCCAATTGCTTAAAGATAAGTATAGTGAAAGCGATATTAATATTTTATTGGTTAATTTGGCATATAACTTTATTATTGTGTCGGCAGAATATAACCTAAGTGTTGGCTGTGCAGATATTTGGTCTAATTATGGTATTTCTCCTAGATTTTACCAAGAGTCTGCCCAAAAAATAGCAGTTTATTGCACTAATTTAAGTAGTAAGCAAAATCACACTAAATATGTTAAAAGCGTATTATCTGATATGTCTATTAGTGTAGTAGATAGTTTAGAAGAATCCAACCTAATTTTAGTTTTAGTTGATGATTATCTACAAAGTGAACTAATGGAGTTTAATAAACAACGCTTAATTGATAAAAAACGCTGGATGCCAGTTAAGCTAGCTGGTGTTGAAATGATGTATGGACCTGTATTTACCCCAGAAAAATCAACAGTATGCTTACATTGTATAACTAATAATATGCGTAATAATAGAGAAATTAGAGGATTTTTAGAATATAATAAGCCCGGCAGCTTATCTACATCAGATAGTGATATGGGAGTATTATCGCAATCACATGTGCCAGCATTAGTTGTTAATATAATGAGGGGTTTTATACTAACTGATGAAGGTGCATCTAATGATTTAATGTTAGAGCACTTAAAAGAACAAAAACTACTAGACAACTATGTATTTTCTTACGATACATTTAATAATGAAATTAGACATCATTTTGCCAATAAACGCCCGCAATGTTTAAGTTGTGGTGATGCTAATTCATACAGTAAAGACAGAGAGTATAAGCCAGTAGAATTGTTTAAGTCTGACCCTAACTCTGTTTTTACCAGTGGTGGAATGAAGGCAACAACCTCAGATAAAACATTACAAAAATATGATCATTTAATATCGCCAGTAACTGGCATTATTACCTCTATTGAAATATCATCACCAAAAGATGATGAATGGATGCATGTTTATTGGTCGGGTAGTAATTTAGCTATTGTTAACCGTAATTTTAGAGCACTAACTAATAGTATTAGGTCTAAAAGTGCTGGTAAGGGGCGTAGTAAAAATCAAGCCAAAGTTAGTGCTATGTGTGAGGCATTAGAGAGATATAGCGGTGTTTTTAATGGCGATGAAATCCGTAAAACAGCCAAATTTTCTGACTTTAAAAAAGGAGATGCACTACATCCCAATGAACTAATGCTTTTTAGTGATAATCAGTATAAAAATAGAGCCGCTATTGCTGCTTCTGGTCATCGTTTTTATTACCTACCAGCTGAGGATTTTGACAAGAATGTTGAGGTTGAATGGTCTCCTGTATGGTCAATAACCCAGCAAAAAAATATTTGGATGATGTGTTATCAATTATATTTTTCTTATGATCCTAGTATTTATGGTGCTGAGGGAATTAGATTAAACCATAACTTTGCCAATCCTGATTCTAACGGTGCTGCCTCTGGAAATACGCCTGCTGAGGCTTTTGTGCAAGGCTTTATGGAATTAATAGAGCGAGATGCCTATGCAGTTTGGTGGTATAACAGGCTTTTATACCCAGAAGTAGATATAGCTAGTTTTAATGATACATACCTAGACAAAGCAATAAAACAATATGAAACAGTATATAACAGGAAATTATGGGTATTAGATATTACCAATGATTTTAATATTCCAGTATTTGTTGCATTGTCATACCGTTTTGATAAGAAGAAACAAGATATTTGTATCTCTGCTGGTGCCCACTTTGACCCACATATTGCCTTATTAAGAGCAGTATGCGAGTTAAACCAATATATATCAGCAGTTCTAAAATCAACAGATGAGCCAGGTAGTTATACATATTTTGATAAAGAGTGTAATGATTGGTGGCAAAATGCAACTCTAAAAAGTGAGCCATATCTACTACCAGACACTAAGGCAGAAAAAATAACCAAAGATTCTTATAAGGTTATTAAACGAGACCTAAATCAAGAGGTGCAAGCCTGTATTGATGCAGTGCATGAAAAAGGTTTGGAGGTATTAGTATTAGACCAAACAAGACCAGATGTTGGACTACCTGTTATGAAAGTTATGGTTCCTGGTATGCGTCATTTTTGGGCACGATTTGCACCGGGTCGTTTATTTGATTCGCCAGTAACTATGGGTAAATTAGATAAACCTAAAACAGAAGATGAATTAAATCCAATACCTGTATTTATATAATTATGTAGTCTAACCTGAATAATTATGATAACTTACGACAACGCCAAATTTTTAACCTGCAAGGCATTTTGTGCAGGGATACTTATTGCTATCCTAAATAAAATAACACAGCAGGTTAAAATTTGGCTAAGTCCCAAAGGGCAAGGCTTAAAGCCGTCATCTACTGTGTTAAACCTCTTGTTGTTAAGAATAATTAGCAACTGCAAGGCTTGCAACGGCTTTAAGCACTTGCGTAATTTTGTTATAGTTTTTCATGTTGGACTATGTAATGAATACGCACGATAGCCTTGATGATATTGCTAATATTTTAAAACAAGCCCCTAACATACGGATAGATGCTGTTTATTCTGGGCAAAGCAATTCCTTTAATTTTATTATTCATAACAATAAAGGCGTTAGTAGTTTTTATGGCGACCAACTTACTATTGATTTGCTAGCACTAATTGATGGTAATAATAATAGCGAATATATTATTGATTTTCTAAGGAAAAAACAATACAAAGTAGTTGATATTAAAAATCAAATTAACACTATGCTAGCGGGCAAAATAATTATTGATGCAAGCCATAAAATTAATAATTCTTATGCTAGTTTTTGGTTAGATTTTAACCTATCCCCAGATTATGTATTGCATAAACTACAAAGTAATAAAGTTAGTTGTATTAACTATAGCTCTCATACTAGGGCATTATCACTATTAAAACGCTCACTTACTGATGTAGGCTTAGTAGTAGTGCCTAAAAATAACAAATCAAACCTTATTATTGTGCTTGTTGATGATTATTTACAAAAAGATATAGCAAAAATTAATAAAAAATTTCTAAAAAGCAAACAAAAATGGTTACTAATTAGTATCACTGGCATTATGCCATTGCTTGGTCCTATTTTTAATGATCACTTAAATAATAAAGATAATAATTTTTGTTATCAGTGCCTATATAAAAGAGTTCGTCAAAATCGTCAAATTGCTAATATTCTAGGCAATTATAAAGAAGATGGAGAGCTAATAATATCAAACTTCCGCGATGACAATGCTATGGCTAGTATTTCTTATCAATTTGCATTTGAAATTGCCCGTTATATTATATTAGGAATTAGTGATTTGAATGATTGTATTCGCACATTTGATTGGCATAATAACAAAATAGATAATCATAAGGTTTCTAAAATACCACAATGCTCAACTTGTGGCATACCATTAGATAACAAGCCTAGTGCTTTTGTATTTGATAATGTTGCTACAACAGTATTAACTAGCGGTGGTTATAAAACTAAATCCCCTGAGAAAACCTTAGCACAATATAAACATTTAGTAAGTCCTATAAGCGGAGTAGTTAGTCATTTAAAACTAATTTCTAGCCCTGAAGATGATTGGGCACATGTATATGAATCTGGTAATAATCTTGCCCTAGCATCAGATAATGTAGCTCTTTCTCTATTTAGTGTTCGTATGTTAAATGCTGGCAAAGGAAAAACAAGACACCAAGCTAAAGTAAGTGCATTAGCAGAGTCAATTGAACGCTATTGTTCTGCCTATCAAGGCGATGAAGTGCAAAAAAAAGCACGATTTATTGATTTTAAAGCAGGCGATGCAATATTACCTAATAAATTTATGCATTATAGTGATAATCAATATAATATTGCCGATGAAACAAATAAAGGCTTTAGTGCTTTTCACCATACACCGCAAAAAATTGATATAAACAAATACTATCAATGGTCGCCTATTTGGTCAATATTAGAGTCTAAGCATATTTGGGTGCCTACGCAATTACTATATTTTGGCTACCCTTATGGCAGGGATTGGGTCGGCTCTGCTGATACTAATGGCACTGCATCTGGTAATAGCAAAACAGAGGCTTTTGTGCAGGCATTTTTTGAGTTAGTTGAAAGGGATAATATTGCGATATGGTGGCATAATCGTTTACAATACAAGGCAGTTGATTTGAGTAGTTTTGCTGATGAGCATATTACTAGTGCTGTTGAAATACACCAAAAACGATACAATAGAAAATTATGGGCAATTGATATAACTAATGATATTGATATACCAACTTTTGTTGTTGTCTCTTATATTCAAACCAAAGACAAAGATCAAGATATTTGCTTTGCTGCTGCTTGCCATTTTGACCCAGAGGTTGCTATGTTAAGAGCTGTTTGTGAACACACACAATTATTAGAGACTATTAATAACAATAAATACGGTAAAAATTATGAGCAATTATCATACGAATTCGCTAATTGGTTGCAAAACTCTACTATTGAAGATGAATATTTCAAGTATTTAACGCCTAGTTATGAAAAAATAGCTATCCTTTCAGATTATAAAAAGTTTGAAAATTTAAGTTTAAATGCCCAACGAGATAAATGTATTCAATTAGTAAAAGATAATAATTGGCAAATTTATGTAATAGATTTTACTCGTGCTGATATTGGTATGTCAGTTGTTAAAGTAATGATACCGCAATTAAGAAGTATGCACACCCGTTTAGGTGCTGGTAGAATGTATGATGTGCCAGTTAAAACTGGTAAGTTAAAGAGATCGTTGCTAGAAAAAGAGATAAATAAAGTAACAATTTTTATCTGATTTTTATATTTATGTGTAAGAAGAAAATTAGTAAGTTGAAGGGAGGATGAAATGTTTATAACAGAACTAATGAAAATACCAGAAATAACTATTAGTGTTGCCGATAGTTTATCTGTTATTGCAGAAAATAATAAATACAAAGTTGATTTTAATGGTTTTGAATTTGATATTAATAAAGATATTGCTGAAATATTTGATTTTATTAAACAGCCACAAGTAGTGCAATTAAAGTCTGTAAGGGATAAAATTAGTAGTTATCACGATGCTAGTCAGCTAATTTTAGTCGTTGCTAATCTTATTTATTGGAATAATTTTATTATTAGTATTTCTAGCAATAATAAAGCTCTACTTAGCATTCATAATACTGCTATAGGCGGTGAAGGCATTAAATTATCAGATGCAGAATTACTTGATAAAAAATTGTTTTTTTCTCGTTTTACATCGCTAGCCAGAGAAGATGATAAATTATTTTTATCAAGAGCAATGAAAGATAAACGCTTTTTAGTTGAAGATAAAGAGTTAGATAAATTATTTTTTGCTTTGTTTTATGGCACAACACTAGCAGATATTTTAAAGCAATATGATAATAGCTTACATAGTGCTATTACCTTAATTGTGCGTTTGCTCTTAGCAGAAGAATTTTTAATTAACTCAGAAAAAGCCCCTTCTCGTTTAGAAGAAGGCACAGATGTTGATACACAATGGGATTCTGCTGACTTAAATTTTCACTCTAAAAGTCGTTTTGGTTATCATTTTGGCGATTTTGGTGGTGCTTTTCCTTTTGTTAATATCATCAAACCCAGACCTTCTATTCGCACATTACCTGATGGTAAAAGAATTGACTTATACAAACCCAACATAGAAACTCTAATGGCAACTGATGCTACGCTGACAGATTTACAAATGCGAAGATTATCAATTAGAGAATATAATGAAGACACACCAATATCATTAAAGCAGGTTGGCGAGTTTTTATATCGCACAAGTAGAGTTTTATTTGGTTCAAAAATGAAGGTAACAAATGCTAAAGATGCAAGCCAACAAACAGATATGGAACTATCTTGGCGACCTTACCCAACTGGAGGTGCAAGTTATGAATTAGAGGTATATCTTACTGTTGATAGGGCAAAAGACTTAGACCAAGGTATGTATTATTATTCCCCTAAAACACACCAGTTAATACAAATAAGCGCTAAAACACAAAACACCGAATCTTTGATTGATACCGCACATGCATCTTGTGCTAGGATTGTTAGACCACAAGTTTTAATACATATAGCAGCAAGATTCCAAAGAGTAAGTTGGAAGTATCATGCCATTGCTTATGCTACAACTCTACGAAATGCTGGGGTTCTTTATCAAACATTTTATTTAAATGCTATTGCTATGGGCATAGCACCTTGTGGCTTAGGATCTGGAGATATTAAGACTTTTGCCAAAGCAAGCAATAATGATCCTCTTGTTGAGGGTAATATTGGCGAGTTTATGCTAGGAAGCCTACCAAAAGGTTTTGACCTATCTAAGGTTAGCCAAGATTATCTTGCGCAGATGCACAGTGCAATATTAGCAGGTACAGGTAGATGATAGATACTAAAATTTATAGTTTAATAGCAAAGGCTAGTAGTCCAGGCGAGCGAATTAATTGTCCTGCATTTAAAGCACTAGCAACACAAGATGAACTTATTATAAATGATAGATTAAATGCTTGGAATGAAGTATTAAATAGCACTAGTTTTAGTGCTAAGCAAATTTTAAAAACTCATGCAATAAACCCTGAGCAATTACGCCAATCTGTTTTAGATGTAGAAGTAGTTGATAAACAAACACTACCTAAATGGGCAAAAAACCTTTACTATTTAATAACAAGTTGGCGGGATATTGTTAATAGTGGTGCTGATTTGTATAAAGCACCATTTACAAAAGAATTAAAAAAAGAGTTATTTGGCTCTAGTCTTGCAATACTAGCAAAAAATCAACTAGATGAAAACATTGCAATGCTAAAAAATAATAATATTGTCTTGTGCGATAAAGCTATTGCTAATTTATTAAACTATTTTGTTTCTAGACTTTATTCGCCAATAATTAGCCTTACCTCTACTTATTATAATTATGGTGGCGGTAGTAGTGCACAAGTTGATAGTAATTATGACTACAATAGTTTTGCATCTTGGACTAATTTGTTAACTAATCAGCCAGTTATAGCTAAGATTGTTGGTGTTATTAATACCGATTGGTTAGAAGTTTCATGTGAGATGCTAACTAGGTTTGATAACGATATAGATAGTATTAGAGCAACATTTTTTAATAATAAATATGATAAAAATCTACAAATACTAGACATTAGCCCTGGCTTAGGAGACCCGCACAGGGGTGGTCGCTCTGTTGCTATTATTAAAACTAACTTAGGTGATGTTGTTTACAAGCCAAAGAATTTATTAGGAACAGATGCTATTGGTGTTTTATTAGCAAAATTACACAAACTAGAACCAGATTATATGCCATTAACACCAAAATTTATTAACAAAGGTGATTATGGTTGGGAGCAGAAAGTAAATGCCAAAGACTGTGTTAATAAAGCACAAGTATCTGTATATTACCAGCGATTAGGTGCTTGGTTGCGTTTATTACAAATATTAAATGCCAATGATTTTTGGTATGACAACCTAATAGCTTCTGCTGATATGCCCTATTTTATTGATTATGAAACAGTAATTGGTATGCCAGTATTTGAGATAAATACCCCGCTTAATGTCTTAACTTCTATGGGAATATTACCAAGAATATTACCATCTAATAATGCTACAAAAGACCCTATTGATATATCGTGTATGGTTGCTCCAGGCATACAAGAAACACCAATAGAAAGTTATGGCACCAACAAAGATGAAGATAAAAACATTTCCTTAGAAGCTATTGATTTTGCATCTTTTTTAAACGGTGAGTTCCAAGATATAGAGCCTTATTTTTCTTATTTTCAGGCAGGATTTATAAAAATGAATCAATTATTGATGTCTGACATAGGCACATCTGCTATAAATAACTTTATTGATAGTATTAAAAGCTCAAGGTTTCGTAGTATTTTTATTGATACTTGGAGTGCTTATAGTTTGATAACAAATATCAATAAAAGATCCTCGAATGATGGCGTTCGTAGAGAGATTGCTCACGATAGTCTGTTTAGCCATTTATCGTATTATAAATTTGAGATAATAGAGAGTGCTATTAAGAGCATTAAACGCAATGATATTCCTATTTACGAACTTGGTTTAAATGTTAGAGATGCCTATACACACGATAATAAGGTTGTTAAAAATACTTTTAATAATACTCCAATTAGTTATATTAGAGAAAATTTATCTAGACTAGACAAGGTTGAATACGACTTAGAAATTGTTCGCTCATTATTTTCACTACGAAACAATGATTTAAGGTCCGACTACCATATTAAAAAAACGATTAATAATTATAATGGACTTGAAATTGCACAGCAAATAGGAAGGTATTTATTATCTTTATTTGCAGACAAGCAATACGCTTTTGGCATAAATAATATTATGGTAGATATGACATATTATTATAAGTCATTAGTGCCATTAGTGCGTAATTTTTATGGGGCTTCTGCATTAATTATTTTCTTTGCTAATTTGTATGATGCTACTAATGATAAAGCATACTTAGTGGCCTTAGAAAAACTACATAAATTTATTAACGAAGATAATTTATTTGCCAAAGAAGTAGGATATGGTTGGTTTAATACTTATACCACAATGATTAGTAGTTATACGGTATTGGGTAAGTATTTTGACACTAGCACTGGCTTAAAAAAATGCTATAAAGCATTAACAAATAGTATTAATAAAGATAGTTATATATCTACTAATTATGGCTTTGGTATAACAGGGTTACTAAGCACACTGGCTAGTGCTAATAAAAAATCAGATGATACTAAGGCTTGTGTTGAATTATTAGTAGCAAAATTATCCACTCAAAAAGTAAAAGATACAAGCTATAACCCTTGGTTAGAAGAATATATGCCAGCTATTTTCCCAGATAATTATTGGGCATTAGAATTAGCTAAATTGGCTTGGCAAGAAAATAATAATTTAGTTAATAATTTAGCAAATATAAAATTGACAAAATCAAATAAACTAACTTCTGCTAACTTAATAAGCCAAATTTATTTAAAATCTAAATCCAAAGAAGAACTACGCACTGATATAGTTAAGTTAATACCACATAATTTAAACTTAGCAGATAGTAAAGATATTATAGATAGTTTGTATCATCAACTATACTTTAAAAAATATTTTAAGCAAGAAACACCAGAATTAAAAGAGCTTAGTTTGGCGTTAATAAACCGTTTTGATGCAAATAAACAATGGTTTTGTGATACTTGGGCTGAGGATAAGCATTCAATATCAGCGATTCATGGTTTGGTTGATATTGGCTTGGCTTTTATAGCACAACATAATGATAATATAACGCTTAATCCAGCAAGACTTAATGAAACTTAACTCTTAAAAATATAATTTTATAATAATTATTTATAAATATTATATATTTGTTTAAGTAGCAATACTAATTAGATATTACTTGATGAACACACTACCAGAAATTATTAAAAATAGAATAACTACCCGCTGTTTTACCAATAAAAAAGTAGATCTTAAATTAGTTAGAAAAATTATTGATATTGCAAAAAATTGCCCAACTGGTGGCAATATGCAACCTTGGAATATTGCTGTTGTTAGTGGTAATACCAGAGAAAAATTATCCAAAATTTTAACCAAAGCCTTTGATGATAACATAGAGCTAGATTTGGATTATGATTATTATCCAACAAAGTTTTTCCCGCCATTTGATATAAGAAGGCATTTTGCTGGTCTTGCTGTTTATAGGGCAGCAAATATTGAATTTAGCGATAAGCATATTGATTGGCAAGGAGTTTCTAAACTCATTAGAGAGAATTATAATTTTTTTGGTGCTGATGTTGGGTTAATATTTTATATGGATAATAAATTAACCGAAGGTGCACATATGGATATTGCTTTATTAATGCAAAATATTATGTTATTAGCCGAGTATTTTGGGCTAAACACCTGCCCACAAGCATCTTTTATTAATTATAGCGGGTTAATTAAAAAAACTCTAAATATTAACCCAGAAATGAAAATTATTTGTGGTATGAGTTTAGGTTATGCTGATATGGAAGCACCTGTTAACACCTGTAAAACTAAAAAAGAAGCAGTAGATAGTTTTACTACTTGGCATACCTAGGAATCTCTTTTTGGAGGCTCTGTTTTGTATGCTTCGCGTAAGTTTGTAAAAATAATAACTTAAAAGTAAATCTTTTAACTATTAACAACAATTTTATTATTACCTTAATTTTATAATGGTTAAAATCGGATTATTAGGCATAGGCATAGTAGGCTCAGGCGTGGTTAATGTGCTACGAAAAAATGCTAATATTATCAAACAATGCACCAATACAGATATTAAAATAATTGCTGGGGTAGTGCAAAATATAGCAAAGCATAATAAAACTGCTATCTGTGATACCAGTGATATTTACATTACAGAAGATGCTTTTGAAGTGGTAAATAACCCAGATATTGATATAGTCCTAGAGTTAATAGGTGGGCTTGATATTGCTAAAAGCTTAGTAGAAACTGCTATTGCAAATAAAAAACATGTTATTAGTGCAAATAAAGCACTTATTGCTCATCACGGCAATGAGTTGCTAAACCTAGCTAAGAAAAATAAAGTAGCATTATTATTTGAAGCATCTGTTGGTGGTGGTATTCCAATAATTAAAGCTATAACTCAAGGATTAAGTGCTAATAAAATTGATACTATAGTTGGTATTATAAATGGCACGGGTAATTTTATCCTAACGGAGATGTCAAAAAATAATAGTGATTTTACAGAGGTATTACAACAAGCACAAAAACTAGGTTATGCAGAGGCTAACCCTAGCTTTGATATTGATGGTATTGATGCAGCACATAAATTAGCAATTTTATCATCGCTAGCATTTGCAACTAATATATCCTTTGATGAGGTAATAACCAAAGGTATTAGCGACATAACTAGCCAAGATATTAAATTTGCAAATGAATTAGGATACAATATTAAACATTTAGGTATTGCCAAAAAAATAAATGCTGTGATTGAAATGCGTGTTAATCCAACCTTAATTGCTAAAAATACTTTATTAGCAAATGTTGATGGGGTTATGAATGCAATTTTAATAAATTCTAATGCCGTTGGACAAACTATGTATTACGGTGCAGGTGCTGGCTCAGATGCCACAGCATCTGCTGTTATTGCTGATATTATTGATATAATTAATAACTCTTATAGCAATAATACTACAATAGATAGCAATATTAAATATTTAACTAATAATGATATAGAAAGTGTTTATTATTTACACTTATTGGTGAGTGATAAAACTGGTGTTCTAGCAGATATTAGTAAAATTTTAGCAAGTTATAATATTAGTATTGAAAGTGTTATTCAACGTGCTGATAATAATAGTGCTAATATTGCTATTATTACTAATAAAGTTAAAACCAGTGCTATAAACTCTGCCATTATTGATATTAATAATTGTAGTTTTACTTTGCAACAAGCAAGAATAATTCATGTAGAATCATTAACCTAAAAATACAAAAAACTATGAGATACACAGGAATAATAGAGCATTATAAAGATAGGTTGGCAATTACCAAAAACACTAAAATTATTAGTTTAGGCGAGGGTAATACTCCACTTATTCAATTAAATAATATTGCAAAAATATTAAATTTTGACATAGATATTTATGCTAAATACGAGGGGTTAAATCCTACGGGCTCTTTTAAGGATAGGGGTATGACTATGGCTGTTACCAAAGCTATAGAACACGGCTCTAAAGCTGTTATTTGTGCCTCAACTGGTAATACCTCAGCATCAGCAGCTGCCTATGCTTGTAGAGCTGGCATTAAGGCGTTTGTGATTATTCCTAAGGGTAAAATTGCTATGGGTAAATTAGCCCAAACAATGATGTATGGTGCAAATATTTTGCAGATAAAAGGCAACTTTGATACTGGTATGAGTTTAATTAGAGAAGTAGCCGAACACACCAATACTGCTATTGTAAACTCTATTAATCCTTATCGCCTACAAGGACAAAAAACTGCTGCATTTGAAATAGTAGATGAGCTAGGTTTTGCACCTGATTACCATTTTTTACCAGTTGGTAATGCTGGTAATATTAGTGCCTATTGGATGGGGTATAAAGAGGCAAATGAATGTGATAAAGTTAATAATTTACCAATTATGGTTGGTTATCAGGCACAAGGTGCAGCACCTTTTATTAAAGGTAAGGCCATTGATAATCCACAAACTATTGCTACTGCTATTCGTATTGGTAATCCGCAAAGTTATGAATTAGCAGTTAAGGCTAAGCAAGAATCAGGCGGTTGGTTTGGAGATATTAGTGATGATGACATTTTAGCAGCACAAAAATTACTCTCATCTAAGGAAGGTATATTTTGTGAGCCGGCTAGTGCAGCATCTCTAGCTGGGGTAATACATAGCATTAACAATAATAAATTAGCCCCAAATTCAACAGTAGTTTGCACTCTTACAGGCAACGGCTTAAAAGATCCTGATATTGCTACTAGCCAATGCCAAGATAGTATTATTAATGTTGATTCTACTATAAAAGATATTAAAAATACTATACTGGCAAGGCTGTAAAATGTTTGTTCTGTATGCTTAGCACAGGTTTGTAGGAATAATACCCCTTAAAAATATAATTTTATAAATACATAAGTTCTTATGGTATAATTTAGCGATTTTGTAACTTAATTGGGTTGTAGTGTCTGAGTATATTGTTGACTTAAAAAGGCGTAGATTTTTAACAGCGGCTACAAGCGTAGTTGGTGCTGTAGGTGCTGGTATTGTTGTTGTGCCTTTTATTTCTAGTTTAGCTCCTAGTGCTAGGTCAAAAGCAGCAGGTATTCCTGTTAAAATTGATATTTCTAAGTTAGAACATGGGCAACTAGTTAGAGTATTATGGCGTAAAAAACCAGTTTGGATATTCCGTAGAACAAAAACAGATATAACTAATTTGGTAACACTAGATAGTAAATTATCCGACCCTAATTCTTTAAGTTCAAAACAACCTATTTATGCAAAGAATCCCACCAGATCAATTAAAAAAGAAGTAGCGGTAATAATTGGTATTTGCACCCATCTAGGTTGCTCACCTACTTATAGACCAGAAATTGCCCCGATAGATTTAGGAGCAGATTGGAAAGGTGGTTTTTATTGTCCTTGTCATGGTTCGAGATTTGACTTAGCAGGTAGAGTTTATAAGGGCGCACCAGCTCCTACAAACTTAGCTGTTCCTCCTTATAGTTTTGAATCTGATACCTTAGTTAATATTGGATTAAATCCTAATATCAAAAACACTACTAATGGATAATAAAAACTGGATCAATAAAAGATTTCCGCTAACAAAAGTGTGGAATGAGCATTTAGCAGAGTATTACACGCCGTGGAATTTTAATTTTTGGTATTTTTTTGGCTCACTCGCTATATTGGTTTTAGTTATCCAAATAGTATCAGGGATATTTTTAACAATGCACTATAAACCCGATGCTGAGCTTGCTTTTGCATCCATAGAGCATATTATGCGTGATGTAAATTGGGGATGGTTAATGCGTTATATGCATTCTACTGGGGCATCAGCATTCTTTTTAGTAATTTATTTGCATATGTATCGTGGTCTGTTATATGGCTCGTATAAAGCACCTAGGGAGTTAATTTGGATTTTAGGTATGATGCTTTATGTAGTTTTAATGGCAGAAGCATTTATGGGTTATGTACTACCTTGGGGACAAATGTCCTATTGGGGTGCGGCAGTAATTATTAATTTATTTGGCTCTGTGCCATATATAGGCGATACTTTATTATTGTATATACTTGGTGATTATGCACTAGGAGATCCAGCGTTAAATAGATTTTTCTCACTTCATGTAATAGCACTGCCGCTTATTCTGGTGGTATTGGTGTTTTTACACATAGTTGCACTGCATCAGGTTGGCTCAAATAATCCTGATGGTATAGAAATTAAAAACAATAAAGACAGCAAGGGCATACCAAAAGACGGTATTCCATTTCACCCATATTACAGCGTTAAAGATATAGTTGGCGTAGTGGTATTTTTTATAATTTTTGCATCTATAATTTTCTTTGCTCCAGCACTAAATGGCTATTTCTTAGAAGCTGCAAACTTTGTTAAGGCAAATCCATTACAAACACCAGAACATATTGCACCGCTTTGGTATTTAACACCTTTTTACTCTGTGTTAAGAGCTGTGCCACCTATGTTTAATTCTCAATTCCCCGGTGTTATTATTATGTTTGCCTCATTACTTATTTTATTTGCACTACCTTGGCTTGATAGAAGTGCTATTAAATCTATTCGCTATCGCGGACTTATTTATAAAATTGCAATTAGTATTTTTGTTATTAGTTTTATTATTTTAGGTTGGTTGGGTATGCAACCTGCAATATCACCAGAATGGTTCATTGCATTACAAGATGCCTTTAACATACATATACAAACACCACTTTATACAATACTAGCACGCATATTTACCTTTTTATATTTTGCATTTTTTATTTTAATGCCTTGGTTTACATCAAAAAAATTTGCTAAACCAAAACCAGAACCAGCAAGATTAAGCTAAATTTATATAATATTGTGAATAAAATAATTAAATTAAAAACTATAATATTATCGGTATTTATGTTGGTTGCTATTAATACATTAGCGTCTTCTGCTGTTGATTTAAAACCTGCTAATACCGATATTTATGATAAAGCCTCATTACAAAATGGAGCTAAATTATTTATGAATTATTGTAGTGGCTGTCATGCTATATCATATATGCGTTATCAAAGGATAGCAACTGACTTAGATATTAGCAAAAAAGAAATGCAAGATAATTTAATATTTATTAATAAGAAAATTGGCGATACTATTACTACCGCTATGGATAGTGATAATGCAAATAAATGGTTTGGAATAGCACCACCTGATTTATCATTGGTTGCTAGAAGCAATGGTATAGACTGGGTTTATAATTATTTACATGGTTTTTATGATGATGATTCTAGACCCTTTGGCGTTAATAATAAAGTGCTACATAATGTCGCTATGCCAGATGTATTAGCCAATAGAAAGGCTAGCATAGATAGTAAAAAATTTGATAAAGATATTAGAGATATAACTAACTTCTTAGATTATGTTAGTGAGCCAATTAAATTACAAAGAGTAAATATAGGCATTAAAGTTCTAATATTCTTATTTATATTACTTGTGCTATCTTATTTACTCAAAAAAGAATACTGGAAAGATGTAAAATATGGCAACTGGAAGCCTAGAAAGTAATTATCAATATGTTAAACACTAATTTATACACCTCAACAACATTATATAGTTCTACTGAGAATATTGTATGTCATTGTATTCGTATGATTATAGAAGAGAAGGATATTCAAGCAAATAAATATTTTGTAGGTATAGATGAAATACCTGAGGATATTTTAGAACTTAATCCATATAATATGTTGCCAATATTATTTGACAGGCAAATGGTCCTATATGATTTTTCAGTAATTGTTGAGTATTTAGATGAAAGATTTCCATTCCCGCATTTAATGTCCACAGACCCTATAGAACGGGCAGAAAAAAGATTGTTATTATTTCGTTTTACCAGAGCTAAAGATTCATTATTTAACTTGGCTGATAGAATACTAAATCCAAAAACTAAAAAAGATGCTACCATAGCAAGAAAAATACTTAGCAATAATTTAATTGATTTAGTGCCGTTATTTGAGTCAAAAAAATATTTTAAAAGCGATAGTTTTAGTATTTTAGATATTTGTTTAGTGGCATTGCTGTGGCGTATAAAAAAAATGGATATTACCTTGCCTGCTAGTGCTAAGGCAATTAATTCCTACGCTAAACGATTATTTGCTAGAACTAAGTTTAAAAATAGCTTATCTGATGTTGAAAGAGAGTATCATAAATAGTAAATGACAGATGTAAAGCCTTACTTAATTCGTTCGTTTTATCAATGGATAAGTGATAATAATTTAACCCCTTATATAGATGCTGATTGCACCTTAGATGGCTCTGTATTGCCAAAGGAATTCCATAACCAAGAACGCATTATTCTAAACATCTCACCTAAGGCAGTAAAAGACTTAAATATTAGTAATAATAACATTAGTTTTAATGCTAGATTTAATAATGTTTTAGACAATGTTATACTACCTATTAAGGCTATAATGGGTATTTACGCGAGAGAAAATAATCAGGGCATGTTGTTTAATGATGCAAGAAGACCAATACCAAGTAGTAAAAATAATACATTTAAACTATCAGATTAAAATTTTTATGGCCTAATTATTCTTTGCTATTGTGCGAATTAAACCGTTACTTGAAAGTAAAACTGTTATTGCACTAATGGGGGCTACTGCTACTGGAAAAACAGACCTAGTTATCCAATTAGCAAACATATTGCCAGTATCAATTATTAGTGTTGATTCAGCCTTGATATACAAAGGTATGGATATTGGCACTGCAAAACCTAGTAAAAAAACCCTAGCAAAATATCCACACAAATTAGTTGATATTTGTATGCCGTTTGATTCTTATTCGGTAGCAACATTTATTAAGGATGCTAAGTGTGCCATTGATAATGCTTTTTTGGCACAAAAAATACCTATTTTAGTAGGTGGCACTGGTTTTTATTTTCGCACCCTAAAAAATGGCTTGTCAAAAATGCCAGCTACTGATAAAGTTATCCGTAGTAGTTTAGTAAATGAGCTAAATAACAATGGCTTAGACTATTTATACAATAAACTTATTAGTATTGATAAATTATCAGCTAGTAAAATACACAAAAACGATACTCAGAGGATTATGCGTGCCTTAGAAGTATTTTATATAAGTGCTAAAACTTTAACTGAATTTAAACAACAAAAAAAACAAAATGCTATTAATAATCCTATAAAAAATATTGTTCTTATGCCAGAACGAGCATTAATACACGATAAAATAGCAACAAGATTTTATAAAATGCTAGACTTAGGTTTTATTGATGAGGTGGAAAAATTATACAATAATGATAAAATTAACAAAAATAGTAATTCTATGCGTGCTGTAGGTTATCGTCAAGCTTGGTCATATTTAGATGGCGATATTAGTAAACAAGAAATGATAGAATTAGCAATTATTGCCACTAGACAACTCTGCAAACGCCAACATACATGGCTTAAAACAGAACAAGAATCTTTGCTACTAAGCAAGCCAAATATTAATAGTATTATCAATTATATACTGGCATAATAATTATGCTCAAAGTGTTTTTTAATACGAGACTATTACAATGAGACTGTAAAAAACCCATCCAATCATTAAAAATGGTTAAAATCCGCCTGCTTATAAAATGAAAAAGCACATTTCTAAAAAGCAATGCTACGCATATATTCGTTATAAAACTTACCCTTAGCACACTAGGAGTTATATTTTATGCCTCAAACACGAATATTTTAGCAGATTTTATTTATTCTTTGCCACCGTGCAACAGTCTCGTAACATATAAACTTTATATGTGTATTTACGATTAAGCATAATAATTTTATAGTATATAATCGCTAATGCTAATATTATATATGGAGAAAGAAATGAAAAATAAACTGCTATTTGATAAAGAATTCCGCACTAAAATTATGGCTAACCCCAAAACTGTTGTGGCATCTGTTATTGGTGATATTGCCTCTGAAGGTGTTAGTTATAAGGTTGTTGAGTCTACCAAGTATATTACTTATTTTGTTATACCAAACAATAATCAGGTAAATTTGTCACAGTTATATGGTTCTGGTGAGTTTAAAGTTGGCACTGCTGGCACTGGTGGCTCAGTTGGCACTTTGGGCTCTGCATGCACTTGTGTTGGTACTTATTCTAGTGCTAGTTCAATAGGATCTTATGGTTCAATTGATTCTAATACAGAATTTAAATAGCTAATAATTAGTTGGTTTATTGTTTTTGCAGATTTTTGGTTATTTTTAGTGCTGTGCAAAAACCCAGTTATGGAATATAAGTCACTATTCATTTGAAAAGTTATTTTGTAGATTTCTTGTTTTTATAGCCGATGCTAAGGTTTGTAGCGCCCCTTCGCTGTCTTCAAACCCTAAACAAGCATCGGTTATACTAACACCATATTTTAATTTATCTTTGCTGGTTATTTTT
Source organism: Gammaproteobacteria bacterium (assembly GCA_965222825.1). Taxonomy (GTDB): domain Bacteria; phylum Pseudomonadota; class Gammaproteobacteria; order PS1; family Pseudothioglobaceae. The sequence goes on along the minus strand of OZ244964.1, from coordinate 922,373 downwards.
TGATTACCTTCTTTTATATTGGATTCTAACATAACTCCAAATATACTGTGTGAGCCTGAGGTAATTTGTGCTGATATGCTATCTATAACTTTTAGTTGATTCTTAAATTCTTTTTGACTATTACCATGACTACAATCAATCATAAGTCGTGGGGCTAAATTATTCTTTACCATCTTTAAACAGGTGTTACTTACATCCTTAGCACTATAGTTTGGCTCTTCACCGCCTCTTAGGATAAGATGGCATTTTTTATTACCCTTAGTCTTATATCTTCTTAATAATCCTTTTTTACTAATAGACCAAAACATATGCGAATAAGATGCTGATATTATTGCATCAATAGCAACACTAACATTGCCGTTGGTAGCATTTTTAAAACCAACAGGACAAGACAACCCAGATGCTAACTCTCTATGGGTTTGGCTTTCTGTAGTTCTGGCACCTATAGCACCCCAAGATATTAAATCAGCAAAATATTGCGGTGTTATTAAATCTAGGTATTCTGTTGCTGCAGGTAATCCAATTTTAGCAATATCTATAAGCAGACTACGAGACATTGTCAAACCCTTATCTATATCAAAACTTTCGTCTAAATCAGGGTCATAAATAAGTCCCTTCCAACCTATAGTAGTGCGTGGTTTTTCAAAATAAACACGCATTACAATAAATAACTCATCTTTTAGTTTATCTTTTAATTTAGTCAATCTATTGGCATAATCAATAGCAGAATCTTTGTCGTGTATAGAACAAGGTCCTATAATGACTAATAGCCGTTTATCTTTACCTGATATAATATCTGCTATTACTTCTCGAGAGTGTTTGATAAAATTTATACCGCTATCATTTAAAGAATAACTATGAATTAATTCTATAGGTGGTATAGGCTCTTGTGATTGCTCTATTCTTATGTTGTTTTGACCAATTCTTTTACTCATCTTTTGTCATTTTCTATTAAAGCATAAGCAGAATGGTTATGAATAGACTCAAAGTTTTCAGATTCTAGCTTATAGTATAAAATTGTCTTATATTTATTTAATTTCTTAGCAATATCACGAACTAGATCTTCAACAAATGCTGGATTATCATACGCTCTTTCGGTTACTTCTTTTTCATCCTCTCGCTTTAGGACTGCATATAATTCGCTAGAAGCAGAAGACTCAGCAATACTGATTAAATCCTCAACTGCTAGTTTATTATTAGTAATAAGAGCATTAATACTAATATGTGAGCGTTGATTATGAGCTCCGTATTTAGAAATATTTTTAGAACAAGGACACAAACTAGTAACAGGAATTACTACCTTCAAAAAAACCTCAGTCTTGCCATTATGGATAGAGCCATTTATAAGCACTTGATAATCCATTAAACTAGATATTTTTGACACTGGGGCTATTTTATTGTGAAAAAAAGTAAACATTACCTGTGCTTGGACATTATCTGCTGTAAGTTTAGTGGATATTTTATTTAGTATATCTGCAAAAGTATCAACGCTAAATGTAGGTGTGCCTTCATTTAGTATTTCCACGAATCTAGACATATGAGTGCCTTTAATATCTTTTGGCAGCTCAACAGTCATATTCCAATTACCAATAGTATGTTGTGGGGTATTATCTTTATCAATAAAAATTATAGGGCAATTAATATCCTTAATGCCAGCTTTATTAATAGTTATATTTCTAGAATCTGGCTTATTTTGGGTATCAGGTAAATTAGGTTTCATTATTATTTTTTATAAAATTAGGTTTATTGCATAGTGGCAAAAAAATAAGTAAGAGTATTTAATATAAAAAGTCATTATTCCTGTGCCTGTGTGTTTTACACTCAACGGGGTTGTTTTTAGCATTTTTAGTTACTTTGCGATTATATAATTAGGGGAATAAGAAACACAGGCCCTATCTGTTTCACAAATAGTTATTTTAGATACTTGTGCATTATTATTATTTATGCTTTTTACTAGCTCATCAAAAAAATAATGTGCCAAATTTTCAGCAGTAGGGTTTATATCATCAAACGGCTTTATTTCATTAATGAGTTGATGGTCTAATTTACTAATTATTGCCTTAGTTTTATCTTTAATAATACAAAAATCAACTGAAATACCTATATTATCTAATTTATTAACAGCTAGTTCAACATCTATCTTCCAATTATGCCCATGCACTCTGGCACAAGCGCCCTTATAACCCCTTAGAGCGTGTGCTGCTGAAAAATCAGTCATAACATTTACTAAAAACATTTTAAAAACATTAAATGGAGTTTTGATTTACCAAAAAAAAAGCAAGGCTACGCCTGCAAACTTGTGTAAAGCATACATAGCAGAACACCCCAGCAATTATACCAGTAATTTTTAGTTATCAGTATTATTAGCAAAATAGTTGTTTGCTGCTAGATAACCAGCAATACTACCACAATCAAATCTTTTGCCGCTAAATTTATAGGCTATTACTTTGCCCATAATTGCTTGTTGTTTTAAGGCATCTGTTATTTGGATTTCAGAATTTTTATCGGCTTTGGTGTTTTTTAAGATATTAAAAATATCTGGGGTTAGGATATATCTACCAATAATTGCTAAATTACTAGGTGCATTATCAATGGTAGGTTTTTCTACCATGTCTAATACTTGATAAATATTATTAGTATTATCTATTAACTTGCCTGCTATAATACCGTATTTACTAACATCTGTTTTTGTTACCTCTTCAATGGCAACAACAGAGCATTGATATTTGTTATACATTGCTATCATCTGCGACAATACCCCGTTAGCATTAAAATTAGTGCATAAATCATCAGCTAGTAAAACTGCAAACGGCTCATTACCAATAAGAGGCTCGCCTGTTAGTATGGCATGCCCCAGTCCTAACATTTCCCTCTGACGAACATAAGTAAACGAAGCATTATCAATAACTGCTTTAATCTCATTTAAGTAGTGCTCTTTATCGGTATTTTTTAGTTGAGCCTCAAGCTCAAATGAGTTATCAAAATGGTCTTCAATAGCCCTTTTACCTCTACCTGTTACAATTGCCATATTACTAACACCAGCCTCTAATGCTTCTTCTACTGCGTATTGTAATAATGGCTTGGTTAAAATTGGTAGCATTTCCTTAGGAACTGCCTTAGTGGCTGGCAAAAATCTAGTGCCAAAACCAGCTGCTGGGAATAAACATTTTTTAATCATTTAGTTTTTTAAATCTACAAATAGTGTAAAAATTATACCGAGGCTGTTGCACGGTGGCAAAGAATAAATAAAATCTGCTAAAATATTTGTGTTTTAGGCATAAAATGTAGTTCCTAGTGCCTCTAAGGGCAAATTTTATAACAAAAAACACGGATATTTGAGTTATTTTTAGAATTTTAAGTTACCGTGCAACAGTCTCATACCAAGTGTAATAAATAAATGTGTAGCCCTGTAATTTGAGTTCTGCCTACGAATTTAATACCTTTTACTGAGCTTATAATTTTTTTAAGAAGTAGAGGTAATTATAAAATTTATTAGTTTAGCAGTTTGTGCCTCTAATTGCAAAACACTACCATTATTATTGATTATATAAGCATTATTTTTTTTTGCTAATTGCTTGCGTTTAGTATTTGATATTTGGCTATTTAGCATTTTATCAGCTAGCGTATCATCTATATTATCTCTTAATATTAGTCTTTGTTTTTGAGTTTCCCCGGCACATTCTATTACTATAATTTTATCAAACAAATTTTGCATTTTTGCCTCAAATAATAACGGCACTACCACCACAACTATAGCAATATTTTGTGTTTCTAGTTTGTTAATTTTTTCTTGCATTTGCTCAATTATTAAAGGATGAGTAATACTATTGATAATTTTTTGGTTATTTTTATTACTAAACAGTAGTATTTTTAATTTAGTGCGGTCTAAACTAGCATCTTTATGCAGTATTTTATTGCCAAAGCACTCAGTTAATAATTTTAGACATTTATCATCCGCTATTATTTGTTTAGCTATTAAATCTAGGTCAATAATATTAAATTTTAATTTAGCTAATATACTACTAAGCATAGTTTTTCCACAAGCTATGCCCCCTGTTAATGCTATTTTTGCTATTGACATTTTAATTAAATACCTTGATAATATACCGCCTATTTAACACTTAGTATTTTATCTTAAATTATAATATTACTAGCAATAATATAATTATCTTGGTTATGTAGCTCAGTTGGTTAGAGCACAGCATTCATAATGCTGGGGTCGGTGGTTCAAGTCCACCCATAACCACCAAATATAATATATGGTAATATTAAAAAAAATATTAGTTGTATTAACTTTTAGTATTGTGTAATCAATAAAATTTATAGAGTTTATAAGCATTAATAAAATTTGCAACAGTTGTTATTTTTTTACTAGCTAATTGTAGTTTGTTAATTCTAAGAATACCGTCCTTGGTTTGCACATCAACACCTAATTTTGTTTGTGTTACTATTTCACCTATTGCTTTATTGCTACTTTCTGCTAACGGCTGTGCTGTTATAATTCTAATAATGGTTTTGTTAAATTTATTACCATCTGCATAAGTTTGTGCTATGGGGTAAGGGTTAAATGCCCTTATTTGATTATGTATTTTAATAGCACTTTGCTTCCAATTTATCCAAGCTTGTGTTTTAGTTAGTTTATCTGCATAACAAACACCTTCTGTATTTTGTTTATTAGCTTTTATGCTACTAATATTGTTTAGGGTGTCAATAATTAACTCTTTGGCAATAATTATTAGTTTATCGTGTAGTGTGGTTGCATTATCATTATTATTTATATTACAAGTTTTGTAATTTAGAATATCACCAGTATCTAAACCCGCATCCATTTGTATTATACAAACCCCAGTTTGTTCATCACCTGCTAATATTGCTCTTGGTATTGGAGCTGCACCTCGCCATCTTGGCAACAAAGAGGTGTGAATATTTAAACAGCCATATTTAGGTATTGTTAAAATTGCCTTAGGTAGTATTTTGCCATAAGCAACAACTATCATTATATCTGCTTGTAATTGTTGTAGTTTTGCTATTTCTTTGCTGTTAAATTCATTTACTTGTGAAAGTGCTAAATTATGCTCTAATGCGTATTCTTTGGCAGGAGGGGGTAATAATATCCTACCCCTACCTTTTGGTTTATCACTTTGGCAATATACTATTAAAATCTCGTGTTGTTTATGAAGTTGTGCTAATATTTCTTTGGCAAATATTGGTGTTCCAGCAAAAATAATACGCATTATTTTTTAAGATTTTGGTATTTTTTAATAACTGATAAAACTTGTTTGCTTGCTGTGCCGCCTATGTGGTCTCTGGAGTTCACTGAGCCTTTTAAAGTTAATATTTTAAATACATCTTGGGTAATTACTTTACTAAATTTTTGTAGTGTAGTAAGTGATAAGTTTGTAAGATTTTGCTTATTTTCTATGCAATAAACTACTATTTTTCCTACTATATGGTGAGCGTCTCTAAATGCTATGCCTTTTTTAACTAGATAATCAGCCAAATCAGTAGCAGTTATAAAGCCTAACTCTGCACTTTTTTGCATATTATCTTTATTAACTGTTATTTCTGCTAACATACCGTTAAATACTAAAATAGAGTTTGTAATAGTATTTACAGTGTCAAATAACGGCTCTTTATCTTCTTGATTATCTTTGTTATAAGCTAGTGGCTGGGATTTCATTAATACTAATAGAGTATTTAAATTACCAAAAACTCTAGCGCTTTTACCTCTTATTAGCTCTGCTATGTCGGGGTTTTTTTTCTGTGGCATAATAGATGAGCCAGTGCAAAAACCATCAGATAACTCAATAAAATTAAATTGTGCAGACGACCATAAAATAATCTCTTCACAAAATCTTGATAAATGCATCATTATAATACTTGCGTTTGAGGTAAACTCAATAGCAAAATCTCTATCACTAACAGCATCAATAGAGTTATTACAAATTAGCTCAAAACCAAGTAATTTTGCTACTAATTCTCGTTTTATAGGAAAACTAGTCCCAGCTAGTGCGGCACTACCCAGAGGAAGACTATTTAATCTAGTTCTAGTTTCTTTTAACCTTTGTTTATCTCTCTCAAACATTGCTACATAAGCTAATAAATGATGAGCAAAATTAATAGGCTGTGCCACTTGTAGGTGGGTAAAACCGGGCATAATAGTAGTAGTATGTTTTTCCCCTAGGCTTAATAAAGTATCATTTAGTTTGCTTATTATGGCTATTATATTATCAATATTATCTCTTAGATACAGCCTAATATCAGTTGCTATTTGGTCGTTTCTTGACCTTGCTGTATGAAGTTTTTTACCAGTATCCCCACAAATTTCAATTAACCTATTTTCAATATTCATATGAATATCTTCTAACTCGGTAGAAAATTTAAAATTATTGTTTTCTATCTCAGATAATATTTGTTTTAGTCCTGATATTATGGTATTTTTTTCACTATCTGTTATTATTCCTACCGTGCCTAACATAGTAGTATGGGCTATTGATGCCTCTATATCATAAGGTGCTAAAATATAATCAAACTTAATTGATGCACTAAATTTGCTTATTAATTTAGTATTAGCCTTTTTAAAACGAGCACCCCACATTTTATTGGTATTATTTGTCATATACTTGATTTTAGTTTTTTGGATAATTTATATCTACTATCTTTTATGCCTTGATCTATTTTTTGCCAGTAAAATTCTGGGCTAATAATACCAATAATATCATTGCTAAGTTTATTGCCATAATCGTCTAAAAATATTACAGTAGGATAAAAGTTTACTGCATATCTAAAACTAAAGTCATAGACATTTGTTTGATTATTATAAAAATCATAAAATTCATTATAACTATCTACCTCCACCTCTCTTATTATTATTTTATTTTTGTATTCGTCTAACTTGCTTATTGGTATTAACACCTCATCTTTAGCAATTTCACAATATGGACAATCGTGTTCTGAGAATAAAATTAGTATTGGTATTGAGTTTTTGCGTATTATTTGGGCATCAAGCAATAAATTATCAACTTGGGGCAAATTATCTGCTAGGGCTGATAAAATACTAAAAATACTTATTACTAAGATAAATTTTTTCATTGTTGGCACAATACATTATGTCATTTAAGTATGATAAATACAGTATTTTAAACTTAATTATTAAGAAAATATGAAAAATTTAACAATAGCAACAAGAAAAAGTCCATTAGCACTATATCAAGCTAATTATGTTAAACAAAAATTGGTAAAACACCATAAAAATTTAATAATTAAATTATTAACTATGACAACAGAAGGCGATATTCGTCTAGGTGGTGCTTTAGCAGAAATTGGTGGCAAGGGTTTGTTTATCAAAGAATTAGAACTAGGTATCCAGCAGGGGTTAGCTGATATAGCTGTTCATTCTATGAAAGATGTGCCTTATAGCCTACCAGATGGTTTTACTATTGGTGTTATTTTAGTTAGAGAAAATCCTTTTGATGCTTTTGTATCTAATAATTATAGCACTATTTATAAGTTACCAAATGGAGCTAAGGTTGGCACTTGTAGTTTAAGACGGAAAGTGCAATTATTGGCATTAAGACCTGATTTAAAGATTATTGATTTAAGAGGTAATGTTAATACTAGACTTAAAAAATTAGACTATGGTAATTATGATGCTATTATTTTAGCCTGTGCTGGACTGATTAGGTTAGGTCTTAGCAATAGAATTAAACAAGTTATTCCTAAGGAGCAAATCCTACCTGCTGTAGGTCAAGGTGCTATTGGTATAGAAATTAAAACAAATGATACTAAAATAGCAGAATTAATAAAGCCTTTGCTTGATAAAAATACCAGTATTACTGTTTTAGCTGAGCGGGCTATGAATAAAACCCTAGGCGGTAGTTGCACCTCACCTATTGCATGTTATGGGTATATTAAAAATAATTTATTATGCCTAAGTGGCTTAGTAGGTGATATAAAAACTAATAAAATTATCAAAAAAACTCTAACAGACAGTATAGATAAACCAGAGGAATTAGGCATAAAACTTGCCAATGAGTTATTAGTTATGGGTGCTGATGCTATGTTAAAATAATGCTTGACTTTTAAGACGGTTCTGAGTCCAACAATTAGTCAAATATAGGAACTGCGTAGCATTTTGTTCAAAAGGTGCTTATATTTTCGTAATAATAGTATTAAGTAGGCTTACTACATAACCAAAGCCAGCTGCACAAACTGTGATAATGATAAATTGTCCAAATCTTAATTTAGAAATATCCTCCTTTGTTGCTAATCGCTCTTTTGATAAAACCTCTGCTGCCTTTTTTGCTTTTTGCTCATCAGCACCAGCAGATATTAAGGCATCATAAAATTCGCTTATCATAGTGCTCATTTTAATTCCTATCGTAATAATACCGTCTCTAGTCTTATTATACCATAATTAAAAATAGTTATTAGTTATGTCATTTTAAAACACGCTAAAATTATAGGTAGCCTAATGTGTTAGGCAAATAAAAAACACAGAACACCAGTTGAATGGCGTAAAAAACATAAAATTAATTTAATTTTGCTCTGGTCCAATTAAATTTCAACAGTTTAATTTTTGTCAATAGTCAGTTTATTAGCATTTAATTTTTTAGCTTCATCACTAAAAAGATAAGCAACGGCAGGGCTTATTTGCTTTGGAGTATTAAGTGAGTTTAGATATTCTGCTGGATGAGATGTGGCTCTTAGTTTAGTTTTCATAGCACCTGTATCAAGGATGTTAGTTTTTATATTAGTTTTTTCTAACTCATCAGCTAGGGTTAGTGCTAGGGAGTTTAGTGCTGACTTTGATACCCCATAAGCACCCCAGTATGCCTTTGGTTTTATGGCTATTTTGTCTGATATAAATATAATTCTTGCATCTTTTGATTTTAATAATAACGGTAGGCAATATTGTGTTAGTATAAATGGGGCATTTACATTTACTTGCATAACCTTATGCCATATTTTAATATCGTATTGCTCAATAGGCATCATAGTGCCAATTATTGCAGCATTATGAACTAAGCCATCTAATTTAGTAAAATTCATTAAGGCGTCTTGCATATTTTGGTAATTATCAGCACTAGCACCTAGTAAATCTAGTGGATGTAAAATTGGCTGGGGGTAATTATTAGCTATAATTTCATCATAAACACTCTCTAGTTTTGCTAAGTCTTTATCTAGTAAAATAATAGTTGCACCTAAACTTGCCAATTCTAGTGCTGATGCCCTACCTAAGCCTTGTGCTGAGCCTGTTATTAAAATTAGTTTATCTTTTAAAGAATTAACTTTTGCTTGGTAGTTTTTTGCTATTATCATTGTGGCAGTTGTTTTTTGCTTTGCACACCTAATTCTTTTAGTTTTTCAGCCCTAGAAAATAAATTTCCCTTGCCATCTTTTAAGTCTTTGTAGGCTTTTTTGTGGCTTTCTTGTGCCTTGTTTAGATGTTTTTCTATAGCTAACATATTATTTACAAATAAACTAAATTTATCATACATATTGCCTGCTTGTCTGGCTATTTCCTCAGCATTTTTATTTTGTTGTTCAGTTTTCCAAATATGATATATCACTTTTAAACTCATAGTTAAAGTAGCAGGCGATACCAAAATAATACCTTTTTTTAAAGCGTAGTTAAATAAGTTGTCCTTAGCCTCTAATGCAGTATAAAGTGCTGGCTCAACAGGCATAAATACTAAAATAAAATCTAGCGAATTTAAACCCAATAATTTCTCATAATCTTTAAAACTAATACTATTAATATGGGTTTCAATTGATTTAATATGTTGTTTTAGATAGTCTTGGTTTTTAGGGTTATTAATGTATTTTTGGTATGCCACTAGTGACACTTTAGAATCAATAACTATATCTTTATTATCAGGCAAATGCACTATTATATCTGGCTGTAGATTATCCCCCGCCTCGTTTTTATAAGTTTTTTGTTTTTCGTATTCAACACCTTCTTTTAAACCAGAATTATCTAAAATAGATTCCAACACCATTTCCCCCCAATTACCTTGTTTTTTAGTATTATGAGTTAGGGCTTCTGCTAGATTATTGGCACTTTTTTGGGTGTTTTCATTCGCTTGTTGTAAGCTTTCAATGACTGTAAGTAGTGAGCTTCTATCTTTTATGTGATTGGCAGTAATGGTTTCTATTCTTTCTTTAAAGCTTTTAATTTCATTTTGTAGTGGCGATAGTGTATCTTTGTTTTTAGCACTCAGTTTAGTAATATCTTTATCAATAATATCAGTTGCTATGTTTTTAAATTCTTTACTTATTTGATTCTTAGTATTTTTTAAAAATTCTATTTGCTCTTTATGGCTGCTTTCTCTTTCATCAATTTTAGTAGTTAAACTAGCATTTTCTGTTATAAGTTTATTATTTTTATAAAATAAATATCCAGCAATAATAACTAATACAATGATTAAACTATAAATAAGCATTTATTACCTCTAATATTTGTTTTGGGTTATGGACTATATGGTTTGCTTGCCAATTTGCTTTGGGAGTATTATAGCCATAACTTATGGCTACTGATTTAATATTAGCATTTGTAGCAGCTAGCATATCATTATAATCATCACCGATAAATAAGCATTTATCAGTGCTAGTATGAAGTTTTTTTACTGCGTATAATAGTTGTTCTGGGTGAGGTTTATTGTGTTCTAGGGTATCACCACATACTACAATATCTGGCTTAATGTTTAGTGCATTTAGCAACAAATAGGTAAATTTCTTGCTTTTATTGGTAATAATACCCCATTTCATATTATTATCTTTGATAGTTTTAATAACTAATTCAGTATTGGTAAAATATTTACTATATTTGTTAATATTATGGGCATATACACTTAATATTTGTTTGTGATAATTATCTAAGGTATTATCATCAACTTTTGGTAATATATTAGTTAATATTATCTTAACTCCTTGTGCTATGTAGGGCTTAATTTTATTTAAGTTTTGTTTTTTGTGGTTATTATTTACTAATACTTTATTAACAGCATAGCATATATCATCTGCTGTATCAACTAAGGTGCCATCTAAGTCAAAAAATATTGTATCAATACTCATAGCTTAGTAGTAAAAATGTTAAAATATTAAGTGATATTTTACCTGTTTATAACTACTACATAATATGGCATTTCTTCGTTCTTTATTATTTTTTATTATATCTAGCTTAGCTCTTATAGTAATTACTTGTTTAGAGTTTATGGTATTTTTTATGCCTGTTAAAACTCGTTATATAATAGCATCTCGTTGGGCTGTTATTAATATTTGGCTATTAAGGGTAATTGTCGGGCTAGATTATAAAATTATTGGCTTAGAAAATATTCCTAAAAAGCCTTGTGTTATTATATCTAACCACCAATCTACTTGGGAGACTTTTATATTTCAGTTAATACTAGGGCAACAGACTTGGGTATTAAAAAAACAACTATTATATATTCCTTTTTTTGGTTGGGGTATAGCACTTATTAAACCTATTATTATTGATAGAGAAGATAAAATAAACTCTCTTAAAAAAGTAATTGCACAAGGTAAAGATAGATTAAATAAAGGCATATGGTTAATTATTTTTCCAGAAGGCACAAGAAAAACCAGTATAGGTAAGTATCAAAGTGGTGGGGCAATGATTGCTAAGTCTGCTGCTGTGCCAATTTTACCTATATATCATAATTCTGGATATTTTTGGCAAAAAGGGCAATTTGTAAAAAAATCTGGTAGCATTACTTTGGTTATTGGTAAGTCAATTATAAGTGATGATAAACCTGCAAAAGAATTAACCAAAGAAATTGAGAACTGGGCAAAACAACAACAAAGTTTAATAAAAACATATGAATAATAAAATTATTTTTTTGCTATCACTACTTGTATTACTATTGTTTGTAGGCTCTTTTGCAATAACTAATAACAGTAAAGTTAAGTATAAATATAGCACTATTATTACTGGACTTAATCATCCTTGGTCTGTTATTTGGCTAGATGATGAAAATTTACTCATTAGTGAGCGAAATGGCGATTTATTGCTAATTAGTAGTGGTAAAAAAATTATTTTAGAGATACCAGTTTTTGATGTTTACGCTTATGGTCAAGGCGGCTTACTAGATTTAGCAAAGCACCCAGATTATTATAGTAATTCTTGGATTTATCTTAGTTATAGTGCCTATGATGACAACAAGGGTGGTGCTAGTGTCAAATTAGCTCGTTTTAAAATACAAAATAATGCTATTAGTAATTGGCAAGACTTGTATCAAGCCAAGCCTTATATTAATAGCTCGCATCATTTTAGCGGTCGTATTGCATTTGATAATAATAATTATATTTATTTAAGCGTAGGCGATAGAGGTAAACGCTACCTAGCACAAAACACTACTATTGATATAGGCAAAATTTTGCGTTTAAAAGATGACGGCACAATACCCAAAGACAATCCTTTTAATAATGCTGTATTTTCTTATGGTCATAGAAATATACAAGGCTTAATATGGTATGATAATGGTTTAATAGCTAATGAGCACGGACCACAAGGTGGTGATGAACTTAATTATATAGCACGAGCAAAAAATTATGGCTGGCCAATTATTACTTATGGTAAAGAGTATGTAAGTGGTATAAAAATTGGTATAGGAACTCATAAAGAAGGTATGGCACAACCAGCACATTACTGGGTGCCATCTATTGCACCGTCTGGATTAGCAGTATATAGGGGCGATAAATTTAATAAATGGCGTAATAACTTGTTAATAGGCTCGTTGAAATTTAAACAATTAGTTAAACTTGAAATAAAAGACAAGAAAATTATTGATGAAAAGCGTTTATTTAGTGGTATTTTTGGACGAATTCGTGATGTAAAGGTTCATAATGGAGATGTTTATTTGCTAATAGACAGTGCTAATGGTAGTTTAATTAAGTTAATACCATAGTTGTATAAGTTCAAAAACATATTACACTTTTGTTAGTCTATGAGCATACATTAGTTTTAATATTTTTTTAATTTAGTATATAAATTCTAAGTGTAAACTAACATAGTGTATATACTATAATATATTTTTATCATTCTAAATATAAAATCATATAAAATATGTAATTATAGTTTTTTAATAGAAGGTGGAGTATATTATGTTATTCAATGAAGAATTACAAAAAGAGGTTTATGATAAAGAGTCTAGAAGAAAAATACTTGCAGATCCTAGGGCTTATTTAAATAAACTAGGATATAAGGTAACAGATGATGTTGATATTAAGGTGGTTAAATCCCCTAAAAATATTGTGCATTTAGTTATTGCTGGCGATGGAATTGATATAAGTAGCATACAAGCGGCAAGTAGTGAATTAGGTATTGGTGCTAGCACAATTGGCACACTAGGCAGTGCTGGTACTGTTGGTTCATATTGTCTTACTGTTAGTTCAGCATCTTCAGCTGGTAGTATTGGTAGTTTAGGAACCGTTAAGTAATTTATGGAGAATTATTATGGATAATATGGATTTTAGTAAATTATATACCGACAGGGATATGCGTAAGAAATTATTGGAGAATCCCCGTGAGATATTTGAGGAAGCAAATATTGATTTAATGAGTAGCGTAGATTTTAAAGTAGTAGTTAATACCAAAGAAACTTTCTATTTTGTAATGCCAGCAGGTAGTAAGAGTGGTGAGTTAGATTTAACAAACATAAATGTTGCTGCGAGCACATTTGGAAGTGTAGGCTCAATTGGATCTGCTGCTACTTTGTCATCTATAGGCGTTTGTTTAGGTAGTGCTTCTTCAGCTTCAACAGTGGGAACAGCTGGCTCTCTTAGTTAGAATTCTACTTGTTTATATATAATAAGGTTTTTGCAGTTTAAGATTGTATAGTTTTTACAACTTTTAGTATAAGTATAGAATAAACAGGCACTAATCTAATTATAATTTTTGTGTGGGTTTTGTCCTGTTGCTATTGAGATGTGATGCACTTGATGGTGTTTGCCATACGCCATAAGCCCAATATAACCCAAACCGCGAATTTTATTTGTATCTGCTTTATTACCCGTAATTGTTAATAGGTATTGCTTGTACTGTTTTTTAACATTCATTTCACATCCTGTTTCTAATTTTAGTTGCACTGGATGAGCGTTAAAAACTCTAGATAATGACTCAAATGCTCTAGGTGTTGTAGGTTGAACGAGAATTTTTATACCATTATTAATTGGGGTTTGTTTGATAACTTTTGTATTACGAATCATATCATCCATATCTAATAAGTGCTGTCTTAGGGCTTCTAAATTAACCTTTGACCAATTAGTATTATGATTATTATTCAGTGCAGTAATTACCTCTTGAATTGTGCCAAAAATATCATTACCTGCTTCTGTAAGTACTGGTAGTTTAGTTGTATTATTTTTATGAGTGTGGCTTATTTCTGATTGCATTCCTTGAATAATGCCCTGTATGAATATTAGCGAATAATTGAGTAGAAAAAATAATAAGTCCAACCTGAACAACTATAATAAAATTACGCAAGTGCTTAAAGCCGTTATATACAAGGCAAACCTTGCAGTTGCTAGTTATTCTTAACAACAAGAGGTTACTAAATAAAATAGTAATTGATATAATTTTCATAGTTAAATAACTCCTGTTAATAGTGGCACAAACTGCACATAATCTAATATTTGTTTGCTAAAATTTTCTCCATCAAAAGTAATTTTTATTAGTTTTTGAGTTGTATTTTGCTTACCCTCTGGGGCAATTAGCCTGCCATTTATTGCCAAAGAATTTATAATATGTTCGGGTATTTTATCGGCTGCAGCTGTGATAATAATTGCATCAAATTTTTGTTCTTCACTTATATTACTACCATCACTATGGTAACAATGAATATTATCAAAACCTAAGTTTTTTAATCTTTCTTTGGCACTAATATGTAAGTCATAAATTCTTTCAATACTATAAACAGTAGTAAATAATTTAGCAAGAATTGCACTTTGATAACCACAGCCTGTGCCTATTTCTAAAACAGAATTATAATTATAATTAGCAGATATTAATGTCTCAGTCATCTTGGCTATTACTATTGGTTGTGATATGGTTTGTGAGAATCCTATAGGTAGGGTTATATTTTGGTAAGCATGCCTTGATAATGCTTCATCAACAAATTTATGTCGTGGCACAGATAACATAGCGTCTTTAACCTGCAAATGTTTTATATTAAGTGCTTGCACCATCTCTGCCCTTTGTTTACTAGCTTTAATATTTAGAGTTTTTTCTTTAATAAAATGCATAGTTATCCAGAATCTTCACTATTAGAGTAATAACATTTAGCAACTTGTTGGCTCATATTTCGCACTCTATAAATAAATCTAGCTCTATCTGTTGCACTAATAGCTTGTTTTGCATCTAATAAATTAAATAAATGTGATGCCCTTAGGACTTGCTCGTATGCTGGATATGATAGATTTTTATTAATAAGTTTTTTATGGGATTTTTCGCATTCATCAAATTGAGTAAATAAAGCTTTAGAATTATTTAGTTCAAAATTATAATAAGATTGCTCTACCTCATTTTGGTAGAATATATCGTAGTATGTAGTATTTTTGTTCCATTTTATATTAAATACGCTATCAATATTTTGTAAATACATTGCTAAGCGTTCCAAACCGTAGGTTATCTCACCCGTTACTGGTTTACAACTCAGACCACCTATTTGTTGAAAATAAGTAAATTGTGTTATCTCCATACCGTCTAACCAAACCTCCCAACCTAAACCCCAAGCGCCCAAAGTAGGAGACTCCCAATTATCCTCAACAAAACGCACATCATGTATAGTTAAATCTATGCCAATATACTCTAAAGACTTTAAATACAAATCTTGTATATTATCTGGCGATGGTTTTAATACTACTTGAAATTGATAATAATGTTGCAGGCGGTTAGGATTTTTGCCATAACGACCATCGGTTGGGCGTCTTGATGGTTGCACAAAAGCAGCATTCCAAGGTTTAGGACCTATAGCTCGTAAAAATGTCCCAGGATGAAAAGTCCCAGCACCAACCTCCATATCGTGCGGTTGTAGTATTATACAATTATTATCAATCCAAAAATTTTGTAATTGTAAAATCAAGTCTTGAAAATATAATTTAGGTTGTAGCATATTTTATTTGTAAACTAAGTAGCATTTTTAAAATAATTATTATTCGCTAATTTATCCTCGTCTGAGGCATAAATAACACTAATTTTTTTTCTATTTTTTAGGGTATTTTTAGTAGTTATATTATTTGCTGCACTAATAGTTTGTATATCCTTAAATAACATACCTTGACCACCTGTCATTGCTAGATAAACTTCTGCTAAAATTTGGGCATCTAGTAATGCACCGTGCAATTCTCTTGCAATATTTATCTCGTGCCTTCTAGCTAGGGCATTTAAGTTATGCTGCGAGCTAGGGTTTAACTTTTTAGATAATTCCATAGTATCAATTATTGGGCAAATATCTGCAATACTTTTGTCATAGCCAGCTAAATTAAGTTCTTGATTTAAAAATCCAATATCAAAAGCAGCATTATGAATTATTAAACTAGAGTGTGTTATATAATCTAAAAAATCACTAGCAATACTAGGGAATATAGGCTTATCTTTTAAAAAATTATCAGTAATGCCGTGCACACGCACAGAATCACCAACTCTTCTGTTAGGCTGTATATAAACTTGATATTCATCTTTTGTTATGATTCTATCTTTTATCTCAACACAGCCTATTTCAATAATTCTATGACCTTTTTTAGTATCTAACCCTGTGGTTTCAGTATCTAGTGCTATTAGTCTATTCATATATTTTTATTTTTTTATTATTTATACTAACACTATTTTTCTCGTCTTGGTATTTTTTAATACCGCTTGTGCCTTTTTTATTAGCCCAATTATTTAGCTCATCTCTATAAGATACAAAATCATATTTTGGCACCCCAAAACCACAAGAATTAGCAACCATTTTAATATCTAATATAATAATTTGCCTAGCACCTATTTTATTAGAAAATAATTTTAAATATTTATCCCAATTATCGTTATCACGGTTTATAGTTTTTGCTCTACCATAAATACGCACTATATTAGGATTACCGCTAAATGCACAAAACATAATAGTCATACGCCCATCTTCTTGTAAATGTGCTGCTGTTTCATTGCCACTACCTGTTAGGTTTAACCACAGTATTTTATTACTATTAACAATATGCAAACTATTATTATCTTTAGGGGACAAATTTATATAACTATCTTTTGTTGCCGTTGCTACAAAAAATATATGTTGCTTAGCAATAAAGTCAATGTGTTTTTGTGCTAATTTATTATATTTTGCTCCCATAGTGTAATTTTAGTATAAAATTGACTTTATTTTAAATATATTATGGCAAGAGTAACCTCAGAGGATTGTTTAGCAAAAGTTGGCGATAGTTTTAAATTAGTTTTAGTAGCAGCAAAAAGATCAAATCAATTAAGCAGAGGCACTCATAAAACAACACTTAGTGCAAATGGTGATAAACCATCTGTAATTGCACTGCGTGAAATTGCAGCAGGATTGATAGATGAGTCAATTTTAAACAATGATTATGAAGAAGATCTAAATCTATCTTATGGTGTTGATATTACTGAGGTTGAAAACGAATTATCAGATATAGTATTAGAAGAAGGTAGTGTAGATTTAGTTATTGATGATAAAGATTCTTAGTAAAACCTACACATAATGGTATCAAAATATCCAATACCAAAAACTAAAAAAACACCGCTAATTACCGAAACTGACTATATAAATATGTATAGGGAGTCTATTGCTAATCCTGATAAATTTTGGGATTATTATGCCAATAAGTTTATTTCTTGGGATAAAAAATGGTCTAAGGTATCAGATTGTGATTTTAATACTGGCAAAATATCTTGGTTTTTAGATGCTAAATTAAATGTTAGTTATAACTGCCTAGATAGGCATTTAGCAAATAACGCCAATAAAACTGCAATAATATGGCAAGGTGATAATCCTAATAATCACAAAAATATCAGTTATAAAGAGTTATATGAGCAAGTTTGTCAGTTTGCTAACGGATTAAAAGATCTAGGCGTTAAACAAGGCGATAGAGTGTGTCTTTATATGCCTATGATTGTGGAATCAGTAGTGGCAATGCTTGCTTGCTGCAGGATTGGTGCTGTTCATTCTGTTGTTTTTGCTGGTTTTTCTGCTAATGCTTTGCAAGAGCGAATACTAGATGCGAAGTGTAAAATAGTAATTACTGCTGATGGCTCAAATCGTAATAATTCTGTAATAGCACTAAAAGATAGTGTTGATAAAGCAATAGTTAATTGTGATTGCGTTAAAAATGTTATTGTAGTCAATAATACCAAAAATAACATTACTTGGGGTGCTAAAGATTTGTGGTATCACGATGTTATTGCAGATAAAGCTAAGACTTGTGATATTGTTAGCTTTGATGCTGAAAATCCGCTATTTATTCTTTATACTTCTGGCTCAACAGGTAAACCAAAAGGTGTGCTACATACCACAGGTGGTTATTTACTTTATGTTGCAATGACGCATAAATATGTGTTTGATTATCACGATGATGACATATATTGGTGTACGGCTGATATAGGTTGGATTACAGGACATTCTTATAGTGTTTATGGTCCGCTTGCTAATTGTGCAACCACTCTAATATTTGAGGGCGTGCCAACTTATCCTGATGCTGCTAGATTTTGGCAAATAATTGACAAACATAAAGTAAATATTTTTTATACCGCACCTACGGCTATTCGTGCATTAATGGGTGCTGGTGATAAATTTTTATCTAATACTAACCGCAGTAGTCTTAGAGTTTTAGGAACAGTAGGTGAGCCTATTAATCCAGAGGCTTGGCGTTGGTATTATAATAAGGTTGGCAATGGCAAATGCCCAATAGTTGATACTTGGTGGCAAACAGAAACTGGTGGACATTTAATAACAACACTACCATTTGCAACTAAGACAAAACCCGGCTCTGCTGGTTTGCCATTATTTGGTATTAAAGCAGAAATTATCAATGATAAAGGCGAAGTATTAGAGGGCGAGGCTAGTGGAGCTTTGGTTTTTACTAACTCATGGCCAGGGCAAATGCGAACCTTATACAATAATCATAAGCGATTTATTGACACTTATTTTGCCACTTATAATAATAAATACTTAGCAGGGGACGGCGCTAACCGCGATAAAGATGGTTATTACTGGATTACTGGTAGAATTGATGACACCCTTAATGTATCAGGGCATAGGCTAGGTACAGCAGAGATAGAATCAGCCTTAGTATTACATAATAAAATAAGTGAGGCGGCAGTAGTTGGTATGCCTCATAGTATTAAAGGGCAAGGAATTTATGCTTTTGTATCAATTATGGATAACGCTATAGCAGATGATAAACTAAAACACGAGCTAATAAAATTGGTGCGTAATGAAATAGGTGCTATTGCTACTATTGATGTGGTGCAATTTGCTAAACAACTACCTAAAACCCGCTCTGGTAAAATTATGCGTAGAATATTACGCAAAATAGCAGCAAAAGACTTAGAAGATTTAGGTGATATTTCAACCTTAGCAGAGCCAGAAGTTATAGATAATTTAGTAAAAGATTCTAAACTAATTTAAATAATAACAATGGCACTAAAAGCACTAATATTTGACATAGATGGCACTGTTGCTAATACTGAAGATGAGCATTTACTAGCATTTAATAAAGCATTTAAAGATATGGGGCTAGATTGGTTTTGGTCTTTTAAACTTTATAAAGAACTACTAATTACAACAGGTGGTAGAGAGAGAATAAAATATTATTTACAAAATTATAAACCAGAATTTAGCACTAAAAATTTAGATGATTTTATAGCAGATGTTCACAAACTAAAAACTAAATATTTTATAGACACCGTTAAAAGAGGCGATATACCATTTAGATGTGGCATCAAAAGATTATTATTAGAAGCCAAAGCTAAAAACATAATCCTAGCCATAGCAACTACCACTAATTTAGACAATGTTAGTGCCTTGCTACGTGCTAATTTAGGCTATAATGCTCTTGATTATTTTAGTTTTATAGCGGCTGGGAATGCAATTAAAAATAAAAAACCTGCGGGTGACATTTATAGTTTAACCCTCGATAAATTAAACTTATTGGCTAATGAATGTTTAGCATTTGAAGACTCAGAAAATGGTTTGAACTCTGCTAAAAAAGCCGGTATTAAAACTATAATTACCACTAGTCGCTGGACTAAAATGCAAAATTTTGATAGTGCTCTTTTGGTATTAAATAATTTGGGTGAGCCAGATAAAGAATTTAGGCTAATAAATAGTGTTATAGGTAGTGTATCGGGTTTTGTTGATGTAGCAATGTTAAAAAGAATTTACGCCAAAGCGTATTAAATTTTATGTTATGCAAGGTATAGTTAAACTTATTGATAACTCTTGTGTTTACGATATTATCGATAAAACACCGCTAACTTATGCCAAGTTATTAAGCACTAAGTTGGGTAATAATATTTATCTCAAACGAGAAGATAAGACTGTAGTCCATTCTTTTAAAATTAGAGGTGCTTACCAAAAAATAGCATCTTTAACAACAGCAGAAAAACAAAAAGGTATTATTACAGCAACAGCGGGAAACCACGCTCAAGGCGTAGCATTATCAGCACAAAAATTAGTAATTAATGCTACTATAATAATGCCAAAAACTACACCTAAAATCAAGCTTGAAGCGGTTGAAAGACTAGGGGCTAAAGCAATTCTTTTTGGCATTTCGTATGACGAAGCACTACAATACGCTAAAGTCTTAGCCAATAAAGAAAATCTAGTATTTATCCACGCTTATGATGACAAACAAGTAATAGCAGGACAGGGAACTATTGCTAGTGAGTTATTAGAGCAATTAGACGATATAGATTATATTTTTGTTCCCGTAGGTGGCGGTGGTTTGATAGCTGGTATTGCTTCTTATATTAAGACTAAAAAACCTAGTATTAAAATTATTGCCGTAGAGCCTAACGAATCACCAGCATTAGCTGAATCATTAGCAAGAAAATCTCAGGTTGTTCTAGATGATGTTGGTCTATTTGCAGACGGGGTAGCGGTTAGAAAAATAGGCGATGAAAATTTTAGATTAACTAAAGACTTAGTAGATGATAGTATTTTAACTAGCAATGATGAAATATGTGCTGCTATTAAAGATATTTATGATGATACCAGAGCGATAGCAGAGCCATCTGGTGCATTGGCATTATCAGGTGCTAAAAAATATATAGCCAAGCATAATATTAGCTGTAAAAACATTATTGCAATTTTAAGTGGTGCTAATATTAATTTTGATAGATTAAGACATATAGCTGAACGAGCTGAGTTAGGCGAGAATAAAGAGGCTATTTTTGCAGTAACTATTGCCGAGCAAGCAGGGAGTTTTTTAGAATTTTGTCAAAGCCTAGACGGTAAAACTATAACAGAATTTAATTATCGTTACGGACAAAAGGATAAAGCACATATTTTTGTAGGTATTGCAACAGAGAGCGGTATTAACGAAAAAAATGAGTTATTGAGAATATTAAAAAATAATTACCCCGTAGTAGATATGAGTGATAATGAAATGGCTAAAACCCATATTCGCTATATGGTAGGTGGTAAAACACAGCTTGATGATGAGGTGTTATACAGGTTTATTTTTCCAGAAAAGCCTGGGGCATTGTTAAAATTTTTAATTAGTATAGGTAATAAATGGAATATATCATTATTTCACTACCGCAATCATGGTGCTGATTTTGGCAGGGTATTGGTTGGCTTTCAAGCACAAAATATTACTAAGTTAGAAAATAATCTCAACAAATTAGGCTATAAGTATTTTAATGAGACTAATAATATTGCTTATGAATATTTTTTGTAAAACATAGCACAAAAAATAAATAGTCCAACCTAAATAAAGTTTTTATTTTTTAAATTATGATGCTGTGCTTATTATTAAATGGTCTAACATGAACAACTATAATAAAATTACGCAAGTGCTTAAAAGCCTTTATATATAAAGTGAGAGAGTTTTAAGCCCTGCCCTTTAGGACTTAACTAAATTTTGTTCTGAATCCAATTATTTTTTTAATTTATCTGTTAAAATACTAGGTATGAGGTTGATAAAAACTAATAATCAAAAAGATTATTTGACTAAATTTTGCCAAGATATATCCAAGGCTGTTTTAGTGTTAATGGTTATTGCACCCTTGGTAAAAACAGGATTAACGCCTATTTCTGTTTATATTGTTGGTGGTTGGACTGCTTGTATATTTTTTATTGTAGGTTATTTATTAGAAAGTAAGGAAATTAGAAAATTAATGCTTTAACTGTCATATTATCAGTGTTAGCAGTAATAGGGACAACATTATTTCTATATGTGCTGTTAGATAAGAAAAATTTAAAACCCAAACACCATACTTAATAAAATAATATACCAATATTAATAATTCAAGTTATTGACTTTATTACCAAAATTGGCAAATAAATTACTTTACGCATAACAGTTAATACTATGTTTATTTTTACATTAAGTTAGACATATATTTAATTTTTCTTTGACCTTAATTATCTCTGGGATATATACTCTATGTTGTTAGTATAATTACCAAGTATTTAAAATATAAACTTGTGAATAAATATAAAAATATCAATACTCCCAAAACAGGTGGGAAAATTAGTTATAAAAATGGTATTATCAATGTCCCAGATAATGTAATTATTCCTTTTATAGAAGGTGATGGTATAGGCTATGATATTACTTATGTTATGCAAAGCGTAGTAGACAATGCCATAAATATTGCTTATAACGGCAAAAAAAACATTAATTGGCTAGAAATATACGCAGGTAAAAAGGCTTATAATTTGTATAACGAATGGCTACCTGATGAAACAATTAAGGCTATTACTGACTTTCATATTGCTATTAAGGGACCATTAACTACGCCTATAGGTGGTGGTATTAGCTCATTAAATGTTGCTATTCGTCAAAACCTAGACTTGTTTATTTGTCAAAGACCAATTAGATATTTTTCTGGCACACCAACACCAGTAAAACAACCTGAAAAAATTGATATGGTTATTTTTAGAGAAAATTCTGAGGATATTTATGCAGGTATAGAATATAAACAAGGCACAGATGAGGCTAAAAAAGTAATTGATTTTTTGCAAACTGAAATGGGAGTTAGTAAAATTCGTTTTCCTAAAACTAGTGCCATAGGTATAAAGCCAGTATCCATAGAAGGCACAAAAAGATTAGTTCGTAGTGCTATAAAATATGCTATTGATAATAATAAACCATCTATAACCCTGGTGCACAAAGGTAATATTATGAAATTTACTGAGGGTGGATTTAGAGATTGGGGTTATCAATTAGCCCAAGAGGAATTTAACGCTCAGTTAATTGATAATGGTCCGTGGATGAGTTTTAAAAATCCTAATAACAACAGCGATATTATTGTAAAAGATGTAATTGCAGATGCTTTTTTACAACAAATTTTATTAAGACCAGAAGAGTATTCTGTGGTTGCTACTTTAAACCTAAATGGTGATTATATATCAGATGCATTAGCCGCACAAGTAGGCGGAATAGGTATGGCCCCTGGGGCTAATTTGTCCGATAAATATGCAGTTTTTGAAGCAACTCACGGCACAGCACCTAAATATGCTCATCAAAACAAGGTAAACCCTAGTTCAATAATACTATCAGCAGAAATGATGTTAAGATATATGGGTTGGTATAAGGCAGCTAACTTAGTATTGAGTGCTGTTAGCAAAACTATTAAAAATAAAACCATTACCTATGACCTAGCAAGACTAATGGATGATGCTGTTTTAGTTAGTTGCTCTGATTTTGCTAAACATTTAATAGCAAATATGACTAGCAGTAAAAATTAAATATTGAGGAGCTGTTGAATAACTATGAATTTAACCATAACTAGTTTTAAATTATGTCCGTTTGCACAAATGGCAATAATAGTTTGTAATAAAAATAATATTAAAGCAGATATAAAATATATTAATATTATGTCGCCACCCGATTGGTTTGTAAAAATATCGCCAACTGGGACTGTACCATTATTACAAGTTGATGATAATATTATTTTTGAATCCAGTGTGATTATTGAATTTTTAAATGAAATTAGTAGTTATGATATGCACCCACAAGATAGAGTATTAAAAGCACTAAATCGCTCATGGATTAGCATTGGTTCTAGTTTATTTGGCGAATTATTTAGTATAATTAGCACTAACGATGAAGATACATTTAGCAAAGCTAAAAATAATATAAATGCTAAACTAGCTAAAACTATGGCAGTAAAAAAAGATGCTAAATTTTTTAATGATAATAATTTTTCATTAGTTGATGTGGCATTTGCACCATTTTTTATGCGTCTTAAATGGATAAATAACTGGACTAATAATGTCCTAGCAGTGCCTAGTGAAATATCTAAATGGCAAGATAATATCCTAACAGAAAGCTTTGTTATTAAATCGGTAGTAAGTGGGCTAGATGATATATATTTAGCTAATATAGAACAAAGAGATGGCGTATTAGTAAAATTATTAGTATGATAAATAGCAACAATAAAACTCTAAAATTACTTTTTATTGCTATTTTATTTATATCATCTGCCATTTATGGTTTTTCATTGACTGATATTAATGGCAAAATCCATAACAAACAGCATTTAAATAATAAATTTATAATAGTTAATTTTTGGGCTACTTGGTGTCCACCTTGTTTACGAGAAATACCAACTTTGGTAGAATTCTACGACAATAATAGCGATGATGTTGTAATTTTAGGTGTAAATTATTGGGATAATTTAAGTGATAATAGCTTAAACGACTTTATAGATCTTTATATGATTAACTACCCCATTATAGTTGCTAAGGATGATGGTTATATAAGTAAAAATTTTGCTAATTTAAGAGGACTACCAACAACATTTATTTATAACAAAAACGGCAAATTAATAACAAAGATAGAAAGAGAAATAGACCTTAAAATGCTAAACAATATTATTTTTAGTAGGTAAAACTAACACAAAAAGTTATTTCACAACATTTGCTGCAAAATTAGCATCAGTTTTATTTTTACCATCTTCGTAACCTGCCTCCCAAGCATCAGTTATTCTTTGTTCTTCTATCTCAGGATTTCCTAAAAATCCAGATACCCAGCCTTGAATATAGTTATCATCTACACCCATTTCCTCCATTTTTTTAACACCTTCGTAATAAGTCATTTTTAATACCCCTTATAATCTATAATTTATAAACTCTTGTGTAAGAATTAAGAAAGATAATTATACTACAAATTAATTATTAAAATAAAATGAATTTTGCTAATATCAAGTATTCGTTAAACTCTAATCAATATAAAGCTGTTACCTTAGGAATTAGCACTAATTCTTTAATATTAGCAGGTGCAGGTAGTGGTAAGACTAAAATTCTTACTCATAGAATTGAGCATTTATGCACTAACCATATGGTTGATACCCACAAAATATTAGCACTTACTTTTACTAATAAAGCTGCCAATGAAATGAAACATAGATTACAGTTATTATTAACTAAGCCTGTTGATTCTATGTGGATAGGAACATTTCACGGTATAGCTTATAGAATGCTACAACAATATTTTTCTAATGTTAAGTATGAAATTATTGATTCTCAAGACCAATTAAGAATTATTAAAGATATTTTAAAAAAAATGTCTTTGGATGAAAAAATTTTTATACCACAGAAAATTAGGCGTTTTATTAATTCGCAAAAAGATGAGGGAAATCGCCATAATAACATTAGCACAGGGGCAAATTTTTTTGTTAAAAAAAGTGTTGAAGTTTATCAAAGTTATCAAAAATATTGTGATGATAATAATCTATTAGATTTTGCAGAAATTTTATTAAAAAATTATGAATTATTAAACAATAATATCAAAGTTAGAGATAAGTATCAAGGGCAATTTAGCCATATATTAATAGATGAATTTCAAGATACTAATAGTATTCAATATAAGTGGATAAAGTTATTGAATAACAATAATACCTTATTTTTTGTAGGTGATGATGACCAATCTATATACGGTTGGCGCGGTGCAAAAATAGAAAATATCCACAATACAAAAAAAGATTTTGCACCTATTGAGTTAATTCGTTTAGAACAAAATTATCGCTCTACTGGTAATATTTTAGCAGCTGCTAATGCTTTGATTAAAAATAATAAACAAAGATTAGGTAAACTATTATGGACAGACTCTGGTGATGGTGATTTAATTGAAGTGATAAAAGCATATAGTGATAAACAAGAAATTAACACTGTAGTTAGTAAAATTAACCAGTATATTAATAATAATATTAGTGCTGGAGAATGTGCTGTTTTATATAGGACTAATGTTCAATCAAGGTTAATAGAAGAGCAGCTAATAGCCAAGCAAATACCTTATGAGATTTATGGTGGATTAAGATTTTTTGAAAGAGCAGAAATTAAACACGTTATTAGTTATTTAAAATTAGCCTTAGATTATAACAATGATATTGCCTTTGATAGAATAGTAAATATTCCCACTAGGGGTATAGGTGAGAGCTCTTATAATAAATTAACAGCCTATGCTAAGAAAGTTGGTTTATCTTATTGGGATGCTATTGATAAAATTGATAGTCTAAATACTAGGGCAAAAAATGCTTTATTAGCATTTAAGCAATTAATAATGGATATAGCAGATAATATAGTTAATTCAAACTTAGAAAATTCCTTAAAAACTATTATCAAAAAAAGCACTTTAATAGAATATTATAGTAAAAGTAATAACGAAGTTGATAAAAGCAAGATTCAAAATCTAGCTGAGTTAATAGGTGCAGGTAAGGAATATCAAATAGAGCACGGCAATAATTATAATGATGAAGAATTATTGAGTACTTTTATTGATAACTCTATGTTAGATACTACCAATGATAAGCAACAAAATAAACCCAAAGTGCAACTAATGACCATTCATTCTGCAAAAGGCTTGGAATTTGGTTATGTGTTTATTGTAGGTTTAGAAGAAGGAATATTCCCATCATCACAATCCCAAGACGACGAGCTTCTTATTGGTGAAGAGCGAAGATTATGTTATGTAGCTATGACTAGGGCAATAAAAAAATTACATCTAAGTTTCGCTCAGCAAAGATTTTTATGGGGCAGAATTAATTTTTTAACACCGTCAAGATTTTTATCAGAGTTGCCAAATAAAAATATTAGTTTTACTAAAATAGGGTATGACGATAAAAATTCTTATAAAGTAAAAAATTTTGACAATAATAACCAAAAAAATATTACCAAAAATGCTAACTATAAAATTGGCGATTTAGTGCAACATCAAAAATTTGGCACAGGCTTTGTAATCAATTATGAAGGCTCAGGTGAAAGTGCACGAATTGAGGTAAATTTTAAACACTATGGCAACAAATGGCTGATTTTAGAATACGCAAAAATTGTAAAACTCAAATAGTTATTTTCTGGGCATAACAATAGTTAAAACCCCGGTTTTATTATCATATATTTTAGTTAGTTTGCTAATATTTGCATCACTAGGGATTGAAAAACTATTAGAGCTGTAATTTGATTGATAACTATTAATATTATCTGATTTATATTTAATACTGGTATTAATATTGATTGTTATATAGTTGTTATTAGTGCTAATGTTAATAGCACTACTATCTATATTATCTATGCCTAAGAAAATTTCAGCAATATAAGAATCAGTCCTTTTGTCAAAATATTTTTTATCTTGCTTGGTAGTTTTATTAGCAAAATTATAAAAATCTTTGGCAAAAAATTTATCAAATTCAGTCATTAAATTATTAGCCCTATTATAACCATAAGAATTGTTATAAAACGGATTATAAGCTTGATTATAATTATTAGTAGATAATGTATGTCCCTTGTTGCATTCAATTGGAGGATGTGCCATAGCGTTGTTATAGACTAGTAATATTATTAAAAATAATTGCGAAAATTTATTCATAGTAGTTTTTTATTTTTTGATATCATTTATATCAATACTTTGTGTTGTTTGTTCATCGCTAAATACTGGCTTCATTTTTGTATATTTATTATTTTTCTGCTCTATTTCTTTTCTTCTGTTACTAATTATGCCAAAGCAATCACTAATCATTAGTTGTGTTTCTTTGCTAAGTGGGTGTTTTAATCCCGGTTTTGTCATAGTATCTGTTGCTACTGCAATTAAAGTTTTACGCATAGCGTCTAATAGTCTAATTTCAAAATCATATTTATTTTGCATAATATTTAATTGCTCAGCGTATATTTTATCAAGTTTTGGAATATTTTTGACACGAATTTTATCTAATTTAACACACGATGGATAACTATTATCAATAAGTTTTTTAACTTGTTTGTGATTATTACAAATAAGTGCTATATCACAGCCTGCATTTAGGGCTAATTTTACTCTATCTACAATACTAGGTAAAAAATTAACTGCCCCTTGCATACTTAAATCATCGCTGATAATTAAGCCATTATAATTAAATTTATCTTTTAGGATATTTTGTAGCCAAAACTTAGAAAAACCTGCGGGCTTATTATCTAGTTTTTCATAAGTAATATGTGCAGGCATTACGACATCTGCCTTATGTAGCAACGCTTTAAATGCTGATAAATCTGTTCGCATTTCATCTAAGGTGCGTTTATCAGTTGCTAGGTTTAGATGAGTATCTATACTAACAAAGCCGTGTCCTGGGAAGTGCTTAACTACACTTACCATACCTGCTTTTTTCATACCCTCAATTAGGCTACTTGCTAGTTGTATAATTATTTTAGCATCTGATGAAAATGCTCTATTACCAATAACGCTGTTATTACCATAATCAATATCTAAAACAGGGGTGAAACTAAAATCAATACCAACTTCTAGCAATTCATAAGCCAATACAAAGCCACAGGCATAAGCACTTTTTAATGCTAGTTGTTTGTCTTTTGTAAATAATTCTCCCAAAGAAGCCATAGGGGGAATATGAGTAAAGTCTTTTTTAAATCGTTGCACTCGCCCACCCTCGTGGTCAGTAGCAATTAGTAAATTAGGTTTTATGCTACGGATTTGCTCTACTAGTTGTTTTAACTGTTGTTTATCTTGATAGTTTCGTGTAAATAATATTACCCCGCACACACTAGGCTTAGCTAGCATTATTTTTTCATCAGGTGTTAGAGATAAGCCTGATATATCTATCATTAAAGACATATTAAGATTTTAAGATATTAATAAAGTCCTCAAACTCTATATAAAGATTTAGGTTATTATCTGTTTTTCTAACTTTGATAATAAATGGTTTTGCTTTTTCATATATAGCTATAATACTAGTCTTTTGTGATTGTTCAATCATTTTAATATAATAAATATCGTTTTTTGCCAATAGCTATATTTTCGTAATAGTTTAGTAAATTACTAATTGAGATTACTTCATCTTTATCTTTATTTTCAACACTAGCGTATATAGCGGTATCATCTTGTGGGTCTAGGTGAATTTTACGCAAAATATTAATACCATTTTTTAAAGTCTCATATTCTAAATCTTTCATAAGCAAAGCAATGGTTTTAGCTTTTTTAGCAGTATCCATTTGATGTTTAATTGCAGATTTTGCAATGAAAACAGCCACTATTAAAGCGGCTGTTTCTGTAAATTGTAAAAATATCGTCCAACTAAAGTCCATTACGACCCTCAGACTCTAAACCATTAGAGCCTTCATAATAAATATATTCAACCTAATACCCTCCATTAGTACCAAGATACACAAAATATACGATAACTATATACACTATTATACATACTATATTTACAGTATTATACTATATAGTAAAGTTATATACACTATATACGGTTACAATCAATAATTTTATCATTCAAACAAATATTTTAATTTCTTACCAATCCAATAAAGCATTATTAGACTTGGCACAACCATTAATGCGGTAATAATAAAAAATACTACCCAATTACCGCCTAAACTATCAACCAATAACCCACTGCTACTAGCAAATACTGTGCGACCAAAATTACCAGCTGATGCCATAAGTGCATACTGTGTTGCGGTATAAGCCCTATTAGTTAGGTGTGAGATAAATGCTACAAATGCCACAGTTGAAAAAGCAGCAGTAAAATTATCTAATAAAATAGCCATAGCAAATATATTAGTATTGGGCCCTGCATAAGCCATATATGAGAAAATTAAATTAGTTGCTGCCATTGCAATACCGCTAATCATCAAACCTCGCACCAAACCATAGTGCACGGTAATGATACTAGCAATAATAGAAAAAATTACCGTTAGCGTAGAGCCAACTAACTTAGAATAAGTAGCAATTTCACCAGTGGTAAAACCAATTTCTTTATAAAATACCAAAGACATTCGTCCTAAAAATGCCTCACCCACCTTGAAAAGCATAATAAATAACAAAACTACTAAGGCAATATAACCAAACCTAACAAAAAAGTCTTTTAAGGGCTCAACTATTGTTGTTAAAAGCCAAGCACTTATTTGTTGTGATAAATTGTGCCCGCCTAGTAAATTTTCGTAATTCTCTTGGATTTTTGCTTGCACTTGTTCGCGTTTACTATCTGGTTCATCAAGTAATAAAGTATTAATCATAAAACCAATAACAAATAAACTTATTAGCAAATAAACTCCATCCCAGTTAATGCCAAAAGCAGATAAATACAAAGCAACGGCCCCTAAAAAACCATAACCCACCCACCAACCTGATGTTGCCATTGCTGCTGTTGCTGGCAGTTTATCTTTTTCTTTTAAGCTCATTATATCAATACGATAAGCATCAATAACAATATCTTGTGTAGCTGATACAGTGGCTACTGATAAAGCTAATAGACTTACCCATAATAAAGAATATTTAGGGTCAGTATAGGATATTAAAATAATTAGTATAAGTAGCAATCCTTGTAATAACAATAACCATGAACGGCGTTGCCCAAAATGTTTAGTTAATAGTGGTATTTTTACTCTGTCTAATAATGGCGCCCATAGCCAATTTATTGAATACACTGCAAATACCGAGCCAAAAAAGCCAATAGCAGTGCGAGTTAGCCCCTCATCTTTTAACCATAAAGTCATAGCTGAGCCAATAATTACCCAGGGAAAACCACTAGCAATACCGTTTAAAAAGATAAATAACATTCTTTTATCTAAGTAAGTATCTAATATTTTTTGCATATCTTATCTTTTATAATAAAAACTTAGACGCCGGGCGTCGAAGTTAAGAATCTGCCTCTATATCTTTCAACAATTCTCTTCTTTCTAAAAAATATTGAGATTGTTCATATGCATATTGCTTGTATGCTTTAGCACCACCAATCTCATCCAAAATAATGTTAATATCTTCTAAATTACATATTATTGAATGATTATCCGAACCTATATAACTACCGAAGCTAGTCTTTACTAGGTGCTTATCAGGGTTTATTTTATGATGATTATAATTTAAATTTACATAAACAGACATAACAAGCAAGGCACCATAGCCACTAATATGTGTTGCTTTGAATCTACCTTGAAATAATGAACCAGATCTTTGATATTTTCTATTAAAATACTTCACATAGCCTGTGCCAATTCTTTGCATAAATCTTGTAATACCGTCATCAGTAAGTGGTTTTAATATAAAATGAAAGTGATTTGGAAGTAAGCAATATGCTACAATATCAACTAACTTAGACGCAGGGCTTAGAAGTTTTTTATACTTAGGTAAATTCTGAATTTGCACACCACCTAAGGAAATACTTGTATTAAAATCAACCAGCCTGTGTAAAAAATAAGCCATATCTTCATCATCACAAAATATATCTCTCTTATCTGTGCCACGATTAAAAATATGATAATAATGATATTCAGTAAAACTTACTGCTCTTTTTGGCATAATTAAATCTCTTCATATTACATTTAAATCTATTATAGCAAAAACATTAGACGCCGGGCGTCGAAGTTTTAATATTTTACTTAATTATTACTTGATCATTTTCACAAACAAGTTCAAATAATTCTACTATATCAACATTACGCATACGAATACAGCCTTTAGAATTAGGTATATTTATAGGTTTATCATCAGGCATACCGTGAATATAAATATACCTTTGTTTAGTGTTTTTATTATACTTTTCTAAACCACTTAACCACAAAATTCTAGTTAAAATCCAATCTCTATCAGGGTATTTTAATGCTAATTTTTCATTATATATCTCACCTGTTATCCGTCTAGCAACAAATACTGAGTTTATTGGTAAATTAGTGCCAATTTTCTCACAAATACAATGTCTTCCTCTTGGTGTGCATTCACTGCTATTAGTCTCACCTAGCCCATTTTTTGCACTGCTAATTGGATATTTAGCAATAATTTTATTATTTTGATAATAGCTTAGAGTTTGAGTTTGGGTGTTGATTTTTAGCATCTTTTTAGTTATGAATTATAATCTGCTAGTAATTCAATCCAGTGTTTAACTGGTATCTTTGTGCCTTTTTGCAGGTGCATTAAACATCCTATATTGGCAGTAATAATTACCTTAGTTGGATTTTTGGTAATATTACTTAGTTTATTAGTTAATAATTTTTTTGCTATTTTACTCTGTAATATAGAGTAAGTTCCGGCAGAGCCGCAACATATATGGCTATCTTTTGGCTCGTGTAGTGTTATCCCTAAATTAGTAAATATTTGTTGTATAATTTTTGGCAACCCTTGAGAATGGACTAAGGTGCAAGGGGCGTGTAAACTAATATCTTTATTATTAATATTAAAGATATTTTTTAATTCATCAGCCTTGTGTATAAGCAAAATTTCTGCTATATCTTTAGCACTAGCCACCACTCTTTTGGCTTTGTGAAAATATTTATCATTTTCTAAGAATAAATTACTATAATCTTTAATCATAGCACCACAACCACTAGCAGTAGATACTATATATTTTGCCCCTAAATCTAGTTGCTCGCACCAGTTGTCTAAATTATTTTTAATTTTTACTAAGGCGTCATTACTTGCTGATAAATGCTCATCTATGGCACCACAGCACTCACCGTGTTTGGTTTCAATAATTTGATAACCTAATTTAGTTAATACCTGTTTGCTGGCTAGGTTAATATTAGGTGCTAAACTAGGCTGAATACAACCTGATAATAATATTATTTTATTATCTGATATTATTGGTTTAATTGTTTTTGCTTGTTGGCGATTTTTACTAACAAATATGGCAATAAAACTAAATAACTTAGTATTAGTTAAGGTTTTACGGACTATAAAGCGTAATATTTTTTGCCATATATTTCTTGTTGGTTCTAATAAATCTCTGCCTATTTTTAGTAATCTAGCGTATTGCACTCCAGATGGACAAGTGGTCTCACACGATTTGCAAGTTAAGCATCTATCAAGATGCACTAGGCTATTATTGGTCAAAGCGTTATTAGTTTCTAAGGCGTTTTTTATTATATATATCCTACCTCTTGGTGAGTCTAGTTCAGAGCCTAGTAGTTGATAAGTAGGGCAAGTAGCTAAACAAAATCCGCAATGCACACAATTATGCAAAACATTATTAGCTATTTTTTTGTTATCAGCACTTAATAAGTTATTTATTATATTTGTTTGCATTCGTTACTATGAAAAATGTTATTTGGATCAAATACGGTTTTTATTTTCCTCTCTAATGCTAAGATATTTTTTTGATTGCTGTTGGGGACTATTTTTGTATTTTTATCAACCAATAAATACCTTTTTCTGCCAGCCCAGTCAATTGCTATAGTATTAACATCTAATGGTGTAGTATTTGTGCAATATTTACTAATTAGTTTTTTATTTTTTGCTATTGGAATATTAAATGGATTAAATACCAACCATATTTCACAAGAGCTATGCTTGGCTTGATAATCTCTTAGTATTTGTTTGTGGCTTGTGCTTAGATAGTCATTTGTTTGAGCGTATAAAAAACCATTATAATATGCCAATGCTACTAATGGTAATTTTTTAATAAAATTGTGCATAATTGCTAAACTATCTTCTATGGTAGTAGGAATTTTATAAGTTGTAGTTGCTACTAAGGGCATAACTTTAAAACTAATATCGCTAATAACACCATAATTACCTCTACTGCCTACCAACATTCTAGCCACATCATAACCAGCAACATTTTTCATTACTTCACCACCAAATCTTAGTAAACTTCCTGTGCCATCAATAATCCTAATCCCTAGCACAAAGTCCCTTAAAGAGCCATAAAAAGCACTACTAGAGCCCGAACTATTGCAAGAATAAGCCCCGCCTATAGTTGAGTTATTAAAATCTTGCGGGGTAAATATTAGTTGTTGATTATTTTTTCCTAATTCGTAGTTTACCTCTTTAATACTCGCACCAGATTTGATAGTAATAACTAACTCCTTAGGTTTGTAAGATACTATACCACTATAGTTTGCCATTGCTATAGTATCAATAGTATCAAGTTTTTTTGTTTTACTTTCTTTGGCAATTATTTGTAGTTTTTGTTTATCTTTGGTAGCTTGGATAATTTGTTGTTGGATATTATCAAGCATTAGAATCTATCAATATCAGCAAAAGCAACTTTATTATTGTGAACATGCATCCTACCCAGTTCAGCACAACGGCGTAGTGTTGGTATTGCCTTAGTTGGATTTAGTATATTAGCACCATCAAAAACTTCTTTAAGTTTATGAAATATAGTTAGTTCTTTATCGTTAAATTGTAAACACATACTATCTAATTTTTCTATACCAACCCCGTGCTCCCCAGTTATTGAACCACCTACATCAACACATAATTTTAAAATATCAGCACCAAATTGCTCAGCCTTTTCTAATTCATTATTATTAGCATCGTATAAAATTAATGGGTGTAAATTACCATCTCCTGCGTGGAATACATTCGCTACGCGTAAATTATATTTTTTGGACATTGCTAATATTTTATTAAGCACAAAAGCTAATTTGGCTCTACTAATAGTGCCATCCATACAGTAATAATCAGGCGATAATCTACCCATTGCTGGAAATGCTGATTTTCTGCCACTCCATAAATTAATTCGTTGTTGTTCATTATTAGATACAACTATATTATCAGCGTATGGTTTTAAAATATTTAATACTTTATTTAACTCTAACTTTACTTGTAAACTAGTGCCGTCTAACTCACACAATAATAATGCCTTAGAATCCTTTGGATAGCCAACTTTGGCAAAATCTTCAACAGCAGTAATAGCAAATTCGTCCATCATTTCTAAACCAGCTGGGAGAATTCCTTGTTGGATTATATTAGTAATAGCATTAGCACATTTAGTAATACTATTAAAACCTGCCATAATAACCTTAGTAACCTCTGGTTTTAATAATAGTTTTACTGTAACCTCGCTAATAATTCCTAATAAACCCTCAGAGCCATTTAATAGTGCTAAAATATCTAAACCATCATCATTTTTAGTGAGTTTTATTTCTTCTAAATCACTATTAATGTATTTAATTGCCTCAACATTATTAACCGTTAGTCCATATTTAAGACAATGCACACCTCCTGAATTTTCAGCGACATTACCACCTATACTGCAAGCAATTTGTGATGAAGGATCTGGTGCATAGTATAGATTAAACTCAGCTACTGCATTACTAATTGTAATATTTGCTACCCCTGGTTCTACTATTGCTGTTTGATTAATTTTATCTATTTTTAAGATTTTATTTAATTTAGACAGTCCTAAAACCACACTATTTTCAATAGGTATTGCCCCACCTGATAAACCAGTACCCGCTCCTCTGGTTATTAACGGGGTATTATATTTTTTGCAAATACTAATTACTTGTTTTATTTGCTTAGTATTTTCAACAAGCACTACCGCAAGAGGCATTTGCCTATAAACTGATAAGCCATCACATTCAAATGGTTTTACTGCTTCCTTGCCAGTTAAAACAATTTTTTTATTAAAAGTTCTTAACAATGATTTGATAATAGACATATAAGATATTATAATATGAGTTTTTCTTTTTATTGGTAATTTTAATTATGAAATCTTTTAATCCTTCAATTAGGACACTTATGGGACCTGGACCATCTAATGTTCATCCTAGGGTATTATCTGCTATGGCTAGACCTACAATAGGACATCTAGACCCAGAATTTATTATTATGATGGACGAGGTAAAAGCCGGATTAAAATATGCTTTTCAAACAAAAAATGACCTAACTATGCCAGTATCAGCACCGGGCTCTGCTGGTATGGAGACTTGCTTTGTTAATTTAGTTGAACAAGGTGATAAGGTTATTGTCTGTATAAATGGTGTTTTTGGTATGCGGATGAAAGAAAATGTTGATAGATTAGGCGGAGTTAGTATTATTGTCAATGATAATTGGGGCGAGGCTGTTAATATTAACAAAGTCCGCGAAGCATTTATAAACAATAATGATATTAAGATTTTAGCATTTGTGCACGCTGAAACTTCAACAGGGGCACAATCAAATGTTAAAGAATTATGCCAGATAGCCCATGAGTTTAATGCTATTGTAATAGTTGATGCAGTTACTTCATTAGGAGGCTCAAAATTAAAGGTTGATAAATGGGGTGTTGATGCTATTTATTCAGGAACGCAAAAATGTTTATCAGCAATGCCTGGCATTGCACCTATTAGTTTTAACAACAGAGCATTAGCAAAGGTTAAAACCCGTAAAAAACCAGTTCCTAGTTGGTTTTTAGACTTAAATTTAGTTATGGGTTATTGGGGGGATAATAAGCAAAGAACTTACCACCATACCGCACCTGTTAATACCTTATATGGTTTGCACGAATCATTAGTAATGCTACTAGAAGAAGGATTAGAAAATGCTTGGAAACGCCATATAGATAATCATAATAAATTAAAACAAGGCTTAGAAAAATTAGGTTTATCTTACTTAGTAAATGAAAATGATAGACTGCCACAACTTAATTCTGTTAATATTCCCAACGGGGTAAATGATGTCCAAATTCGCACTAAATTACTAACAGAATATAATTTAGAAATAGGAGCAGGTATAGGCGTATTAGCCAATAAAATATGGCGTATTGGCTTAATGGGAAATTCCTCTCGTTTAGAAAATATAAGCTTATTACTTGCTGCATTAACAGATATATTAAATAAATAAAAACTTAGACGCCCGGCTTCTAACAAGAACCTCTGCACTGCGTGCGTAGCACAAGTTTGCGGGAATATGCTTTTATTAACAACCCTAATAAAATTATATAAGGCTTTTAAAAGTGTTTGTTCAAGGCATTGTTTGCAGTGCTACTTGTTGCTAACACAAATAATAAGCACCTAATGCTAAGAGGCTGATATTTTCAAAGAATAACAAACTTTGATGCCCGGCTTCAAAGAAGAAACTGTAATCATAAATTTGGCACAAGACGGTATCTTGCTTTTAAGGGTTGTTCAGAATCTGCTTATAAATAAATAGCAATTATTACAGTATAATAACAATATGATAATATTTTTTAGCTTTGTGTATGGATTGTTGATTGGTAGTTTTTTGAATGTAGTTATTTATCGTTTACCTAGAGAGTTAAGTTTGATAAATCCCTCTCGCTCATTTTGCACTAATTGTAAGAATACCATAGATTATATATCTTTGATACCAGTTGTAGGATTTTTATTACAAAAAGCAAAGTGCAAACATTGTGGTATTAAAATATCATGGCAATACCCGTTAGTAGAGATATTTAGTGCTATTATTAGCGTGGTTATTGTGTTGGTATTTGGCCTACAAATTAATAGCATTTTTATTTTATTATTTGCATATTTAAGTATTTGTTTGTTGCTAATAGATGCACAACAACAATTATTACCAGATAAATTAACCATACCATTATTATGGTTAGGGTTGTTATTTAATTTAGATAATGGTTTTGTTTATATAAATGATGCCATAATTGGTGCGGTATTTGGTTATATGGTGTTATGGAGTATATATTGGCTGTTTAAGTTAATAACAAAGAAAGAGGCTATGGGTTATGGCGATTTTAAACTAGCCTCGGCACTAGGGGCTTGGTTTGGTTATCAATCTTTAAATATGTTATTATTAGGTGCTGCTATTTTAGGCATAATATTTGCCATAGGTGCTAAGAAATACAATAAGAAATTTGCCTTTGGACCATTTTTAATTATTATGGGTTTTGTGTTATTATTTTTTCCAAATATAACAAACTTATTGTATTATTGAATTTGCTATAAATATGTTGGCTATATTGATAAGAATTATTGACATTTAGTGCTAATAAATAATATTGAAGTTGCAGTAGGCGTTACACCTTCGTTAAATGATAATGTTGGTGTAGTATTAGAGGTAAGTGTTGCTGTTCTTAATGTTATACTAACACTCCAAGTTGGTGTTGTTGTAGCGGTATTTACAAGCCAATCTCTAATAATTTCATCATTACTTGCTCTTAGTGATACTGGAGCAGTTATCAGTTTAGGCGAGCCAAAAGTACAAGTTGGCATAGTTACTATAACTCCGCTATTATGCACTACAACATCTTGATAAAACACCGCTCTAGCTAAACTAGCAGTGGCATCATCAGTAGTATTTCTACCTGCTAAGATTATATCATTAGCATCAGATACAATATAATTACCACTAGGAGTAGCATCTAAATACAAAAACCTCTCTAAGACAGGCACATATGCTAATTTAGAAACATGTAAAACAACTCTAGTGCCATCAGTTGTAGAATTAGGTAATGCGTTTTTAGTATATGATGCCCATTCAGTATTCATCAAAATACTAATTGAAGCGGCATTATCTATGCAAGAAGTTATATAACTACCTCCATCCCAAGCATTATCATTAGCATCAATTCCTGCTAATAAGTTAGAAGCAGTTAGTGTAGTAATAGCATTTATGCAATTACCAGCCGCATCAGGGAAAGTGCCATTTTGAGTATCATAGGTTTGTATAGCTTCTGCTATAGTCCACATTTCGCTAATGACTAAATTTGCTCGTTTTTTATCTAAGTCTAAAAATCTAGGCACAAAAACACTAGATAAAATAGCAATAATAGACATAATTACTAATAACTCTATTAAAGTAAAGCCTTGTTGTTGTGTTAATATATGTTTCATATGTTAATAAAATTGAGGCTATGAACAACCCTAAAAATAAACTGTTTTTAATAGTAGTAATTTTTACGCTAAGCACACATTTTAGCAGATTTTTAGCAATGTGCTTTTTATTAAATGTGTTTTTTCATTTTAGAATAAGGTAGCCTTTATAGTATAATTAACTATATTATGAGTAGTTTATTTACTATTAGATCGCCACTTTATATCCAATACCCAAACGGCGAAAAGCGTTTGGTGCAAGAATTATTCCAGCACCCAGATGGGATTTTATATTTTGAACATTTTTGGGAGAAAGACCCAGAATATAGCATTCATATAATAAAGGGTAAAATAATAGGAAAAGCACCTTGGAAGGTAGGAGATTGTGTATTTAATATTGTAGGTTGTAACCACACTCATCCTGAGTTGTGTCATCAACAAGCATTTTACAAACAAGAAACGCTACTACACCCAGAGCAATTTCGCACTAATGATATAATCAAAATAGCTTGTGAAAAAGGTGCTATATTGCCCGATAATTATGTTATAAATAATTCTAAATATAGTATATGCTAGATAAAAGTCACTATGATTACGACAATAAAAGTGCTAATATAAGTATTGTAAAACGCTTATATCCATATCTCTATAGTATGCGTTATCGCATATTATTATCACTATTTTTATTAATGTTTGCTAAATTAGCTAGCGTAGGCTCACCTATAATATTAAAAGATATTATTGATAGCCTAGATAGTAGAAATATAGTGCTAGTTTTACCATTAGGCTTACTATTATCTTATGGCATATTATTGCTACTTAGTTCACTATTTAACGAGCTAAGAGATGCGGTTTTTGCCAAGGTTCGCTATAGGTCTATGCATCTAATATCTATTAATGTTTTTAAACACTTACATAATCTGGACTTAAACTTTCATCTTGAGAGAAAAATAGGCGGTATTAGCCGTGATATTGATAGAGGTGCACAAAGCACTAGCACTTTATTATCTATTTTAGTATTTAGTATATTTCCCTCATTATTTGAAGTGTTATTAATTGCTGGTATTTTATTCTTTAACTACGATATATTTTTTGTTATTACTTCATTAGTTACAGTATTTATTTATTTAGTGCTAACTTTTATGATTACTACATGGAGAATGAAATATCGCTACGAAATGAATGATATGGATTCAATAGCCAAAACTTGTGCTATTGATAGTTTAATTAATTATGAAACAGTAAAATATTTTTCCAACGAAGAATTTGAATTTAACCGCTATGAAAAAATTATTAAAAAATGGGAAAAAATAGCAATAAAAACCTTTACTTCTATGGCTATATTAAACTTTGCTCAAGGCTCTATTATTGTTATTGGAATGACTATTATTTTGATATTAGCAGCACAGGGGGTTGTTGATGGTGCTCTAAGTTTAGGCGATATGATTTTAATTCAAACACTATTATTACAATTATTTTTGCCACTTGGCACTCTGGGTATAATTTATCGCCAAATTAAACATAATTTAATTGATATGAACAATTTATTTAAACTACTTGATACTAAGATAGCAATAAAAGATAAACCCAATGCTAAAGACTTAGTTATAAAACAATGCTCTGTTAATTTTGTTGATGTTAATTTTTCATACCCTAATGGGACTAAGGCGTTAAATAACCTAAGTTTTAGCATTAAGCCTAAACAAAAATTTGCTATTGTCGGTGCATCTGGGGTTGGAAAGTCTAGTATTGCAAAACTGCTATTTAGATTTTATGATATTGATAGTGGCAAAATTTTAATAGCTGGACAAAATATAGCAGATATAAAACAAGATAGTTTAAGAAAACAAATAGCCATAGTGCCACAAGATGCGGTTATGTTTAACGAAACTATACTTTATAATATTAGTTATGGTAGCCAAGATGCTAGTATGGATGAGATAAAAAAAGTAGTCAAAGCAACATATTTGGAGGATTTTATCAATAAATTACCAGATGGTTATGATACCAAAGTTGGCGAAAGAGGTTTGAAACTATCTGGTGGTGAGAGACAACGCTTAGCAATAGCTAGATCGCTACTTAAAAAACCAAAATTATTTATTTTTGATGAAGCAACATCAGCACTAGATTCACATTCAGAAAAAATAGTGCAAAACTCAATTAAGACATTACAAGGACATAATACCATGCTGGTTATAGCTCACAGATTATCAACTATTATTGATGCTGATAAAATTATTGTCTTAGATGGAAATGGAGTATTAGAGCATGGCACACACAAAGAATTAATAGCAAAAGATAGCGAATATAGTAAACTTTGGTATTTACAAATCAAAGAAAAAATCTAACAAGATGCAATTTAGTCTTTTGAAAACTGATAATTTAGCAAGACTAGGGCAAATATCACTCAAAAGAGGTGTAATTGATACTCCAGCGTTTATGCCTGTTGGCACTTATGGTGCAGTAAAAGCAATGACGCCTGAGGAATTAAAAATAACTACCACACAAGTAATTTTAACTAATACCTTTCACTTATCACTAAATTCAATAGATAATATTATAAATTTACACGGCGGGTTACACAATTTTATGCACTGGGATAAGCCTATTTTAACTGATTCTGGTGGTTTCCAAGTATTTAGTCTAGGTAGTATGGCTAAAATTAGCGAGCAAGGGGTGCTTTTTCGCAATCCAAAAAATGGCACTAAGGTATTTATGGGACCTGAGGAATCAATACAAATACAAACTAAATTAGGTTCTGATATTGCAATGATTTTTGATGAATGCACACCATATCCTGCTGATAAAAAAACCACTAATACTTCTATGCAATTATCACTTAGATGGGCAAAAAGAAGTAAAGATGAGCACAGTAAACTAAATAATAATAATGCTTTATTTGGCATAATTCAAGGCGGTATGTATGATGACCTAAGAATAGAGTCATTAGAAAAATTAACGGATATTGGCTTTGATGGTTATGCCATTGGAGGTTTATCAGTGGGTGAAACAAAACAAGAAATGATACAAATATTAAGCACCATAACTAGAAAAATGCCCCATAACAAGCCCAGATACTTAATGGGTGTTGGCACGCCAAGCGACTTAGTAGAAGCAGTTAGTCTAGGTGCTGATATGTTTGATTGTGTAATGCCAACTCGTAATGCTAGAAATGGATATTTATTTAGCTCATTTGGGGTAGTAAAAATTCGTAATAGTAAATATAAGAGCGATACTAATGCTATTGATAATAATTGTGTTTGTTATACTTGTAAAAATTACAGTCGCGCTTATTTATACTACCTGCAAAAAATAAATGAAATATTAGGCACAAGGCTGGCAACTATTCATAATTTATATTACTACCAAAATTTAATGCACACTATGCGTAATGCTATATTAAAAAGGAGGTTTGAACAATTTAAAAAAAACTTTTATGCTAAACAACGCCAATAGATTATTATTTTTTGTTGATGAAGGTGGTTTTCCAGATTTTAGTGAGTTATTTATAGAATTAGGTTATCAAGTGGATTTTGAAACTAACCCAAGAAAAGCAATAAAACTAGCCAAGAAAAATACTTATACAACAATAGTTGCAGAGTTTAGTTACAATCCAGAGTTTCGTGATAGAGTTAGCAACATTGAATCACTGCTTGCTACCTTAGAAAGCAATAGCCCAGATGCTAAAATTATAGTTTTATTTGATATGATTAATAAAATACAATTAAAGCAGTTTTCCAAACGCTATAAAATCCATCACACACTAGCATTACCTATAAGTAATTGGCAATTAAAACAAATTTTAAGCATAAGTTAAAAAAAAGTATTATTATACAATAGTTTATTTATGTCTTAGGTAGGCTAACACCTGTTTGTCCTTGATATTTGCCATTTCTATCTTTATAGGATATTTGACAATCTGCCTCGGCTTTAAAAAACAACATTTGTGCAACACCTTCATTAGCATAAATTTTAGCAGGAAGTGGTGTAGTATTAGAAAATTCTAAGGTAACATGCCCCTCCCACTGTGGTTCAAGAGGAGTTACATTTACAATAATACCGCATCGTGCATAGGTTGATTTACCTAAACAAACGACTAAAACTGAGCGAGGTATGCGAAAATATTCTACTGTTCTTGCTAACACAAAAGAATTAGGTGGAATAATACATACATCAGAATTTATACTAACAAAATTATTAGTGCTAAAATTTTTAGGATCAACAATACTAGTATTGATGTTAGTAAAAATTTTAAATTCATTAGCACAACGAACATCATAACCATAGCTAGAAACGCCATAAGATATTACTTTATTGTCTGCTATGTTGCGTATTTGTTTATCACAAAATGGCTCAATCATTTTGTGTTCTTTAGCCATTTTTTTAATCCATTTATCTGCTTGAATACTCATTCTATCTTATTTTTAAACTAGATAAACCAATCAAAACTAATACCATAGTAATCATCCAAAAACGCACAATAATTTTAGGCTCACTCCAACCCTTACGCTCAAAATGATGGTGTAGTGGTGCCATTAAAAATATGCGTTTTTTATTAAAAAGTTTATAAGAGCCCACCTGTAAAATAACAGATAATGCTTCTAATACAAACACACCGCCTATTATAAATAATAATAATTCCTGATGAATAATAATAGCAATAACCCCAAGTAAAGCCCCTAAGGACAGTGAGCCAACATCACCCATAAATATATTAGCAGGATAGGAATTAAACCACAAAAAACCCATACTAGAGCCTATTAATGCGGCACATATAACAACTACTTCACTGACATTTGGTAAAAATGGTATAGACAAATAATTAGCAAAATTGTAATTACTACTCAAATAAGCAAAAATACCAAAAGTTCCAGCTACTAGTATAACTGGCATAATTGCTAAACCATCTAAACCATCAGTAAGATTAACGGCATTGCTGGTGCCTACAATTACAAAGTATGAAAAAATTATAAAGCCAAACAAACCCAAAGTATAGTAAAAATCTTTCACAAACGGCACTACTAATTGGTGCTCTACGCCTGCTGTTTGAAAAATCCAATAGCCAATAATAATTGCGGCTAATGATTGCACTGCGTATTTTTGTTTAGCATTTAAACCATCTGAGCTTTTATTGCGTATTTTTAATATATCGTCTAAAAAGCCAATAGCACCAAAAATAATAGCACTACTTAATACAATATAAACATAGGTATTACTTAAATTACCCCATAATATTACACTAACAATAAAGGAAAATAATATTAATACTCCGCCCATAGTAGGCGTGCCTGATTTGCTAAGATGACTTTTAGGTCCATCTTTTCTAATGGTTTGGCGGATTTGATAAGTAGATAGTTTGTTAATTGCAAACTTACCTAAAAACATACTTATAAGTAATGAGCTAAGGGTTGCAAATATGGCTCTTACTGTTAGATAATTAAAGACACTAAAGCCAATATCTAACCGATATAAAAAATTCATTATTTCTAAAAACATTATTGTTTTACTATTTTTATTAACTCTATATCAAAAATTAGTGTTGCCTTAGCAGGAATAATATTATCTATACCACTCTTACCATAAGCTAAATAATATGGAGCAATTATGGTTTTTTTAGCACCTACTCTCATTCCTACTAATGCCTCATCCCAAGCTTTAATTAGCCTACCTACGCCA
Source organism: Gammaproteobacteria bacterium (assembly GCA_965222825.1). Lineage (GTDB taxonomy): Bacteria > Pseudomonadota > Gammaproteobacteria > PS1 > Pseudothioglobaceae. Next base: position 877,524 of record OZ244964.1, on the reverse strand, counting down.
ATTTGAGTTTTAAGTGGCTTGTTAATTTTTTTAGAATTTACTATTTCTTTACCATTGTCTAGTAACAAAGAATAATTTGCAATTATGGTGTCACCTTTTTTAGATGCTTCACCACTGCCTTTTTTAGTATTTATATAATATAGTCCTGATGCAGTTTTTTTTGCATTTGGATAATTTTTTTTAATAAATATTAGTAATTTTTCATCATCTTTTTTAATACTACCTAGCCTTTGTTTTTTATAAATTGTTAATTGCTTATTAAACGCTTGCTCATCAGTTTTAAATGCTTCTGCCCTATTACCTATAGCAATAATTTTTATATGTTTTATAATATCACCTTTTTCTATACTATTAACAACCTCCATACCAGATACAACAGAACCAAAAACAGTATGCTTATCGTCTAGCCAAGGCGTTGCCTTATGAGTTATAAAAAACTGACTACCATTAGTATTAGCCCCAGAGTTTGCCATTGATAAAATACCAGCTTTATTGTGTTTTAACTCGCTAATCTCATCAATGAATTTATAACCAGGTCCTCCTGTGCCATTACCCATAGGGTCGCCACTTTGGATCATAAAATCTTTTATAACCCTATGGAATGTTAAACCATCATAATAAGGCTTATTGGCACTTATGGTATTTGATTTAGTTCCTTTGGCTAATCCTGCAAAATTTATAACTGTAAGTGGGGCTTTTTTATAAGCTAGTTTTACTAATATATTACCCTTAGTAGTTTGAATATTAGCGTATAAACCATCTGCTAAATTAGGATAATTGCTTTTTGCTATTACACTAAATACGATAAATATTGTAATTAGTAAACCTAAGTATTTTTTTAACATTATTGCTATTTTTGAATTTTAAAATATAAAATTATAGTCTAACTACAATACTTTGTAGTGTTAATGTTAAAATATATAAATTTTAATGGTTAAAACTAGATTTTGTCCAAGCCCATCTGGGAAAATTCATATAGGAAATGCTAGAGTTGCAATTTTTAACGCTCTTTATGCCAAAAAACACAACGGAGTATTTTTACTTAGAATTGAAGACACAGATATAAGTCGTAGTAAACAATCATATATAGATGCTGTATGTGAAGATCTATCTTGGCTAGGGCTAAAATGGCAAGAAGGTTATAATATAGGTGGAGAACTTGGTCCATACCAACAATCAAAAAGATGTGATACATACGATTATTATCTAGAAAAACTGCAAAATACCAAGCAAGTTTATCCGTGTTTTTGCACAACTACACAACTAGCAAATAGCAAAAAATCCCAATTAAAATTAGGCAAAGCACCTCGTTATGACGGTAGTTGTAGAAACTTATCTAATAATATTAATCTAGCACAAGAGCATACCATAAGATTTAAAATAGATAATACCAACACCACTAAATTTAATGATAGTATCAAGGGTGAGCAAAGCTATGATAATAAATATATAGGTGATTTTATTATTAAAAGATCAAATGGTTATTATGCATTCTTTTTTGTAAATGCTCTAGATGATGCACTAATGGGCATAACTAATAGCATACGAGGGGAAGACCATCTTAGCAATACCCCTAGACAAATTATGATACTAAAATTATTAGACCTAAAACAGCCTCAATACGCACATACTTCTTTAATAATGGGCTATGATAATAAACCACTATCAAAAAGAAATGGCTCTATTAGTATTGCAGAATTAAGGGATATTGGCTATTTAGCTATTGCTATTATTAATTATCTAGCTAGACTAGGACATAATTATAGTGATAATAATTTGTTGAGTTTTAGCCAATTAGCTAAGGATTTTAATTTTAGTAATATTAGTAAATCTGGTGCTAAATTTGATATTAAACAACTACAATATTGGCAAAAATTAGCACTAAATAACTTAAACTATGCTGATTTTTGGAATTATATAAAAGATTTTGTAGCAGATATAATTACTGAAAATAAACGCAATGATTTTATTAACTTAGTTAAAAATAATATTTTATTTGCCAGAGACGCTATTTTATGGGCAAAAATAATTTTTAGTAATGCAGAGGTTGATATTAATATTGACGCTAATATAAAGCAAGAATTTTGTGATATTGTGCTTTATGCTATTGATAATTACGATGACTATGATGAGTTTTTAGCCTATATAAAAAATACTAGCAAGCTCAAAGGCAAGGAATTATTTTTACCACTACGATTATTATTATCAAGCCAAAAATCAGGACCTGAGATTAAAAAAATATTTAATATAACTAATAAAAATATTCTCTTAAATAGAGTAAAATACTATTGTTCTAATATTTAAGTATAGCAGGTTAATATGTCATTATATATAACTGATGAGTGTATAAATTGCGATGTTTGTGAGCCCGAATGCCCAAATGAAGCAATTTATATGGGCGATGAAATTTATGAAATAGACCCTGATAAATGCACAGAATGTAAGGGACATTTTGATACCCCGCAATGTGCCGAGGTCTGTCCGGTAGATTGTTGCCTGTCTGATCCTAATAATGTTGAAACTGAAGAACAATTATTAGCTAAATTAATACCTTAACACTAAAAAGTAAAATACTTAACCTTAAAAACTTTAACATAGTATTATATTATGGTAAGTAATCAAAAAAATATGTTTAAAAATTTTATAACATTTAATTGCAATAAATTTATACTTAAGTATTGCAGGTAAAATGTTTTATAAAATCACTATAAAATGAAAAAAACACTTAGTGCAAAAAATCCTTTTGGTTTAAATCGCTATGGATTTTTATATGAGATTCTTTTAAATACTGGTAAAGGCGTACACTTAGATTATGGAAGTAATGATGGATATGTATTAAAAACACTTGCTACTAGTGATATTATAGATAGTGGAGTTGGCGTTGACTTAAATATAAATGCCATTAACTCTGCAAATAACATACCAAAAAATATTTTACTTAAACATATAATAAAAAATCAAAAAACTGCCATTTAAGGATAAAACATTTGATACTATTAGCATACTTGATGTTATAGAGCATGTGCATAATCAAAAATTTGTGCTTTTGGAACTTAATAGAGTTTTAAAAGTTGGTGGAAAGATAATTTTAACCGTGCCTCGTAAACACATTTTTTCCTTTTTAGATATAGGTAATTTTAAATTTATTTTTCCTAAATTACATAAGATTATATACCAATTAAAATATTCTAAAAAAAAATACCATAAAAGATATGTTGAGTGTGAAAATGGCTTATTTGGAGATATTGAAAAAGAAAAAATGTGGCATCAACACTTCTCAAAGAATGAATTATCAGCACTTATAAAAGAGTGTGACTTAACGCCTATTGAATTTGATGGTAGTGGCTTTTTCACGAGACCACTCATACTGTTGTCTATAGCAATTCCTTTTATATCATCAATTGTGCGTAAAATCCAAGATATAGACTATAAGATATTTGAAAGAATGAATTTATTTTGTGTAGCAGAAAAACTATAACAAAATAATTTAACTTATAGAGACTGTTGCACAGTAGCTCAAACAATAGGTTATTCAAAAAACTTTGAATATGTTACAGTTATTTGTTATTTTTGACATCAGTAACAGTCTTTAGGTGGGGTTTCATCATATTACCAATAGCATTTACCATACTATCATAAGGTCCGAAATTAGCCCTATTTTTAAAATATTTTTGCCATTTTAAAGTTTGTTTATAAGATTCTCTAGCTTTATCTATTTGTTTTGATTGCACAAAATATCTAGTCAATAATGCGTATCCTCTAACATTTTTAGCATCTACTGTTAATAATTTTTCTAAGGTTTTAAAATGCTTGTTAAGAAGCTCTTGACCTTTCTTATTATTGCCACTTTTATAAGCACTTATAGCATAATTATAATAATAATTAGATAATGCTAACAATACTAAACTATTATAAGGATTATATTTTAAACTTTCATTAGAATATTTAATAGCATAATCTAAATTTCTATTTTTTATTAAATCGCCTAATAATGATAATGATGATGGCTTGTAAGGATTCAGTTCAACTGATTTAAAAACATATTTTAGTGCTTGTTCTCTTTTACCAGCAGTCATATACTCAATAGCTTTTTGACCATTATGACCAGAATTTATCCATTTATCATTAGCAAATACTAATAATACTGCTAAAAAAAGTAGGGGAATGAGTAATAATCTGTGAAATGATACAGATAATACCCAGTATAAATTTTTAATTTTATTTTTATCCTTAACTTTATTATTACAGTCTTTTATATATATTCCAGCAATAAGCCCTATATATACCATAACCAATAATCCCGGTAAAAATACCCTAAGTGGAAAACTAAACACTGCTGATACGCTAAATCCTATCAAACCTAAACTTGCCCCTAAGACTATATATCTATTAGGATTATTATAATTAAGTAATATTTTAGACGATGCTCTTATAGTTAGAAATGCTAACCACAATAACAAAGACATACCAACAATACCAACATTAGCAAACATTTCTAGGTAGGTATTGTGTAGTCTTCTTAATCTTACTCTTTCATTAAATATTACATCAGGCATTATTTTGTCATAATATAGGGGGTAATTTGCATTCCAATTACCACTACCTACGCCAAAAAATTTATTATCTTTAATCATAACTAAGGTATTTGCCCAAGCAGGAAATCTACCACTACTACTTTCATTACCATCTATAATAGTTGCCGCTCTATCTACTATTTTATTATTTAGTTGAAATCCTTTATCGGTATAGTTAATACCAGCAAAATAAATCATAATGCCTATTAAAATAATAATTAGTTTATTGCGTTTAAATTCTTTACTAATGTTTGCACTTTTTGCTATTATATTATCTTTATTTTTAATTCTATCAACAACAATAAAAATAGATAAAAATAATATCTCTACAAAAAATGATACCCACCCCGCCCTAGTATAGGTGTGGGTTAGAAACCATAACATAATAGTTGTAGTAATGGTAAATAATAGCACATACTGTAAATTGCGTGCACGCCACAGCATAACAATACTAATAGGTAGCACCATTACCAAAAATTGACTTGACATGTTTTTATTACCAAAACTAGAGCTAGGTCTAACTGCTTGTCTTGAAAAATACTGAATACTTTGATTATCTGGAAAATAGTATTGTAATAGACCTAGTGTAGCAGCTAAAAGCCCAGATATTGCCATAAGAATTAATATTTTTCTAGCAAAATTATTTTGTTTATAAGCAAGATCTAAACTTATAAAAAACCCAACTGCCATAGCAAAATATTGCGTAGTTGCCAGTAATCCAGCTTCAATATCTATAATCCAAGCAAAAGATATAATATTAAATAATATAAATAGAGTAACAGGAATGTAAAAGTAAGTTTTAGTAATACTAAGATTTTTATTAATATTATTTGCCAATACCCATAATATTAACATTATCCCTGCACCGCCAACAGCTATAGCACTTTTGTAAGTCTCAGGCTCAACTGCCAATGAAGTAGCCGATAATCCGGGCGATAATAACGGTATTATAGCAATAGCAATAGCAAACAAAGAAGCAAAAATTTTAATATTAAAAATATTATTCATAATAATATTGTTATTGATAAAACCTGCACATTATATCATAATGTTTTTTAAAAAATACCATATAGGAAGGCTATGTTATGTGGGTAAAGCCTAAAAAAAAATTAAAATAATACTAGATTTTTAATATAATATCTTGCTTATTGGTGGATAATTAGTATAGTTACTTTTTGAAAAAATAATTTTTGTTGCTGTGTAACAATCTAAATATCAATGAAACATAAACTCCATAAATTAATGGCACAAGCAGGTTATGGCTCTCGTAGATCTGCTGAGACTATGATTAAAAACAATAGGGTAGTTGTTAATAATAAAATAGCACAAATAGGCATTAAAGTTAGCGTAGAAGACAGTGTTATCCTAGACGGTAGAAAAATTAATTTATCTAGGTATTTAGAGGATAAAACACGAGTTTTAATACTCAATAAACAAGCAGGAATTATATGCTCTAACAAAGATGACAAAGGCAGAAAAACAGTATTTAAACTATTGCCTAAGGGCTGTAGGTGGATTATGGTAGGTAGGCTTGATATTAATACCTCAGGCCTATTGTTATTTACTAATAATGGTGAGCTAGCAAGGCGACTTATGCATCCTAGTTTTGCTATTGTTAGAGAGTATTTAGTGCGTGTTTTAGGTAAAATAGAAAAAACCCATACTGATAAATTATTATCAGGGGTCAAGTTAGTAGATGGTATATCTAGTTTTGATAAAGTTAATTTTATAGGCGGTGGCAATGCTAATTCATGGTATAAGGTATCATTAACTAGAGGTAAAAACCGTGAAGTTAGAAGACTATGGGAATCACTAGGATTTAAGGTTAGTAGGCTAATAAGAGTTCGCTATGGCAGTATTATATTACCAAATAATATGCGTGCAAAACAAATAGATTATCTATCAACAAAACAAGTAAACTCGCTACTAAAATCTGTTGGTATTTTTGAGAAACCTCTAAACAACCCTAATAAAATTATGTAAGTCTTAACGCCCTTAGTTGCAAGGTAAAATATGTAGTTGCTAGTTTTTTAACTAATATATGCGTAGCATTGCTTGTTAGGACTGTGTGCGTAGCACAATCTTACAGCAATATACTTTTTATTAAATGTGCTTTTGCATTTTATAAACATAGGTATTTTTAGCTTTTTGACAAGTGCTTTTGTCTAATGTAGTGGTCTTTATTAGCATTACGGTATAATAATTGTTTTTTTATGATATTAGTTATATATGGATGATTATAAAGATAGTTTAAACTTGCCTTATACCGATTTTCCCATGCGGGCAAATTTAGCTAATCGTGAGCCTGAGATATTAAAAAAATGGCAACAAAATAATATTTATAATCAAGTTAGAGAGGCTAGTAAAGGTAAAAATAAGTTTGTCCTACACGATGGACCACCTTATGCTAATGGTGCAATTCATATCGGACATGCAGTTAATAAAATACTAAAAGATATTATTACTAAGTCTAAACAACTAGAGGGAGTTGATGCTCCGTTTGTGCCGGGATGGGATTGCCATGGGCTGCCTATTGAATTAAATGTTGAGAAAAAAAAGGGCAAGGTCGGAGCTAAAATATCTGCCCGAGATTTTCGCACTGCTTGTAGAGAATATGCTGATAAACAGGTTAGTTTACAAAAAATAGACTTTCAAAGATTAGGTGTTATTGCCGATTGGGATAACCCTTATTTAACAAAAGATTATAAGTATGAGGCTGATATTGTTCGCTCATTAGGTAAAATTATTGCTAATGGCTATATAAAACAAGGTGCAAAGCCTGTTCATTGGTGTTGTGATTGCACCTCAGCCTTAGCAGAGGCAGAAGTAGAATATAAAGACAAACAATCGCCCGCTGTTTATGTGAAATTTAAGTTTGTTGATAATAGTATTTTTGCTGTTGATAAACCTGTATCTATTGTTATTTGGACAACTACCCCGTGGACGCTACCTGCTAATGAAGCTGTGGCATTGAGTGCTAAACTAAGTTATGTTTTATTAGAAACCCCAGATGAATATTTATTGCTTGCTGATGATTTAAGCCAAAGTATTATAGATTTAACAGAGTTAAACTTAGTGCAAACTAAAAAAATAAACATACTTGGAAAATCACTAGAAAAGCAATTATTACAACACCCATTTTATGATAAACAAGTGCCAATTATTTTGGGCGAACATGTTAGTAGTGAAGCAGGCACAGGGGCAGTGCATATCGCACCAGCTCACGGCTTAGATGATTATTTAGTAGGTCTAAAATATAAACTAGCAGTTATTAATCCAGTAAATGATAGAGGGGTGTTTTTTGATGATGTAAAATTTTTTGCTGGGCAATTTGTTTTTAAAGCTAACCAATCTGTTATTGAGATTTTAAAACAAAATAACACTTTATTGCATAGCCATAGTATAGTCCATAGTTATCCTCATTGTTGGCGACACAAATCAGCAGTTATTTTTCGTACTACACCGCAGTGGTTTATTACTATGGATGAAAAATATTTGAGAAATAAGGCATTAGCAGGTATTAAAAAAGTTAAATGGCTACCGCAATGGGGGCAAAAACGCATTAAACTTATGGTAGAAAATCGCCCAGATTGGTGTATATCTAGACAAAGAGCATGGGGAGTTCCCATTACTCTATTTGTTAATAAAAAAACCGGAAAATTAGCTAAAAATACCGTAGAATTAGTAGAAAAAGTTGCCAAATTAATTGAAAAATCAGGTATTGAAGCGTGGTTTAAATTAGAGGCAGAGCAATTACTAGGTAAAGATGCCAGCAATTATACAAAAATTACTGATACCCTAGATGTTTGGTTTGACTCTGGTGTTAGTCATTTTGCTGTTTTGAAAAATAGAAGCGAACTAACAGAGCAGGCTGATTTATATTTAGAGGGTTCAGACCAACACAGGGGTTGGTTTCAATCAAGTCTTTTATCATCTATTGCTATTGATGGTAAACTGCCTTATAAGCAAGTATTAACGCATGGTTTTACCGTTGATGAGGTGGGTAAAAAAATGTCAAAATCACTAGGTAATGTAATATCACCACAAAAAGTTATAAATGAATTTGGTGCTGATATTTTAAGGCTTTGGGTGGCAAGTAGTGATTATACAAATGAGATGACAGTCTCTAATAATATCTTAAAAAATACCAGTGATAGTTATAGGCGTATTCGTAATACTATGCGTTTTATGCTCGCTAATATGCATGATTTTACCCCGTCTAAGCACCTATTAAGTGTTGATAAAATGCTAGATTTAGATAGTTGGATTGTTAGCAAAGCTTGTGTTTTTCAAGAGCAAATTATAGATTATTATAAAAAATACGAATTTCATAATATTGTTAAACACATTTTAATTTTTTGCACTAATGATTTAGGAAGTTTTTATTTAGATATTATCAAAGATAGACAATATACTTGTAAAAAAAACTCACTAGCAAGGCGTTCAGCTCAGAGTGCCTTATACCACATATCTCAAGCAATGCTTAGGTGGATAGCCCCTATTTTAAGTTTTAGTGCAGAAGAGGCATTACAATATATGCCAGATGCTGATGGTAAAAGTATTTTTATAAAAAATAAATACTATACTGGTTTTACAGACTATATGAAAGATAGCAAAACTGCATTAACTACTACTAATAAATTTTATGTAATACAAGAAAAAATAAGCCCTAATATTCGTAAAGCAATAGAGACTCTTCGTAGTAATAAAATTATTGGCTCATCACTTGAAGTAAGTATTGATTTTTATTGCAATGATCATTATTATTCATTATTACAATCATTTGCTGATGAATTAAAATTTATTTTTATTACCTCTAGCACACAATTATACAACTTAGCAGATAAACCAAACGATAGTATTGATATTGACAAAGACATTAGTTTTAAAGTTAGTAAATCTAATGCTAAAAAATGCACTCGTTGTTGGCATTATAATAATACAGTAGGCAAACATAAAAACCACCCAGAATTATGTAATAGGTGCTATGATAATGTTGTAGGTAGTGGCGAGGTTAGGAAGTTTTGTTAGTATTTTAATTTGTTATAATAACAAAAAAAGTAATTTTAAAACATAGTGCCAAAAATAAAAGACATTCCAAGTGTTGATAGACCAAGAGAAAAACTACTTCAAAAAGGTAGTAATGCTCTATCAAAAAGTAATTTATTAGCTATATTATTAGGTAGTGGTATTAAGGGGGTAAATGTTTCAGAACTGTCAAAAACTATAATAAGAAAATTTAGCAAAGATTTTTTAACTACTAGTATTAATGATTTATTAACTATTAAAGGAATTGGAGTGGCAAAAGCCTTACAGATTTATTCTGCTATTGCTTTGGTTAAAAGGTTTTACAAGGAACAAAATACCCACGAACTAATTATTAAAAACTACAATGAGGTTTTAACGCTAACCTATTATTTAAAATCTAAGAAAAAAGAGTATTTAGACGCTAGAAATGCACTAATAAAACAAGAAACCCTGAGTATTGGCTTACTAGATAAAAGCCTAATCCACCCAAGAGAAGTTTTTAGCGAAGCCCTAAAAAATAATGCTGCTAGTATTATCCTAGTTCATAACCATCCAAGTGGTAAGCCAAACCCAAGCAATAAAGATAAAGAAATTGTTAAAAAAATATCACAAGCAGGTAATATTATGGGTATTCCTGTGCTTGATTTTATAATTATTGCCAGAGACGGATATTATAGTTTTTATCAGCAATTAAAAAACAATGGTAGTGTAGATTACATAGCAGAGGGCTTTCAAATAGGCTTGTTTGATTTGTTGGAAGTTGAGAAGGTTATTTATAAAACTAAAAACAATAAACCAAAATTTACTTTTATTGATTTATTTGCAGGGATTGGTGGTTTCCATTTAGCAGCCTCAAACTTAGGTGGAAGGTGTGTTTTTGCTAGCGAATTTGACGAACAGGCACGCAAAACCTACGAAGTAAACTTTTTGAGTCACAACAAAGATTTATTTTATTCAGGCAATTTTGCCGGTGATATTACTAAAATTGATGCAAAAGACATACCTAATTTTGATTTTTTATTTGCAGGTTTTCCTTGTCAGCCATTTTCAATAGCAGGGTATAGAAAAGGATTTGATGATGAAAATGGTAGAGGAAATTTATTTTTTGATATAATTAGAATTCTCAAAGAAAAAAAACCAAGTGTTATTATTCTTGAGAATGTTAAAAATCTTAAAACACACGACAAAGGTAATACTATAAAAATTATTTATAATGAGTTACAAAAATTAAACTATAAAGTTACTGATAATGTTTTAAACGCTATGGAATATGGCAATATACCTCAAAATAGAGAAAGAATATTTATTGTTGGTTTTTTAAAGCAAAAAGCATTTAATAATTTTACATTTCCTGAAAAAATAAAACTTAAGAAAACTATTCGTAGTTGTTTAGAAAAAACAGTAAAAGAACAATACTATTATAATGGAAAACCTTTATATCAAAAATTAAAAGATAATGTGGTAAAAAAAGATACCATTTATCAGTGGCGTAGAAAGTATGTACGAGAAAATAAAAGTAATGTTTGTCCAACTCTAACAGCTAATATGGGAATGGGTGGACATAATGTGCCTATTGTTTTTGATGAAAAAGGTATTAGAAAGTTAACACCTAAAGAATGTGCTAACTTTCAAGGATACCCAAAAAATTACAAACTACCTAATATAACAGATTCAAATTTATATAAGCAGTTTGGTAATTCTGTTTGTGTTCCTTTAGTGGAAAAAATTATAAATAATATTATTTTAGCCTTGGAGGTTTGACTAATGTTTTTTAAAAACCAATCACAATATCAACAGGAAGAATATCAACATTTTCTAAAAATAGTTGGCTCTTTATCAAATCTGTATTCAGACTCAAAAACACCATATCTTTATTATAGAATTGCTGAAAGACTATTTTGTAGGGCATTTGATGCAGATGATTTATCAAGGAGTGATGTATCATCGGATGCTAAAAAAGGAAATATTGGTATAGGTTTAAAAACATTTTTAGCAAACAATAATAAAACTTTTCAAAAAGTTGCAGAATTTAACAATAATAGGGATTTATATATAAATTTAAACAATGTAAAACTCATCATAAAAATTTCAGAACTAAGAAATATAAGAATCCAATTTACTGAACAAACTCATCAAATTAACAATTCTATTTATCATTGTATTTTACGAGAAGCAGGAAAATTTAGAATATTTGAAAGTAAGATGGATAAGGTAAATATTAGCAATATTCAAGATATTAAGCGTAAGAAAAATACAATTGTGTTTAATGACAATATTAATGAGTATTCTTTTTCTCTTTCAAAAAGCACACTATTAAAAAGATTTGTAACCAATTCAACAATACAAGAATTTGATATTAATATTTTACAAGACCCTATACGAATCTTAGAAGAGTGTTTTTCTCAAAGGGAAAAGGAAGCTATACTTTTAACAGATACAAGAATTAAGCAAACTATTTATTTACCTTTATATGGTAAAAATATGCAAGTATTTGAAAAAAGTGGGCTTAATCAATGGAATGCAGGAGGTAGAATAAGGCATGAAAATGAAGTTTATATACCCATTCCAGTAGATATACATAAAAAATTACCAAATTTTTTCCCAAGTAGAAACACACCTTTTTCATTAAAACTACCTAATGGAAATATAATGCAATCTAAAGTTTGCCAAGATAGTAACAAGGCTTTAATGTCATATTCTAATAGAGAATTAGGGCAGTGGATTTTAAGAGATGTATTAGGTCTTAAAGAAGAAGAACTTTTAACTTATACAAGATTAGCATTACTGGGCATTGATTCTGTTAGAATTGATAAGATTGATAATTTAATTTTTGAAATAAATTTTGCTAAAGTTGGTAGTTACGAACATTTTAAAAAAACATATTTATATAAATAATGGCACAACATATTCAATTAATAACAATAAAACTAAAAGGCTTTTAAAAAGTCTATAAAAACTTTCATAAACAGGCAAAAATAGGAATTTACAAAATAACTGGCTCATTAAAATGCCAAGAAATTTACCATAAAGATTACAAAGAACACACAAATGATAGAGTATTTATAACAACTAGAGTGGTTAATAGTAAACAAGAGGTTTTTGAGATTCACTGTGATGAAAAAGAAAATAAAATTGGTAATATTTATCTTGTTAAATAGTGCAATAATGAAATATATAAAAATAAGTTAATTAATCAATAAAAAAATAACAAATGAAAACCCTAACCCTAAACCTTGGTGAAAAATCTTACCCTATTATTATTGGTAGTGGTTTGTTGGCAAATAAAAATTTGTTAGGAGATTTTATTGTAGATAGTCAAGTAATGATAGTAACTAATACTACTATCGCAGCACTTTATTTAGATAAAGTATTGGAGTTATTTGCTAATTATGAGGTTAAAACTTGTATCTTACCAGATGGTGAGCGATATAAAACACTAGCACAAGTAGAGGTTATTTGGCAGCAATTACTAAGTTTGAAATTTAACAGAAGCTCTACTTTAGTGGCACTAGGCGGTGGAGTAATAGGCGATAGTGCTGGTTTTGCAGCTGCTTGTTATCAAAGAGGGGTAAATTTTTTACAAATACCAACCACATTACTAGCACAAGTGGACTCATCAGTAGGAGGTAAAACAGGAGTTAATCATCCACTAGCTAAAAATATGATTGGGGCTTTTTATCAACCTAAATGCGTTATTATTGATACAGACACCCTAAATACCTTAGACGATAGACAGTATAGTGCTGGTATGGCAGAAATTATTAAATATGCTTTATTAGGCGATATAGATTTTTTAGCATCCTTAGAAAATAATATTACTAAAATTATGGCACGGGATAAAGATATTCTAACACACATCATTTATAAGTCTTGTGAGAAAAAAGCCCAGATAGTAGCACAAGATGAGTTAGAGAAAGGCACTAGGGCTTTATTAAATTTAGGGCATACTTTTGGGCATGCTATTGAAAATTCTTTGGGATATGGTAAATATTTACACGGCGAGGCTATTGCAATAGGTATGGTAATGGCGAGTGATTTGTCAATGCGTATGGGTTTATTATCTGCTAGTGATTTAAAAAGAATTATAGCAATTTTACAAAAAGTTAAATTACCAGTAGCAATTAAGCATAAAATACCCTATAAAAAATTTAACTCTGTTATGTCAATAGATAAAAAAGTCAAAAATGGAGTTATTAATTTAATACTATTAAAATCACTAGGTAATGCTTTTATTAGTAGTAATTATAGTGGTGCATTGCTAAAAAAACTTATTAGTGACTACATGACATAACCAAGGCATAATTATGGCAGAAGATAAAAATAATAACAAAAAAACAGACAATAAAAATGACAAAGACGAAGGAGTAGTAGTTAGTAAAAAAGTTGCTGAAAAATTATATAAAAAGAATAATTTAGAGAGTCTAAAATTTAACAAAGAAACTATTGAGAGGTTAGTTGATAGACTAGATAAACAAAACGAAAGAAAGTGGGAGAAATTTTTTATTCCAGCCTTGGTTATATTCTCCATAATGGCAATTCTTGGCTATATCATAATTTACTCAATAACACAAGATATGCGTAGGCTAGCTGATGCTATGGACCCACAAATGTCTAGTCATATGTCAGTTATGGCACAAAGTGTTAATTCTTTGGCTAATAATATAAATACTATGACAATAGAAGTTAGTTCAATGAATACTATACTTGTTTTTATACAAAAAGATTTGGCTAAAATAACTAAAAATACATCTTATCATCTAAAATCAATAGATAAAAGTGTAGCTAATATTAGTTTAAATATTAAAACACTATCTCCGATGTTAAAAAATATGCAAGCGATGAATTCTATATTGTTGCAGTTAGAAAAATCTATGAATAATATCAATAATAATGTTGGTAATATGACTTATAATTTTGATAGAACTATGAGCTTTATGCCATTTTAGTATTTTTTTATATGTCAATTAATAATCAACAATTAGTAAAAATAGCCTATTTATCTCGTTTACAGTTTGATGAGGGTGCTATTGATAGCACAACTTTACAAATCAATAAAATTTTAGAATTTGTAGCACAATTAGAGCAAGTAAATACAGATAATATCAAGCCTATGTTTAGTCCACTTAATATGACCCAAAGATTAAGAGACGATATTGCATTTAGCGTTGATGATAAAGATTTATTACAAAACCTAGCTCCTAACATTGCACAAGGTATGTATTTAGTTCCCACGGTAATAGAATAAAATTGCCTAGTAAAATTTAGTATGGATACCATAGCAAAGCTAGCACAAAATTTAGCCAATAAAACTATATCAAGTGTTGAACTTACCACAGAATATCTAACTAAAATAAATAACTCTAAACTAAATGCTTTTATCACTGTTAATGATAATTTAGCTATTAAACAAGCACAACAAGCGGATAAAAAAATTGCCAAAGGTAATAATAATATATTAACAGGCATACCATATGCACATAAAGATATATTTTGCACCAAAGGTATAAAAACAACAGCAGGCTCAAAAATGTTAGATAATTTTATAGCCCCTTACGATGCCACAGTTAGTGCCAAATTAAATAATGCTAATATGGTTATGTTAGGCAAAACTAATATGGATGAGTTTGCTATGGGCTCATCTAATGAAACATCGTATTATGGCGTAGTTAAAAACCCCTGGGATTTATCTAAGGTGCCAGGTGGCTCATCAGGTGGTTCTGCTGCTGCTGTTGCTGGCGGTTTAGCAGTAGTTGCAACAGGAACAGATACTGGCGGTAGTATTCGCCAACCAGCTAGTTTGTGTGGTATTACTGGACTCAAACCTACTTATGGCAGAATATCTCGTTATGGTATGATTGCTTTCTCATCTAGTTTGGACCAAGCAGGTCCTATGGCAAAAACCGCAGAGGATTGTGCAATATTATTAAATGCTATGTCTGGTTTTGATGATAAGGACTCAACTAGTGTTAATAAAGTAGTGCCTGATTACACCAAAGATTTAGATAAGTCATTATCGGGTTTAACCATAGGTTTAGCAAAAGAATTTTTTAGCAAAGATTTAGACAATAATATTACCAATATTATTGATAGTGCAATAGCAGAATATAAAAAACTAGGTGCAACTATTAAAGAAATTAGTTTGCCATACACCAAATATGCAGTTGCTACTTATTATATTGTTGCCCCTTGTGAGTGCTCTTCTAATTTATCACGATTTGATGGTGTTCGTTATGGTTATCGTTGTGATAATCCCATAGATTTGGAGGATTTATATCTTCGTTCTAGGTCAGAGGGTTTTGGTGATGAGGTAAAAAGGCGTATTATGATAGGAACTTATGCACTATCTGCTGGTTATTATGACGCCTATTATTTAAAAGCCCAGAAAATGCGTCATTTAATAGCACAGGATTTTAAACAAGCTTTCAATGAAGTAGATGTAATATTAGGACCTACTTCGCCTAATACTGCATTTGGTATTGGTGAGGTATCAGACCCTATTACTATGTATTTATCAGATATATACACTATTGCGGTTAATTTAGCTGGACTGCCAGCAATTAGTATCCCAGCAGGGTTTAAAGATAGTTTACCCGTTGGCTTACAATTAATTGGTAATTATTGGGCTGAACAAAAACTACTAAATGTAGCCCATAAATTCCAGCAACAAACAGATTGGCATAACAAACAGCCTCTATAAATGTATAAGTTTTATGCTTTTAGAGACAAAATACCTTATTTTAAAAATCGTCATTTAAGCCATCAATAACGCTACATATTAACTATTTTAATTATTTTTTAGTATATAATAAAGCATATAACTAATAACATAAATAACAATGGAAATCATTACAAATACAGAATTACAAAAACATATTGGAGTTATTTCTAAAAATATTGAGCATAATTCTTTTACAGTTACAGCAAGAGGCAAGCCAAAAATGATGTTAGTGCCTTATTTTGATGGTTGTGCTGATATGATTGATGATTATATGGAAGAATTTTTATTGTGGAAAAATAAGCAAAAACTACAAAAACAAGCACAAAAATCATTAAACGGCGGGTTATCTAATTTGATAATCTAATAATGTTTGTTTTTACTAAGCAAGCACAGAAACAATTACTTAAATTAGATATTCGTATTCAAAATCAAATAAAGCAAAAGCTATTAATGCTAAAAATAAATAAACCTTTATTTAGCCAGAATGTTAAGAACATTGCTAATATGCACCCTATTACGCATAGAATTCGTATTGGTAGTTATCGCCTTTTACTTTATTTTGATGCAAATAAAAAAACTTATATCGTGCTAAAATTAGCACATAGAAAAGAGGTTTATAAATAATATACAGTAATATGCAATACGAAACAGTAATTGGCTTAGAGATTCACACCCAGTTAGCTACTAAGTCAAAAATATTCTCTAATGCCTCTACTAATTTTGGTGCATCTGCTAATTCTCAAGCGTGTATTGTTGATTTAGCTATGCCTGGAGTGTTACCAGTGCTAAATAAACAAGCAATGGTAATGGCATTAAAATTTGGTTTAGCAATTAATGCTACAATTAACAAACATAGTATTTTTGCTAGAAAAAATTATTTTTACCCAGATTTGCCAAAAGGTTATCAAATATCACAATTTGAAATTCCCATAGTAGGTAATGGCAATATTCAAATAGTATTAGACGATGGTGCTAAAAAAACCATTGCCATAACAAGAGCCCATTTAGAAGAAGATGCGGGAAAGTCAATACACGATATATTTGATGATGTTAGTGCTATAGACTTAAATAGAGCGGGCACACCATTATTAGAAATTGTATCAGAACCAGATATGAGAAGCAGTAAAGAAGCAATAGCCTATGCCAAGAAAATTCATTCCTTGGTGCAATATTTAGATATTAGCGATGGTAATATGGCTGAGGGCTCATTTCGTTGTGATGTGAATATATCATTACGCCCTAAAGGGCAAAAAAAATATGGCACAAGAGCAGAGATAAAAAATATTAATTCGTTTAGGTATTTAGAAAATGCACTTAGTTATGAAGTTAAAAGGCAAGCTGATATATTAGACTCAGGTGGGACTATAGTGCAAGAAACTAGACTTTATGATGCTATAAAAGATGAGACCAGACCAATGCGTTCAAAAGAGGAAGCCAATGATTATCGTTATTTTCCAGACCCCGATTTATTACCACTTGAGATTGATGACAAGCTATTAGTAGATATTAAAAATAATTTACCAGAGTTGCCAGATGCTAAAAAACAAAGATTTATCAACTTATTAAAATTAAGCCTTTATGATGCTAGTGTTTTAACCACACAAAAAGCACTAGCAAATTATTTTGAAGATATGTTAAGTGTTGGTTTAGACGCTAAATTATGTGCTAACTGGGTTTTAGGTGATTTTGTAGCTACACTACACAAGCATCAACTTGATATTAAAGACTCCCCAATACCAGCTAAAACCTTAGGTTTATTGGTGCTTAGAATTAGCGATAATACCATTTCTGGTAAAATTGCAAAAGAGGTTTTTGTTGCATTATGGCAACAAGAGGGAGGGGTTGATGAAATTATCAACTCTAAAGGACTTAAACAAATAAGCGATAATTCTGCTATTGAAAAAATTATAATAGAGGTGCTCAATAATAACTCCCAACAAGTAGAGAAATACCAAGGTGGCAATGAGAGATTATTTGGATTTTTTGTAGGACAAGTAATGAAATTATCACAAGGAAGAGCAAATCCAAAACTGGTAAACCAAATACTAAAAACTAAATTAAAAAATTAACGGTAAAATTTATATTTATAAACTAATAATATATATAAAAAAATATGATAAACGATTCAAATGAGTGCTGATTTTTGGTCATGTAGACATACATGGAAGAGAAGTGCTATAAATACTAAATGGTGTTTAATAGGCTGTGCTATTGGAGATTTTGGCACCATTGCTTTTTTTCAATACAGTGATTATACCATCCCTACTTTAATAATTTTTATATTGGCAATGATTAACGGATTGATTACTAGCATAATATTAGAGACATATTTGTTGCTTAGGCAAAAAATGACTTTTAATTTAGCAATTAAAACTGCATTAGGAATGAGCTTTATCTCTATGTTGGCTATGGAAGTGGTAATGAATGTAGTAGATTATGTTTTAACAGGAGGTGCTAATTTTGTTTGGTGGGTAGTATTAATTGCCTTATTTTTTGGTTTTATTACTCCATGGCCATATAACTACTGGCGACTAAAAAAATTTGGGCAGGCATGTCACTAAAAAACATATTTTAAATATCTTTTAAAACATTAACAACTTCATCACCCATAACACTAGTGCTAATAATATTATCGTTATTATTAGCAATATCAGTTGTGCGATAACCCTGTTCTAAAACCATGCTAACTGCTTGCTCTATTTTGTTTGCTAATAGGTTGTTATCTAGCGAATATCTTAACATCATAGCCACAGATAATATAGTCGCTAGCGGGTTAGCGATATTTTTACCAGCTATATCTGGTGCTGAACCGTGAATTGGCTCATATATACCTAAGTTATCTTCATTAAGAGAAGCAGATGGCAACATACCAATAGAGCCAGTTAGCATAGCAGCACAATCAGATAAAATATCACCAAATAAATTACTAGTAACTATTACATCAAATTGTTTTGGCTCTCTTATTAACTGCATAGCAGCATTATCAACATACATATTTGATAGTTCTACTTGCTGGTATTCTTTTGCAACATCAGCTACTACCTCACGCCATAGTTCACAAACTTCTAGGACATTTGCTTTATCTATGGAGCAAACTTTATTACCTCGTTTTTTAGCTATTTGAAATGCAGTATGTGCTATTCTTTTAATTTCTGACTCGTAATAAGTAGCAGAATTAAAGCCAAATCTTTGCCCATCTTTTTTTGTAATACCTCTAGGTTTACCAAAATAAATACCACCTACCAATTCACGCACTATCATTATATCTAAGCCTGATACAATATCTGGTTTTAAAGCAGAAGCATCAACTAATTGTGGATATAATAAAGCTGGTCTTAGGTTAGCAAATAAATTTAACTCACTACGAATGGCTAATAAGCCTCTCTCTGGGCGTTTATCTCTTGGGAGGTCATCCCATTTATAACCACCTACTGCACCTAGTAGAATTGCATCAGATTTTTTAGCTAGATTAATAGTTGCATTGGGTAGTGGGTTACCAACTTCATCATAAGCACTACCGCCTATTAACCCATATTCTATATTAGCATTTAGATTAAAATACTCGTTTAAGCAATTAAGGACTTTTAACGCCTCCGCGACAATTTCTTTACCTATACCATCTCCGGGTAAAACCAAGATATTTGCCATTAAACCTCAACCATATCAAATTGGTCTTTACTTGCTCCACAATCAGGGCAAACCCAATCATCAGGCACATCTTCCCATTTAGTCCCTGGGGCTATATTTTCATCTAGTGCACCTTTTGCTTCATCATAAACCCAATCACAAATGCTACAACGCCATATTTTCATATTATTTTTTTATATTATAATTTATTAGCATTTCTAACAAGATATGCGCCTATTTCTTTTGGGGTATTACCTCTAATACCTTCATCACCTTCTTTCCAACCTGCTGGACAAACCTCACCATTTTCGTTGTGAAATGTAAGTGCATCAACCATTCGCAACATTTCATCTACACTACGACCTAGTTGCAAATCATTGACAACTTGGTGGCGAACTATAAAGTCCTCATCAATTAAAAATGAGCCTCTAAGTGCAATTCCAGCTGGGTGCATAATTCCATACGCTTCACATATTGTATGATTAACATCAGATACTAATGGAAAATCAATAACACCTAAACCACCATCTTTATGTGCAGTATTACGCCAAGCATTATGGCTAAATTGTGAATCAATAGAAACACCCACTACTTCAACACCTCTTTTTTTAAAAGCATCAAATCTATTGTGATGGGCTATTATTTCTGAGGGACAAACAGAAGTAAAATCTAGCGGATAGAAAAACAATACAATTTTTTTACCCTTTAAACTAGACAAACTAAAACTATCAACTATACTACCATCTGCTAGCACTGCTGGTGCTGTAAAATCAGGTGCTTCTTTTGTAACTAAGATACTCATTATTAACTCCTAAAATAAAAAATACTAACACTATTATACGCTTGAATTCACAGGCATACAGTTTGTTGTTTGTTTGGTGGAAAAATAGCTAAATATTCTAGTTTAGTATTTGTTTAATTGGGGTCGGAGCAAAATTAAATTACTTTCTAGTTTTCATTATACTTCGGTTTTTTAGAGTTATAGTTATTTTTACAGTGTTTGTTGTTGTTTTACCTGTCTTCTACTTTGTAAGCACTCAGGTGGAATGATTTGTTATAGAGTGTTTTGCCTAAGGCCTTTAGTAAATCCATACATATCTATTATTTTTGAATTAGTATATCCTAAATCTGTTTTTTCTCCAGACACAAAATCTACTGTATTTAAGTTATTTTTAATTTTGCTTATTATAGATTGATTGTGTTGATAGAATTCGCTAACACTTTGCAATGATTTTTTATTAAAAACAGTAAAACCGCAATACCCCTTAAAAATATCTCTAAAACTGTTTATAAAAAAACGGTCGTATGCTGGAACTGAAGCAAAGACACCAAGCATTATTTTTGTTATTAAAGTTAAATGAGCATTATCATTTTTAATTAGAATATTTTTTATAGAATTATATTGTTCCAATAAAAAATCAATATTTTCATCATTAAAGTTATCAGCATCAATATCCCAAGCATTATTGGGTAGTGATGTTATGTATTCAATAAGGGGCTTAAAATACTTAGAACTCTTTTCAAGTATAAAACTTGAACCTCTAAACATACCCCAACTTGCCAAATAAAAACCAATAATAATACAACTTTTTTCTATATCTTTAGTCAAATCATTTTTATTAGATGGGTGAAAATAATTATAACAATAATCAAAAGACGCATAACGACCATACGGGTCGTATTGTTTTTTAAACCCTTCAACCATTTCAATAATATCATTTTTTTGTAATTTCACCATATAAAATAAGGGACACAATACTCAATTATTTATGCTAGGAATATAAGCACTTTCTGATTTTATTATACTTCATTTTTTTTGGGTTATAATTATTTTTACGGTGTTTGTTGTTGTTTTATCTGTCTTCTGCATCTTATATTTAGTATAATATTTTGTAATTTAGTAATAACTTAAAAGTAAAATCTGAGACTGTTGCACGGCGACAAAGAATAGATAAAAATCTGCTAAAATATTAGTATAGAAAACATATCTGTAAGCAATGCTACGCATACAGCCGTGTTTGAGGTATAAAATGCAGTTCCTAGCGTCTTTAAGGGTAAGTTTTATAACAAAGAACACGGATGTTTGAGTTATTTTTAGCGTTTTGGGTTGCCGTGCAACAGTCTTAATTATGCTATGATAAAAATATTTAATACCCTAACCAAAGAAAAACAAGAATTTAAACCAATAGATAGCAATAAAATTGGTATTTATGTTTGTGGAATGACTGTTTATGATTATTGTCATATAGGTCATGCAAGGGTTATGGTAGCTTTTGATATAATTACTAGACACCTAAAACGCAAATACGCTAATGTAGTATATGTGCGTAATATTACTGATATTGACGATAAAATTATCAATCGTATTATAGAAACTAAGCAAGATTTAACAACATTTACTAACTTTTTTATTGATGCTATGCATAATGATGAGAATAGTTTAAATATAATTCCACCTGATATTGAGCCTAAGGCCACAGAGCATATTGATAGTATGCTCTACTTAGTGCAAAAATTAATTGATAAAAAATTGGCATATCAAGCACAGAATGGCGATATATATTTTTCGGTGCGACACTTTAAAAATTATGGGCAATTATCTGGTAAAAATTTAGATGATTTACAAGCAGGAAATAGAGTTAATATTGATACTAATAAAAAAGATCCACTAGATTTTGTGTTATGGAAGACAGCTAAAATAAATGAGCCTAGTTGGAATGCAAAGTGGGGTGCTGGTCGTCCCGGTTGGCATTTAGAATGCTCTGCTATGAGTGAGCATTATTTAGGTAATGTTTTTGATATTCACGGTGGCGGTGCTGATTTAATTTTCCCACACCATGAGAATGAGTTGGCACAATCACAAGGGGCAAATAATAATCAATTTGTTAATTATTGGATGCATGTTGGTTTTGTTAATATCAATGAGGAAAAAATGAGTAAGTCATTAAATAATTTTACTACCATAAAAGATGCCATAAAACATTATAGTGGCGAGATATTAAGGTATTTTATTATTAGCAGTCATTACCGCAGCCCATTAAATTATAGTGAGGATAATCTTATTAGTGCAGAAAACTCTTTAACCAGATTATATACTGGTATTAGAGGCTTATTTATCAATTATGGTGCTATGAATGAAGTTGCACTTCGTTATGACTTTGAACTAAGATTTAACAATGCCTTAGACGATGATTTTAATACCCCTGTGGCTATATCAGTATTATTTGATTTATTAAAAGAGCTAAATAGTGCTAAAAAACAAGATTTAGAACTAGCAAAGTCTCTGGCACAACTACTTAGAAAATTAGGTGGTTATTTGGGTTTATTACAAAATGAAGCAGTATTTTTTAAGCAAGGAATTAAACTATCAGACGAGGTAATAGAGAAAAAGATAAAACAACGAGACCAAGCACGAGTGCAAAAAAACTTTGCACTAGCAGATAAAATTCGTAATGAGTTAGTAGAGCATGGTATTATTTTAGAAGATAGTAAAAATAGCACTATATGGAGGAAAAAGTAGTCTTAATAAGATTCTAGTTAGTAGCACAAGTTTATAGAATTATATTTTTTCTTTTTTAGCATCTAGTTCAGCTATGTCTTTATTTTAATACTGTTTTTATTATAAGGTAAAAAAATAATCTAGTAATGCCTTTTTATGGTATTCTTCATTATCTTTTTGCATATTTATTCTTTTATAGCCAAAATCTCATTAGAATTGTATAAAGTCTTAGTTTTGTTATCTTTTAATAATAACAAAGCACCATTTTTATCAATTCCATTAGCTAGATATTTATTATTATTATCTAAATATATAGTTTTACCCAATAAATAATCTAATTTTTGCCACGAATTTTGAAAAAAACCTAATCCAAAACTTTCAAAATCTTTAATATTTGCTAAAACTTGGCTTATTATTTTATTTGTAATATAATTTTTATTAATATTTTTTTTTAGTATACTTTGTAAGTCTATATAACCTTTGTTAATTGTAAAATTATCATTAATAGCAATATTTAAACCTATGCCAATTACACAATCATTAATATTAGTATTTATCTTATTTTCTATTAGAATGCCAGCTAATTTTTTATTATTATAGTATATATCATTAGGCCATTTAATTGCTAAGTTCTTTATATTAAATAATTTTTTAAGCACTTGCACAATAGCAATACCTATTATTATACTTAAGCCGTCTAATCTCCCTTTAATATTAAGTCTAATTGATAATAAAATACTAGAATTGCTATCAAACCATTTTCTATCGTATTGTCCCTTGCCTTGTAGTTGATGCTCCGCTACGCATACTTGTATCTTTGGACTTGGTTTTTGGCGTAGTAAAAAATCATTTGTGCTATCTATGCTATCAAATGTATATAAAATAATATCTTTATTATTGTGTAATATCAAACTATCCATAAAAATTATTATATGCAAAAAATAGCACTAGGTATAGAATATATTGGCACAAATTTTCATGGTTGGCAAAAACAAAAAAAAGATACAAGAACAGTGCAACTACTAATTGAACAAGCACTTAGTAAAATAGCAAACCATAATATTAAGGTATATTGTGCTGGTAGAACTGATGCGGGGGTGCATGCCAAAGAGCAAGTAGTGCATTTTCAAACCAGTAGTATCCGTCCAGATAGTGCTTGGCTAATAGGTGCTAATAGGTATTTAGCAGAAGATATTAGCATTAAATGGGTGCAATATGTTAATGATAATTTTCACGCTAGGTTTAGCGCTATAGCTAGACGATATAAATATTATATATACAATAACCGTATTCGCTCGGCACTTAATAATTATAATAGTGTTTGGATAGCTAGAAAATTATCATTAATAAATATGCAACAAGCGTCAAAGTACCTAGTCGGAGAGTATAATTTTTCTGCCTTTCGTGGCAGCCAGTGTCAGGCAAAATCAACTACTAAAACTATTGAATACTTAAAAGTTAACAAACTAGATAATATAATTACTATTGATATTAAGGCTAATGCTTTTTTACACCATATGGTGCGTAATATTGTTGGCACTCTGTTAAAAATTGGTTTAAAAGAACAAAATCCAAATTGGATGCAAGAGGTTTTATTAAGTTGTGATAGAACTAAAGCCGGCGTTACTATGCCTGCAAAAGGCTTGCATTTTATTAAGGCTTACTATCCAGAAAATGAGATTATCGCACAGTAGTATAAAACTACTAACTTATTTTAGACTATTAACTACTACTGTGTAACTGTTTAATCTAGTATAATCTTGTGTTTTAGATTTTATTATGAATTTTTCTTTAAAAAAAATTATTGCTGCTGTTATTTTTGCCATAATTGCTGTTTTAATATCTACTATTACTCCAAGCGTAGAAATATCATGGGTAATTGCTATACTGTTTTTGACTATTTATTTATTTGCATTTGAGGTAGTAGATATTGATGTTGCAGCTATTACCATTATGGTAATATTAGGGCTTACTTCATTAGGATTTTTGCAAGAATTACTAGGCATAAAATCAGCCTTAGTTTCTCAAAATAATTTATTTAATGGTTTTGCATCAAATGCTGTTATATCTATTATTGCAGTTATGATAATTGGTGCTGGATTAGATAAAACAGGCTTGATGACAAAAGTTGCTAAGACTATATTAACAATAGGTGGCAAATCAGAAAAACGCATTATTCCTACAATATCTGCTACTGTTGGGGTAATATCATCTTTTATGCAAAATGTGGGTGCAGCGGCGCTATTTATACCTGTTGTTAGTCGTATATCTTCTAAATCTGGCTTGCCTATATCTAGGTTATTAATGCCTATGGGGTTTACTGCTATTTTAGGTGGCACAATTACTATGGTAGGTTCAAGCCCTTTAATTTTATTAAATGATTTAATTATTGCTTCAAATCAAGGGCTTCCAGTAGAGCATCAAATGGATACTTGGAGTTTATTTTCTGTAACTCCCATAGGAATAGCATTAGTTGCCACTGGCATTATTTATTTTATTATTGCCGGTAAATATGTGCTACCAAAAAATATTGATAATACTAATGGTAATGCTACAATAGTTAATTATTTTCAAGATGTTTATAATATAAATTATGACTTATTTGAAGTATATGTGTCCAAAAATAGCAATATTATTGGCAAAAAATTAATAGATATTGAAACAGCGTATAAAATTAGAATAGTAGCAATATGTAATAAAGACAATAAATTTTTAGTTGGTAAAGGCTCAATATCCAGAGATACCACTATTGATATAGGTATGGCATTAGGTATTTTAACAACTAAGGAAGATATTCAAAATTTTAGTAAAGATTTTAATTTACAACTATCAAATACAATAAATACATTCTCAGAGTTTTTATCTAGTAATATAAGTGGTATGGCTGAAATTTTAATACCGCCAAACTCTAATAATATTGGTAAAAGTGCCAAAGATATTTGGCTAAGAAAATCTTATGGTATATCAGTTGTTGCACTGCACAGAGGTGGTAAAACTTTTACAGAAGGAGAAGGTATAAGGGATATGGCTTTACAATCTGGTGATACTTTGGTAGGTTATACAGATTGGACTGATTTAGAAAATTTAGAAAAAAATAAAGATTTTTTAGTAATAACTAATGATTATCCTCATAAAGAAGCCAAAGAATGCCCAGAAAAATTATATTGGGCATTGCTAAGTTTTGTAACTGCCTTGTGTTTAATATTATTTAGCGATATTAAACTCTCTATAGCACTATTAACAGGTGCTATGGGTATGGTGCTATCAGGGGTATTAAAAATAGAAGAAGCATACCATGCAGTATCTTGGAAGACGGTATTTTTATTGGCAAGTTTAATTCCACTTGGTTTAGCAGTTGAACTATCAGGTACGGCAAAATGGATTGCCGAGCAAACCGTTATTGTAGTAGGAGGAATGCCAATATGGGTTATTCAAACTACTATAGCAATTTTGGCAACAATATTTACTTTGATAATGTCTAATGTAGGTGCCACAGTGCTATTAGTGCCACTTGCTGCTAATATTGCTATTGTAGTAGGGGCTAATCCTGCTGTATTTGCACTTACTGTTGCTATTGCTACTTCTAACTCATTTCTAATACCTACTCATCAGGTAAACGCACTAATTATGTCTCCTGGGGGGTATAGAGTGCCTGATTTTATAAGAGCTGGAGGTATTATGACAATATTATTTATCATTGTATTGATACCTATGATGAATTTAGTGTTATAACAACAAACTAAAAGCAACAATGAATTGGTTTAAAAATATAATAAAATTACTACTACCCTCTAATCAGGCAAAAAACACCAAAGAATTACTTAAATATCTAAGCGATGCAGCTGCTAGTAATGTAATTAGTCATAATAGTTTTACTATTATTGAGAGTGTTATACAAAATACTAATATGAAAGTTCGGGATATTATGACTCCGAATAATAAAATCATTAGTATTGATGTTAATGCTGATATTACTGATATTTTAAAAATAATGTCGGACTCGGCACATTCTCGATTTCCAGTATTTGATGATGATAAAGTCAAAGGTATATTATTAGCTAAAGATTTATTTAATAGTTATGTTTATAACCCAGATGCTAAGCATAATATTGGTGATTATTTACGCCCTCATATTACAATTCCTGAGAGCAAATCACTAGAATCACTGTTAAAAGACTTTCAAGTAAATAAAAATCATATGGCACTAGTTGTTGATGAGTATGGCACCATAAATGGCTTATTGACTATTGAAGATGTCCTAGAACAAATAGTAGGCGAGATTGAAGATGAACATGACTTTGAAGAAGATAATATAATTGATTATGGTAAGGGGCGTTATTTAGTTAGAGCCAGTACTACTATTAATGAGTTTAATAAATTTTTTAGTGTCAAATTAGAAAATAACGCTCACACCATAGCTGGATTTGTTTTAAGTGGTTTTGAAAAAATGCCCGAACAATCTGAGGAAATTATACTATCAGGGTTTAATTTTACTGTTATCAAATGCGATAGTAGAAAAATACGCTTATTGGAGGTTAAAAAAATCTAAGCACCTAAAGCATATTTAGTATTATTTAACCCAAAATGAGTAAAAACACTTAAAATATTGTATAATAGCGTCATTTTTTAAATTCTAAATAACAATGCCAAATATAATTTTATTAAACGCGGCAAGATCATTAGTCAAAAAACATAATATGGGTGGTCCTTTATTAAGAGAGGCTATTCCTTATATTAAAAAGTTTGAAGGTAAGGTTTTTGTATTAAAAATTGGCGGCTCTATTTTAAATAATGATATGGAATTACTACCTTATTTAATTGATGATGTAGTTTTTTTAAATAAAATGGGCATAAAAACAATTTTAGTTCACGGTGGCTCAAAAAGTATGGATATTGCTATGAAGGAAAATGGCATTATAAGTAACAAAATTAATGGGCTAAGAGTTACTACAAAAGAGATTTTTAATATTGCTATTGATGTATTTTCTAAAATCAGTGAGGAAATAAAACTTGAAATAGAAAATATGGGCTGCAAGGCTATTATTCTTGATAAAAAATCATCTTTAATTGTTGGCAAAACAAAAAACTATCAAAAATATGGCTTGGTTGGCTTACCTAAAAAAGTTAACTTAGATTTGATAAATAATTTATCTGATAATGTTATACCTATAGTGCCAGCGGTTGTAGCAGATGAGAAAGGTGGACTTGGGCTGAATGTTAATGCTGATAATATTGCCTCTATTTTAGCCACGAAATTAAAAGCAGAAAAACTAATACTAATGACTGATGTAGAAGGAGTTATTGATAAAAAAAATAACTTAATCCCAAGTATAGACTTAAACTTAGTAGATAAATTAATTGCTAATAAAACTATAAGTGGTGGAATGTTACCTAAAGTTCTATCTTGTATTGAGCCTGTTAGTTTAGGGGTAAAAAAAGCCCATATAATAAAAGGTGGCAAAGATTCTTTTATTAATGAAATTCTAACAGATAAAGGTGTTGGAACAGAGTTTATTATGTCTCAAGCTAAAGAATCTTTATCAAAAATAAGTGTTTGATTGATACAAAAAAACTGATATTTTGCTGGATTCTACTGGCTTGTCTAAGTTCTTTTACATTCTCTGTGCGTTTTCGTTAGTAGTAGTGCTTTTTTATTGAATTTAATATTTAGCAAATTTTTACCTATTTTTTTACCATTATGTAAAGAACTCTATGTGTAAAATTAG
The DNA here is from genome assembly GCA_965222825.1 of Gammaproteobacteria bacterium. Classification (GTDB taxonomy): domain Bacteria; phylum Pseudomonadota; class Gammaproteobacteria; order PS1; family Pseudothioglobaceae. The sequence continues at coordinate 848,352 of OZ244964.1, read as the reverse complement.
CAGATATGGAGAAATTAAATTTAAAACTACAGCAAGTTATTAGTTTACTAGCCAAACACAATATTAAAACTTATGAAATAGGATTATCCAGTGCTAAGGGTATATCTAGTTCTATTCGTTTGGGTAGTGTCGAGAAATTACAAAATTATTTAGATAATAATATTGCTATTACCGTATATAACGGCTATAAAACTGGCTATGCTAGTAGTGGTGATTTTAGCACTATTAGTATTGATAATATTATTCAAGGTGCAAAAACTATAGCTAATTGGACCGAAGATGATGTTTACTCTGGCTTAGCACCTAAAGAATTATTGGCTTGGGATAATATTAACTTAGAACTATATAACCCAGAAATGCCTGCTATAAAAACTATTATTGCTAGTGCAAAATTAGCTGAAAAATCAGCACTTGATAATAAGGGAGTAAATAATTCTGATGGTGTTGATATATCTAGCATACAAAGCCATAGTTATTATGCCAATTCTAATGGTTTGATAGTTGATAGAAAAATTAGCAGACACTCTATATCTGCAAGTGTTATAGCTGGGAGTAAAAATGATATGCAAAGTGCGTATGATTATCAATACGGCATTAGTTTTAATGACTTAGGTAATGTAGAAAATATTGGCAGCAGTGCTGCTGATAAAGCCCTAAAAAAACTAGGTGCTAAAAAGATTAAATCGCAAATAGCAAATATTATTTTCCACCCCCAAACAGCGGCTAGCATATTTGCTAATGTTATTGGTGCATTAAGTGGTAGCAACCAATACAAAAAAACCTCATTTTTACTAAACTCCGTAGAGCAAAAGATAGCCCCAAATTGGCTAAATATTATTGAAAAACCAATACAAAAAGGTTTATTAGGCTCGCAATATTTTGATGGTGATGGGGTAAAAAAAAGCCAACAATACTTTGTTAAAGACGGCATAGTTAAAAGTTATATTTTAGGGCAGTATTCTGCTAATCAATTAGGATTAAAAACTACAGCTAACGCTGGGGGTATTAGTAATTGCTATATAAATAATTATAATAATATTAGCCTAAATGAACTAATAAAAACTATGGATAAAGGGCTAATTATTACTGATATGATGGGGCAAGGGGTTAATATTACCACTGGTAATTATTCTAGAGGTGCTAACGGGTTTTGGGTGGAAAATGGCGAGGTGCAATACCCAGTAATGGGTATTACTATAGCTAGCAACCTAAAAGATATGCTTAATAATATTATTGCTATAAGCAATGATGTAGATAATAGATTAGGTATAAAAACTGGCTCAATGTTAATTGAAAATATGACTATTTCTGGTGTTTAAGCATTACGATATTGTAATTGTAGGCTCAGGTATGGTAGGTGGGCTACTTGCTATACTACTTAGTAAAAAAAATAATACTAATATTGCTATTATTGATCCAAATGCACAAAATATTAGTATAGATAATATCCCAGATAGCAGAGTTAGTGCTATTAACAAAAAATCACAGCAATTATTAACAGATGCTAATATATGGCATAACATTGATAAAAAATATCAATTTACTAAAACTAAAGTATGGGATAACCAAGCGTTATCACAATTAGAATTTAACAATATCCTACATAGTAATAACGATGATTTAGGATATATAATAGCCAACAAAAATATAATATCAGCCCTAAGAGATAAACTTAATAAAAGTCCAATAACATATATTCAAGCCAGAGTTATGGGTATTGAGTATCAAAATAATGGTTATTGTATAAGTATAGATAGTATAGATAAAAATATAAATAGTATTAACTGTAATTTACTAATAGTAGCGGATGGTGCTAATTCAAAACTTAGAAAATTAGCACACATTCAAACAAATACTATAAATTATCAACAGCAAGCAATAATTGCTACTATTAATAGCCAGGTTAATTTAGAAAATACTATTTATCAATGGTTTGATACCACAGGCATTATTGCACTATTACCAATAGATGATTATAATTGCTCTCTTGTTTATTCTTGTGATAATAATATAGCAACAGAGTTATTATCATTATCAGACGATACTTTTGCTAAGCGATTATCAAAACTAACTAATTATTACTTTGGCAACTTAAAACTTATAAGTCCTAGAGACTCATATCCTTTAATATCTAATATGGCATTTGAATATGTTTTGCCTAATTTTGCCTTAGTAGGTGATTGTGCACATAGCATCCACCCCTTAGCGGGGCAAGGACTTAATCTAGGTTTTATGGATGTTAAAAAACTAAGCGATATTTTATTAAATGCAAATAATGATTTTGCTAATTATAAAAACCTACTTGCATACCAAAGAGCAAGACAAGATAAAAACGAATTAATGGCAAAATCAATAAATACTTTGTATTACTTAAATAAATATCAAAACTTACCAGTATTAAAAAACCTTCGTGGTCTCACTATGAACATCATAAATAGCAATAATAAATTAAAAAAAGTTATCCAAAATATAGCATCAGGGATATAAACCGTGCTTATTATGCAAAAATTAGGCTTGTATTAACTTACTTGGGTCTATTTTGAATTGCAACATATTAGCACTAGGTCTGCCACCATCTCCACCTTTTCTTTGCATAGTGATTTTGCCAATATTTATACTGCCCTTAGGTGATATTTTTATATTGCCATTACCAAAATAATTAAGCACAATATTAATTGGTTTTAGTGTCCAATTAATAATTTGTTCACTCTCTTTTTCTATAATAATTACCAACATCCATTCTGCAGAAAATTTACCTCTACCTTTTAATATATCATTCACAATTAAGGTTTTATTATCATTTAAAAAACTAAATAATGCTTGTTGGTCTTTATTTGATAATTCATTTATATACATCCTACGGTTATCTCTTGGGCTATCAATATAAGGCTCTAATTCTCCAGTAAAGTGCTTTAATATTTCCACCACATTTTTGGGTATATTCCATAATTCTTGATAAGTTTCTACCCATCTTTTATCAATTTGGTTGAATCCTGGTGAATTTGACACTAATTTAACTTGTATATTTTGTATATCTACCAAGTTTTTTAATTTAATTAAAATCCTAATTTTTACTTGCACATCAGTTTTATACGAGCCTTTAATTTTGTGTGCTTCAACATACTCTATATCTTCTAAATTATAATCCATTACTTTTAACCATTTTTTAGCATAAAGATTATTTTCCCAATTATTAAAACATTCTACTACGAACTGTTCATTTTTAAAGCCATCTTTTGCCGTTTTTGAACCTAATCTTTGTTTTTTATTCATACTTTTTATATCTAAATTATTGATAAATTCTAACATTTTATTAGCAATTGCTTGGACTGTATTTACTGTCATTGCATTACCTGCTTGTTTTAATAATTGGGCGTCTAAAATATTATTTTTAGCCCTTTGTGCCAACTCTTTGTCAAACCCTTGTAATAATAAAGATTCATAACCAGATAATTTTCTAAATTTAGCATTTTTAACATACAAAATACCGTGTCGTCCTAAGCGTAGCGTAGGCACCTTATTACGATATAGTCTTAAATCAGATTGTCTAGTATCTATAACTAAATATTCTTCATTTAATAATTTTTGAATACTAAATTTATTTTTATTGTATTTATTATTTAAGTATCGTTGAAAAGTATTATAAGATTGTTGTTTTTCATCAAAGTTTAGTTCACTATCATCAACTAAAAAATCAGTAATATTAGATTGTTTAGGGTTTTTACTAGGGAATGTAAAATCAAAATCATTACTGCCCAATAATTCTTTTTTAACGCCAACAAAATAAATACGCTCTCGCATTTGGACAACACCATAATCTATGCTATTTAATAACCTCCATTTAACAACATATCCTGCTTCATTTAAACTATCTAAAATAATATTTAAAGTTAAGCCATTATTGTTACTAATTAAGCCCTTTACATTTTCAAAAATAAAAAATTTAACATCCTTTGCTATTAAAAATTCTATTAAATAAAAAATAATTTGCCCTTTTTGCTGCACATTGTCATTAATACCCTTTCTTTTACCCAAAATAGAAAACGCCTGACAAGGAAAACCAGCCACCATAATATCAAAATCAGGTAATTTATCGCTATTTATTTTTGTTAAATCACCAAAATTTTTCTCTTTTTTACCAAATAATAAACGATAGGTATTTTCTGCGTTTTTATCAATTTCAGAAAAGCCAACACACCGCATACCTAAATTATCAAGTGCTAGTTTTCCGCCACCAATACCAGCACAAAAATCCATAAAAGTAAGTTGTTTGTTATTATTTTTTTGATAATATTCTTGCAATTTATATCCTAGATTTTTTGTAATATTTCTTCTAAAATAAATTTTGTGCCAAAATAGGATAGCACCAATAACGCAAAACCAGATTGTAGTGCTATTATTAGTTTTCTCCCCCTTAGACCAAATATTTTATGCATTATGGTAATTGTAGTAAAAATTACCCAAGAAATAATCGCAAAAGTAGTTTTATGCACTAAATGTTGGGCAAATATATCATCTAAAAATATCAAACCACTAATCAAAGCAAGACTTAGGACAATAGTGCCGATAAATAAATAACTATATAATAATTCTTCCATTTTTTGTAAAGGTGGCAGCCCAATGGTAAAATTATTTGACTTTTTATTGTGTAAGCATTTATCTTGATATGAAACAATAATTGACTGGGCTACGCAGATTGTAAAAATAGCATAAGCACTGATTGATAATATAATATGTAACGCTAATTGATAAGAAATAGTGCTTATTTTGTCGTTTATAAATACTAATGATATTAAAATAAATATTGCTATTAACGGATAAATTATAGAATCTAGCACATATATTCTATAAACATAGCCATTAATAAATAGTAGTATTGCAATTAATAATGATGAGGTAGATATACTATTCGCAATGCCAAATAAAATACCATCTGCGAGTAAAATTGCTGGCAAAATAGTCCAAGAATGCAACAGAATTACCGATAAAATAATTAAATTACTATAAGTTTTATTGTAATTTATAAAACTAAGTATTCCTGCTAACAAATAAAGTATTGCTACTAAAAATATCATTCGTTTATTATATTATATATATTACATATTTTTAATAAAATTAGGCATAATACTATTTTTTATTAAATATTAAAAAAATGCTTGAAAATTTATCAGAAAGATTATCTAAAAGTCTAAAAATCCTACAAGGCAAACATAAACTATCACAAAAGAATATAAAAGACTCTATAAGAGAGGTTCGTAGGGCATTATTAGAGGCTGATGTTGCCTTAGAGGTAGTGCGAATATTTATTGCTAATATTGAAAAAAAGGCTATAGGTTTAACAATAGGTGATGGCTTAACTCCAACACAATCGTTTATTAAATTAGTTGAACAAGAGTTAATAGCAATTTTAAAAAGTGGTGATGAAGAGCTAAATTTACGCACTCAAAGTCCTGCTATTATAATGGTTGCTGGTTTACAAGGTGCTGGTAAAACTACTACTGTTGCCAAATTAGCAAACTATCTAAAGCATCGCAAGAATAAAAAAATCTTATTAGTAAGCACTGATGTTTATCGTCCTGCTGCTATTACCCAATTACAAATTTTAAGCGAGCAATTAGAGGTTGGCTTTGCAAATGATGGCGATACAAACCCAATTAGTATAGTGAATAAGGCAAAAAAAATAGCACAAAATAAATTCTATGATGTGCTAATAGTTGATACTGCTGGTAGATTGCACATAGACGATGAAATGATGCAAGAACTTAGCACACTACAACAAAATACCAAACCTATTGAAACACTGTTTGTAGTAGATAGTATGAGCGGGCAAGACGCAGTTAATAGTGCTAAGGTATTTGCAAAAACCCTAAATTTAACAGGTGTTATCCTAACTAAAACCGATAGTGATGCTAGAGGCGGGGTAGCATTATCTGTCAAACACATAGTTGGCAAGCCTATTAAATTTATTGGTATGGGAGAAAAATTAGACGCCTTAGAGCCATTTTATCCAGATAGAATAGTGTCTAGACTATTAGGTATGGGCGATATGCTATCACTAATAGAAGAAATAGGGCGTAAAGTAGATAAGAAAAAAGCTGATAAAGCCATTAAAAAGATTAAAAAAGGTGCTTTTAATTTAGCTGATATGCGTGACCAATTAGCACAAATGCAGAATATGGGAGGCGTAAGTAATTTAATAGACAAACTTCCTATGGGTAGTCAAATACCAGAGCATTTAAGAAAAAAAGTAATGGACGATAAACAATCTGTTTATATGATAGCAATAATTAATTCTATGACTAAAAAAGAGAGAAAATATATATATCTTATAAAAGGCAGTAGAAAAAAACGCATAGCAAACGGCTCTGGAACCAGTGTGCAACAAGTTAATCAAACTATAAAACAATTTGAAAAAATGCAAAAAATGATGAAAAAAATGCGTGGTGGAAAAATGAAAGCTATGATGCAAAAATTACAATCAGGCGCTTTAAAAGACCCAACAAGTAGTATGAAACCACCTTTTTAAATAGTAGTTATTTTATGATAGCACCAAGAGAGTTAAGCATTCCATTTAGACCTATACCTCTGGATATTCCAGAAGGAATGAAACCCAATGAGTTTTTTAATAGCACAGAAAATCTTAATGACTTAGTTAATAATAATGGTTTATTAACTAATAGTGATAATTTATTGTTATACAGAAAAGCACTAGGGCATAGTAATATATTTGACTGCTCTATTATGTATAACACTGCTAATATCATTCTCAACCCGTTAGGAAGACCAGTTAGAAGAACCCAACTTAGTAACAAGGTTAAAAGAACTTGGAATCGTATGAATCAAATTCTAATTGATTATATGTTAGCAAAATATCCAAATCCACAAAAACATTTAGTATTAGCAGGAGAGGCTAGTTTAGATGCTACTTGGCCACTTACCTCAGCTGGTGTGCCTAGTATAAGAATGTTGCACAATCATTTTATTGTTTTTGATATAGAGCAATTACTAAGTGCTAAAATAACAAAAACAGACAACCCAAACCTAACTGATGGCGGGCAGCATAGTTTATTTCAATCCCATATGTCTGCGGTTTACAAACAATTTTTACAAGCCCTAGATTTAAAAATTTTAAAGCCAATAACAACAAATGAGTCTGAATTTTCGCTAACAGGATACCCTCAGGGACTACCTAGTTGGGAGGTATCAACTGGTAGTAAGGCTCTTAAAGATATAGAATTTTGGGACGAGTATGATAAAATCTTAAAGGGCTTTATTGATTTTTATCGCACATTTTTTAATAATGTTTCAAGTAAAGATGCTGGAGTGCCAAAAAATAGTTATTATCCAAAACAAATAGACAAAATTTTATTATTTAATAATCAATTTTTAGGTGCTGCAAAAAAAGTGCGTGCTAAATGTTTAAAAAATGCTAAATACGCCAACTTTATTCGCTGGCAACCAGCCTTTAAACAGCTAATATATCGTAATGATAATAATAAACTTATTGTTACTATTAGCCAAAATTCAATAGGTAATGCTATTACTGAATTATTGGGTATAGTAGTAAATAGAGTGCCTGATGAAAATACTTATAAAAAAACAGAATCTCAACTAATAGCACAATTATTAGAAGTGCGTAAACAATTAATTGATGCTGACTTAGGAGAGGCAATTAAAACTAAATATTGGGATTAAAATTAAACAAGAAAACAGAAAACAAGACTAAGTCAAGCTAGGATAGAATACAGAAAACATATAAAACAAGCAACAAACACCATAAAATAATTATAACTGACAAAAAACCAAAGCATAAAAAATAAAAAGTGTTTTTAATGAAAATAGTATTTAATTTTGCTCTAACCCAAATTATTATTTATTATTGCTACTCTTAACGCTTGAATTTATCGGCTGGCGTAGCCATGATTTGTTAGGTGATTTTAGCATTGTTTATCCATTATTTTTTTACTATTGGAAATAACATTACTCTCTAAATATTTTGATTCTGAAATAATTTTTAATGCTCTACATTCTGCTTTAGATTCAAATATTAGTTTCGCATTACCGCAACAGATGGCACATCCAGACTCATATTTATCTGGATATTTTTTTAACATGTTATCAGCATTTTTTCTTGTGATATTTCTAGCTGCATATTCTTGAAAAATATAAAAGCAATTTACAAATACAGCCCTTTCTATTGAGTTTAGTTTCCTTTTTATTCAGCTTTATTCATGATTTTATACACATAACATAAAAACCTAACGCCAGAAATACCAAAGATAAACCGCTCATTATTCTACCTCCCTCCCATCAATATAAAAACCAATAATCATAAACAAAACCGCAACAGTTATGCCAATTAAAATATCTGCAATGTATATAGTATCAAGCAAGATACAAGACTACTGCGTTAAAATCCTTCCCACAACCAATGTTTAGTATTACTTTGCTATAACTACCCTAGCAGGTCTTAGTAATCTATCATTTATCATAAAACCTGCCTGCATTACTTCTATTATCATTTGACTATCAACATTCTTAGACTCAATCATAGTTATAGCCTCGTGGTATTGTGGGTTAAAGGTTTCGTTTTTTGGGTCTATTTTTTTAATACCAAACTTATTTAGGGTGTTATTAAATGATTTAATAATTATCTCCATACCTTCAACAACAGCTGTTAAATTTGCATTATCTTTTTTAGCACTATCTAGCCCTATAGTCATACTATCTATTATTGTTAATAATTCTTTGGCAAAATTTTCTATTGCGTATTTATGAGCGTTTTCTATATCTTTGGTACTTCTTCTTTTTACATTTTCTGCTTCTGCCTTAACTCGTAATAACTGATTCCAATTTTCTTTAGCAGATTTTTGGGCATCTAATAATTGTGTTTTTAATTCTTGTAATTGCTCGGCATTTTTTTTACTAACTTTCTTGTTTGTTGTCTTATTTTTAGTTTGTTTTTTACTAGCTATCGTTTTACTATTATTTATTTTTTGCATTTTTACCTTTTATTTAGTATTTTTTTGGTATATTATCTATGTTAATTATTTTATTAAATTACTATGTTTAGCACTGTAGGCATTATAGCAAAACCAAACGATTATACCAGCGAAAAAGCTGTTAGTCAATTATCATCATGGCTTATAGAGTTAGGTGTTGCCATTGTAGAATACGATGATATAAAAGAAAATGCTGATTTAATAATAGTAGCAGGTGGTGATGGCACAATTATATCAGTAGTGCGTAATTTTGTTGATGCTAATATCCCTGTTTTAGGGGTAAATTTAGGTAGATTAGGGTTTTTAGCGGATGTTAATTTAACTAATATGTTCGATGATATTGATGCAATATTATCAGGTAATTATGTAGAGGAAAAGCGAGCGTTATTATCGTGTAATGTTATGGAAAATGATGCTATTATCTCAAATAATTTAGCTTTTAATGATGTAGTTATGCACAGAAAACAAGATGAAAAAATAATAGAATTTGAAACCTATATTAATAATAAGTTTGTTAATAGCCAAAGAGCTGATGGACTTATTATTAATACTGCAACAGGCTCAACTGCTTATGCACTATCAAGTGGCGGACCTATAATTCATCCAGAGGTAAAAACACTATCATTAGTGCCTATTTGTCCGCATACCCTAAGCAATAGACCAATACTTATAAATGAATTTAGCGAAATTCGTGTTGAACTTTGTGAAACAAATACTAATGCGGTGGTTAGTTTTGATGCTCAAACCAGCCTAACTATAAGTGATAATCAACAATTAATAATCTTCCAGCACAATAATTTTGCCCATCTTATACACCCTGTTGGCTACGATTATTTTAATATTATCCGCACCAAGTTACAATGGGGTGTGAAATAGTTATTGTGCAGTTTAAAAACTATAAGTAATGCTAACACAATTATCTATTAAAAATATTGCTACTATTTATGATATTAGTATAGATTTTTGCAAGGGTATGACAGTAATAACAGGCGATACTGGTGCTGGTAAGTCGTTAATATTATCAGCACTGAATTTAATAATAGCTAATAAAGCACATAAAAGTTTAATAAGGACAGGCTGTGATAGGGCTGAGGTTTTGGCATTGTTTGATATTAAAGGAGTTAAAAATGTCCAAAAACATCTAATTGATTATGAACTATTAGATGAAGATAATTGTATTATAAGAAGAATTATCACATCTGATGGCAAATCAAAAGCTATGATAAACAATATCACTGTGCCATTGTCGGTATTAAGACTTATTACTAATTTATTAATAGATATTTACGGACAAAATGACCAGCAAAATATTATCAAAGTAGAATTACAATGTCAAATATTAGACGATTATATAAAAAATGATAGTTTACTAAAAAAACTAAATAATATAGTAGAAAAATACAATAAAAACCAACAACAAATACTAAAATTTAAACAAAAACAAGCAGAAAATTTGCAAAAATTAGAACTACTTAATTATCAATTATTAGAATTAAATGAAGCTAATTTAGACGATTTAGATATAGAAAATATAGAACAAAATTATAAAATATCAGCTAATTTACAAAACTTATTAATAACAGTAGCAACAGTTCATAATGAGTTAGATAATGATATTTATAATAAAATTATTAATATTACTACCGCATTAGAAAAACTAATAACAATAGATAAAAAACTACAACCAATACTAGAGTTAATAAGTAGTGCTCAAATACAATTACAAGAAGCAAGTTATGACACTACTAATTATTTAGAAAAAATAGCTATAAATGAGCAAGAAAATAGCAAGTTAGAACAGGATATAACAAAATTAAACTCTCTAGCTAGAAAGCATAACTGCCAAATACCAGAGTTAATAAATATTAGAAATCATATAGATAAGCAAATAATTCAATTATCTAGTGCCGATAAAGATATAGAAAAACTTAGTAGTGAAAATAAAGAATTAACCATAAATTATAAAAAATATAGCACAACTATTAGCACAAATAGAGAAAAATCAGCTAATAAACTAGCACAAGAAATTAGCAAAAATATTCAAAAACTAGGTATGGCTAATGCTAGTTTTAAAATACATATTGATAACTCACTAACTGGTATTAGAAAAAATGGCAATGATATAGTATCATTTTTGGTGCTACTTAATATTGGCAGTGATTACAAAAAACTAGCACAAGTAGCATCAGGAGGTGAGTTATCTAGGATAAATTTAGCAATATCTGTGGCAACAAACAATAAAAATATTACCCCTACACTATTTTTTGACGAAATAGACTTAGGTATTAGTGGTGGCGTAGCCCAAATTGTTGGACTAATGCTTAATAAATTAGCAAAAAAATACCAAATACTATGTATAACACATCTAGCACAAGTAGCATCACAAGGTGATAATCATTTATTGGTGCAGAAAAAACAAATAAATAATAATACCAATAGCACAATTACTGCTATTACTGGGCAAAATAGAGTATTAGAAATAGCCCGCATACTAGATGGTGTTAAAATTGGCAAAGATGCTTTAAAAGTAGCCAAAAATCTGCTAAATTCAAGAATATAGTTTTTAAGACTATTGCACGGCAACCCAAAATTTTATAATGGTATAGGCAAGGTTTATATCAAAATATTCCAGTTTTTAAATGTAAAAAGCAAAGCAGTGCTACGCACATAGTGAGCAGATTTTATCTATTCTTTGCCACCGTGCAACAGCTTTATTTTTTTATTATTAACTATAAGTTTTTTAGCATACAATATATGTTATACAGTTTTTAGTATAATTATGTTTTTATCGATAAGTCTAGGTTATAAAGTTATATTATGAATATGACAACAAATCAAATACATTGGCTAAGCCGCTGGCAAGATAATAATATAGCTTGGCATAAGAATACAACCAATAAGCGTTTGATAAAATGGCTACCTAGTGTTCGAGAAAATAATAGCGTAGTTTTTGTGCCATTGTGCGGCAAAAGCCTAGATATGTTGTATTTGCTTGACAATGGTTTTAAGATAATTGCAGTGGAGTTAAGTGAGTTAGCAATAGTAGATTTTTTTAGTAAAAATAATATAAAATTCCATAAGAGTATACAAGATGATTTTATAGTTTATAGTGCTAATAATATTACTATTTTTGTGGGAGATTATTTTAAATTAAGCAAAAATATGCTAAAAGATATTAATTTAGTATATGATAGGGCAGCATTAGTTGCTCTGCCTTATGATATGCGAATAAAATATGTTAAACACCTAGTAAATATAAGTCCTATGACACTAACAATATTATTATTGACTTTAAATTATCCACAAAAGAAATTAGATGGTCCGCCATTTGCGGTATCATTTGATGAGGTAGGTGCTTTGTTTGGTGATTATTTTACATACCATCAATTAGAATGCTACGATGACTTAGTAAATGAAGATAAATTTTTAGTAGCTGGGGTTGATTTTTTAGAAAAAGCAAGTTATAAATTACAAAAAATATGTTAAAAATTCTAAGTTTATTGTTAGTGCTATTTTTATCTAATTGTGCATCACATCCTGCTATTGAAGTTAATAATATTTGCGATGTATTAGATGAAAATGTAAGTTGGTATAAAGCAGTTCGCAACAGCGAGAAAAAATGGGGTGTGCCAAAATCATTAGTATTAGCATTTATACATCAAGAGTCTCATTTTGCTAGTAATGCAAAGCCACCTAGGGGTAAAATATTTGGCACCATTCCTTGGTTGAGGTCATCTAGTGCCTATGGTTTTGGACAAGTAAAAAATGAAACTTGGCAGTGGTATCAAGAAAAAAACAATATAAGTGGTGTATCCAGAGATGATTTTACTGATGTTGTTAATTTTATATCTTGGTATGTTGTGTGGCACTCTAAACGCTTGGGCATAGCAAAAGATGATGCTTATTATCAATATCTAGCATACCACGAAGGTGATGGCGGTTTTAAAAAAAGATCTTATAAAAATAAACCTTGGCTAATAGATGTAGCTAAATCAGTCGCTAAAACCTCTACTAAATACGAAAAACAAATAAAGCAATGTCAAAATAAATTAGAAAGTAATAGTATTTGGTCTTTTTTCTAACAAGATTTTTTATAATGTGGACTGAATTATTACTCAAAATACCTAAACAAGAAACAATGCTTGATTTTAAATATCAAGGCAAAGAATTATTTATTGCTAATGTGGCAGGGAAATTATTTTGTGCAAAAAATAGTTGTCCACATGAGGGTGTTAAACTAACCCTAGGATGCCTAAAAAATAATAATATTAAATGCTCATTGCACGGATTTAGTTTTAGTTTAATTAACGGCATTAGTGATGAAGCAAATGTGGATAAACTGCAAACTTATCCAGTAAAAATATTAAATAATAAATTATTTATTAAGCTATGACAGCAGAAGAATTATTAAAATCAATAATAACTAGAATTGCAACAGGACCAGAACTAAGTAAAGATATAGCATTAGAAGAGGCAAAATTGGCGATGCAAGCTATAATTCGCGGTGATGTTAATGACATAAGGTCAGCTATTTTTCTAATAGCACTACGAATGAAACGCGAAACTATGGAGGAGAATATTGGTATTTTATCTGCTATATTAGCAGAGTCTGATATTCAAAAAACTAACATAGATAATGTAATTGACTTAGGCGATCCATATAGTGGCTACAATAGAAATATTCCAATATCTTCTTTTTTACCGCCATTATTAGCAGAGCTTGGCTTAGCGTGTGTAATTCACGGCTTGGATAGTGTATCACCAAAATTTGGCATAACCCATAGAAATATTTATCAGCAATTAGGATTAAATGTGGATATTAACACTAGTGGGGCTAAAAAATTGCTTGAAGATAATAATATTGCTTGGGCATATATTGATCAAAATAAATATTGTCAAGGCTTATATAATTTAGTGCCATTAAGAAATAATGTTGTTAAAAGAACAGTTATAAATACTGTGGAAACTCTTATAGCACCAATTAGAGGTAAAAAAACTCATTCTATTTTGGGTTATGTTCACAAACCTTATCCACCTATTTACGCACAATTAGCCAAAATATCAGGCGTAGATACTAGTTTATTAATTCGCGGTGTAGAGGGTGGAGTAGTGCCATCATTAAGACAAGTTGGGCTTATGATTTCTTATGATTATGATAGCGAAAGACAAAGACTAGATATAGACCCAAAATCCATAGGTATAAAACAAAATATCAGAGCTATTGCTATCCCCGATAATTTTAATATTACTAATAACAAAAAAGATATTGCTAAATACACCATAGACTTAGCAACAGACTCCTTAGCAGGTAAAAAAGGTGCTTATTATGATGGACTATTATATGCTAGTAGTTTAATTTTGTATCATCTAGGTAAGTTTAATACCTTATTAGAGGCATCAGAAGAGGTAAGAAAAACACTAGATAGCGGTAGAACAATAAACCGTATAAAATAGGTAAAAACACACAAAATATGGCAATATAAAAAAAAGCCATACTTTGTGTCAGTTATTATGCTCCTGCTGTTCCTGCTGTGCCAACCGAGCCAATAGTTCCTAGTGTGCCAACAGTGCCACCAGCAGAGCCTAAAGTGGATATACTGCCTCCAGTGCCAACTGTTCCTGTTGTGCCAACACCAACTTCAGCTGCTGTAATACTTTTTACATCCTCATAACTAATACTTTTATCAGGTATAACAAAATAAAACTTATCCTTAGTATTATTTACTACAACAACATCTAGGTTATCAGGAATATCATAGCCTAGATCATGTGAGAATTTACGCACATCATTACGCAAACTTTTTCTTAGTTCTTTATCAATTGCTAAGGATTTTAAAGTAGCAATATTTTTTATATTTGTATTCATAATTAATCTCCGTTATTTAACAGTTCCAGTGCTACCAATAGTGCCAGCAGAGCCTACTGTGGATATACTAGAGCCTAGTGCTGTGCCAAGTGTGCCAATAGTGCCAGCAGTTCCTGCCGTGCTAGTGCCTACTCTAGCAGCACTTAAAGACTCTAAGTCTTCCTTATTAACTATTTTAGTATTAGCAATAGTGATATAAAAAATATCCTTGGTATTTTTAACTACTACCACATTAGTATCATCACTTACTTTATAGCCAATTTTTTGTGCATAAGACTTAGGATCATCGCATACACTTTGACGAAAGGACTTATCAAGTAAGTCTTGTGTCATTTTATTTAATTCAATCATATTATTCTCCTTGTGTAAAATAAATCAACCATTAGGTCCTTGCAGACCCTACTGAGCCAAGTGAGGCTATTGATGCTGCTGTAGAAAGACTAGTTGTTGCTGTGCCAAATGTTCCAAACGAGCCTACAGTAGATACACTACCTGCTGTAGATGTTTTAACACCAGCCATAACATCATTTACCTCACTTGCTGATAAACTAACTGGATTTTGAGGTATAACAAAATAAAAAATATCTTTGGTATTCTCCTTAGCATTAATAATAACATCACTATCATATGTTCTATTATAGCGTTTTTCAATAAATCCCTTAGGACTTAAAAGAAAATCATGTCTATTATTAGCATCAGATAAGTCTTGTAAAAAATTATCGCTATTCATAAATTACTCCTTTAATTTTAATAAAAAAATATACAATTTCACTAAATAATCAAACAATACTACAATTCAATTCACTATTCACTATTTAGTATTTAGTATTTAGTATTTAGTATTCACTATTTAGTATTTAGTATTTAGTATTCACTATTTAGTATTTAGTATTTAGTATTTAGTATTTAGTATTTTAGTTTACATATTTAGTATTGATATATTTTATTAAATATAAGATATATACTTTATGTGTTTACACTAAGATTAATATTTTTTCTATCCTAGTAGTTATTATGCTAGAAAAAAGTAGTAAACTATTACACAATAGTCTCAATATAATCTAAAAAAATACCAGCAATATCAATATTGTATTGGCTATCTAATTCTCTAATGCCAGTTGGACTGGTAATATTTATTTCGCTAATATAATCGCCAATTACATCTAAGCCAACAAAATCTAAGCCATTAGCTACCAGAGTTGGTGCTATTTGAGTGCATAAGTATTTATCTCTTGTGCTTAATTCTTGCCCTATACCTGTAGCACCAGCTGATAAATTACCTTTAAAACTACCTTTTTTTGGTATTCTAGCTAAGGCATATGGGATTGGCTTTCCGTTAATCATTAAAATGCGTTTATCGCCATATTGTATGTCATCTAAGTATTTTTGCACCATAATAGGAGTTTTAAAATTATTGCTAATTTTTTTGATAATTTTTTGATAATTATCGTTTATTGATACTTTATAAATTCCAACACCGCCCATAGCATCTAGGGGTTTTATTATTGCAGTTTTTTGTTTATTAATAAATTCTGTAATAATATTTATATCAATTGATATTATAGTATCAGTAATACAATTAGGAAAGTGCATAATAGCAAACTTTTCATTAAAATCCCTTAATGCCTGTGGTTTATTTAATACTAATACCCCTTGTTTTGCCACGAATTCTAATAGATAAGTAGCATAAATATAATTCATATTAAATGGCGGATCTTTACGCATTATTATTATGCTAATAGTATTTAGGTTTATGAGTTTTTTACTAATAATATTAACAAAATTACTACTATCAAAAACATTAATCTCTAAAACGACAGCCATAACATCTTTATTTTTCATAGTTATATTATCAATATCAAGGCAGAATATTTTATAAGCTCTTTTTTGTGCAGATAGCATCATTGCAAAAGATGAATCTTTGTCAATATTGATATTAAAAATGCTATCCATTACAAATGCTATGCTTTTTATCATAATATAAATTTTAGTTAATTAAAAATATAAACCACACTATTTTAATTAATAATTCTTACGCGTTGGAGTAGTTATGATATAATTCTGTGCAAATAAATAAGATTGTTGTGTAAGTCCAAAATGGAGGTTTTATGTTACTTGTGATAAAAATTATTAAATGGTTGTTGCTATTAATTGGCTTATCTGTGATGGTATTATTAATTAATTTACAGGTTAATTATGGTTTACTAGTAGATTTGATTAGTGCTCCTAGTTTACACGAAAGAGCCATACCTACTTACCTTGATATGACAAAAAAATTACTACAAACAGGCGATATTGCTATGGCTAGTATTCGTAGAATTCCTATTGCTGATGATATATCAACTGAAGATGTAGAAGAAGCGATGTCGAGTATTGCCACTGAGCGAAGTATTAGAGAAGTAGGTATTTTACCATTATCTGAGCAAGTTGAAATTCAACTAAAAGAGGCTGGAGACCCTAATTATAAACAAAGATATTTAAAAATATTTCAATACTGCTCGCCAAGAACAGCAATGGAGATGATAGATTATTCTGATGCTTTCAGTGCTTACCTTCCTTGTCGTATTGCATTGATAGAAGACAAACAGGGAAAACGCTGGCTATATACACTAGATATGGATTTAATGATTTATGGTGGTAAGCCATTGCCTGCTGAATTGCACAAAAAAGCCTTAGCAGTCCAAGATACCATATATAGTATTATGGATAGCGGTGCTGAGGGCGACTTTTAAAAGTATAAACCTAATCCCATAAATCTGATGTGTAGGATTTGTAATGTTTTCATCTAATTGAGACTTTTAGTATTATTTTGATATTGTTGCAATATTTCTTTAAATTTTAAAATATTGGGTTGTATTTTTATAGAGTTTTTAATAGCTGGAATGGCTTTATCTAGTTGATTTTTTGCTAAATAATACTTTGCTAAATTAAATTCTAACTCAATATTACTGGGGTTGTGTTTATTGTATTGCTTATAATAATATATTACTTGTTGTTCTGGTAGGTCTAAGTTTATCCCAAGTAAAAATAAAATACGGTATGTTTCTTCCCGCATAGCAAGCAGTTGTTCATCTTTGTTTACTAATTTGTTAAATTGTTGCTTTAACAACTTTTTTTTATCTTGTCTTAATAAAATAATCATTTGGTTGGTGTGTCCACGATAATCACCTGCTGGTGAAATAGCCTTTAATTTTTCTAAATAAATATTAGCCTTGTCGTAGTTATTCATCTCTATATATGCAAGAGATATTCTAAATAGTGCTGTGTGATTTTTTGGCCAATATCTTAAAATATCTTTTGCCATATAAATACTAGCCTGATATTTTCCACTAGCAAACAAACCCTCTAAAAATGAACGACGACTAGTAGAAAAGCTAGGGGTATTTATTAATGGTTTTAGACTAACCTCGGCTACATTATTATTAGCAACTTTAATAATATAATTGCTTGATCTATAATAAGTATTCACAGTTGATTGATGTGTTGCTATTATCATAACTAAAAATGTTAATACAAGTCCCATAGCAACAGTCATTAACCATTTTTTATTGGTTAGTTTTATAATTTTATTTTTTATATGGTAGTGTGTTTGGGCTGATATTAACAGAGCACTATAAATTACAAATAGTATGTTTGGATAAATATGTTGATAAGGAGAACTAAATAATAAGTTAACAAAACTGCCTGCTAATGCTATCATTAGCATTGTGTAAAATATTTGCTCTACTTGCCATTGTTGATTTGTAGTTTTAATTATACTAACAAAACTCATAAATAGACTAATGACAGCACCGCTAAATAACAGAATTCCAAGCAAGCCTAACTCAGTGCTAAGCTCCACCAAATCATTATGTGCTCTTTGTGTTCCCTTGGTATTATAGCTGTCATAACCACCGTTTGCCATGTTATCAAAAAATGTGCCTAATCCTGTGCCAATAATTGGGTTATCCTGCCACATTTGTAGAGCTATTGCCCAAATATTAAACCTGCCTGAATCACCTCCCTGTTGTGTTGTAATGGCAATTTTATCAGCGATAACTTGCCAAAATGGTTGCCAACCATCCTTGGTTATATTAACCATAATCAATAAAAAAATAAGACTTGCTATAACTGGTAAGTATTTTTTTCTATGCCAAAGTAGTTTGGTATAAATATGTTTACGGACTAGCCATAAATATAATAATATTAGCGTTATTTCAACACTAACTGCTAACCAAGCTGCCCGTGTTTGGGTATAAAAAATAAATAGTATTATTATTGTAATACCAAATAATATTAGATAGGTTTTATATAGGCTTTTGGTTTTAAATAATAGATAGAATCCTATTGGTGCCATTAACACAATTACTTGGCTAGCGAAATTTTTATTGGAAAATGTAGCACCTGGGGTAACTGCTTGTCCTATAAAATTAATTATCTCAAAGTATTGTGCAATACCAATTGCACTTAAAATACAAGCAATAATAAATAAGCCCCACGCAAGTTTAACTAAGCTCTGATAATTAATGCGTAAACTTAATATAAATAACAACGCCATTGTTGTCCATAATAACCATTTATTGATTGTAAAGTCAGTATTTACTGACCAAAATATAGATACTGTGCCAAAAAGCCATAAAGCAAACATCCAGTATTTAGTAAAATGCACAGTGTGATTAATATGTTTTTGTGCTTTTTGTTGATATAACCACCACAGCATCATCAAGGGAATTAAAACCCCAGCAGTATAAGATTTTAACAACTCGTGGTGCCCGCTTAGTAGTCCATTACCTGCTGGAGCGAATACCATAGCAACCAGTAATAGTAACATAAGTAATAAACTACTTGGAAAGTAGTCTGCTATGTGTGTTGTTTTTCTATTGGTATAATTACTGGTTTTTTGGTATTTTGATGTTTTTATTTTTTTGTTACGCACAATAATACCTTGTAGTTAATTACGGTCTTATAGTTTTTTTAGCAAACAAATCTATTGCCAATACTTTTGCTTTAAAACTTAAATAATCATTATAATTTATATCTCTAATGCTTTTACCAATCAAGTTTTTTGGATTTTGTGCTTCATTATAAATTCTAGTTTCAAAATGTAGATGCGGACCTGTTGCCCAGCCTGTTTTACCCACAAAGCCAATCAAATCACCCTGTTGGACTTTTTTACCTTTGCTAATATTTTTAGCAAATTTTGATAGGTGGGCGTATACTGTGGTGTATTTTTTGTCGTGGTTTATGTAGATAACATTGCCATAACTAGATATATTTTTTATAAATTTTATTACTCCGTCTTTACTTGCATATACTGGAGTGCCTATTTTTGCTACATAATCAATGCCTTTGTGACTACGATATTTTTTTAATATTGGGTGGTATCTTTTTTTGCTAAACTCTGAGCTAATTTTAGTATTGTTTACTGGCTTGATAAATAGGGTATTAAGTTTATAGCTATTGCTGTAATAGTATTTATTTTTGTATAAATATATTTTAATAGTTTTATTTTTACCTAGATAATATATTGTCTCTGGTTTGTTATTAGTAGAATATTTTTTATAAACTATGATAAATTTATCGCCCTTTTTTATGTCATAGTAAAAATCAATTAAATTTCTTAATTTATGATAAATTATTTCTAATGCCTCTTTGCTAATACCAGCTTTTCTACCGTCATAGAATAATGATTTTTTAATAATTATAGTTTTTATTTTTAATGCTTTAGTTGGATAACTAGTAATAACATTATTGACTACCTTAGAATTTTTATAGGTGTATGTTAAGGCAGTATTTTTTGATATTTTATATATTATTTGTAGGTATTTATTATCATAACTGGTTTTGATAATAATTTTGCGTCCAAGTTGTAGGTTATTTAGTGTTTTAGCATTATTATCTTTATTTAATATTGTCCATAATATATTTTGTGGAATATTTAGTTGGCTAAAATATTTGCTTAAAGAATCATTTTTTTTAACAACAAACTTATAAGCCCCATAACTTGGGCTACATATTACAAATAACAACAATACTATTATATATTTATAGTAAATATTTCTTGCGTTGTCTTTCATAGACTTTTTATAATATTAGTTGCTATTTCTCTAGTAGTAGTATCGTTAGCTATTATTGCCTCTATATTGTCTGTTGGATATGATTTTTGGATGTTTAATGTTTCCTCTATTACCGTTGCAATGTCTAAAAATTTTATTTTTTTTGCTAAAAATGCCTCAACTGCTATCTCATTAGCGCCATTTAGTGTTGCTATTGCACTACCGCCTTGTTTTAAGGCATCTATACTTAATTTTAAGCAGCTAAACTTTTTTAAGTCCACTGGATAAAATTCTAAGTTTGTAATCTCTGCTAAATTTAAACTAGCAACGCCAGAATTTATCCTTTTTGGGTATGATAAAGCGTATGATATAGCACAACGCATATCAGGAACACCTAATTGTGCAAGTGTTGAACCATCTTTATAAAAAACTAATGAATGAATAATACTTTGTGGATGAATAATAACATCAATATTGTCTTTTGCTACTGCGAATAAATAAAATGCCTCAATAAGCTCTAAGCCTTTATTCATCATAGTTGCTGAGTCTATTGATATTTTTTTGCCCATATCCCAGTTTGGATGTTTGCAAGCATCTTCTGGGGTAATATTTGCTAACTCACTATAAGGGGTGTTTAAAAAAGGACCTCCTGAGGCTGTTAATTGGATTTTTTCTAACCCACTTCTACCAGATTGCAGGCACTGATAAATAGCAGAATGCTCACTATCAACAGGCAACAGTTCTGCATCAGAGCCTGCTAAGGCTTGCATTAGTAAATCACCAGACAATACTAAGGACTCTTTATTTGCTAATAGAATGCGTTTATTTGCTTTTATTGCAGCGAGTGTTGAGTGCATTCCCGCACTACCAACAATTGCTGCTATAACTATATCTAACTCTTGCTGTGCAACAACATCACACAAAGCATCTTTACCAATTAAAATTTTAGTTGGACTTGGTCCAAGAGCATTATTTAATGCTTTGCCTGCTATATCATCTACCATAATGGCAAACTTTGGTTGGTATTTTTTACAAAGTGCGTGCATTTTTTGCCAATTTGTGTGTGCACTTATAGCAAAAATAGCAAACTTTTTAGGATGTAAGTCAATAACAGCTAATGCACTAGTGCCAATAGAGCCAGTTGCACCAAGAATAGCGATATTCTTCATAATTTATCGGCTAAGATTATAATTGTAAAAATAGCCATAGAAGAGGCAATACTATCTATTCTATCCAAAATACCACCATGTCCGGGTAATATATTGCCACTATCTTTGACATTTACAGCTCTTTTAAATAAACTTTCATACAAATCACCAATAACAGAAAATAAAACCAATATAGTAATAAGAAATAAATGACTTGTATTAAAATCAACTTGGTTATTAGTTAGAGTCCAACAAAACATTGTCAATAAAGCTAATAATATACCACCTACTAAACCTTCTATGGTTTTATTAGGACTTATATTTGGAATTAGTTTATGACTCCCAAAATACTTACCTATAAAATACGCACCAATATCTGCTGACCAAATAATAACAAAAAATAGCATCAATAAGTCTTTTAGTAGCGGGCTGCTATTATGTATAACTATAATAAATACCAACATTGGCACTAGAAATAGCACGCCATTAACACTTTTTAACCACCAAGTTCCATACCAAAAAGGTAAAAGTCTAGGGTAAGCTATAATAAAAACTAAATTAAATAACCAAAAAATTAAAGAAATAATAATAATAGCAAATATATACCAAATACTAATAGCAAACACAGCATATAAAGATATACTTGCAGTTGATAACAATAAAATAGCAAAACTAATATATTGATAAGGTTTGTTAAGCTGCGATAATTTTACCCATTCATAGCCTGCAAATAAAAAAATAGCCAACGATAACAGCTGAAAATAAATATTTGTTGGTAAATAAAAAACTAACACAAAAAGCGACATTAATACCACTGCGGTAATTATTCTTTTGCTTGTAGTTTTCATAAAGAGTTTTGATTAAACTTGAAGTAGGAATTACAAATCGAAGTTTTATAAGATATTGTTAAAAAAAACAAGGCAATTTTCACATAGCCAAAACCTTGCTTTTAAGTTATAAGAGTAGTTATCCTCTGACTTGTGCCATAACTTCTTCGCGAAAGTCGGTTGCAACTTTTTCTATACCCTCGCCAACTTCATAACGCGTAAATGATAGAACCTTGGCATTATTATTTTCTAATAATTTTGCTATGCTAATATCTGGATCTTTAACAAAATTTTGTCCATATAGAGTTGTATCATTTATAAATTTTTTCATTTTACCGCTAACTATTTTTTCAATAATATTTTCTGGTTTACCACTTTCTTTTGCTTGCTTAATAAAAATTTCTTTTTCTCTAGCTAATATTTCATTTGGCATGCTTGACTCATCAATACACTCAGGGTTGCTAGCTGCTATGTGCATAGATATATCCTTAGCTAGGTTTTGGTTTAACACATCTAATTTAACCATAGTTGCAATTCTACTACCGTGTTTGTATATCCCTATTGAACCATCTACTGTGCTTAATCTGGCAAGCCTTCTAATGGTAATATTTTCGCCAATTTTTACAATTAATGCCTCTCTAATAGAATCAACACTAACACCATCTAATTGGCAATTTAATAATTCTTCTAAGGTATTAGTATTGTTATTTAGTGCTAAGTATAATATTTTTTGACAAAAATCAATAAAGTCATTGCTTTTAGTAACAAAGTCAGTCTCTGAGTTTACTTCAATAATAATAGCATTTTTTTTATTAGTTGATAATGCAATACTAACTAAACCTTCTTTTGCTACTCTTGTTGCTTTTTTAGCGGCCTTAGCAGCACCTGAGGCACGCATTATGTCTATTGCCTTTTCTAAATTACCCTCTGTTTCTACTAATGCTCTTTTGCAGTCCATCATTCCAGAGCTTGTTCTATCTCTTAGTTCTTTAACCAGAGATGCACTAATTACCATAATATGTCCTTGTTTGTAGTTTTATACCGTTAAAATGTAAAAATAACTAAGTTAATTAGTATTATCTGCAACTGCTTTCTTGTTAGTGGTGCTTGTGGTTACCTTATTGCTAGCAATGCTTGTTTTAGTTTTATTTATTTTATCTGTCTTTATGTTAGTATCTTTAGGTTGAGTAGCCACTTTTTTTCTAGTAATAGTTTTTTTCACCTCTGGTGTATCACTTGGAGCTTGGTTTGCTAACATAGTAGCCTTGGCTTCTAATATAGTATTAGTTACTTCACGAACATAAAAACTAATAGCACCAATAGAATCATCATTACCGGGAATTATATAATCAATATTTTCTGGATTATAGTTGCTATCAACTACTGCAACAATAGGAATATTTAATTTTTGTGCTTCTTGCACTGCAATCTTTTCATGTCCTATATCAACAATAAATAATATATCTGGGGTAGAATTTAAGTCTTTTATACCGCCTAGATTTTTTTCGAGTTTATTCATTGTTCTTTGCATCATTAAACCTTCTTTTTTGCTAACATGATTAAATCCCTCTTCAGCTAAATACTCTAAGTCTTTTAAGCGTTTAATAGATTCTTTAATAGTTTTGTAGTTAGTCATCATACCACCTAACCAGCGATGACTAACATAAGGCATACCACAACGAATAGCCTCTTCTTTGATAATGTTTGTAGCAGAGCGTTTTGTGCCTACAAACAATATATTTTTATTATCAGCAATAGAACTAGAAATAAAGTTTAATGCGTTATTAAACATAGGTAGAGTTTTTTCTAAGTTGATAATATGGATACCATTACGAGCACCGTATATATAAGGCTCCATTTTTGGATGCCAGAAGCGAGATTTATGCCCAAAGTGAACCCCAGATTCAAACATAGTCTTCATTTTTATTTTAGCCATTATTTTCCTTTTATTTGGATTAAACTTCTACAACTAAATAACTCAAACCTTATAAATACAGTATAAGGCATCCTAAATTACTTACAAACAGCAGTCTGCATTAGTTGTATGTATTATAGTATAAACAAAGGCTGTCGCTACAATCCAAAGCCGTTAAAATAATAATATTTGCACCGCTATAAACTGCACAACACCCTTAACATAGCACTAAAAATAAGCACTATTTATTCTTTTAAAAAATACAAAGGGGCTAATTATCCCATAAATTTAACAGTAATTTATAAAAAATGTTAATTATGTTATGGAGCCTCTAACTAACCCTATGGGACTTAGCAAAATTTTATACTACTTTGTTGTGCTTTGTGGTTTTAATAAATAGGCTTTGCAAACCACGCCTTGTATTATAAAATTGCAGAATTTTACTTTGTATAGATTGTAAGTTTTGTTTTAGTGTTGTCATAAATTCTTAGGGTTGTTCAGAGACTCCTTATTAAATATTATCTACGCTAATATTTTTATGGTTTTGATTTGCTTTATTCCAAGCATGTCCATAAATAACCTCATAAGTTGCTGGTATTTTATCATTTATGCGGAATTTTTCGTATTCTTGTAACATTTTTTGGAATTTATTCTTACCCGTTAAATTTTTATTAGGATTATGGATATTATTAGCACCTAATTGTTTTAAATCTAGCATTAAATGCTTAACTTTCTTATAGGTTAGAGTAATATATTCCATCTCCATAACTGGCGATAAAAATTTGTTAGTTAATAACATATCTCCTATGGTGTGCATATCGTTAAATTGGTTTACATGATTACTATTATCTATTTGTTGCCAACTATATTTTAACTCGGATAAAGTATCAGGTCCAAAAGTAGAAAATATAAACAAACCATTTGCACTTAGCACCCTTTGTAATTCTTGGAATAATTTATCTAGGTTAAAGCACCATTGCAACATTAAATTAGAAAATATAATATCAATACTATTATCTTTAAATGGTATTTTATAAGCATCGGCACATATTTGCTTAATGCCATTAATATTATTGCGGTTTATTATTAGAGTTTCTTTGGCAATATCTAGGGCTATAATATTACTGTTTGGAAGGTTATCTTGTAATATTTTGCTAGATATTCCAGTTCCAGCACCTAAGTCTAAAATTATTTTTGCATCAGCGTTAATTATGCGTAATTTTGCCATTAGCCTTGTTGCAATTTCTTTTTGTAGCACAGCAACGCTATCATAGCTTTTTGCAGCTTTATTAAATGATTGTTGGATTGAAAACACTTTATTGATTAACGGTGTAATTATAAAACAGCATCTAATTTATCGCTTAAATTTGTTATTTGTTTTTGGTATTGCTCTATAATTTGCTCACCTTTATTACTTTTTGCGTAATTATCCTGCGTTAAGCTAACCAGCAGAGTCAAAGCAGACATTATTATTACTTTTTCGCGATTATTGGTTTTATTTTTATTTGTTATTTCATTAATTTTATCTTGTAATAAAATAATTGCATCATCTATATGTAATTCATCTTTTTCTTTACAGTTTATTTCTAATTTATGTTTTAAGATAGTAATTGATTTATGCATTAGTGTATTGGTTTATTTTATTAATTAAATTACTAACAATGGCCTTAGATGTTTCTATTTTTTCTATCTGTTTAGTGCATTGGCTTTTAAATTGTTCATTTTCTAATGTTAAAGTTTCATTTTGGGTTTTTAGTTTATAAATTTCTTGCTCTAATAATTTATATTTAGTTATTATTTGCTCAATTTTAGTTGTTAATATAGTTAATTCTTCTGACATATTATTTTTTGTTAATCTTCAATTTTAATTTTACAATATAATTTAGTATTATAACTATTTAGTCTAACCTGAACAACTATAATAAAATTATCTTAGCATTTAAAACTATGTATTATTTTATTTATTACAAATACAAATAACTCTACAAGGCGATGGATAACCCTCAATGGTATATTTTGGATTATTAGTGTCTAAAAAATCAGCCAAAGATTTTGCATTATAGCCTAGCCAGTTGGTAACTCTTTGTTCTAATATGCTAGTTTTATTACTGTCAATAATTCTAATATTACTAAAGCCACATCTTTTTAAATAATTAATTAGGGTATCTAAACTGGGTAAAAACCATACATTAGGCATTTGTGCATAGCGATTATCTGGCATTAAACTATATCCTAATACACCATCAACAATTAAAGTTTCCAAAATTAACTCACCATTTTTAGATAATAAACTTCTTAGTTTTAATAAGTGCTCAATAGGAGATTTTTGATGGTATAAAACTCCCATAGAAAAAATACTATCAAATAAAGTCTTATTGTCAATTTGTTCTACTCTAAGGGGTAAAACGCTAATATTTGGCACAGGGGTTATTAAATTATATAAGGTGTAAAATTGATAATTAAACAATAAATATGGCTCTAAGCCCAAAACTAATCTAGCATTATTAAGTGCAAAAAGATAGCTAAAATAACCATTACCACAGCCAACATCTAACACTAATTTGTCATCAAGTGGCGATATATGGTTTTTTAGTCGCCCCCATTTCATATCACTACGCCATTCACTATCAATTAGCACACCACCTATATTAAATGGTCCTTTACGCCAAGGCATTAATTTTTGTAAATATTTTCTAAATTCTTTACTATTAAGGGTATTATTAACACTTATATAAGGTTTATCATAGTATAGTTTACATTTATCAATATTTTTAACATAATCAATAACACTTTGCCAAATTTTGATATTAGCATTTTTAACCTCAAAAGCAGTTTTAGTTTTTGTTAGTAAAGATTGGTAATTATTTAGTTTAGTAATTGCTTGTAGTTGGGCTAACATTATTTAATTTTTTAATTTTCTCATTTTTATAAGACATTCTACAATTACCAAGTTATATTTTAGCTTTATTTAATATTTTAATTATTTTTTAATATTTTAAACCAAGTATAATAAATATCACTGTATAATTAAATTAAGTTACTATGATAATTTAGGACTACAAAATTTTTAACTTACAAAATATTTTCTTAGGAGACTATTTATGAAAAGAACTAATCTATTATTTATATTACTAATTTTTGTATTTAATTATATTAATGCAGGCGGTGATGATAGAGATTTAGGTCCTGTTGAAGTGTTAGATATTATAGTAGAAGATTCTTACAAAAATGTATCACCATTATCTAATCAAGAAAAGGGCATAAAAATCCATACTAATACTGCAAAAAATAAAGCACAAACTAAGACTACAGAAAATATTACTACACAACAATTATTAGATACTATAAAGATAGAGCAAAAAATAAAAGTTATTGAAACCAAAGTTGTAGAGATAGAAAAGCCAATAGTTAATAAAAAGGTTACTGATGATGCAGTTTACGAAGTTAAAGCTAAAAAGACAATTATTAAGAAAGATGATTTTGCAGATAAACCAGTAGGGACTGCTACAGCACCACTTGAAGATATAGGTGAAAAAGTTTATAAAAATTGCGAAGAACTATATGCTGATAGTCATTCAGTAGCTCGACTTACCTGTGTTGCTATAATGGGAGTATTTTTAGTATTATAAAGAATTATATTACAAATATAACTTACAATACTATAAGTTAGAAAGTGTATTTTACGCCGCAGATGTTTTGGTAGTTTTTATCAACAATTCTGCTTCATATCTCTTGTAATTGCAGTTCTTTTTCTACTATTATAGTCCCAATATCTTTTATATTACCATCGGTAATTTTTTGAATTTTGTCCTCAGCAACTCTTGCTTTATCTTGGGATATTTGTTTGTCTTTTAATAAGTCCTTAAAATCACTGTTGGAATCTCTTCTAATATTACGAATAGCTATTTTAGCTTTTTCACCCTCATCTTTTATCAATTTAACCAACTCGTTTCTTCTATCTTCTGTAAGAGGTGGCAGAGGTATGCGAATAACTTGCCCGTCAGTATTTGGATTAAGTCCTAACTCTGATGTCATAATTGCCTTTTCAATAACAACCACCATATTTTTCTCCCAAGGCATTACTTTTAAGCATCGAGCATCTTCTACGACAATATTAGCCACATTGTTAAGTGCTGTCATAGAGCCGTAATATTCTACTTGTATTTGCTCTAATAAACTAGGATGAGCTCTACCAGCTCTAATGTTTGCTAGAGTTGATTTTAGAGAATTTTTAGTTTTTTCCATTCTTGCTAAACTATCTTTATAAATTTCTTCTATCATAATATTTTTTTTGCTATAACCCTCATCCATACAAGTTCTACTTTAACTCTGTAAAGAATTACTGTTTTTACAATTCAAAAGTCGGACTTGTTAATAAGTAACTATGTAAATAGTAGCATTTACCCAACTACCTAAACTTAGCAATATTCTAAATTTTTTGCAAACCTCAACCCTTTGAGGTAATTTTACAATTAAATTAGTTTTAATGTATAAATATTTGCAACTTAGAGTTAGTTATGTAAAAACCCACAAATCGGACTTGTGGGGAAAAGGTTATTCTATATATTAGGTGTTTTTAGATTAAAATACTGCCTTTTTAGAATAATTTTTTTTTAGTGATAGATAAAATTAGTATTAAGGGTGCTAAAACCCATAATTTAAAAAATATTAGCGTTGATATACCTAGAAATAAATTAGTGGTAATTACAGGCTTATCAGGCTCTGGTAAATCATCACTTGCTTTTGATACTATTTATGCAGAAGGACAAAGGCGTTATGTAGAATCCTTATCTTCTTATGCTCGGCAATTTTTATCTTTAATGGAGAAGCCTGATGTTGAGTTAATAGAAGGTCTATCTCCTGCTATATCTATAGAGCAAAAAACTACCTCACACAATCCTCGTTCAACAGTTGGCACTATTACTGAGATATACGATTATTTACGGCTATTATTTGCCAGAGTAGGTAAGCCTAAATGTCCAACACATAATTTAGAGCTAGAATCACAAACTATTAGTCAAATGGTGGACTCTATCTTAAAACGCCCAGATGGGGAAAAAATTATGATTTTAGCACCTATAGTGCAAAATCGTAAAGGCGAGTATAAAAAAACCCTATTAGAATTACAAGCACAAGGATTTTTAAGAGTAAGAGTTGATGGCAAGGTTTTTTATTTGGATAATTTGGGAGAAATTGATGCTAAAAAATACCATACTATTGAAATAGTTGTTGATAGATTAAAAATAAAATCAGCTATTGATACTAGATTATCAGAATCATTAGCAACAGCACTAGAATTAGGTAATAGCGTAGTAAAGATTGCTACTATGGATAGTGATAATGGCATTGAACAAGTCTTTTCTGCTAAGTTTGCATGTATAAAATGTGGTTATAGTTTAGAGGAATTAGAGCCTAGATTATTTTCTTTTAATAGCCCTATTGGTGCTTGTAATAAATGTGATGGCTTAGGGGTTAGAGATGTTTTTGATGAGGATAAAATAGTAGCAAATCCTAGTATTAGTTTAGCTGATGGAGCTATTTATGGTTGGGGTTGTGCAAATGGATATTTTTATCAAATGTTAGTTTGCGTTGCCAAATACTATAAATTTAATATCAATACCCCGTTTAATAAGCTAGCTAAAAAATATCAGCAAATAATACTTTACGGTAGTGGTAATGATAAAATAAGTTGCATTCGTGATACTATGCACGGTGTTGTAAAAACTAAAAAACCTTTTCTAGGTGTAATTGAGCATACAAAACGCCGTTATCAAGATAGTTCGTCTAATTTTGTCCGTGAGCAATTATCTCGTTATATTACTAGCAGAGAATGTGATAGTTGTAGTGGCGATAGATTAAATATAGTAGCTAGAAATGTTTTTTTAGCAGATGCTAATCTACCAAGCCTAACTCGCAAATCTATTTTTAAATTGGTAGAATTTTTTGATAATTTATCCCTCGATGGCATATCAGCAGAAATAGCCCAAAGAATTGTTAGTGAAATAACTCAAAGATTAAAATTTTTATTAAATGTAGGCTTGGAGTATTTGAGCCTAGATAGAAGAGTTAGAACTCTATCAGGGGGTGAGTCGCAAAGAATTCGTCTAGCTAGTCAAATAGGTGCTGGACTTATGGGGGTCTTATATATCCTAGATGAGCCATCTATTGGTTTGCACCAAAGAGATAATAGGAAATTGTTAAATACCTTAACTTATCTTAGAGATTTAGGTAATACAGTAATTGTAGTAGAGCACGATACTGAGGCCATTAATAGTGCTGATTTTATCCTAGATATAGGTCCTTTTGCTGGACAATATGGTGGTGAGGTTGTAGCGACTGGTAGTCCTTATGATATTAAAAAAAATACCAAATCCTTAACAGGAGATTATCTTAGTGGTCGTTTGCAGATTAAAACTCCAAAAAAACGCAAAAAATTTATTGAATATTTTAGAATATTTGGCGCATCTGCTAATAATTTAAAAAATATTAATTTAGAACTTCCTATTGGAGTGCTTACCTGTATTACTGGTGTATCTGGTTCTGGAAAATCAACTTTGATTAATAATACTTTATACCCTTTAGTTGCTAAATATTTAAATAATGCTCAAATTTTAGTATCAGAACACAAAAGTTTTAGTGGTATGGAGTTTTTTGACAAGGTAGTTAATATAGACCAAAGTCCAATTGGCAGAACGCCTAGATCTAATCCTGCTACTTATACAGGGGTATTTAGCCTAATCCGGGATTTATTTGCTAAAACCTTAGAAAGTAGAACTAGAGGTTATAAGTCAGGTAGGTTTAGTTTTAATGTCAAAGGTGGGCGATGTGAAGCGTGTAAAGGCGATGGTTTAATCAAGGTAGAGATGCATTTTCTAGCTGATATATATGTTAAATGTGATATTTGTCAAGGTAGTAGATATAATAGAGAAACATTAGAAATTTTATACAAAGGTAAAAATATTGCTGATATTTTAGCTATGTCTATTGATGAAGCACTAGCGTTTTTTAAACCTATGCCAAAAATTAAGCAAAAACTTCAAACTATAATGGATGTTGGCTTATCTTATATATTATTAGGGCAAAATGCTGTTACTTTATCAGGCGGTGAAGCCCAAAGAATTAAACTGGCTAAGGAATTATCTAAAATTGATACTGGACACACTCTATATATTTTAGATGAGCCCACAACAGGACTACATTTTCACGATATTAAGCAATTACTAAATGTAATTCAAACACTAAGAGATAGAGGCAATACTATTGTTATTATTGAGCATAATTTAGATGTGATTAAAACAGCAGATTGGATTATTGACTTAGGACCTGAGGGCGGTGATAGTGGTGGGGAGATTATATGTAGTGGCACTCCAGAAAATATAGTATCAAATAAAAAATCCTACACTGGATTATATTTAAAGCCATATTTATATGTTCAACCTAGAAGATATTCAACCTAGATAAAATATCAAAATAATATTAGTTTTTTATATTTGCTAATACAGCACGGGGGTTACCTGATAAATCATCAAATGTTTTAATATTACTATAATTACTATTTAGTAATTTTAATACCTCTTGTCTTTGATTATATCCGTGTTCTAATAATAAATAACCGTGTTTAGTTAAATGTTTAGGGGCGTTTTTAATAATATGTTTTAAATTAGCCATACCATTATCTTTTGCCATTAGTGCTTGTTTAGGCTCTTGTTCTAACTGTTGTAAATGTTGGTCATTTTCTGCTATATAAGGAGGATTAGCAATAATCATAGCATATTTTTTGGTATTATTTATTTTGTTAAACCAATCACTTATAATAAAATTGATATTATGATAATTACTACTTAATTTTTTATTATTTATAGCAACATCTAGTGCCACTTTTGATATATCACTAGCAGTTATTTGCCAGTTGGGCTTCTTATTAGATAAAGTAATAGCAATTACCCCGCTACCTGTTGCTAGTTCTAATATCTTTGGTTTGTTATTATTAAATTTAATATTAAGTGCTATGTCTATTAATAATTCTGTATCGCATCTAGGAATAAGCACATTTTTATTTATTTTAAAATTTAGATTATAAAAAAATATATTTTTGGTTATATAAGCTAAGGGCGTGCCGTTGTTTCTTGTTCTAATTAGTTTATCTAATTTTTGTTTTTCAACATTTTTGAGTTTATAGTTTGGCTCTAGCCATAGTTGAGTTTTTGTTTTATTAAGCACGAACTCTAATATATGAGTTATATCGGTATTATCACTTTTTAGATAATCACTTATAGTAACTAAATTTAGCATTTTGTTATAATTTATGCACTACTAATTACTACTTCGTTACTAGGTTGTTTTGTTAATTGTAATTGTTGATAATAATTTTTACTAGCAATGATTAAACCCAAACTAATAAATGCCCCTGGTGGTAATATAGCTAATAAATTACCTTGATAATTAGCAATATTAATTGTTAAATTATTACCAAATTCACCAAATAATAACTGTGCATCAGCAAATAAACTACCATTACCTACTATCTCTCTTATAGCACCTAATAATATCAAAGCAATACTAAAACCAATACCCATAGCTAAACCATCTAGTAACGATTTATACCAATTATTTTTAAATGCAAATGCCTCCGCTCTGCCTAATATTGCACAATTAGTAACAATTAAGGGCACAAAAATACCTAAAATTAAATATAATTCATAAAAATAAGACTGCATTAATAATTCAATAATAACAACGAACGATGCTATTAATAACACAAATATTGGAATTCGCACCTCTTGTCTAATAGTCCTTCTAAGTAGTGATACACTTAAATTTGATGCCATTAGCACAAAAGTTGTAGCCAAGCCTAAACCTATGGCATTAACAACACTATTACTAACCGCAAGTAGCGGACATAAGCCTAATAGAGCTACTAATGCTTGGTTATTATTCCATAAGCCATTTTTAATAATTTTTTTGTATTCATCCATAACAATTTTAGATACACTGTTTTTTATAAATTCTCTCTAGTTTCTAAGAAATCTAAATTAGGGTGGCGTTCAATAGTCAAATTTAAGTTTACCATACTAGGTGCTAAATACGCTAAAGCACCAGAATTATCTAGTGCTAGATTATTACTAAATTTTGTCTTTATTTCTTCTATATCTTTATCATTGCCTGCAACCCATCTTGCTGTTGATATATTTATTTGTTCAAAAATACATTCTACGCTATATTCATATTTTAATCTATGAATGACTACATCAAATTGCAAAATACCCACAGCCCCTAATATTTGCTCATTGTTATTTAATGGTCTAAATATTTGCGTAGCACCTTCTTCTGATAGTTGGTTTAGCCCTTTTTGTAGTGCTTTAGTTTTTAATGGATTTTGTAGTCTAACTCGTTTAAATAACTCTGGTGCAAAATTAGGTACACCTTTAAAATTGATAATTTCTCCCTCTGTGAAAGTATCGCCTATTTGAATGCCACCATGGTTATGGATACCAATAATATCGCCAGCATACGCTTCATCTTTAATGTTTCTTTGTTGTGACATAAATGATATGGCATTATTTACTTTAATAGTTTTTTTTGTTCTTACCTGAGTTAGCCTCATTCCTTTTGTATATTTCCCGCTAACAATACGCATAAATGCTAATCTATCATGGTGTTTTGGGTCCATATTAGCCTGAATTTTAAAAATAAAACCACTAAATTTTGTCTCATCTGGGGTAATTATTCTATTATCTGCCTGTCTTAATAGCGGTTTGGATGCGTATTTAATAAAGCCATTTAGTAAATTTTGTATGCCAAAATTATTAATAGCAGAGCCAAAAAATAAGGGGGTTTGTTTGCCACCATTAAATAATGCTATATCAAAAGCAGTTGTAGTGCCTTGAATTAGTTCTACTTCTTCTAATATATCTTTTGTTAATTCTTTACCTAATTGTTTTATTAGTGATTTTTCGCACAAATCAATAGTATTAACAGAGCTAATAATATTATTACTCCCAGGCGTAAATAAATATATTTTATTTTCTAATAAATGCACTATTCCTTTAAATGTGCTACCCATACCAATTGGCCAAGTAATAGGCACACATTCAATATTTAGCACCTTTTCTATTTCATCAATTATTTTAATAGGCTCTTGTCCTTCTCTATCTAGTTTATTGATAAAAGTAATAATAGGTGTGTTTCTTAACCTGCAAACATTCATAAGTTTTATGGTTCTATTTTCTACACCTTTGGCAACATCAATTACCATAAGTGCAGAATCAACAGCACTTAGAGTGCGATATGTATCCTCAGAAAAGTCCTCATGCCCTGGGGTATCTAATAGGTTTATAATACTATTATCGTATTCAAACTGCATAACAGATGAGGTTATAGAAATACCTCTTTCTTGCTCCATTTTCATCCAGTCTGATATGGCATAAGAGTCTGATTTTTTGCTTTTTATTGTTCCTGCACTAGTTATTGCTCCACTAAATAGCAATAATTTTTCACTAACTGTAGTCTTCCCCGCATCTGGGTGAGAAATAATAGCAAATGTGTGTCTATTAAGCATTTTAATAAATAAAAAAAGTGCTTATTTTATCAAAAAAGTATCTACTTTATTGCTATTACTAATAATAAAACCGTTACACAGCACCCTAAAATACCAAAAATAGCCAAAATATCCGTGTTTTGGCAGATTTTTATCTATTCTTTACCATTGTGTAACGGTTTCATAATGTAAAATTAAATAAAATTAAATAATGTTAAATAGTAAATGAAAAAGAATATTTTATTTTTTATAGTGTTATTTTTTAGTTTGTTTTTAAATGCAACTAGTAATTATTATAATTGGCATAAAAACCATCTTAGTAAAGAAGTTGTAGTTTATAGCAATATTAATCCTTATATTTTAAAAACTTTATTTAATGTATTCACAGAAGAAAAAGGCATTAATGTTAAGTATTTTATTGCTAGTGGTGATTTTTACAATAATAATTTAGAACTAATCACACACAATGCTGATATATTTTTTATAAGAGATGTATTTGGGTTATACAATGCCACTAAAAAACAAATATTAACAAGTAAAAGTAACAAATATTTAGATAGCACCATTGCTAATTATTTAATTGATTATGAGAATTATTGGTTTGGTTTAGGATTTTTTGCTAAATTAATTGTTTACAATACCAGTAACGTAGCTAAGGATGATTTAGTTAATTATCAAGACTTAGCTAGTGATAAATGGGCTAATAAATTATGTTTAAGTGATTTTAGAAGTCCAAAAAATAGAGCGTTTTTAGCAACTATGATAGCAGATATTGGACTTGATAAGGCAAAAAAGACAATACTAGCAATGATTAAAAATAGCACTAATAAACCATATGAAAATGACACTGATATTATTAATGCCATAGCAAATAATACTTGTGGCGTGGCAATAGTTGATAGTGATAATTATTTTAATATTAGAAATACTATGAGCAATCCTAGCTTTAAGTCATTTATGCCTAATCAAAACACCACAGGTACATATATAAATATTAGTGGTGCTGGAATTGTTAGAGGTAGTAATAATTATTTACAAGCAAAAATATTACTAGAATGGCTAGCGTCTGCTAAGGCACAAACAATATATAGCAATTTAAGTAATCAATATCCAGCTAATCAAAATATTAGTTCATCAAATTTGCTAAATTTTAAATACAACAAATTAAATGTTACTAAATTTGGCACTTTGGGGGATAAAGTAGCAGAATTAGTAAAGGAAATTAATTACTAATTAGAGTATGGTTGATATTAAGTATTCTGCAATAGCTAGCGGTATAAAGACTAATAATAAATTAGATCTTGCAATAATTATTTTGCCTAAACACACCAATACGGTTGCAGTATTTACAAAAAATATTTTTTGTGCCGCACCTGTTGTTATAGCAAAAAATCATATAAATAATAATATTCGTGCTTTAATTATTAATAGCGGCAATGCAAATGCAGGCACAGGCGTTGCTAGTGGCGATAAAGGTATTACTAATGCTTATTATATTTGTAAGTTATTAGCAGATGAATTAGATATTTTGCCAGAACAAGTTTTGCCATTTTCAACAGGGGTTATAGGCGAGCAATTACCCATAAAATGTTTTGAAGATAATATTAAAACCTTAGTGGTTAATGCTAATAATTATGATATAGAAAAAGTAGCTAAGGCTATTTTAACTACCGATACTCGTAAAAAAATTGTAGTAAAAACTATAAATTTTAATGGCAAGAAAATAAATATAACTGGTATTGCAAAAGGCTCAGGCATGCTTTGTCCTAATATGGCAACTATGCTTGGTTTTATTACCACAGATGCTATAATAAATGATAAACAAAAGTTACAAAATTACCTACAAATAGCAGTTAATAAATCATTTAATCGTATTACTATAGATGGCGATACTTCAACAAATGATGCACTTAGTTTAAGTGCTACGGGCAGAGCAGGTATTGATATTATTGATATAGAAGATGAATTTATTCGCACATTAAATGAAACTTGCAAAGAATTAGCACTAAAAATAGTTAAAGACGGTGAGGGTGCAACAAAACTTGTAAAAATATCTGTTTTAGGTGGCAGTAGTAATGAAGATTGTTTAGAAGTTGCATACACAGTAGCACATTCACCATTAGTAAAAACTGCACTTTTTGCTAGTGATGCAAATATAGGGCGATTACTTATGGCAGTGGGGCGTGCTAATGTTAAAAATTTAGCACAGCAAAATGTTGATATTTTTATCAATGAGTTGCTAATAGTTAAAAACGGCTTGGTAGCAGATAATTATAGTGATGCAAAAGGCAGTGCTGAAATGGTAAAAAAAGAATTAACAATTACTATTAAAATAGGTAATAATAACACTACTGAAACTGTTTGGACTACTGATTTATCTTATGATTATGTGCGTATTAATACCCAGTATCGTAGCTAAAACCAAGTTCGATTTTAGCTGTGTAAGAATTGCTATTTTTTGTAATTCAAAAGTCGGACTTGTATTAGTTAGATTTTCTTATATTTATCAAATTAAAAATGTTTGATTTACAAAGTATAGTAAGTTTATTGCAAAGTGCAATTATTTTAATAATTCCAGTGCTATTTGCCATTACCCTACACGAAGTAGCACACGGTTTTGTGGCAAATATACTAGGCGATGGCACTGCTAAAATGCTAGGTAGAATAACTGTTAATCC
The DNA here is from genome assembly GCA_965222825.1 of Gammaproteobacteria bacterium. Taxonomy (GTDB): domain Bacteria; phylum Pseudomonadota; class Gammaproteobacteria; order PS1; family Pseudothioglobaceae. Next base: position 810,344 of record OZ244964.1, on the reverse strand, counting down.
AATAAAACATATAGATATTATTGGCACTATTTTAGTGCCTATTTTATTATATTTTACTTCTGGGTTTATTTTTGGTTGGGCAAAGCCTGTGCCGGTTAATTTTAATAATCTTAATAAGCCAAATAGGGATATGTTATTGGTTGCTATAGCTGGTCCTGGTGCTAATTTTATTATGGCAATTTTATGGGCATTACTAATTATAGTAGCAATAAACGCACAATCAGCATTTTTACTAAAAATGGCAGAGTTTGGCATAATTATCAACCTTATTTTAGCAGTGTTAAATTTATTACCAATACCACCATTAGATGGTGCTAAAGTGATAAGCTCAATATTGCCTAGATATTTGGCTTATTATTTTGATAAGATAGAGCCATACGGGATTTTTATTGTATTGGGCTTGATTTTTCTAGGGGTTTTTAAGTTGGTAATTTTACCAATAGTTAATTATTTACAGATAATTTTATTTGATATGTTAAATTTGTTTTTTTAAAAAAAATTTATAACTCGCTTGCTGGTATTTTTACTACTTTTTTTTGTTTATCATCCCAGACAACAGCATAATGTCCTGATGCTTTTTTTTGTGCAAAGGCTTTTTTAACACTTTTATTCATTGATCTTAGTATTTTATTCTTTTCTTTTATCGCTTCAGCTAACATTTCTGTATCAGTCATTTTTAAACTCCAAAATTTTGTTATATTTTTTTTTATCAAAGATTATTATATTATTTTTATGTTTGATGAAAATTGTTGTTCTATTTTTATGGGCATTATCAATACATTTTATATCATCAATAATATAAAAATAGGCATTAATAAAATTTTTTATACTTCTGCTATATCTTCTTTTTATATCTTGTAACTTAATATTATGTCCGCCATTTTTAACGCGTTCTGCTACTCTTTTTATTGACAAATCAATGCTTGGCAAATATAAATAAACTAACCTCACTACCCATCCTTGTTGTTTTAGATTTTTGATAACTTTTATATAACGCTTACTAGAAAGTGTGGTTTCAACTGCAAAACTTGTATTATTTTTGATATTAAAATCAATCTCTTTGAGCATTAATCTAGCTGCTAAAAATTGTTTAATATCAGGATTAATTGGCGATAGTCCTGTTGCAATTAAGTCTGTGTTTACAAAGGCAGTTTTAAGATAATCAATAGCAAAAGTGGTTTTACCAGAGCCATTTACCCCTGCAATAATAGTAAAAACTAGATTATTTTTCATTGTTAGTATTATTTTACAATACCCCTGTTATTTGAACAACCCTAAGAATTTATGACAACACTAAAACAAGACTTACAATCTATACAAAGTAAAATTCATACAATTTTATAATACCAGGCGTAGCTTGCAAAGCCTATTTATTAAAGCCACAAAGCACAACAAAGTAGTATAAAAATTTGACATTGTCGTAAGTTATCATAATTATTCAGGTTAGACTAATTACTAATTTTTCTTTTATTTTTAAAAAAATCACTAAGTAATTTAGAATTTTCTTGTTCTAGGATGCCACCTGTTATTTGCAATTTATGGTTTAAAAAATTTAGTTCGTTAAAATTAGCACAACTTGTGCAGACACCAGTTTTTTTATCATAAGCACCAAAAACAAGTCTAGCAATTCGAGCGTGAATTATTGCCCCAAAACACATAGCACAAGGCTCTAGTGTTATATAAATAGTGCTATTTATTAGGCGGTAATTTTTTAACTTTGCCCCTGTTTTTCTTATTAACTCTATTTCTGCATGTGCTGTAGCATCGTTATTTATTATTGATTTATTGTATGCTTTTGCTATTATTTTATTATTTAAAACTAATATTGCACCTACTGGAACCTCATTTAACTGCCTAGCCTTTTTTGCCTCAATAGTAGCAATTTGCATATAAAGCTCATCGTTTGATTTTGCTATTCCCATTCTATAGTAGCAGGTGGTTTGCCTGATATATCATAAACTACTCTTGATACCTGTGGTATTTCATTTATTATTCTATTTGACACCAGAGATAAAAAATTATGTGCTAAATGAGCCCAATCGGCAGTCATAAAATCAATAGTTTCTACTGCTCTTAGGGCAATTACAAATTCATAACGGCGTTTATCACCAGTTACCCCTACTGATTTAACAGGTAAAAATACGCTAAATGCCTGACTAACTTTTTCATAAAGATTATAGTTTTTTAACTCGCTTATAAAAATATTATCTGCTAATTGAAGAATATTTATATATTCTTCTTTTACCTCACCTAGTATTCTCACGCCTAGGCCAGGTCCTGGAAATGGATGGCGTTCAAGCATATGCTTAGCTAGGTTTAGTTTAGCACCTAGTTTACGAACTTCATCTTTAAATAATTCTCTAAGTGGCTCTACTAATTGCATTTTCATATCATCAGGCAGACCGCCAACATTGTGGTGAGATTTAATTACACTAGACTTTTTACTATCTACTGCGGACTCTATAACATCAGGATAAATTGTACCTTGTGCTAAAAATTTAATTTTGCCTAAATTTTTGGCTTGCTTATTAAATATTTCAATAAAGATTTTGCCTATTATTTTTCTTTTTTGCTCGGGCTCATTAACACCAACTAAGGCGTTATAAAAATTTTGTTGGGCGTTTACTCTAATTACTTTTATACCCATATTTTGGCTAAAAGTTTGCATTACCTCATCGCCTTCATTCAGGCGTAACAAGCCATTATCTACAAATATACATACTAATTGTTTACCTATTATTTTATGCAGTAGTGCAGCTAGCACTGAGCTATCAACTCCCCCAGATATAGCTAGTAAAACTTTATTTTTACCTATTTGTTGTTGTAGTTTATTTGTTAAGTCTTGAATTATATTATCACTAGTCCAATTTTTGCTACATTTACAAATACCGATAACAAAACGCTCTAAAATATGCACGCCCTGTGTGGTGTGTGTTACTTCTGGGTGAAATTGTAAGCCGTAATAATGTTTTTTAGCATTTGCAAATCCAGCAATATCACAATTATCAGTTGAGGCTATTAGTTTAAAACCATCAGGCAGTTTACTAATTTCTACTCCGTGGCTCATCCATACATTTAATAAGCCGTGTCCATTTGAGTTTGTTTCGTCTTGAATGTCTCTTAATAACTCGCTGTGCCCCCTAGTGCGAACCTTAGCAAATCCATATTCGTGTTTATTAGCAGATACAGCAGAGCCCCCTAGTTGCACTGCCATAGTTTGCATACCATAACAAATGCCTAGAATAGGAATATTTAGGTCAAAAATTACATCAGGTGCCTTAGGGTTATTATATTGATGCACATTATCAGGTCCACCTGATAAAATTATACCTTTGGCATTGAATTGTAATATTTTTTTCTCAGTAATATTATGCGGATGAATTGCACAATAAATTCCAAGCTCGCGGATACGCCTTGCTATTATTTGGGTGTATTGCGAGCCAAAATCTATAACAAGTATTTTATGTTTTCGTATATCAGCCATTTGTTTGTTAAAAATAATAGAATATAAATGAGTATTTTAAACAGATATATTATTATAACCGCAATAAAACATATACTAATAGTATTAGCAGTATTAGTTATAATTTATATAGTATTTGCTTTTTTAGATGAGGTTTCTAGTGTAGGAATAGAGAGTTATAGTTTTGATAAAGCCTTTATATTTGTCATATTATCTTTACCTATTGCTATGTATGACTTTTTGCCATTAGTAGTATTGGTTGGGGTTATTTTAGGTTTAAGTAAATTTAGCGAAAGCAAAGAATTAATGGCTATTCGTGCTAGCGGTTTAAGTATACATTATTTAGTATTACAATTATTAAAAGCTGGATCATTGTTTATTTTTGTATATTTAATACTCAATGAATTATTTGTATTTAAACTATATAATTTTGCTAATGAATATAAATTTAAGGCACTAAAACATAATCATAATAACAACAATGAATTATGGGGGCATAATAAAAATAAATTTTTCTATATGCAGTTTAATAGCGATGATAGTTTGAAATATATCAAGTTAATTAATGTTAATGACAATAAGTTACAATCTATTATTAGCAGTAGTAATGTATATTATAAAAATAATAAACTCAGTGTCTTAAATGCTACTAAAACTATATTGTATGATAATAGTAAAATAGTTAATAAAATTTTTAATACTAAATTAGATCTATTACCTAAAAATAATTATATTTTTGCTAATAAAGAGCCAGAATATATAAATAGTTATAATTTATTACAATATGTAAATAATAATAATGCCCAAGCAAAATATAAATTTGTTTTATACACTAGGGTTATGATGCCAGTATTATTAATAGCTATGGTTATTCTAGGTTTGGTATTTGTGTTTGGTGCATTAAGACATTTAAACTTGGGTAAAAGGATATTTATTGGTATTGTTTTTAGCCTAGTATTTAATTTGATTGTTAGATTAATATCAGAAATAGCAATAACTTTTGGTTATAATATATTTTTAAGTGTATTTTTACCAGTATTAATATTATTTATGTTGTCATTACTAGCATTGCGTTATAGGTTATCAGTTTTTTAAGAAAATGCCACAATTATTAGCAGAAAAAGTAAAACCTAAATTAAAAAAACCAAGTAAATTTCAGGTATTATTATTAAACGATGACTATACAACTATGGATTTTGTAATAGAGGTGCTAATGTTATTTTTTGCCAAAGATAAACAACAAGCATCAGAACTAATGATGCAAGTTCATATAGACGGCGAGGGTATTTGTGGCACTTATAGTTATGATTTAGCACAAACTAAGGTTACACAAGTTATGGATTTTGCCAAAGAAAATAAACAACCTTTGGCGTGTGTATTGCGTAAATTAGAATAATGTCTTAAATATTATGATTGCAATAGAATTACAAAAAGAAATTAGTTTTATAATAGATAAGGCGAATGAAGAGCAACTAGAATTTATCACTATAGAACATTTATTATTAGCATTATTAAATACCGAGCAAGTAAGAATCTTTTTAGCAATAAATTCAATAGATATAGACTTATTTAAACATCAACTTAATACATATATAAAAGAAAATACCCCAATAAAAAATATTTTGCAATTTGACCAAGATTCTTTGCCTACTGTGGGTTTTAAAAAAGTTTTATATAAGGCAAATTATCAAGCACAGTATTCCCATAAAAGAATAGTTTACCCAATTAATGTTTTGCTTGCTATTTTCTCAGAACAAGAATCACAAGCAGTTTATTTACTTTTAAGTCATAATATTAGCAAAGAAAGTATTATTGATTATTTAAAACAAAATCAAAATAATAATTTAGATGTAATCAATAATCAAAAAGAACAACAAAAACAAGTAAAATCTAATATCTTACTGGATTATGCACTTAATTTAAACCAAAAAGCATTATTAGGCAAAATTGATAAATTAGTAGGTAGAGATAATGAGATTAAAAGGGCTACACAAATATTATCTCGTAGAAGAAAGAATAATCCACTGTTTGTTGGCGATACGGGTGTTGGTAAAACAGCCATTGCTCAAGGTATAGCATATAAAATAGTTAACAAACAAATACCAAATGTTCTAGCAGATGCTACTATTTTTAGCCTTGATGTTGGTAGTTTAATAGCTGGCACTAAATACAGGGGTGATTTTGAAAAACGCTTAAAAGCGATTTTATCTGAATTAGAAAAATACAAACATGCAATATTATTTATTGATGAAATTCATACTATTATCGGCATTGGTAATGCATCAGATAGCACCTTAGATGTTTCAAATTTATTAAAACCAGCACTAGAAGACGGTAGTTTAAAATGTATTGGCTCAACAACTTATAAAGAATACAGAAAAATTTTTGAAAAAGATTATGCTTTATCAAGAAGATTTCAAAAAATAGATGTTTTAGAACCAAATATAGAACAATCAATAAAAATTTTACAAGGTTTAAAAAAATATTATCAAAAATACCATAATATTCAATACACAAATAGTGCATTAGTTGCAGCTGTTGAGTTATCAAACCGTTATATTAGCAATACAAACCTACCAGATAAGGCAATAGATTTGATAGATGAAGTTGGTGCTTATCAAAGAATATTACCAAAATCAAAACGCAAGAAAAATATCAATAAAACAGATATTGAAAATATTGTATCTCAAATTGTTAGTATTCCGTCTCAGTCGTTGACTAATGACGATAAAACTATTTTAAAAAATTTAGAAATTCAATTAAAACTAAAAGTTTTTGGTCAAGATAAGGCTATACACAGTCTAGCAACAGCGATTAAATTATTTCGTTCAGGTTTAGCTAATAGTGATAAACCCGTAGGCTCATTTTTATTTGCAGGTCCAACAGGGGTTGGTAAAACTGAGATATGCAAACAATTAGCCGATGTATTAAATATGCCGTTATTGCGTTTTGATATGTCCGAATATATGGAACGCCATAGTGTGTCAAAGTTAATTGGTTCACCTCCTGGTTATGTTGGTTATGATGAGGGAGGATTATTAACTGAGTCAGTAAATAAAGAGCCATTTTGCGTGCTATTATTAGATGAAATTGAAAAAGCTCATATTGATATTTTTAATATTTTACTGCAAGTTATGGACAGAGGGGTATTAACGGATGCCAATGGTAGAGCAGTTGATTTTAAAAATGTAATTTTAATTATGACCAGTAATATAGGCTCACAAAATTCGCAAAGAGAATCTATTGGTTTTAGTAACCAAGACCATAGTCTTGATTATAGTTCAGAGTTAAAATTAATATTTAACCCTGAGTTTAGAAATAGATTATCAGAAATTATATATTTTGATTCCTTAGATGAACAAAATATAGGTTTTATAGTTGATAAATTTTTATTAGAATTAGAGTTAATTTTAGAGAAAAAGAAGTTAACTATTAGTTTCACAAATGACGCAAAACAGTATTTAATAAAACACGGCTATGATAATAAATTAGGTGCTAGACCTATGACTAGATTAATTGAACAAAAAATTAAAAAACCACTAGCAGATAAAATATTATTTACTACTTTAGCAAACAATAGCCACATAAAAGTTGATAGTAAAAAAGATAAATTATTTTTTACTACAACTACAACAAATACTAAGAAAGTTCTGGACAAAAGCTCTATTTTGTAATTATAAATTGCTTTTATTTGTATAGGTGTTGTAGTATGAGAAAAAACAAGTTTAACCTAATTTGGATTGACTTAGAGATGACAGGTCTTGAGCCTGATATTAATAAAATTATTGAAATAGCCACAGTAATTACCGACAAGGACTTAAATATTATTGCAGAAGGACCTAATGTTGCTATATTTCAGACAGATGACGCCCTAAATATTATGGATAAATGGAATACTAAACATCATAATAAATCTGGCTTAGTAAATAGAGTCAAGAAAAGCAAAATTAATGAGCAAATAGCAGAGGCAGAAACTATAAAATTTTTAAAACAATATGTTAATAAAGATAAATCACCTATGTGCGGTAATAGTATTTGTATGGATAAGAGATTTTTGGTGCGTTATATGCCTGAATTAGCAAAGTTTTTTCATTATCGTCAAATAGATGTAAGCACTATAAAAGAATTAGCAAGACGCTGGAAGCCAAGTATTAAAAAAAAGAGTAAGAAAGAATCATCACATCTAGCATTAGCTGATATTTATGATTCTATAGCAGAACTTAAATATTATCGTGAGCATTTTATTAAGCAGTAAAATTTGTTAATTTAGTAACTGATAAGCGCCTTAATAATCAGGCAAATGAAAATTAAAACTAATCCTAGAATATGGTATTCACCAGCAAAAATTAATCTTTTTTTGCATATAATTAACAAAAGAGTTGATGGTTATCATAATTTAGAGACTGTATTTGTATTATTAGATTATTATGATACCCTAACATTTAATATAAGCAACGATGGCATAATTAGTAGGCTAGGTGATAATAATGGCATATTAGAGGAGCAAGATTTAATTATCAGGTGTGCAAAATTATTACAAAGGTATAGCAAAACTAAACTAGGTGCTAGAATATCAATTACTAAAAAAATACCAATAGGCTCTGGTTTAGGTGGTGGTAGCTCAAATTGTTCTACTTCGTTATTAGCATTAAATAAATTATGGGGAATTAATGCCCCGCTAGATAAACTAGCAAAACTAGGTAAAGAACTTGGTGCTGATGTGCCAGTATTTATTTATACTAGCAGTGCTTGGGCAGAAGGTATTGGTGATAAATTAAGCCCTATTAAAATAGCAAAATATTATTTTTTAGTAGTTTGCCCAAAAATAAATGCTAACACTAAAAAAGTTTTTAGCCATAAAAAAATAAGATTTAGGCAAACTATTACTAAAATAACAAATATTAATAACCTAGACAACACCTTAGTTAATACTGATAATGGCTGTTTAGAAGCATCTTGTGATTTATACCCTGAAATACTTAAAGTAATTGCTTGGTTTTGTTTATTTACAAACAGTGCTGTATCTAAACCAAGATTATCAGGCACTGGCTGTAGTGTTTTTGTATATTCTAAAAATAAAAATGAGTTAGAAAATATTAACAGCAAATGTCCTACTAAATGGTTATCCTTTATAGCAGAAAATTTGACATTATAAAATATATAGGTAGAATAACAGTAATACTTTCCAACTTTCCAATAAATAGAAACTTTATGAACTATATAAGAGTAAAGCAAAAATATCAATTAACTATACCAACAATAGTGCGTAAAATGATAAATATCCACGAAGGAGATACACTAAAAGTTGAGGTTAAGAATGGATATATCATTTTAGTGCCACAGGTTATTGTTGATAAAAATATTAACAATCATAAAGTCAAATCACCCCTAATTTCAATGATTGGAGCCAATAAAAATAGCGGACTTTACAAGTCGGTTCAAGATATTGATAAAACTATTGCTAAACAACGAGATGAATGGAATTAACGCATATAGAGGGTAAAAGAGTTTACTTTGATACTAATATCTTTATTTATGCTCTGGAATATAACAAAGAATATAGACCACATATAAGTTCTTTATTTACACAAATTCAAAAATCAGACGGGTTCATTATTACTAGTGAGTTAGCGTTAGCTGAATGCTTTGTAAGACCTTTTCAAAATAAAGATAAATTATCCATTAAGCACTATGAAGATAATATAAAAAGCTCTAATATTATGAGTGTAGTTACTATTTCAAAAAATATTTTAAAAATAGCGGCAGAAAATAAAGCTACATATAATAATAAATTACCTGATGCTATTCATTTAGCTACAGCATTAGAGGAAGAGTGTGATATTTTTATAACCAATGATACTAATATTAAGGTCCCAGTTGTTATGGAAAAATTAATATTAAAAAAATTGTTGGTAGATTAACTATATTAAAAGTTTAATATGAGTGTATTTAATGGATTAACTAAGTTAGAAAAAACTTATCAGTATTTACTTATTGCCTTAGGGTTTCTAATTCCTGTTACTGTGGCAGGAGCTAATATTTCATTAGTGTTAATTGTTTTAATATGGCTATTTTCTGGTAATTATAAGCAAAAATGGCAACAAATAATTAGTAATAAACTTGCTGTTGCCGCAATGATATTTTTTGCTTTACACCTAGTGGGTCTATTATGGACTGAAGATATGGATGTTGGTTTATATACATTAAAAGGTGTGTGGTATTATTTATTAGCCTTACCTGCTATTATGAGTGTTGTTAAAAAACAATATATAAGATATTATATTGGTGCATTTATTGTTGCTATGACTTTGTCAGAATTATTGTCATATTTAGTTTGGTTTGAACTTATACCAGAATTTAAAAGAGCAACTATATATGATCCATCGCCTTTTATGAATCATACTGCCTATAACCCCTTATTAGCATTAGCTATTTACTTAGTTTCTCATGAGGTATTATTTAATAGTAAAATTACTAAATATAGTCGTATATTTTATGGTTTATTTTCAACTACAATGGCTATAAATATGTTTATTACTGGTGGTAGAGCGGGACAAGTTGCATTTTTTGTGTTAATAACAATACTAATTTTTCAGTATTTTTACCCTAATAAAATAAAATCAATACTTGTTAGTATTATTATAATTCCTAGTATATTTATAATAGCATATACAGCAAGTCCTATATTTAATGAAAGATTTAATTTAACAATACAAAATTTAGAAGTTTATGATAATAACAAACATACAAATGTTGGTGCAAGGATAATATTTGCTGAGAATTCTTTAGAAATTATTGCCTCAAATCTATTATTTGGTGTAGGCACGGGAGATGTGCCTGTAGAATATTCTAGAGTCCATAATAAGAATTCTCCAAATGCACCTAATATTGTAGGTCCGCACAATACTTATATTTTAGTTTCTTTACAGTTTGGTGTTGTAGGGCTTATAGTTATGTTCACTATGTTTTACTATCAGTTTAAATTAGCACTACAAGCACATAGTAAATTTATTAAAGATGTAGGAATAGCCTTGCCAGTATTATTTTTAGTAATTATGTTTAGCGAATCCTATTTAACTATGCATTATACTAAACTGTTGTTTGTATTTTTCAGTGCATTTTTATATAAAGATTATGCTAAAAATTAGCAATATTTTAATCGTAGTGCAACGCTCAAATGGCGATGTTTTTCTAACTAATCCACTAATAACAACACTTTATAAAAACTATAACAAGCCTAAGATAGACTTACTTGTAAATGATGACACCCTAGCTATTGCTAACACTTTAAAATATATTAACAATATAATTAGCTTTTCTTATCAAAAAAAACAAGAAATAGGATTAAAACAAGATATAACAATTATCAAAAAAATATATAAAAAATATGATTTAGCAATTAGCCTAATAACTAGCGATAGAAGTGTGTTATACGCTATATTAGCTGCTAAAAAATCTATTAGTGTTGTTGATAAAGAGTATCAAAAATCGTGGTGGAAAAAATTATTTTTAAGTAATTATTACTTATTAGATAATAAGCATATTGTAATAAATAATACCAAAGCATTAGCAATTCTTAATATTAAAAATAATAAAATTATATCAAGCGCCAACTACCAAGAATCTGATAAAAACAGTATAGTTAATAAGTTAGCTACATTAGATATTAAAGAATTTATTATTTTTCACCCATCAGCACAATATCACTACAAAATATACCCTAAGCATTTAAGAGATAAATTATTGCTTATGTTAGATACATTAGGTGTAGCAATTATAATAACAGGCACTAATAATAACATTGATTTAGATATTAAAAATACCCTACCAAAACTTAGTAATATTTATGATTTTATAGGTAATACTACGCTGGGAGAATTTATAGCATTGAGTGATTTATCAAGTGGTTATATTGGCATGGATACCTTAAATATGCACATCGCTAGTGCACAAAATAAACCAATATTTGCTATTTTTGGTCCAACAGATACTAAAATATGGTCACCATGGTCTAATAATTTAGGACAATGTGCCAATACAGTAGCAACAAATAACGGTATTAAAACATACGATAATATAAACATATTTCAAGCAAATATGCCTTGCGTTCCTTGTGCTATGGAGGGTTGTAACGGTAAGGATAAAAGTGAATGTTTGTATAATATTGAGCCTAAGGCGATTTTTAATGAATTAAAGCAATTAGTAATATAATGTTTGAATTTAAAAGCACATATACTTTACCATTTAGGTGTGAAATACCTAACTATACTAAAGAATTTTTAGCAGAAAAATTTTTGTTACAAGATATATTAAGTTTTTAAAACGCAGACTATATATTTTTATAACTAAACAAAATAAATTAGATTGTAAAACAATACAACCAAAACATAAAAAAATATCGGCAATTAAAATTGATGTTGAAGGACATGAATTATCCGTGTTACAAGGTGCTACAAATACTATTAGTAAACACAAGCCATTAATTGTTTGTGAGATTGAAAAAAGACATATAAGAGGCGGTAATGTGCATAGCGTGCTAGATTTTTTAAAAGAATTAGGTTATAACGGCTCTTTTGTGTGTAATAAAAAACTAGTGCCAATAATAAAGTTTGATGCAAACATTCATCAAAAAGAAGTTGGTGATAGATTTTGGGACAAGCCTGATTATTGTAATAATTTTATCCTGTTGGCTAATAAATAGTATACAATATACAATATACTGTATACTGTATATTATATGGATAATAATACAAAAGATAAAATACTTACTTATATTAGCACTATAGGTATTATAAAACCTGCTGATATTTATGCAAATTTTGCTATCAATAGGCAAATGGTGCATCGCCACCTTAAGAGTTTATTAGATAGCGGTCAAATTAAAAAAATAGGTCATGCACCTAAAGTATTTTATAGTCCTGCAAATGAAAATGATAAAACGCACAGTATTGAGTTTAATTTAGAACTTAAACAAGTTATTGAGGAGCAATTTTTGTTTATTGAGCCAACAGGTGTTGAGTTGTCTGGTATTAGTGGTTTTGTGTTATGGTGTGCAAAAAGAGGTTTTGATACTCAAAAAAAAGCAAAAGAATTTAGTAAAATTATTCAAAAATATCAAAAAATAAAAAAAAATGGGTTACTAGACGCTACAAGTAAAATAAATAAAACATTTGCTAAAAACACTTGTGTTGATAAAGTTTTTTACTTTGATTTTTATGCAGTAGAAGTATTTGGTAAAACCAAAACAGGACAGCAATTATTATATGCTAAACAAGGTCAAAATAGAGTAAAAATTAAAAAAATTATTGCCACAATTAAACCATATATTAATAAACTTATTAGTAGTGAAAACATTGATTCTGTTATTTTTGTGCCACCTACTGTGCCAAGAATACTACAATTTATGCACTTATTTAGGTTAGAATTAGCACTAAGTTTGCCTGAAATAAAGGTCGTTAAAGTATTTGCTGATATTAGGGTAGCACAAAAAACACTCAAAAAACTAACAGATAGAATTGATAATGCTAATTACTCGTTTGTAGTTGAAGGCAATGTGATATTTAACAAAACTCTTATTATTGATGATGCACTAGGTTCAGGTGCTAGTATCAATCAAATCGCTTGTAAACTAAAACAAAAAAAATGCACTAAAATAGCATTAGGTTTTGCAATTACCGGTAGTTTAAATGATTTTGAAGTAATATCTGAGGTTTGAATAAATATGGTTAATAAAATAAGTGTAACTATTTTAACAAAAAACTCAGCACAATATATTAGACAATGCCTTGATGCTCTGGTAAATTTTACTGAAATTATTATCCTCGATAATGGCTCTTCTGATAATACCTTAGATATTGTTAAAGAATTTAGTAATGTTAAAATTTATAAAAACGACTTTATTGGTTTTGGCAAACTTAAAAATTTAGCAATAGAATATACCAGTAATGACTGGATTTTATCCATTGATAGTGATGAGGTTTTAACAGCACAACTAAGTAGTGAAATACTCAATATGCAGTTAAATAAAAACACAATTTATGTTATAAAAAGAGATAATTATTACAATGGTAAAAAGATTAATTGCTGCACTTGGCAAAATGATTGGGTTAGGAGGTTGTTTAACAAAAATACCACTAAGTTTAGCAATGACCTCGTGCACGAAAGCCTTATACTAGATGATAATATAAATATTAAAAAGCTAAAATATAGTTTTAATCATTATAGTTATGATAATGTAGCACAATTATTACAAAAAATGGATATATATTCTACACTTTGGGCTGATAATTATTATCACAAAAAATACTCATCTCCTACCAAGGCAGTATTAAAATCATTATTTAGTTTTATTAGGTGTTATTTTTTTAAAAAAGGTTTTTTGTATGGTTATAGAGGGTTATTAATTTCAGTTTCAAATGCTGGTAATGTGTTTTATAAATATCTCAAACTTTATGAAAAAAATCAAAGAAAATAGCATTATTTGCTAGATTGTTTATTATATAAAACTTGATAATAACTATTATTTGCTAATAATTCTTGGTGTGTGCCTTGTTCTACAATTTTGCCTTGTTCTAGCACAATAATTTTATCAGCTTTTTTAATTGTGCTTAGTCTATGGGCTATTATTAGCACGGTTTTATTTTTAGTAATACTGCTAATAGCTTGTTGAATATTTGCTTCTGTATTGCTATCTAGGGCTGATGTTGCCTCATCAAATATTAAAATATTACTGTTTTTAGTAATTGCTCTTGCTATTGCTAAGCGTTGCCTTTGTCCGCCTGATAATTTGGTGCCGTTTTCACCAACTTGCTGGGAGAATTTATTGGCTAATTTATCAATAAATTCAGTAGCACTAGCATTTTTAGCTGCATTTTTTACAACATCATAGCTGATATTCCCCCCCCCTAAGGAGATATTATTAACTATGGTATCACTAAATAATTGAATATTTTGGTCAACTAATGCAATATGAGTGCGTAAATTATTAATATCAATATTATTAATATCAACACCATCAATACTTATGCTGCCCACAGTTGGGTTATAAAACCTACATAATAGTTTAACAATAGTGCTTTTACCACTACCTGTTGCACCTACAAAGGCAATAGTTTGTCCTACCTTAATATTTAAGTTTATATTTTTTAATATTAGTTTATCATCATAGCCAAAACTAACATTATTAAATATTATAGCACTCTTAATATTGGTTAATTTTAATTTGCCATTATTAATCTCAGCAGGGGAGTCTATTAAGCCAAATACGCTATTAGCCCCAACTAGGGCTTCTTGTAATAGTTTATTAACTTGCGATATGGTTTTAACAGGTTTAGCTAATATACCCATAGCAGTAAAAAATGCCAAAAACTCACCAGATGTCATATTAAGATATATGCTTGATGAATAAACAACTATACTCAAAATAATTACAATAGTTAAACCAATAAAACCGGTATTAAATGCCTCAGTTATATTTAGTTTAAATAATTGCTGGCGTAGATTGTTACTAAGTTTATGGAATGTATCTTTTTTTTGTTGTTCAGCGTTGTATATTTTTATTATGTGATTTGCCGAGATATTCTCATTGAGATTATGGGTTATTTCTCCCATAGTTTGCTGAACATTATCACTGGCTTTATGCATTCTTTTTGCTGCTATTTTAATAGTTAAATATATAATAGGCATTAAAATTAGTAGCATTAAACTTAATTGGTAGTTTTTATAAAACAAATATCCTACTAAAACTACGACCATAACAAATGAGCGAAAAATATCAAGCCAAATAGTTGTTGTAGCACTGGCTAGTTTTGTAACATCAAAGGTAATTTTGGATAATACCTCACCTGAGTTTTTATTGTCAAAATATTGTTGTGGTAATTGTAATATTTTATTAAACATATCAGCCCTAATATCCATAATTACTTTATTAGCTACCCAAGTATTACTAGCTGTATAGATTAAAGTAAATAACGCCCCTAAAGCCCCAACTGCTAATAGTGCTGATGCGTAAAATATTGCCTCACTTTTATATCTAACATCGCCAAATAAATTATCTATAATTCTGCCAGTAATCTCAGGCGCTAAACTATTAGATATACCTGATAAAATAACTGCTATTACCGTTATTATAATTTTAAATTTATGGTTGTGTAAGTAGTGAAATAATCTACTAGCGAGTGCTTTATAATTCATTTATTTTTTAAATATTAACTAATATTATCCAAGTGTTGTTTGTGTATTTTTAGATTGTTGCAATGCATAAAATTATTTAGGTTGGACTATGTAATTTTATTGGTATAAATAAATGTTAAGATAAATACCATACTAACAAAAATCAATAATTTAATAACACCATATAATACTGTCTTTGGTTTTATTACTATATTGGACTCAAGCTCACTATCTATAAATATTTTTGTTAATAAATCAGTTATTGGGTGTTGTTGGTAGTTTATATTTTGAAATTTAGTTATTTTTTGAATACCTAATATGCTATTAGTAATAAATATCTCATCGGCACTGTTTATATCATCAATAGTAATTTTATCTATTTTATAACTAATATTTATAGATGTTGCTAATTCTAATATAATATCTCTTCTAGTGCCGTTAATGCCACAATTACTAGTATCTGGGGTTATTAAAATATTATTTTTTACAATAAATATATTTGCACAAGTAGTAGAAATAACATTATTATTATCTAGCATTATACAGTCATTGGTTGTTATATCAGCACTTGCTAGAATATTTTCCAAACGATTGCAGTGCTTAATACCAGATAACGCACTATTACTCCCATAACCACTAGTGCAAATACTTAGTTCAAAACTATCATTATGGATATGTACTAATTTACTAATTGTTACAATACGAACTGGTTTAATTGCACTATAACTATAGCCTCTTTTACTATTGCCACGACTTAGAATAATTTTAATAACACCATTTTTAATATTGCTACGGTTGACTAATTTTTTAATATCCCTTATATATATAGTACTTGCTACATTGGCTATGTTTAGTTTATCGCAACCTAATTTTAAGCGTTGATAGTGCTTGTGCCAAAATAGTAATTTATTATTTTTAATGACGCAGGTTTCAAAAATACCATCACCGTATTGTAAATTTCTATTATTAATAGATATTTTATTATTAAATTTAGCGTTAATTACAGTAACAGTGTTTTTTTTCATTAAAATATGATCGTATGATTAAAAATATATTATTACAATTTTATAGATATTTTATATCTAGCGTTAAGGATTTATTGCCTATTGTGGTTGTGATAGTATTTTTTCAATTTGTAGTTTTGCAAAAAGACCTCCCCAATGTTTTTATAATTGCAGAGGGACTTTTATTTACTATTATTGGACTTAGTTTATTTATTTATGGTTTAAATATAGCCTTATTTCCAATAGGAGAGTCTATTGCTTATTCATTTGTAGAAAATGGCAATATATTTTGGCTATTAATATTTTCAGCAATGCTTGGTTTTGGCACTACCATAGCTGAGCCGGCACTTATTGCTATTACTAATAAAGCATCAGAAATTGCCAGTAATGGCGGTATTATAGCTAATAATAAACAAGATATGCATAATTATGCAACAAGTATTCGTTATACAGTAGCTATTTCTGTTGGCTTTTCCGTTGTGCTTGGAGTTATTAGAATTATTAAGAATTGGCCCTTATATTATATTATTGCTAGTTGTTATTCACTGGTAATTATAATTACCTTATTTGCCCCAGATTTTATAATAGGCATAGCTTATGACATAGGCGGTGTTACTACCTCCACTATTACTGTGCCACTTATTACTGCCTTAGGGGTGGGTTTAGCTAGTAGTATTAAAAATAGAAATCCTCTTAATGATGGTTTTGGTATGATAGGAATTACTGTTGTTGTGCCTATTATTGCAGTTTTAATATTTGGAATATTACATCAAGGAGGCTCTGATTAATCTTGCAGAAGGACTCACAAAGTCCGATTTGTGATATGTTTTTAATGACAAATCTGAGTTTTACAAGATGAGGTTTTATAAATGAATATTTTTGTGCAAATGTTATTTGATATTTTGCCTATTGTGCTAATATTATTTGCATTCCAATTTTTAATAATTCGAAAAAAACTAACAAATATGGCAAATATTTTATTTGGCTTATTATTGGTTTGGCTGGGTATTAGTTTATTTTTAATTGGTTTAGATACTGCACTTTTTCCAATTGGGGAGTTAATGTCTAATCAATTAACATCAAAGGATTTTATTGCTAATAACAATTTTTTATTTGACTATATTTGGGTTTATATTTTTGCATTTTTAATAGGCTTTACTACTACAATTGCCGAGCCAGCATTATTAGCCATAGCCTATAAGGCAGAAATGTTATCAGGAGGAGAAATTAATAAATCTAACCTAAGAATTGCCGTTGCAGTTGGTGTTGCTGTTGGTATTACCTTAGGTGTTTACAGGATTATTGTAGATATACCATTGCAGTATTTTATTATTCCGGGCTATATATTAGTTATTATGCAAACATTTTTTACCCCTAAGGATATAGTGGCACTAGCTTACGACTCAGGCGGTGTTACAACATCAACTGTTACCGTGCCTATTGTGGCAGCATTAGGCATTGGATTATCTAATAATTTAGCACACAGCAATCCACTAATTGATAGTTTTGGTTTAATAGCTTTTGCTAGTTTATTTCCAATTATAAGTGTAATGTCGTATTTTGGGATAATTAATATTTTTTATAAAAAATAGGAGGTTAGATTGTGCATTTTAAATTAATTGTATCTTTTATAGATCCATTAAAAACCAATGAGGTAATTAAATACGCTAGAGAATCTGGTGCTAAAGGCGTTACTATATTGTCTCAAGCAAGAGGAGAAGGTATTGGTATTAAAAAAACATTTTTTGGGCTAAGTGTGGCAAAACACACAGATGTAGTGCTATTTATTGTTGAAGAACATTTATCCAGAAATGTTTTAGAGATCATTGCCAAAGTAGCTAAATTTGATGAACAAGACAGTAAAGGTATGGCATTTCAGATAGATGTTGAAGATACTGTTGGTTTATCGCAT
Organism: Gammaproteobacteria bacterium; assembly: GCA_965222825.1. Taxonomy (GTDB): domain Bacteria; phylum Pseudomonadota; class Gammaproteobacteria; order PS1; family Pseudothioglobaceae. Next base: position 791,794 of record OZ244964.1, on the reverse strand, counting down.
CAAATTCAAGAATTAAATAAAACCATTAAGGAGAAAATATGACAGATAAAATACTAGTAAAAGATGTTATGTGGCAAGATGTAGATATTGTTAATACTATGGATACAGTTAAGCAAGCATTAGACAAAATGCAATACAAAAAAACTAAACTTTTAATAGTTGATAAAGAAGATGAGAATGATGAGTATGGCTTGGTTATTGTTGGTGATATTGCTTCTGAGGTAATTGCACAAAATAAATCATTAGACAGAATTAATATTTATGAAATTATGCAAAAGCCTATATTATCAGTGCATAAAAATATGGATGTTAAACATTGTGCTAGATTATTAACTAGGTTTAATTTATCAAGATGTCCAGTAATAGAAGATAATAAAGTTATTGGTGTAGTTAGTTTGACTAATATAGTATTTAGAAGTATCTAAGGAGCCTCCGATTAACCTTGAAGTAGGAATCATAAATCGGAGTTTTATGAGATATTGTTATAAATATAATTTTATTATGGTTAATCATAGGCTCCTAAAATGAGTATAAGCATTATTGTTGCTATGGATGAGAATAATCTAATAGGTTGTAATAATAAATTGCCGTGGCATATACCAGCTGACTTAGCACATTTTAAAAAAATAACTACTGGTAAAACTATAGTTATGGGTAGAAAAACTTATGAATCTATTGGCAAAGTACTACCTGATAGAAATAATATAATTATTAGTAGTGATAAAAATCTATCCATACCCGGGGCAATAGTGGTAAATAATATTAAAAATATTATCAATAATAATCAAAAACAAGAATTAATAATTATAGGTGGTGCTAATATTTATAAACAAACTATAAAATATTGCTCTCGTTTATATATTACTAGAATTAAAGCTAAATTTAAGGGCGATGCCCATTTTCCAAAATTAAATAACAACTGGCAAATAGTAACAACAGAAAACCACAAAGCAGATGCTAAAAATAAATATGATTATTCTTTTTTAGTATTGAGACTGTTGCACAGTAGCAAAGAATAAATAAAATCTGCTCACTATGTGCGTAGTATTGCTTATAGAAATATTTTGGTATAAGCCTTGCCTATACCATTATTACGCAGTGGAGTTATTTTTAGTATTTTGGGCTGCCGTGCAATGAGATTAAAAAAATATAAAAAAAAGGAGGCATAAAGCCTCCTTTTAAGTTTGATAAATTAATTATTTATCGCTTTTAGCTAACTCAGCTTTAGCTGCTGCATAACCTCTGTTATAAGCATCTGCTTGCCCTTTGGCATAACCATCTGCTTGCCCTTTGGCATAACCATCTGCTTGACCAGCAAATCTATTATCAGTTTTATTCTTAGTATTAAAATTAAGACCAAAATCTGTATCATTCATCCAGTCATTATTACCAGTAAAAGGACCCCAGTTAGAGCCACTATCAAAAGGACCCCAGTTAGAGCCACTATCAAAAGGACCCCAGTTAGAGCCACCATAGTTGTTATAACCATTGTTTCCCCATGGACTCCAGTTATTACCATAACCTCTGTTATAGTTGTTATTACCACCCCACGGACCCCAAGCTGAGGCAGAAATAGTAGCAACCAAAGCCACTACTGCAAACATCTTTGTTAAAGTTTTCATATTATCTCCTAAAATTTTAAAAATAAAATGTAGAACCAAATATTCTACATATCAAATGCAATATAAATTACATTTAGTAACTATTATACAGATATTTTTTTATAATGCAAGAATTATATTAAAAAATTATAATATACTAATATATTTTAGCAATACAGCACTAAATACAACATAAATCACAATTGATAAATGATTATTATACAGATATTTTTTTATAATGCAAGAACTATATTAAAAAATTATAATATACTAATATAGTTTAGCAATACAGCACTAAATATAATTTTTCAATGGGTATAATTTTAAATAATAGTTTATCTAACTTATAAATATAAAATGTCAACCATAATAGCACAGGCAAGTGCAACTGGACGAGCAGCAATAGCAGTTTTGCGCATATCTGGAGATAAATCTTTGTTGGTTGCGAAAAAAATTTTACAAAAAACTCCAAAAAATCGTTACGCTTATTATGGCAACTTTTTTGCTAATGATGGTAGTATTATTGATAAAGGTATTGCTATTTTTTATAAGTCACCGAATTCATATACTGGCGAGGATGTTTTAGAATTTCAAACCCATGGCAGTATTGCTGTTGTTAATACTTTAATAACAGAGATAATAAAATTAGGCGTAAGAATAGCAGATGCTGGTGAGTTTAGCAAAAGGGCGTTTTTAAATGGTAAAATTGACTTGATACAAGCAGAGGCTATTGCTGATTTAATAACAGCAAGTAGTAAACAAAGTGCCCAGTCTGCTATCCGCTCATTAAGTGGAGAATTTTCTAAAAATATCAATAGTTTAGTAACAAAACTAAACAAATTAAGAGTTTTTGTTGAAGCTACAATAGATTTTAGTGACCAAGATATTGATAGTAAAAATACTAATTATATGTCCGAGCAATTAAATTTAATATATACTAAACTTAATAATATAATAACCAATGCCAAAGATGGCACCATACTAAGAGATGGTATTTTTGTGGCTATAATTGGCAAACCTAATGTCGGTAAGTCTAGTTTATTAAACGCTCTTAGTAAACAAGACACAGCAATAGTAACCAATATTGCTGGCACAACCAGAGATGTTATTTGTGAAACTATTAATATAAAAGGGGTTGATATTAATATCCTCGATACTGCTGGATTAAGAAATAGTAATAATATTATTGAACAAGAAGGCATAAAAAGAACCTATAAAGCGTTAGATAAGGCCGATTGTGTAATAGTAATTTTTGATACTAAGCAAGGTTTAGATAGAAGTATTTTGCCCAAAAATATATACAATAAACCATTACTATTTATAAAAAATAAAATTGACCTAAATAATGAAAAACCTACAATTACTAATAAAGAATATGGCATAGAGATTGCCATATCAGCAAAACAGCAAACAGGGCTAGAGTTATTAACAGAGCAATTATTAAAAATAGTTGGTGTTAATGACTTAGGTGAGCATACTATTTTAGCAAGAGAGCGTCATATCAATGCCCTAGTAGAAGCTAAGCAATACTTAGATAGTGCAAAACAACAAGTCAAAGAAGATATTAGAGAAATGTTAGCCGAAGATTTAAGATTATCAGCCCTAGCACTTAGTAAAATAACAGGTAAATTTAGCTCTGATGATTTATTAGGAGAGATATTTAGTAACTTTTGTATTGGAAAGTAGATTATGCTTACAGTAATATCGCCATCTAAAACTCAAAACTTTGATCAAACTACAGTCAAAGAATTTAGTATGCCAAATAATTTAACTAACTCAAATGAATTAGTTAAAATTTTAAAAAAATTATCCCACAAAGAAATTAAAAACCTAATGTCTATTAGCGATAATCTAGCTAAACTTAACTATAACCGCTACCAAGATTTTCACACTCCATTTAACCTAAGTAATGCCAAACAAGCACTACTAGCATTTAAGGGCGATGTTTATAGTGGTATAACTATTGATAATTATACTAAAAATGATTTTAGTTTTGCCCAGCAAAACTTACGCATTTTATCTGGTCTATATGGCTTATTAGCACCTATGGATTTAATTCAAGCCTATCGTTTAGAAATGGGTATTAAATTAGTCAATAAAAATGGTGCTAATCTATATAAATTTTGGGCTAAGACAATAAGTAATGAGATAAATAAGCACGAGAAAAAAATATTAGTAAACCTAGCATCTAATGAGTATTTTAAAGCTATAGATAAAAAATACCTAATGGCAAAAATATTGCAAATAGACTTTAAAGAACTAAAAAATAATAAATACAAAACTATTGGTATTTATGCTAAAAAAGCCAGAGGCTTAATGGTAAACTTCATTATAAAAAACCGTATAACAGACCATACTAAACTAATAAATTTTAATAGCACTAATTATAAATTTAATCAAAAACTATCAAATAATTGGCACTGGATATTTACTAGGAAGGCTCCGATTAACCCTTAAAGCCTTGATAAAATAACGAGGTTCAACCTCTATAAAAGAGCCTCTAAACAATCTTGAAGCAGAGACCACCAAGTTTAACTATTGTTAGAGTTTGGCATAGGTCCTTCCTGTTCTTGGAAGTTGTTAGAAGCCCGGCGTCGAAGTTTGGTTTCTGGTTTTGGATATGTAAGAATTACCACTTTTGCAATTCAAAAGTTGGACTTGTATAATAGGATTCTAAATGCTAAAACAACAATGCTATTTATGCACTAAACTAACAAAAAACGCAATATGCGATAATTGCAATAAATTACTACCAACTAAAAACAACCGTTGCATAACTTGTGCTATACCTATTAATACCGATGCTAAATACTGCGGTATATGTTTAGAAAACACACCTATTATTAATAAAACTTATGCTTTATATTGTTATTCTGATGCTATGGTGTATTTAATTGAGCAATTTAAATACCAGCAAAAATTATTTATCGGTAAATTTTTTGCCAATAAAGTTTATAGTGCCTATAAAAAAATTATTAACTATAATGGTGCTTATGATTTAATAATCCCAGTGCCACTACACAAAAAGAAAATTAGAAAAAGGGGTTTTAATCAAAGTTTAGAATTACTAGCTACTATCAAAGAGCACTATCCTAATATAGTATCTAGTAATACTTGTTTAAGAAATAAAAACACCCCAGCACTAGCAAGCTTAAAATTAAAAGCAAGGTTAAAGCATATCAAAGGTGCATTTAGCACTAGTTTAATTAAGGCTAACAAAGTTTTAATAATTGATGATGTCTTAACAAGCGGTGCAACCACAAACGAGTTAGCAAAAACCATAACAACAGCCAATCCAAATATTATAATAGATGTTATTTGTCTTGCTAGGGCTGAGTTAAATTAGGTGCAGTGCAGAGGGCAGAGGACAGAGGATGGAAGGCAGAGGACAGAGGACAGAAAGCAGATAAAACAAGCTAATCCCACAAATCCAATTTATGATATGTACTAATAGCAAGTTAGATTTAGCTTTTTATTAAACAAGTAACAAATACCGTAAAAATAATTACAAAAATATAAGCAGACATAATATTTAATAAAAAATATAAGTGTTTCTGTTATTTAAAAAATCTAACAAGTATTAACTAAAAAAAATATTGTATTATTTATTTTCTAATGTATAATGATAATCATTATCATTTACAAATTTAATAAATGTTAGCAATTAATAACCTAGCTATTAGTTATAAGAATAATGTAGTATTGGATAATTTTGAGTTAGTGTTAAATTCTGGCGATATATTATCTATGCTTGGAGATAGTGGTAGCGGCAAAAGCTCAGCATTAAGATTTATTGCTGGGCTTGACAGTGCATTATCAGGCTCGGTAGTCCTAGATGATATAAGTCTAAGTGCCAACGGTAAACATATTATTGCACCAGAAAAACGCAATATAGGCATGGTATTTCAGGATTATTCTTTATTCCCACACCTAAATATTGCTAAAAATATAGGTTTTGGCTTACTAAAACACCCTAAGAAATACCGCATACAAAAAGTAAAACAATTACTAGAGCTTATTGACCTGCCAAATATTGAAAGCAAATATCCACACCAATTATCAGGTGGAGAACAACAAAGAGTATCATTAGCAAGATCTTTGGCAAAAGAGCCAAAACTATTATTATTGGATGAGCCTTTTTCTAATTTAGATAAAAAACACAAGGATAAATTAATATCTGATGTGCGTAATATTTTAAAACAAAAAAAAATTACCTCAATCCTTGTAACCCATAATAAACAAGAGGCAAGTATTTTCTCTGATAAAGTTGGACTAATATCTAATAAAAGGTTAGAGGTTTGAGTGCACGATAAAAACATAAGGAGATATAAAATGAAAGTTAAACATATTTTTTTAATAAAGTATGGCTAATATCTAACAAACATTTATGAAAATAAAAATTATATCAATACTGCTACTTAGCTTATTTTTTACGCTAAATTATGCCCAAGAAGCAACACACAGCACCACAACATATAATAAAAACACAGATAATAAGGTGGTGGTTTATAGTGCAAGAAAAGAGCGTTTAATTAAGCCGTTATTTGATGAATTTAGCAAAGATACTGGCATTAAGGTTGAATATTTAACAGCCAAAGGTAATTCGTTAATTGAGAGAATTAAGCTAGAAGGCAGTAAAACTAAGGCTGATATGCTAATGGTTGTTGATGCTGGTAATCTTTGGTATGCTACAAATCAAGGCTTATTTAGTAGCATTAATAGTAAAGATATTAATAGCAACATACCTAGTCATTTAAGAGATACTCAAGGCTTTTGGACTGGTTTATCAGTAAGAGCTCGAACTATTGTCTATAGCACAGATAGAGTCAAGCCTGATGAATTATCCACTTATGCAGACTTAGCAAGTTCTAAGTTTAAAGGCAGGTTATGTCTTAGAACATCAAAAAAAATATATACCAAATCATTAGTAGCATCAATTTTATACCACAAAGGCTACGAAAATACTAACAAGATTATAGCAGGCTGGGTAAAAAATCTAGTAACAAAACCTAATGCTAAAGACTCACAAGTTATGAAATCTATTATAGCTGGACAATGTGATGTTGGCTTGGTAAATAGTTATTATTTTGTGCGTTTAATAACTAAAAATCCAATTGCACACTTAAAATTATTTTGGGCAAATCAACAAACAACAGGCGTCCATGTTAATATATCAGGTGCGGGTATAACAAAATACGCCAAACACAAAGAAGCAGCAAAAAAGTTACTAATATGGCTAACAAAAGATAAAGCTCAACAAATATATGCTAAATTAAATAAAGAATACCCAGCAAATCCTGATACCAAACTACCTAAGGAATTAATAGCATTAGGCAATTTTACCCAAGATAAAATGAACTTATCATTTGCAGGTAAACTACAAGCAGAAGCAGTTAAGATAATGCACAAAAACAACTACAAGTAATAGCATAATAACCTTTAAATAATAGCATTATTATGAAGTTTATTTCAAAGATTATTAATCAAACAACTATAGTCGCTATATTGGCATTTATAATTTCAATGCCAATTTTTATGGTATTTTTATCGTGGTTGTTGCCAGATTATGAGTTAATTAGCCATTTTAGTAAAACTATATTACCTAATTTAGCAATATCTACTGGTATTTTACTAATAGGTGTTGGTGTTGGTGTTGTCTTAATAGGCACTATACTTGCTTATTTGGTAGTTATGGTAGAATTTCCCGGCCGTAAATATTTAGAATATGCGCTATTTTTACCATTTACTATTCCCGCTTATGTGCTGGCTTTTGTGTATCTGGGGGTTTTTGATTATTCTGGTTATGTGCAAACATTTATTAGAGATATATTTGGTAATATTGGCTTTTCTGGTTTTGATATTCGTTCTGGCTACTTAGCTATTATTTTAATATTTGTATTAGCATTCTATCCTTATGTATATATGCTAGCTAGAGCATCATTTAGCAGACAAAAATTAGCAATTATAGAAAGCTCTAAATTATTAGGTTTAAATTTTTTTAGTATATTTTGGCGAATATCACTACCTATGGTGCGTCCTGCTATTTTTGCTGGAATGCTAATAACTTTGATGGAGACACTGGCTGATTTTGGCGTGGTATCGTTATTTAATTTTGACACTTTTACCACTGCTATTTATTCTTCTTGGGAGGATTTTCGCTCAATAGAAACCGCAACCCAGTTGTCTAGTATGCTAGTTTTAATTGCATTTTTATTAATTCATTTTGAAAAAAAAGCCCGAGGTGGTGCTAAATATTATTCAACAAACATCTTAGATTATCGTTTGTATAAACCAACTGGTATAACTAAGTGGCTAATTACTGGTTTTGTGCTATTTTGGTTCATGCTAGCTTTTGTAATGCCTGTTTTACAACTAATAGTTTGGGCTTATTATAATTATTCTAACTATACTACAAGTAGTTATATCAATAATATAAATTCTAGTGTTATACTGACTTTTGGTGCCACCTCTTTAATTATTTTAATAGCTACTATGCTGGTGCTATTTAGCAGAAATAATAAAAATTTTATCAACAATACTCTAATTAAAATATCTACCTTAGGTTATGCCTTACCGGGCTCTATTATGGCTATTGGTTTATTATATGTAATTCAACAAATATCAGTGGTTAGTATATATTTTGGTGGCCAATCAATCAACCATTTACTATATGGCTCAATATTTTTATTATTTTGGGCTTATATATCGCGTTTTATGGCAATAGCGTATAACTCCATAGATGCCTCTATTGAGCATATAAAACCATCATATATTTATAGTGCTAGATTATTAGGAATTAATCGTATTCGTTTATTTATTCGCATCTATTTGCCCATTATGTTGCCTAGTATTTTAGCGGCATCATTATTAGTTGGAGTTGATATTTTAAAAGAGTTACCAGCTACCTATTTATTAAGACCCTATGGTTTTGATACCTTAGCAATAAAAGTGTATGAACTAAGTGCAGAAGGTTTATTTGAAGTAGCATCTATACCTGCTATTACAATGATTTTAATATCAATATTACTATTGTTATTAGTGCAAATATTAACTGCTAACAAGAGATATTTATAAAAAATAAATATATTTATGTTTGGTATAGGCAAGACCTATACCAAACTCACAGAGAGAGTATTTATAGTGTTTCAATGGTTAAATTGTTATTGGTATAAATACAAATATCAGCGGCTATATTTAGACTTTTTGTAACTATGTCCTTAGCATCTAAATTTGTATTCTCTATCAACGCCCTGGCAGCACTTTCTGCAAAATTACCGCCCGAGCCAATAGCCATAAGTGGTATCTCTGGCTCTATTACATCGCCATTGCCTGATACCATAAGTGAGGTGGTTTTATCCGCTACTAATAACAGTGCTTCTAATCGTCTCAATGCTTTATCTGTTCGCCATTCTTTTGCCATTTCAACAGCTGCACGGGTTAGTTGGCCACTAAAAGTCTCTAATTTAGCTTCAAATCTCTCAAACAAAGTAAAAGCATCTGCTGTGCCTCCTGCAAAACCCGCTAAAACTTTGTCATTATAGAGTCTTCGCACCTTTTTGGCATTGCCTTTTAAAATTGTGCTTCCCAGAGATACTTGCCCATCTCCACCCATAACAACTATATTATTTTTACGAACCGATAAAATAGTAGTGCCTATAAATTGTTGCATAATAAAAAAACCTGATAAAAATAAATTGTTGCTAAAATTATATATACTTTTCTCAATTATTACAAATTTACCAACTAAGTTCTGTTTAGTTGTTTTTGTTTCATAGTTAAGTAAAAACCTTATTTATATCTGTATTAAAATCATTGAATGAGTTTAAAATATTTTCTTTTTTAGTTAGTTTAAATGAGGCGTTACTACCTTTTGCCATAGAAACCATTTTATAATTATTAAAACCTACTAACTATTTTTTTATAATCAAATAACCAATATTATCTGGCGATACACCCAAACAAAATAAATGGGTGTATTGTCTGTCATAGCGTATGCCATTAAATTAAAAAGAACTATGAATATCTCTTGTTGCCACTTTAACCTCAAATAAGGCTTCTTTCTCATTATGTTTGACACAAACATCATAATGACCACGCCTACCTTCTACAACATATACATCACCATATCCACAAGATTTTAACATATCTGCTAAAAAATCTTCACCTGCATCGCCTTTTTCTGTTGTTGATAAATACTTAAATATGGCAAATTGTTTGTTTTTCCATTGCTTAAAACTTGAATTATGTTTATTAGCAATATCTAGTAGTTTATCTTGGGCAATTTTATCAGTTATCATTTTTCTATGCCATAACCGTTATCGCCTAAAAACTTTCTAATATGATACATTCTTATATGTTTACAGTGGTTAGTAGCATCAGAGCAATAATTAGACCAATTAGCACTTTTTAATAGTTTTAATATTTTTTGTTTGTTTTGTTTGATAATCATACCATAGCCAGAACCGTATTGAACATCATCAAATTCCTTAACTATTTTTATATTATCTTTATAAAATGTAGAAGCAATAAAACAATCATATTTGCGACCTCTACCTAAGCCACAATATCTACTAGGTGCAGAACAACAGGTGTAAATATCTACATATTTGCTTACATTATAATCCTTAAATACCTGTTTTTTATTACCTTTTGCCCACACTTGAAACACTGTATTTACCGACATAGATTTTTTAGTATCTGGTATATAAAATGCGTTATTTGCTAATTTCTCATTATGTATTAGAGAGGCATTTTTTACCCTTGACATATTACTACCTTTGCCATTAGTATAAAAACTCATAGGCAATATAAAACCAACATAATCAGCAAATAATAAAGACCTCTTTACAAATGCTAGCGCTAAAGCACCTCTAACACCAAAAGGTGGGTTGCCTACAACAATATAATTATTTTTTTGCTAGGATACCAAGTTAAATAATTTGTATTTTTTATGTATTCTTTTCTAGGATTAATATCCAATGCTATCCTTTGTCCTTTCGGCAATAAATCATAAAAACACCCATCGCCAGCACTTGGCTCAATAAAGATATAATTTTTAATATTTATCTTATTTTTAGAAAGTGTATTTAGCAGTGTATTAAAGCACTCTTTAGCTACTAATTTATTAGTAAAAAAAGTATCTTCTGGCACAACCTTATTTATTGCATAACTAGGTAGTTCTGTAAATTCTTTTGTGTTTTTTAGATTAGTCCATTTGCTAAATGGTTTTAATAATTGTGCTTCCATTATATATTTAGTTTTCTATAAATTATATTATTACCACTTAAATTACTAAATAGTCCAATCTGAACAACTTATAATAAAATTACAGTAAATATCATTATAACCTCTTAAACACCTTATATTTTAGAATTTTTATATTAAGTATATGATTTTTATTATCACACGAAAATAAAAAATATTAAAACAAGCAAAACTAGATTTTACTAGCCTTGCTGTGTAATAATTTAACAAATGTGTTATTATAGTATTGATATGAAACTATTAGGTAATATTTCTCATAACGATACTATAATAACTGCTAATAATAGGCAGTCTTTAGAGATAAGCAATATTTATCAACAAACTTTAATCTCTCATCAAATGCCAACAATTTTGCCGTATAAAGAATTTTTGCAAATGTTATGGCAAAAAAATAATACTAATAGTAGCCTAATTACTGATACCCAAGATCTTTTTATTTGGCAGTTTATAATTAATACTCAAGGTGATAAAATCCAAGATATTGATACTAATAATAGCCAATTAATAAACACTATTATTAGTGAATATCAACTGATTAGAGAATTTTTAATCCCAGTTAATAGACTAAGGTCTAGTTTTAATACTAGAAGTAATTTATTTGCGATATTAATAGACGAATACCACAAATTTTTAGCTAAAAAATATTCTATAAATTTATTTGATTTAGCTGATATGGTTATTGATAACAGCCTGACTTATAACACAAATGGTAAAATTTATTACTACGGCATAAATAAATTAACACCTCAACAAGAGGCTATATTTAATAAATTATCTATTACAGAATTAAGCATAGATACAATAAATGAAAAAAATATAACTACTAAAATTTTTATTGATGACAACGATGAAATTACAGCAGCAATTAATTGGGTTTATAAAATACACAAAGAAAAACCTAAGCAAAGAATAACTATAGTTGCGCCTAATTTAGCAGATATTAAGCACACTATTATCACTAAACTTAATAATATTTTTGGCTATCACAAAGACCTATTAACAAGCAATCAAAAGGTTTATAATATTTCCTTAGGCGATACACTATCTAGTTATAATTTAGTATCTAGTGCTCTGGATATTTTAGAGTTTAGTAAACAATGGCAAACGGGATTTATCAAAAGAAAACTATGTGCTAGAGTGATTTGCTCAGCGTATATCACTAATTATGATACCGAGCTTAATACTAGGGCGAATATTGCCAATAAACTATTAAATAACACCAATTATCAAATAAGTGTCAATACTATTTTAAGTTTTAGTAAACAAAGCCCTAAATTAAATAGAATATTGTCAAACCTAGTAAAATTAATGCCAAACATCACCACCAATAAACAAAGTCATAGTTGGTTTTTAGATAAATTTATAGTAATTTTACTACATTGGGGTTTTTGCGATAATAAACACCTATCTAGCTATGAATTCCAAGTATTTAACAAATGGCAAAAAACCCAACTTGAGTTTAATACTCTTGATGTTATAAGTAAAAATTTAACATTTAGTAAAGCCCTGGCAAACCTAAAACAATTACTAATAAATACCAGCTTTCAACCCAAAGTTGATACTGTAAACATTTATATTTTAGCTCAGCTAGAAGCACAAGGTTTATTTTTTGATAGTGCTTGGATATTAGATGCTAGTAATGATTTTTTACCCGGAGTGTTGAAAAAACTAAATTTTATTGACCACCATTTAGCCACATTATATAAATTGCCAGACAGTGATTATAAACAACTGCAAATAAGAGCAAATATTACACTAAAAAACCTAAGTAGTATAAGTAATAATATATACATAAGTTATGCAAAAACCAAAGATAATAACGAGCAATTACCATCTCCTATGATTAACTTTGATAGTGATATAGAGCAAATACAAAGGGTAAATAATAAATTAACCAAGCTAATAAAAATAGATGATTATCAAGCCCCGCAAATTACCAATAACAATATAACAAAAGGTATAAAGGTATTATCCAATCAAGCACAATGTGCCTTTAAGGGTTTTGCCATAAGATTAAATATTGATGATACCATAGAGCCGTATATAGGCTTTAATGCTATTGATAGAGGTAGGTTTATTCACAAAGCTTTAGAGATGATATGGGATGAATTAAAAACACTAGACACACTAAAAAAATGCCATAATTTAGCACAAATTATCAACAAACATTTAGATACTATACTAGCAAATACTGAGCTAGAAAAAATTGAAAAAGCTAGATTATTTAAGATTATTAATAATTTTTTACAACTAGAACTAAAAAGAGATAATTTTAAAATTATTTCCTTAGAGCACAAGCAACAAGTAAACATTGCAGGGCTAATATTTAGCGTGCGTTTTGATAGAATTGATGAAGACATAAATAATAATAAAATAATATTTGACTATAAAACTAGTTTAACTAGCCTAACTAAATTAGGAGTCGCCAGAGATGGCTCATTTACAAATACCATCTCAGAAGCACAACTAGCAATTTATGCACTTAATTACGATACTGATGGGGTAATTTTTGCTATTTTAAAAGCCGATACGGTTAAATACTTAGGTTTTGCTGGTGCTGATAGTCTTAACTATTTAGTAAAAAATCCTAGCGCAGAATACTATATAAAATTAAAACAATACTGGCAAAAACAACTTACAAAAACAAGTAATGATCTCCAAAATGGCAACTGTCAAGTATCGCCAATTAAAGGTGCTTGCGATTATTGTAACCTAGATAGTTTGTGCAGAATACAAGCATAGGAACTTCCTAAAAATGCAAGGATTATTTATAACAGGCACAGGCACAAATGTTGGTAAAACTACCATAGGTGCTTTATTGGCTAATTATTTTTCTACAAAACACCAAGTAAAAGTTCGTAAACCAGTAGCAAGTGGCTGTGCTATACTAGCAGGTGAATATGTGGCAAAAGATGCTATTAAACTTAGTAAAAATATAGCTAATGAGCCCTTAAACTTAGTTTGCAAATACAGATTTAGCGAGCAATTATCGCCAGAACAAGCCAGTATTGTTAATAATAAAAACTTAACTCTAACAAATCTAGTGGATGCTTGTAAAAATAATATAAATAATAATGATTTTGTTATTGTAGAAGGTGTGGGTGGTATTTATAGCCCCATAGCACAAAACACCTTAAATATTGATTTAATACTAGCACTTAAACTGCCTATTGTCATAGTGATAAAAGATGAGTTAGGCTGTGTTAATCAGGCATTATTAACTATAGAAATAGCAAAAAAGAATAATTTAGATATATTTGCTATTGTGCTTAATAGTTTTAGTGCTAATAATTTTAATAATCAAAATGCTATCCACAAATACAGTAAAATACCAATACTAAGTTATAATAATAATATTAACAATTTTATATCTCAATTAAAAAGTCTTTGACTAAGTATTAAAATGTGTGGCATTATTTGCGCTATTGCAAAAGAAAATATAACAACAAAATTATTAGCAGGGTTAAAAAGATTAGAATATCGTGGCTATGATTCCTCAGGATTAGCAATAATTAGCAATAATACTCTAAAGAGATATCGTGCCTTAGGTAAGATAGCAGAATTAGAAAATATTATTAATAACAAAAAACTATCCGCTAATATAGGCATTGCTCATACTCGTTGGGCAACTCACGGCAAACCTAGCGAAAAAAACGCCCATCCGCATATTTGCAATAATAAAATCAGCGTAGTCCATAATGGTATTATTGAAAATTATCTATCTCTAAAAGAGCAACAATTAGTTCAGGGCTATAAATTTACCTCAGAAACAGATACAGAAGTAATAGCACATTCTATTTGTAATAATCTAAAAAATAACAATTTATTAAACTCTACTAGCAAAACTTGTAAATCACTAACAGGCTCTTATGCTATTGGAGTTATATCCCCAGATTATAGCGGACATTTAGTGGTGTCTTGTTATGGAACGCCACTTGTTATTGGTATTGCTGATAATGGTTATTTTGTGGCATCTGATGTTAATGCCTTATTACACATTACCAAAAAATTTATATTTTTACAAGATGGCGATATAGCTGATATAGAGGTAAATAAACTAACTATTTATAATAAAAATGGCAAGTTAATTAAACCTAGTATAAAAACTTCTAGTTTAACTAATAATGATATTAGCCTAGGCGAGCATAAACATTATATGCACAAAGAAATTTTTGACCAACCACAAGCAATAATAGATATATTAGAGGGTAGATGTGATAAAAAACAATTAATGGTAAATGCTTTTGGTTATCAGGCAGAGGATATTTTTAAGTCAATAAATAATGTCCAAATTGTAGCTTGTGGCACAAGTTATCACGCTGGATTAGTGGCAAAATATTGGTTTGAAGATATTATTAAAATGCCTTGTGCTGTTGAGGTAGCAAGTGAGTATCGTTATCGCAATCCTGTTATTTTGGATAATACTTTATTTGTTAGTTTATCCCAAAGCGGGGAAACAGCAGATACCATTGAAGCGTTATTAAAAGCAAAGAAATGTAATAATTCTTTAAAAACCCTAACGATTTGTAATACCCCAGAATCTAGATTAACTAGAATATCTGATATTACATTTTTAACTCAGGCAGGACCAGAAATAAGTGTCGCTAGCACTAAGGCATTTAGCTCTCAGTTAGTTGCATTATCTTTGTTAATGGTTGCCATAGGCAAGGTGCGTGGCTCATTAACTAAAAAAAGAGAACAACTTATTATATCAGGCTTGAATAAATTACCCAGATTAATTAAATCATCGTTACAACAAGAACAAGTAATAGCAAAATTAGCTAATAAATTCAATAATAAGCATAATGCTTTATTTTTAGGTAGAGGTGTTATGTATCCTATTGCTAAAGAAGGTGCATTAAAGTTAAAAGAAATTAGTTATATCCACGCAGAAGCATATCCAGCAGGAGAGTTAAAACACGGACCTATAGCTTTAATAGATGAGCATATACCAGTTATTGCCATAGCACCAAAAGATGATTTATTAGAAAAATTAAAGCTTAATCTGCAAGAAGTAAAAGCAAGAGGTAGCGAAATGATAGTTTTTGAAGATAAATTATCAAAAATAGTTGCCACTGATAATATGGAGGTAATAGCAATTACCGATAATGTAGGACGAATAACAGCACCTATAGTATTTAATATATCACTACAATTATTAAGCTATCATGTAGGGTTAATGCTAGGCACAGACATAGATAAACCTAGAAATTTAGCTAAGTCTGTTACTGTTGAATAAATAATTAAATAAATTTAGTGTTTTGAGGATACTATATCTAGCCTCATTATATTTTTTAAATCATCAATAAATTTATCAAACTGCTTTACTTTATTACTTTCTTTTATTTCTATTTCACTTAAAACATAACTACCATCTAAGTCAATCTCAACAATAGCCCTGCCTTTTTTTGCAGGGTTTTTAATAACTAATGTTTGGTCTTCATCCAGTGTAATAAAATAAACTCTAATATGTTTAGTTAGTTTTTGCGAAAGTAATTTAAGCTTCCAATATCCGCTTTGTGATATTCTTTCCATTAAAGTTACTTTACTTGATAAAACAGCAATAACTTTTAGAGTTTTTGGTTCATAAATTATTATATCTACATCAGGCAAATGATAACCAAATTCTCCATAATCAATCAATAAATTTCTTTTAATTTGTGACAGCTCAATTGTTAAATTTTCTTCCTTTTTTTGCTCAAGTTGATTGCCATCAATAATTTTTAATCCTAAGTAATTTACCTCATCTTTAATTATATAAACAATTAATTTTTCAAGATTTTTTCCTTTAAATGCTCTCCATGATTGCTCATGGTCATACCCGATAAATGCTTTCTTATGTAAAGGTTTTGCATCATTTAATACTTGACTAATATATTTATATGCTTTATTGTTATATTTCTCTTTATAAGTTTTATATATGGCAAATAAATTATCAATATTAAATTGCTTCATTATTATTTTTTCTCCATTATTAAAATATATTCAGTTGGATAAATTAAAGATTTGTTATCATTAGTTACTTTTGTGAACTTACCGTTTTGTGGGTCTCTTGTGGACGGTAACATTTTTGAGGGGATTTCTCTGTGTATTATATCAAATGTTCTAAATCCTATATTTTCAAATTGTTCTTTAAACACCTCAGCATTTAAAATATCAACTCCTTTTAATTTTGTGTTACCAATTACTATTGCTACTTTACCGCACTTTTTTAATACTCTTTTCATCTCAACAAAACTTTCTAACATATCCGCAAAGTAGTTTTCAACTTCTTTAACTTTTTTGCCGTCTCCTAATTTTTTTAATATTTGTCTAGCAACTTCACTTTTAAGGTTAATTTTAGTTCTTTTTCTAAAAGCACTACCAATAAATTTTCTTCTAAATATTGGTAATTCTTTTAAAAAACCAAACCATAATAAAGGTAATTGATGTAAATCTGCATATTCATAAGAGGTTACATATGGAGGACTAGTAACTATTAATGTTGCTTTTTCATCTGCACAAGGTATATTTTTTGCATCACAATTTTTTATAATTCTATAATATTCAGTATTGCTCTTAACTTCCTTAGAAAGAATGTTATTAAAATCATTATATTTTTTTAATACTCGCTTAGCCTGCCATTCAAATTTAGATAATGGGTCAATGTCTTTTTTATTAAAATCACGAGTAGGTTTAACACTTTTTTGTAACCAAATAGAACAAGATTTTAATATTTGGGCAAATATTATCAGAAAAAAATCTTTTATATTGTCATTTTCAATTTTAAAAATATTATGCAATATAACAATTAATTTATCTTTTATATATGGTTTAAACCAATAATCTACTCTATCAGGAAGGTTAATATATTTTCTGGCTACCTCTAATTCATTTTGCAAACTTCCATTAAGTTTGTGTTCTAAACTTAATATTAAATTATTATACTCATTGATTAATAAATTATAATTAATTGGCGTAGTCTTTACTTTAGCAAGTAAAGTTGCTATTTCATTTATATCAGTTCATACCTATTCGTTTATTTACAATTGCCTCTATAACAGTTGTTCCACTACCCATAAACGGGTCAATTACTATATCATTTTCCTTGCTATATGTATTTATTAATTTTTGTGCTAACTGTGGTATAAATTTAGCTGGATAGGTATAAATACCATGAGTGATATATGCAGTATCTTTTATTGTTTTATTGGCAAAAGACCATTCATATCTTAATGGTATTTTTGACAAATTTTTAATATTATTTATTTTTGCTGACAATATATTTTCTCAATCTTAAATATAAATTTTAGTAATTTTTACTAAATTATTAGACTTACATAGTTTTAATAGTCTTAATGACTAAAAATAGAACTAATTGATTGCTCTGATGAAATGCGTTTTATTACCTCAGCTAGTAATGGTGCTATTGATAATTGTCTTATTTTATTGCATTTTTTTGCTTTTTCCGATAGCGGTATTGAGTTTGTTACTATTAACTCATCTAAGGAAGAGCTTATAATATTTTTAACAGCATTGCCAGATAAAACTGCATGCGTTGCGTATGCAATGACTGCTTTGGCATCTTTTTCTTTTAAAACATTAGCCGCATTACATAATGTTCCTGCTGTATCCACCATATCATCAATTAAAATACAAGTTCTACCCTCTATATTACCAATAATATTCATAATTTTTACTTTATTAGGTGCAGGACGGCGTTTATCAATTATAGCTAGGTCAGCATCATTTAACTCTTTAGCAACAGCCCTAGCACGAATAACACCACCCACATCAGGTGATACTACTACTATATCATGATAATTGTGCGATAAAATATCATCAATAAGAATAGGAGATGCATAAGCATTATCAAGGGGAATATCAAAAAAACCTTGAATTTGGTCTGCGTGTAAATCCACAGTAACAACATTATCTATACCTGCTGTGCAAATCATTTTTGCTATTAGTTTTGCGGTTATTGGCACCCTTGATAGTCTTGCTCTTCTATCTTGTCTTGAGTATCCTAGATAAGGTATAACTGCAGTAATTTTTTTAACAGATGCTCTATTTAAGGCATCCGCCATAATTAATAACTCCATTAGAGTATCAGCAGTTGAAGGAGGGCAAATAGATTGAATAATAAAAACTTCTTCACCACGAACATTTTCTAGTATTTCTATTTGTGATTCATTATCACTAAATCTACCAACAAAAGACTTACCAGCATTAGTTGCTAATAATTTAATTATTTCAGCGTGTAAACTTTGACTCACACTGCCACTAAAAATTTTTAAATTAGTAGAAAATTTATGCATATTAAAATTTTATAATATATTACTCTGTATTGCTATGTTTTATATGGCTGGGACGGGAGGATTCGAACCTCCGTATGACGGGATCAAAACCCGTTGCCTTACCGCTTGGCGACATCCCAATACAAAACATAATATTTTAATCATTTTTTTGTAATAACAATCACTTTTTTAAAAATTTAGTTGCAAGATTTTTATAAAAAATTTATTATTATTTTAAATTTTGATAATATTAAACTCTAGCAATATATTCTTTAGTTCTGGTGTCTATTTTTACCTTATCGCCAATATTAATAAACAATGGCACACGAACAACGGCTCCTGTTACCATAGTAGCTGGTTTAACGCCTGTGCCTGCGGTATCGCCTTTTAAGCCCGGGTCAGTATCAATTACCTCTAATAACACATGATTAGGTGGTATTACTGACACTGGCTGATTATTATATAAAATTACTATACAAATATCTTGTGCTACTAAATACAACTTAGTCTCACCTAAAACGCTGGCATCAACTTGATATTGCTCAAAAGTTTTTTCATCCATAAAGTGCCAATAATTGCCGTCATTGTATAAATATTGCATATTTATTTCTAAAACATCAGCACCTTCTAAAGACTCTCCTGATTTAAAAGTTTTTTCTAAAACTCTACCGTTTATTAAGTTTTTAAATTTTACGCGGTTAAATGCTTGCCCCTTACCAGGTTTGACAAAATTGTTTTGAATTATAATACAAGGATTGCCGTCTAAAATAAGTTTTAAGCCATTTTTAAATTGGTTTGTAGAGTAATATGCCATTTTAATGATAAAATCTACATTATTTTAATGAAAATAAATGAACATACACGAATATCAGGCAAAAAAATTACTAAAACAATATAATATTCCTTGTCCTAACGGGGAATTGATAAGCAATATAGATGAGGTCGAAGTAGCTTGTAATAGTTTAGCAGGCGATAGTTATGTGCTAAAAGCACAGATTCATGCAGGTAGTAGAGGTAAGGGCGGTGGCATTATTATGTGTAATGGTATTGATGAGGTTATTACTGCTACTAATAAATTATTACACTCCAAACTAATTACCGAGCAAACCAACAGCGATGGTTTAAAAATAAATAGTTTATTATTAGAGCAACCACAAGATATAGCTTTTGCATTATATTTAAGTATTTTAATAGATAGAGATAGCAAAAATATCGCAATTATTGCCTCAAAATACGGCGGTATGGATATTGAACAAGTAGCCAATGATAACCCAGATAGTATAATTAAAAATTATATTAATCCTTGTATTGGTATTGTAGAACACCAAACTAGAGATATTGCTTTTACCTTAGGTATTAAGAGTAATAATTTTAAAGAATTTACGGGTTTAGTAAAAAATTTATACAAAGTATTTATTGAAAAAGACTTAAGCCTATTAGAAATAAACCCATTAGTTATCACTAAAAATAATAATATTATAGCCCTAGATGCCAAAATTAATTTTGATGATAATGCTCTATACAAACATCCAGATATTGCAAGTTTATTTGATGCTTCACAAGAAAATCATTACGAATCTCTAGCTAAAAAATATCAGCTTAGCTATATACCCCTAGATGGTAATATTGGTTGTATGGTAAATGGTGCTGGACTCGCTATGGCAACTATGGATTTGATTAGCCATTATGGCGGTAAACCTGCTAATTTTTTAGATGTTGGTGGTGGCACAACAGAAAGCAGAGTATCAAAAGCTCTAGAAATTATTATAAGTAGTGGTAATATTAAGGCCATCTTGGTTAATATTTTTGGTGGTATAGTGCGTTGTGATTTGATAGCAAGAGGCATTGTTAAAGCAATAAAAGAGCTAAATATTAATATAGCTATAGTTGTTAGACTAATAGGCACAAATGCTCAACAAGCACAAAATATATTACAAAGTAGTGCTGTTAAGGTTTACCCAGAACAAGATTTATCACTAGCCACTAAAAAAGTAATAGAATTAGCAAAATGAGTATTTTAGTAAACAAAAACACAAAAGTTATCTGTCAAGGATTTACTGGTAAACAGGGTAGTTTTCATTCTAAAAATAGTATTGATTATGGCACTAACTTTATAGGCGGAGTAACGCCAAATAAAGGTGGGCAACAACATTTAGGCAAGCCAGTATTTAATACCGTTAAAGATGGGGTTAATTTTTGTAACGGTAGTGAAAATATGGCAACTATGATTTATGTGCCACCTATTTTTGCCTATGATGCTATATTAGAGGCAATTAATGCAGAAATCCCAGTAATTGCTTGTATTACTGAGGGTATTCCTGTGCAGGATATGCTAAAAATAAATACCGTTCTTAAAAATAGTAATTCTAAATTAATAGGTCCTAATTGTCCTGGAGTTATAACCCCAGAACAGTGTAAATTAGGCATTATGCCCGGCAATATTCATAAGTCTGGTAGTGTTGGCATTATCTCTCGTTCTGGCACACTAACCTATGAAGCAGTTTTACAAACAACTACAATAGGTTTAGGACAAAGCACTTGCATTGGTATAGGCGGTGATCCAGTAGGGGGTATGAATTTTATTGACTGCTTAGTGCTATTTGAACAAGACCCACAAACAAAAAGTATAATCCTCATTGGAGAAATAGGTGGCTATCAAGAACAAATAGCAGCTGATTATATTAGCAGTGAGATTAATAAACCTGTAATTGCATACATAGCAGGTATTAGTGCACCTAAGGGTAAAAGAATGGGGCATGCTGGGGCAATAATTAGCACTAGCACAGGTAGTGCTATTGATAAAATAAAATATTTAGAAAAATCTGGCATACAAGTAGCACCAACCCTAGGTCATATAGCTAGTTTATTATAATGGAAATTATTAATATCCATCCACAAAATCCACAAAAAAACCTGATAAAACAGGTAGTTAAAACGATAACACAAGGTGGAGTAATTGCTTATCCTACGGA
Organism: Gammaproteobacteria bacterium; assembly: GCA_965222825.1. Taxonomy (GTDB): domain Bacteria; phylum Pseudomonadota; class Gammaproteobacteria; order PS1; family Pseudothioglobaceae. Next base: position 769,681 of record OZ244964.1, on the reverse strand, counting down.
ATCAGGCTATGCACTAGGCTGTGCTCTTAATAATAAGGATGGCTTGGGTAGAATTTGTAATATTAGAAATGTAAGCAAGCACCATCACTTTACCTTAATGCTCAATAATCTAGCTAATATTAGCAGTTATGCTATTTTAAATAATAATAATTTTCGGCTATTAAAAAGAGTTTTACCAGGAGCATATACTTTTATTTTACCAGCGACAAAATCTGTGCCTAATAGATTAGTAAACAGTAAAAGAAAAACTATTGGTATCCGTATATCACAATACCCCATAGTTCAGGATATACTAGAAGTTATAGGCGAGCCAATAATGAGTGTATCCCTTAGATTACATGCAGAAATATATACTTTGGCAGATATTGTTGATAATATTGCTAATAAAGTTAATTTAATTGTCGGTGTTGATTATTGTCCTACTGAGCCAACAACGGTTATTGACTTAGTTAATAAACCAGAACTTGTTCGTCAAGGTTTGGCTAGTAGTGATTTTTTAACAGCAAGATAGTAAAAAAAACTAAAACTATTATATGAAAGCTAGTGAAATTAGAAAAAAATTCTTTAAATATTTTACCGACCTAGGACATACACAAGAGCCAAGTGCATCATTAATACCATATAACGATAAAACTTTATTGTTTGTTAACTCTGGTATGGTGCCATTTAAGGATGTATTTAGTGGGGTGGAAAAAAGAAACTATACCAAGGCAGTATCAGCACAAATATGTATAAGGGCTGGTGGTAAACACAATGATTTAGAAAATGTTGGCTATACAGCAAGACACCATACTTTTTTTGAAATGCTAGGTAATTTTAGTTTTGGTGATTATTTTAAAAAAGAAGCTATTGCTTACGCTTGGGACTTCCTAACCAAAGAATTACAAATACCAGCAGATAAAATGTGGGTTAGTGTTTATGAGAATGATGATGAAGCAGAAAGTATTTGGGTAAATGATATAGGTTTTCCAAAAAATAAAATATCCCGTCGTGGTGCTAAAGATAATTTTTGGTCTATGGGTGATACCGGACCTTGTGGACCTTGTTCGGAGATTTTTTATGACCACGGTAGTGATATAGCAGGCGGACCACCAGGGCATGCTGATGAAGATGGCGATAGGTTTACTGAAATATGGAACTTGGTTTTTACCCAATTTGATAGACAAGCAGATGGACATTTAAAACCACTAAAACGCTTATGTGTTGATACTGGTATGGGCTTAGAAAGAATATCAGCTGTTATGCAAAATAAAAACAATAATTATGATATAGATTTATTCCAGTCATTAATAAAATTTATAGCTAAACTAGCAAATACTAAACAAGATAATAGCTCAGTAAGAGTTATAGCCGACCATATTCGCTCAAGTGCTTTTTTAATAGCAAATGGGGTAATGCCTGATAATGAAGGGCGAGGTTATGTGCTAAGAAGAATTATTCGTAGAGCTATTAGACACGGCTATAAATTAGGCATAAATAAAGTATTTTTCCACCGTTTAGCACCAATACTAACCCTAGAAATGGGTAGTGCTTATCCTATGTTAAAACAACAATTAGCCCATATTGAGAAAACCTTAAAACAAGAGGAGCAAAGATTTTTACAAACCATAACACAAGGTATGGATATTTTAGCAGATGCTATATCTAAGTTAGATAGTTTAGAAATACCAGGATATGTGGCGTTTAAGTTATATGATACCTATGGTTTTCCAGTTGATTTAACAGCAGACATTGCTAAGGAAAGGGGCTTAACCATTGATATGGCTGGTTTTGATAATGCTATGGATGTGCAAAAACAACAATCAAAAGAGGCTAGTAATTTTACTCAAAACAGTAGTGATTTAGCACTTGATAAGGCTAGTATTTTTTTAGGTTATGAACAAAATTTTAATAATAGCAAAGTTATTAAAATTATTAAAAATAATACTTTTTTAGATAGTTTGTCAGCAGGAGAAGAGGCAATATTAGTTTTAGCAGGGACAGTATTTTATGCAGAAGCAGGTGGGCAAGTTGGTGATATAGGTAATATAAGTGTTAATAATACAAATTTTAAAGTGCTTGATACCAAAAAACAAAAATTTGGAGTTTTTTTACACTATGGTTTACTAGATAAAGGCACTATTAAAATAGGTGATAATGTCAAGGCACAAATTGATAAAAATAGGCGTAAAAATATTGCTAGAAATCATTCTGCTACTCACTTATTACACGCATCCTTAAAACAAATCTTAGGCGAAAATATCACTCAAAAAGGCTCATTAGTGGACTCTGATAAACTAAGATTTGATTTTACTTATGATAATAATATCTCAGGCAATGACCTAGATAAAATAGAGGCTATGGTAAATAGAAAAATTCTAGGAAATTCAAAAGTTTATACAGAAATTATGCCAATAGATACTGCAAAGAAAAAAGGTGCTATTGCTTTATTTGGTGAAAAATATGACCAAGAAGTGCGAGTTTTATCTATGGGTAAAAATGATTTTTCAATGGAGTTATGTGGTGGCACTCATGTTAGTGCACTAGGTGATATAGGTGGCTTTAAAATTATATCAGAAACTGGTGTTGCATCTGGGGTAAGAAGAATTGAGGCTATAACTGGATATACTCTCTATCTATACAATAAAAAACTAGCAAAACAATTAAATAATGTTGCAAAATTATTAAAAACTGATAATTGGCAATCAATCAATAAATTAACACAGCTAATTACTGATAAAAAAAACCTCGAAAAACAATTACAGCAACTAAATACAGATCTATCCTTAGCCAAAGGCAATAATTTATTTAATAGCGTGCAAACTATTGGCGATATTAAATTACTAAGTGCTAAATTAGATAATATTACCCCTAAGGATTTACGCAATATTGTTGATAAAGCCAAAAACAAACTAGGTAATGCTATCATTCTGCTAGCTAGTGTAAATAATAATAAAGTATCACTTATTGCTGGGGTTAGTAAAAACCTAACAGATAAATACAAGGCCTATGATATTTTAAATTTTGTTGCTAAACAAATAGACGGCAAAGGTGGTGGTAGAGCTGATATGGCACAAGGTAGTGGTAGTAATACAGATAATCTAGACCAAGCCTTAGCTAGTATAAAATCTTTAATAAGCTTATAAGCACCAGAATAGGTATTCAAGTGGAACAAACCTTGTATATTGTATTTGGAAGTTGTTAGAAGCCCGGCGTCTAACCTCGGTTGCTAGGCTTCTAGTTTTTGGCTATGTAAAATAATGAAGTTGTTCAGAGGCTCTATAAGGAGCCTCTGATTAACCCCTAAAATCATTCAAGCAGAACAAGCCCCTACCTGTTATTGCTAAAAACTTGCACCTTAAATAATTCAAATTGGATCTATATCCAAGAACCAACGCACTTTTTTAGGGTTTTTAAATTTTTCTATACACTCGTCTAATTTATCTAGTATTAAATGCAATTGTTTTCTGCTAGTGCTAGATAAGTATAGATTTACATAGTAATAAGTAGCTTTTTTTTCAATAATAGCATTAGCAGGACCCCATATTGCAACATTATTAATATTTAAGTTTTGTTTTAATCGTAATAAAAACTCTCTAGCATAATCTTGATTCTTAGAATTAGCAGATATTAGTGCTTGATAAGCATAAGGTGGTGTTTTTGATAATTTTCTTTCTTGCAATAATAATTTAGCAAGATCTATGTAATTATGTTGTTTAATAAAATAAAATAATCTATTACTAGGTTGGTTGCTTTGAATATAAACCTCTCCTGCGTCTTTATCCCTGCCTGCTCTACCTGCTACTTGCATTATTAGTTGTGCTAAGTGCTCTGTTGAGCGAAAATCAATACTAAAAAAACTAGCATCAGTATCCAAAATACCAACCATAGCAAGATTAGTAAAATTATGTCCCTTAGCTAGCATTTGCGTGCCTAGTATTATGCAGGGTTTATTGCTAGATATTTGTTTTATATATTTTTGCATTGCTTGTTTTTTGCGAGTAGTATCTCTATCAATACGAATAATATCAATATTAGGAAAATATGCGTATAACATTTCTTCTAAGCGTTGTGTGCCATAGCCAACTACTGTTAATTTAGTATCTTTGCAACTAGGGCATTTATCGTGTGGGAGTATCTCTAAACCACAGTGATGGCATCTTAGCCTATAACTGGTATTGTGTAGCACCATATTTGCACTGCAATTATCACATTTTGCCTGCCAATTACAATTTTGACAGTGATATACAGGTGCATAACCACGACGGTTTAAAAATAACATTACCTGTTTATTGTTATTTAAGTGCTGTGTTATGCTATTAATTAATTTTTCTGATAATATTTTATTATTTTGACTAGCCATATCAATAATATTAACAACAGGTAATTTAGCATCACCTGCTCTGTGTTTTAATACTAAATGTTTAATTTTTTTATTAATTACATTGTATAAAGTCTCCAAAGATGGCGTTGCTGAGCCTAGTATTAGCGGAATATTTTTTTTCTTAGTGCGAATAAATGCCAAATCTTTAGCACAATACCTAAAGCCTGATTGTTGTTTAAAAGAGCTATCATGTTCCTCGTCAATAATAATTAACCCTAAATTACTAGCTGGGCTAAAAATAGCAGAACGAGTGCCTAATATAACACCAGCTTTATTTTCTTTTGCTAGTATATAAGCGTCTAATTTTTCTGACTCACTAAGTTGTGAATGTATAACAACTAGCACAGTGTTTAAACGAGATGCAAAGCGTTGGATCATTTGTGGTGTTAGCCCTATTTCTGGCACTAAAATTAGCACTTGCTTGCCTTGTTGTAATACAACTTCACTAATTCTAATATAAACCTCAGTTTTACCGCTACCAGTAATACCGTGTAGTAAAAAAGCGTTATAACCATTACTTGATAAAATCGTATTAATTACTTTTTGTTGGGCGTTGTTGGGTGCTATTGTGCTAACTATTTGTTTTTGTATTATAGAATTTTTTTTTAGGGTAATTTTTTTGCCTAATTTAATATTTTTAGGCAGAGCACTAAAAATTACCTCACCTATAGAATGATGGTAGTATTTTGCTGCCCATTGTAATAATTCTAACATAGAGCTTGTAATAATAGGCACAGTATCTAAAACTTCAATAACAGGTTTTAGTTTAATCAAATAAGCACTTTGTTTAGGATTAGCAATTACAATACCAACGCATAATCTATTATTAAATGATACTTTTATACGCGAGCCAATAGTTATAATGTCATTGCTTGTATAGTCAAATGTTTTTTGCAGTGGAACTGGAATTGCAACAGATACAATATTCAAACGATTTTTAGTAAAATAACTTATTTTATATTAAAAATATTAATGGTTATTATTCAAAATACAATTAAATCTACAATAATACCTAGTAATAAATGGTTACAAGTAACTACTAATAAAATATTAGCCAGCCTTAAAAGATTAGCAATTATTAAAGCTAGCGAGCTAAACAGTGATATAGTTGTTAGAATAGTAGATATTGATGAGATTACTAAGTTAAATTATAAGTATAGAAATAAAAATAGCCCAACAAATATTTTATCATTCCCAAATACTACAATAAATGATATTCCAGTGCAAATTCAAACACAATTAAGTCCTAGTTTAGGAGATTTGGTTATTTGTTTTGCCATTGCTTTAAATGAGGCTAAGAAGGCTAATAAAACTACAACACAACACCTAACACACCTACTAATTCACGGAATTTTACATTTATTAACTTATGACCATATAACAGATAATGATGCTAAACAAATGCAAAATATTGAAACTAAGGTGCTAACAGAGCTAGGCATTGCTAATCCTTATTAAAAAACTTTTTATTTGCTATTAGACTTGATTTTTTATGTATCTTGCCATTTATATTGTTTATTTAAGCAATAATCTAACCATCTGGATAATAAAATATTCAAATCCCATTGCAAGTCAAAATCACTACATTTTTTAATATATGGGTGTTTGCTATTTACCATACTATCATTGCATATAGATATTGCCTCTGTTAATTGAGCATCAAAATAAACCTTAATTTTTATATCTGGTTTTTTTATTATTGTATTGTTTGAATGAAATTTATGGCTAAGCGTGCAAAATAAGGTATAAGTGGATTTTTTATCAATATATAAATATAAATTAGGATATTGTTCGCACTTTGCAACTATATTATTATTTAAGTGCTGCAAATTTGGCACTAGACGGATAATTTTTTGATGATTATCTTCTAGTAAGTATTGCAAATATTGATTACTATAACCTTTAATTTGGTTATATGCTTGTTTTATATGATTATTATATAATTTTATATCCATACTACTTTATGTATTATAGTGCCATTAAATAATAATTTAAATTGCAAATACCCAGATTTTAATTGTAATTTATTAAACTGTTTAGCACTAGATGGGCAACTAAATAATGCTAAATTATTTTTTTTAAAAACCTTATACTCATGGCTATGTCCCCAAGCAATGCTCTTAATTTTTGGATATTTACTTATTATAGCAAACAAATCATCGCTATTAGTTAGTGATAGTTTATCATTCCAATCACTAGCCATAGACACAATAGGGTGGTGTATAGCTAGTATTATATTAGTTTTTTGACTTGTTCGGACAAGCTTTTCTAATTTTTTTAACTCTAAGGTAGTGATAAAACCATAAACTTGGTTTTTTACTATTGAATTTATAAAAATAATATCCCAATTCCCCAAACTAATATAGTCATTACAGTAGTTATTCAGGTGCTTTGTTATTAATTCATTATTATCGTGGTTGCCAGCGATTATAGATATTTTTTTAGCCCTTATTGTGTTTAATAAACTTTTGCAAATTTTATAATTTTCATCACTGGCATTATTGACTAAATCACCAGTTATTATTACTAAATCAACATTAGTTTTATTAACGCTAGTGATTACTTTTTTAAGTTTATTTTGAGTATTAACCCCTAATGCCATTTTGTCTATATGACAATCACTTATTTGCACTAATGTCTTATATTGCATATCTTATGGGCTATAATTTTTGTATTTTAGGTAGTTATTTTGTATTTTGCTTTAATTTTAGTTACTAATTCATAAGCAATAGTATTGCTGTATATAGCTATTTCTTCCACTGCTAATGCATCTCCCCATAAAATAGCAGTATCATTAATTGCTACTTTGTGATTTTTAATATCAACACATATCAAATTCATAGAAACCTTGCCTATTAAATAACATATATTATTATTTATCAATACTGGAGTATTATTTTTAGCATTATAAGGATAACCATTTGCATAGCCTATATTAACTACTGCTATATTAGTATCATCATCAACACTATAAGTTTGTCCGTAGCCAACTTTATCGCCTTTTGTTAGTTTTTTTAGTGCAATTACCTTAGCAGTTAGCCTCATAACTGGTGCTAATTTAGGATGTTTTATCCCAAATGGCGATATACCATAGAGCATAATACCCGGTCTAATATAATCTAGGTGTGTTTGTTTTATAGCCATAATAGCAGCAGAATTAGCAATACTTTTAGCAAAATTATTATATTTTTTACTATATGTATTAAATAATTTTAATTGCCTAAGACTGCTATTTATATCAATATTAGCACTGTGTAAATGGCTCATAATTGCTACTATATTTATATTATTTTTATTAATTAGCCTATTTATATGGTGATTAAATTGGGTAAAAGTTAAACCTAATCTATTCATACTGGTATCAATTTTTAGCCAAATATTGATTTTTTTATTACTATTTAATAACCAATTAATTTGCTCGGTATTATAAACAACAATATGAAAATTATTTTTGCTAATTAAGTCTAGGCTATCTTTGTGATAAAAATCACTGAGAATTAGTATTTTTTTAGCACTAAGTTGCTGTAATTCTAGAGCTTCCTCAATATTTGCTACTGCAAAAAAATCTATTTCTTGTAACGCTTGGACAACAAATTTTATATTATGCCCATAAGCATTAGCTTTTACTATGGCAACTATTTTGCTATTAGAATATTCTTTGACTATTTTTAGATTATGTTTTAAGGCTGATTTTGATATGTATGCTACAACAGACATATTAATTGAGGTCTATTTTTTGAGTAAAAAATCAATACAGTTTGTTGTGGTTTTAGCACTTGTATCTGTGGATATATTTTGTATTTATCCCAATTTAGTAATAATAGTGTTTAATAATGATACCATATACCCAAAACCAGCACCACCTACAAGAATAACCAAACCAATCATATACTCTAAACGCTTATCAGAGGCTCTATAATAAATCTTTTAAAACAGGAATAACTAAAATAGCCAGCATAATTGCTATAAAAAATTCTAATCTCACAAAGCGTTTTTCTAATCTTAATTCTAAGGCTTTAACCTCAGTTTTTAAATTTGCCTCAGTAAGCAATTCAGCGTTACGCTTATCAACAACTTCGGTAATAGTTGTTGCAATTACCTCAGCTTGCTCTTGTTTTAAACCTGTTGCTAATAACTTTTTAGCAATGCTTAAAGTATCCATAACGACAATTATAACATATTTTTACTTGTTGTTTATTTTATCTGTCCTCTATCTTTTGTCCCTGCCTATTACAAATTAGGGTCAAAATCATCATCTTCTTTTAGAGTATTATTGTCAATAACATTTTCCAATCCAGAATAATCATCATCAAAATTATATGTATTATGCTCATCAGTTATATCTGTTTCATAACTACTAGGTTGCACTGATAAATCCCCACTATTGGCTAAATTGATAAATCTAGCATATTTTTTTTGAAAGCCAAGTTTAACTGTGCCAATAGGTCCGTTGCGGTGTTTGGCTATTTTAATATCAGCTTTACCTAGTTCTTCATTGCTTTGGTATTCGCTATCGTGATATACCTCATCACGATAAATAAAAACAACAACATCTGCATCTTGCTCTATTGCCCCTGAATCTCTTAGGTCTGACATTTGAGGCATTCGACCCTTGCCAGTTTTTGCCCTCGACTCAACACCACGGTTTAGTTGCGATAGAGCAATAATAGGCACTCTTAATTCACGGGCTAGCGATTTTAGTGCTCTTGATATTTGTGATATTTCTTGCACACGGTTTTCAACACTGCCATTAACACCCATAAGTTGTAAATAATCAATCACAATTAGAGCTAAATCTTTATATTGGCGTTTAATACGACGACACCTAGCCCTTATTTGTAGGGGTGTTATTGATGGTGTTTCATCAATAATAATATCACTACCATCAAAACTATTTGTTGCCATAGTTATTTTGCCCCAGTCATCTTCTGACAAACTACCAGTTTTTATTTTTTGAGCATCAATCTTGCCATAAGAGGAAATCATACGCATAATAATTTGCTCATAAGACATTTCTAAACTAAATATTGCCACAGGTTTTTTATCACTAGCATGAATAGCAATATTTTCAACAATATTCATAGCAAGTGCGGTTTTACCCATACTAGGGCGTCCAGCAATTATTATTAAATCTCCCTCGTGTAAGCCTGATGTTATTTTATCTATACCACTAAAACCGGTTTTTATAGCAGATAAACCATCTTCTTGAATTTTTTGTATTTTATATATTACTTCTTTTACTCCATCTTTAATATAAACAGAATGTTCTTGATTATTAACCAAATTTTCTGTTATGTTAAAAATTTCTTTTTCGGCAAAGTCTAAAATATCATTATAATGTGAGCCATCTTGTTTATAAACTTTATCAGCAATTGCTCTAGCACTATCTAATAAAGCCCTTTTAATCGACATTTCACGCACTTGGTCAGCATAGGCTTTAATATTAGCAATACTAGGGGTATTCGTGCTAATTTCTGCTAAATATTCAAAACTACCAGCATTAGCAATTTGAGAATTATTAGCTAAGTATTCACGCACTGTTAAAATATCAGCTGGTTTATTGTGCTCTATTAAATCACTAATAGCACTAAATATTAGTTTATGCTCACTACGATAAAAATCATCTTGTGATAATATATCAGCAACATTATCCCAAACCTTGTTTTCTAACATCAAACCACCTAATAGTGATTGTTCTGATTCTAGTGAGTAGGGAGGTGTATGCTCTTTATTCATAATTTTATATTATAACCTAAGGAGCCTCTGAACAACCCTAAGAATTTATGACAACGCCAAAACTAATATAACAAGGCAGACTTTACAACTGCTAGTTATTCTTAAGAGTAAGAAGACTAACATAGTTATATTAGTTTTATTAAGGTTAATCAGAGACTCCCTAAGCACTATGTATAACCTTGTATTTTTAAAAAAGCAAGATATTTTTTAATAAAAAGTTGTTTTAACACAACATTAAAGTATCTTTTTATAATTACTTTTTCTAGTGTAATGGTTTATACTTTTAAAAAATAAATTATAAACATAACATTTATAATATTTTCTTAGTATAATAAATTAAAATATTTTACAAATAATTATTAAATTTACTATATAATAGACAAAATCTGGTAATATTTGTTAAATAGTAAGTAAGTGAATGATGTTTGTGTAATTTAAACTAATTAAGTAATGAAGTTTTTAAAAGTATTTTGTGTAATATCTATTTTTATGCTAACTCAAACAAACTGGGCAAGAACGCAAACTATAATAATTAATGATGTTAGTAACCCTAGCACCATAATTACTAATATAGCAAGTGGTGATACATTTACCTTTGATGTTTTACACACCTACGCCTCAAATACTAGTCTTTCTGCTTCATCTAATACTGTGCGTGCACTAGGCTTAAGACTATTTTTTGATGATACGGTGCTAGAATACACAGGCACTTCTTTTAACGGTGCTACTAAGGTGTATGACCTTGACTATCAAGGCAATACCCAAATATCACCAACGCTAGCAAATGACCCACCAACTACTACTATAATCCCTAGTAGCACTATTAATAATACTGATAATGATAGTGATACTAACAAACAAATCACAACTATTTGGGCATCAGATACAGGCTGGGGAGTCCCTCAAAACCAAAGGCTTTACACAGCACAGTTTAGATGGAAAGCAGATGCATCTAAAAGCATAACTTATATAAACTTTGCTACTACTGCTATTACTAATGGTTTTGCATTTGTCTCCCCCAAACTAGAAATTCAAGGTCAGGCACAAGCAAGCAGTGCTAGCATACTAACTAACCTAGTAGCTACTACCACAGCAGGCGATACCGTAAGTTTTGATATTGCCCTAACAAATAATGGTAGCCCAGCAAACCTAGCAGACCTAACATTTGCAGGCTCAGCATCACTAGTTGATGTATCTTATACCATTAGCCCACAAGGCACACTTGCTATTGACTACACCCCAACAACAGCAGGCAGTAATACTATTGCTATTTACTTAGATGGTGTTGGACTGATAGGTAGCACACAAACAATTTTCATAAGCCCTGCTGCATTTGATAATATTGACCTAAGTGCTATGCCTGATACCGTTGTTGTTGGTAGCACCGAAACTATTACTGTTACAGCCACTTTAAGAGATGAATTTGATAATACTATAACAAGTAGTAATAGTGATGGTATTGTGTTTACTAGTTCTAGTGCTACAATATTACCACTTGATACAGCAACTGATACCATAACAGCCAACACCTTAAATGGTATTGCTGTTATTACTATATCAGCTAGTGATACTATGTTAGGCACAGCTACTATTATGGCATCTTTTTCTGGTATTGACTCAAATAGTATAGAGATTGAGGTTAATAGTGGGTTTAGTTTGGATGTTAATGGTAATAGTAATATAGACAGTGAAGATACTTTACTTGTTTATAGATATCAAAACAACAATGTAAGGGATGTTGCAGCAGGTTTATTTAACGGCACTAATATAACTGATAGCACTGAAAGAAATAATGTTATAAATAGAATTGTAGAAGTTATTGGTAGCCAAATGTTAAATGTTAATGGTAATAGTAATATAGACAGTGAAGATACTTTACTTGTTTATAGATATCAAAACAACAATGTAAGGGATGTTGCAGCAGGTTTATTTAATGGTACTAATATAGCTGATAGTACCGAAAGAGATAATGTTATAAGTAGAATTGTTTCAGCATTAGAATTATAGATTAAGGAGATAAAAGTGAGTATTAAAAAATTGTTATATATAGGATTAATATTATTTTTTCCGTCTTTGGTTTTTTCATATACACAGACTATTATATCTACACCAAGTGGCACCTTAGATTTTCGTTCAGGAGGGTCATTTGAAATTAGCACCATCCATCAGGTTATTGGTACCATAGGTTCTACTTCAACAAATCCTGTCAATACATTTAATAGTGCTATGTATTACGATAGTAGTGTTTTAACATTTAATGGTTTTACTAAAGAATATAATTTTTTTACTAGTGTTCCTGGCTCTAATCTTTCTGAGAATAGTCCAAGTTTAAATGGCGATGAAGGAGATGCTGATACTGATAGGGCAGTGTTTAAATCAGTCGCTAGTGCTAGCGGTGATCTTTGTAATGCTGAAGGTCCAACAGCGTTTAGGGATGATTCAACTATTCAAGCTATTTTTGGAAGTGACTATTATTTTTGGTATACTGATACTAATTTTACTACTCAGATTGACCCTACTGGTGGTTTTGATTCTAGTGGTGGGGCTTTTGGTGGCAGTTTTGATAATATGGGATATTTTCAAACCGAACCGACACCAGATGCTAGTGTGTGTAATGCAAATATAGCATCCAGAACATTTGTTATTTATATTGCTAGTTTTACATGGCGATCTGATGCTGATAAAAGCGTAACAAAACTTAACTTTGATGTAATAGGAGTTTCAACAAATAATAATAGTATAGGTGTAGGCGTAACAGGAACTCTTCTAACCATCCAAGGTCCTCTACTCGCCCCAGTCCCAGCAAACAGTTCTCTAACCCCATTTGCTAGCAATGCAACCACAACAACTGCTGGCACTAGCATAGATTTTGTCATTGACCTAAGAGACCAAAATGGTGATGAAGCAGACCAAAATAGTTTACGCCTAGTTGGTTTTGACAGCGGTAGTTATACTATTAGTAACAATGGTGCTACCTATACCATTACCTACACCACAACGACAACGGTTACAAGTGATGAAATAGGCGTGTATGTTGATACAGGACAAATAGGCACCACCCAAACCATTACCGTCAATGCAGATACACTTAATGTGGCTAATTCTCCCATTGACCCTAATACTGCCCAAACCATTAACGCTGGTGGTTATGCAACCTTTACCATTACCGCTCAAGACCAATTCGGCAACCCTATAACTATTAGTAGTAGCTCAGCAAGTGGTAATCGTGCTGGTGTATCTACCCTAGCCATTGCAGCCATTGCCAGCACAAATGCTATCATTACCTACACTGCTACACAAACAACAACTGGTAGTGGCGAAAATACTCTAATAGCCACTCTAAATGGCACAACATTTAATTTACCTGCCATTACCGTTAATTCTGATGTCTTTAATGCTGCTATCTCTGTTGTAGATGTTGGCACACCGCTAAGTGTCACTGCTGATGAGCAAGTAACCTTTACTATTACCTTAAAAGACCAATACGGTAATAACTTAACTACCCCAAGTGCTATTACCTCAGCCGTTACTAGCACTTTTGGCAATATTACATTTGGCACTAATCCAGCGGCAGTTGTTAATGCAACTTATGCAGTAAATGCATTGGGCACAGGCACTGATGCAGTTGGTTTTTTTGCTAATAGCACCCTTATTACTGGTGGCGCAGGCCCAACTAATATTACTGTATCATCAGGCGCACCAAGCATCGCTAATGGTAGCGATCCTTCTAGTATTACCCTAAGCAATAATGGAGCAACTGTTCCTGTTGGTAGCGAAGTTGGTGTAACAATAACTGTTAAAGACCAATTTGGTAACCCTGTTAGCACCATCCCAACTATTGAGTTAAGTAGCTCTGCTACAACAGGTGCTATAACAGAAGTCCCACCGGGCTCAGGTGTGTATGTTCTTAGTGTATCAAGCACAGTTGGTGGCAATATTACTGTAACCGCAACCATAGATAGTGTGGTATTTGTTCGCACCATTAATTTTAATAGCCTTCCAGTGCTTACATTAGGTGAAACAAATATTACCCTAACAGAAAATACCCCTGATACTATAAGAAGATTAGTAACTATTACCCTAAGCGATGTTGATAATGAAATTAATACTTTTGGCATTGATTTTGACAGTGCATTATTTACCAGTAATCCAGCGCCTGTTGCATCATTTGCAACTGATAGTATAATTACTTCTCAACAATTAAGCAGTAGTGATGCCTATCTATACTTTACTATCATCCCAGACACTATTGGCACAGGTGCTATTACTATAACCCTAACCGATAGTAATAATAACTCAGTAATTAAAACAATTACCGTTAATATAAGCGAGGCAAATAATGACCCTGTTATTACTGATGAGTTTGATAGTCGTTTACTTAATATTAGTGTTTTTGGTGGTAACATTTATGCAAATAGTGCAGCTGGAGGTAGTAATGTAGGTAGTGCCCGTAGTGTATTTACCCCAGTTGCTGATGAATTAAATGGGCATTTATTTATTGAAAACAGTGCTGAAGAAAATACCTTTTTTGAAGATAATGTTCTCTCTACAGGTGGTAGGTGGTTTGGTTATCTAACTAATAAAGCTGCTAATAGTTTTCCTTTTAATATATTGCAAGTTACAAATAGTAGCACCCAACTATATGCACAAGTAACAGGCAATGGTGTTTATGATTTATTACCGGGTATGTATGATCGCTCTTGGAATAATGATGGTAGCAACATCCAACCAAGTAGTCAATTTACTGATGACGATATTGCTGGTGTAATGGATCGTTTTGTATTAAGACAAAATAATACTGGTTTTGGCACTAGACATGGAATATACGAATTTCCTAATGGCTTTACCGAAACAGCCAACCTAGCAGGCACCAGCCTAACCCAAGGCGATAATTCAACACAAATAGCAACTCTATCTGGTTTTGACTTAGATGGAGACACTATAACTTGGACTGCTGAGGTAAGTGATAGC
Source organism: Gammaproteobacteria bacterium (assembly GCA_965222825.1). Classification (GTDB taxonomy): domain Bacteria; phylum Pseudomonadota; class Gammaproteobacteria; order PS1; family Pseudothioglobaceae. The sequence goes on along the minus strand of OZ244964.1, from coordinate 754,611 downwards.
AATGCTGGTGGTGCAATTACTTTTGACACCCAGCCAACTGGGGCAACAGGCACTACTAATGTTAATTATGCCCCAGCTTCTACAACTTTTGGCACTGCTTATGCTACTATTACCCTAACCGATAGTAATAATAATACTGATACAGTTGCAATTAGTATTACAATTAATACACCAGCTGCTGATGCTACCCAATCTAGTGTAACGCTTGGTAATACAGATGCAATAGCAGGCACAGATGCTGTTTTGACTATTACAATTAGAGGCGGTGTTTCTGGGGTTAAGACAGCACAAGGAACTATTACTTTTAATCTAGTTAGTGCAAATGGCACACCAGTAGCATCCTTAGCTAATGTATCAACTGGTGTTTATACTTTAAGTGTCTCTCATACCATAGCAGAAAATGTTAGTGTTGACGTTTATGTTGATGGAGCCCTTATTGAAGCCACAAGAACAATTAGTTTTGATGAAAGCCACCCAAATACTATTGTCCTAGCTCTTAGTGCCAATACAGTTATCTCTAATACTAACCCAGTTACCCTATATGCCACTATAACCGATGTGCATAATAATTTTATTCCAAGTGGTAACGTTAGTTTAGCCGTAGGTAATATTCAAGGCAACACCAGTATTGCCATAGCAAATAGTTTATCTATTATAAATGGTATTGCTACTACTGATATTACCTCAAGTAGCACTAATAGCGGTAGCGTTACCATTACTGCTACTGTTACTAGCCCTACCTCTACTGTTAATGTTGTTGCTAGTGCTATTTTAAATGTCCAAGTCTTTGGTTTTACCACCCAAGCTATCAATATGATATCCGGGGATAGCATTTTATTAAGTCCAACCAATGCCTCTAATACAACCACTTGGTCATTAGCAGGCACTGGCACCTTTTCTGTTACAACAGGCACTCAAAGTATTTATAGTGCAAGAACAGAAACAGGTGCAACAATGACTATAAATAAGGTAGTTGCTACTAACCAAGAAACAAATATTGCCTCAACCCTAACTATTACCACCTATAATCCAGTTGCTATTAGTCTAAGTAGTAATAATATTGTCAGGGGCGATACTGGCACAGCAAGTGCCATAGGTGGTGATGAGTCTTATATATTTAGTTCAACTAATGCAAATATAACTGTTGGTAATAGCGACGGCATTATTAATACTACAAACTCAAGCGAAGGCGATACCACAACTATATCAGTTACAGATGGCATAGATTATGCAGGCACAACACTATCTGCTACAAAATCTAATAGTGCCACAAGTGAGCAAATTAGCATTACAGCAGATGCTCCATCGGCAGTTACATCAACAGTTAGTGGCAACGATACCCCAATGTCTGAAAATGCTGATAATAATACTGAGTTTTTTGTGCAATTAAAAGATAGAAACAGTAATAATGTTGGTGGTAGTATTACAACCAGTGCTCCAAGTTTAGGTAACGCTAGTATTGCCATTGCTTCTAATACCCTAACAGGTGTAGCAACCATAACATATACCCCAGGCTTAGTGGGCACAGAGACTATAGTTGTTTATATAAATGGTGTTGCTATTGCTACTCGCACTATAGTAGTAACCCACGGTGCTCTAACTAGTGTAGTGCTAAGTCCAGCTAACTCTGTAGTGCTAGTGCTACAAGCAACAGATGCCACACTTACCGCAACTCTAAGAGACCAAAGAACTAATCTAGTAACAACTTCTGGTAATATTAACTTCTCTACCAATGGCACAGGCACAACGCTAACTATAAAATCCAGTGATACCACAACATCAAATGGCTTGGCAACTCTTGTAGTAACTTCTAGTCCAACTGTTGAAGGCGAGGTAATTATTACCGCGGTAGCAACAGTATCAGGTGTTAGTCTCTCAGACTCAACTACTATTACCGCTCAGGCCTTTGGTTTTTCTAGTATTGATGATTTACTTTTAATTATTGGTGGCAGTGCAACAACTGCACTAACTGTAAATGGAGGCGGTGCTAATGTTGAAATAGCTGTAATAAGTGGTGCAGGCTCATTATCAACAACTACTGGCACAAGCACTATATATAGTACCACTGTTGCTGGCACAGCACTAATTACCGCTACTGATACTATTGGTGGTAATTTAGTTAGTAATAGTGTTGTTATTACTACTATATTAATATCAGCACCAAGTATTGCTGATATAAACAAAAAATCCTATGTAGTTGGTAGTAGTATTAGCCCACTTACATTTGCTAATATTGCCTCATATCCAGCTACACCTACTGCTTGCACAGTATCACCAGCACTACCTGCTGGCTTGTCTATCGCTATTAGTGATGATGATTGTGCTATAACCGGCACACCTAGTGTTATGAGTGCGGTGGCAAATTATACTATAGTTGCTAGTAATGCCAGTGGTAGTGATAGTGCAAATGTTACTATTAGTGCTATTGTTATTGATACTACTATAGATTATGCTCTTTTATCACAAGGGGCTAGTGGCATAGTTAATTCTATTAGCACTAATTCTTGTCAAGGTTCTACAGCTGATGTATCAAGGTTATTAAATGGCGATAATGGTAATTTGTGTTACGGTGGCACAAATAATTTTAGTGAGAGAGTTTTTACCATTGATTTAGGGCAAGATAGAATGATTTCTGCTGTTCAAACTATTGCTAATGGCAATCCAAATGTGAGTGTTGAATTAAAAGATAATGCAGGTAATACCATTGAAAGTAAAACAACATCAGGCGTAACCGTAACAACTATTGATAACAGCACTAGTGGTGTAAGGACTTTGGTTTTTAGAGTAACCCATAGCGGTGTTAATTATCAACTTTATGAATTTATTGCCCGTCCAGCAGTGCAACCAATAACAGTTAGTAATATTGATGGGAGTAGTATAGCAGTTAATAATACAGTTGATAGCGGTCAATCATTATCGTTTGTAGTAACAGGCGGTGCAGTTAATAATACAGTTACCGCTGACAAAGGTATTTTTAGCCAAACTCTTGGCGAGGTTGATGGTGTTTATACTTTCACAGCCCCAACAACTGGTGCATTTGCAGGAACTTATACTATTAGTATTACAGCAGTAGGTGGTGTTAGTGTAGATTATTATGTTACCGTGCCACCTATACTTAGTATAATCAGCAATCAAGGTAATACTAATTTACTAGGCACAACAGGGGCAGCAACTGCTACAATATCAGGCTTATCAATAAGTGCTGGCGATACAGTTTTTACTGCTAGTTTTGCCAGCCTAACTATTGGTATTGTTAATGCACCAATAGGGGCAACCACACAAACCGTATCTATAAGTAGTGAAGTTAATGAGGCAGTTGATTTTACCCTCTATGCTAAGGCAGCAGATAATGCAACAGTAACTACAACAGGTAGAGTGTTAGAATCTATCACTTATAATGGCACTGTTAATAGTGATAATTCAGTTAGTGCATTATCAGGTGCAGTTGTTAATATAGTTAATTATAGTGCAACACAGACAAGTGATACTAATGGCGAATTTAGTTTTATTATTGCTAAATTAGCAAATAATATCCTACATAAATTTAACATTCGTGCTGATGGCCATGTGCAACAACAAGAATTTCAGCCATCTTCAACAACATTTGCTATAACGCTAGTTGAAATTACTAACCCAGCGACTATAACTATTGCAGTAACACCTGCAACTGCTTTATTAAGTGCAATAGACAGTAGCGGTAATAATAGTTATAACTTTATTGGTAATAGTTTGCAAGTAAACACAACAGCAAGCGGGGCAACTTATACCGTTTATGCACAAGCAGATGGTTATTTTAATAGCAGTGTTGATGTCTTTGTAGATACGAATACTAATAATGTTAATCAAAGTATAACGCTCACACCATTGCCAGCACAAGCAAATAGCGTAGTTACAACAACTCTTGGAGATGAAGTAGGTGGTATCCAACAAGTTGCTTCTAACACATTTGGTTTGGATGATGGATTTGAGTTAGTATTTAATACCAGAGCACAAGATATTAATACTAGAGTATTACAAGATAAGGTAGTTGAGCAAATTGACTTAAAACTTCCACCGCAAGCACTTGACTTTAACTCAGCGTCAGTTATTGAGGCTAGTATTACTAAGGTAGAAGTATCTGTAATACCCATAAATACAAGTAATACTATTACAAATGAAAGTGAGCTAACAGTTGGTATTTCTTATCAAGTAGATATTATTACCACAACAGATGATGGTGCTACTATGCTAATTGACACACTAAATAAACCATTGGTTATTACTATTGGTTATGATACAGGGATAGCGTCTGCTGGGCAATTAGTTGCTAATTATGTTATTTTTCACAAAACAAATGAGGGTGTTGCCCGTCCAAATATAACTATTACAGCTGATAATATTGATGAAGAAAGGGGCTTAATAACATTTAAAGTAACAGAGTTATCTATATTTTCAATAGGTTCATTAGCTGCTGCTGGTACCATTTTTACCTCTAGCAGTGGCGGTGGCGGTTGTAGCTTAGTGAAAAATAGTAATTACGCATTTGATCCTATGCTAATTTTACTAATCTTATTATCTGTAGCATATTTGTATAGAAGAAGAACAGATAAAGCTTGCTCCACACTCTAACAAACCAATAACCTGGTATAGGTCTTGCCTATACCAGGTTTATTTAAACCAAACTTCGACGCCGGGCTTCCAAGAAGTTTTAAGAGCAGGCAAGGCTTGTTCCTTGTCCCACACCCTAACAAAAGTTAAACTAACTAATAAATTCAATTTGTGATATACCAATCACAAGTCAGATTTTTATAAACTTAGACGCCTGGCTTCCAAGAAGTTTTAAGAACAGGCAAGACCTGCTACATGCTTATGGTATAAATAAGACTTATACTGTGTTTAGTTTTTTAACAATTAAATCACTAAGAAAGTGTGAAAAATCAATACCTTTAACTCTAAGTGATTGACAAAATGAAGAATTATTTGCCATATAAGGTAGCGTATTTACTTCTAAGGTAAATAATTTATTATCATTACTATATATAAAATCTGTCCTAGAAAAATCTGCTAATTTTAATATTTTGTGCACATTTAGTGCAGTATTTTGGATGTTTTTAATTAAAGATTGCTCTTTTATATTAGCTGGACAAATTTTATTAGTTTCATATTCATATTTGGCTGCAAAGTTAAAAAATTTTTGTAATTTTTGTGGAATAATCTCTACAATAGGCAGTGCATCTAAAAAAATATCATTATTAATAACCCCGCAAGTATATTCTCTACCAGCTATATACTGTTCAACAAAAATATTATCCCTAAAAGAAAAATCGCTATTAATTTTAAGCAAAGCATCATTTATTTCTTGCTCATTATTACAAATAAACACCCCCAAAGAAGAGCCAGAATTATCAATTTTTATTACACATCTATTAGAGAATTTTGTTATAAGTATTTTTGCAGTTTTAGCATAGTCAGTAATATTTTTATTTAAGACAACATAATCTGGAGTGCTAATACCGTTTTGTACTAGTATTTTTTTACTTATTATTTTAGAAAAAGAGTTTTTAGAACTTAGTGCATTACTACCAATATAAGTAATATTATTTTTGTCTAAAATAGTTTGTATTTGTCCGTCCTCGCCCCAAACTCCGTGTAAAACTGACAAAGCAATATCAATTTTCTTGCCTAAATGTTCTGGTTTAATTTCTTTATTATCACAAAAAAATTGAGCTTTTTTATTAATTATTATATTAAAAATATGGTATTTTTCTTTATCTAAATGTTGTAATACATTATTAGCACTAAGTAATGATATATCTCTTTCTAAGGAAATACCACCACTTAGAACACCTACTTTTATTTTAGTCATAAAGTTTTTAATATTTTAGCAAGACTAGAAACCAACAAATAAACTTAGACGCCGGGCGTCTAAGTTTAACGCCAAGCCTTGCTTGGGAGTAGTAATTACTTTTACTTATGCTTTTCTCGTATGCTAATAGTAGCAATTAAACTAAGTATAGCTAAAATAATAATATAGTAGGTAAATGCTAAATTTTCATGGGTTTTTAGCGTTAGCCAACTTGCCATAAGAGGTGCAGTGCCACCAAATATTCCCCAAGTTAAATTATAAGAAAGTGCCGAACCACTAGCTCTGATGTTTTTAGGAAAATTTTCTAGTTGTAACATTAGTATTGAAGGAAATAATAAGCCAAGCAATAAAGCAAGTATTGCTTCTCCTAAAAATATTAAACCATATGAGCTATGTCCCATAAGCCAAAATAACGGGTGTACTAAAATTATAAAACTTGTAAATACTGTTATTGCTAAATATCTTTTACTAATTCTATCGCCTAAATAACCGCCTAAAATTAAGGAAAATCCTAGCACAATTAAGGCATATAAATTAATATCTAATGCGCCTGCCTCGTTAATGTGCATTCGTTGTGTTAGCCACGAAGTAGCATAAATAAATAAGCTATAAAATAAAACTGCACCAGCAAGATTAATACCAGTATTTTCCAACAATGTGCGTTTATGGTGTTTAACTAAGGTTAGAAATGGCACTTTTAAGGGTGGTTTTATAGGCTCTAAATTAGGCAGACCCATTCTTAGTATTACCCCTACTATGCCAAGTATTAAACTTAAAAAGAAGGCAATTCGCCAGCCATAAAGCATAAGATCTGTATTGCTTAACAAGTAATGTAGAGTTATGCTAACTAAAGAGCCTAATACAAAACCAACAGTTGCCCCAACAATTAAAAAAGATAGTGTTAAAACTCTATTTTTTTTCACCTTTTCAACAACATAAGAAGCAGAAGAAGCACCACCTGTGGATATACCGCCTAAGATTCTAAATACAACTAATAATATACTGGCATAAAAACCAATGCTGTTATGAGTGGGTAATATAGAAACAGAAGCAGATGCGATAGCCATCATAGCAACAGACCATAATAATGCTTTTTTGCGTCCTATTTTATCACTAAAATGACCAAAAATAATAGCACCAAGTGGGCGAGTTATATAACCTGAGGCAAAAGCAGCAAAAACAACAAGTAGCGATATTTGCATATCACTAGTTGGAAAAAAAATCTCTGCCATGGTAACTGCAAAATAGCCATAAATAGCAAAATCATACCATTCTATTGTATTATTAATAGAAGAAGCAATTATATGTTTAGCACTAAAATTATCTTTTTGCATAATTAAACTATATTTGTAAAGTGAATATTATAACAATTAAAAAATATAAAATTAGTTTTAAGTGTTGTGTAGTTGTCCTAAATTTGCAGTATAATCCATTTATAATACAAGTGTAGTTATTTATTTGTGAAAGTAATAGTTAAATTATATTTATGATAAAGTATACGGTATCAGAGAAGTTAACCATTATTAATGCAGCTAAAGAAAGTCGCAATATTAAAGACACATGTGAAAAATTTAATATAAGCAGAACACAGTTTTATAGATATAAGAAAAAATTTGATAAGCATGGCATTATAGGACTTCGTAATGAAAGTGTTTATAAGGTTACTAAAAAAAGAAAATACGATGATTATGCTATTAGCAAAATTGTTTTATTAGCCATAACCTACCCAACATTAAGCATTGTTGATATTACTAAAAAGCTTGAAGATGAACAAATATTTTTGTCTCCAATGGGAGTATATAATTTACTTAAGTTTTATAAATTAGAGTCTAAGTATAATAGATGGAGAGCATTAGAAAACAAGGTAAAGTCAGGCGATATTAAACATTTAAATATCAAGCAAAAATTATTTTTAATGGATGTTAACCCTTGCTTTAAATATTATGAAAGTGTTTATTCGCCAGCACAAGAATTATCTCAAGATATTATAACTTATAAAGATGATAATGGTAGCCAATATTATTTATATGTAATTATTGATAGGTTTAGTAATTTTTTATTTGCTCGTTTAGAAAAAACTAAAGAAAAAAAATATTTAATTAAATTATTACAACAAGTTTTAGATAAATTAGACTCATTAAACCTATTTGTAAAGTCTGTTTATACCAGTAATTTGAATATATTCTTAGGTGGTAAAAAATGCTCTTATCAAAAATTATTATTAGATAATGATTTAGAAAAAAAGGTATTAGACATTCGTCCAGCGTATGATGCTTGTGTTGATAATTTATTAAAAACAGTCCTGTCAACAGATATTAAACACTATTTAAGATTATTATTAAATAATAAGCAAGATTTTAATAATTGGGTAATAAATTATAATAATCATTATTATAATAATAATTATCCTCATTATGGTAAATCTCCTGCACAACTTGTGCAACATTATTTAGACACTAAGGATACTTGGCTTAAAGCATATAAAATTATTCAAAAAAGCCCAAGTTTTATCATTCCAACAGCAAGTAGAATAAAATTAAAAAAACCAAAAGCCAATGCACGCAATAGTGGTATTATTTATGCAACACAAAATTCTTTTAGGAACTTTTAGTTTTTGAGATAAGTTTATTTTTAACCTGATATAGGCAAGGCTTACACCAAGTTTATTAGAAGCCCGGCGTCGAAGTTTGTTATTCTTTGAAAATACCTACCTCTTAGCATTAGGCGTTTATTATTTGTGTCAGTAAAAGCGTTTCTTTTATGCAAAATATTATTACAAACTAAACCTTGTCCTGCTTGTATTTTATGAGTAAACATATTACTAGAATTAGTATTTAGAATATCATCTAGTGCTTTTTTAGCCTCTATGGCATGCTTATTCCACACTATATTTTTCTTGCGTTTGGTATAACGCATTATTAATTTATTAGTCTTTGCATCTATGCTAAATACAGCACCGCTAAACTGGGCTCTGTTTATTGTATTATTAATTCTATATTCCGGAATACTAAAAACTTGATTATTTGTTAGTATTTGTGCTAATTTAGCGTCTTTTTCTCTTAACAAGATATAAGCAAGTTCGTGGTTAAACCACCAATTTTCACCACCATTTTTGCTACTTTGCACGCAATATAGATTAAATGCTCTAATACATTTATCATCATTATTATAATAACCATCGGTATGCCAATTAATTGCTTTATTGGTATATGGAATAAATTCTTGCTGTTCTTTGTTTATACTTGTAGTAATATATGATAGTCCATTAGACTTAGCGTATAAATTATCGTCATATTTATCAAGTCCTAACTGGATATTAAATTTTATTATAGCAGTAGTTATAGCATTATTATCAGTTATGGGAGCTGATAAATTGCTGTTATAATTATTATGATTTACTAGATAAAATAATGAAAAATTATATTTTTTACAATTATTTATTAACTGAGACCTTTCAACAATAGATAATTGCAATGGATTATTAACTTCTACAATGCAGTTATTGATATTATCAAGGGTATTGTTTAATACTATATCACGCCATTTGCAATATTTATCATAATTATTAAGTATAGACATTATACAGACAGGCGTTTATTGATTATCCATTGTTGCAAAATTGATAATAAATTATTTATTACCCAGTATAAAACCAGACCTGATGGCATCCATAAGAAAAATATTGTAAATATAAAAGGTAGCATCATCATTACTTTTGCCTGTGTGGGATCAGGTGGTGGTGGGTTTAATTTTTGTTGTGCAAACATAGAAGCCCCCATGACTACTGGCAAAATGAAAAATGGGTCTTTGCTTGATAAGTCTGGTAACCACCAAAAAGATACTTGTCTTAGTTCTACACTTTCAAGTAATACCCAATAAAGAGCTATAAAGACTGGTATTTGCACTAATATAGGCAAACATCCAGTTGCTGGGTTAACCTTTTCTTTTTTGTACAATTCCATCATTTTTTTGCTAATTTTTTGTTTATCATCACCGTATCGCTCTTTTAAATTTTGCATTTTTGGGGTTAATTTACGCATTTTTGCCATTGAGCGATACGAGGTTTCTGATAATTTATAAAAAATTAATTTTATTAGAATAGTTAATAAAATAATAGCATAACCCCAGCTATTAATAAAATCATTTATGGTGTGCATTACAATCTCTAAAGGTTTAGCAATTATATACAAAACTCCATAATCAACAGTTTTATCTAAGCCGGTTATTTTAGAAATATTTTTTTGTATTTTTGGTCCAACATATAATCTATCAGCTATTAAATTAACACTCTCACCTGATGCTATTTTTGCAGTATTATTATTTAACGCTGATATTAAATAACCACCTTGTTGTGATTTTTTGGTGCTATATGTTTGTTTTTGAGTTTGGTTTGGTATCCATGCAGATACAAAATAATGTTGCACTATGGCTATCCAACCACCTATGCTAGTTATAGGCTGGGTGCTAGTAAAGTCTTCAAAGTCAATTTTTTCAAAAATATCATTATCATTATAAATAGCCCCACCATTAAAAGTGGGTAAAAATATATTATCTGCTACTATTTTATCGTTTAATAATTGCACATAACTTGTATAATATAGTGTCTCATTACTATTATTTGTTATTTTATAATTAATATTTATTATGTAATTATTGCGTTTAAATTTGTATTCTTTTACCACCTCAATACCTTTGTTATTACCCCAGTATAGAGGCACGGTTAATTCTTCTTCTTCACCTAAGTCATATTGCTTATTATCACTAGTAAATATACTAATATGAGTAGGTAGTTTATCTGCTGGCAGTAAGCCACTTTGTGCTTGTAATAAGTTACCTATTTTGTCGTTAAATAAATATACTTTATTGTCTTTATCATCTATGGATATTGGATAGTTATTTAGCGATAGCTTATCTATTGTGCCACCTTTTTTGCTAATAGATAGATTAAATAAATCTGTAGTTACTAAGACATTGTCTGCTACTTGTTGATTATCAATAACACTAATATTACTCTCTAATTTGATATTAGGAATATCACTATTTTCATTATTGGTGTTATCTTGTTGTCTTGTTATTGGTTGGCTACTAATATTGCTATTAGCATTACTACTAATAGTTTTATTTGGATTTTTATATAATGTCCATTCTTGCCACAATAAAAATCCAGTAAACAGCAAACCAATAATAATAATAATTCTTTGATTTTCCATAGTTATTTTTTAGGAACAGGGTCATAGCCACTTGCACCCCAAGGATGGCATTTAGCAATTCTTTTAGTGCTTAAAATACTACCACGCCATATACCATAATCTTTAATAGCCTGATAACTATAAGCAGAACAAGTAGGTAAAAAACGACATCTGCCACCCAAAATAGGACTAATAAATAATTGATAAAACTTAATTAACCCCAGTATTAGATAACGCATTATTTTGGTATTTTTATCTTGTTTAGTATTTCTTGTAATTCTGTATTAAGTAATTTACGACTTGAGCAGTATTGTTTAGCCATAATTACTATATCTAAATTTTTTAATGTTATGCTATTTTTTCTAAAAATTTCTCGAGCAATTCTTTTGTATATATTTCTAGTTACTGATTTTTTTATAGTTTTCTTAGATATTGCCAAACCTAATCTAGCTAAATCTTTATTAACATCTTTTACTAATACTAACCAATATTTACCCTTAAATGCTTTTGGATTATCAAATACTTTACTATATTGCTTTTTGGTATTAAGACGGGCACTTTTTGGGAGTGTATTAGCGTTTTTTTTAAGCACTTAGCTTTTTACGCCCCTTTCTTCTGCGGGCATTTAATATAGCACGACCTGCTTTGGTTTTCATTCTAAGTCTAAATCCGTGTTTGCGTTTGCGTTTTAGTCTGCTGGGCTGTAAAGTTCTTTTCATAATAGATGCAAATAAATTTTACGATTTTACCTTAAAAAACAATATTCAAAAATAATTTATCAATAAAGTTTTACATAATTAATAATATTATTTCTTAAAGTGTAAAATATATGAATTTTTTAGATATTATTTTTATGGTTAATACCGTTATCTTAGCAGCTGGTAAGGGCAATAGAATGTATTCTAATAAGCCTAAGGTGTTACAAAAATTAGCGTCTAAGCCACTACTTGGCTATGTCTTGGATGTTGCCAAAGAAGTAAGTGATAATATTTATATTGTATGTGGGTATAAAAAAGATGTTGTTAGCAAGTATTTTGCTGATATTGATGCTAACTGGGTTGTGCAAAAACGACAATTAGGCACAGCAGATGCCTTAAATTGTGCACTTAAACACATCAATGATGGTATTGTATTAATTTTATACGGCGATGTACCACTTATTCAAAAAAACACTATTAATTCATTATTAAATATAGCAAAAGATAAAAACGCTGCAATACTAAGTGCTAAATTAGATAATCCATCTGGTTATGGTAGAATTATTCGTAATGCTAATAATGATATTAGTGCAATAGTAGAGGATAAAGATGCCAATGCACAACAGATTAAAATCTGTGAAATTAATACTGGCATAATGGCAGTTAAAACAGAACTATTACAAAAATACATTAATAAATTAACTACAAATAACGCTAAAAAAGAACTCTATTTAACCGATATAGTTGGCGTTATGTTTAATGATGGTATTAAATTTAGCTCATTTATTTGTCCTGATAAATACGAAATAGCTGGGGTAAATGATAATTATCAATTAATGCAATTAGCAAGAGTTTTACAAAAAAGATACGCTAAAAATTTAATGCAACAAGGTTTGCAACTCTCTGATTATAGTAGATTTGATTGTAGGGGTGATTTGAGTTTTGGCAAAGATTGTTTTATTGATATAAATGTAATTATTAACGGCAAAGTAATATTAGGCAATAATGTGATAATTCAGGCAAATTGTATTATTAATGATAGCAAAATAGATGATAACACTACAATATACGCTAATTCTATAATAGATAATGCAAGTGTTGGTAAAAATGTTAGTATTGGACCTTTTGCTAGAATACGCCCAGAAACTAAGTTAATAAAAAATAGCAAAATTGGTAATTTTGTTGAGATTAAAAAATCTATTATTGGAGAAAATAGCAAAATAGGACACCTAAGTTATATAGGTGATAGTGATATAGGAAGTAATGTAAACATAGGTGCTGGAGTTATTACTTGCAATTATGATGGTAAGAAAAAATATAAAACCTATATCGGTAATAATGCTTTTATTGGCTCTAACTCACAACTTATAGCACCTATTAATATTGGTAGCAGTGCAATAATAGGTGCTGGCTCTACTATTACCAAAGATGCTCCAAAAAATGAGATAACTATAACTAGAAGTAAGCAAAGAAGTATTAAAAAACCCAAAACTAATACGAAAAAGGATTAACTAATCTAACTATTTTTTAGCAAACAAATTTTATCTAATTTTCACTATTTCGTCTGGTTCTATAAGTTCCTTGACAAACACTATTTATTTTTTATTTAAATAGTTATGAATTTTCATAGCAGCACCTCTACCTTCATTGATAGCCCAAACAACCAGAGATTGCCCTCGACGACAATCACCAGCTGTAAAAACACCATCTTTACTGGTAGTGTATTCTCCATATTGTGCTTGGTAATTATTATTATTATCTAATTTTATACCAATATCATCACTAAGATAATGTTCAGGTGATACAAAACCCATAGCCAGTAGCACTAAATCTACTTGCCATATTTTGCTAGTATTTGCTAGCTCTGTAAAATTATTATTAGTATCTATAACAACAGTTTCTATCCCAACAATATTACCATTTTCTGTAATAATGCGTTTAGTTTTTATGCAATATTCCCTAGGATCTTTGCCGTAAATTTCTGCTACTTCCTCATGCCCATAATCAACACGGTAAATTAGAGGCCATTGTGGCCAAGGATTATTTTCTTCTCTATGCTCTGGTGGCTTAGGCATTAGCTCAAAATTAACAATAGATTTTGCCCCTTGTCGCATTGCAGTAGCAATACAATCGCATCCTGTGTCTCCACCACCTATAACTATTACGCGTTTATTTTTAGCAGATAGTTCTGAACTATCTTCTTTATTATTATTTAATAGACTTTTAGTATTCTTAGTTAAATATTCCATAGCCAAATATATACCCTTGGTATTAGAATTTTTTAGTTCTAAATTTCTAGCCTTAGTAGCACCTGTTGCTAGTAATACTGCATCAAAATCATCTTTAATATCAATAAACGCTATATTATTGCCAATATCAGTATTAACTACAAACTCAATACCAGATTCTTTTAACAACTCTATTCTACGATTGACAATATTTTTATCCAATTTCATATTAGGAATACCATACATAAGCAAACCGCCAATTCTATCATCCCTCTCAAATACAACAACGCTATGACCTTTTTTATTAAGCTCATCAGCAGCAGATAAGCCAGCAGGACCTGAGCCAATAATAGCTATTTTTTTACCTGTTTTAATTTTTGCAGCATTGCTTAGAATCCAACCTTCTTCAAAACCCTTGTCAATAATTGCGGCTTCAATATTTTTAATAGTAACTGCAGGGTCAGTAATACCTAATACACAGGATCCTTCACAAGGTGCTGGACAAACTCTGCCAGTAAATTCAGGAAAATTATTAGTTTTATGTAGTCTTTCTAGGGCTTCTTGCCATTTATTTTGATATACTAAGTCATTCCATTCTGGGATTAAATTATCAATAGGACAACCATCATTAGACTGACAAAAAGGCACGCCACAGTCCATACACCTAGCACCTTGTTCCTGCAGATGCCCTATATCGTGAGTATCGGTAAATATTTCGTTATAATCATTTACTCTTATATTAACATTGCGATAAGGTTCTGTTTTTCTGTTAAATTCTTTAAATCCAGTTATCTTGCCCATAGTTTATTAACAAATTTTTTATATTTGCTATATTATAGTATTGTTTAAGGTATAATTCTTTGTTTTTGGTATTAGTATAGAAAATAATGAACTTAATTCAAGAGATTGAACAACAGCAAATACGCTCTGATATTCCAGACTTTGCAACTGGTGATACTGTTATTGTTCGTGTTGAGATTAAAGAAGGTGAAAAGCAAAGAGAGCAAGCATTTGAAGGCATAGTAATAGCAAAAAGAAACCGTGGTCTAAATTCTGCTTTTACAGTGCGTAAAATGTCTTATGGTGAAGGTGTTGAGCGAGTATTTCAGACTAATTCTAGTGCTATTTCTAGCATTGAAGTTAAAAGAAAAGGTAAAGTTCGTAGTGCTAAACTATACTATTTACGCAACAGAACAGGCAAGGCAGCCAGAATTAAAGAAAAATTAGTTAAAAAAAGCTTAACTTAGGTTTATAATTATTAAGTGATTGCAAATAATGGCTTAATAGAACAATTCTTAAATTTTATTTGGCTTAGAGACAAACTAAGTCAAAACACAATGAGTGCTTACCACTCTGATTTGCAATTATTTAATAAATATCTTATTAAATACCAAAAATCATTACTTAGCGTTGATAAAAAAATTATTCTCAACTACCTAATAAGTAGAGATAAACAAAATATAAGCTCTGCAACTAAGGCAAGAATTATAACTTGTTTAAGAAAGTTTTATAATTATCTTATTGATGAAAATTATATTAAAAAAAATCCTAGTTTATACATCAAACATACAAAAAAAGATAGAAAATTACCCAATTATCTTAATGAAAAAGAAGTAGTAGGTTTATTACAAGCACCAAATGAAAAAACTGCTATTGGCATAAGAGATATGGCAATGTTAGAGTTATTATATTCTTGTGGTCTAAGAGTATCAGAGCTTGTTAATTTAGAACAAAAACAGATAAATATTGAAGATGAATTTATTATAATTTATGGTAAAGGCAACAAAGAAAGAGCCCTGCCACTGGGTGAGGTAGTAATGGACAAACTAATAAATTATCAGCAAAACTCGCGTCTTATTTTTAATAAAAATAGCAAAAGTAATTATTATTTTTTATCTAATAGGGGCAGTGCAATGTCGAGACAGAATTTTTGGAATATTATTAAAAATTATGCTATTAAAAATGGTATTGACAAAAAACTCTCCCCACATACATTAAGACACGCTTTTGCAACTCATTTAGTTCAAAATGGTGCCGATATTCGCTCGGTGCAACTTATGCTAGGTCATAGTGATATATCTAGCACACAAATATATACCCATATTCATAATATCCGCCTCAAACAACAACACCAAAAACATCATCCCAAAGGTTAGTCTTCATTCTCTTCTTGATTATCATCAATAATTCTAGCAATACCAACTAATTTTTCCCCCTTGGAGATATTGATTAGTTTAACACCCTGAGTGTTTCTAGCAACTATTGATACTTCTGCTATTTTTGCACGAACTAGGGTGCCAGAATTTGATATTAGCATCATTTCATCATCATCATTTACCGATATTGCTCCTATTACTTTACCATTTCTGTTACTAGTTTTGATTGATATAATACCTAAGCCACCTCTATTTTGTAATCTGTATTGCTCTAACTTAGTGCGTTTACCATAGCCAAATTCAGTGGCAGTTAAAATTAAATTACCACTCTCAGGAACAAGTAGCGATACTACTTTATCATTTTTTTGCAATCTAATACCCCTAACTCCAATAGCTGTTCTTCCTACGGTGCGAATATTTTTTTCGCTAAAACGAATTGATTTACCCAGTGTTGAGAATAGTAAAATATCATGCTCGCCATTAGTAATTTCAACACCTATTAGTTTATCATTGTCTCTTAATTCTAAGGCTATAATACCATTTGCTCTGGGTCTTGAAAAATTAGTGAGTGCAGTTTTTTTAACAGTGCCACTACTTGTTGCCATAAATATAAATTTATCATCGCTATACTCTTTAACTGGCAAAATAGCGTTAATAAATTCATCTTTTTCTATTGGTAATAAATTAACAATAGGTTTACCCTTAGCACCTCTTGATGCCATAGGTAGTTCATAAACTTTAAGCCAATATACCTTGCCGTAACTAGAAAAACATAGCACCGTATCATGTGAATTAGCTACAAATAATTGGTCAATAAAATCCTCGTCTTTTACCTTGGTAGCTGATTTGCCTTTACCGCCTCTTTTTTGTGCCCTATAGTCTTCTAATGACTGGGCTTTAATATAACCGCTATGAGATAAAGTTACTACTCGCTCTTCTTCTGCTATTAAGTCCTCTAGACTTAGGTCTATTTTATCTTGCCAAATTATACTCAGTCTAGCAGAGCTAAACTCATCTCTAACCTTAATTAGTTCTTCTTTAATAATATCCATTAGCACGGCTTTGTTTTGTAAAATATTTAATAAATGTTTAATTAACTCTAATAATTCGTTAAATTCACTAAATATTTTATCTTTTTCTAAACCTGTTAATCTGTGTAGTCTTAAATCTAGAATCGCTTGGGTTTGCTCGTGTGATAATTTATAACTATTATCTTTTTTTAGTCCAAAATCAGCAGATAAGCCGTTAGGACGAAAATCAGCCATATTTTTATCGCCTATTAAATCTTTAATTATTTTGCCTTGCCAAACCTCTGTCATTAGTTTTGTTTTTGCTTCTGTTGGTGTTGCTGATGCTCTAATTATTGCAATCATTTTGTCAATATTACTAAGAGCAACACTTAATCCTTCTAAAATATGGGCTCTATTTCTGGCTTTGTTTAACTCGTATATGCTTCTTTTGGTAACTATCTCACGCCTGTGAGCGATAAAGGCACTTAATATTTGCTTTAAGGGCATTAGCTTTGGCATATTATTATCAATCACAACCATATTTATGCCAAATACTGTTTGCATTTCACTTATTCTGTATAGATTATTTAGCACTACTTCTGGCACTTCACCACGACGAAGTTCAACAACCATACGCATTCCATCTTTATCAGATTCATCTCTTAATCCAGTAATGCCTTCTAATTTTTTCTCTTTAATAAAAGTAGCAATTTTAGTTATTAACCTAGCCTTATTAACCTGATAGGGTAGTTCTGTTACTACAATTGTTTTATTATCATCCTCAAAATGTGCTTTGGCACGCATATATATTTTGCCTTTGCCAGTTTCATAAGCAGTTTTAATACCACTAGCACCGTTAATAATACCTGCTGTTGGAAAATCAGGCCCGGGCATAATTTCTAATAATTCGTCTATGGTAATATTGTTGTTATCAATTAGCGCTAAACAACAATTAATTACCTCTGCTAAATTATGAGGCGGAATATTAGTTGCCATACCAACTGCAATCCCAGATGAGCCATTTATGAGTAAATTAGGCACCTGTGTTGGTAGCACTGATGGCTCAAATTCAGACTCGTCATAATTAGGGATAAAATCAATGGTATCTTTATCAATATCTCGTAATAATTCGTGTGCTAGTTTACTCATCCTAATTTCTGTATAACGCATAGCAGCAGCAGAATCACCATCTACAGAGCCAAAATTACCCTGTCCATCTATAAGAATATTACGCATTGAAAAAGTTTGTGCCATACGCACAATAGTATCATAAACAGCAGTATCGCCGTGAGGGTGGTATTTACCTATTACATCACCAACTATTCGTGCTGATTTTTTGTATGGTTTATTGTAGTCATTTTTTAGCACTGACATTGCGTATAAAACTCTACGATGCACAGGTTTTAATCCATCACGAACATCAGGCAAAGCACGACCTACAATAACACTCATTGCATAATCTAGGTAAGATTTTGCCATTTCATCTTCAATAGCAACCACTGGTAATTTTAATTCTATGGCCATAAAATATTAAATTAGACTTGTTCTATAAATAATAGTTGGAATTTTAAGTCTGCATTATACCCTAAAAGCTATTACTTATGCCTATTCTAAGGTTTAATTTACTATTATTATTGCTTATAATAGTTTTACTAAATAACTATTACTACATATCCAGAGTGATTAGTATTAGAAAAACAAGATAACTAGATTGTTCAAGTTTAATATCTAAGTAGAATACTGCCCCAGGCAAAGCCACCGCCTATACCTTCTAATAAGCAACTATCACCTTTTTTTATACGCCCATCTTTAACAGCACAGTCCATAGCAAGCGGGATTGATGCTGCTGAGGTATTAGCGTGTTTATCTATGGTTATTATTACTTTTGACATTGGTTGTTTAATGCGTTTTGCCACTGCTTCAATGATGCGAATATTTGCTTGATGTGGCACTAACCAATCAAGTTCATTATCATTTATATTTGCTAGTTTTAAAGTTTCTTTAGCAATCTTACTTAACTTATTTACTGCTACTTTAAAAACCTGATTTCCCTGCATATTTATATAACCTGTTTTATTATCCACATAAAGAGAGCTATGATAAGAGCCATCTGTATGAAGCTTACTGTGTAATATGCCAGTTTCATTATCGCTTGATAGCACTACTGCTCCTGCACCATCACCAAACAAAACTGCGGTGCTTCTATCACCTTTATCAATGATATTTGATAGTGTTTCAGCACCAACTACCAAAACATTATTGCTATTTCCACTTTTAATATAATTATTCGCTGTTTCTAAGGCATAAATAAACCCAGCACAAACAGCTTGTATATCAAAAGCAGGGCAAGTAGCACCAATTTTATATTGCAATAAACTAGCACTTGATGGAAATATATTATCTGGTGTTGTAGTAGCAACTATTATTAAATCTAGCTCTGAGGATGATAAATTAGCATCTTTTAGGGCTCTGTATGTTGCAATTTCTGCTAAATCACTGGTAGTTTGCTCAGTAACATTATGTCTTTGTTTAATTCCAGTTCTAGCTACAATCCATTCATCGGAGGTATCCATTATTTGTGCTAAATCGTCATTAGTAATGATTTTTTCTGGCAAATAACTACCTATACCTTTTATGCGTGAATATTTAGTCATTAATGTATTTTAGTTTTTATTTTATCAATTATTTTAGTTTTTGCTTCTATTCTAGCTTCTTTGATAGCATGAAAAAACCCAAAAGCATCGGCAGAGCCATGACTTTTAATAACAACTCCGTTGAGACCTAATAGTGTAGCACCATTATATGCCCTGTGGTCAAAAGAAGACCTGAAGTATTTTAATACTGGATAGGTAAATAGGGCAATGATTTTGCTGTATAAATTTTTATTAAATGATTCTTTTAAATAGTGTTTAACCATATAGGCAACACCCTCGCTTGCTTTTAATACTAAATTACCATCAAAGCCATCACATACTACTATATCTACTGGTTCATTATATAGGGCATCTGGCTCAATATAGCCAACATAATTAATAAGATTATGTTCTTTTAGTAATAAAGCAGTATCTTTGATTACTTGCTTGCCTTTAATATTCTCAGAGCCAATATTTAGTAAGCCAATCTTAGGATTTTTTATATTTTCAGTGCTCGTTATTACAATAGAGCTCATAATAGCTAGTTCTAACAATGAATTAGGTTTTAAATCAACATTCGCCCCTAAATCTAACATATGGGTATAAGCACCAGTAATTGTAGGTAGTTTTGACATCATAGCTGGCCTACTAATTCCAGGTATAGTTTTTAAAACTACTTTTGATATTGCCATTAGAGCGGCACTATTTCCAGCACTAACACAAGATTCTGCTTGTTTATCTTTAACTAATCTTATAGCTACACGCATAGATGAATCTTTTTTATTTCTAAGCGATGATATTAAAGACTCGTCCATCTCAATACTTTGACTAGCATGATGAATACTATAGCGATTTTTGTATTTGCCATTAGTATCAACTTTTTGTAGTTTTGAGGTTATTTTTTTATTATCTCCTACTAAAATAATAAAAATATCCTTAAAAGCCTTTAGTGCATCTATGGATGCCTTAATAGTAACTTCTAAGCCATAATCCCCACCATAAGTATCTATGGCAATATTTATTGGCATCTATTCTTCTTCTGCTATATCTTCATTTGCATTAGTATCTAGGACTTTTTTACCGCGATAATAACCGCTAGCAGTAATATGATGTCTAATATGAGTTTCACCAGTTTCTATATCTTCTGATAATGTTGGTGTGGATAAAGCATTATGTGAGCGACGCATACCTCTTTTTGATGGTGTTTTTCTACTTTTTTGAACAGCCATAATTGTTCCTAAATTTTAAATTATTTTTATATATTGGCTCTACGCTACCAATTCTGATTGTAAATATTTACTAGAATAAACCTTATTAGTATATCTAGTGTTATATTATACCATTTTAATAAAACAACAGTTAAATAATAATATGGTGCGTCCGAGGTGATTCGAACACCCGACTTTTGACTTCGGAGGTCAATACTCTGTCCAACTGAGTTACGGACGCAAAGGCTATTCCAAACTAATTTTTAAGGCAAGTTTGGTAATAAATGGCACTATAAATAAAGACAAGGATAAAATAAACCCCAGAAAATATAACTGCCCATATATATTTAAATTATTTGCGTTATTGTTAATAGCACTTATTGCAAAAATTAAAATAGGAATATAAAGCGGCAACACTATTAGAGCTATTAACATACCTGAATTTTTAATATGCACTGTTAATGCTGAGCCTATAGCACCTATTAAACTTAAACTAGGTGTTGCTAATAATAAAGTAATAAATAATATTTTTATAGACTCTGTATCTAAAAATAATAATAAGGCAAGAATTGGCGATATTAAAATAAGTGGTAGCCCTGTTATTAACCAATGGCTGATAATTTTAGTTAAAATTAATAATATACTCGAGTGCTTACTCATTAGTATTTGCTCTAATATGCCATTATCATAGTCCTGATAAAATATCATATTTAATGATAATAACACTGACAACATAGCACAAATCCAAATTACCCCTGAGGCTATTTGTGATAAAGTTTGAGCATCAGGACTAATAGCTAGCGGAAATAACGATACCGAAATAATAAAAAATAATATTGGATTTAAGCTATAACTAGGATTTTTAAATGCTATACTAACCTCTCGTTTTAATAGAAATAAAAATATATTCATAAATTTATCTACCTACATATTGTAAAAAAATTATTTTTTAATATTTTTTAAACCATCTCATAGTATCAAATTTTTATTATTATTTAAAACACTATTTTGATGGGTAGTAAAAATACAAGCACCGTTATTCTTGCTATTGGTTAAAATTAAGTTTTCAACAAGTTCAATTCCTTCTTTATCTAGGGCAGTAAATGGCTCATCTAAAAGCCATAATGGCGATTTTAGCAAAAATAAACTTGCCAATAAAATACGGCGTCTCTGCCCAGCAGACATATGGCTTGCTAGTTCGTAGTAATAATATTTAAGTCCTATTTTATCTAGGGCTGACTTAGCTTGTTTAATACTACAACTTTGTTTTAAATTTATTAAAAATAATAAATTATCCAGAGCATTTAACTCCATACTAATAGTGCTATTGTGTCCTAGATAAATGCAATTTTTATAATAATTACTATTTTTATTGCTAATATTTAATAAACGAATATTACCACTATCTGGGGTTGTTAAACCAGATATATTTTTTAATAATGAGGTTTTACCTTTGCCATTTTCACCATTAATACGCAAAATATCGCCATAATTTAAGCTAAAACTAAGGTTGGTAAATAATTTATGATAACCTCTGGTATATGTTAGATTACTTACATTCAGTAATAATTTAGATGTTTGCATATTTTAATTAAAAAAGAATTTATAATATTATAATGCCTGAATTACCAGAAGTTGAGACTACTAAAAATGGTTTAGTAAAATTAATAGTTAGTAAAATTATAACCAGAGTAGAAATTAGAAAGCCAAAACTTCGTTTTGATATACCAAAACACCTAGTAAAAACCTTAGTAAACGAAAAAATAATTGCCATTAGAAGACAAGCTAAATATATTTTAATAGATATAAATACTGGCTCACTACTTGTGCATTTAGGTATGTCTGGCTCATTAAGTGTGGTTAATAGTAATGAAAAAATAGAGAAACATGTGCATTTTATCATATATTTTGATAATGCTAAATGTATGCGTTTAAAAGATCCTCGCAGATTTGGTGCAGTTTTATGGATTGATAAGGGTAAAGAGCATAAATTATTAACAAAACTAGGCTTAGAGCCATTAACAGATGATTTTAATGGCGAATATTTATACAATATATGTAGTAATAAAAAACGCAATATTAAAGCAATTATTACAGATAGCCATATAGTAGTCGGTATAGGTAATATTTATGCACTAGAAGCATTATTTATCTCAGGTATATCACCAATATCTGAGGCTAGAAATTTAAGTATAAAGAAATTAACTAAACTAACTAAGGTAATAAAAAAAGTGTTAAAAGAGGCAATAAAACAAGGTGGCACTACCTTAAAAGACTTTAGCAATGTTGAGAAAAAAGCTGGGTATTTTGCTAGGAAGTTAGTAGTATATGGTAGAGTTGGCATGCCCTGTGTTGTTTGTGCTGATATAATAGTGAGAACTATGCAAAATAATCGCTCAAGTTTTTACTGTCCTACTTGCCAAAAAATATGAACTTAGATAATCCTAAAGATTTAATGAACTCCACTTGTGGCACTAATTCTGAGCCTTATGCTTTGCAAAATTTAGGTGATATGATGGAGCCTGAGTTTAGTGAGAATTGTATTATTATTATTGACCCTAGTATGCAAATACACCATCAGGCTTATACTGTGATTGAGTATAAAGATGAACTGTATTTTCGTCAATATATAGAGATTGATGGTAAAAAGATTATGTCTTGTATAAATAAAAATTATGCTGATATTGAACTAGATGGTGAGTTTAGTGTTCGTGGCTGTGTGGTGCAACAAAAACAGAGAAAACAAAAATCAAAGCATTATTATCATTTAAATAAAACTACCAAAGAAATGAGTTTTAGTTTATATGGTAGGGAAAAACTAAAAAATAGTTTATAATGCACTTATGGTTGCAATAGAAAATACAAGAGTTAATGATATGCTAATGGAGATGATTACTCCAAAAGTAGTAGAAATAGAAAAACGCTTTGTTAGTTAGACTTTACAGTCTCAGTGGCGAAGGACTTCAGCAAGCAGATATAAATACTTTATTATTAAAAAGTCAATACAACCATATTAACCATTTAGACGCTAAACTTAATGATATAGCTGAGGATGTTGCTGGTTTAAAAAGCTAGATTGTTGTACGGTAGCTTAAAATTCTAAAAATAACTCAAATATTTTAGCAGATTTTATTTATTCTTTGCCACCGTGCAACAGCCTCAAAGCGAGTTTAATATTCTAAAAAGTGATATTGAGAGTATTATTCAAAAAGTACTCAATAAAAATATGGTGTTGGTAATTAGTGCTATGGGATTTTTTGTTATTTTATCTAAGTTAATATATAAATTCTAAAAATAATTTTCTCTAATCAAACCAAATTAAATTTGCCATTCGTCCTGATTTTGCACCTTGTCTTTTGTATGAAAAATATTTATTAGCATCACCATAAGTGCATTTTGTGCCACCAGTAATATTATTAACACCGTATTTATTAAAAATCATTGTTGCCATTTGATAAATATTTAGATGATAATTACTATCTTTTTGATAAAAACATTTAGCAAAAACCTCTTGTTTGTTGATAAACTGCTGATACATTTGTTTATCTAGTGCTAAGAATTTTTGACTAATACCAGCACCTAAGTGCACCAATATATCATTAGCATTAACTGGAAAACTCTCAATAAATTTTTCAATAACACCATTTAATAAACCTTGATAACCTGCATGAATAATACCTACAACACTACCTTTTTTATTACTTACAAAAACAGGTAAACAATCAGCACTCAACATAGCACAAACTATATTTTTATTATTAGTCCAACTAGAATCTGCTCTTGGTTTATTGCTTATATCATCTGCTATAAGACAAGTATTAGAATGGACTTGAGTCAGCCATTTTGGCACACTAGGTAGATTATATTTATACATTAATAAATTATAATTACTAATTAGTGCTTTTTTGTTATCACCTACATAACTAGCTAAATTAAAATTTTCATAAGCACCAAGACTAGCACCACCTGTTAGCATTTTTGGAGTAGTTAAATGAAATACATTATCTGGAAATTTAGTTGTGTTTATCATATATTCTAAGATTGTCTATTAGCACTTGCATATCATTTGCTAAATTAGATTCCCACGACATTATTTTGCCACTAGTTGGATGAGTTAAGGATATTTTTTTAGAATGCAGTGCTTGTCTAGTCATACGCTTTAATACTTGTTTTAATTCTTTACTAGCAGCCTTTGGAAAACGACAAGTGCCACCGTATTTAGCATATATTTTATCACTTACCAAAGAATAACCTATGTGTGCCATATGCACTCTAATTTGATGGGTGCGTCCTGTTTCTAGTGCTAATTTAACAACACTATGATTTTTAAATCTCTCTAATACTCGGTAGTGAGTTATTGCTCTTTTTCCTAATGGGTGGACTGCTTGTTTTATTCGCTCTCTAGCATGCCTGCCTATTGGTTGTGCTATTGTCCCTCCTGCTATCATATTACCATAAACTACTGCTATATATTCTCTAGTTACTTGGTGCTGTTCTAATTGTTTTATTAAAGATTTTTGTGCTATTGGACTTCTAGCAACTACTAATAATCCTGAGGTATCTTTATCTAATCTATGAACTATGCCTGCTCTATCTAATTTTTCTAAATTATCATCAAAAAATAATAGTGCATTTGCTAGGGTATTATCGCTATTTCCAGCACCAGGATGAGTAACCATCCCCGCTGGTTTATTGATAATAATAATATCTTTATCTTGATAAACAATATTTAATGCTATATCTTGTGCTTGCCATTTGTATGCTGGCTCTAACTCAGTTATTATATCTAGTGCTATTGCTTGTTTAACTCTGTCTTTACCGTTAATAGTTCTACCTTCTATGGTTGCCTTGCCTTGTTTTATCCAAGTGCTAATTTTTGCTCTAGAATAACTTGGCAATAATTTTGCTAATGCAAAATCAAAGCGGTAACCTATATATTTGGGCGAAATTATTATTTTTTCTATTTTATTATTTATTGTCATCAAGAAATAAAGCCTGCAAATCATTTAAAAAATTAAATCCTTTGTTGCTAGGAATTATTTTGTTATTAGTAATTGTTAATAATTCCATATTCTCTGCTTTTTTTAATTTATTCATTATATTAACTATTGGTATTTGAGTTCTAGTTTCAAATAATTCTTTCCTAAACCCTGCTTTTAATCTCAGGGCGTTTAACATAAATTCAAATGCTATATTTTTTACAATTTTGTATTTACCTATTTGACTTTGTAAATATTTATTTGGAGATTTAGGTTTTAATGTGCGAATAATATCGCCATTTTTTAAGGTTATTTTACCGTGTGCTCCTGCACCAATACCCAAATAATCACCAAAATACCAATAATTTAGATTATGTTTTGAGGGTATTTTGCTATAAGCTGATATTTCATATTGTTTATAACCACTATGCTCTAATAATTCTTTAGCACTGTATTCTGCATCAAATAATACATCATCATCTGGTAGCTTTGGTGGGTATTTAGCAAATAAAGTATTTTTCTCTATTGTTAATTGATAAAAAGATATATGACTAGGTGTAAATTTAATTGCACTTTTAATATCTGTTAATATTTGTTGCTTATTTTGAGATTCTAGACCATACATTAGATCAATATTAAAATTATCAAAACCTGCTGTTTTTGCCATTTTAATAGCATTTTTAGCTTCATTTGCGTTGTGAGTTCTAGATATTGTTTGCAATAAATTATCATCAAAACTTTGCACCCCAATAGAGAGTCTATTTATTATATTTCTAAAACCATCAAACTTTACCATATCTGCACTAGATGGATTTGCTTCTAGGGTTATTTCAATATTTTTTGCTAGTTTTATTTTGCTTTTAATGCCAGTAATTAGTCTCTCAACTTCTGCTACTGACATTAAACTAGGCGTGCCACCACCTATAAAAATAGTTTGTAATTCTCTATTTTGAATATATTTAATATCATTTTCAAAATCAAATAATAACGCATCAATATAATTAGCTCTATCATTAGTAATTGTGTGCGAGTTAAAATCACAATATGGGCATTTTTTAATACACCAAGGGTAATGAATATACAAAGATAATGGTGGTAGTTGCATTTAAGATTTTTTTCTTAGTGTAATTTCTTTTCTGGTATAGGCAAGGCCTATACCAATTTTGTCATAATTATAAAAAGCATCTTTGCTTATTAAGAAATTAACTATAATAAGCATAAAATATACAATAAAACAATCTAAATTATCTAACATATACTCAAAAATAGTTAAAATTTAGTTGTTAAAAAGCTACTTTACCTAAATATTATAAATTATGTCAGGCAATACAATAGGAAAACTTTTTACCCTAACAACAGCAGGTGAAAGTCATGGTTATGGACTTATAGGGATAGTTGATGGTTGTCCTCCTAATATGAAGTTGTCAGAGGCTGACTTACAAGGTGACCTAGACCTTAGAAAGCCCGGCACTTCAAGACATACCACCCAAAGACGAGAAGACGACTTAGTAAAAATATTATCAGGTGTTTTTGATGGTAAAACCACCGGCACGCCAATTGCTTTATTAATTAAAAATACTGACCAAAAAAGCAAAGATTATAACAATATTGCTAATAGTTTTAGACCCGGACACGCAGATTATACCTATTGGCATAAATATGGTATTAGGGATTATCGCGGTGGTGGTCGCTCATCCGCTAGAGAAACAGCAATGCGTGTTGCAGCAGGTGGTATAGCTAAAAAATATTTAACACAAACTTATAATATAAAAATAAAAGGCTATTTATCACAATTAGGCAATATAGCAATTCCTTTTACAGATTTAGATGAAACGCTTAATAATCCATTTTTTGCCCCTGATAAAAATATAGTGCCAAAATTAGAAAAATATATCGATAAACTTAGAAAATCAGGGAATTCTATTGGTGCAAAGATAACTCTAATAGCTTCTAATATGCCAGTAGGTTTAGGCGAGCCAATATTTGATAGGCTAGATGCTGATATAGCCCATGCTATGATGAGCATTAATGCTGTAAAGGGTGTAGAAATAGGCGCAGGTTTTGCATCTATTAGTCAAAAAGGTAGCGAGCATAGAGACCAAATTAGCAAAGATAAAAATAATAATGATAAATTTTTATCAAATAATGCTGGCGGAATTTTAGGCGGTATTAGTAGCGGACAAGATATAATTGTCAATATAGCACTAAAACCAACCTCAAGTTTACGCTTACCTGCTAATAGCGTTAATATTAAAGGTAAAATGGAGCAAGTGATAACAACAGGCAGACACGACCCGTGTGTAGGACTAAGGGCAACTCCTATTGCCGAAGCTATGCTTAGTCTAACACTAATAGACCACGCACTTAGACACAAAGCACAGAATTGTTAAATATATTTAAAACTATATAAAATTAGTTAATATAATTGATTATGATATTTTTTACTATAAATATTTGACTTTGGTTACAAAATACAGTAAATTACTCAATACCTAACTATGAAGTTGGGTTTTTTATAACTAAAAGGAGAGGAAATATGTTTGATACTATTATAAACACAATAAAAAAATTAACTGAGGCAGGCCTATCTTTAATTGCGCTGGCTATTGTGATTCAAGTAATTTTTGGCACAAGTGCAAAAGGAGTACCGTTTATTGGTGGCGATATAATTGGCACCATTACTGGTATTGTTGCTAGTCTTGGCTCAAATGGACTGGTTGGTTTAGCAGCAGTTGCTGTTATTTATGCTATATTTACGCGTAAATAGTAATACCTTTGTATTAAATAACTAAACTAACTAGCAAGGTTTTAACTCTGTCCAAGTTGCTGTTTTTGTAACTTCCAGCCTTGCTAGTTAGTGAACAATTAGTGAGACTGTTGCACGGCGGCAAAGAATAAATAAAATCTGCTAAAATATTCTTGTTTGAGGCATAAAATGCAGTTCCTAGTGCCTCTAAGGGCAAATTTTATAACAAAAAACACGGATATTTGAGTTATTTTTAAAATTTTAGGTTGCCGTGCAACAGTCTCTTAGTATAACATAATCTAATAAACCCGTCGTAAGGCAAGTTTTTAGTTTACGCTAAAATAGCGTTATTTTTTGATTTTGCTATAAATAACCTTTAATTGTTGATATAACTCATCTGGGGTAGTGCTACTATTATTAGTTATTATTTCAAAAGCAACTACATTGTCTTCTTTGCCGTGCCAAATTTTATTATAACTACCGTCTTTATAGCCATTATCTTGACGAAAAATATTTAATTGATTTTTAATAATATAACGATTATATAAATCCTTAATATTTATACCAGCATAAGATAATATTGCTAAAAAAACACTAATAATTTCATTAATTTTAGCACTATTATTAATACTTGCTGTTGTGGTTAATTGCATAAGTTTTTCTAGTGATTTCATTAATTCTACTTTATTTTTATTAGTAGCAAAATTGCTGTTAATATTTTTATAGTTAAAGTTTAATCTAATTGCCTCACTCATTACAAAATGCCAAATATCAATTATCTCTACTAATAAATTATCCCAATCATCGCTTGCTGTTATATCCTTCCAGTGTTTCCAATTAAAAGAATCAATAGCCTCTGCTGTTTCCATATAAATACAACGATTCCAATTAATATCTCTACCATCTTTAGTAGTGCCATCTAACCAAGATACACCATTAGTTTTTTCATTTAACTTAGTTTGTAGCTCAAACATTATTTTAATTAAATTATTTTCTTGCAAAATAAAATCCTTATAAAATTATAAAATTATATGCTATCATAAAACAATTTTTTAGTATTGTTTATTAAAATGTTAATAAACTGCGATCTAGGGGAATGTTTAACGCCTAATATTGATAGTAAAATTATGCCAAAAATAGCTATGGCAAGCATAGCCTGTGGCGGTCATGCTGGAGATAGAAAGTCTATGTTAGATACCGTGCTATTAGCTAAAAAATATCACACTATAATAGGAGCCCACCCTAGCTATATTGACAAAAAGAACTTTGGTAGAAAAAGTATTTATACTAACCAAGAATTACTATTTAAACAATTATTACAACAAGTTACAACATTAAGAGATATTTGTAGCAACAATAATAGCAAACTAAGTTATATAAAGCCTCACGGTGCACTATACCACGATATGATGGCAAATAGCGATATTATGCAGATAATTATTAATTTAATTAGCACAATTAATCCAAAATTAAAATTAATAGTTCAGCACGGTATTAGCACTGCTAGTTTAACCCTTGCTAAAAAAAATAATATAACTTTATTATACGAAGCTTTTGCAGATAGAGTTTATAACGGCTTAAAACTAAAACCTCGAGATAAAAAAGATAGTGTTCTAAGTGATAAAGATAAAATTATTGCTCAATTTTATAAACTAAGTCGTAATAAAAATATTGATACTATTTGCTTTCATTCTGATAATTTAGCATCTGTAAATGTCTTATTAAGCTTTTAATGAAATTAAAAACTTGCATTATCAATTCTGAAAATAGCATTATTATTTATTTTGCTAAGCAAATAAATCCTAAGATATTAATTGAAATTAATAATTTAACAACAGCACTAAAAAAAAATTTAGCAATTTTTATAATAGACTTAGTGCCATCATATACCTCATTAACAGTATTTTATGACTTAAATAAAATAACAGCTGATGATATATGTAAAAAAATAAATAAAATTATTACAACTAGTAAATACACAAATTATAAACAGCAAACTAATAATATTAGAATACCAGTATATTACAATTCCAGCGTAGCCCCAGACTTAAATGAATTATTAACAATAAAAAACCTAGCTTTAAAAGAATTCATAACCATTCATACTAATCCTACTTACTTAGTATATGCAGTAGGGTTTTTACCAAATTTTGCTTATTTAGGCACAGTAGATAAAAAAATTCAAATACCAAGATTAACAGCACCTAGATTATCAGTTATTAAAGGAAGTGTTGCCATTGCCGATAATCAAACTGGTGTTTACCCTAGTGCATCACCTGCTGGCTGGAGAATTATAGGCCGCAGTCCATTAAATTTAGCACCTCCTTGTGATACTAAGTTTCAAATTAGCGATACTGTTAATTTTTATAGTATTGATAAAGCACAATTTTTACAACAAGGTGGAGTGCTGTGAGAGTTTTTAAAGTAATAAATAAAGGTATATTATCAAGCGTGCAAAATTATGGTAATTACAGTAATAGAAGTGAGGGTATAGCTATATCAGGTGCCCTAGATGAGCATAGTTATTTGTGGGGCAACTATCTACTTGGCAATAATTTTAATACCTCAAGTTTAGAAATAACCATAGGGCAAACCGAATTAATAGCACTAAATGGCACTAAAATTGCCATAACAGGTGCTAATCTTAATTGCACCATAAATGCTAAATTAGCACCACTTTGGAGTGTAATTACTATTAATAAAGGTGATATTTTAAAATGGTATAAACCGATAAATGGTGTTCGTGCATATCTTAGTATAACATCTGGTTTTAAAAATAGTCCAAACCAACAACTAACAAATTCTAAAATATTGCTAGCCAATAATACTTGTGTTAAAAATAAAATTAAAAAAATACCTAGAAAATTTATCCCCAATTATAGCGAGCATTTAACACTTAGAATTTTAACTAACAATGAGTCTAATTTTTGGACTAAACAAGATTTTAAATTATTATTTAGCAGTGTTTTTAAAATTAGCCTAAATAATAATAGAATTGCTTATAAATTAACAACACAAAACATTAAACCAAAAACCAACAAAATGATTTCAGAAGCAAATAATTATGGCAGCATGCAAATAACGCCTAATGGCGAGCCTATTATAATGCTAAAAGACGCACCAACAATAGGCGGTTACGCCAAAATAGGCAATATTTTCTCACTAGATTTAGCAAAATTAGCCCAAAAAACTAGCAATGATTATTTATCATTTACAGCTATTAGTATTTATGAGGCACAAAAACTAAAAAGAGAATTTAATAGTTTTTTTAATATTTAGCCTAGAAACTTAAGAAATCTCTGCTCTTCGTGCGTAGTACAAGCTTGCAGGTCTATGGCGTAGCTTTGCTTTTAAGGTTAATCAAAACTTCCTTGTAAATATAATATGTTTATTTTAATTGGTAAATTTTATGGTATAATCCTTGCCATTTTTTCTATTAATTTAAGGATTATAATGGCAACGCGTAGAGAATTAGCAAATGCAATTCGCACACTGAGTATGGATGCTGTGCAAAAGGCAAATTCAGGGCATCCTGGGGCCCCAATGGGTATGGCAGATATTGCAGAAGTGCTTTGGAATAGCCATATGAAATACAATCCAAATAATGCTAATTGGAGTAATAGAGATAGATTTGTTTTGTCTAATGGACATGGATCTATGCTTATTTATTCGTTATTGCATTTAAGTGGTTTTGAACTTAGTATAGAAGATATTAAAAACTTCCGTCAATTACACTCAAAAACAGCTGGACATCCAGAATATGGTTATGCTGATGGCATAGAGACAACAACAGGACCCTTAGGACAAGGTATTACTAATGCGGTTGGAATGGCGATTGCTGAGCAAACTCTAGCAGCACAATTTAATAAGCTAAATAATAAAATAGTTGACCATAATACTTATGTATTTATTGGTGATGGTTGTTTGATGGAGGGTATATCTCACGAGTCTTGTGCTATGGCAGGTGCTTTAGGACTTGGAAAACTAATTGTTTTTTGGGATGATAATGGTATATCTATTGACGGGCGTATAGATGATTGGATGGAAAAAGATCCAGCTACTAGATTTGAGTCTTATGGTTGGAGTGTAATTCGTAATATTGATGGCCATAATGCCAATGAGATTGATAAAGCTATTAAACAAGCCAAAGCTACAACAGACAAGCCAACACTAATTTGCACTAAAACAACTATTGGTTTTGGTGCACCTAATAAAGCAGGTGGACACGAATGTCATGGTGCTCCACTAGGAGATGATGAGGTTACTGCTACTCGTAAGGCATTAAATTGGAAGCATGCACCATTTGACATTCCAGCAGATATTTATACAGGTTGGAACCATATAGAACAAGGTGCTAATGATGAAGCAGAATGGAATAAAACATTTATGCAATACAAAGCACAATATCCAATAGAAGCAGCAGAATTTGAACGGCGTATAAAAGGTAATTTGCCAAGTAATTTTGAGGCTGAAATGGATAAATTCATCACTAAGACCCAACAAGAAATGCCTAATATTGCCTCAAGAAAGGCATCGCAAAACACTATTGAGGTAATGGGTAAATTATTACCAGAATTGTTTGGTGGCTCAGCTGATTTAACTGGCTCAAATTTAACAAACTGGTCTGGCACTGTTAAGGTCAATACTACTAATACTAATGGTAATTATCTTTCGTGGGGTGTAAGAGAGTTTGGTATGGCACATATGGTAAACGGTATGGTGTTACACGGTGGGTTTAAAGTTTATGGGGCAACATTTTTAATGTTTATGGAGTATATGCGTAATGCACTTCGTATGTCAGCACTAATGAAAATAGGCTCAATTTTTGTTTATACTCACGACTCCATTGGATTAGGTGAGGATGGTCCAACGCATCAACCAGTTGAGCAAATGGCAACCATTCGTGTTATTCCAAACTTTCAAACTTGGCGTAGTGCTGATGCAGTTGAAACAGCTGCTTCTTGGAAAATAGCAATTATGCGTAAGGATGCACCAACTGCTTTGGTATTTTCAAGACAAAACTTAACGCCAATTAGTAGAACCCCAGAGCAAGTAAAAAACATTGAAAAAGGTGGTTATGTATTAAAAGATTGCGATGGTATAGCCGATATTATTTTAATAGCAACAGGCTCAGAGGTTGGTTTAGCAATGGACTCAGCAGAAGTAATGAGTGATAAAAAAGTGCGTGTAGTTTCTATGCCATCAACCAACGCTTATGATGAGCAAGAGCAAAACTATAAAGACTCTGTTTTAACACCAGGGGTAAAAAGAGTTGCAATTGAAGCAGGCGTGGCTGATAGTTGGTATAAATATGTTGGTTTAGATGGTGGCATAGTTTGTATGAAGTCATTTGGTTTATCAGCACCAGCAAGCGATTTATTTAAAGAATTTGGTTTTACTGTTGATAATGTAATAGCTATAGTTAACTCAGTAATTTCACAATAGTAAGCTTAATTATTTTCTTATAAGGAGTAAAAAGAATGACAATTAAAATAGGTATTAATGGTTTTGGTAGAATTGGTCGTATGGTATTTCGGGCAATTCATAAGGAATTTTCAAATTTAGAAGTTGTTGGTATTAATGATTTATTAGATAATGATTATTTAGCATATATGCTTAAATATGACACAGCACAGGGTCGTTTTGATGATATAATTACCATTGAGAATGATAATTTTATAATTAATGGTAGCCAAAAAATTCGTTTAACAGCCAAGCGTAATCCAGCTGATTTAAAATGGGATGAAGTTGGTGCAGAGATAATTATTGATTGCACAGGCTTCTTTTTAACTAAGGATAGTTGTCAAGCACATATTACAGCAGGTGCTAAAAAAGTAGTGCAATCAGCACCATCAAAAGATGGCACACCAATGTTTGTTTATGGCGTTAATCATCAAGTTTATGATGGCGAAAAAATTATTTCTGCTGCTTCTTGCACGACTAATTGTCTAGCACCCATTGCAAAAGTTGTTCACGATAAATGGGGCATTAAACGCGGTCTTATGACTACTGTTCATGCTGCAACAGCAACACAAAAAACTGTTGATAGTCCTTCAAGTAAAGATTGGCGTGGTGGTCGTGCTGTATTTGAAAATATCATTCCATCATCAACAGGGGCAGCTAAGGCAGTAGGAGTTGTATTACCAGAATTAAATGGTAAATTAACAGGTATGGCATTTCGTGTTCCTAGTGTTGATGTATCGGTAGTTGATTTAACTTGCGAGCTAGAAAATGAAGCAAGTTATGAAGAAATTTGCACTACTATGAAAGATGCTGCAGATAATGGTAATATGAGTAAAACACTATCCTACACAGATGAAAAAGTTGTATCATCTGATTTTCGTGGTATTGGATACTCATCAATTTTTGATGCAGGGGCTGGTATTGCACTAGATAAAACATTTGTTAAGTTAGTATCATGGTATGACAATGAATATGGTTATACTTGTAATATGTTAAGATTAGCAGAATATATTAGTAATTAAAGTAATAATTATTAAAAATATGACAATCACTAACTTATCTGATTTAAATTTAGCAGAAAAACGCGTTTTAATTCGTCAAGATTTAAATGTGCCAATTAATAAAAATGGTGTTATTACCAGTGATAAACGCATTAAAGCGTCATTACCAAGTATTAAATTAGCACTAAAACAAGGTGCTAAGGTTATTATTATGTCGCATTTAGGTCGCCCAACTGAGGGCAAATACAATGTGCAATTTTCATTACAAGTTGTTGCTAATCGTTTAAGTGAGTTATTAAATACTAAGGTTAGATTAGAAAAAGATTGGTTAAATGGCATAAAACTTGAAGTAGGTGAGGTAGTTTTGTGTGAAAATGTACGTTTTAATATTGGTGAGAAAAAAAATGATAATGCCTTAGCTAAAAAAATGGCAAATTTATGTGATATTTTTGTTATGGATGCTTTTGGCACTGCACATAGAGCCCAAGCTTCTACTTATGGAGTAGCAAAATACGCACCAATAGCCTGTGCTGGTCTATTATTATCAAGCGAGTTAGAGTCTTTAGTTAATGCACTTGATAAACCTGCTAGACCAATGGTTGCTATTATTGGTGGCTCTAAAGTATCAACTAAATTAACAATTTTAAAATCATTGTCTAAGATTGTTGATAAATTAATTGTTGGTGGTGGTATTGCCAATACATTTATTGCAGCACAAGGTTATAATGTTGGTAAGTCATTATACGAAAAAAAACTACTACCAACAGCAAAATACCTAATGGATGCTTGTGATATTCCAGTGCCAAGTGATGTAGTTTGTAGTAAGACATTTTCTGAACTAGCATCGCCAGAGATAAAAAATATAACCACTATTGATGATGATGATATGATTTTTGATATTGGGACTAAGTCTGCTAATAAATTAGCTAATATTATGCAAAATGCTGGCACAATTATATGGAATGGTCCTGTTGGTGTATTTGAATTTGAACAATTTACCAAAGGCACTAAAATACTAGCTATGGCGATTGCTAACTCTAATGCATTTTCAATAGCAGGTGGTGGCGATACTATAGCAGCAATTGATAAGTATAATATTGCAGATAAAATATCTTATATTTCAACAGGCGGTGGCGCCTTTTTAGAATTTTTAGAAGGCAAAAAATTACCTGCTATTGAAATACTTGAACAAAGAGCAGGAGAATAATCCTTGTTAAGAAGAACAAAAATTATTGCAACGCTAGGTCCTTCTACTGATAGAGATGGGGTTTTAGAACAAATATTAGATGCTGGTGCAAATGTTGTTAGAATTAATTTTTCCCACGGCAATAGCGATGAGCATTTAGCTAGAGTTGCTGCTGTTAGGGAATACTCAAAAAGAAAGAATACTTATATAGGTATTTTAATGGACTTACAAGGTCCAAAGATTCGTATAGGCTCATTTGTTGATAAAAAAATTAACCTTAAATTAAATGATAAATTTATCCTAGATGCTAATTTTGATATTAATAATGGTAACAAAGAGCGAGTTGGTTTAAATTATAAATTATTACCCAGAGATGTTAATATTGATAGTATTTTATTATTAGATGATGGAAAAATAAGATTACAAGTAAGTAATATTAATAATAATGAAATTCATTGTATTGTCAGGCAAGCTGGAGTTTTATTAGATAAAAAAGGCATCAACTTATTAGGCGGAGGACTATCAGCTAAAGCATTAACAAAAAAAGATAAACAAGATATTTTAATTGTTGCTAAAGCACATGCCGATTATCTAGCATTATCATTTCCTAGCAGTGGTGATGATATAAGAGAAGCTAAACAATTATTGCAAGAATCTGGCTCTGGTGCTGAAATTATTGCAAAAATAGAACGCATAGAATCATTACAAGAAAGCGTTATTGCAGATATTTTACAAGAATCAGCAGGAATTATGGTGGCAAGGGGGGATTTGGGAGTTGAAATTGGCGATCCTATGCTACCTGCTCAACAAAAACGCTTAATAAAATTAGCTAGGCAAAATGATAAAATAGTTATAACAGCAACTCAAATGTTGGAGTCTATGATTAACTCGCCTGTGCCAACTAGGGCTGAGATTTTTGATGTTGCTAATTCGGTGCTAGATGGCACAGATGCAATAATGCTATCAGCTGAGACAGCAAATGGCAATTTTCCGCTAAATACTGTAAAAGTAATGCATGATGTTTGTTTAGAGGCAGA
This sequence comes from Gammaproteobacteria bacterium, assembly GCA_965222825.1. Lineage (GTDB taxonomy): Bacteria > Pseudomonadota > Gammaproteobacteria > PS1 > Pseudothioglobaceae. Next base: position 717,232 of record OZ244964.1, on the reverse strand, counting down.
AAAAAACCCAATTGCTAAACAATCGCATCATCGTTTAAATACTAGCTTTAAACACATAGACGAATCAATAGCTATGAGTGCTATGTATGCTGGCAACCATATAGGAGCTAAGGTAATAGCTGCTCTTACAGAAACTGGTAAAACAACACTATGGATGTCTAGAATTAGCTCTAATATAGCGATATTTGCTATGTCAGATAAAGAAAAAACATTACAAAAAGTTACCTTATATCGTGGTGTTTATCCTTGTTATTTACCAAAGTATGGATATTGGAGTAAAATAAATGAAACTGCAGTAGAAAAATTAAAAGATAAAGGTATCGTTAATGATAATGATTTAATTATTTTGACAAAAGGTATGTATAAAGATGGCTCAGGTGGCACAAATTTGATGAAAATTATTAATATTGGCGATGGGCATTATTAAATTTAATAAATATAAAAGGAGAATAATATGTTAATTTCACTAAGACAACTATTAGACCACGCAGCAGATAATAATTATGGTATGCCAGCGTTTAATGTTAATAATATGGAGCAGGTGCACGCAATTATGCAAGCTGCTGATAAAACAAATAGCCCTGTTATTATGCAAGGCTCAGCTGGTGCTAGAAGTTATGCAGGTGAGCCATTTTTACGCCATTTAATTATTGCAGCCATTGAAATGTATCCTCATATTCCAGTAGTAATGCACCAAGACCACGGTGCTGAGCCTGCGGTTTGTTTGCGTTCTATTCAATCTGGATTTTCCTCAGTTATGATGGATGGCTCGCTAGAAAGTGATATGAAAACACCAGCTAGTTATGAATATAATGTAGGCGTTACTAAACAAGTAGTAGCAATGGCACATGCAGGCGGTGTATCTGTTGAAGGTGAGCTTGGTTGTTTGGGCTCACTTGAAACTGGTATGATGGGAGAAGAAGACGGACACGGCTCTGATGACAAACTAAATATGGATATGCTATTAACCGATGTCGAAGAGGCAGCTGATTTTGTCAAACAAACTAATGTTGACGCTCTAGCTATTGCAATAGGCACTAGTCATGGGGCTTATAAGTTTTCCAAAGAGCCAGAAGGGGATATTTTACGCATTGATAGAGTAAAAGAAATACACGCTCGTATTCCTAATACTCATCTTGTTATGCACGGCTCATCTTCTGTGCCTCAGGACTGGTTAGATATTATCAATAATTATGGTGGTGATATGGGACAAACATATGGCGTACCTGTTGCTGAAATCCAAGAAGGCATTAAAAATGGTGTGCGAAAGGTCAATATTGATACCGATCTAAGAATGGCATCAACTGGTGCTGTTCGTAAACATTTAATAGATAATCCGTCTAATTTTGACCCGCGAAAATTTTTAAAAGAATCTACCAAAGGTATGATGGAGATTTGTGCAGCAAGATTTGAAGCATTTGGCTGTGCTGGTAATGCTGGTAAAGTTAAAGCAAGTTCATTAGAAAATATGGCTAAAAGATATATTGCTGGCGAATTAGATGCAAAAATAAAATAAATTATAGTTAATATTATAAAAAATTAGAGTTTAGGTAATTATTTTTTATTATCTTGTTAGCGTTTCTAATTTTAGTATATTAATCATTGCTTTTTTAAAGATAGGAGCAGCTATGTTAGAGCCTTCTGCTATGCTAGTTTTTGGATTATTTATATTAACTATCATTAAATATTTTGGCTTATAAGCAGGGACAAAACCAGCAAAAAATGTTCCATGTCTATGCTTGTCATAACCCGTGCCATTTTTATTTAATAATTGAGTAGTTCCAGTTTTACCAGCTATATCATAACCTTTTATTTGTGCCGCATAGCCTGATGCAATATTGCTAACTGTAGAATCTAACATCTTTACTACCTCTAAGGTAGATTTTTTACTAAATATTTGCCTAAATTTAGCTTTTTTATTATCTTTAATAATTTTTAACTCCGTTATTGCACCATTATTTAAAAATACTAAGTAGGCTTTTGCTAATTGTGCTAAGGTGGCATTCATTGGTCCGTATCCAAATGTTATGGTATATTTATCAGACTTACTCCATTTAGAATAATGCTTTAATATGCCAGCACTTTCAACATTGGGAATTATATTAACGGACTCGCCAAAACCTAAATTTGTTAGCATAGTCCATATATCTTTTTTTCTTAGTTGCTCACCAATGCGAATAATTCCTAAATTATGGGATTTTTGAATTATTTGCTTGGGCGTTAATTGTTTATATTTATTATCAGGCTTATAAACACTAATAGCACTAGATACACTAACTAACTTGTCTGGTTTAAGTTTTTGTTTATCTAGTGCTAATAAAACCATAAAAGGCTTCATAGTAGAGCCTACTTCAACAGAATTAGCTAATACTCTGTTGCGGTAATTTTTAGCCTGGTAGTTTTTTCTATCATTAGGATTATCGCTAGGATAATTAACTATAGCTAAAACCTCACCATTAGGTGCTAAAACTATAGCGGCACCATAATCCGCATTATATTTATCAACCGTTCTTTTAACTGCTATGTAAGTGAAATATTGAATACCATTATCAATAGTTAGTGCTATATCTTTACCTTGTTTAGGCTCTTTTAACATTTTTACATTTGCATAAACATCTCTATCTGCAAATGCCATTAATTTTTTACCATCTTTACTATCTAAGATACTATTGTATGCTTGCTCTATACCACTTATGCCGATATTGTCTTTATTGACTAATCCTATCAATGGTGCACTAGAATTTGTTTGCGTATAATAGCGTTTAGTAGTTGTATCTAAGATTATTGCCCCGCCAATATACTTCTTATTATATTTTTTAGTTTTGGCATTATAAATTTTATGTTTTTTGTTAATGAATTTATTAACACTAATTAGCAGAGCATCATTTAATTCTAAATTACTTTTAATTTTTAGGTATCTACGGCTACTTCTAGTATTAATTTTATTTATTAATTCCTTTTTAGAGATATTTAATAAGTTCGCTACTTTATCGTATAATTGCTTATTTAATAAAGTAGGGTCAATAACAATATCTTTAAGTGGCACAGTAAGGGCAATAACATTATTATTTCTATCAAAAATATTGCCCCTATAACTTTTTAAATTAACGGTTTTTATGGTTTGATTTATGCCTTTTTCTCTTAGGGTTTTTTCATTATGAACTTTAAGGGTATGTAAAATTGTTAGTTTATATAATAATACTGCCAACATAACTAACAAAATAAGATTAATAATATTTCTTCTTATTTTTATATTATCATCAAGCCTCACAATCTCCTCTTTATTTTTGGCAATTTCATTTTTAAATTTTTCTTGGCATATTCTTCTATTTTTAATAAACTATAATATTCTTCGTAATTAGCTATGTAAGATTTATTAATTGATACTAACTCATTGTGTTGTTTATGGAGTTTTTGCAAAGTATTAAAATAAATACGCTCTTGATAATGCCACAAGCATACCAAAAAAGCACTTATCACTATAATAATAATTAAAGTAATATTTGTTTTTATCATTATGATAATATATTATTTCTTATATACGCTGGTATATCCTTTTTATCAAATTTTTTATAATTATCGGGTTTATTTTTCTCAGCAGTTATAAAAGTATCCTGCTTATCTATGGCAGTATGTTTTGTATTATTATCGGAGGTAATTGTATCATCGTCAATATGACCTGTTAATTTTAAACCTCTATTTTGTTCCAAGCCTGTTGCAATTATTGTAACTCGTATTTCATCATCATCCATAGTGCTATCTTCAATAGTGCCGGGTTTTATATAAGCATCTTCGTGAGAGTAATTATTTACTTCACTTAGAATATTATGAATTTCCTTAAAGCCAACTTTATTAGCAGCTATATTAATTAATATTCCCCGAGCATTTAATAAATTAACTTGCTCTACCAATGGATTACTAAGTGCTTGTTTAACAGCTTCAACAGCTCTATTTTCTCCACTTGCCAAACCTATACCTATCATTGCTTTACCAGATATAGACATTATGGTTTTTATATCTGAAAAATCAACATTCATTCTACCATAGCTTGAAGTTAGCTCAGTTATTGAATTAACTGATTTTGCTAGCACTTCATCGCTGTGTTTAAAAGTTTCATTAATATCTAATAAAGTATCTTCTGGTAAAGTATCAATTAATTTATCATTTGGCAATACTATTATTGAATTAACATAATTACTCAACTCTGCTATTCCTTGCTCTGCCATACGCATTTTCTTTGAGCCTTCTAAGGAAAGTGGCTTGGTAACAATTGCTGTTGTTAATATACCTAGTTCTTTTGCAACCTTAGCAACAATAGGTGCGGCACTTGTGCCTGTGCCTCCACCCATTGTTGCAGAGATAAATAATTTATCAGCACCAACTAATGAGTTTCTTATTTCTTCTATGCTTTCCAATGCAGCTTTTTTACCTATTGAAATTTTCATTCCAGCACCTAAACCTTTTGTTGTATTAGGTCCTAGTTCAATTTTTTTATCAACATTTAGTGCATTTAAGGCTTGCAAATCGGTATTAGCACAAATATATTCTACATCTGATTTATAGTGTTTTGCCATATAATTAACAGCATTACCACCACCACCACCTAACCCTATGACTTTTATATTGGCTATTTTAGTTATCTCTTGTTCTAAAAACTCCATAATTATCTCCTTAAATAATTAAAAAACAAATAAAACTACAATTTTTGTGCAACTCTTAGCACTGCACTTCTAGCACGAATATTGTCTACAATCTCCTGTTCTGATGGAAAATATCTGCCAATAGATTTTAACAATATATTGCTATTATCATTTACCATTGGTAGTTTTTTTGGTAATGACAAAGGCTTAGAGTATTTATTTATAAACCTTTTTATAATTCTATCTTCTAAGGAATGAAAACTGATAATTACAATTCTACCACCTTTTTTTAAACATTTAATCAGCTTATCTAAAACTATTGTTAACTCATCTAACTCATTATTAATAAAAATTCTCAAAGCCTGAAAAGATCTAGTAGCAGGGTGTTTTTTATTTTTATTATGAAAGATGATTTTAGTAATTATATCAACTAATTGTGCAGTTCTAGTAATTGGCTGGACTTTTTGAGCATTTTTAATAGCATTTGCTATTATTCTACTTTTTTTCTCTTCGCCAAAAGTGTATAAAACATTAGCTATTTCATTCTTAGAAGCGCTTGCTAAGTATGATGCTACTGTTTGTTTTTTAGTTGTATCCATACGCATATCTAATGGACCATCTTTTTGAAAACTAAAGCCACGATTAGCATTATCTAGTTGTGGTGATGACACACCTAAATCCATCAATATACCATCAATATTACCCATTAATTGTTGTTTATCAAGCTCGGTATCAATATTTATAAATGAGTTGTGAATTAGTTGTAAGCGGTTATCGTGATAGTTTGCTCTGGCATAATTTATTGCCTCAATATCTTTATCAAATGCTATTATTTTCCCTTGCTCGTTTAGCCTAGATAAAATTTCCATACTATGACCACCCATACCAAAAGTAGCATCAACTATTTTGCTATTTGCTTTAATTTTTAAACTATCAATAACTTGTTTACACATAACAGGTTGATGATATTGTTTTACATTTGTCATATTGATAAACTCATTAATTCTTGTGGTTTTTCTTCATCTTTTAATGATTTTAGTTTGCTATTATTTGCCTGCCAAACTTCCTCAGACCAAATTTCTATATATTTCAGTTGCCCTATAATAATAATTTTTTTATTCAAATTGCTTGCCTCTCTTAGCATTTGAGGAATTAAAATTCTTTTATTACCATCAATTTCACAATCACTTGCATGACCTACAATTTTCCTCTTAAAATCATTAATATATTTATCATAAAACACTGGCAAACCATCTATTTTATCCACTAATGATTGCCATAGAGATTCTTCACACAATAATAGGCAATTATCATTAGGATGTAAACTCAACATAATAGGGGTATTGCACAAATTATTAATTTGATTATAAAAACGCACTGGAACTTTCATTCTTCCCTTAGCGTCAATAGTTGATTTGTGTAACCCTCTAAACATTATATTATCCTAAATAATTGTTTTAATATTATTTTTTATATTAAAAGCTAAATTTATAGCACTTATAAAATTATATAATAACATAATTTTAACCAATAAAAACACTTTTTATCATCTTTTTATCCATTTTTTATCCATTATGTATTTTTTGTATTTAATATACATAATTAAAATATATAGTGTAAACTTTATTATAAAATTCTATAAAAAATATAATGGAATACTATTTAATCCATAAAAATACCATTAATTCTGCACTAGATAAGGCAAAGCAATACCGACTATTACTAGAGCCAGAGTTAGCAGTTAGTATTTGTTTAGATATTTTTAATATTGATAAAAAACATCAAGAAACTATAATCGTTTATATTCTAGCCCTTAGTGATAATTTATCCAAACAAAAAAATGATACAAAAATTTTTGATGCTATAAAACTATTAACATCAGAATATCATAAAAAATATTACACAGGCATATACCATGAAAGAAAAGCACTATCCTTAATGAAAGGCAATATGTCTGCATCTTTTGCTTACAATTTATTTACCAAAGCTATGGATTTTTACAAACAAGCCATAGAAATTAGTGCAGATGATAATGATGATGCTATACTAAGATATAATAGTTGTATTCGTATCATACAACATAATAGATTAAGCCCTAGACAAGATAATGATGATGTTAATTGGAGTTCTGAATCTTAGATAAATATGAGTGATTTTAATAAAAAGATAATAATGGTGTCAGCTGGCTTATCTTGGGTAGTTTACCTAATATTGCATATGCTGATTAATATAAACTTTTTAGCAGGTAGCGATAGTTTTAATGATTTTTATATTTGGTTTAATGAAGCAAAATTATTAAGATGGTTTGTTATTAGTTTATTGGTTATTAGTTTTTTTAGCCATATTTTTATTGCCATTAGCAGACAATTAGATAGTAACTCAAAACGCACTACAAAATATGAAAAATCATATCCTAAGGCCATACCTAGATTTGTTGCTTGGAGTGGTGCTGCTTTGCTGGCATTTTTTATAGTTTTCCATTTTATTCAAATGCAATTTACAGATGCTAATAATTTATACAATGAAGTTACTGATATTTTTCATAATCCATTATTTTTAATTATTTATATTTTAGGTTTTATTGCCCTAGCAGCACACCTACAACACTCTTTAAACAATATTGGACAAACCTTAGGCATAACTAAGTGGTATAACACTATTAGCAATACATTTGTTTTTACATTAATTTTTGGATTTTTTATTATTCCAATTAGTGTTTATGTATAAGTTTAATTATCAAAAATTACTCTTATTACTGTTTTATATTTAGCATCGTTAATATATGAATATTTTTGAACATAATAAAAACCGCGAGCCTACTGGTAATTTAGCAGATAGATGGAAAAAACATTTATTTGATTTAAGTTTAGTTGCTCCACAAAATCGCAATAATTACAAAATTATCGTTGTAGGCACAGGATTAGCTGGTGCATCTTTATCTGCTACACTAGGTCAGGCTGGTTATAATATTAGTTCATTTTGTTTTCAAGATAGCCCTAGAAGAGCACATTCTATAGCCGCACAAGGTGGCATTAATGCTGCTAAAAATTACCAAAATGATGGCGATAGTGTATGGAGGTTATTTTATGACACCATAAAAGGTGGTGATTTTCGTGCCCGAGAATCAAATGTTTATCGTCTAGCAGAACTAAGTGTTAATATTATTGACCAAGCAGTAGCACAAGGTGTGCCTTTTGCTCGAGAATATAGTGGTTATTTAGCAAATCGCTCTTTTGGTGGTGCACAAGTTTCACGCACATTTTATGCTCGAGGGCAAACTGGACAACAATTATTGCTAGGTGCTTATCAGGCTATGAGCCAACAAATTGCAGCTGGTAATGTTAAACACTATTCTAGGTCTGAAATGTTAGAATTAATAGAAGTTGATGGCTATGCTAGAGGTATAGTTGTGCGTAATTTAGTAAATGGAGAAATTACCTCTCATATTGCTGATTGTGTAGTTTTATGCACAGGTGGTTATGGCAATGCTTTTTATCTATCTACTAATGCCAAAGGTTGTAATACTTCTGCTTCGTGGCGTGTTCATAAACACGGAGCATATTTTGCTAATCCTAGTTTTATTCAAATTCATCCTACTTGTATTCCTCAAAGTGGTGAAGGGCAATCTAAACTTACCTTAATGAGTGAATCTTTAAGAAATGATGGCAGAATATGGGCACCAAAAAATGTTGCTGATTGTGATAGAAACCCTAATGATATTTCTGAGGAATATAGAGACTACTTTTTAGAAAGAATGTATCCAGCATTTGCTAATTTAGTGCCAAGAGATATTGCCTCAAGGGCAGTTAAACATATTTGCGATGAAGGTAGAGGCGTAGGTTTTAAAATTCACGGTAAAAGACGAGGCGTGTATTTAGATTTTAAAAATGTTATTGATACTTTAGGTGATAGTGTAGTGGGCGAAAAATACGGTAATTTATTTGAAATGTATAAAAGAATTACTAATGATGATCCATATAAAACACCTATGAAAATATATCCAGCAGTACATTATACTATGGGTGGTTTATGGGTAGATTATAATTTAATGACCAGTATTGATGGCTTATTTGCAGGTGGTGAGGTAAATTTTTCTGACCATGGTGCTAATAGATTAGGTGCTTCGGCTTTAATGCAAGGCTTAGCAGATGGATACTTTATACTACCACAAACTGTAGCTAGTTATTTGGCTAGAAGTAAATTAAGAGAAATAGACAATGACTCCGTAGAGGTAAAAGATGCCATTGCTAGGGTAAGAGATAGGCTACATAAATTACAAAATGCACCTAAGGCTAAACATTCGCCAGATTACTTTCACCAAAAATTAGGTAAAATACTTTGGGAAGCCTGCGGAATGTCAAGAGAAAGTAAAATTTTAACAAAAGCAATAACACAAATTGATGAGTTATTAGTGCAATTTTGGAATGAAATTAAAATAACAGGTTCGGATAGAGAACTCAATCAAACTATAGAAAAAGCAGGTAGGGTAGCTGACTTTATAGAACTAGGTAAGTTGATGTGTAAAGATGCTCTAATGCGTGAAGAGTCTTGTGGTTGTCATGCTAGGGTCGAGCACTTAAGCGATGATGGTGAAGCTAACCGTGATGATGAAAACTTTGCCTTTGTTGGTGCTTGGCAACATAAGGATAATGATAGTATCCTGCACAAAGAATTTTTAAATTTTGAGTTTATTCAACCTAGTATTAGAAATTATAAATAAAAGAGGTAATTAAATGATAATAAATATTACACAACCCTACTTAAAATATATTTTTGAATTAGATTTTTAATTAACTATTAAATAATGGACTTCACATTACATATTTGGCGACAAGATAATGGGATTAGCACGGGTAGTTTTGTAGCTTATGAGATAGAAAATATAAGTAAGGATACTTCGTTCTTAGAAATGCTTGACTCCCTTAATGAGCAATTAATAGCAGATAGCAAAGACTGCATAGCATTTGACCACGATTGCCGTGAGGGTATTTGTGGCTCTTGTTCTTTGGTAATAAATGGTTACCCACATGGTAAAAAATTAAGAACTACCACTTGTCAATTATATATGCGTGAATATGAAGGACAAGAAGAACTGTGGATAGAGCCTTTTCGTGCTAAGGCATTCCCCGTTGTAAAAGACTTAGTTGTTGATAGAAGTGGGTTTGATAGTATTATCCAATCAGGTGGATTTGTATCTGTGCATACTGGCTCAGCTCCTGATGCTAATGCCGAACTGGTAAATAAACAAGATGCTGATGAGGCTTTTAATTCTGCAACTTGTATTGGTTGTGGTGCCTGTGTTGCGGTTTGTCCTAATACCTCAGCAACTCTATTTGTATCCGCAAAAATAACCCATTTACACAAACTACCTCAAGGCAAGATAGAAAGTAAGATAAGAGCCAAAAGTATGTTAAATACTATGGCAACAGAAGGGTTTGGAGTGTGTAGCAACCACAGATATTGCGAGGCAGTATGCCCTAAAAGTATTTCTATATCCAATATCAAAGAAATGAATAAAATTATTCTTAAAAGTTAATAAATCAACTATAATATCCACAAAAAATAGGATTATTTAGCATTTGTAGTATATTTGCTATTACTATTTGTAATGCAATAATCTCAAAATTCATAGTCAATATAAAAAATGACTAAATTTTTATACATACTAATATTTTTCTCATATCAAGCCTTTGCCTCCCATCAGTCGTGGGTAAAAATAGAATACCCACAGGATAAGGAAAAATTATGGCTTGATTATAACTGGTTGGAAGATGGTATATTAGATACCCCAAACAATTATCAAGTAGTAACTGAGCAAATAACTTATAAAAGCGACAATGAAGATATTACTGCTGTTGTCCTAAGGCCTAAAATTAAAGGCAAATTTTATCCAGTATTATTTCAACACGGCAGACGGGGTTTAGATGAGTTAGTGCTACCTATGGCAAAAAGACTAGCTGCTAGGGGTTTTGTGGTATTAGCACCAGATTTATACAATAGCCATTTTGTTGCAAACTTACCTATAAAGCATGATTATAATTTAGAACTAGATACTGCAAAGGCTATTGATGTTTTATTAGCTAGAGATGATATTATTGGCAATAAAATTTGCACAGTATCACATACTAGGGGCGGTTATTACACCTTAAAAGCAATAACTACTCATAAAAAACAAAATAAAGTAGCGTGTTATGTGTCTAGTTATCCACATTGGCAAGACCCAAATGCACCAGAGCCTATGCAAATTTATCAATACGCACCTGAGGTTGATGAACTAAGAGTGCCAGTGCTAATATTTTTTGGCGAGCATGAGCAATACCAAAGAGCCAGAAGTATTTTAACAGGCATAAGCAGTTTAAAAGAAAAGGGTAGAAAGCCACAATTAATTATTTACCCAGGTGTAGGTAGAGGTTTTGATTTTAGACCACTTAATGTTAGGACTTTAGCCGATGATTTAGCAGCTAAAGATGCAATAGTTAGAACTGCTAAATTTATACGAAAAAACTTAAAACTATGAATAATCATTTTGATTTATTGGTAATTGGTGCTGGTAGCGGTGGTTTATCTATTGCTGAAAGAGCAGTAGAATACGGCAAAAAATGTGCAATAATTGAGGATAAAAAAATAGGTGGCACCTGTGTTAATGCTGGCTGTGTGCCTAAAAAAGTAATGTGGTTTGCAGCTAATACTGCTAATGCTATTAATAATGCATCTGGTTTTGGCTTTGATACTAATAATAATAGCTTAGATTGGGATAAACTAATAACAAATATGAATAATTATATATCAGGTATTAACTCTTGGTATAAAAAGCATTTAAAAAATTTAAAAATAGAATATATTACTGGTTTTGCTAGTTTTATTGATAAAAATACTATTACTGTTAATAATAATATTTACACTGCTGATAATATTGTTATAGCTACTGGTAGCGAGCCAATAATACCAAATATAAAAGGTGCTAAATATGGCATAACTTCTGATGATTTTTTTAAACTAAAACAATTACCTAAAAAAGTAGCAATAGTAGGTTCTGGCTATATAGGTGTTGAAATAGCAGGGGTTTTAAACTCTTTAGGCAGTGAAGTATCTTTATTTGAAATTAAAGATAATATTTTATATGGTTTTGATGAAATACTAATAGCAACACTTAGTAAAGATATGATTAACCATAATATTAAGATTAATACTAATATAGCAATAAATAGCATTAGCAAGACTTTAACTATTAACACTAATAAAGGTGAATTTTATGGTTTTGATAAAATTATTTTAGCAGTAGGTAGGATAGCAAAAACTAAAAACTTAAACCTAGATAAAGTTAAAATTTATACCAATGAAAAAGGTTTTATTGTTGTTAATGATTATCAAGAAACTAATATTGATAATATTTATGCCCTAGGTGATGTAACAGGTAAAATACCACTAACGCCTGTTGCTATAGCCTCAGCTAGAAAATTAGCCAATAGATTATTTAATAATCAAACAAATAGCAAACTTGATTATAGTAATATTCCTACTGTAGTATTTTCACACCCACCCATTGCTACTGTTGGTTTAACAGAAGCACAAGCTAGAGATAAGTTTAGCAATGTTAAAGTTTATACTACAAATTTTACCCCTATGGCTGATTCTTTAATTGATAGTAAAACTACTACTGCTATGAAATTAGTATGTGTAAATAAAGATGAACAAATAATTGGCTGTCATATTATAGGTCATGGTGCTGATGAAATGCTACAAGGATTTACTGTTGCTATTAAAATGGGTGCTACTAAAACACAATTTGATAACACGCTAGCTATTCACCCTAGTAGTGCTGAAGAGCTAGTTACTATGCGTTAAATATAACTATTAGTAAAAATAATAGACATAATAACAAAATTGGTGATTGACTTTATTTTTACTGTGTAACACTGATGGTATATATTAGGTAATACAAAATGTCTTTACTTACAATAATTAAACTAGTATTATCTGTTTCATAAGTAGTTAGCGATAAGTTTTCTGTTTTTACTTAGTGGAGACTTTTTATAATAAAATAGGAGAAAAATGATGAAAGATGTAAATGAAGTTGTAAGTTTGATAAAAGATAAAGATTTTCGTAAGAAAATCACACAAGATAGCAACAAATATGCTACTGATTTAGGTTATGAAGACACATCTGTAGAGTATAAAGTTGTTAGAAATACTAAAGAAATTGCGTATATTACATTTCCTAATAGTCTTAATTTGCGTGCACAAGACTTAGCTAATGTATCTGCTGCTGGTGCCTTTACATTAGGTTCAGCTGGCACTATAGGCACCGTTTGCACAAGTGCATCAACAGTAGGAACAGCTAGCACAGCATTAGTAGCAAATATTGGTGGTCAAACAGTTGATTTGACTCAATACTAATTTATTAAAATTAAGGAGAAAATATAATGAATATAAAAGAACAAAATGAAATTAGAGCAAAACTATACGATAAAGATTTTCGTAAAATGTTGCTTAAAAACTCTGGTGAATACTTTAAGAACTCAAATTATGATGTTAATGTTACTAAAAACACTAAGGATACTATATATGTAGTTATACCAAGCAGTGAGCTTTCTGAGAGTGATTTAACTAATGTAGATGCTGCTGGAAGCACTTTAAGTGTAGGAACTGCTTTTTGTGTTGGTAGTATTAGTTCAACAGCTGGCTCAGCTAGCACAGCAAGTAGTGCTATTATCATAACTGGACCTCTACCCTCAACAGCTGCTGGTGGAGATACTGGAGCTTAACAGTATCACTGTTAAAACTAAAAGCAAGATTATCTTTGGATAGTCTTGCTTTTTTTTAGCCTAAATATAATCCATTTAAGACCACTGCATTAGACAAAAGCACGAAGAATCTATATGCACAAGCATTGTTTCTTAGGACTGTGTGCGTAGCACAATCTTAGAGTAATATACTTTTTATTAAATGTGTTTTTTACATTAAAAATGTATAAATAGTATTATTATCCATGAAAAACATCCATCTTATCGTTATTAAAACAAAATATTACCGGGCGTGCCATAATAATTTTACTTTTAATAACAAGCCTACAATTAGTTGTTATTTGTCCGCTAACAAATATAAAACTTGCCCTTGGTGCGATAGTAATTCCTTTTGTTTTTATGGTTTTTTGATTATTTAATGATATTATGTTAATGGTTATTTTTTTATTTTTTGAGCTAGTGTTAACAAATGCTATTTCATAATTTATATTTGGCAATAATAGATATTGTAGGTTGTATTTTCGCACTAAAAAACTATTACCACTTAGTAATTCTAAATTTATATTATTATTTGTATTACTTATAGCATCAAAATTACCATGCACAAAAGAGCGAAGAGCAGCATTTTTGTATTGATAACTAATATAGCCTCGTTCAGTAATAAAAGAACCAAGTTTAGTAATAATATCTGGTGTTTTATTATGAAAAATACAAAATAAACCAAAATTACCCATAGTTTTAATATCTTTTATACTTGTTAGTATGCTGGATATATCAAGCACATTGCGTTTATTAGCGTTTAGTTTAAATTGTTGTTTGTGTATTTGTTTACCATGATTATTAAAAAATATAATATCCACTTTATGCTTGCTACTATCACCAAAAAGACTAGCAATATCTAGTAGTTCAAAGAATGTTTGCCAATTATTATCGTATCTCCAAATAAATAAATCGCTAATTTTAGCTTTATTATAACTTGGCACTTTTGTTAATGGCTGTTTAATAACCCAAGGCGCCTTTTTAATTTTTTGTGCTAGATTATTCATTAAAAACTTTATAATATGAAAGGATTTTTTATACTTGTAATTGTGAAAACCATTGTGTTTTTAAGTGCTTTTGCACTCCGAAGCGATTACCATGCACCACCGAGGAAGCAGGTGGATGAGTATGTTCTAAACTTAGAAACTCACCCTTATTAGCACAAGAGAAGTATAAGGGAATGGCTGCCATGGTTTTGCAAACAACCACAGGTAAGCTATACTCATCAAAACCAAGACCATCCAAAGATATAACACTAATATTATTACTACTAGCAGTTTGGGTGTTTTTTAAAATCTTAGTATTTGCATCGTAAATTTTAACCTCAGCCTTTCTACTACTTGCCTTTTTTTCTATATTAAGTAGTAAAACATAACTCTCTATATCTTTTCCAAATTGTAAAAATGGTGAAAATGTTAGTAGTGATGCCTTAGGAGGAAATGGGTCTATTTCACCTTGATAACTAGTTTTGGTAAACCCGCTATCTAAGCATAGCGTTGAACGCCAAGCAGGAGCAATAGTTTTTGCTATTGATAACTGTGGCAATTGTTTGCTTGTTTTAGGTAGTTTAGTTGCACTTAATGATAATAATGCTAGAGCACCTTGCGATATTTGGGTAATATCTTGTGTAGTAATTGTTTTAGCGTTACCGTATTGTATGGTGTCCAAGTATTCGCTATGCCATAGGTTATTTTTTAAATAAGTCAATGAGATATTTTTTGCTAATTTATTGCTGGACTCCCAATTATTTGGAGCAAAATTATAAAGTGTAGTTTGCCCTGTGCAGTGTGGTGCTTGTAAGATAGGATAATAGGACATTATTTTCTAACCCAAAGTTGATTATATTGATTGCTATCTTCTAACAAAGCATATTTTTCTAGCAATACTAGCCCTGCGTTTGATAGATATTTTTTAGATTTTTCACTTTGTTCTAAAAAATCTTCATTGATTTCAACCAATACGCTAGTAACAGTTTTTAAAATACTTGCACTGCCTGCTAAAATTAAATGCTCAATGCCATCTACATCTATTTTTAAATAGTTAGGTGTAGGTATATTAAACAATTTTACTACTTCATCACCTGTTAAACCTGGTATAGCATATGTAAATGTGGTTTTAAAAGCACTACCATGCTGGTCAAAATCTTCAGCAAAAGATGATAAAGCACCGCCCCAAACTGGATGATTCATTTTAAATAAATTTAAAGCAATTTTATTACTAAGTGCTATAGGGAAAATTGTAATTTTTTCTTGTAATTTGTTTGTATGGATATTTTTTGCCAAAAACTCTAAGTTAAAAACTGATGGCTCAAAAGCAAAAACCTTACAACTACGAGCCTTAGTCGCGTAAATAGAGTATAGTCCAATATTAGCACCTATATCCCAAAAAACAGTGTTTTCTGCAAAAGATTCAATCCAATTTAGGGTATTAGGCTCTTTAGTTGCAAAAGTTTTTACCCTATATTTACACAGTGCATTCGGAGTAAAAAATTCCATAATTTGTTGTTTATAAGTAATAGTTTTTTTATTTTGCAATAATATATTAATTATTTTTTGATGTATAACACCAAAACGATTAATAAAAACAGCTGATATTTTTTGTAATATATTCATATTAAAACCAAAAAAACCCTTTTTTCCTAGAACCTAGATGTTGACTACCATCATTACTTGCCCAACCTTGATGGGTAGGCTTAAAGCAGTTTGCTAATATATTTAGCGGTTGGTATAACAAAGAGTTACCGTATTTGAAAGGATAAAAACCTTTGTGTAATTTATTTATATTTTGTTTAAATATTTTTTTATCATCATCTCTTAGGTAACTATTACTAAATGAAGCATTTAATAGTGTATCAGTATAATCTAAATATCCATAGGCAATAGTTGTAATAATAAGCATAACTAATTTTTCTTTAGCCATATTTTTATCCATATTTGACAACCAAGCATCAAGTGTAGATATAGGTCTTAAAAATAGAGCATCGCCAAAAATTAGTCTACCCTTTGTAGGATTTTTGTATTGTTTTTGCTTATATTTCCAGTAAGTTTTTCTAATATCCCATAATTCTAAACCTAACTCTTTACGCACAAATATTTCTAATTCGCTAAACAATGGTTGATTTTTATACATTGGCGAAAATTCAACCTCTGATTCTAATCCTACTAAGTTATTTTTTAAATAATTAACCCCGCCTTTTAAAATATCAAGTTCTGCTCCTTGAACATCAATTTTTACAAAGTCTATATTAGTTAACTCATTATTATTAGCCAAGATATCAATAGTTTTAGTATTAATTTTTATTTTATGTCCTACATTAAATCTCTTGCTATCTGCAAATTGAGACAAAAAATTTATATTTGCGTCAAATACAGATGATGTTCCTGGGGAATTATTAATATTTAAGTTTAATGTTGTTTCTTTATTCCATAAAGCATAAGGTAGGATAATGCCTTTATTTTGTTTTACTAGTTTTTCTGCTTCTATTGGGTCTGGCTCAACTAAAATACTATTTATAGCATTATTTTTTGCACCACTCCATGGCCATCCTAAACCGTTTCTAGCACCGATGTCTAATACATATAATTTTCTTGGTAGTGCAATATTGTGTAATTGTGCAAGATTTTTATCAGCAAATAAAGTATGTAAGATTTTTTTAAGTTTATTCATTTAGCAAAAGTATTATTTTAATTTTTTTTTTTTTTTTGCAACTAAATTATACCTTAAAACCTGTAACAATAATTTTGCGAGAATTTTTTAGGATATAATTAGTATTGTTTATACACAAAATTACTATGCGATTATCAACATTATCTATACTATCAATTATAGTTATCATTGTATCCGTGGTGCTAGATTATTATGAGTTTGCTAATGATAGACTTTATTGGTTTCAACGATCTGGGGCAGTAATGGTTATTTTAGGGATAATATTTGAGTCAAGATATGTTTTTGTAGATGATAAAACTAGCCAAAAAGCAGAAGAAAATTTGCAAGTTGAACATATATCAAAATTTAATTATGCCTTTTTAAAAAAACACGCAGGATTCTTTTTTATACTATTTGGCACATTTATTTGGGGTTTTGGCGACATAATACATAAATTTTTTATGTCATAGTGTATGCTATGCAATATTTTGTGTAAAAACAATTATTATCTTTGATGGTTTCATTTGGGTATTTTTGTAAAATTTATCTTTATATTTTCTTTAATTTTTAAAAAACTATTATGTAACTTGACACATAATTGTTTGGCTAATAATAAATGTTTTAGTAACTCTTGTGTATCATCAACATATTCATGGATAAGTTTGTTTCTTAATAATCGCATATCAATCCAATCATTAGCATTTTTTATTATATCTAATTGCTCTAATTTGTTTAAATTATTGATTGCTGTTGATGTTACTTCCCCAGATATTGTTAAAAATAATGGAGTTAGTTTATCAGTAAAAGTATCTTGCATACGGCAAAATTTACTAACAAAAGATTCTAGCTTATCTATACCATCAGGACTGTTTAATATTGATTGTAGCCAGTATAAATCTAATTGCTCTTGATTAAATAAACGCTTAAATACACCTTGTAGTAACACATCCTCTTTATCTAATATTATTAGTATTTGCTTAATTCTAGTATTAATTTCATTCATATAATAATGCTAGTTCGTTGTGCTTCTTTATGAATATATTTTAGAGTTTGACCTTTATAAATAATTATTATATCTATTTTTTGTTCGCCCATTTTTTGTTGCAATATTGCATTTAAGCGTAATTTTTTACGCCATAAGTTTGTTATTTGTTTTGGAATATTAAGCAATAAGTCAATATCACCACCTTTTAAATTGTCATTAGCTCTTGAACCAAATAATTTAACTACGGTATTATTGCCAAATACTAGTTTAACCTCTTGTTTAATTATTTTTCTTTGCAATTTACTTAAACGCATTTTTTAATTTTAACAAAATTTCTAATTGCCTGTGTTAATACTTTGTATATATCTTGCAGCATTTTTTTATTGATGATATTTAGTTTAAATCCTAATAGTATATATACAGCAATAAAAAATAATTTAATAATAATTGCAATAATATAATTGCTATCAATAAAATTATTATAATCAATTAAAGTCCAGATAATACCAAGTATAAAAACACTATATAACGACCAAATACTACGCCATTGCCAAGTTATTTTAGCGTAGCGTTTAGCTATAAAATAACTAATATTTACCATAATAACGCCAGTAATAGTAGTAGCAAACGCAGCACCAATAATGCCCCAATAAATAATAAACGGGATATTAAGTGTAATATTAATCACAATACCAATTAGCATAAGCAAGGTACTAATATGGGTTTTTTTGGCATAAATAAGTTGAGTACCAGTTATTTTGCCAAAAAATAAAGCAGCGTAGTAAACACTTAAAATAATAACAATGTTTGCCGCTGCTAAATAAGATAGCGGAAATAAAATAATAATAATCTCCTTAGCAAACATACCAACTAATAAGGCAATAAAAATTGCTAAAAAGAAAAACGGTAAAATATAATTATTAATCTCATCAGGGTTTGTTTGGTGCTTATTAGCAAATAATTTGCGATATATCTCTGGTTTAAAAACTCTATCTAGTGCTGTCATAAATTGGAATATTGTCAGTGCAAGTGTTTGTCCAATATTATAAATACCAACAGCAGCAACAGAGCTAATCAAACCCAGCATAATTTTATCAAACTGAGTATTAATAAAACCAAAAAATACATTTGGTGTTAAAGGCAGTGATATTTTTAGCATATCTTTTAACATTTGCCAATTAAATGTTAGTGGTAGTTTTTTATGATATATTGCTAGCAATAATACCAACAATAAAACATTAGATATAAGCCACCCATAGCCCAAAGATAGAGTTTTTAATTTGGTTAAAAGTAATAAACTAATAACTATTATAAAATTAGTAATTGCTTGTAATAATACAAACTGCATATAGCGTTTTGCTAGGGCAGAGTTTTTAAAAAATATTAAATAGTATTGTGTTATAGAATTACAAGCACTACCTATAAAAACCCATAATAATAAATGATTTTGGTTTGTTTTGTCTAGTATTAACTGGTTTATTTCTGCTTCAAAAATCCATAAAAATATAAATATAATAATAAGATTATTTAAAACAAATAGTATAGCAGAGGATAATAGTTGAGCGGATTTATTAGTTTTTTCATAGATAAAAAAATTGCGTTCATAACCTACTGATATACCAAAATTAGCAATACCAACTACTATACCTATATAAACTTGTAGCAATACGAAACTTCCTAATTCGCTAGGACTTAATTGATGGGCAATAATAGGCATTAAAACAATCATCAGCACACCACTAATAGCTATTTGTAGCATATAGAATGTAGTATTTTTGATAGTTTTATGCATTTAAAAGTATTTTTTGATAATGCTTTTCTAGTAGTAAATAATAAATAGGTTAAATAAATTTAGCTATGGTGTTGGCACTTTGTTTAACAAAATCAATATCTATTCCTTCTACCATTACTCTAACTAGGTTTTCTGTTCCAGAACGCCGGATTAATATTTTGCCATTATTGGCTAATATTTGATTTATATTAGTAATTTTTTGTTGTAATTTAATATTATTATTTATATCATCCATAGTGCTATTAGAGACAATGTTTACTAGGAATTGATGATATTTTGGCACCTCACAGACTAAGGCATCTAAACTTGTTTTAGTAGTTACCATTGCTGATAAAACTTGCAAGGCAGAAATAATACCATCACCTGAGGTAGTATGGTTTAAACAAATTATGTGTCCTGAGCCTTCACCACCTAATATTAGTTCTCGTTTTTGCATCTCTTGTGCTACAAATCTATCACCAACATCAGACTCATAAAAACCAATACTCATAGCCTTTAATGCTTTTATGACCCCCATATTAGTCATTTTTGTGCCAACAACAGCATTATTTTTTAATACTCCATTTTTATATAAGTATTTAGCAATAATAAATAATAATAAATCACCATTTATTATTTTAGAATTTTTATCTACCATAATAAGTCTATCACCATCACCATCTAGTGCTAAACCTAAGTTGGCATTTTCTTGGCGAACTGTGTATTGCAAATGCTTAGTATCAGTAGCACCACAATTTTTGTTAATATTTAATCCGTCTGGGGTATTATTAATAGCTATTACTTTAGCACCTAATTCTTTAAAAACAAAAGGTGCAATATGATAACTAGCACCATTAGCACAATCAACAACTATTTTTAAACCAGATAAACTTAATGACTTATTAAAGGTGCTTTTACAAAATTCAATATATCGTCCAACAGCTTGGTCAGCACGCCTTGCTTTGCCTATTTCTGTGGTTATTTGTATATTATTACTATTGAGTTTAGCTATTATTTTATTTTGATAATCATCACTTAATTTAAAACCATTAGCACAAAAAAACTTAATACCATTGTCAATATAACTATTATGAGAGGCACTAATTATTGCACCTACTGTTGCAGAATATACCCTAGTTAAATAAGCAATAGCAGGAGTTGGCATAGGCCCTACTAAAATAACATTAGCACCAGATGCTAAAATACCTGCTTCTAATGCTGATTCAAGCATATAGCCAGATATGCGGGTATCTTTACCAATAATTACTGTGGCACTACCTTGCTCCTCTACCAATACAGAGCCTAATGCCTGACCTAATTTTAAGAAAAATCCCGGAGTAATAGGATAAATTCCTACCTTATTGCGAATACCGTCTGTTCCAAAATATTGATAATCCATAATAATAAAATATTTTACTTTTTAGTTTGGACTATTTAGACCTTCCAATACCATAAAAGCATCTCTGGTTTGTTTTACATCGTGAACTCTAACAATACTTGCTCCATTTATAACCGCAACAAGTGCATACACTACACTGGCTGTAATTCTATCATCTGTTTTCGTATTACCACCTAGGGCAATATCTAGCATAGACTTTCTAGACATACCTACTAATATTGGTAGCCCTATTCGTTTAAAAATAGCTAAATTTTTTAATAAAGTTATATTATGTTGATATGTTTTGCCAAAACCAAATCCAGGGTCAATAATAATTCTATTTTTTTTAATTCCTGCTTGCAAACATTTTTCTACCCTAGTTGCTAAAAAATCATATACCTCAGTAACTACGCTTTCATAATTAGGATTATTTTGCATAGTTTTTGGAGTGCCTTTTTTGTGCACTAGACAAACGCTAGCACCTAAGCTTGCTACAACTTTTATAGCATTATCTTCTCTTAGGGCATTAATATCATTCACTAAACTAGCACCAGCTATAATAGCCTCACGCATAACCGATGCCTTAGTGGTATCTATGGATATTTTAATATCTAATCTTTTTGATAAAGCACTAATTATTGGAATAACTCTAGATAATTCTTCATCGCTAGACACGCTATTAGCACTAGGTCTAGTTGATTCGCCACCTATATCAATAATATCAGCACCACTTGCTAGCATATTCTCTGCTCTTATTGTTGCTTTATCAATAGTATTATACAAAGCACCATCAGCAAAAGAATCTGGGGTCATATTTAAAATCCCCATAATAGTTGGGGTATTATTTTTAAATAACATAAGTAAGATTAAGATAATAAACTTGTTATTTAGAAGATATTTAGATTGCTCTTATACCTAAGATATGAGACTTAGGCAAATTTCCCTTTACCAGTATTAGGAGTAAACCTGCCCTTTTGTTTACTATCTTGTTTTGTTTTCTCATCCTCATTAGCTGATGATTTACCTAGCTCGCTAGAATATTCATCAGAATCAACAATAACAGTAGAATCACGCATTGGTTGTCTATTCATTAGGTCGTCTATTTGCTCTTTGTCTATGGTTTCATATTCAATTAGTGCATCTTTCATAGCGTGCAAAATATCAATGTTATCACTAAGTATCTTGTGAGCTATTTTATAGTTATAATCAATAATTTTTCGCACCTCAATATCTATCTTTTTAAAGGTTTCCTCAGAAATATGTTTGTGTTTTGTAACTTGTCTTCCTAAAAATACCTCACCCTCTTCCTCACCATAAGCAAGGGGTCCCATCGCATCTGATAAGCCCCATAGTTTAACCATTTTATGGGCCAGTTCTGTCGCTCTTTTAATATCATTACTAGCACCCGTTGTAACGCTATCTTTGCCGTAAATAAGTTTCTCAGCTATACGACCCCCAAAGAGGCTTGATATTTGACTATTAAGTTTGCGTTTTGATATACTATAACTATCCTTAGTGGGTAAAAACATAGTAACTCCAAGTGCCATGCCTCTAGGAATAACACTAACTTTATAAACAGGGTCGTGTTCTGGAACTAAGCGTCCTACTATAGCGTGTCCTGATTCGTGGTATGCAGTCATAATTTTTTCTGCTTCATCCATAACCATAGTTTTGCGTTCTGAACCCATCATAAGTTTATCTTTTGCAGATTCAAGGTCAAACATACCAACAATTTTTTTATTTAATTTAGCGGCTATTAGTGCAGCTTCATTCACAAGATTTGCCAAATCTGCCCCAGAAAAGCCTGGAGTGCCTCTAGCTATATCAATAGATTTAACATTTTTTGCTATTGGTAATGGACGCATATGCACTTTTAATATTTCATCTCTACCTCTAATATCTGGTAAACCTACGGTTACTTGTCTGTCAAACCTACCCGGTCTTAGTAATGCTGGGTCTAGGACATCGGGACGGTTAGTGGCTGCTATTACTATAATACCATCGTTATGAGTAAAACCATCCATTTCTACTAATAATTGATTAAGAGTTTGCTCTCTTTCATCATTACCACCACCCATACCAGCACCTCTTTGCCGTCCTACTGCATCAATTTCATCAATAAACACTATACAAGGTGATTGTTTTTTAGCTTGCTCAAACATATCACGAACCCTAGATGCCCCTACACCAACAAACATTTCTACAAAATCAGAACCAGATATAAAGAAAAACGGTACCTTAGACTCACCAGCTATTGCTTTAGCAAGTAGGGTTTTACCAGTTCCAGGAGGTCCTGCCATTAG
The DNA here is from genome assembly GCA_965222825.1 of Gammaproteobacteria bacterium. Classification (GTDB taxonomy): domain Bacteria; phylum Pseudomonadota; class Gammaproteobacteria; order PS1; family Pseudothioglobaceae. Next base: position 693,727 of record OZ244964.1, on the reverse strand, counting down.
CACGCCTCTGGGAATTCTACCACCTATTTCTTGGAATTTTTTTGGATTTTTTAAAAATTCAACTATCTCAGAAACCTCTTCTTTAGCCTCATCAATACCAGCTACGCTTTTAAAAGTAATATCACTATCACCAGCATTAATAAGTTTAGCTTTAGACCTGCCCATACTAAGAGGGTTTTTACCGCCCATAGCACCCCCTGCGCCTTTCATACTATAAAGCAGGATACCAAGTATTAACAAAATTGGTGCTAGAGATATAAATAATTGTTTTAAAAAACCATCTTTTTCAGGCGGTAGTGCTTCAACATCAACTCTATTATCTATTAAATCACCCATAAGTCCTAAATCTCCTGGACTATAGGTAATAAAGTTATTACCATCATCATCAATACCTTTAATTTGACTGCCTTGAATAGCTACCTTAACAACACTACCATTTTTGACATTATTTATAAATTCAGAGTAATGAATATAATTGTTTGATTCTTTATTTTCAAAATGATTGAATAAAGATGTTAGTGCAGTGCCAATTAACAACCAAAATAATAAATTTTTAAACATATTTGTAACAATTAACAGAAAAAACAAGCAAATATACCCTATAGAGTTATATTAGTCAAACTATCTACGCTTATCGTAAAACATAGATTTTACCATAATGCCTAAGTATAATAGCAATTTTTATTTTGTATTTTATACTTATAATGACTAACGAATTCTTAACTAGACACATTGGATTGTCTGCTGATGATATAAAACAAATGTTGCAGGTAATTAATACTAAGTCCTTAGATGATATGATAGCGAAAACTCTGCCAAAAGATATTTTAATGAATGATGATTTAAAATTAGGTCTTGGACAAAGTGAAATCGATATTAGCAACAAAAGTATAGAATTAAGTAATAAAAATCAATTATTAACTAGTTTTATCGGTCAAGGATATTACAATACTATAACCCCTAGTGTTATTAAAAAAAATATTTTAGAAAACCCTAGTTGGTATAGTGCATACACCCCTTATCAAGCAGAAATATCTCAGGGTAGATTAGAAATGTTGCTAAACTTTCAGCAAATGATTATTGACTTAACTGGTATGGATATTAGCAATGCTTCCCTGCTAGATGAGCCAACATCGGTAGCAGAGGCAGTATCTTTATGCCAAAGAGCAAATAATAGTAATAAGTTTAGAAAATTATTTGTTGATAAAAATACCCATCCACAAACAATAAGCGTGCTAACTACTAGGACTAAGCCAGTAGGCATAGAGATAATAATAGATGATATGACTAATTATGATTTTAAAGATTGTTTTGCAGCAGTATTATCTTATCCTAATACTTTGGGGCAAATATTTGACCTAAGAGATATTATAAATAAAACCAAAGTTAGTAATACTATGAGTATTGTTAGTGTTGATTTAATGGCATTAACGCTATTAAAACCACCAGCAGAAATGGGTGCTGATATAGTAGTAGGTAGTAGCCAAAGATTTGGTGTGCCACTTGGCTTTGGTGGTCCACACGCTGGATTTTTAGCAACTAAAAATAAATATAAAAGGGTTATGCCGGGTAGGATTATTGGAGTATCAAAAGATGTAGCTGGCAATAAGGCTCTAAGAATGGCAATGCAAACCAGAGAGCAGCATATAAGACGAGATAAAGCAACTAGCAATATTTGCACTGCACAAGTTTTATTAGCAGTAATAGCAGTGGCTTATGCTATTTACCATGGTAGAGATGGATTAAAAAGGATTGCTAATCGTATCCATAAATTAGCATCAAAACTAAAAAATAGCCTAGTGGAGAATGGTATTATGGTTTTATCAAATAATTTTTTTGATACTATTACTATAACTAATATCAATGCAGAAGCTATTTTAACTAAGGCTGTTGCTAATAATATTAATTTACGCAAAATATCAAAAACCACTATAGCAATAGCAATTGATGAGACTACAAAAGATAAAGATATAACTAAATTATTAGCCTTATTTAATGCTAGTGATACCAAAAATGACACGACTAATATTAGTATAGATTTATTACGAAATGATGAATTTTTAAGCCACGAAGTATTTAATAACTATCATTCTGAAACAGAAATGATGCGTTATTTACATAAATTAGCAACAAAAGACATAGCACTTAATCAATCAATGATAGCACTTGGCTCTTGCACTATGAAACTAAATTCAGCAACAGAAATAGCAACTATGAATTTATCTGGATTTGCAAATCTGCATCCCTTTGTGCCAAAAAATCAAACATTAGGCTATCAAAAACTATTTAATGATTTAGAAAACTATCTCAAAGAAATTACAGGTTATGACGCAATATCATTACAACCTAATGCTGGTTCTCAAGGTGAGTTTGCTGGTCTTTTAGCCATACAAAAATATCATAATTCTAAAGGTGATAGTAATAGAAATATCTGCTTAATACCAACATCAGCACACGGCACTAACCCTGCTAGTGCAGTAATGGCAGGCATGGTAGTAAAAATTATTAAATGTGATAAAAATGGTAATGTAGATTTGGCTGACTTAAAAGATAAACTGCAAAAACACAGTGCTAATATATCAGCAATTATGATAACTTATCCGTCTACTCACGGAGTTTTTGAGAGCCATATTCGTAAAATATGCAACCTAGTTCACAGCCATAATGGACAAGTTTATTTGGATGGGGCTAATCTTAATGCTATGATTGGTCTAGCACAAGTCGGTAAGTTTGGTGCTGATGTATCACATATCAATTTACACAAAACCTTTGCTATACCTCACGGAGGTGGTGGTCCCGGTATGGGTCCGGTTGGGGTTAAAAAACATTTAGCAAAGTTTTTACCCGGCGATCCTCTTATAAGAAATAGTGGTGCTGTTAGTGCCACAAAATATGGTAGTGCTAGTATTTTACCAATATCTTGGTCTTATATTAAATTATTGGGTAAAGATGGACTAAAGCAAGCTAGTAAAATAGCAATATTAAATGCTAATTACATAGCTAAAAAACTAGCTAAATACTATCCAATACTTTATTGTGGTGATAATGGCTTTGTAGCTCATGAATGTATTTTAGACCTAAGGCCTATAAAAAAGATTAGCGGTATTAACGAAGAAGACATTGCAAAACGCTTAATAGATTATAATTTTCATGCACCTACTATGTCATTTCCTGTTGCTGGAACTTTAATGATTGAGCCAACAGAAAGTGAATCTAAAACTGAAATAGATAGGTTTATAACTGCTATGATAAGCATTAGGTATGAAATAGATAAAGTAACTAATAACAACTGGGATAAAAATAATAATCCATTAAAAAATGCTCCCCATACCATAAATGAATTAGCACTTAACTGGAATTATCCATACAGCAGAGAAGAAGCAGTTTATCCGCTAAAATCTTTACAACAAAAAAACTATTTTCCGCCTGTTAAACGAATTGATAATGTTTATGGTGAGAGGAATTTATTTTGCTCTTGTCCTATAATATAATTCATTTGCCAATAAAACTAAGATATACTAATCCATTTGGGGTCGTTATTGTTAGTTATTTTAAGAGCATTGCCTTTATTATCGCTCCAATCCCCTAGGACATATCTAGTGTAAGTTGCTTCTTGGTGGGTGTTTTGTCTATGAGTATGGCCATGAATTAAGTTAGTGTTTGGGTGTTTTGCCATTAAATTATCAACCGCTTGTTGATTGACATCCATAATTGCTGTTAATTTTTTCTTTTTGGCATTAATACTATTTTTGCGTAATTGTCCACTTAATCTAAGACGCATTGTTGGACTAAGATGCAAAAATATAAATTTTGTTATAGGGTGTTGTAATATTTTTTTAAATATTTGATAATGTTTATCATCAGTGCATAACTCATCACCGTGAGTTAGTAAATATTTTTGCTTATTTATGGTTATTTTATAAGGTGTAGGTATTATTTTACAACCTGATAGATTAGCAAATTTAGCACTTATTAGAAAATCTCTATTGCCTTTAATTATAAAAATTTTAGTAGTTTTTGCTAATTCTTGAAGGGCTGCAACAACAGAGTTATAATTATCTATTGACATATCATCACCTAGATAGACATTAAATAAATCACCTAAAATAAATAATTGTTTGCATTGTGTTTGTTGGTGACAAAATTTAATAAATAACTCACTTTTTTTATCTGCTATCATTAAGTGTAAATCAGCAACAAAAAGGGTATAAGACATTTTTATATTATATTGCTATTTTAATGATTATAATTTGTAATTACTCAACATAGTTAATAGATATACTTTAGACTATGTATGCCTTGTTGATAGTTATTGTATCCTTTGGCACATCAGAGTGTCCAGCAAAATTTATAGTAATTACCTTTTTTATTTTATCTACCACGCCTTGTCCTTCTGCTACTTCGCCAAAAACACAATAACCCCATCCATCTTGTCCTGGGTAATCTAAAAACTTATTATCTGCTACATTAATAAAAAACTGTGAACTAGCAGAATGAGGTGCATTAGTTCTTGCCATAGCTATAGTGTATTTTTTATTGTGTAAGCCATTTTTTGCTTCATTTTCAATGGTGCCATTGCTAGATTTTTCTTGCATATTTTCATCAAAACCACCGCATTGAATCATAAAACCATCTATTACACGATGAAATATTGTACCATTATAAAAATTTTGCTTAACATAGTTAATAAAATTCTCACTTGTAATTGGTGCTTTATCTGTAAATAAATTTATATGAATATCACCCATACTCGTCTCTAAAATAACCACTTATTATTCCTTTTAGTAATAAAAAATATGTTTTTATTATACCTATTAGTATTTTAAGTTTTATTTATATTATAAAATCTTATAAATATTAGGTATAATTGCATCTTTTGTAATATTGTGTCAGGAGATAAAATTATTATGTATGCGGTTATTAAAACTGGTGGCAAGCAGTATCGCGTTGCAGAGGGCGATGTATTAAATATTAGCAAATTAAATAATGATTTGGGTGATAAAGTTATTTTTGATGAGGTGTTAATGGTATCTAATAATGATAATACCATAATAGGCACACCTACTGTTAAAAAAGCCACAGTAGAGGCTATTATTAAGTCGCATAATAAGTCTAAAAAAGTAATGATAGTAAAATTTCATCGTCGTAAACATCATATTAAAAGACAAGGGCACAGGCAAGACTTTACCCAAGTAGAAATTAGTAAAATTAGTATATAATTTTAAGGAGTTAAAATGGCACATAAAAAAGCAGGCGGTAGCACTAGTAATGGTAGAGATTCGGTATCTAAGAGACTTGGGGTAAAAAAATTTGGTGGACAATCTGTTATAGCAGGTAATATTTTAGTCCGTCAAAGAGGCACTAAATTTCACCCGGGTATTAATGTTAATAAAGGTAGAGATGATACTTTATTTGCTACTGCTAATGGAGTGGTATCATTTATAAGAAAAGGCTCATTAAACCGCCATTATATTAATGTATTAGAAAATTAATTATACTAATACTGGTGCCAAATTTTAAAAAAGTCCTTTTTGGGCTTTTTGTTTTTTATAGTCGTTTTATGAATTATGCAATAGTATTCCCTGGTCAGGGCTCACAATCAAAATCAATGCTGGCGGATGTAGCAGAAAAATACCCTATAGTTGTAGATATATTTGCTAGGGCAAGTGAAGTGTTAGGTTTTGATTTATGGCAATTAACACAACACGATGGCGCAGCATTAAATAAAACACAAAATACTCAAGTTGCTATGCTGAGTGCAGGCTATGCAGTTTACAAAGTATTGACATCAAAATATAAACTACAAGCGAAATATTTAGCAGGGCATAGCTTAGGCGAATATACTGCTTTGGTAGTAGGTAATTATTTAGAGTTTGAAGACGCCGTAATATTAGTTAGAAAAAGAGCAGAGTTAATGCAATTAGCAACACCAGATGGAGTTGGTGCTATGGCAGCTATTATTGGCTTAGAAGATGATAAAGTAATTAAACTGTGTAAAGAGATAACCCAAGGCGTGGTAGAGGCAGTTAATTTTAACTCACCAGAGCAAGTAGTTATAGCAGGCAATAAAGAATCAGTAATACTAGCTTGTGATATTGCTAAAAATTATGGTGCTAAAAGAGCAATATTATTGCCAGTAAGCGTTCCTTCACATTGTAAACTAATGCAAGGTGCGGCAACTAAGTTTGCAAAAATTATTAATAACACTAATATGAAAATGGGTAATACTGCTGTCATACATAATGTTAATGCTAGTATTGCTACTAATATTATTGAAGTTAAAAATAATCTTATCAAACAACTATATAATAGTGTTAAGTGGACACAAACCGTGCAATATATGAGTAAAAATGGCACAAGTTTATTACTAGAATGTGGTGCAAATAAAGTCCTAACTGGGCTAACAAAACGAATAGATAAAAATTTATCAGCAATAGCAGTATGTGATAATAATAGTATAAAAACTGCGTACGAGGTATTAAAAAATGAAGGATAAAATAGCACTAATAACTGGTGCAAGTAGAGGAATTGGTGAGGCAATTATGCTAGCACTAGGAATAACAGGTACAACAGTTATTGGCACAGCTACTAGTGAAGCTGGGGCTAAGAGTATTAGCAAAAAATTACAAGATAATAATATCAATGGTAAAGGTGTGGTATTAAATGTTGTTGTTGATGAGCAAATTAACACACTTATAAAAGATATAACCTCTAATTTTGGCACTATAGATATTTTAGTTAATAATGCTGGTATTACCAGAGATAATCTACTAATACGAATGAATATTGAGCAGTGGCAAGATATTATTGACACTAATTTAAGCTCAGTATATAAAATGTCAAAAGCGGTGCTAAGAGCTATGATGAAAAACCGTTATGGTAGAATTATATCTATTACTTCTGTTGTTGGACTTACTGGCAATATTGGTCAGACTAATTATAGTGCCTCAAAAGCAGGTATTATTGGTTTTAGTAAATCATTGGCAAAGGAGGTTGGTAGTAGAGGTATTACTGTTAATACTATTGCCCCAGGTTTTATTAAAACTGATATGACAGAGAAACTACCTGATGAACAAAAAGAATATTTAACCAAACAAATACCAATGCAGAGATTAGGAAGTCCTGATGAAATAGCAGATGCTGTGCTATTTTTAGCCAGTGATAAAGCCTCGTATATTACCGGACAAACCTTGCATGTCAATGGCGGTATGTATACTAATTGATAAAAAAAAAAGATATAAAATACATTATAAATGTTATAAAATATCGATTTTATACTTATAAAAAAGGGGATGAGTACTATGTCATCAGAGAAAAGTGATGTATATAAAGAATGGGTAGAAAAGTGTGATAAAAAAAACTTAGATGAGGATATTCATAATGCTAGTGAAGATAATGCCTTATTCTTATTTCAAGCCTTACTAAACAGGGCAATTAAAAAAAAACAAGATGTTAAGATTATTAGTGAGTTTTTACTTGCTAGATTTTATAACAAACTTACAAATGAATTACAAACATTAGCAAATAATAATAAATTAGAGGTAATTGCTGAAAAAGAAGTTGATAATAAAGAAAATAATAAATTTTACCAATCAATAAAAGATAAGAGAATATTTTTATCTGCTACTAAAAGATTTAGAAGTTTACCAAATTTTATTGTAGTTGGCGATAGTGCTTATCGTTATGAAACTGATAGAGTTAGCACTAAGGCTATTGCTAATTTTAATAATAAAAGTATGGGCGAATTTTTGATTGATATGTTTAATGATATAAAAAAAGATATTCAAGAAGCGTATTAATGTCAGATTTACAAAGTCTTTATTTGCCACTTAATAGTTTAACTATATTAATTGGTATATCTGTTGCTGTAATTCAATATTTATTCGTTAATTATCAATCTAATATAAAAACAATGTTAGTAGATACAAAAAAAATAACATTTAGAGAAGATAATAATCATGAACAACAATTAAAAGCCAGATGGGACATAGTTATCGCCCAATGTAAGAGACATTCATATATAATAAATCCAAACACTTTAATATTCTTACTATTTGCACTGATGATAGTTTTATTAAGTATTTTATATTTATTAATGTTCTTACCTAATTTATATATATTTTTAGACATTGATATTTACATAATTATTATAGCAATATCATTATTATCAACCGCACTTATAATTTTACTAATTTTAAGTTTTTTTGTTCTAAATCAAATGATAAATAAAGAAAATTGGTGTAAAAAAGAATTCCAAGAAATTAAAGAAAAACATGACTTAACAATAAGTATTCTTGATAGTAGATAGTCCACTAAATAAATGCACAATAAACAACACTATCCTATTATAGTAATAGGTGGCGGACACGCAGGCACAGAAGCAGCACTAGCATCAGCTAGAATGGGTGTTAAAACCCTACTTTTAACCCATAATATTGAAACCTTGGGGCAAATGAGTTGTAACCCTGCTATTGGTGGGATTGGCAAAGGGCATTTGGTAAAAGAAATTGATGCATTAGGTGGTGCAATGGCATCAGCTATTGATAAATCAGGCATACAATTTAGAACACTAAATGCTAGTAAAGGTGCAGCAGTTAGAGCAACTAGAGCCCAAGCAGATAGAGCATTATATAAAACACAAATCCGTCAAATTTTAGAAAATCAAGAAAATTTAAGTATTTTTCAGCAAAGTGTTGAAGACTTAATTATAGAACACGATATTATAAAAGGTGTTATTACCCAAATAGGTTTAAAATTTTATGCTAATAAAGTAATTTTAACCACAGGAACATTTTTAGGTGGGATAATTCACATTGGTAAAAATAGTTATAGCGGTGGTAGAGCTGGAGATTCTGCTTCTAATTTATCTAATAAATTGCGTGCTTATAACCTAAGTATTGGCAGATTAAAAACTGGCACTCCGCCAAGATTAGATGGTAGAACAATAAATTATAACAATCTAGCCGAGCAACACTCAGATGATGAAAGTTTGGTATTTTCTTTTCTAGGAAATGCTAAGGATAAACCAAAACAAATACCTTGTCATATTACCTATAGCAACGAAAAAACCCATGGTATTATTAAAAAAAGTATGCAATATACACCTGCTAGTATGGGTAATATAACAGGAATTCCGCCTAGATATTGTCCTTCTATTGAAGATAAGGTTAGTCGTTTTGCTGATAAAGATTCGCACCAAATATTTATTGAGCCTGAGGGTTTAACCACTAATGAAGTTTACCCAAATGGTATCTCTACTAGCCTACCGTATGAAATTCAAGAGCAATTTATTCATTCTATAGCAGGTTTTGAAAATGCTCATATTATAAGAGCAGGCTATGCTATTGAATATGATTTTTTTGACCCTAGATGTTTGAGATATAGTTTAGAAACCAAAGCAATATTAGGACTATTCTTTGCAGGACAAATAAATGGTACTACTGGTTATGAAGAAGCAGCAGCACAAGGTTTATTAGCTGGTGTTAATGCCACACTACAAGTTATGAATAAACCAGAATGGCACCCTAGACGCGATGAATCATATATTGGGGTTATGGTTGATGATTTAATAACTAAGGGGGTAAAAGAGCCTTATAGAATGTTTACCTCAAGAGCAGAATATCGGCTATTACTTAGAGAAGATAACGCAGATTTACGCCTAAGTCCAATAGCCAAAAAACTAGGCTTAATAGATAATTATAGATGGCATGTTTTTAAAGAAAAATACCAACAAATAGAGCAAGAAAAACAAAGATTAGCCACAACTTGGCTTCAAGCTGGAGATAAAGAAGCAGAAAAACTAACTGCTAGTAAAATAACCCATGAATATAGTTTGCTTGATATTCTAAAACGCCCAAATATTAAATATAATGACCTAGTGTCTATAAAAAAAGCCCTACCACTTGTTAAAAATAAACAAATAGCAGAGCAAGTAGAAAGTCAAATAAAATATGCAGGCTATATCAAACGCCAACAACAAGAAATTGCTAAATATCGTAAAAATGAAACCACAAAATTACCAAATAATTTTGATTACAGCAATATAAAAGCATTATCTAATGAGGTAATTGAGTTATTAAACAAATATCGCCCACAAACCATATCTCAAGCAAAAAATATTCAAGGTGTAACACCAGCAGCTATATCTATTTTACTGGTTTATCTTAAAAAATATTTAAATACAAGTATGTCTGTATAAAAGTAGTATCTTAATTTGTTATTTTTGGGGCGAGAAACGGGGCTCGAACCCGCGACAACCGGAATCACAATCCGGGGCTCTACCAGCTGAGCTATTCCCGCCATAAAGTGGCACGCCCAGAACGATTCGAACGTTCGACCTACGGCTTAGAAGGCCGTTGCTCTATCCAGCTGAGCTATGGGCGCAATAATAATAAAAAACTTACTACACAATACTCCAAAACAACTAAAAACTGCATGCTATTGTGCAAAAACCCCTTGATTATAATTTGGTCGGAGTGGAGGGATTTGAACCCCCGACCACCTGGTCCCAAACCAGATACGCTACCAAACTGCGCTACACTCCGAGCAGGTATAGATGATACTTAGTTTAATAATGATAGTCAAGGTAGATTATTAAAGATTACTGCATAGGTAAAAATGTCTGAAATATCGCAACAAATGGCATTCTCTGTAAGATACTTTTTATTAAATATGTTTTTGCATTTTATAAGCAAGGGTATTTTGAAGTAAAAGATATTCAATAAGTAATGCTACGCATATTGTTGGCTTTTTGACGAGTTCTTTTGTCCTGTAATGGTCTCGATATACTTTGACTTAAAAGTAGGGCTTTTATGAGATATTGTTATAAAACTCCAATTTGTGATAATCACAAATAGAAGTTTATGAGTCCCTACTTCAAAGTTAATCAGAGGCTCCTTAGTTTAAGGAATATTCAAATACTTCATCAATCCACTTAACTTTAACAATATTTAATTTATCTTTAATTTTACTAGGTATATCTGATAATTCTCTATCATTCTCTTTAGGTATTAAAACTGTTTTTATTCCACCTCTTAGTGCCGCTAGTAATTTTTCTTTTAAACCGCCTATGGGAGTAATTTCACCTCTTAGGGTTATTTCACCAGTCATTGCTACGCTTGATTTTATAGTTCTATTTGTCAATACAGAAGTCATAGCTACGCACATAGCAACACCAGCACTAGGTCCGTCTTTTGGAGTTGCACCGTCTGGAACATGGACATGAATGTCTAATTTTTTATAAAAATCTTCGTCAATAGCTAATTTTTTAGCCCTAGAGCGAATAACTGTCATTGCTGCGTCAATTGACTCTTGCATAACTTCACCTAATTGTCCAGTGTAATTATGTTTTCCCTTACCTTTATTTGCTGCTGCTTCTATTGTTAATAAATCACCGCCCACCTGCGTCCAAGCCAGTCCTATTACTTCACCTACTTGATCTTTTTGTTCTGCTACACCAAACCTGTGTTTTTTAACACCCAAATATTTAGCTAGATTTTCAGCCTTAATAATAGTCTTTTTAGGTTTTTTGGCTTTACTTAGTAAAATATTTTTTACAGTTTTACGACAAATAGTAGATATTTCTCTAGTTAAGTTACGCACCCCTGCCTCAGAGGTATAATAACGAATAATATCTAATATTGCGTCTTTATAAAACTCTATTTCTGATTTTTTTAAGCCATTATATTTCATTTGCTTAGGAATTAGATAATCAGTAGCAATAGATATTTTTTCATCTTCTGTATAACCAGATAGGTTTATTACCTCCATTCTATCTAATAATGGTTCAGACATATTAGTAGAATTAGCAGTAGTAACAAACATTACCTGCGATAAATCATAATCAACTTCTAAGTAATTATCATTAAAAGTATGGTTTTGTTCTGGGTCCAATACTTCCAATAATGCTGATGCTGGGTCGCCATGAAAATCAGAGCTAAGTTTATCTATTTCATCCAATAAAAATAGCGGATTAATGACTTTTGATTTTTGCATTTTTTGTAATATAGTCCCAGGCATAGCACCTATATAAGTTCGTCTATGACCACGAATCTCAGCTTCATCTCTAATTCCACCTAATGACATACGAATAAATTTTCTATTAACCGCACTAGCTATAGACTCACCAAGTGAAGTTTTACCGACCCCAGGCGGACCCACTAGGCACAAAATATTAGCTTTGTTATTATTGACTCTATTTTGCACTGCCAAATGCTCTAAAATTCGCTCTTTAATTTTTTCTAAACCATAGTGTCCCTTATCTAAAATATTTTGAGCCTTGTTTAAGTCTTTATTAATCTTGGTTCTTTTATACCACGGCACAGAACATAAATTATCTATATAAGTTCTAATAATTGAAGCATCCGATGACTGTGGTGACATTCTTTTTAGTTTCTTTATTTCTGAATTAGCTTTATCTTTTGCATCTTTAGATAGTTTTGCCTTGGTTATTTTGTTTTCAAGATCTTTAATTTCATTTTCATCGTCAATAGCGCCTAGTTCTTTTTGTATTGACTTCATCTGCTCATTTAGATAATAATCTCTTTGATTATTTTCCATTTGTTTTTTTGTTCTATCGTAGATTTTATGCTCAATACTAAGCATATCAGTTTCTGCAATTATTACAGATAAAATATCTTCTAATAGTTTTAGATGATCTTCTTGTTCTAAAAAACTTTGTTTTTTCTTAATTGTTAGGTTTAAATTTGACACTAAAATACTAATAAAATTTTCAATATTTTTAGTATTTTCAATATTTTTCAATATATCCTCAGGTATCTTTTTATTAAGTTTTGTATATTGGGTAAACGAATCAATATTAAGGCGTATTAATGCTTCTAATTTTTTTTCATCTGTTGCCTTGCTATCTACATAAATCGAGTTTACGCTGGTAAAAGTATCGCCTTCTATGAAGTTAACTATCTTAGCACGCATAATACCTTCTACTAAAACTTTCATTTTTCCATCAGGCATTTTTAACATTTGTAAAATATTAGCTATAGTGCCAACTTGATTCAAATCATTTTGTTTTATAGTTTCTAACTCTTGGTCCTTTTGCGTTATTAGGAATATCTTTCTATCGCCTGTCATTGCCATATTAATTGCTTCAACAGATTTTTTTCTACCAACAAGTAGTGGCACTACAGTATGTGGGAACACTACAATATCTCTTAGTGGAAGTAACGGAATATTATCAATATTTAGGTTTTTTTCTGTTATCATAGTGTAATATATATAATACTTTTTATAATAAAAATATGCTGTTTCACAGCGACAAAAAATAAGTAAAAATCTGTTTAAACATTTATAGTCCTATACATAAAAAAGCATAATTCCTGCTATTAGCAGTAGATTTTTTTTACGCAATGGCATCAAAAGAGTAAATAGTGTTTAATTATGCCAATTTCAAGCATTTATCAACAATATTTATTAAATTTTTTTATTGACAAAGTCAATTTTATACATTTCACTACAAGACTTAACCATATAACAACTAACTTTATTTTTTTGTTTTAGGATACTATAATTATTAAGTTTTAAGGATATCAGCAATACTTTTTCGTTTTTTTTATATTTTCTCAGATGACATTTTTTATTAGTTTTTTATTGCTAGTTTTTTTTATTAATAACGGTTCGTCATTATCATTTATTACCCCTTCATCAATAATGATTTTAGTAATATCTTTTTGACTAGGTACATCATACATAATATCTAGTAGTGTATCTTCTACTATAGATCTTAACCCTCTAGCCCCTAATTTTCTTTTAATAGCTAATTTTGCTATTGCCACTATGGCACTATTTTTAAATTCTAGTTCTATATTTTCCATTGCAAAAAATATTTTAAATTGTTTTAAAATAGCGTTTTTAGGCTTGGTTAGTATTGCAATTAGGGCTTTTTCATCTAATTCTTCTAAAAAGGTATTAATTGGTAATCTACCTACAATTTCAGGTATTAGTCCATATTTAACTAAATCATCTGGCTCAATTAGTTTAAACAAATCACTAATATTTGATTTTTTATTTTCTTTTACCTGTGAGCCAAAACCAATATTACTTGCAGTAGTTATGCGACTTTTAATAATTTTTTCTAAGCCGTCAAATGCTCCACCGCAAATAAATAATATATTAGTAGTATCAACGCTAATATTTTTTTGATCAGGATGTTTTCTACCACCATTTGGTGGCACAGATGCTACGGTGCCTTCAATAATTTTTAACATTGCTTGTTGAACACCTTCTCCTGATACATCTCTTGTTATTGATGGACTGTCAGACTTTCTTGATATTTTGTCTATTTCATCAATAAAAATAATACCAGACTCTGCCCTAATGGGGTCTGCATTACATTTAGCTAGTAAGCGGACAATAATATTTTCTACATCATCGCCAACATAGCCTGCTTCTGTTAAAGTAGTAGCATCAGCAATTGCAAATGGCACATCTAGTGCATTGGCTAGAGTTTTTGCTAGCAATGTTTTACCCGAGCCAGTAGGTCCTATCATTAAAATATTGCTTTTATCTATTTCAATATCACTATCTATATTACTAAGTAAGCGTTTATAATGGTTATAAACTGCAACTGATAGAACTTTTTTAGCGTGGTCTTGACCTATAATATAATCATCTAATACTTTATGTAGTTTTTTTGGAGTATATAAGGGTTTTTTGCCGACTTTTTTTAATTTTTCTTCATTATCAAAAATACCTATACACTGTGTGGCACATTGCTTACATATACCGACATTACTAGTTTTACTTATAGCAACCTTAGAGCCAATGTCTTTGGTGCTACGACCACAAAATGAGCATTTACTATTTTCAGCCATATTTACCTCTTATTCATTACTTTATCAATTAAACCATAAACCAAAGCCTCATCAGCAGACATAAAATTATCTCTGTCTGTGTCTTTTTCTATGCGTTTAATTGTTTGTTTACTATTATTTTTTAGTATAAGGTTTAACTTATCTCTTACTTTTAAAATTTCCTTAGCGTGAATATCAATGTCACTAGCTTGACCAGAATACCCACCTAAGGGTTGGTGAATCATTATTTTAGCATTAGGTAGTGCAAAACGCTTTTTGCGTGTGCCAGAACTTAACAACAAAGCTCCCATACTAGCAGCGTGCCCAATACACAAAGTAGATACATTAGGTTTGATAAAATTCATAGTATCATAAATTGCTAAGCCTGCTGTTACCGAGCCCCCGGGAGAATTAATATATAGGTGAACATCTTTTTCTGGATTTTCAGATTCTAAAAATAATAATTGTGCTACAATGACATTTGCCATATCATCATCTATAGCACCTACTAAAAATATAATTCTCTCTTTTAATAGTCTTGAATAAATATCATACGCTCTCTCACCTCTTGAGGAGCGCTCAATAACCATAGGGATTTGATGTAGATTTTTAATATTCATTTTATTTTAATTCCAATAAAGTTTTATTCACTGTCTTAATTTTAGCAGAATTGGTAATATGTTTTACTACTAATTCTTCTAATAATAAAGATTCTATATTTGCTAATCTTGTTTTATCCTCATAATGCCAATTAATAACAGTATTTTCGTCCTCACTATGCTCTTTTGCTATTTGTTTTATTCTATCTTTAATTTGTTCATCATCAACACTAATATTATTTTTATCTACAGTTTCTTTCATAAGTAAGCTAAGTTGCACTCTTTCTTTTGCTTGTTTATGAAATATACTACTATCTATATTATTGTAGTTGCTACTTTGTTGTGCTTGTTGTTGCATATTTTTTGCAATATTTTGAGCCTCTGTTTCAATAATAGATTCTGGCACAACAATATCATTTGCTTTTAATAAAGAGGAAAAAATAGCATCTTTATTATTGCTATCTAAGCGTTTTTGTAACTCATCTTGCATATGTTTTTTAGTATGTTCTTTGAATTCAGCAACACTATTTTCACCATACTTTTTAACTATTTCGTCATTTAGTTCTGGAACTTTTACTGCCATTACACTATTTATAGTAATATCAAAAAATACTTGTTTATTTGCCAAATCTTTTACTTGATAATCTTTTGGAAATTTTAATTCTAGGGTAGTTTTATCTTGAGGTTTTTTAGCTAATAAACCTTGTTCAAAACCTGGTATCATCTTATTATCACCTAGTATAACATCAAAGTTTTTTGCCTCACCGCCTTGAAATTTTTCACCATCTATAGTGCCAATAAAATCAATATTCACTTTATTACCATTGGCTGATTTTCTATTTAGTTCGCTATAAGTTGCATTTTGTTTACAAATATCATCAAAGGTTTTGTTTAGATCGTCCTCTGTTAATTGGCTTTGAATAATTTCAATATCTAGCTCATTTATTGGTGCTAAACTAACTTCTGGATATACTTCAAATTTTAATACAAATTTTAGTGCTTGCTCATTTTGGGTATCTAATTCTATTAAGTCTGGAGCTGAGGTTGGATTTAAGTTTTCCTTAGCAATAACATCTGGTAAAACCTCATTAACCATTTTATTTGCTACATCAAATTTAATATTTTTGCCAAATTTTTGTTTAATAATTTTAGCAGGAACTTTTCCGTGTCTAAAACCATTTATTTTTGCAGTTTTGGTGAGTTTATTAATTTCTTTATTAATATTATTTTGAAATTCTTTAATGTCTAATTCTACGCCTATTTCTCGTATTAGCTCCTCTGATTTAATTATGGTAGTTTTCATAAGATATTTATTATTATTGCAGATTTTTTAGTGTAGTCCTGCTATATATTGAGATAATGCTTTAATTTGCGTATCACTTAGCTCTGATGCTGATTGACGCATAATTTTATTAATATCATTATCTCGGTATGGCTTTTTATCATCGCTTAATTTTTCATTTAGATAATATTGTCGAAACGCTTTTAGTTGCTCTGTTGTATAAGAAGCGTATTGCAATGAAAGCAATGGAAATTTAGCACTATTTATACCCAAACCCTTAGGACCATGACAGGCGCTACAAGCAGGGATGTTATTTTTAATATTACCACCACGATAAATATCTCTACCCATAGCAATTAGTTTTTCATCTCCAATGGCAGCATTGTGTTTTGGTTTTTGTTTAGCAAAATATGCTGATAAATCTAGCATATCTTGTTCTGATAATGGTGCCACTATACCAAGCATAATGCCATTTTTTCTCTTGCTAGATTTGAAGTCTTTTAATTGCTTAAATAAATACCTCTGGCGTTGTCCTGCTATTTTAGGAAAAGCATTACTAGGACTATTACCATCAACGCCATGACAAGCAATACAAGTTGCTGATAATACCTTGCCTTTATTAGCATTGCCTATACTATCTCTGGCAACTTTCTGTGCTATAACACTATTGCTAATAAGTAATAAAGTACTAAATATAGTTATTATTAATTTCAACATTAAATGATATCCTAGTAAAATAATGCAATATTATAGTTAATTTTTTAACACGCTTAGTAGTAAATATAATAAAAATCACTACAAGACATTCAAAAAATAATAAAGTAACATATTTTGTTTTTGAATAATTATAAGCCTATTGATACTATTTTTTTGCCCTATAAAGCATATAAACTCTTAATATTTACATAAATTTATTAAGTTTTACACATAATGATATACTAATATAGATTATGAAAAAATAAAAAAATATTTACTATTAAATAAGTATATGTTTTAACTTAAAAAATATAATTGATTATTATTTATACAAATCTATAAAAAAGTGTTTATTTTAGTGGTTTTTTGACTAGTTTTTTAGCAGATATACACAATGTTATCCACAATTTTGTTTATAACTCCATTAAATATTGATATAACAATATTTTAGTAGCAAAAAGTAATTTTATTTACAAATTCTAGTCCAATAATTTTTATTATTTTTTCTAGTTTCACTAATAATTATATTATCAGCTATATTTAGTGTTATTTGTCCGCTACACTGAGTATCATATATAGGTATTTTTAAAGTTTTATACCTAGTTAAAACCTTATTACTAGGGTGTGAAAAGCGGTTTTTATAACCTGATGAATTTATTGCTATAGTTGGGCTAACAGTCATTAAAAACTTATAAGTAGATGAGGTATTACTGCCGTGATGTGGCATTAATAAAATATCTGCTTTTAGGTCTTTAGTTGCAGTTTTTATTAGATATTTTTCAGCATTTTTTTCAATATCAGCAGTAATTAAAATACTATATTTTCCATTGCTTATTTTTAACACACAAGAATTATTATTGCGTTTTTTATTTGTTAGTCTATATGATTTATTAGGATGTAAAATACTAAATTTAATATTGTCATAAGTCCAATTTTGTCCTCTATTGCAAGTTTTAATATTACTTATATTGACTATTTTTTTAACTTCTTTAGGCATAGAAGTAAAAATCTCACCAATAGCTATTTGCCCATTAATATACCTTAATCCGCCGATATGATCATTGTCGCTATGAGAGATGATAACCGTATCTATTTTGCGAATATTATTTTTAAACATATAAGGCATAACAACACTATCGCCTATATTAAAACCGCTAATAGAACTAAATCCAGTATCAAATAATAAATTATGGTTTTTAGTTTTAATAATAATGGCTAAGCCTTGCCCAGAATCCATTACTTCTACGATAAATCCATTATTCTCAAGGCCTAAACTTTTATTATAACTAAATAGTGCTAGTAAGGAAATAAATCCAAAACGCCTAAATTTTAATCCCTTAGGTAAAAATATAATAACAAAACAAATAATAATTAATAATAATTGCCAAATAGAGTTTATGCCATAATGATAGTAGAGTTGATTGTCAAAAATATTAATATTTTTTAAATACTCTAGCACCTCTATCATTATATACAAACTATAATTAGCAATATAAAATAGCCAATTTGCTAATAAATTAAAGTCTAATAATGCTAATGTTGCCCCCAGTAAACTACTAGGCAATGCAATAAAACTAACTATAGGTATGGCTATAATATTGGCTATAAATGAACTAAAACCAAAACTACTAAAAAACCACAATAACATAGGTAGCATAGCAAAACTAATCAATAATTGTATGTAAAACATACGCGGTATTTTTGCTAAACTTTTATAATTTTTAACACCATATAATATTATTGCTACTGCAATAAACGACAACCAAAAACCAATACTTAAAACCGATAAAGGATTCATAATTAGCACCGCAAATAAAGCATAGGTGTATAAATTCCATATTGGATAATGCTTTTTGCTAATAATACTTGTAAATACTACTATTGCCATTATTGATGCTCTTTGGGTAGATACTGAAAATCCAGCTAATAAAGCATAAGTAATTGCAGCTATAATTCCAATATAAGATGCAAATATTTGTGCTGGCATTCTAAGACAACACCTAGTGCATAATTTATACAACACCAGTGATATAAAAAATATAAATCCGCTGATAATACCTATATGTAGCCCAGATACCACTGTGAGATGGCTAGTATTAGTTTGTTGAAATATTTGCCATTCTTTAGTGCTAATATTAGCCCTATCACCACTAATTAAAGCATATATTATATTACCATTTGTTAGCTGTGTTAAATATGGCTCTAAGGTATTTTTTATCTTTTGTCGCGCTTGATTAATAAGATTTTTATTACTTAATTTAATAAATTTATTTATTACAGGGTTTTTAGTAATAACATAGCCAGTAGCATCAATATTATTAATAAATAATGATTTTTCGTAATCAAATCCTGTTTGGTTTTTTAAGCCACTATTGGCTTTTAATTTGACTTTTAAACGCCAAACTTCCCCTGCTTGAAGTTTTGGCCGTTCTTTGCCATACCAAGATAATCTAACATTAGCCTCAAAAGGCTTATAAGTAGTGAGAGTAAATGTAATTTTATGGCTTTTAGTTTTTACTAAATTAGTAATACTGCCTAATATTGTTATATGTTTATTTAGGTATTTTGCAGTAATATTGTTATTGAGAGTATTGTAGCTATGAAGATTCATATACAAAAAACCTACAATAAATAGCAATAATACTAAAAATAATTTTTTATTAAATTTTAATAGCCAAATTAAGATAATAATTAATAATAAGCCAATAAGTAGTTCAAAATTACCTAAAAATATAGTGCTTTTTTGACTAAAAACTACAATACCAGATAAAAAACTTAGGGCATAAAAAATCATTTATATAATGTTAGAGTGATTTAACAAAATAAAAAAAATAGTAGTATAAGGCATTTTAAAAAATAATTTATCACAAATATATTAAGCCAAAGTAAAATGATATAATAATGTTGTCTTTTGCGCTCGTAGCTCAACTGGATAGAGTACTCGGCTACGAACCGAGCGGTTGCAGGTTCGACTCCTGCCGAGCGTGCCACTTTTGAATGCTATTAAACTATGAAAAAACTACAAACTTTTACTGTTTTTATGTAAAGCAAAAAATATGAATATACCAAATATTTTAACTATATCTAGGATAATTTTTATTCCTATTTTGGTTGTTTTATATTATTTTCAAAATACTTATGAGAATTATTTTATTATTTTAAATAATTTATTAGTAATAATATTTATCCTAGCTAGTATAACTGATTATTTAGACGGTTATTTGGCACGCAAATTACAAGAAAATACTAAATTAGGTGCATTTCTTGACCCTGTTGCTGATAAGTTAATGGTAAGCACTGCATTAATAATATTAGTCAATGATTACCATAACTATACTATATTATTGCCTGCTATAGTAATAATAATAAGAGAGATCAGTGTATCAGCACTAAGAGAATGGATGGGTAAAATGGGTAAAAATACTAGCGTAGTAGTTTCTTATGCTGGCAAATTAAAAACATTTATCCAAATAATTGCCATTACTATATTATTATACAGGCAACCAATATTTGATACCACAACATATTACCTAGGTATAGTGCTATTGTATATAGCTATGTTTATTACTATTTGGAGTGGCATTATATATTTAAAAAATGCAATAAAGGATTTGACTATTAAACAAAAAACTTTATAATGTTGTATCTTTGCGGGAGTAGCTCAGTTGGTAGAGCATCACGTTGCCAACGTGAATGTCGCGAGTTCGAATCTCGTTTCCCGCTCCAATTCTAATAATCAGCACTAATGCAAAAATTATATGTATTTTAGCTATTTTTTTTGCTATTTGATTTACTCATACTGGCTGAGTAGCAAAGCGGTTATGCAGGGGCCTGCAAAGCCCTCTATACCGGTTCGACTCCGGTCTCAGCCTCCAATAAATTATAATCTATATGCCATCAGTGCTTTCTAAATAAACTTTATCTGATATATTAGTCCAAGCCCTAGCCTTTTTTAAAAATTCTAGTTGAGAGTTAATAATTCTCTTAGCTAGTGGGTTTTGTTTTGCACGCACTATTAGTAGCTCATCATTTGCCTTTTTAAGTGCTTTTAATACTGACTTAGGAAAGGTTTTAATGCTTATACTGGGGTATTTTTGCTTAATAATTTGCCAACTTTTTGCATTTTCATAATTACTTTGTGCATAAGCATCATAAGCCGATAAACGCATAGCTGTAATTAAGATTTTTTGCAGGTCTTTATTCAAAGTAGCAAATTTATCTTTATTAATTAAAAATTGTGCTTCGCCTGCTGGCTCGTGCCAACCTGTATAATAATAAGATGCAATTTTTTGAAATCCCATTTGTAAATCAAATGCTGGACTAATCCATTCTACTGCATCAATCGTTTTTCTATCTAATGCACTGTATAACTCAGCAGGGGCAATATTTACTGGTTTTGCACCTACTTTAGCCATAATCTCAGCCGCAAAACCAGAAATACGAATTTTAAGTCCCTGTAAATCTGCCAACGAATTAATCTCTTTTTTAAACCAACCTCCCATTTGATTACCACTATTACCGCCTGGTATTGATATTATGTTGTGCTTATTATAAACTTCATCCATTAACTGTTGCCCACCACCATAAACAAACCATGCATATTGCTCAGGTGTTGTCATACCAAATGGCATACTAGTAAAATATAGAGTATTCGCATCTTTACCCTTCCAATAATAAGACGCAGAATGCCCTAAGTCATATTTACCTGTTTTAACTAAGTCAAAAATACCAAAGGGTGATTTATGCTTATTTGCCGAATCAACACGAACTTGTAGCCGTCCATCTGACATATCATTTACTAATTTTACAAATCTCTTGGTTATATCACTCAAAATAGGAAGGTTTGCAGGCCAAGTTTGAGCTAGTGTTAGTTTGTGTGTTGTAGTGGCATAACTAATGTTAGTAAAACATAGCAACAAAATCAAGTAAAACATTTTCATATTAGTATTGTCCGTATAATTATTTATAGTATATTTATAATAACTAACACAAATTTGGTGTGATAAACCATTTTATAGTAGCCATACTATTGTCTATTTCAATACACACAACCGCAGCATTTTGAAATTTAACTACGGTATTATTACTGTTAGTTATTATATTTGCAACAACATTTTGAATATTAGGTAGGTGTCCTACATACATTATAGCATCCTCAGTTATTTGTTTAATTAATTTGTGTGGATCATCGTTTGGATTCATTCCGCTAAGTTCAGATACATAATCAACTGCTAATATATCAGAGAATATAGTTGCTGTTTGAGCAGCCCGTAACTTTTTACTATGATAAATTTTTTTAATAACAACTTTATGATTTTTTAAATATATTGCAACTTTTTTTACCTCAGCACTACCATTATCTGATAATGGTCTTTTTTCATCTACATTCTTAGTATATGCCGCCCCATGTTGAACAAAATATAGTTTTTTCTTGTTATTATGTTGCAACTACAATATATAGGAAAATACCAGAAGCTATAAGACTCGCTACACTTCTTACAAAATGAAGTTTACCCCACAATTGTAGCAATATTTTTGTTGAATTAGCAGATTTATCTATATTTGCACTTCTTAGTTTGTTATTAGTAGGCATTATTGCAATAAATGTGAAAGGCACAACAGAAAAAATAAATAAGCCACCAATAAGCCATAAAACCAAGCCACCTAGATACCAAACAATGAGTGCTGAAATAGTTGATATTATAGCTAAAACTGCTTGCATTAGCGAAGCTCTTTTGTAGCTATATGGGAATACTTTTGCTGCTAATTCTGTGCCACATTCAAGACGAGCAGGGTGTTCTACAATATTAATATATATAGCTGCACCTGCAAAAATTAGGCAACTAAAAACAGCTAAAAATTGTAATATTATCATTTGCTACTACCTTTTTTTATTTATAATAATTTAATGCAACATCTTCACTAGGACGGGTTTTAAAGCGTTTATGAATCCATAAATATTGCTCTGGGTGTTCTAGTATTTGTTTTTCTAAGATAGCATTTGTTAGTGTAGCATCTGCTAATAAATTGCCGCTAGGATAATTGTCTATTGGTTTTTGCAATGTTAATTGATAGCATTTATTGTCATAAAAACAATTCATAGGAATAACAACTGCATTAGTTAGTTTTGCCAACTTAGCTGTGCTTGTTATGGTTGCAGTTTTAATGTTAAAAAATGGGGCAAACACAGTATTTTTACTCCCTAAGTCTTGATCAGGTGCATACCATATTGGTATTTTTGATGTTAGAGTTTTAACCAATCCTTTAGTATTATTAACTGCTACCATTTTAGCGCCGTGTTTGCTAAAATTTTTATACATAGCATTCGCAAATACAGGGTTATTTTGGGGTCTATAAACATTGGCTATTTTTTGTTTTCTAAGAATAATTCTACTACTTAGCATAAGTGGGGTAAAATGAGAGGTTAGGATAATAATGGCCTTATTTTCTGCTAGTGCCTGTTGCAAATACTCTAAATTAGTTATGGTATAAATTTTGTCTAAGCGTTCATCAGACATATAAAAACAATTAGCAGTTGCAATAAAACCTATAGCTAGGCTATAAAAATGCTGTTCTAATAACTCTTGTTGTTGTTTATTAGTATAATTTTTAAAACATAATTGAATATTAATTTTTGCTATTTTGCGTCTTTTATGTAATAACTTATATAGCACTATACCAAGTATTTTAGCGATAAAATTTTGAGTATTAGCACCTAATTTACTAATTATCCACATAAAAACTAGTAGCAAATATGTGAGATAATTCTTTAGTATTATTAGCATTAGTTAAAAATTAAAATATTAAACCCACTGTAACGGTCTCATATTATGCCTTATATCAACAATCAATTTATAGAAGATTTAGTAGATAGTGCTGATATTGTTGATGTTATCAGTAAAAGAATAAGTTTAAAAAAGTTTGGTCCAAATTATAAGGCCTGTTGCCCGTTTCATAATGAAAAAACCCCTTCTTTCTCGGTAAGTGCTTCTAAGCAACTATTCAAATGCTTTGGTTGTGGTATTGCGGGCGGTGTATTACAGTTTATTGCACAATACGAGCACCTAGATTTTAGCCAAAGTGTTGAAGCACTAGCCAAAGAGTTAGGCATAAGTGTAGTTTATGATAAGCAAAACAAAGACTTTGCTAAAAAGCAACAAATAAACCAACAATACAAAGACTTAATGACTGATGTCAATAAGCATTATAACTCCCAACTTAGAACTAATAAAGTAAAAAATAAAGTTATTGATTATCTAAAAATAAGAAAAATAACTGGTGTTATTGCCAAACGATTTCAACTAGGTTTTGCCCCACCAGATAAACAATTACTAATTAAAAGTTTTGCAGATAAAGAAGAATTATTGTTACTACTAGGTTTAATAGGCACAAACGACAAAGACAATAGTTATTATCAAAGATTTCGTAATAGGTTAATGTTCCCTATTCATAACAACAAGGGTGATATTATAGCCTTTGGTGCTAGGGCTTTGAACAAGGATACGCAACCTAAGTATCTAAACTCCCCAGAGACGCCTATTTTTAATAAAGGCAGAGAATTATACGGATTATATCACTGCCGTAAATACAGTAAAAATATAGATTATATCCTAGTGGTAGAGGGCTATATGGATGTTATTAGTTTGCACCAACACGGCATAACTACCGTAGTAGCTGCACTAGGAACAGCTACTTCAAGCGTGCATTTAGATACTCTTATTAAAACTAGTAAGAATATTGTATTTTGTTTTGATGGTGATAGTGCTGGTAAAAAAGCAGCTTGGCGTGCACTAGACATAACCCTTACTTGGATAAAAAAAGGTGTTAATGTTAGTTTTTTATTTCTACCTGATGATTATGACCCAGATTCTCTTATACAAAAAGAGGGCAAAAAAGCATTTACAACAAGAATTAATTCTGCTAAGACTATATCTGATTATTTATTTGATGGTTTAAAAGAGCAAGTAAATTTTAATACCATAGAAGGTAAAACTAGTTTTATTGAAAACACCCTAGATAAAATTATTAATGTTAGTTATAGCATTTACCAGCAACAATTATTAATAAAACTAGCAGAGTTAGTCAAACAAGACATAGAGCAAATAAAAGAATTATTTAATAAAAAACAAACCCAAATTAGCAATAAAAACCTAAAAAATACTAGCACTATTATAGATAATAATTATCCAGAACCAAATTATAGAGAATATTATCCACCTTATTTATTGGATGATAATTATCAAGTGCTAAATAATAATACAATTACAGAAAAGAAAAATACTTTTTCTAAGAATTTAGAAAAAATGATTTTATTACTATCTAATTACCCAAATATTGCGAATGATATAGATGCTAAACAACTAACAAAAATTAAAAAATTTGATAGCACTGGATTGTTATACGAGTTAATAAACAGTTTACAACTAGACGAAGAATTTAATAAGATTTTAACAAGATTTAAAAATCAAGATTTTTTTACAGAACTAAATAATATTCTTAAAAAAGAGTTGGCCACTAATATTAAGGATGAAATATCAGCAAAAAATGAATTTATAGAAACAATTAATGTTAGTAATAAGAAATTTTTAAAACAAAAAATAAGGATATTAAACAAAAAAGAAAATAAAACTGCTGATGAGGAAAAGGAATTATTTAATCTTATATCATTTGAAAAAACTATTAAATTAGATAGTTGATATGATATAATGGGCTATTATTTTTTTAAGTATTATTTATGTCTTTATCCAACGAGCAAAAACAAGAAGTTATCACAAGCTACAAAATTAATGATAATGACACAGGTTCAGCAAGCGTCCAAGTAGCACTATTGACCACTAGAATTAAGGGACTAACCAAGCACTTTAAAACCCATAAAAAAGACCGCCATTCAAGAATAGGTTTATTACGCCTTGTAAATAGGCGTAAAAAGTTATTAAGCTATCTAAAAGGCAATAATGTCAATCTTTATGTTGAATTAATATCTAAACTAGGTCTAAGAAAATAATCGAGCACAAGCTCTGCTTTTGAATTGTTAAAATAGCAATTTGGATATAGTTAACCCCATTAATTAGTTGGACTATTTATAAAAAGTTATGGATTTAGCTAGTATTTATCAAAATATTGCCAATTTAACAAAAAGAAATCAATCATTAATTAAATATTTCAAGTTAGAAGACAAGCACGAGCAATTAGAAGAGGTGTTAAGAGAGTTAGCAGAGCCAAATATATGGTCTAATCAAAAAAAATTCCAAAAATTAAACCAAAAAAAATCCCAATTAGAAAATATTTGTAATAACCTAAATGATATTAAAAAATCATTAAATGATAGCAAAAGTTTATTAGAATTAGCAGAGTTAGAACAAGATGAACAAATTATAAATAGCATTGGTAATGATTTAAAATCAATTACAAAAATTATCAATAAATTAGAATTTGAGCAAATGTTTGATGGCAAATTAGATGCCAATTCAGCTTATTTAGATATTCAATCAGGTTCAGGAGGCACAGAAGCACAAGACTGGGCTGAAATGTTGCTTAGAATGTATTTAAGATGGGCAGAACAACACAAATTTAAAACAACTTTAATGGAGGTATCGCAAGGCGAAGTAGCTGGTATTAAATCTGCTACTATTCACATTAACGGGCAATACGCTTTTGGTTGGCTTCGTTCTGAAACTGGTATTCATCGTCTAGTGCGTAAATCGCCATTTAATGCTAATGGTAAACGCCATACTTCATTTTCATCAGTATTCGTATCACCAGAAATTGATGATAATATAATAATAAAAATAAACCCAGCAGAATTACGAATAGATACTTATAGAGCAAGTGGTGCTGGCGGACAACATGTAAACAAAACCGAATCTGCAGTTAGAATTACCCATATACCAAGTAATACAGTAGTTCAATGCCAAGATGGTAGAAGCCAACACAGCAATAAAGACCAAGCTATGAAACAACTTCGTTCTAAATTATACGAGCTAGAAATACACAAAAAAAATAGCGAAAAACAACAAATAGAGCAAACTAAGTCTGATATTGGCTGGGGACAACAAATACGCTCTTATGTGTTAGACCAATCAAGAATTAAAGACTTACGCACTAATATTGAAAACACCAATACCCAAGAAGTCCTAGATGGTAATTTAGATAAATTCATAAAAGCTAGTCTAAAAGCAGGGTATTAACCAATAAATACAATTAGTTTTTAATCAATTCTTTTCTATCAGTCATTGCACGAGATATAGTGTTTACATCAGAATATTCTAGTTCTCCGCCTAGTGGTATTCCGTGGGCTATTTGAGTAATTTTAGTATTATATTTTTTGATAATATTATTGATATAATGTGCAGTTATTTCACCCTCTATAGTAGCGTTTGTAGCTATAATAACTTCTGTTATTTGCTCTTTTTTAACTATATCCTTAATAATATCAATACCCAAGTCTTCAACACCGACATTATCAATTGGCGATAAATAACCATCTAAAACAAAGTATAAGCCATTATAACTTTGGGTTTGCTCTATGGCGTCAATATCTTTTGATGTTTCTACTATGCACAATATTTTTTTATCCCTATTATCACTAGCACAAATATAACAAATATTATTATCTGTTAAGTAGCGACATTTAGTGCATTTTTTTACATTATTCATAGCATCAATTAAAGCGTTTGCTAAATCTATGCCAGCTTTTTTATCCTTTTCTAATAAGTGATAAATAAATCTTTGTGCTGTTTTAGCACCAACCCCTGGAAGTTTAGTAAATGCTTGGTTAAGAATTCTAAGCATATTTATCCTATACTAGGTTGAGCCTCTAAAATGGCATTTTAAAATCATTTGGTAATATACCGCCTGTTAAGTTTTGCATTGATTGTTTATTTTTATCTTGTATTTTTCTATTAGCGTCATTAATAGCAGAGGCTATTAAATCTTCAAGCATTTCCTTGTCATCCATAGTGCTATCATCAATGGTTACACTTCTTGCTTCATAGGCACCATTCATATCAATAGTTACTAAACCAGCACCAGATGTTCCTGTTATGTATTCTGCTTTTAATGCGTCCTGTGCTTGTTGCATTTTTTGTTGCATTTGTTGTGCTTTTTTCATCATAGCAGACATATCTTTAAACATAATTACTCCTTGTTGTGTGATATTGTTTTAGATTTTATTGTTTCAATATTAGTTTTACTACTAAATATTTTTTCTAACTCTTGTAATGACTTATCTTGTAAAAATTTATTTTTAATATCTTTAATCGCTTGTTTTTTTAAGTTTTGTTGCTTTTTAGCCAGAGTATTATCAATACTAGCTGTTGTAATTGATACTGTTATTTTACCAAATAATGCTGATAATTCAGTAGTAATACTTTTTCTAATATCATCATTTAGCATATGGATAAATTTTTTATCTAATATAAGCTCTAAACGACTATTATCAAAACTTTTAAATATAGTATTTTTTATTAATATAGCACCAGCACCAATTAATTTATTATTTAGTAAATATTGCTCCCATTGCTCATTATTTGTTATTTTTTTTTTTCTTCTTTTGTGGTTTTATTTTTATTATTACTATTAGCAAAAGCTAGCATTCTCATAAGTGCCATATTAAAACCTATATGCTCATTAGGTGCATAGTCTAGGTATTTTAAACCATCAATACCAATTTGGTAGTATAGTTGTAATTTTGCTTGCTCAGTATTTTTTGCTAGGCTAATAATATCATCGTCAATATCTGCATCAGGCATTAAATTTGCGATTGATAGTTTATGTAATAAAACTAATAATTCATTTAGAGTATTATGAAAACTATCACCACTTTGGGATATATGCTCGCTAATATCAAGCACAGTTTGCGGCTTATTATTTATTAAGCCTTGCACTAATTTTAATATTTGATTATGGTTTACTAATCCCAACATTGATTTGATTTTTTTTTCTGTGATATTATTAGCACAATAAGCAATTGCTTGGTCTAAAATACTCAGAGCATCACGCATACTACCTTCACCTGCTGATGCTATATAGGTTAGTGCCTTAGTTTGAAACTTTATTTTTTCTTTGTTTAGAATTTTTACTAATTGCTCTTCTATTGCTTTAACAGGTATTTTTTGTAAATTAAATTGTAAACACCTAGATAAAACGGTAATTGGTAATTTTTTAGCATCGGTTGTGGCTAGTAAAAATTTAATATGACTAGGGGGCTCTTCTAAGGTTTTTAACAAGGCATTAAAACTACTTTTAGACAACATATGCACCTCGTCAATTAAATATATTTTGTAGCGACTCTTACTTGGTAGATACTGGGAATTTTCTAGTATTTCTCTAATATCACTAACTCCAGTATGTGATGCAGCATCAAATTCTATTAAGTCTATAGATTGGGCATTATTTATTTCTTCACAACTAGAACAAGAATTACAAGGTTTAGAGCTAATACCTTGTTCACAATTCATACATTTGGCCAGTATTCTAGCGATTGTTGTTTTACCTATGCCTCTAGTGCCAGTGAATAAAAAAGCATGGTGTAGCCTATTACTATCTAGGGCATTTGTTAATGCCTTAACTGTATGTTCTTGACTAATAAATTCTGAGAATAATTTTGGCCTGTATTTTCTAGCTAAAACTTGATATTTTTTTCTCATAAATGCAGTGTTAAATATTAGTGGTGCCCTTGACGCGATTCGAACGCATGACCTACCGCTTAGGAGGCGGTTGCTCTATCCAACTGAGCTACAAGGGCTATTTCACCCTAACAATATAAATATGCAATCCAAACCCATAATTGGCAATTTTACAGTAAAATAAAACCCCATTAAATAAATTAAATAAAGATTATGATTGATAAGCTCCATACCGCTTTTATAAAAACAAGAAATAATAAAATGTTTGAGATATTTATTATTGCTGTTATTATTATTGCATCAATTAACATAGGTGTTCGCACCTATGATGTCCATGAAAGCGTTATAGATGTTATATTTATTATAGATATTATTATTACTCTAATTTTTATTATGGAAATTGCTATTCGCATTATAGCAGAAGATAAATGGCAAGACTTTTTTAAGTCTGGGTGGAATGTTTTTGATATTACTATTATTATTTTTAGTGTAATACCATTAGAGTTTAGCGAAGGTATATTGGTTGTTAGACTACTAAGAATATTTAGGGTTTTACGATTAATATCATTTATACCAGAGTTGCGTAATTTAATTGATTCTCTTTTTGCATCTTTACAAAAAATATCTTATATTACCCTACTAATGTTTATTATTTTTTATATATATGCTAATGCAGGTAGTTTGATGTTTAGTCATATAAATTACGAATTATGGGGTAATATGCATAATTCCTTACTAACATTATTTAGAATTATTACCTTTGAAGACTGGACTGATATAATGTATGAAACTCTAAAAGTGTATCCTAGCAGTTGGATTTATTACATTACTTTTATATTTTTAATAGCATTTATATTCCTAAATATGATGATAGGGGCAATATTAAATCAAATGAGTAAAGACACAAATGATGATGTAGAAGATAAATTAGATAAAATATTAAGTAAATTAGATAAAAAATAGCACTTTTTAACATAAAATATATTATTATTAACTTAGGAGATTATTATGAGATTATATACAAAAATTTTAGCATTATTATCAATGGTGCTTGTTTTTAATTTTGCACTAGCAGGCTCTTATAGCGATACCGCCACTGTATCTAGTGTTAAAAAAATTTATGAAGACTATCAAAGTAGTGAGCCATATAGATATTGTTATTATAAAGAGGTTAGAACCAGAGCTAGAGGTGATAATTCTGCTACTAATGAGTTATTAGGAGGTATTATAGGTGGTGCAATTGGCAATCAATTTGGTAAGGGCAGCGGCAAAGATGCTGCTACTGTAGCAGGAGCATTGCTAGGTGCATCTATAGCACACGATAGCGAATTAGAAGAAGCTAATAAAAATGCCGAAGTAACAACAAGAAAGGTTTGCGAGACTAGATACAGAAGCATTAATAAAAAGAAATTTAGCCACTACGAAGTTACATATAAATACAATAATAAGTTATTTAGTTATGGTTCTGGATATAGAGTTTATAAAGGTAATACTATTCCAGTTGTAGTAACAGTTGATGTAGATGTTGAAAATTAAATTAAATAAATTCAAAGATAAAGCTAATTTAGGCGATAGTGAAAGTCAATACCGATTAGCAGTTATTTATGACTTGGGTATTGGGGTTAGCAAAAATTATAAATTAGCCCTAGAATATTACCAAAAAGCATCAGATAATGGTCATGCTAAAGCACAATATAACCTAGCTATTTGTTATGCGTTGGCTAAGGGTGTTGCTAAGGATCTTAATAAATCAAAACAACTTATAATATTAGCAAGAAAAAACGGCTATTCTGGTGGCTCTGGAATCTAATATTTAACTCTATTGTGTATGCAGTAGTATTTATGTAATAATCGCCTTGCTTTTTTTTAAAAGTCTGACTTTATGTAAAAACCACAAAATAAGCTCTGCTTCAAAGTTAATTAGATAATTTAACTATGAATAATAAAGATATATTAACAAAAGATAGATTAGTTTTTGCACTAGATGTGCCTGATATTATTAGTGCTAAAAAATTAGTAACAATATTAGATAATAGTGTAAATTTTTATAAAATTGGCTTGGAATTATTAATGAGTGGCGAGTATTTTAATCTATTAAATTGGTTAATTGCTAATGATAAAAAAGTATTTGTTGATTTAAAGTTATTTGATGTGCCAGAAACAGTAGCTAGAACAGTAGCTAGATTATCAGATTATGGTGCAAGCTTTGCTACTGTGCATGGTAATCAAAAAATTATGGAGTCTGCTGCTAAAAACAAAGGTGCATTAAAAATCCTTGCAGTAACAGCACTTACTAGTTTAGATGACGGTGATTTGCTGGACTTAGGTTTTAAATGTAATACTAAGGATCTGGTAATATCTAGGGCTAAAAGGGCTTTTGAGGCAGGCTGTGATGGGGTTGTATCATCTGGGCTTGAAGTGCCTTTTTTAAGAAAATATATTGATAATAAACTAATAGTGCTAACACCCGGTATTCGTCCTATTAAAAATGATAATATAGACGACCAAAAAAGAATTGTAGATGTTGCTACTGCTTTTAAAAATGGCTCTGATTACATAGTAGTAGGCAGACCAATTAAAAATGCTGATAATCCTTATCAAGCGGCTATTAGTATCCAAAAAACTATTGCTGAGATTTTTGCTAATTAGATTATAATTACATCTATTTATGGACAAAATAGACTTTCAAAAAAAAAATATAGTTGCCTCTATCACAAAACTTACTAAGGCAGGACTAAATGCTACTAAAAAAGCACAACAAGCTAGTAATTGGAATGGTGTATTTAACCCGCTAGATGAGGCTGAGTTCAATTTAGGCAGAAAATTAAGTATTAATTCTCATATTAATGCTATAGATTTTAGTGAAGAATTTAATGCCGAATACGAAAAAACCTTAACTATATTAAATACATATAATCATCAAATAAACACCAATAAAAAACTATATCAGGCGTTTTATAAACTGCAAAATAATTATTTAAACGAGCAAGAAGAGCATATTTTAGCTAATGTTTTACAAGACTTTGAACTATCTGGTTTGAAACTAAGCATTAGTGATGCCAAATTATTAAAAGTTATAAATGAAAAACTAAGTTTACTGGCTAATAAATTTGCTAAAAATGTTTTACAATCAACCAAGGGATGGCAAAAAGAAGTTTCAATAACAGATTTAGGCAGAGATTATCCTAAACAGGCATTGGATAAAATAACCAAGGGTAATAAATATATTATTAATTTACAAGCACCTATTTATTTAGACATAATTACCTATGCACAAAGCCGAGCATTAAGAGAAGAAATTTATAATGCTTATATTAGTAGAGCCTCAGATGTTGGTATTACTGATTGCAAGTTTGACAATAAGCAGATTATGACTGATATTTTAGCACTTAGAAACGATAAGGCAAAATTATTGGGTTTTAAAAATTATGCTGAGTTATCTATTGCTAAAAAAATGGTGCCTAGTGCAGAAAAAGTTATTAACTTTTTAAATAATATTATTGCTAAAACCTATAATATAGCTCAACAAGAATTGGCTGAATTGACAAATTTTGCCAATAAAGACTTAAAACCTTGGGATATTGCATTTTATAGTGAAAAATTAAAAAGCCATAAATACAATTTTAAAAAAGAGGATTTACTGCCATTTTTGCCAGAATACAAAGTTTTATCTGGTTTATTTAGTGTTATTGAAAAATTATACAATATTAAAATTAACACTATTGATGAGCCTAGTTATAATAGCGATGTCAAAGTATTAAGTATAACAAATGCTAATAATGATATTGGCAAAATATACCTAGATATTTACGCAAGAGAAAATAAAAAAGGTGGTGCGTGGATGTCTGATTATCAGGGCTTATATAATAAACACAAACCAATAGCTTTTGTTAATTGTAATTTGAATAAGCCTGTTAATGATAATCCAGCACTATTTGATTTTGACGAAGTAATTACTTTATTTCACGAATTTGGACACGCACTACACCATTTATTAACAGATACAAAATATCCTAGTGTTGCTGGGATTAATGGCGTTCCTTGGGATGGAGTAGAGCTACCTAGTCAGATGATGGAGTTGTTTTGCTACCAAAAAGAAGTAATTGACTTAATAGCAGAGCATTATCAAACCAAACAGGCCTTGCCAGATGATTTATACCAAAAAATAATAGCCTCAAAAAACTTTCAATCAGCACTGTTTTTATTAAGACAATGCGAGTTTGCACTTTGGGATATAACAGTACATTTAGGTAATTTAGATCCATATAGTGTGTTAGCTGAGGTTAGAAAAAAAACCTCATTAATAGCAATTATCGATAATAATCGTTTTTTAAATTCTTTTAGCCATATTTTTAGCGGTGGTTATGCTGCTGGATATTATAGTTATTTATGGGCTGAGGTTTTAGCAGCTGATGCATTCTTGTATATAAAATCACAAGGAATTTTTAACCAAAAGATAATAAATAGTTTTCGTAAAAATATTTTAGCAGTAGGTGGCAGTTTAGATTTTTTAACACAATATATAAAATTTAGAACCAAAGAACCAAACATAGATTCGCTATTAAAAATTAGAAATATTTATGGATAATATAATTAATTTTTTTGTTAGGCAAAAAAAACTAGCCCTAATTTTTACTGTCAGTATTATTTTTATAGGTTTAATTGTATCTTTTTCAATACAAAGAGATAGTTTTCCAGATGTTGAATTAGATGTAATGGTAGTTAGTGCTAGTTACTATGGGGCATCTCCTGAGGATGTAGAACTAGGCATAACCAACCCAATAGAAAAAGAATTAAAGAATGTTAATGGCATAGATTATTATACTTCTACTTCCAAAGAAGGGCTAATGAGTATTGTTATTAATTTAGACCCAGATGTTAAAAATATAGCCAAGGTTCAACAGGATATCAAAGATGCAGTAAACAGAGTTAGAGATTTCCCTAGTGATTTAAAAAATCTTCCAATAGCTAAAGATGCTGATGTAGTTCGTAGTATTTTACAAATAAATTTAGTAGATAACAAAGCAAATTATGAAACCATGCGTTTTATAGTTAATAGTTTAGAAAAAGAATTATCCGAAATACAAGGTGTATCTAGCATTAGCAAAAGTGGCTATTTAGAGCCAGAAGTTAAAATTTATATTGATAAAGACAAACTAAGTAAATATAAAATCTCATTAGATGATGTGCTTAGTAAAATAAAATCTCGTAATATTCGTTACACAGCTGGGCATAATGAGTCTTTAAATGATGAGAGAAATTTTGTAGTATTAGCAAAATTCCAAAAGCCAGCAGAGGTAGGAGAGGTAATGTTACTATCATCTTATGATGGCCCTAAGGTTAAACTAAAAGATGTGGCAAAAATATCCTTAGGCAATGAAGAAGAAACTTATATTACCAGAGTTAACGGTAAAAAAGGTTTTGTATTAAGAATTAAAAAACAAGATAATGCCGATATTATTACGGTGGTAAATGCCATAAAATCTAAAATAGTTGAGCTAAAAAAAGACCTACCGCCTAGTTTGGATATATTTTATACCGATGATGCCTCATTTTATGTCAGTAATCGTCTTAATATAGTAACTAATAATGGCATTATTGGTTTGGTGCTGATACTTATTGTATTAGGAGTATTTTTGTCAATAAAAAGTGCATTTTGGGTTGCACTTAGCCTACCTGTTGTAATTTTTGGCTTGGTTATTCTGCTACAAATATCAGGTGAAACAATTAATTTAATATCCTTAGCTGGGGTTATTTTAGTGCTAGGTTTAGTGGTAGATGATAGTATTATAATAGCCGAGAGTATTAATTACTATCAGC
Source organism: Gammaproteobacteria bacterium (assembly GCA_965222825.1). Classification (GTDB taxonomy): domain Bacteria; phylum Pseudomonadota; class Gammaproteobacteria; order PS1; family Pseudothioglobaceae. The sequence goes on along the minus strand of OZ244964.1, from coordinate 657,897 downwards.
AAAAAATACCTGATAAGTATAGAGCATCTAGCAAGGGACTTATTATGGTTATATCGCCGGTTGTTATAACTATGCTAACCACAGCATTAGCGTTTTCATCAATGTTTTTAATGACTGGAATTATGGGTAAGTTTATTTATGTTATGCCTGTGGTAGTTATTTTTGCTCTCATAATATCATTTTTTGAGATATTTATTGCCCTACCAGCTCATTTGACTACTAATAATAATAAAGTAGCAAAAAAAAAGGCTTGGTTTGTAGCTTTTGAGAATTGGTTTGAAAAAATTAGCCATATTTTGTTAAGATTTAGATACTTGATTGTGGTATTTTTTATACTAATATTTATCTCTAGTATTTGGCTAGCATCTAATATGAAGTTTAGCTTATTTCCAGAAGTTGGTGCTGATAAAATTAATGCTAGATTAGAAGTTGCACTAGGTAGTTCCTTAGAATACACAGAAAAAAAAGTGCTTGAATTAGAACAAATAATTTTTGATACAGTAGCAGATAACCTCGATTCTCTATCAAGTGAGATAGGCAAACATTTTAATCATATTGCCCGCTTAGAAATATCATTAACCCCAGCATCATCAAGAAAATTATCAGGCAGAGATATTCAAAATAAACTCGAGCAAGCAGTCAAAAATATTAATGATGTTGAAATTAGATTTTATACCAAAAAACCAGGTCCGCCCGTTGGTAAAGATGTAGAAATATCTTTAATTAGTGAAGATAATCAACAAAGAAAACAAGCTAGCGATAAATTAGCAAATATTTTAGCAAATATTGATGGCTTTAATGGACTAGATAGAGACGATGATGTTGGCAAAAAACGCATAGTTGTTAAGCTAGATTTTGCTGCCATTGCTAAATATAATTTAAGCATTAACACCGTTAATAATTATATAAAGGCTAGTCTAAATGGCATTGAGGCAGATATTATTAGATTAGGTAGTGATGATGTGCCATTTAAGGTTTATTTAAGCGATAATAATAAATTAACAGCCAATATAAGCAATTTAAAAGTACCAAATAAAAATAAATTATTAATACCAATAACCCAGTTTGCAAAACTTAAATATATTGCTGGTGAAAGTGATTATAACCACTATAATGGCGATAGATCTACAACCATAACAGGTAATATTGATGATACAAAAGATAGTATAAATTCTGTTATAAAAACAGCACTAGCAAAATTAAATTTAGTAAAAAATTATCCAAAAGTTAAATACATATTAGGTGGTGGTGCTGATGAGTCTAAGGAATCAGTGCAAAGTTTTATTAAGGCATTTTTGCTATCAGTTGTGGGAATATTTTTGTTATTAATGCTACTTTTTAATTCTTATACCCAGCCATTTATGGTAATTTTTTCAATTCCACTAGCAGTAGTTGGTGTTATATTTGCATTTTATCTACATAATCAACCAATTAGTTTTTTTACTATGTTAGGTAGTCTTGCTTTGGTTGGAGTAGTAGTAAATGACGCTTTGATATTAATTAATCATCTAAATTTTTTACAAAAAAAACACGATACAATTAAAAATTTAGCAACTAGAATAGAATGGATAGCAGAAGGTGCAAAAAACCGGCTAAGAGCAGTCATATTAACTACTCTAACTACCTTAGCTGGGGTTTTGCCATTATCTTATGGTATAGGCGGAATAGACTTTTTATTACAACCTATGGCATTAGCACTAGGATATGGTTTATTGTTTGCTACAGTTATGACCTTGGTTTTAATGCCAGCTTTGTATTTAATAAATTTAGAAATAGTGGAATGGTTTGAGGCTATTTTTAATAAAAAATTAAACTAACTATACTAAGGCATAGGTAAGACTTATACCATAATATAATAATAATTTAAAAGCCTTATTTGTTAGTGAGTATTGCCTGTTAGTGAAAATTAGTATATGCTTTTTATAAATAGTATAACATCACAAATGATTGATAATTTAACACAAATTGAAACAAAACTAACCAAGGCTAGAACTAAACTTATTTTGGATAAGCCTTTTTTGGGTAATTTAGTGTTAAGATTACCGCTAAGTGCAGCAGATAGTTGGTGTAAAACAACAGCAACAGATGCTAAGAATTTTTATTACAATCCAGAATTTATTGCCAAATTAAACAACGAGCAAACAAAATTTGTTTTAGTCCACGAAGCATTACATTGTGCTCTTAATCATTTTTCTAGAAAAGGACATAGGAAAAAACACCGTTGGGACCTAGCTTGTGATTTTGCTATTAATCCACTTCTTATAAAAGAGGGATTTCATCCACCTATAGATATTGCTATTTTTCGTGAATACGGTGGTATGGTAGCAGAAGAAATTTATCCTTTAATTGCTGATAAATTAGATAACAAGCCTATGGATTTACACTTATACGATGATAACACAAGTAATGAGAAAAGTTCTTATAATATGCGTGAAGATAGTCTATATGATAACAATAAAAGTAAAAATAGCAATAACTCAAATAAAAACCTAAAATCAAATAATACTAATCCAAAATTAGCACCAAAACCAAATAAACTAACCCCAGATGAGATTAAAAGTTTAGCTAATATTTGGCAAAAACATTTAGCTAGTTCAGCACAAATGGCAAAACAAGCAGGCAAATTAAATGGTGAAATTGCTAAATTGCTAGATTTTTTTATCCAACCACAACTATCGTGGCGTTCTTTATTATCACAATACATATCTAGCAAGGCAAGAGATGATTTTTCTTATTATCGTGTTGCCAGAAGAGAGGGTGATTTTATCTTACCTGGTTTACATTCTGATTATATAAATATTGCAGTTGCTATTGATACATCAGGCTCTATATCTCAAAATGAGGTTGACGAATTTATATCTGAGATTAGTTGTATTAAATCTAATATTCGTGCTAGTGTTAGTTTATTTGCTTGTGATGACAAATTATACCAAAATTGTCCTTGGTTTTATGATGCTTGGCAGGAATTAAAATTTCCAAAATATTTAGGTGGTGGAGGTGGCACAAATTTTAATCCAGTTTTTGACTACATAAACGCCCAAGATATAAAACCAGACTTATTAGTTTATTTTACTGATGCAAAAGGTATTTTTCCAAAACATCAACCTGATTATGCAACTATATGGCTTATAAAAGGCACAACAAAAATACCTTGGGGACAAAGAGTGCAGTTAAATTAAAATTAAAAACAAAATAATGTTAAAATACTTATAAATTTTTAAGGAGATTTTTATGACAAAAAAAACACAGCTAACAACAAGCACTGGACAAACTATTGCTGAGGATAATAATAGTATTACTGTTGGAGAAAAAGGACCATTAACATTTGATAATCATCAAATGTTTGAAAAATTAGCCCATTTTAATCGTGAGCGCATACCAGAGAGAGTAGTGCACGCAAGAGGCACTGGTGCTTATGGAGTATTTAGTGTTAGTAAAAGTTTAAGTGATTACACCATAGCAGATTTTTTGCAGACCAAAGGCGAGCAAACCGAGGTATTTGTGCGTTTTTCAACAGTAGGTGGCGGACAAGATTCTTCTGATTATGCTCGCGACCCAAGAGGTTTTGCAGTCAAGTTTTACACAAAATGTGGCAATTTTGACCTAGTTGGTAATAACACTCCAGTATTTTTTCTAAGAGACGGTATTAAATTTCCTGATTTTATTCATTCACAAAAAAAAGACCCAAAAACTAATCTACCTGATCCAGCAAGAGCTTATGAGTTTTGGGCACACAACCCACAATCTTTGCACCAAATGACAATACTAATGTCTGATAGAGGAATTCCTTTGTCTTATCGTCATATGCACGGTTTTGGCTCTCATACGCTTAGTTTTTACAATAATAAGGGCAATAGATACTGGATTAAATGGCACTTAAAAACTAATCAAGGTATTAAAAATTTAACAGATGAAGAGGCAGCAAAAATGCCAGCATTTGGCACTCAGCAAGACTTATTACAAGCGATTGATAAAGGCGATTTTCCAAGTTGGCGAGTTTGTTTGCAAATTATGCCAGAAAATGAGGCAAAAACTTATGCTATCAATCCATTTGATCTAACAAAAGTTTGGTCTCACAAGGACTACCCATTAATTGAAATAGGACAACTAACTTTAAATCGCAATGTTGATAATTATTTTGCTGAGGTTGAACAATCGTGCTTTGCACCTAGTAATTTAGTAAGTGGCATAGGTGCATCACCCGATAAAATGCTCCAAGCTAGGCTAATTGCCTATCAAGATGCCCATCGTTATCGCGTTGGTGTTAATGCTAATTTACTACCAGTAAACAGTGCTAAATGCCCTGTTAATCATTATCAAAGAGATGGAGCAATGGCTGGTGTTTGTCCTATAACAAGCATTCAAACACAAACCCCTAATTTTTATCCTAATGATAACAAAGTAGCACCAGAGCCGCAACCATCGCTGGCAGAACCACCTATGCCAGTATTAGAACAAGCTTGGATAAAAGCATATGATAGCACAGACGATGATAATTTTACTCAAGCAGGTAATTTATTTAGACTTATGAGTAATAAGCAAAAACAACAGTTAGGAAACAATATTGCTAGCGGTCTAGTACAGGCAAATACCTCCGTTCAACAAAGAATGCTAGTCCAATTCAATAAAGCAGATAAAGAGTATGCACAAATAGTTAAAAATGCTATGAAATAGCAACTTTATGCAAGACCTTTTCTTTGTATGATTTGTAGTTTTTACAACTTTTATTTTTTTAAAAGAATGCTTTTAAAACAAGGCTTGTGATACCTGCAAACATTAAAGTGTTTATAACTTGCATTCTTTGTAACATTTTTCAATCTTTACTAAACGCTTATCAAAACCTGCAATTTCTTCGCTGGCTTTTTTTTGCCTTATCAGCGAACCCCAGACGATATAAAGGCTTCATAAGTATCTGATAACATCATAGAGATTTTCTAGCCCCTCAATTACAAGTATAAATTGATTTTAACATATTTTTATTTTTTTGTGCAAAACAACATAAAATTATAAACTAATGCAGTAGTTTCTCATTTAATAAAAAGTATATTATTGTCTAATTGTGCTATGCACACAGTCCTAAAAATGAATGCTACGCATATAGATTCTTTGCACTTTTACCTTAGCAAGTGTATAATGCAATTATCTATAATATAAGGGGAAACTACAATACAAAATAATAATTTAATTACAATATTTTGTTTTTTAATAACATCTAGTATATGTTTGGTGGTAAATGCTACAATATTTGACCAAAGTAAATTAAATACAATCATTATTGCTACTCAAGCAGCGGCAGGTGTTAAAAACTCTTCAGTTGTAGATATTGTATTTGCTAGGGGCGTGCAGTCCTATGAGTTAAAAGAAGATGGGTGGGTGGTAGCCGGTCCTTTGGCAAAATTATTTAGTGCTAATAATGGTGTTATTGGTAATGAAAAAATAGGCACCCATTATTTACACCTACATAAGCCAGCTTGGGAGTTTTTAGCAGGTAGAGTTATTGCTAAGTTTGCAACAGTTATTCCCAAAAAAACTATAAATGGCATTGAAATTGGAGCAAATGATAATGATGTTGCTTGGTTAAGCGTGCTATTACAGCCAAATAAGCTTGGATTTGAGAGAATTTTAAGAATTATTACTACTTCTGGAAAACCACCACTAGATGTTGATAGTTATAAACTTGGTGCTTTTATTGGTGTTGGATATACTACATATTATGTGTTTTTAAAAGAATAATAAATAATATAGTTAAACAACTAACCAAATAATTTATTTTTAAAACTTTCATAAATTTTCTGGGCTAATTTAGTATTTATGCCTTTCACTTTTGTTATCTCTTCTACACTAGCTACTTTGAGTGCTTGCAACCCGCCAAAATGATTTAAAATTGCAATGCGTTTTTGTTTACCTATGCCTGTTATTTGTTCTAGGATTGATGTAGTTTTATTTTTTTTAATACTTTTTCTATGACCACTAATAGCAAATCTATGGGCTTCATCGCGTATTCTAGCTATTAACAATAGCGTGCTATCATCTGGTTTTAGGTTTATTTTTTGCACCTTGGCTAATTTTGATATACTAACTAGGGTTTCTAGCCCTACTTTTCTAGCCTCACCTTTTGCAACCCCAACAGCAGGAATACTAATATTTAGAGATTTTAACACTGATAATCCCTGAGATAATTGCCCTATACCGCCATCAATAAGTAGTAAGTCGGGTAATGGCTTATTTTCTGTTATTAAACGCTTATATCTTCTTAGCACTGCTTGTTTTATTGCAGCATAATCATCACCTTTTGTAATATTTGTAATATTAAATTTACGATACTGAGATTTTTTAGCAAAGCCATTAATAAAAACTACACACGATGCTATAGTTGCCTCGCCCATCATATGACTAATATCAAAGCATTCAATGTGTTTTGGCACGGTTTTTAATTGTAATATTTTTTGTAAATTAATTAAATTTTTATTAGCCGCTAATAATTTTTCATAAAATTGTTTTGCTTTTATTTTTGCAGTTAATATAGCATTCTCTAAATAACTTTTCTTAGTTTTTTGAGGTTTAGTTATTATTTTAGTATTTAGATTAGATTCTAATAAATTTTTATCAATTATATTATTGTTAATAATTAATTCGCAAGCAGTATTCTTGCTTAAATAATATAATGCTAAAAAAGCAGATAAAACCTCTTCTATACTAAGATTTACTATGTTTTTAGGATAAAATTCATCATCGCCTATTTGCTTACCTTGTCGCACAAATAATATTTGAATACACAATACATTTTTATATTTAGTAATTGCAATTACATCATAATTTCCAACTAAACTAGCATTAGTTTGTGCTTGAATTAGGTTTAATTGTTGTAATTGGTCGCGATAATGTGTAGCTAGTTCAAAATTTAGCTTATTTGATGCTTGTTGCATTTTATTAGCAATAGTTTCTAGGACAACTTGCTCTTTGCCTGATAAAAATAACTCCATCATCTTCACATCATTTGTATAATCGTAATTATTAATATACCCAACGCAAGGAGCACTACATAAATTAATTTGGTATTCTAAACAAGCTCTGGTGCGATTTTTATAAAAACTATCACTGCATTGTCTAAGCTTGAAGATTTTTTTTAATAGTTGCAAACTATTTTTAACTATACTAATATTGGGGTAAGGTCCAAAATATTTACCACTATCTTTATTATTACCACGATAAAAGCTAATACTAGGATATTTATGGTTAGATAAATATATATAAGGGTAACTTTTATCGTCTTTTAATAGAATATTGTATCTAGGTTTATGGGCTTTAATTAAATTATTTTCTAGTAATAGTGCCTCTGATTCTGTTTTGGTAACCACTATCTTAATTGAGCATACTTTTAGCATTAAGGCTTGGTTTTTTTGACTGAGATTGCTTTTATTAAAATATTGTTTTAATCTATTTTTTAAGTTTTTAGCCTTACCTATATATAGTATTTTATTATGATTATCAAGCATTTTATAAACGCCGGGATAACTGGTAAGATTTTGTAAAATATTATCGGGTTTACAATTTTTTGTGATTATTGTTGGCATAAAAGTTACAAAAGACATTAAAATAGTTGGTTTTATAGCATTTTAATTAATTATGAAAATTTTTACTATACTATTAGTTTCTATATTATCATTATTTAGTTCAATATCAGTAATATCTGCTGATAAAAGCGATATTATGATTAAAGATATTATTGATCCTCCTGAAGCTGCTGCAATAAGTATAATTTTAGAGTCTATGACTTCATTAAAGGCTCTTAAGCATCACAAAAAGTCTAATTTTCAAAATATAGTTACCTTAATTAACCACAAATTAGTGCCAAACATTGACATAACAACGGCTGCTAATTTTGCACTAAAACAGCATTGGAGTAAATTAAGTGCTAGTCAAAAGAATATTTTTAAAAAATATTTATTAAAATCACTAATAAATGACTACGCTAATATTATTGCAGCTAGTGATAGTAATTTAGATAATGTTCGTATTTTTGCTGATAAAAATATAAAACGCAAAGACAATAAAGCCATAGTTAGCTTAAACATAATTATTAGCGATGATATTGACCCCATTCCAGTATTGGTTCGTATGGTGCAAAAAGATAAATGGAAAATATATGATTTAGTTATATCAGGAGTTAGTTTAATGAAAAATTATCGTGCTAATTTTAATAATCAAATTAAACGAAAAGGTATTGATGCCTTAGTAAATAAACTAGCCAAGAAAATATAATAAGTGCATAAATTAATTATTAAAGGTGGTAATAAGTTAAGTGGCACCATAGTAGCTTCTGGCTCTAAAAACTCTACTTTACCTATTTTATTTGCATCAATATTAGGCAAAACACCATCTGTTTTATGTGGCACTCCACATTTGTTAGATATTCATACAACGCTCAGACTTATTATGGATATGGGGGGTAGTTTTATTTTAGAATCAGATGGCTGCATTCAGATAAACTCTCAATCTTTAACCAAATTACAAGCAGATTATAATTTAGTTAAAACTATGCGTGCATCAATTTTAGCACTAGGACCTATATTATCTCGTTATGGTAAGGTAAAAATATCCCTACCAGGAGGTTGTGCAATTGGAACTAGACCTGTTGATTATCATATAAAATTTTTAAGGGAGTTAGGGGCTAATATAGCGGTGGAAAACGGTTATATTTGTGCAGAGGTAACAAAACTAAAAGGGGCAAATATATATTTTGACCAAGTGTCAGTTACAGCAACTGAGAATATAATTATGGCAGCAGTTTTGGCAGAAGGTACCACAGTTATTGAAAATGCTGCTAGAGAGCCAGAAGTAGTGGACTTAATTAATTTTTTAATAAAAATGGGTGCTGATATATCAGGTGCAGGCACAGCAACTATTATAATAAATGGTGTAAAAGAGTTACAGGGTGCACATTACAAAGTATGCACAGATAGAATAGAGGTTAGCACTTATTTAGTAGCAGCTACTATAACTAATGGTAGTATAACTATTAAAAATTCTAAAATTAACTCTATTCAAGCTGTGGTAAATAAACTAATAGAGGCAGGAGCGAACATAACGCATACAGAAGATAGTATTAGTCTAGATATGCACAATAGAAAACTTAAAGCCGTAGATATAAAAACAGGAGAATTCCCCGGGTTTCCTACTGATATGCAGGCACAATTTATGGTGTTAAATACCGTTGCTAATGGTGATAGTCTTATTATTGAAAATATTTTTGAAAACAGATTTATGCATGTTCCTGAGCTCCAAAGAATGGGTGCTAATTTAGAATTACAAGGTAATACTGTTCTATGTAAACAAACAGAGCGATTAAGCGGTGCCTGTGTTATGGCTACTGATTTAAGGGCGTCTGCTTCTTTGGTATTAGCAGGATTAGTAGCCAAAGGCGAGACTATAATTGATAGAGTTTATCACCTAGATAGAGGTTATGAAACCATAGAAGAAAAACTAAAAATACTAGGCGCTGATATTAATAGGATAAAAAACTAAATGATTACAATAGCACTACCTAAGGGACGAATATTAACAGAAGCCCTACATATTTTAAAAAATGCTGATATAGAAATTGCTAATGAAGTATTAGATAGTAGGCAGTTAGTGTTAAATACTAATAATAATAATGTTAAGGTTATAATTCTAAGACAAATAGATGTGCCAGTGTTTGTTAAGCATGGCGTGGCTGATATTGGTGTTGTTGGCAAGGATATATTATTAGAGCATAATATTCAGGGCATATATGAATTATTAGACCTACAAATTGCTAAATGCAAAATGATGGTGGCAGCAAAATCAGCAGATGAACTAAATAAAGAAACTCTAAAAGTTGCTACTAAGTATGTCAATATTGCTAATAATTATTTTACTAAACACTTAGTGCAAACAGAGATTATTAAACTATACGGTGCTATGGAGCTTGCACCTATTGTTAATTTATCAAATTGTATTGTTGATTTGGTAAATACTGGCAATACCCTAGTTGCCAATGGTTTAAAGCCATATAGGCACATAATTGATATTAGCTCATATTTAATAGCAAATATAGCATCTTATAAAACTAAAAATAGCCAAATTAAAAGTTTATTAAAAAAAATATGTTAAAGTTTTTAAAAACTAATGATATAGATTTTAAAAAACAATTATCAAACTTAATTGCCATTGAATCTGTAATTGATGTAAACATTGCTAAAATTGTAGATGATATTATATTAAAAGTTCGTCAAGGCGGTGATAGTGAGATTGTTAAATTTAGTAATAAATTTGATAATAATAATGCCAAAACTATGGCTGATTTAACAATTAGTAAAGACAAACTAAAAACTGCCTTTGACTCTATAAGTGATATAGAAAAAAATGCTTTGGTAATATCTGCTAATAGAATTAAACAATACCACAAAAAACAACTACAAAAATCTTGGGATTATAAAGAGAAAGATGGCACGGTATTAGGGCAAAAAATAACCTCATTGGACAAAGTTGGCATATATGTTCCCGGTGGTAAGGCATCCTATCCATCATCGGTGCTAATGAATGCAATTCCAGCAAAAATAGCAGGGGTTAATAAGATTATTATGGTAGTACCAGCACCTGATAATATTATTAGCAAATTAGTATTAGCAGCAGCGTATATTGTCAAGGCAGATGAACTATATACAATAGGTGGGGCACAAAGTATAGCTGCTCTTGCTTATGGCACAAAAACAATAACAAAGGTTGATAAAATAGTTGGTCCGGGCAATGCTTATGTTGCTAGTGCTAAAAAAGCAGTATTCGGCGTAGTTGGTATTGATATGATAGCAGGACCATCTGAAATACTAATAATATGCGATGGTAATACTAACCCTGATTGGATAGCTATGGATTTATTTTCTCAAGCAGAACATGATGAGAATGCACAAGCAATATTATTATGTCATTGTAACGAATTTATAAAAAAAGTTAGAAATAGCATAAAAAAATTATTACCTAATATGTTAAGAGCTAAAATAATTAGCAAATCTCTTAGTAGTAGGGGTGCTATAATTAAAACTAATTCTATTGCACAATCAATAGAAATTGCTAATTTTATAGCCCCAGAGCATTTAGAATTATCGGTAGATAATGCTAAGCAATACCTGAAAGATATAAAAAATGCTGGTGCTATATTTGTAGGTAAATATAGCTCAGAAGCACTAGGTGATTATTGTGCTGGACCAAACCATGTTTTGCCTACTTCTGGCAGTGCTAGATTTTCATCTCCATTAGGAGTTTATGATTTTCAAAAGCACTCTAATGTTATAATGGTATCAAAGCAAGGTGCTAATGATTTAGGGAAAATAGCCACAGTATTAGCTGATGGCGAGCATTTACAAGCACATAAATTATCTGCTAAGTATCGCATAAATAATTAGCACAATGTTTAAATAAAACTTAATAAGATTGTTGCACGGTAGTAAGGAACGAATAAAAATCTGCTCACTATGTGCGTAGCACTGCTTATAGGAATGTTGCTTTTTACATTTAAAAACTGGGGTATTTTGGTATAATCCTTGCCTATACCATTATTACGCAGTGGAGTTATTTTTAGTATTTTGGGCTACTGCACAATAGTCTCTTAATATACAACCACCTCAGCATCAATAGAGCGCCATAAAAACCAAGTTGCTACGGTGCGAAAAGGTTGCCATTGTTTGGCTATTTGCATAATTTGCTCATTACTTAGTTTATGGTTTTTAGGTGCATAAATATTATTAATGGCACGCACTAGACCTAAGTCTTTAATTGGAAAAATGTCTGGCTCTAATAAATAGAATATTGCAAACATTTCCACAGTCCAATTGCCAATTCCTTTAATAGCTATTAAATTATTGCTAATATCTTTATACGAGTAGTTTTGCCAATAGTTTTTATCTATATTATTACTAACAAAATAATTGGCTATGTTATGGATGTATTGTGCTTTTTGCTGTGATAAGCCAAATGATTTTAGCTTTACAGTATCATGTTTAAGAACAGTTTTTTGATTAAATGGTTTAATATTTTGTTTAAGTTTCATCCAAACACTATCTGCCGCTTTTATTGATATTTGTTGTCCTATAATTGCCCGAATTAAGGTTATAAAGGCATTATTATCACTTTTTAGCACTAAATTTGGGAATTGCTTAATAATTAGTGCTAATTTATCATCTTGGGTGGTTAAATGTTTAATAGCATCTTGCCAATAGTTTACTTGCATATTTTTTATATGATTTTTTTTGAATTCTACAACAACAATTCAAAGTAGGATTTGGCAGGTATAAGCCTCTACAAAAAATTTGTTAAATACAATAGCAATGCTTTTTGTGCATGCAGTCTATTTTCTGCTTCTAAAAAGACTAGACTTTGCTCTCCATCTATAACACTAGAACTAACCTCTTTGCCTCTATATACAGGCAAACAGTGCATAAAAACAGCATCAGGTTTTGCTAATGCCATTAGCCTAGTATTAACCTGATAGTTGCTAAAATATTGTTCTTTTTGTTGTTGCTTTTGCTCTTCTCCCATGCTTGCCCAGACATCGGTTACTACCAAATCAGCGTTTTCACAAGCTTGTTCTGCACTAATACAGATATTAATACTATTTTTGTAAGTTTTAATAAAACTTTTTTTAGGTTGGTAATTTTTTGGTGTAGCAATATTTAGTTTAAAATTGCATAATTTTGAGGCTTGCATATAAGTTTGACACATATTATTACCATCACCTACCCAAGCTATAGTTTTGCCTTTAATATCGCCTCTGTGTTCATAATATGTCATTAAATCAGCTAATAATTGACACGGATGTGACTCATTAGATAGAGCATTAATAACTGGTTTTTGTGAGTGTTTAGCAAATTGGATAATATCATTGTGGCTAGATATTCTAAGCATAATTATATCTACCATAGAGCTAATAACCTTAGCACTATCTGCCATGGTTTCATTTCTGCCTAATTGACTATCTCTGTTGGCTAAAAATATTGCATGTCCTCCTAGTTGAGTAATGCTAGTTTCAAACGACACCCTAGTTCTAGTAGATGATTTATCAAATATCATAGCTAGGGTTTTATTTGCTAGGGTTTTATTAATAATGCCAGATTTATGTTGTTGTTTTAGTTTAATAGCATTAGTGATAATTAACTGATAAGTTTTATAATTAATATCGTCTAAGTTTATAAAATGTTTAGTCATAGTAATTATAATGCACTAATTAACTTATAAAGTTTGCTTATTAGTAACTCCACTTCTTTTTTGTTAATTATAAGAGGTGGTAATAGTCTAATATTTTTCTCATTTACACTTATTAAAAACTTTAATTTTAAAGCATTATTTAGTAGGTCTGGATAATATTTATCTAAGCTAATACCAATCATTAACCCCTTAGTGCGAATATTTTTTATAATTGTTAATGGTGCTAATATTTGTTGTGCCTGAGATAGAAAATATTTAGACATTTTATTAACATTATCAATAATATTTTCTTGTTCTATAATATTTAATACCCTAAGTCCAACAGCACTAGATAGTGGATTACCGCCAAATGTTGTGCCGTGCGAGCCGGGTGTAAATAACCTAGCCACCTTAGCACCACCAATACAAGCACCAATAGGCACACCATTTCCTAAGCCTTTGGCTATTGTTAAAATATCAGGCTTTATATTATTGTGTTGATAGCAAAACATAGCACCTGTTCTAGCTATTCCAGTTTGCACTTCGTCTAAAATAAATAACCAATTATTATTTTTGCATATTTCACTAACTTTATTTAGATAGTCGTTATCAGGAATAACAACACCTTTTTCCCCTAATATTGGCTCAAGCATAACAGCTACTACACTAGCATTATCTTTATAACTATTAATGGCATCAATATCATTAAAGTTTATATGCTCAAATTCACTTAACATAGGATAAAAGCCAGATTTTATTTTATTAGTTCCAGTAGCAGAGAGGGTTGCCATAGTTCTGCCGTGAAAACTATCATTAGTAGTTAGTATTATTGGATTTTTAATATTTAATTTTTCTGCGTATAATCTTGTTAGTTTAATAGCACACTCATTAGCTTCAGCACCAGAATTAGCAAAGAAAACTTTTTCTAATGCAGTTAGTCTAATTAGTTTTTTCGCAAGTTTTTCTTGGTTTTCTATACGGTATAGATTTGAGGTATGAACTAGGGTTTGACTTTGTTTGCAAATAGTATTGCTAATTTCTGTGTGGCAGTGCCCTAAACCAACCACACCAAGACCAGATATAGCATCTAAATATTGTTGATTGTTATTGTCAAATAAAAAACAACCTTCACCACTTTTAAAATAAATATCTAAAGGGGCATAATTATTAAATAGATAGGACATAATAATAAAAAACTGCTACACAGCAATTTTAAAAAAATCCAATTGCTAAACTAACTTGGTGTTTTCTGTGTAAGTTTTGCTAATAAAAAGAATAAGTTAATTATTATAAGTTAGTGCTGGTGACATTTTATTGTTTATTTCATCCATTTCTTTTTTGTAAGATTCAAAAAAGTGCCCAGCAGGTGGGTTTAACCAATCTTTATAAGAAAATCCATTTTCAGCAGTCCATTTTGCAAATTGGTTTTGAATAGCAATTTTTCTTGCACTTAGTTTGTTATTTTCTTTGCTAACAACATCCATGTTTTACTCCCAAATAAATGCTTATTATATATTATTATGGTTTAATTTACTAATTTATTTTTTAAATAACATTTATTTTTTATTAATATTCAAGTATTATAAAGTTGTTATTTTTTTATAACATATAGTCTAATTTTTAGGAGAAGATATGCGTTTAAATATTTCAGGACATCATATAGAAGTAACTCAATCTTTAAGAGATTATGCGGAAGATAAATTTGGCAAAATAAAATCTAATTTTAATAATATAATTAATGTAGATTTAGTATTAGCAGTAGAAAAAAATGTTCAAAAAGCAGAAGCGGTATTGCATATTAGAGGCACTAATATGTTTGCTCAAGTTCAAAGCGATAATATGTATCATTCTATTTTAGAGTTAGTTAAAAAATTAGAATCTCAAATTATTAAATACAAAGAAAAAGTTCAAAAACATAGATAAAATATAAGACTCTAAACAACTCTTAACAATATAATTTTATAAATATTATATATTGGTTTAAGGTTAAGCTAGATTGCATACTCTTATATTTTAACAAATAATTTTTGTAAGGTATAATTCAGTATGCAAGAAAATCTAGAGCAATTATTTGATGAAAATTTAGAAAAATTATTAACAATATTACAAAGTAATAACGCTAATGATGATGCTATCGATGCTACTATAAAGTTATTTCATAAAAGCGAGTTAGCACGCCTTGTTGAGTCTGTGCCACCAAAGTTTAGAATGCTGTTGTGGCGAAATTTTAACTCTAAGCAAGAATCTAATATTATAAAAGATTTAAATAAAGAAGTGCAAATTGACCTCATCAATGAAATGAGTATTGATGAGTTAATACGAGCTACAAAAAATCTTGATTTGGATGATATGGCTGATATTATTCCAAATTTACCTAAGTCAGTTTTACACAATTTATTATTAACCCTAGATATTAATCGTAGAGAGCATTTAGCTAGGGTTTTATCATATTCAAAAAGCTCAGCAGGTGGTTTAATGAATACTGATATTATTACGGTTAGAACAGGTATTACTGTCTATACTGTTTTGCGGTATTTACGATTATTAAAAGTAATGCCTAAGGATACTGATAAGATTTTTGTAGTTGATAGTAATTATAAATTTGTAGGCTCGGTTTATGTTGCAGATATTATAACCAAGGACCCAAAATTTGACATAGGACCACTAATAGAATATGAAAGCACCATTATTGATGCCAATATGAGTGCAATAGATGTTGCCAATATGTTTGCATCTAGGGATTTAATATCTAGTCCTGTTATTGATAATAATAAGCAATTAATTGGTAGAATTACTATTGATGATGTGGTAGATGTTATTAGAACAGAAGCCGAGCAATCTGTTATGAGTATGGCAGGTTTAGATAAAGACGATGATTTATTTGCCACAGTTTTTGAGAGTGCAGGCAGACGACTAATATGGCTTGGGGTAAATTTAATAACTGCATTTATTGCAGTTATGGTTATTAATTTATTTGAAACTACAATACAGGCAAAAATAGCCTTAGCTGTGCTAATGCCAGTGGTAGCAAGTATGGGCGGTATAGCAGGAACGCAAACACTTATTTTGTTTACCAGAGGTATTGCTACTAATAAAATTAGTCGTATTAATTTTAAATGGCTGTTTAGTAAAGAAGCAGGTATTGGCATATTAAATGGAATTATTTGGTCTGCTATTATCTCGGTTATTGTTTATTTATGGTTTGACGATATTTTACTAAGTGTTGTTATTGCAATAGCAATTATTATAAATTTATTTATAGCATCAATATCAGGAGTTATACTACCTATAATGCTTACTAAACTAAATATTGATCCAGCCTTAGCAGGTGGAGTTATTCTAACTACTATTACTGATGTAATTGGTTTTGCTTCGTTTTTAGGTTTAGCATCGGTATTAATCCTTTGATATTATAATTTTTTGTAATATTATATTAGCATTAAATAATATGGTAAACTAAATATACTAACATTTTAAAACGCAAAATTATGAAAACTATTCGCTATTTATCTATTAGTTTGTTTGTTGCAACTTTACTATTTACAACATTAATATTTGCCCTAGAGCCAGTTTTTAATCAGTTTGGTAGTGCAATTCGTGGATATGATCCTGTTGCTTATTTCAAAGAAAGTAAAGCCGTTAGAGGTTATAGCCAATTTAGTTTTAATTGGAATGGCGCCACTTGGTATTTTTCATCAGCAGAGAATCGCGATGATTTTATTACTAACCCTAAACAATATGCTCCGCAATATGGCGGTTATTGTGCTTATGCAGTCTCTCGTGGTTATACCGCTAGCACAAAACCAGATGCTTGGTCTATTGTAGATGGAAAACTCTATTTAAATTACAATAAAGCTACTAGAAAAGTTTGGTCTAAGGATATACCAGACAATATCAACCAAGCCAATCAAAATTGGCCTAATTTGTTAAAAAATAACTAAAATCAAAAGTTTAGCAACCAAAGTTCGACGCCGGGCTTCTAACAACGACGCCGGGCTTCTAACAACTTCCAAGCATCAGCAAAGTGATTCCCACATAGCCAAGCCTCACTTTTAAGGGTTTTAAAAAGATATATTTTTAATACCTGCTGTTATTAACCAGTTTTTAAATTGATTTTGAATATTTGTTAAGTCTGTTTTAGTCTTTGCTTCAAATCTAAGCACTAGACAAGAGGTAGTATTTGATGGACGCACCAAACCCCAAGAATTATTCGGTAGGTCTATTCTAATACCATCAATATCATTAATATATTTTTTGTTAAAAGGATTTTTTTGCACTAATTCTTCCATAGCTATAAATTGTTCGCCTTGGTTGGTAAAGTTTATATTAATTTCTGGTGTATTAATACTCTTAGGTAGCGCATCAAAAATCTGGGCACAAGTTTTATTGCTATTAGTTAATATCTCTAATAATCTAGCACCAGCATATAAGGCGTCATCAAAGCCAAACCATTTATCATTAAAAAATATATGCCCTGACATTTCGCCTGCTAATTTTGCATTAGTTTGTTGCATTTTAGCCTTAATAAATGAGTGTCCTGTTCTACTCATTATGGCGTTACCACCATATTTTTTAATTATTTTTGGCAATAAATTAGAGCATTTAACATCAAAAACTATATTGGCATTATTATGATATTTTAATACCTCTTTAGCATATAGCATTAACTGCCTATCAGAGCGTATAGTTCTACCTTTATTATCAACTAAACCCAATCTATCCCCATCACCGTCAAAAGCTAGTCCAACATCAGCATTATTTAATAATACTGCTTGTTTTAGATCTGCTAAATTAGCCTCATCACTAGGGTTAGGATGATGATTTGGAAAACTACCATCAATATTACAATATAATTCTAATACTTTAACACCCAAAGATTTATACAATTTAGTAGCAATAACACCAGATACACCATTACCACAGTCAATAACTATTGTTAGTGGTTTTTTTAATTTAATATTATTACAAATAGCACTTAGATAATTACCACTAATATCAATTTGGCTACTAGTTCCACTGCCTTGTTGATAGTTTTTAGTGGTAATAATTTTATATAATTCTCCTATGCCATTGCCCGATAAGGTTTTACCTGCTATAACAATTTTAAAACCATTGTATTGCACTGGATTATGGCTACCTGTTATCATTACCCCTGTTGTAGCTACGGTAGTTTTAGTAGCAAAATATAACACTGGAGTAGGGCACATACCTATATCCATTATATGACAACCACTTTTTTTTAAGCCAGTTATTAAATAATCTCTTAACTGTGGACTAGATAATCTACCATCTCTAGCAATGACAATATTCCTCTCACCTTCTCTAATAGATTTTGTGCCTATTGCTATACCAATTTGCTCTACTATTTGTTTGTCAAGCTCTGTATCTACTATACCTCTAATATCGTATGCTTTAAAAATTGCTTGTTTGTCGTTCATATGGTAACATAAGATTTTTTAGATGATTATTTTAGCATTTTGATAGCAGAAAAATTTATTATAGTTAGCATAAAAGATAATTGTGCCTATTTACAAAAAACTACTAATACAGGATGTGATAGTTGTAATGCAAATAATACCTGTGGAGTTGGAATATTAGCAAAATATTTTAACAGTTATAAAATTAAACAACCATTACAAGAAGGGCAAAAAATAGGAGATATTATTACTCTTAAAATATCAATGGCTGAGCTTTTTTATCGTGCTACTCAATTATATATTTTGCCATTATTGGCTTTATTTTTAGGTGCCATTATTGCTAGAGAAATATTTCCAGCACAAGATGTATGGCAAATTATTTTTGGTTTATCTGGATTTTTTATTAGTTTTATTGCCCTAAAATTCATAAGATAACTATATTAATATCTATTATTAAGTTTTACAATCTTTATCATAAGACTCTACTGGTTTTATTAGTTTAGTCATACTCATATCCATAGCAATAGCAAGACTTTCTATACTAAAAATAGTTGGCTGTTGCTTATGAAACCTCTGAGCAACCCTAATATAATAATTTGGTCAATAATTCAGGTCATAGTAAAATTAAACTTCTTTTCTCCACCCAGTTGGTATACCTATTTTTTTAAAATATAATTTTATATTTTTTACGCCTGCAATTATTTCATTATTTTAAAATAATACTATTTTCTAAAAAAAATATCATAGTTTTAATTTTTAGTAGATAATATAATTTATTTGAATGAAATTATTATGCCTAAACAAGATATTGACAAACAAGAAACCAGAGAATGGCTTGATGCTTTTGAATCGGTAGTTAATAGAGAAGGTATTGGTCGTGCTAAGTATATTTTATCCAAACTACTTTATGCAGCTGATAAAGCAGGTATGGAGTTGCCAAGCGGGGTTACTACTGCTTATTTGAATAGTATTTCTGTTGAGAATCAAGTTAATTGTGATATAGATTATGAATTAGAGAAAAAAATATCAGCAATTATTCGCTGGAATGCTATGGTAATGGTAGTAAAAGCAAATAAAGTTAGCTCCGAATTAGGAGGGCATATTGCTAGTTTTGCATCTAGTGCAACTTTATACGATGTTGGATTTAATCATTTTTATCGTGGTAACCGTTCAGAACAAGGTGGTGATTTAATATTTTTTCAAGGTCATGTAGCACCGGGTATGTATGCTAGAGCTTTTCTTGAAGGGCGACTTGAAGAAAAGCTATTAAATAATTTTCGCCAAGAGGCAAATAAGGCTGGTTTATCGTCTTACCCACACCCCAAATTAATGCCTGATTTTTGGCAGTTTCCTACTGTATCTATGGGTTTAGCGTCTATTATGAGTATTTATCAAGCAAGATTTATGAAATATTTGCAAGATAGAGAGTTAAAAGACACTGATAAACGCACGGTATGGGTGTATTTAGGTGATGGTGAAATGGATGAGCCAGAATCCTTAGGTGCTATATCTTTAGCAGGTAGAGAAAAATTAGATAACTTAATTTTTGTAATTAATTGTAATTTACAGCGATTAGATGGTCCTGTTCGTGGTAATGGTAAGATTATTCAAGAACTAGAAGGTATGTTTAGAGGGGCAAACTGGAATGTAATTAAAGTCATATGGAGTAGTGATTGGGATGAGTTATTAGCAAAAGATAGTAAAGGTTTATTAAAAAAACGCATGGAGGATGTAGTAGATGGACAATATCAGGCATATAAGGCAAAAGATGGTGCTTATGTGCGTGAACATTTTTTTGGTTTTAACCCTGAGGTGCTAGCAATGGTTGAGCATTTATCAGATGAGGAAATATATGCTCTAAGACGAGGCGGGCACGATCCAATAAAGGTTTATAACGCTTATCATAAGGCAAAAAATCATAAGGGACAGCCAACGGTTATTTTAGCTAAAACTGTAAAAGGCTATGGTATGGGGGAAGCAGGCGAGGGGCAAAATACTACTCATTCACAAAAAAAACTTGGTGAAAAAGCAGTGCGTAAATTTGCTAAGAGATTTTCAGTGCCTGTTAGCGATGAAGATATAGAGAAATTAAATTTTTATAAACCAAAACCAGATAGTGCAGAAATGCGTTATTTATTATCAAGACGAGAAGCACTAGGTGGGGCATTACCAGAGAGAAAATTTAATATAGAAAAAATAATAACCCCTAACTTAGATATTTTTTCAAGTTTGTTAGTTAGCACTAAAGAGCGAGAAATGTCAACCACTATGGCTTTTGTTAGAATTTTGTCTCTATTGACTAGAGACAAAGAAATAGGTAAACGAATAGTCCCTATTGTTCCCGATGAGGCTAGAACTTTTGGTATGGAGGGTTTATTTAGACAACTAGGTATTTACTCATCATCAGGGCAATTATATCAACCTGAGGATTCTGATAAAGTAATGTGGTATAAAGAAGATGTTAAAGGTCAGGTATTACAAGAAGGAATTAATGAAGCAGGGGCATTCTCTGATTGGATAGCAGCGGCAACTGCTTATGCTACCCATAATCTAACAATGGTGCCATTTTATATTTATTATTCTATGTTTGGTTTTCAAAGAATTGGCGATTTAGCATGGGCAGCTGGCGATATGCAAGCAAAAGGATTTTTATTAGGCGGCACAGCAGGTAGGACTACCTTAGCTGGTGAGGGATTACAACACCAAGACGGACATTCACATCTAATGGCAAATACTATTCCTAATTGTATATCGTATGATCCAAGCTATGCTTACGAGCTGGCAGTTATTGTCCAAGATGGCTTAAAGAGAATGTATGAATTGCGTGAGAATAAGTTTTATTATATTACCACTATGAATGAAACTTACACCCATCCTGCTATGCCAAAAGGGGTAGAAGATGGCATTATAAAGGGTGGATATAAGCTAAAGGTTGTTGGTAGCTCTGATATAGAGGTGCAGTTATTTGGCTCAGGGGCTATTTTGCTAGAGGTAGAACTAGCAGCAGAATTATTAGCCAATGATTGGGGTGTTAAATCTAATATTTGGAGTATTACCAGTTTTAATGAATTAGCTAGAGAAGCACAAAGTATAGATAGAGAAAATCGCTTGCTAGCAAAAGATAAGGTTAAAATTCCTTATATAACTAAGATTCTTGCTAATAGTAAAGGACCAGTAATAGCAGCTACTGATTATATGCGTGCCTATGGCGAACAATTACGCAAATATATACCAAATCATTATGAAGTATTAGGCACTGATGGCTTTGGTCGCAGTGATACCAGAGATGAGTTAAGACACTTCTTTGAAGTAAATAGTTATTATATAACAATAGCTAGTCTAAGAGCATTAGCAGATGATAATATAATTGCTATGGGCGTAGTATTTAAAGCCATAGATAAATACAATATAGATAGCAATAAAATAGACCCAGTTAAATTATAATAATATTTGTAGAGCATTGTTATAAAATAATGAGAAGCACAGTTGTAAACAGTGTTATACACACAGTAGCCCTTAGCAGTGAGACTGTAAAAAAAAACTTATTTCATTTCTTATAGAACGAGTAAGACTTGTTCCATTTTTACTTTGCCACTGTGCAACGGTCTATGTTTGCGTATTTTATTGTTATAATTTTTTTGATTTCTCATAATTTTAAGTAATTTAGAGTTGTTGTGTGTATAATGTTTTATTCTATTTTATGTTAATTTGTATATGATTGTTAATGGTGCACAGATAGTAATTAAAAGCTTACAGGCAGAGGGAGTAAAACATATATTTGGTTATCCTGGAGGGGCTGTTTTGCATATTTATGATGCTCTAGGCAAACAAAATGATATTGAACATTTTCTAGTTCGTCATGAACAAGGTGCGGTTCATGCTGCTGATGGTTATGCAAGAAGTAGTGGTAATGTCGGTATTGCTTTGGTAACCTCTGGTCCGGGCTTAACTAATGCTGTTACAGGCATAGCTACTGCTTATATGGATTCAATTCCTTTAATTGTTATATCAGGTCAAGTAGCAACTACTGTAATAGGAAGTGATGCTTTTCAAGAGGTTGATGCTGTTGGTATAACTAGGTCTTGTGTTAAACATAATTTTTTGGTAAAGGATATTAATAAATTAGCACTAACAATAAAAAAAGCGTTTTATATTGCTAAAACTGGCAGACCTGGACCTGTTGTTATTGATATACCCAAAGATATAACTATTGCTACCTTAGATAATTTTTATTATCCAAAAGATATTCAAATTCGCTCTTATAATCCAGTAACAGAGCCAGAAAACAAGCAAATACAGCAAGCTATTAAACTAATTTTACAAGCTAAAAAGCCAATTATTTACTCTGGTGGAGGCTCGGTAATAGGCAATGCTAGCAAAGCATTAACCAAATTTAGCAAATTATTAAAATTTCCAATAACTCAAACTATTATGGGTTTAGGGGCTTATCCAGAAACTGATAAACAATCCTTAGGTATGTTGGGTATGCACGGCACTTACGAAGCCAATATGGCAATGCACAATTCGGATTGTGTTATTTCTGTTGGTGCTAGATTTGATGATAGAATAACTGCTAATATTGCAAAGTTTTGTCCTTATGCAAAAATTATTCATATAGATATTGACCCATCATCTATATCTAAAACTATAGCGGTTGATGTTGAAGTCATTGGTGAAGCTAGTATTATTTTAGAAAAATTAGCAAAAGTTTTAGCAGGTAAAAATATTCCCAATATTAGCAAGTGGTGGAATGAGATAAATAATTGGCGTAAACTAGACTCACTAGCTTATAAGGACTCTAGCAAAGTTATTAAACCACAGACCATTATTAAAGCCTTATATAAAATAACAAAAGGTAATGCCATAGTTACATCTGATGTAGGACAACACCAAATGTGGGCGGCACAGTATTATTTGTTTGATAAACCTAGAAGATGGATAAACTCTGGTGGCTTAGGCACTATGGGTTTTGGTTTGCCTGCTGCTATGGGTGCTAAAATAGCTAATAAAGATAAAGATGTTGTTTGTGTTACCGGAGATGGTAGTATTCAAATGATGCTACAAGAATTATCTACTATGTTGCAGTATGGTGTAGCTGTTAAAATTGTTAATCTTAATAATCAATATTTAGGAATGGTTAGACAATGGCAAGAATTCTTTTATGAAAAAAGATATAGTATGTCTTATATGGATGCTCTACCTGATTTTGTCAAACTAGCTGAGGGCTATGGACATATTGGTATTAAAATTGAAAATCCAGCCGACATAGAGCCAGCATTAGTGGAAGCATTTTCTAATAGTAATAAAAATAGAACAGTCTTCCTAGATTTTATAACCGATCCTATGGAAAATGTTTTTCCTATGATACCAGCAGGTGCCGGGCATCACGAAATGTTATTAGCAGATAAAGATGATATGAGTGCAGTAAATGATGAGGGTTTAAATTTATTATGAGACACATTATCTCATTATTACTAGAAAATGAATCGGGTGCTCTTTCTAGGGTGGTTGGTTTATTTTCTGCCAGAGGTTTTAACATAGAAGCACTAAATGTAGCACAAACCACAGATGAGTCTTTATCAAGACTTACTATGGTAACTTACGGTAATGATAAAATCATTGCACAAATAGTCAAACAATTAGAAAAATTGGTAGATACAGTTCGAGTTATTGATATAACTGGTAGAAAACATATAGAACGAGAGTTAATGTTGGTAAAAATTGCAATTAATGATAGCAATATTTTAAAAATTAAGCAATTAGTTGATATTTTTGAATGCCAAATAGTTGATATAACAGATGATACTTATATTATTGATATATCTGGTAAGTCTAAAAAAATAGATGCTTTTTTAGATGCCATAGGTAGTAAAAATATAATGGAAGTATCAAGAACAGGTGCTATGGGAGTTTATCGCGGTAAAACAATTTTATAATTAAAAATATATAAATATGAACAAATATTATGATAAAGATGGTGATTTAGCCATTATTAAAGGAATGAAAGTTGCTATTATTGGTTATGGCTCTCAGGGGCATGCACACGCATTAAACCTCAAAGATAGTGGTATAGATGTAGTAGTTGGTTTGCGTAAAGGCTCAGCTTCAATTACTAAGGCAGAAAAAAATACTTTCAAGGTTTTATCAGTTGAAGAAGCAACTAAAAGTGCTAATTTAGTTATGATATTAGCACCTGATGAGTTTCAAGCAAAGTTGTATAAAGATAGTATAGAGCCCAATTTGGCACAAGGCTCTACGCTTGCCTTTGCCCATGGGTTTAATATCCATTTTAAACAAATAGTGCCAAGAGGTGATTTAGATGTAATTATGATAGCACCAAAAGCACCAGGGCATACTGTTCGTAGTGAATTTGAAAAAGGTGGTGGTATTCCTGACTTAATAGCCGTGCAACAAGATATATCTGGCAATGCTAAACAGCTTGCTATATCTTATGCTTGTGCAATAGGTGGTGGTAGAACAGGTATTTTAGAAACTACATTTAAAGATGAAACAGAAACTGATTTATTTGGTGAGCAAGCTGTTTTATGTGGTGGCACAACAGCACTTGTGCAAGCAGGATTTGAAACCTTAGTAAATGCAGGGTATGAGCCAGAAATGGCATATTTTGAATGTTTACACGAGTTAAAATTAATTGTTGACTTAATGTATGAGGGAGGTATTGCTAATATGCGTTATTCTATTTCTAATACCGCAGAATATGGCGATGTTACCAGAGGACCTAAAATTATCAATGATGGTACTAAAAAAGAAATGCGTAAAATTCTATCAGATATTCAGGATGGCTCTTTTGCCAAAGAATTTGTAGCAAATGTTGGCTCATTACCAAGTAGAAGAGAGAAAACTAGAGAGCATCAAATAGAAAAAGTGGGCGAAAACTTGCGTTCAATGATGCCTTGGATTAAAAAAGTAGTGGATAAAAATAAAAATTAGTTGCTATGCCAGTTAGTAAATTGCGAAAAAGAGGCATTTATTTATTACCAAATCTATTAACAACACTAGGATTATTAGCAGGTTTTTATGCAATTACGCTAGCTATTAATGCTAATTATAAATATAGTGCTATTGCAATTTTTATTGCTATGGTATTTGATAGTTTAGACGGTAGAGTGGCTAGACTTACCAGTACTCAGAGTGATTTTGGTGCTCAATACGACTCTATGGCAGACTTGCTTTCTTTTGCTATTGCACCTGCTATTTTATTTTATTGTTGGGTGTTAAAAGATTTTAGTAATGGTTGGTTAGTAGCATTTTTTTATGTAGCATCTGGTACTTTAAGACTAGCTAGATTTAATACCCAAATAGGTATTGAGGATAAAAATTATTTTCAAGGGTTACCATCTCCTGCATCAGCTGCATTAAATGCTGGTTTTGTGTGGTTTGCTATTAGTTTTACAAATAGTATTAATATATCAGCAGATATATCGTATATTATTACTTTTATAGCAGTAATTATAATGTTAGCATCGTCGTTACTTATGATTAGTAATATTCGTTATCATAGTTTTAAGTCTTTTAATTTAAAGGGCAGGTCATCATTTAAAATATTATCAATACTATTATTAATAATAGTTTTTATATCAATACAACCAGCCTATATTTTATTTTTTATATTTTTGTTTTATACTATATCAGGCATTGTTTTAACATCATTAGCACTGAGAAAAAAATTATCTCAAAAACATAAAAAACATTAATAAAAGCTTATTATAAGTAATTTTTTTTACATATAAAAATATGATTAAATATTTGTATCTTATTGTTATTATTTATATAAGTTTTATAACTAATGTAATATATGCTGATAAAAACCTAAATAGTGCACAAATATCAGCAATAAAAACCCAAGCCAAAAGTGGCGATGCTAGTAAACAGTTTGTATTAGCTATAATTTATCTTGATGATAGAGAATACAATAATGCGATAGAATTATTAAAAAAATCAGCACAGCAAAACTATCTTCCAGCACAAATAAAACTTGCGTCTTGGTATTATTTTGGCTACGGTGCTACAGGAATTAATCATAAAAAGGCTAGATTTTGGTATAAAAAAGCAGCTAATATTGGCGATGGAAATGCTCAACTAATCTTAGCCAATATGTATAAAG
Organism: Gammaproteobacteria bacterium; assembly: GCA_965222825.1. GTDB lineage: Bacteria > Pseudomonadota > Gammaproteobacteria > PS1 > Pseudothioglobaceae. Next base: position 631,155 of record OZ244964.1, on the reverse strand, counting down.
ACGGTGAAGGCGGTAGTGCTAATAATAGTAAAGCTTTTAACTGGTATGTAAAATCGGCACAACAAGGTAATAATGAAGCTAAATATTATCTTGGCTTTATGTATCTAAATGGCAAGGGAGTTACGAAAAACACTAATAAGGCATTCTCATTAGTAGAAGAGGTGGCAACAGATGATTATCCCCAAGCACAATATACCTTAGCACAAATGCACAAGCAGGGCTTAGGTGCTATTAAAGATGATAATAAATATTTAGAATATTTAACAAAATCTGCTAAAAATAATTTTGCCAAAGCACAATACGAGTTAGCAAATTATTACTATTTTAATGATAATAAACAACAATCAGCATACTGGATGAAACAAGCATATCAACAAAATTATCCTAATGCAAAAAAGTTATGGCAAAAATTAAATTTACGGAGTTATTAAACAAAATCCACGAAGTCCGACTTTAACTGTGTCTGAATTACGGTTTTTGTAATTTAAAAGTAAGTTAATCATAATAATGGCAAAAGAAATAGATATTAATATAGCAGATTTTAGTGAAAAAGCATATCTAGATTATTCTATGTATGTAATTTTAGATAGAGCATTGCCATTTATAGGTGATGGCTTAAAACCTGTGCAAAGGCGTATTATTTATGCTATGAGTGAATTAGGGTTAATATCTAGTGCTAAATATAAAAAATCTGCCCGCACAGTAGGTGATGTATTAGGTAAATTTCATCCCCACGGTGATAGTGCTTGTTATGAGGCTATGGTGTTAATGGCACAGCCGTTTTCGTATCGTTATCCATTTATTGACGGTCAGGGTAATTGGGGTGCTGAAGATGACCCTAAGTCTTTTGCTGCTATGCGTTATACAGAGTCTAAATTATCTGCTTATGCAAATTTATTATTACAAGAAATTACCCAAGGCACAGTTGATTGGACGCCTAATTTTGATGCCAGTTTAGAAGAGCCAAAATACTTACCAGCACAAGTGCCAAATATTTTATTAAACGGCGTTAGCGGCATAGCCGTTGGTATGTCAACAGATATACCGCCTCATAATTTAGCAGAAGTTGTTAGTGCTTGTATTTATCTGCTTGATAATCCTCAGGCAAGTATAGAAAATATTATGCAGTTTATTCAAGCCCCTGATTATCCAACTTATGCTCAAATCATTACTAATAATAAAGAGTTAGAAACAATGTATGCAACGGGCAATGGCTCAATAAAAATGCGAGCAAAACATACTATAGAAGACGGCAATATTGTTATTAATGCTCTACCATATCAAACCTCAGGGGCTAAAATAATCATGCAAATTGCTAGCCAAATGAGTGCTAAAAAACTACCTTTAATAGAAGATATTAGAGATGAATCAGACCACAAAAACAGCACCAGAATAGTTATAGTTCCTAAGTCAAATAGAGTAAACCTTGATAATTTAATACTACATTTATACGCTAGTTGTGATTTAGAAAAAAATTATCGCGTTAATATGAATGTAATAGGGCTAAATGGCAAACCACAAGTTAAAAATTTATTAACTATATTGTTAGAATGGTTAGAATATCGTTCGCAAGTAGTAGTTAGAAGATTAGAAACTCGTTTTGAAAAGATTCTAGCTAGATTAAATATTCTGCAAGGATTATTAGTAGCATTTTTAAATATTGATGAGGTAATTCGTATTATTCGTTATGAAGATAAACCCAAAGATGTTTTAATGGCTAGGTTTAAACTAAATAACAAACAAACAGAGGCAATACTAGAGCTAAAATTACGCAATTTAGCCAAGTTAGAAGAAATAAAAATTCAAAATGAGCAACAAGAATTAACAGAGGAAAAAAATAGTATAGAGAGTGTTTTAAATTCAAAAATTAAACTAAAAACTTTGCTAAAAAAAGAATTAAAAAATATTATTAAAAAATTTGCTGATAACAGAAGATGTGAAATAAATACTAATGCTAAACAAGCCAAACTATTATCAAAAGGACAAATAAGCCCAGCTGAGAATATTACCATAGTGCTATCTAAAATGGGTTGGATTCGTAGTGCTAAGGGACATGATATTGACCCAGTAGGGCTTAATTATAAGTCTGGAGATAGTTATTTAACCAGCACTAAGGCTCGTAGCAATCAAATGGCAATATTCTTAGACACCGCAGGACGAACTTATGCTCTAGAGTCCCATCTGTTGCCTAGTGCTAGAGGGCAAGGTGAGCCACTAACAGGCAAATTATCGCCTCCTAGTGGAGCAATTTTTACCTCAGTTATTACTGGTGAAAATAATGATAAAGTCCTACTAGCATCAAATATGGGCTATGGTTTTATTGCTAGTTTAGGAAACTTAATATCATCTAGACAAAATGGCAAAAATATCTTAACTATGCCCGACAATAGCCATGCCCTAGCACTACTAAAAATAACAAACTTAGCAAGTCAATATATAGCCGTAGTTAGCAATTTAGGTAGATTATTGGTATTTAAAGTAGCAGAGTTACCACAATTATCAAAAGGTAGAGGCAATAAACTAATAAATATAAAAACCACTGATTTTAATGATAAAAAAGAATTTGTTAAAGATATAGCAATATTTTTTGATAATCAAAAATTAAAATTTTACTCTGGCAAACGCCATCTAACTATTAAGTTTACTGATTTAGTAAATTATATATCCAACAGAGCAAAAAGGGGTAATATGCTACCTAAGGGCTATCAAAAAGTTATTAAAATTGAGGTAATAGACTAATTCTACAAAGTTAATTCTTATAACAAGCCTTGCCTGCTCCTACTAGCTCTTACTATAAAATATATATAAAGAGACTGTTGCACGGCAACCTAAAATGCTAAAAATAACTCAAATATCCGTGTTTTTTGTTATAAAATAATGAAAACAGTTGTAAACAGTGCTACGCACACAGTAGCCCTTAGAGGCACTAGGAACTACATTTTATGCCTCAAACACGGCTGTATGCGTAGCATTGCTTACAGATATGTTTTTTATATTAATATTTTAGCAGATTTTATTTATTCTTTGCTACCGTGCAACAGTCTCATAAAACATAAATTCTTACATTTAAGTTGTTTTACTACGAGTAATGCTTGTGGGGTTTAGATTTTTAGTTATGCAGAAATTAGATATAAAATACAATCAAAATATGGCAAAGCATCTTTCTTTAAGAGTTGGTGGATATGCTAAGATGTTTTTTAGTCCTAAAAATATAGATGAGTTGGTATATTTTTTAGCAAATAATAATAACCAGGTTTTATTTATTGGTTTAGGCTCAAATTTACTAATAAGAAATAAGGGTTTTGAGGGCGTAGTAATTAGCACAAAGAAATTAAACTCCATAGCCATAAATGGCAAATATGTAAGTGCTGATGTTGGTGTTAGCTTGGCAAAACTAGCAAGATTTAGCAATAATAATAAGCGTTATGGTTTAGAATTTTTAGCTACTATACCCGGTAGTGTTGGCGGTGGTTTGGCTATGAATGCTGGTTGTTTTGATAATGAAATTTGGCAATGGGTAAAATGTGTGAAAACCATCAATAATAATGGCACTATTTATAATAGAAAACTCACTGATTTTAAAATAAGTTATCGCTCTGTGAATAGCAAATATAAAAATGAATATTTTATCGGTGCTAGTTTTAAACCTAGTATTTATAACCTAGGCAATAGCATTAAACAATTATTACAAAAACGCCAAAAAACTCAGCCAATAGCAAGTGCTAACTGTGGTTGTGTTTTTATCAACCCTAAGGGATATTATGCCGCTAAACTAATAGATGACGCTGGATTAAAAGGCTTTTGTATAGGTGGTGCTTGCGTGTCTAAAAAACACGCAAATTTTATTATTAATTACGGTAATGCTAGTGCTAATGATATTGAAAAACTAATAAAATATATTCAAAAAATTATAAAAAATAATTTTAATATTACTCTAAAAACAGAACTTAGGATTGTATGATAGTAATATTAACAGGTGGTTGGTCTAAGGAGCGAGAAATATCATTACAAAGTGGACAAAATATTTATAATATTCTAAAACAAAGTGGTATTGAGTGTTTTATTTTTGATGTAAAAAAAAATAATTTAGCACAATTATGGCAATTAAAATTTGATAAAGCATTTATTATTATCCACGGCAAGGGTGGTGAAGATGGCTTTATTCAACAACAATTAGAGAGGCGAAATATAGCATATACAGGCTCAAATAGTAGAGCATCAAAAATTGCTATGAATAAAACTACTACCAAAAAAATATGGCTACAAAAAGGACTTCCTACTGCAAATTTTATCGTATCATCAATAAAACAAAATAAAAAACACCCACCCAAACCTAGTTTTGCACTGCCTTGGATTATTAAGCCAGAAACAGAGGGCTCAAGCATTGGTATTAGCAAAGTAAATAATAGCCAAGAACTCCAAAAAGCACTAGAAATAACTCACAAAGATAATGATAATATAATCATTGAACAATATATATCAGGCAGGGAATATACTGTGGCAATATTAAATAATAAGGTTTTGCCAATAATAGAAATACAATACAGTAGCGAGGTCTGGAACTATAATGAAAAACATATAAACAATAGCACCATATACCATTGTCCTTGTGATTTAGATAAAACTGATAGTAAAAGAGTGCAACAAATTGCTATGCAAGCATTTAATGCTATACATTGTAGTAATTGGGGCAGGGTTGACTTAATGATAAATGATAATGGCGAGATATTTTTATTAGAAATAAATACTATTCCAGGTATGACTACACACAGTTTAGTGCCTATGGCTGTTAGGGCTAGTGGTATGAGTGAGATAGATTTTTTAAATGAAGTTTTAAATTACTAATTGAGACTATTGCACGGTAGCCCAAAATTCTAAAAATAACTCAAATATCCGTGTTCTTTGTTATAAAATAATGAAAACAGCTGTAAACAATGCTACGCACACAGTAGCTCTTAGAGGCACTAGGAACTGCATTTTATGCCTCAAACACGGCTGTATGCGTAGCATTGCTTACAGATATGTTTTTTATATTAATATTTTAGCAGATTTTATTTATTCTTTGCTACCGTGCAATAATCTCTAATTTTATGTTAAGAAAACGCAATAGAAATGTTAAACTTAAAATTAAAAAAACAAGGACTAAGACATATTATTTAAAACTTATAATAAAAACTATAATAGTTGTTGTATTATTTTGGTTTATCCTAATTGCTTATAATCAAAATTGGCTTCAACTAAACAAAGTTGTTTGGGATATTCAAGGCACATACCCTAAAACTTTGCCAATAAAACTTAAAAAAGCTATTAAAAATGAGCTAAATGCTAATTATCTAAATATAAACCTAGAAAAAATTAATAGTATTATTAGACAAAATCATTGGGTTGATACAATATATGTTCGACGCAGTTTTTGGCTTAATATAACTATTGAAATAAAAATTAAAAAAATTGCCCTAATGCTTAATAATAACTCTTATATTGATACTAACGGCAATGCTTTTAGTCCTGAGTTAAAAATAAATACCAATGTGCCCCTAGCCATAACCAATAAGGCTAATAGTAAAAGTATTTATAAAGATTATCTAAAATTTAGTAAAATTCTAGGCACAAGTTTTCCTATTAGGGTGATAAAACAAGATAAAACTACAGAACTAATTATAAAAGATGATATAAAAATTATGCTAGGTTATAGCAAAAAAACCACAAGAATAATTAACTTTATTAATATTTATAATAGATTATTAAAACGACACAAGAGCCTTAACCACAGCACAATAGATATGAGATATATAGATGGTGTAACAATAAAATTTGCTAAATAAAATTCTTTTGGAGTTTTTCTAGCATAAATAATTATTTTTATGGTGTTTATTTTATCTACTTTCTGTCATCTATTCTCTATCTTCTGTTTTAACCTTGGCTTGTTTGTTGTTAGAATAATTAGAGTTAATTTTTTTGGTTTTTAACATAAATAATTATTTTTACGGTGTTTGCTGTTTGTTTATTATTAAAGTTATATTATGCAGTAAAATAGGTGGCTATGAGTTTATCAAATCGTGTTATTCCCTGTTTAGATATTAAAGATGCTAGAGTGGTAAAAGGCGTGCAATTTGTTGATATTAAAGATGCTGGCGATCCTGTTGCCGTTGCTAAAAAATACGATGAACAAGGTGCTGATGAGTTAGTATTTTTAGATATTACTGCAAGTTATGAAAATAGAGATATTTTAAAAAATATGGTAAGCAGGATAGCCGATGAGGTTTTTATTCCATTAACAGTAGGTGGTGGTATTCGCACTATTTCTGATATTAAAGGCATACTTGATGCTGGGGCTGATAAAGTTGCTATAAATTCAGCGGCTATTTATGATAGAGAGCTAATAGCAAAAGCTAGTAATTATTTTGGCTCACAGGCTATAGTAATAGCCATTGATGCTAAACAGGTATCTAGCTCGCCAAATAAATGGCAGATATTTAGCCATGGTGGTAGAAAAAAAACTAATATTGATGTTATAGAATGGGCTGTGCAAAACACTCAAAGTGATACTAATATTGGTGCTGGAGAGGTTTTATTAACTTCTATGGATAAAGATGGCACTAAGGACGGCTTTGATTTAGCGCTAACAAAGGCGGTATCTGATGCAACCTCAGTACCAATTATAGCATCAGGTGGCGTTGGCTCGCTTATGCACCTAGTAGATGGCATAAAAAAAGGCAAGGCAGATGCAGTGCTAGCTGCTAGTATATTCCATTTTAATACTCATACTATTTTAGAAGCCAAAGAATTTATGCGCAGCCACAATATAAATGTTCGTTTATAATGCAAGTTAAAATTATTTTATTAGATGGTTCAGCATTTTTATTTCGCTCATATTTTGCTACCTTAAATCAAAACCTATCTAATGATGAGGGTTTTCCAACTGGGGCTATTTTTGGAGTAATAAATAGTATTAAAATGCTTCAAAACCAATACCATGATGCAAATATAATAGCCATATTTGACCATAAAGGTAGTAATTTTCGTCATAAAATTTACCCAGAATATAAAGCCAACCGTAAGCCAGTAGATGCAGAACTTGTCTTGCAAATAGAACCACTATATGAAATTATCAAAGCTATGGGACTACCTTTTATATGCGAGGCTCAAGTGGAGTCTGATGATGTCATAGCAAGCTTAGCAAAACAAGTAAAGAAATTAAATATTGATAGCATAATAGCTAGTAGCGATAAAGACTTATATCAACTAATAGGTGGCTGTGTCTATCAACTAGATATGAAGTATAAATTACTAGATACTCAAGCTATTTATGATAAACTTGGCGTGTATCCAGAGCAAGTATTAGACTTTTTAGCACTTAGTGGAGATAGTGGCGATAATATCCCCGGTATTCCTAGTGTGGGACCTAAAACTGCATCAGCGTGGATTAAAAAATACCAAAATATAGTCAATATAAAGGCAAATTGTAATGATATTAAAGGCAAAGTTGGCGAAAAACTAAGGGATAACTTTGCATTATTGGACCTATCGTATAAATTGGTTAGTCTAAAAGATGACCTAAAACTAAATATTAACTTCTACGATTGTAAATCCAAACCAAACAACGCTAAATTAGCAAAATTATATAAAAAATATGGATTTAATCAATGGCTTAAACAAATTAACGCACTAGAGTCTGTCAACTCTTATGACAACAACAATAATTCTTTATTAAGCAAGTATCAACAAAAACTTATCACTAAAAAAGAGCAACTAGATAAACTAATAATTGATATTTATAATATTAAAGAATTTGTATTTGATAGCGAAACTACCAGTTTAAACTATATGGATGCTAAATTAGTTGGCTTAGTATTTTTACTAGATAAAATAGCATTTTATCTACCCGTAGCACATAATTATTTAGGGGCAATAAAACAATTAGATATTACTATGGTTTTAACTAAATTAAAACCAATTTTTACTAATAAAAATATCAAAAAAATAGGGCAAAACCTAAAATATGACTCCCATATTTTAGCAAATTATAATATTGAACTAAATGGCATAACAGATGATACTATGCTCAAATCATATTGTCTAAATAGCACTGCTAGTTTACATAATATGGATGACTTGGCTAGTTTTTATCTAGCGTATAAAACTACTAAATTTAGTGATATAGCAGGTAGTGGTAAAAAACAGATAACATTTGATAATATAGATATAGAAAAGGCACATTCCTATGCTTGTGAAGATGTAATAATTACCAAAGAATTAAATAATGTTTTAACTGAGAAAATTCAAAAATATCCGTTATTGTTAAAACTATATCAAAACTTAGAATTACCATTGATAAAAACATTGGTTAATATTGAAAGAAATGGGGTTTTGATTGATAAAAATATTTTATTACAACAGCAAAAAAAAATACTACAAGATATTGAAAAACTAATACAGCAAGCATTTAGAATTGCTAAAACTAATTTTAATCTAGACTCTCCAAAACAACTTAGAGAAGTGCTATTTACTAGCGAATATTTAAACCTAAGTCCGGGAAAAACTACTGCAAAGGGACAAGCTTCAACCAATGAAGAAGCACTTAAAAAATTACAACACCCAATAGCAAAGATATTATTACAATATAGAATGCTAAGCAAACTTAATTCTACTTATTTAAAGGCATTGCCTAAACAGATTAACATAACAACCAACAGAGTCCATACCTCATATCATCAATCTAGCACAGCAACTGGCAGATTATCCTCTACTAATCCTAATTTGCAAAATATTCCTATTCGTAATGAGGATGGTGCTAAAATTCGTAGTGCATTTATTGCTAGCAAGGGGTTTGTTATTTTAGCAGCAGATTATTCGCAAATAGAACTAAGAATTATGGCGCACTTATCACAAGATGAGGGTTTATTATCTGCTTTTTTAAATAATATAGATGTTCATATAGCAACAGCAGCACAAATGTTTGCTATAAAAGAATCAGAGGTTAGTAAAACAAATAGACGAGATGCTAAGGCAATTAATTTTGGTTTGATGTATGGTATGGGTGCTTTTGGTCTAGCAAAACAGATACAATCCAGCAATACACAAGCAAAAAAATATATCACAACATATTTTGCCAAATATCCCAAGGTAGCACAGTATATCAATAATATTCAAGAACTAGCAAAACAACAAGGTTTTGTTGAGACAATTACAGGCAGAAGATTGTATTTAGCAGATATTAACTCAAAAAATAGAGTCCGTCAACAACACGCACTTCGCTTGGCAATTAATGCTCCTATGCAAGGCAGTTCTGCTGATATTATTAAAAAATCTATGTTAGATATAGATAATTTTATAGGCAAAAATAATAAAGATATTAAAATGCTAATGCAAGTCCACGATGAGCTAGTATTTGAAGTAGCAATAGCAAAATTAGATTATTATAAAACTAAGATTAATAAACTAATGAGTAGTGTTGTTAGTTTAAGTGTGCCATTGATAGTAGATATTGGTATAGGAAGTAATTGGCAAGAAGCACATTAAAATATGATAAATAAATTTTACTTTTTTGATGAAAAACTACATTCAAACCTTAATTAAAAATAGCCTAGAAAGTTTAGTAGCTAAAGGACTATTACTAGATGAAAAATATAATATTATTATTAGTCATAGTAAAAATAAAGCCTATGGTAATTATAGTTCCAATATAGCATTTTTAGTTAGTGGTAAAAATAATGATAAACCTATAAATATTGCTAAACTTATAGTTAGTGCAATAGCAAAATCAACACAAATAACTAAAATTGATATAGCAGGTGCTGGGTTTATTAACTTTTTTGTAGCCAGTGAGGATAATAACAATATCATCAAGCAAATTTTAATAAAGGGTAAGGATTTTGGCTTGGCAAAAATAGGTGATAATAAAAATATTTTACTAGAATTTGTATCGGCAAATCCAACAGGTCCACTACATATAGGGCATGGTAGAGGTGCGGCTTATGGCAGTAGCATAGCAAATTTATTAAAAACTATTGGTTATAATGTAGATTGTGAATACTATGTAAACGATGCTGGCAGGCAAATGGATATTTTAACTATTAGTGTGTATTTACGCTATTTAGAATTATTAAATATTGCAATTACCTTCCCTGATAACGCTTATAAAGGTAATTACATTTATGATATTGCTAAACAAGTACAAAATTTATACCAAGATAAATACCAACATGATTTTACAAAGATAACACCAAATATTACTAAAAATAAACATCAAAAAAATGATAAAGAAGCCTATATAGATACAATTATCACTAATTGTAAAAATATCTTAGCACAAGATTATGATATTATTTTTAATTTAAGTATAGAGTATATATTAGTTGGCATTAAACAAGAATTATCACAATTTAGAGTGCATTTTGATACTTGGTTTTCTGAGAAAAATTTAATACAATCAGACTTATTAGCAAAAACCATAGTCAAACTAAAACAAAACAAGGTAGTTTATAAGAAAAATGGGGCATTATGGTTTAAAACAACAGACTTTGGCGATGAAAAAGACCGTGTAGTAGTGCGTGATAATAATAATAGCACTTATTTTGCATCAGATATTGCTTATCACTTAGATAAATTTATAAGAAAATTGCCAATACAAAATAAAAACTCTCAGCACTATTATAAAATTATTAATATTTGGGGTGCTGACCATCACGGCTATATTGCTAGAGTAGTAGCAGGCATTAAAGCACTGGGCTATGATAGTGATAAATTAAAAATATTATTAGTGCAATTTGTTAATTTATATCGTGGCAAAATTAAAGCCAGTATGTCAACTAGGTCGGGAGAGTTTATACCCTTAAAAGAATTAATTGCTGAGGTTGGTTGCGATGCTGCTAGGTTTTTTTATATTTTGCGTAAAAGCGAGCAACATATGGATTTTGACTTAGAATTAGCAAAATCACAAACAAATGATAATCCGGTTTATTATATTCAATACGCTCATGCTAGAATTTGTAAAGTATTATCAAAGACTAATTTTGCACTAAATGATAATAATATAAATCTTAGTTTATTGATAGCACCACAAGAGGTAGAACTTGTTAGTGTTTTAAATCGTTATTGCGATACTATAATATCATCTGCCTCGTCTTATGAACCACATCAACTTGCCTATTATTTAAAAGACTTAGCAACAGCACTACATAGTTATTATGCTAATTGTAAATTTCTAGGCAATGATAAAGAACTAACTAAAGCACGACTTAGTTTAATATCAGCTGTTAAACAAGTAATTAAAAATGCTCTAAATATACTAGGAGTTAGTGCCCCAGAATCTATGTAGTAAGGCAGTAAAAATAATTAAAAATTATCAAGTTTATTTTTAACTTTGTTGATAGTATTATTTATATGGTGCAATAATATACTCTCTAAATCTATTTTAGTCATAATATCAAATAGCACTTGGGCACTTTTAATATCACCAACTATTACTAGCCTGTCATTAGCTATTAATTCCTTGCTATTTTGTTTTTGTATTAACTCAACAATAGTTTTAGAGTCCATTGTTATATTAATATCTAAACCTAGATTATCAACCTCTTTAGATAAAACAATAATACGATAACTATTAAATATAATAGTTAGACTAATATACAAGTTAGTTATTTTAATAGCTATAACCTTGTCTAATAATTTATCTGTATTGATATTTTTATCAACAAGCATTTGGTTTATTGCCTCTTCTATTATTGTTGCAATCATTATGATAATTTAATTCCTTTATGGAGCGATACTATACCTTGTGTTAAATTATAATATTCACAAACATCAAAACCAGCTTCTAAAAACATTTCTTTTAGGGTTTCTTGGTCTGGGTGTTTACGAATTGATTCTGCTAGATAGCGATAACTATCCTCATCATCGGCGAATATAGCACCTAGTTTAGGCATTATATTAAACGAATAGTAATCATAAACTTGTGATAACAACTCTGATTTAATCTTAGAAAATTCCAAAACCAACAATCTACCACCAGTTTTTAACACTCTGTGGGCTTCTTTTAGAGCCGCACCTTTATTAGTCATATTTCTAAGCCCAAAAGCAATACATACACAGTTAAAACTATTATTAGCAAAAGCTAAATTTTCAGCACTTGTTTGCACAAACTTTACTTGATATATACCTTTATTTAGTAATTTTTTTTTACCTTCTTGTAGCATATTTACATTAATATCGCTTAATACTACACTACCTGTTTTGCCAACTTTATCAAAAAATTTATAAGCCATATCTCCAGTGCCACCAGCTAAATCTAGCACCTTATCACCAGAACTTAGCCCACTGTGCATAGCAGTATATGTTTTCCATAATCTATGAACTCCTATAGACAGCACATCATTCATTAAATCATAATTACTAGATACCGAGTCAAAAACACCTTTTACTAAATTTTGTTTAGCATTAGTTTTTACTTCTTTAAAACCAAAATGAGTAGTGTTAGACATAATTAGACTCCAATTTAATACTCTCTAAATGGCTCGCCTGTGTAAACTTGAGTTGGTCTAAATATTCTATTATGACTCACCTGTTCTTGCCAATGAGATATCCAACCTGATGAACGAGATATAGCAAATATAGGGGTAAATTGGTCTTGAGGAAAGCCAAAAATCTCAGCATAAATTATGCCAGAGTAAAAATCAACATTCGGGTAAACACCTTTTTCACCTAGTAATTCATTGCAAACTTCTTCTACTTCAAGTGCTATTTCAAATCGTTTACTAAGAACTACGCTTTCTTCTTTTATGTAATTTTCAAGCATTTTTTGCAGTATTTTTGCCCTAGGATCCTTAGTTTTATACTCTCTGTGTCCCATGCCCCATATTACCTGTTTATTTTTTAGGCGTTTTTCAACCCAAGAGCGAACTTTTTTTACACTGCCAATACTATCAAGCATAGATAATACTTTTTCATTAGCACCGCCGTGTAGTGGACCAGCTAAGGTTCCAACTGCTGCTGATATTGATGCAAATGGATTAGCCAAAGTAGATGCAGTTACCATAGCAGAAAAAGTAGAAGCATTAATAGTATGCTCTGCGTGTAATATCAAACAAGCATCAAATAACCTAACTTTAACAGGGTCAGGCTCTTCGCCAAAAAACATATATAAAAAGTTTTCTGCATAACCCATATCTCTTTCTGGGTGTATATGCTCATAGCCATTACGAATATGCTCCCACATTGCAACTAAGGTGCTCATATTAGCTATTATTCTTAGCATTGCATTTTGGGTTGTTTGTGAGTCAAAAGAAGTTGCTTTGGCATCTGGATAAAATGTTGCCATACTAGCAATAGCCATTTGTAGGACATCCATAGGATGTCCATTAAGCGGTAAACTCCACATCATTCTACTAATATTACTTTTAGTGCGATACCTATCTTGTAATGATTTTTGAAACATTTGCAGACTAGTAGCATCAGGTATTTCACCATTTAATAGCAATAAAGACACTTCTTCAAAACTGCAATCATTTGCTAGTGCTTCTATAGAATAGCCTCTATAAGCTAGAATACCTTTATTGCCATCTATTGATGATATTTTAGATTCTGTTACTGGCACACCAGCCAAACCGGGTATATATTTTTTCATAATTATTATATTTTATACAGAAAAAGACGAACCACATCCACAAGTTGTAGTAGCATTAGGATTATGAATTATAAACCTTGAGCCTTGTAAATCTTCTAAATACTCAACAGTAGCACCCGCTAAATATTGATAACTCATAGGATCTACTACTAACTCCACACCATTATTAGTAACACTATTATCGCCATCCTTATAATCTTTGTCAAAAGAAAAACCATAAGAAAAGCCAGAGCAACCACCACCTGTTATGTAAACCCTTAGTTTTAACTCATCATTATTTTCTACTTTAATTAAATCTGCTACTTTTTTTGCAGCATTATCGGTAAAAATAATATCTGCATCTTTAAAAATTTCAACTTCTGCTAACATACCACTCTCCTTATGGAATTAAGCCAATATTTGTCAATCCAGCTGTTTCTTCTAAGCCAAACATTATATTCATATTTTGCACAGCTTGACCTGATGCACCTTTTAGTAAATTATCAATAGCAGATACTACTATTAATTTATTATTATCTGCTAATTGTATACCTATTTGACAATTATTGCTAGTTTTTACAAAACGAGTTTCTGGCATTTGCCCAATTGGTAGCACTTTAATAAACCTACTATCTTTATAAGTATCAATAAATAACTCGCTAATAGTTTTTATATCAATACTGGCTATTAAATCAATATATATAGTTGCTAACATACCTCTTATCATTGGCACTAAGTGCGGTATAAAATTTAGTCCTACCTCATAATTAGCGATATTACTTAAAACTTGTGCTATTTCTGGAGTGTGTCTGTGTTTTGGGATTCCATAAGCTTTTACGCTTTCTGATACCTCACACAAACTAGTTGCTAAATTTGCACCTCTGCCTGCCCCACTTACACCCGATTTGCAATCGGCTATTATGGTTTTTTTATTAATATAATTTGTTGTTAATAATGGTTTTAATCCTAGTGCTATTGCTGTTGGATAACAACCGGGGTTTGCTACTAAATTTGCAACTTTTATCTCATTAAAATAATGCTCAGATAAGCCATAAACAGCTTGTTTTAGTAGTTGTTTTTCGCTATGTTTTATATTATAGTATTCTTGCCATAGCATACTATCTTTAATGCGAAAATCAGCTCCTAAATCAATAATTCGCACAGAATTTGCTATTAACTCTGCTGCCATATTCATAGCAACTCCATGAGGTGTTGCAAAAAATACTAAATCACAAGTCAATAGTGCAATTATATTAGGCTCACTAAATGCCAGGTTAGCAATATTGCTACCATAAAAGTTAGGAAATATACTAACTAAACTTTTACCGCTTAGACCTCTTGAGGTAATTATTTTTATATTTGCCTGCGGATGCTGGCAAAGAATTTTTAATAATTCAACACCAGTATAACCAGTGCCACCAACAATTGCTATATTAATTTTATTCATTATGTTATTGATTCTAAATAATGAATATTTTGGCTGCCAGCAACAAAATTATCATCATTAAGAATATTTTTTTGTAGTTCAATATTAGTTTTAATACCTGTTATTATCATTTCACCAAGGGCATTATTCATTTTACAAATTGCCTCGGTTCTAGTATTAGCAAAAGTAATTATTTTTGCAATCATAGAATCATAATAAGACGGCACGCTATAACTTGCATAAATATGTGAATCAACACGCACACCTAGTCCTCCTGGCATATGAAGATTAGTTATTAAACCCGGTGATGGTATAAAGGTTTTTGAGTCCTCAGCATTAATCCTGCATTCAATAGCATGCCCTTTAATTACCATATTTTCTTGTTTTATGTTAAGTTTATAACCACTTGCTACTAATAACTGTTGTTTAACAATATCTATACCAGTAACCATTTCTGTTATTGGGTGTTCAACTTGAACTCTAGTATTCATTTCAATAAAATAAAATTCGTTATCTTCGTATAGGAATTCAAAAGTCCCAACTCCGCGATAGTTGATATTTTTGCAAGCATTAACACAAATATTACCAATACTATTTCTAATTTTAACGCTAATTCCAGGGGCAGGTGCTTCTTCTAGTATTTTTTGGTGTCTTCTTTGCATTGAGCAATCCCTTTCACCTAGATGAATAGCATTACCATGCTCATCTGCTAAAACTTGAATCTCAATATGTCTAGGGTTGGTAAGAAATTTTTCTATATATACCTCAGAATTACCAAAGAAGTTTAACGCCTCAGATTTGGTAATATTAATAGCATTAATTAAATTAGAATTATTTTCAACAATACGCATGCCTCTACCACCACCACCACCTGATGCTTTAATAATTATTGGATAGCCAATTTTTTCTGCTAATTCTAAATTTTTTTTGTTATTATTATCTAAGGTGCCATTTGAGCCAGGAACACAAGGAACTTTTGCTTTAACCATAGCATCAATAGCTCTAACTTTATCTCCCATAGTGCGAATATTATCAACCCTAGGACCTATAAAAATAAAGCCACTTTTTTCAACTTGCTCGGCAAAATTAGCATTTTCTGATAAAAACCCATAACCCGGATGAATAGCATCGGCGTGAACTATCTCAGCTGCACTAATAATAGCAGGAATATTTAGATAACTATCCTTAGAATTAGCAGGACCAATACATACTGCCTCATCTGCTAATAATACATGCTGTAAATCTTTATCTACTACTGAGTAAACAGCAACAGTTTTTATGCCTAACTCTTTGCAAGCCCTTAGTATTCTTAATGCTATTTCACCACGATTTGCTATTAAAACCTTTTTTATCATTCAATAACCATTAATTTTTGCTCAAATTCTACAGCATCACCATCACTACATAAAATTTTAGCTATAGTGCCAGATTTGTCTGCTTCAATTTGATTCATAATTTTCATAGCTTCAATAATACAAATAACATCACCTTTTGATACCTTACTACCTACTGTTACAAATGGCTGTGCGTTTGGCGATGATGAACTATAAAAAGTTCCAACCATAGGGGAATTAAGAGTTATTATGCTATCTTTAGTATCATTATTTGTACTATCTTTTATGATATTATCAACAACACTAAGCCCCTTAGTCTTGACAACTGGAGTGTTAAAATTACCAGCTCTAGATATACGAACCG
This sequence comes from Gammaproteobacteria bacterium, assembly GCA_965222825.1. Taxonomy (GTDB): domain Bacteria; phylum Pseudomonadota; class Gammaproteobacteria; order PS1; family Pseudothioglobaceae. Next base: position 614,428 of record OZ244964.1, on the reverse strand, counting down.
AGCTATCATTTTCTTTTATTTCAATCTCCGCAAGATTTGAGTTTTCTAATAACTCAATAAGTTTTTTAATTTTTCTAATATCCATATATCTAACCTTTTTTAATATTTTTAATTACAGCTGTGAGTGCCATCTCATAACCTAGGCTACCAAAGCCACTAATAACCCCTATTGCAATATCAGAAAAGTAAGAATATTGCCTAAAAGATTCGCGTTTGTGAATATTTGACAAATGCACTTCAATAAATGGAATATTAACTGACAACAAAGCATCTCTTAGGGCAATACTAGTATGACTAAACCCTGCTGGGTTTATAATTATATATTTAACTTTCAAATCTATGGCTTGGTGTATTCTATCAATTAACTCGCCCTCTGAATTATGCTGATAATGGGTTAGAGTTATGTTATTTTTTTCACTAGTTTTTCTTAGTTTAGCCGTAATTTGCTCTAGTGTAGCATTACCATAATAATCTGGCTCTCTTAAACCTAGTAAATTAAGATTAGGTCCATTTAATAGTAAAATATCTGCTGTATCTGCCATAATTCGTATAAATACAAAAATTGCAATTTTACCACATATATTGCTACTTTTAATAGCAAAATTAAAGAAGTTAAATTATTTCATGGTAATTCTTACAGAGTTAAAATCAGACTTAGTGGGTTATTTAAACCATTTAGCAACATCTTTGGCATAATATGTTAAAATTCCATCAGCACCGGCTCTTTTAAAACTTAGTAGGGTTTCTAATACTGCTTTTTTCTCGTTAAGCCAACCTTGTTGACTAGCGGCTTTTAACATAGAATATTCACCACTTACATGGTAGGCAAATGTCGGTATTTTAAATTCTTGTTTGATGCGATAAATAATATCTAAATAAGGTAGTCCTGGTTTTACCATTACCATATCTGCCCCTTCTTTAATATCTAAACCAACTTCTAGCAATGCCTCATCACTATTAGCAGGGTCCATTTGATAACTAGATTTATCGCAGTTTACTAAATTTTTATCCAAGCCAATAGCATCACGAAAGGGAGTATAATAACTAGAAGCATATTTGGCAGAATAAGCTAATATTTGGGTATTTATAAAACCATTCTTCTCTAAAGTTTGACGAATAGCACCAATACGACCATCCATCATATCAGATGGTGCTACAATATCAGCACCTGCTTTAGCGTGCGATAAGGCTTGCTTTGTTAATATTGTTACTGTTTTGTCATTTAATACATAACCGCTATCATCTATTACCCCATCTTGAGCATGGCTAGTATATGGATCAAGTGCTACATCAGTAATAATTGCTATATCTGGAATATGTTGTTTTAATTTTCTTATAGCACTTTGCACTAAGCCATTTTCATTATAACTTTCTTTGGCAGTTAAATCTTTTTTAGCATTATCAATAGAGGGGAATAATGCTATGGCTAATATACCTAGTTCTGCTAATTGTTTGGCTTCTTTAATTAACTCATCAATACTTAAACGGTATATATTAGGCATCGAGGCTATTGCTTGTCTTTTATTTTTACCCGCTACAATAAAAATAGGGTATATTAAATCTGATATTTGGAGATGATTTTCACGAATTAGTGCCCTAGAATAAATTTGTTTCCTCATACGACGAGGTCTATGGGTTAAAATAGCCATATTAATTAAAAACTTTTAAATACAGTATTATAACACATGCCAAAAACTAACAATAATTTATCAAATATTAATAGTGCTTATATTAAGCCATTTCCAAACTCACAAAAAATATATGTTAAGGGCTCTCTGCCAGATATTAAAGTAGCAATGCGTGAAATTGGCCTAACCGATACCATAGGTAGGTTAGCACAAAAGAATCAAAGTGTTTGTGTGTATGATACATCTGGTGTTTACACAGATTCTAATACAGTTATTAATCTTAAAAAAGGGTTAACACCACTAAGAACTAATTGGATAAAAACAAGAAATGACAGCGAGCAACTAGATAAATTTAGTTCAAATTTTTCTAATAAATGCTTAGATGATAAAAAATTAAATAATCTTAGATTTGAGCATATAAGAAAACCAAGACGAGCTAAAACTGGCACAAATATAACCCAAATGCACTACGCTAAAACTGGCATTATTACCCCAGAAATGGAGTATATTGCTATTCGTGAAAATTGTAAACTACAAGAATACCAAGACACCATAGGACAACACAAAGGCGAATCATTTGGAGCCTCTATTAGTAAAGAAATTACCCCTGAGTTTGTCCGTGATGAAGTAGCAAGAGGTAGGGCAGTAATACCAAATAATATCAACCACCCTGAAACAGAGCCAATGATTATTGGACGAAACTTTATGGTTAAAATTAATGGTAATATTGGTAATTCTGCACTAGGCTCATCTATTACTGAGGAAGTTAATAAAATGATATGGGGTATTCGTTGGGGTGCTGATACTATTATGGATTTATCAACGGGTAAAAATATCCACGAAACTAGAGAATGGATTATTCGTAACTCTCCTGTGCCAATTGGCACTGTGCCTATATATCAAGCACTAGAAAAAGTTGGTGGTGTTGCAGAAGACTTGTCTTGGGATATTTTTAAAGACACTATGATAGAGCAAGCAGAACAAGGGGTAGATTATTTTACTATTCACGCAGGGGTGCGTATTAAATATGTGCCACTTACTGCAAAACGAATAACAGGCATAGTCTCAAGAGGAGGCTCAATTATGGCTAAATGGTGTTTGGCTCACCATAAAGAGAATTTTTTATACAGTAATTTTGAAGAAATGTGTGAGATTATGAAAGCCTACGATATTAGTTTTTCATTAGGCGATGGTCTAAGACCAGGTTGTATTGCTGATGCTAATGATGAAGCACAATTTGGCGAGTTAGAAACCCTAGGTGAACTAACCAAAATTGCTTGGAAACACAGTGTGCAAACATTTATTGAAGGACCAGGGCATATACCTATGCATATGATTAAAGAAAATATGGACAAACAACTAATAGAGTGTAATGAAGCACCATTTTACACATTAGGTCCGCTAACAACTGATATTGCTCCGGGATATGACCATATAACATCGGCAATAGGTGCTGCACAAATTGGTTGGTATGGTTGTGCTATGTTGTGTTATGTAACTCCAAAAGAGCATTTAGGCTTACCAAACGAAGACGATGTGAAACAAGGTATTATTGCCTATAAAATTGCTGCTCACGCAGCTGATTTAGCAAAAGGGCATCCTGGGGCACAAATTCGTGATAATGCTTTATCAAGTGCTAGGTTTGAATTCCGTTGGGAGGACCAATTTAATTTGGCACTAGACCCTGATACAGCTCGTAGTTATCACGATGAAACTTTACCTAAACAAGCCGCTAAAAGTGCACATTTTTGCTCTATGTGTGGACCAAAATTTTGCTCAATGAAAATAAGTCAGGAAATAAAAGACTTAGACAAAATAGATACTGATAAAATCAGTAAAATCCAAACAGAAATGGCAAAAAAATCACAAGAATTTCTAGCCAATAATAGTGAAATTTATCTAAAAAATGGTTAGTATAAAGTTTAATAGCATTGTTTATAATATATACTTATTGAAAAACTATTGCATTATATAAAACTACTTATCCAAACGCTATAAATATTCTTGCTTTTAAATGATAAATCATATTTTTAAAAGTATTTTTTACTCAATACAGAAAATTTAACATTAAATTTTTATTTTTAATACAAATAAAATTATATTACTGTATAATGACGCGTTTTTTATTTTAACTAAGTAATACAAATTATACTAATACAAAATTTATACTCTTCAAAATAAAATTATTGCTAAATTTAACTAATTATATTTTTGCTTTAATATAATAATTATGGGATAATATCGCTTATTTTTTTTGGAGGGGTTCCCGAGCGGTCAAAGGGAACAGACTGTAAATCTGTCGGCTCTGCCTTCGAAGGTTCGAATCCTTCCCCCTCCACTCAGGATAAATGCGGGTGTCGTATATTGGTATTACCTTGGCCTTCCAAGCCAATGAGGTGGGTTCGATTCCCATCACCCGCTCCAAGGTGAAAAGCTAGGGCAGTTATAATATGCTCACCTAGCTCAGTTGGTAGAGCACTTCCTTGGTAAGGAAGAGGTCGCCGGTTCAAATCCGGTGGTGAGCTCCAGTGTTTTTATATTATTAGAAAAGGAGGCAAAAAATGGCAAAAGAAAAATTTGAAAGAAACAAACCCCACATCAATGTTGGCACCATAGGTCATGTTGACCACGGTAAAACAACCCTAACAGCAGCACTTACAAAGGTAATGTCAGAAGCAAGAGGTGGTGAATTTAAAGACTATGCAGATATTGACAATGCCCCTGAGGAAAAAGAGCGAGGCATTACCATCTCAACAGCACATGTTGAATACGAAAGTGAAAAACGCCATTACGCCCATGTAGATTGTCCAGGGCACGCTGATTATATTAAAAATATGATAACAGGTGCTGCCCAAATGGATGGTGCTATTTTAGTTTGTTCAGCAGCAGATGGACCTATGCCTCAAACCAGAGAGCACATTTTATTATCCCGTCAAGTAGGGGTGCCATATATTGTTGTTTATATGAATAAAGCTGACCAAGTTGATGATCCAGAATTAGTAGAATTAGTAGAAATGGAGCTTAGGGAATTATTAAACGAATACGAATTCCCAGGTGATGATACCCCTATTATTTACGGCTCAGCACTAAAAGCATTAGCAGGTGATAGTTCAGATATTGGCACTGCCTCTATTGTCAAATTAGTTGCAGCACTAGATAGTTACATTCCAGAACCAAAAAGAGATATAGAAAAACCATTCTTAATGCCAATTGAAGATGTATTTTTAATATCAGGTCGTGGCACAGTGGTAACAGGGCGTATTGAAAGAGGAATAATTAATGTCAATGACGATATTGAAATTGTTGGTATTAAAAAAACTACAACAACTACCTGCACAGGCGTAGAAATGTTCCGTAAATTATTAGACAGTGGACAAGCAGGTGATAATGTTGGTGTGTTATTAAGAGGCACAAAACGCGAAGAAGTAGAAAGAGGGCAAGTATTAGCAAAACCAAAGACAATTACCCCTCATACTAAGTTTGAAGCCGAAGTTTATATTCTAAATAAAGAAGAAGGTGGCAGACACACACCATTTTTTAGTAATTACCGTCCACAATTCTATTTTAGAACAACCGATGTAACTGGTGCTTGTGAGCTACCAGAAGGCGTAGAAATGGTAATGCCAGGTGATAATATTAAGATGATAGTTGAACTATTAGCACCAATTGCTATGGAAGAAGGGTTAAGATTTGCTATTCGTGAGGGTGGTAAAACAGTTGGTGCTGGAGTTGTTGTTAAGGTTATTAATTAGTTAATAACTGAGGGATTAGGCAAGTGGCTCAATGGTAGAGTGGCGGTCTCCAAAACCGTTGGTTGGGGGTTCGAGTCCCTCCTTGCCTGCCATATTTATTTTTGTGTTAAATTATTATATTATTGTTTTTAACACAAATCTAATGCTAATCTAGGTAATAAAAGATGGAATATAGTTTTATAGGGTAATAATTGTGGCTAATATGGAAGACAGTAATAATAGTGGTTTTTGGCTATTGTTAGCAATAGTAATTTTGGTATTAAGTGTTGGTAGTTTTTACTTGTTGGAACAAGCACTTATTGTTAGGGTTATTTTATTATTATTGGGTGTTGGTCTATCTATTTTTACTTTTCTTAGATCAGAAAAAGGCAAAAAAGTTTATGATTTTATAATTCAAACAAAAATAGAGTTAAAAAAAGTAGTATGGCCTTCTCGCTCTGAAACTACAAAAATGACTATTACAATTATAATAGTAGTAATAATAATTAGTATATTCTTATGGATGATAGATAGTATTTTACTTTGGTTTGTGCAACAAATTATTTAGGAAATATAATGGCAAAAAAGTGGTATATAATCCATGCTCGTAGTGGTTATGAGTTTAAAATAAAATTAGCCATAGAAGAAATTATAGAAAGAGAGGGTTTGAGGCAAAGTTTTGATGAAATACTAATTCCAACAGAAAGCGTGGTAGAGTTAAAAAATGGCCAAAAGAAAAATACTGAACGCAAATTTTTCCCCGGTTATATGTTTATAAAAATGGAGTTAACTCACAAAAATTGGCTATTAATTAAAAATATTAATAATGTATCAGGTTTTATAGGCGGTAGCGGCTCTGAGCCTATGGCTGTGCATAAACGCGAAATGGATAAAATTATCAATAAAATTCAAGAAGGCGTTGATAAACCTAAACCTAAAGTATTGTATAAACCCGGCGAAGAAGTGCTAATTATTGATGGTCCGTTTAATGAATTTAGTGCCACGGTAGAAAATGTTAATTATGAAAAAAACACTATGCAAGTATCAGTTTTGATATTTGGCAGGACAACCCCTGTTATTTTAGAATTTTATCAAGTTGAAAAAACTTAGTTTTTATATAAAATTATTGCACTTACAAGGAATTAAAAAAAATGGCAAAAAAAATAGAAACATATATTAAATTACAAGTAAAAGCAGGCGAAGCAAACCCATCTCCCCCTGTTGGTCCGGCATTAGGACAACATGGAATTAATATTATGGATTTTTGTAAACAGTTTAATTCCCAAACTCAAACCTTAGAAAAAGGTATGCCTATTCCTGTTATTATTAGTGTTTTTAATGATCGTAGTTTTTCGTTTATTACCAAAACACCTCCAGCTGCTGTTTTATTGCGTAAATTAGCAAAAATTACCAAAGGTAGTGGTGTGCCTAATATTGATAAAGTTGGTAGTATTACTAGAGTTCAATTAGAAGAAATAGCAAATATTAAAATGCCAGACTTAAACACTAATAATTTAGATGCAGCGGTTAATATTATTGCTGGAACTGCTCGTAGTATGGGTTTAACACTAAAGGATTAGAAATGTCTAAATTATCTAAACAACAAAAAGTTTTGCGTGAAAAAATATCATCACAAACTAAATATAATTTATCTGATGCGGTTGTTTTATTAAAAGAATGTGCTAAGGCTAAATTTGTAGAATCAGCAGATGTAAATGTTAATTTAGGAATTGATATTACCAAGTCTGATGAAGTTGTTCGTGGCTCTGTTGTGCTACCGCATGCTAGTGGTAAAACTATTAGAGTAGCAGTATTTACTGGGGGTGATAATGCCGATAAAGCTTTGGCTGCTGGTGCTGATGCTGTGGGTATGGAAGACTTAGCTAAAACTATGCAAGACGGTGATATTAATTATGATGTAGTCATTGCCTCTCCAGATGCTATGGGTATAGTTGGTAAATTAGGGCAATTATTAGGTCCTAGGGGGTTAATGCCTAATCCTAAGATAGGCACAGTAACAATCGATGTAGTAACTGCTGTTAAAAACGCTAAATTTGGACAGGTTAGATACCGTGCTGATAAAGGTGGTATTGTGCATGCAAGTATTGGTAATGTATCCTTAGAAGATAGTAAATTAGTTGATAATATTAACACTTTGTTAGATGCTTTAAAAAAATCTCAACCTGAGGCATCGAAAGGAGTTTATTTTAAAAAAATATCAATATCTAGCACTATGGGTGCTGGTATCAATATTAATATTGCCTCAACTAATGTTGGCTAAAGAGTAGTCAAAATAATAAAAATAATTTTTAGGTCGTCTAATAAATGACCTCAAAGACCATAGGCGGGAAACCTTAATTGTTTATATGCCTATGTAGAGGGTAATAAGTATTAACTATTTACTCTGTGGCAGAGTTAGTAATAACTCTTTTATTTACATAAAAAACAATGGAGAAAATATGGCTCTTAATCTTGAGGCCAAAAAAGTAATTGTCAAAGAGGTAAATGAAGTTGCAAAAACCTCAGTAGCTGTTGGTGTTGCTAAGTATAGCGGTTTAAGTGTATCAAAAATGACAGAATTACGACAATTAGCTAATCAAACACAAGTTTCGCTTAGAGTTGTTAAAAATACACTAGCAAAACGAGCGTTTGCAGGAACTGATTGTGAATGTGTTCAACATATGCTTTCTGGACATATATTACTAGGTTTTTCTAAACAAGACCCAGGTGCAGTTGCAAGGGTATTTCATAAATTTAGTGAAAGTAATAGTGCTCTGGTAGTTACTGGTTTAGGTGTAACAGGTCAATTTATTGATATAACTAAACTAAAACAAATTGCTACTTTACCTACTAAGAATGAAGCAATTAGTTTAGTAATGGCATTAATGCTTGCACCTATTGAAAAACTAACAAGAACGCTAAATGAAGTCCCTAGTAAAGTAGTTCGCACACTAGCGACAATTGCTAAACAAAAACAATAAAATTTTTATATTACAAGGAGTAAATATTATGGCGACTAAAGAAGAAATATTATCATCAATATCAGAAATGTCAGTTATGGATGTTGTTGATTTAGTATCAAAAATGGAAGAAAAATTTGGTGTATCGGCAGCGGCTGTTGCTGCCCCTGCTGCTGCTACTGCAAATGATGATGCCAGTAGCAGTGCACAAGAGCAATCAGAGTTTAATGTAATTTTAACAAGTTTTGGCGATAAAAAAGTAAGTGTTATTAAGGCTGTTAGAACTATAACAGGGTTAGGACTTAAAGAAGCTAAGGATTTAGTTGAAAGCACTCCTTCTACAATAAAAGAAGCTCTTTCTAAAGAAGATGCTGAAAATATGAAAAAAGAGTTAGAAGAAACTGGTGCAACTATAGAACTAAAATAATCTTTATTTTATTAGTAGTTTTAACTATTGTCCAATATTACAGAGGAATACATGTCTTATTCATTTACAGAAAAAAAACGCATTAGAAATAATTTTGGAACTAAATATGAAATTTTACCTGAGCCTGATTTATTAAAGACTTTTATTAAGTCTTTTGACGAATTTATTCAAAAAAATATTGCAGGAGAAAAGCGTTTAAATTGCGGTTTAGAATCGGTATTTAATTCTATTTTTCCTATTACGGCAATTAATAATTATGCTGAGTTAGAATATGTAAGTTATGATCTTTCAGAGCCAAAATTTACTATTGAAGAATGTAAGTTTAGAGGCATTACTTATTCTGCTTCCCTAAGAGTATTGTTGAGACTAGTGTTATTTGATAAAAATATCTCATCATTAAAGAAGAAAAGGAAAATAAAAGACATAAAAGAACAAAGTGTTTATTTAGGTAATTTGCCAGTTATGACTTATACTGGAACTTTTGTAATAAATGGCACTGAGCGAGTTGTAGTATCACAATTACACCGCTCACCTGGGGTTATATTTGAGCATGACAAAGGTAAAACTCATTCTTCTGGTAAAGTTTTATTTTCATCAAGGATTATTCCTTATCGTGGCTCATGGTTAGATTTTGAATTTGATCATAATGATAATTTATTTGTTCGTATTGACCGTAGAAGAAAATTACCAATCACTGCTTTATTGATGGCAATGGATATGAGCCATGAACAAATATTAGATACATTTTTTGAAACCAATAAAGTTAAAATTAAGGCTAAAAGTATAGACTTATTTACTATTATTGATAAATTGCAAAATAGTATTGCTGAGTTTGATATTAAAGCAGGCAAGAATATTATTGTCCTAAAAGGGCGTAGAATAAACCACAAGCACATTAAATTAATACTAAAACATAATATTGGAAAGTTTAGTATAGAGCATTCTTATTTGCTAAATAAAGTTATTGCTAATGATATTGTTGATAAAGAAACAGGAGAGATTTTATATCCTTGCAATACTACTATTAGCGAAGAAATATTAGCAGATTTAATTGCTAAAAAAATTAAAGAATTAAATATTCTATCTATAAATGAATTAAGTAGTAGTAATTATATCTCTAAAACCTTAGCTATTGATGAAATTAAAACTCCAACAGAAGCAAGAACTAATATTTATCATGTAATGAGACCAGGTGAGCCAGCAACAATAGATGCGGTGAACACATTATTTAATAATTTATTTTTTACTCACATTCGTTATGATTTATCCAAAGTTGGACGAATGAAAATTAATAGCCGTTTAGATACAAAAGAAGATGAAAATACTAGAATACTTACTAAAAATGATATTTTATTGACAATTAAAAAATTAATAAATATTAAAAATGGTAATGATAGTGTTGATGATGTAGATACTTTGGCTAATCGTCGTATTAGATCCATAGGTGAAATGTTAGAAAATCAATTTAGAATAGGATTGATTCGTGTTGAAAAAGCAGTAAAAGAAAGATTAAATTTAGCAGAAACAGACGAATTAACACCGCAAGATTTAATTAATTCTAAACCTATATCTTTATCTATTAGAGAGTTTTTTGGCTCAAGTCAGTTATCACAGTTTATGGACCAAGTTAATCCTTTATCAGGAGTAACACATAAACGCCGTATTTCAGCATTAGGTCCTGGTGGATTAACTCGTGATAGGGCTGGTTTTGAGGTTCGAGATGTCCATCCTTCGCATTATGGTCGCCTATGCCCTGTTGAAACCCCAGAGGGTCCAAATATTGGTTTGATAAATACTTTGGCAGTTTATGCAACAACCAATGAATATGGCTTTTTAGAAACTCCATATATAGTAGTTAAAAAAGGCGTTGTAACTAATAAAATAGTATATATTTCTGCAATTAATGAGTTGAAGCATACTATAGCACAGGCAAATGCTAGTATTGATAAAAATAATAAACTAACAGACGAGCTAATATCTTGTCGTCGTAATAATGAATTTGTTTTAGTAAATAGCAATGAAGTAACATTGATTGATGTATCATCAAAACAAATAGTATCAGTGGCAGCAGCATTAATACCATTTTTAGAACACGATGATGCAAACAGGGCACTTATGGGCTCAAATATGCAACGCCAAGCAGTGCCAGTGTTAAAAGCAGAAAAACCATTAGTTGGAACGGGTATTGAGCGAGTAGTAGCAACTGATTCTAGGGTATGTGTTACTGCTAATAATAGTGGTATTGTTGAGCAAGTAGATGCTGGGCGTATTGTTATTCGTTCAACTAATAAAAAAGATGGTATTGATAATTTAGGGGTAGATATTTATAATTTAATTAAATATAGTCGCTCTAATCAAAATACTTGTATTAATCAAAAAGTATTAGTATCTTGTGGCGATAAAGTAGAAGCAAATGATGTTATAGCAGATGGACCATCTATTGATTTAGGAGAACTAGCACTAGGGCAAAATATGCGTGTAGCATTTATGCCTTGGAATGGTTATAACTTTGAGGATTCAATTTTAATATCAGAAAATGTTATTAAAGATAATAGATACACAAGTATTCATATTGAAGAACTAACTATATATGCAAGAGACACTAAATTAGGTGCTGAGGAAATTACCGTAGATGTGCCAAATGTTAGCGAGCAATCTTTGTCTAAATTGGATGCATCAGGTATAGTTTATGTTAGTGCTAGGGTTAAAGGCGGTGATATTTTAGTAGGTAAAGTTACTCCAAAAACAGAATCAGTATTAAGTCCAGAAGAAAAACTATTAAAAGCTATTTTTGGTGAAAAAGCTAGCAATGTAAAAGATAGTTCATTGCGTATGAGTGCTGGTAAGTCTGGCGTAGTAATTGATGTGCAAGTATTCAATAGAGAAGGCGTGGATAAAGATGATAGATCTATTGCCATAGATAAAGCAAGACTAGATAAAATTAGCAAAGATTTAAACGATGAATTAAATATCATTTGCGATAATATTTATCATAGTATTGACGAAGAACTCAAAGGCAATATTGTTAAAAAATCTCTTGGCAAACTGGCAAAAGGTAAAAAATTAACAAAGGCTACTTTGAAAAATTTTACCAAAGATTTATATAATGAAATAAAAGTAGAAAATGCTAGTGTTAATAAAAAAATATCAATGATGCTAGCACAAATTAGTGTTAAGAAAAAAGAATCCGAGCAACTATTTATCAATGAAAAAGCTAAATTAGCAGAAAGTGCTGATTTATCGCCGGGGGTTATTAAAATGATAAAGGTTTATGTTGCAAGTCGTAAATCATTACAAGTTGGCGATAAAATAGCAGGAAGGCATGGAAATAAAGGCGTTATATCAAGAATATCTCCAATAGAAGATATGCCTTATTTAGCAGATGGTTCTATTATTGATGTAGTATTAAATCCTTTGGGCGTGCCATCAAGAATGAATATTGGTCAAGTTTTAGAAACTCATTTAGGTTATGCGGTTAAGGGTCTAGGAGTAAAAATATCTCAAATGCTAGATGCTAAACGAGTTGAAATGGTGCTTGAAATTCGTGAATTTTTAGACAAAATATATAACGCCCACGGTAGAATTGAAAATATAAAATCTTTAAACGATGATGAGGTAATAGAACTAGCTAATAATTTACGCGACGGTGTGCCTGTTGCAACCCCTGTTTTTAATGGTATTTCAGAAGCCAATATTAAGTCATTATTAGAATTAGCAGAACTACCTAAAAGTGGGCAAGAAACATTATACGATGGCATAACGGGCGAGGCATTTGATAGAAAAATAACAGTTGGTTATATGTATATGCTAAAACTCAACCATTTAGTAGATGATAAGATGCACGCTAGATCAACAGGTCCATATAGTTTAGTTACTCAGCAACCACTAAGTGGTAAAGCTCAATTTGGTGGACAAAGATTTGGGGAAATGGAAGTATGGGCCTTAGAAGCATATGGTGCGGCTTATACTTTAAGAGAAATGCTTACTGTGAAATCAGACGATGTAACAGGAAGAGCAAAAACATATAAAAATATTGTTGATGGTGTAAATATTATTGATACCTTAGTGCCAGAATCTTTTAATGTTTTAATGAAAGAAATTAAAGCACTAGGTATTAATATTGATTTAGAACAATATTAATTTAGAGATGGTTATTATAAATTAGAAATAGCTATTTAATAAGGAGACAATGTTTTGAAAGATTTGTTAAAAATTTATAAACAGCAAAATAAATTCCAAGATTTTGATGCTATTAAAGTAGGACTTGCATCACCTGATATGATTCGCTCATGGTCTTTTGGTGAGGTGCGAAAATCTGAGACTATAAATTATCGCACTTTCAAACCAGAAAGAGAAGGCTTATTTTGTGCTAAGATTTTTGGACCTATTAAGGATTTTGAGTGTTTATGTGGTAAATACAAAAGAATTAAACACCGTAATGTTGTTTGTGAAAAATGTGGTGTAGATGTAACTCACTCTAAGGTTCGTAGAGAAAGAATGGGGCATATTAATCTAGCAGTGCCTGTATCTCATATTTGGTATTTAAAATCTTTACCATCAAGATTAGGTTTATTATTAGATATGACTTTAAAAGATATAGAACGAGTTTTATACTTTGAAGCATATCTAGTAACTGATATAGGTAGTTCTAATTTAGCTTATAAAAGCCTATTATTAGAAGATGAGTATTTTGATGCCCTAGATGAGTACGGTGATGATGCTTTTGATGCAAAAATGGGTGCTGAGGCAATAGAAGATATTCTTAAATCTATGAATTTAGAGAAAGAATTAGAAAAATTAAAACAAGAGTCTCAGGCCACTAAGTCTGAGACAAAACTAAAAAAATTAAATGCTAGATTAAAACTAATCAATTCGCTTATTAAATCTGGCAATAAACCAGAATGGATGATATTAAATGTCATACCTATTTTACCACCAGATTTAAGACCTTTAGTGCCATTAGATGGTGGGCGTTTTGCTACAAGTGATTTAAACGACTTATATAGAAGAGTTATAAATAGAAATAATCGTTTAGCAAGGTTATTAGAACTTGGTGCTCCAGATATTATTATTAGAAATGAAAAAAGAATGTTGCAAGAATCGGTAGATTCTTTGATTGATAATGGTCGCAGAGGTAGGGCTGTAGTTGGTAATAACCATAGACCATTAAAATCTATATCAGATATGATAAAAGGCAAGCAAGGGCGTTTTCGTCAAAATTTATTAGGTAAACGAGTAGATTATTCTGGGCGTTCGGTAATTGTAGTTGGTCCATATTTAAAATTACACCAATGTGGATTGCCAAAAAAAATGGCACTAGAGTTATTTAAACCATTTATATTTAGTAAATTACAAGAACAAGGCTTAGCATCATCTATAAAAGCTGCTAAAAAACTTGTAGAAGCACAAGGTGCTGAGGTTTGGGATATATTAGAAGATGTAGTCCATCAACACCCAGTATTATTAAATAGAGCTCCAACACTACATAGGCTTGGCGTGCAAGCATTTGAGCCTATTTTAATAGAGGGTAAAGCAATACAACTACACCCATTAGTTTGCACGGCATTTAATGCTGACTTTGATGGTGACCAAATGGCAGTTCATGTACCATTATCAGAAGAAGCACAATTAGAAGCTAGAACCCTAATGTTAGCATCTAATAATGTGTTATCGCTTGCTAGCGGTAATCCTATTATTATTCCATCTCAAGATGTTATTCTAGGTTTATATTATATGACAAGAAATAAATATTTAGCAAAAGGTGATGGTATAGTATTTGCTAATTCTAATGAGGTTTATAGCGCATATAATGCTAAGGTTGTAAGTTTACACGCTATGATTAAATTGCGTATTAATGATTATAAACTAGGTGATGATAACACATATCATATTGCCAATACTCGTATTGTTGATACTACAGTTGGTAGAGCTATATTTTCAGATATACTGCCTAAGGGCTTGTCTTATGACTTAGTTAATCAGCCATTAACTAAAAAAGCAGTATCAAATCTTATATATACTTGTCATCGTAAGTTACCACTCAAAGAAACGGTTATTTTTGCTGATAGAATGATGTATATGGGATTTGAGTATTCTACTAAATCTGGTATTTCATTCTGTTCAGAAGATATGATTATCCCAGAAGAAAAAGAAAAATTAGTAGAACAAGCAGAAGACAGTGTTAAAGATGCGCAATATCAATTTTCATCTGGTGCAATTACAGATGGAGAGCGTTATAATAAAGTAATTGATATTTGGTCTAAAACATCAGAAGAAGTAGCAAAATCAATGATGGATAAAGTTGGTTTTGAAGATACAGAAGTTAGTAAAGATAAATTTGAGAAAAAACCATCATTTAACTCTATTTATATGATGGCAGATTCTGGTGCCAGGGGCTCGGCAACTCAAATTCGTCAATTAGGTGGTATGCGTGGTTTAATGGCAAAACCTGACGGTAGTATCATTGAAACGCCAATTACTGCTAACTTTCGCGAGGGTTTAAACATTTTACAATATTTTATCTCTACTCACGGTGCAAGAAAAGGTTTGGCTGATACTGCACTAAAAACAGCAAATTCTGGCTATTTAACTCGTAGATTAGTTGATGTAGCACAAGATTTGGTAGTAATTGAAAAAGACTGTGGCACAAATAATGGCTTGACTATGAAGGCAATAATAGAGGGTGGTAATATTATTCAAACCCTAAGTGATAGTATTTTAGGTAGAGTTTTATGCGAAGATATTAAAGATGAAAAAGGCAATATATTACTAGCAAAAGACTTGCTAATTGATGAACATTATATTGATATAATTCAAGAACACGGTATAGAATCTATAAAAATCCGCTCTACTATTACCTGTGAAAGTCATTATGGTGTATGCTCAAATTGCTATGGTAGTGATATGGCTCACGGTAAATTAGTATCTAACGGTGAGGCAATAGGGGTTATAGCAGCACAATCAATAGGTGAGCCCGGAACTCAACTTACTATGAGAACATTCCATATAGGAGGCACAGCACAAGCGACATCTATTGTTAATAGTATTGTAGTAAATACTGATGGTAATGTTAGTTTTGAAAATATCAAATATGTTAAGAATATTAAAGGTAATTTAGTAGTTATTTCTCGCTCAGGTGAGCTAGTTATAAAAAATAATAAAGGCGTTGAAAAAGAGCGTTATAAAGTTCCTTATGGCTCTATTTTAACTGTAAATGATGGTGATTCTGTAAGTATGCAAAATAAAGTTGCAAGTTGGGACCCACATGCACACCCTATAATATCAGACTACTCTGCTAAGGTAGTGTTTGAAAATTTTATTGAAGGTATTACAGTATTAAAAACAACAGACCCTAATACAGGATTGTCATATTTTGAGGTTATACCTGAGAGTAAAAAAAATATTAATGATAAAGGCAATAAACCATTATTACAATTAATTGATACTAAAAGCAATAAAAAACTTGCGTATAGTTATTTACCTGAAAATGCCAAAATTACTCTAAATGATGGCGATATAATTCAAGCTGGTGATATTCTAGCCAAAATTCCAAGAGAAAGTTCAAGAAATACTGATATTACTGGTGGTTTACCCAGAGTAGCAGATTTATTTGAAGCAAGAAAAGCAAAAGACCATGCCATTTTAGCAGAAATTAGTGGTGTGGTTAGTTTTGGTAAAGAAACCAAAGGCAAAATTAGACTTATTATTAAAAATGATGATACTGAGATAGAAATGATGATTCATAAATGGCGTCAAATAAATGTATTTGAGGGAGAAACTGTAGTCAAAGGAGATATTATTTGCTACGGACCTAGTAATGCTCATGATATATTAAGATTACTAGGTGTAGAAAAACTTACTCATTATTTGGTTAAAGAGGTGCAAGATGTTTATAGGTTACAAGGTGTTAAAATTGACAATAAGCATATTGAGGTAATAATTAAACAAATGCTAAGAAAAGTTGAAATTGTTAAGCCAAATAATGTAAATTTTGTCAGAGGTGAAATTGTGGAATACGCTCGTATATGTATTGAAAATAAAAATTTATTAGCACGAAATAAACCAGTTATTGAGTTTAATAGAACTCTAATGGGTATAACTAAGGCATCATTATCTACAGAATCATTTATATCAGCAGCTTCATTCCAAGAAACCACAAGAGTGTTAACAGAAGCAGCTATTACTGGTAGAAAAGATGATTTACACGGGTTAAAAGAAAATGTAATTGTTGGTAGGCTAATACCAGCAGGAACAGGATTTTCTGTGCATAAATTACGCAAACAAAGACGCATAGATGCAATAAATAATGCTAATAATGATGATAATCAACAAGAGCAATTATCAAAAGAGTTAGGTAGCATCTAAATTACAAGTGTTGTTTTGGTAATTTTCTGAATATTATTTTTGTATTATGGATGAATTATTATTACAAGATTTTATTGCCAAAGGATATAATAATATTCCAGTTTGTCGTGAAATAATTACCGATTTAGAAACCCCAGTTAGTATTTATTTAAAACTAGCTAATAATCCTTATAGTTATTTATTTGAATCAGTAGAGAAGGGCGAAAAATGGGGTAGATATTCTATTATTGGGCTACAAGCCAGTGAAGTTATTAAAATCTATAAAAATAATATTAAAGTTTATCTAAATGATAAGTGTATAGAGGATATAGATGTTAGCGATCCATTGTTATGGATAGAAAATTTTAAAAATAAATATAAGACACCAATAATAAATAATATTCCTAATTTTAATGGTGGCTTGGTCGGTTATTTTAGTTATGAAATAATTCAATATATTGAGCCTAAATTAGCAAATATTAATAAACAAGATGAGCTAGGTTTACCTGATATTATGTTAATGGTGTCAAATGATTTAATAGTTTTAGACAACCTTAAACATATATCTTTTTTAATAACCCATATAAACCCAAAAACACAAAACCTAGACGAAGCTAACACTAAGTTAGATAGTATTTATAAGCAATTACAAAACACTAAAATACCCCTAGCTAATAATAAACCCAAGACTTATAATTTTGTCTCTATGTTTGGACATGATAATTTTTGTAACACAGTTAATAAAATTAAAGAATATATAATAAAAGGTGATGTAATGCAGGTTGTGCCTTCACAAAGGTTGGTTAGTGATTTTAAGGCTAGACCAATAGACTTATATCGTTCATTACGCAAATTAAATCCATCGCCTTATATGTATTTTATAAATATGTCTGATTTTTATATAGTTGGCTCATCACCAGAAATACTTATTAGAGTTGAAGATGGCACTGCCACAGTTAGACCATTAGCAGGAACAAGCCCTAGAGGCAATACCGTAGCAGAGGATAAACAATTAGCCAAAGAATTATTAAAGGATGAAAAAGAGCGAGCAGAGCATTTAATGCTAATAGACTTAGGTAGAAATGACTTAGGCAGAATTGCCAAGCCTGCTAGTGTTAAACTAACAGATAAAATGTCTATAGAAAAATATTCCCATGTTATGCATATTGTATCTAATGTTGTCTGCGAGTTAGAAGATAATATATCATTATTAGATGTTTTAAAAGCAACATTTCCAGCAGGAACGCTAAGCGGGGCACCTAAGATTAGAGCTATGGAAATTATAGCTGAGTTAGAGCCAATAAAAAGAGGGGTTTACTCGGGTGCTATAGGTTATCTATCGTGGTCTAATAGAATGGATTTAGCTATTGCTATTAGAACAGCAATAATAAAAAATAATAAACTATTTATCCAAGCTGGTGCAGGCATTGTATATGACTCTAATCCAGAGTCAGAATGGCAAGAAACTATGCAAAAAGCAATGGCATTAATCAATGCCGCTAAAAATATAGCAAACTATAATTGACTACTAAGTTCTTAGCTTGTTTTTTTACAAGTGTAATATTTTTAATATACATATTTAAGTCTTTATAGCAAAATTTTTGCAGCAACAGCTAAAACTGCATTTTCACTTTTTAAGATGTAACTACAATTTAGTGACACTATTTTTTCTTTAGTAAATAACGCCACTTCATCGCTTGTTAAACCACCTTCTGCACCTATTATTATTGTGGTTATATTGTTATTATAATTATTGATATTTTTAGCATTAAAATTCAACAATACACTATCTGGGTTATTAGCTAAAAAACTATCAAGACTATCTAGTGCATCAAGCTCCATTAAGTCTAGCCTACCACATTGTTGTGATGAGTTTATTAAAATTTTATTAAATTTAGTTAAATCTAAACTAAAATTTTGACTTCTAGTCGATTTTATAAAACTAATTTTACTAACGCCTAATTGGTTAAGACTAGCTAAGGTATTTTTGATAATACTATTCTCAACTACACACCAGCCTATGTGTAAATATTTATTACTATGACTAACTAGCTCTTTTTTAACATAGCTTAATTCAGCTTGTTTTTTAGTAATCTTTGTTATTTTATAACTAAAAAGTTTATTATCTAATTTTGATACTTTTATTAGTTGATATAACTTATGGCGTCTTGCTAAAAATAAATGTCTGAATAATTCGCCATTAACAGTTAAAACTTTATTATCAGAATTTTTATGATATGCGAAAATCACTATAATTTTTTAATATAATCTATGGCATTTTTTAAGCGGATAATTGTTTGTTCTCTGCCCACAAACTCAGCAGTAATATCAATACTAGGCGATATACCATTACCACTTAGGGCAAGTCTAAACGGCTGACCTACTTTGCCAAAACCTATATTTAATTCAACACAAATATCACTTATTACTTGATGAATTACCTCACTTGTCCAAATATCTAAATTAGCTAATTTTACTAATAATAATTCTAATACTGGTTTAGTTTTACTATTTAGTTGTTTTTTTGCTATTTTTTCGTCGTATTTATCAATATTTTGATAAAACATTTTACATTGTTTAGTCATTTCAACTAAGGTTTTTACTCTTAGTTTCAATATTCCAATAACACTAAGAATATCAATGCCATTATGATAATTTATACTATTTTTATGAAGATGATATTTTAAATGTTTAAAAATATTCTTATTACTAGTATTTTTTATATATTGTTGATTTAGCCACAATAATTTATTGTTATCAAAATTTGCTGGAGACTTATTAATCCTTGCTAATTCAAATAATTCTAACATTTCTTTTTGAGAGAAAATTTCTTTATCACCGTAAGAAAAACCTAATCTTAGTATATAATTCAACAAAGCATCAGGCAAAAAACCATCTTCTTTGTATTGCATTACACTCATTGCTCCATAGCGTTTTGATAATCTAGTGCCATTTTCGTTTAGTATCATTGGTAGGTGGGCAAAGTTTGGCTTTTTAGCCCCTAAGGCGTTGTATAAATTTATTTGTCTAGGGGTATTATTTATATGGTCATTACCACGAATAACTATACTAACACCCATATCAATATCATCTACTACCACAGATAGATTATAAGTTGGCGAGCCATCACTTCTTGCTATTATTAAATCATCTAACTCGCTATTATTAATAATAATATCACCCTTTATTAAGTCATTAATAACTACGCTACCAGCTACTGGATTTTTAAATCTAACAACTCCACATTTAAGCCCCTTATCGCGACATTTACCATCATATTTAGCCTTTTTACCATCAATTTTTAATTTTTCTCGTAACTTATTTAGTCTTTTTTGTGTGCATTGACAATAATAAGCATCGTCTTGTGTTAATAATTTATTTATTATTTGTTTGTGTCTTGTTAAGTTTTTAGTTTGATATACAATATCGCTATCATAATCTAACCCCAACCACTTCATAGCTTCTAAGATAGTTTTTATGGATTCTTTTGTTGAACGATTTAGATCTGTATCTTCAATGCGAAGTTTAAATTTACCGCCTAGTTTTTTAGCATACAAATACGCAAATAAAGCTGTTCTAGCACCGCCAATATGTAAATAACCAGTAGGTGATGGAGCAAAACGACTTATGGGATTACTCATACTAAATTTGCTTTTTCAATCCAGTATTTTGCTTTGTCTAAGTCTTTAGGGACTTGTTTGCCGTCTTCATAAATACTAGATAATACAAACATAGCGCCAGCCAAATTAAATTCTGCTGCTTTTTCAAAATATAATATGGCTTTTTGGACATCTCTTTCAACACCTTCGCCCTCTAAATAGGCAACACCAAGCATATGATTAGCAACAGAATGCCCGGCCTCTGTAGCTAATTTTAAATTTTTAAACCCTAAACTCTTATTTGCAACCATACCCAAGCCATTCATTTGCATCATACCAATTCTAAATAAAGCATCAGGATTACCACTTGTAATAAATTGCGATAATAATTGATAAGCTAGGGCAAAATTCTTAGTATCAAAGGCTTTAATACCACTTATTAATTCAGCATTGTATTCTATGTCTGCCATAATTAAAACACTAGTAAAAATAACTATTTTACCAAAAAATAACTAATGCTTTAACTCATTACAAAATTAAGAGACCCGTCTTATCAATTAATTTATATGGGTAACTACACTAAGTCCTAGTATAATTGACTTCATTTTACTCAATTATGTACTCATTTATTGCCTGGGATGTTCCTACCATACTAACCCTGTTATTATTTATTGCTCTGGTAATTGTTCTGGGGCATAAAATCAATAGTAAAAAATCAAATAGCAAAGATAATAAAAACAACAATAATAATAAACAAACTAATGCTAATAGTAAACTTCAATCAATAATTTATTTTTTATTATTTTTAAAAACCCACAAACAAGAAAATATAAGCAATAAACCAAAAATTATTCAGTGGTCAATATCTTTTTATCCAGTAATATTATTGGTGCTAGTATTAAGAAGTTTTCTTGCTGAGCCATTTCAAATACCATCAAACTCTATGATGCCTACTTTATTTACTGGAGATTTTATTTTAGTTAATAAATTTATCTATGGCATTAGATTACCTGTTATTAATACTAAAATAATCCCAATAAGCGAGCCAAAATACGGTGATATTTTAGTATTTAGATACCCTAATTATGAGAAAAATAAGGATAAAAAAGGCTTAGATTATATTAAAAGAGTCATTGGCACGCCTGGGGATAAAATTAGTTATAAAAATGATAAACTAATAGTTAATAACAAAGAGGTTAAATACCAAAACTTAGCCAATTATCAAGGCATAGAATCAGGCGCTGATATGACTGGGTTTAAACATAAAACTACTAAATTAGACAATGTAGAATACCAAATTTTATTGCATCCAAATCAAGCAAGTAAATTTTTTGCTAAATGTCCTAGCAATATTCAAGAACAATTAGAAGAATATCCATATTTGGAAGCACATCCACAAGCACAAAAATGTAGTGCTAAGTTTGTAACAAAAATACCCAAGGGTTATTATTTTGTGATGGGCGATAATAGGTCAAGAAGTGCTGATAGTAGATTTTGGGGTTTTGTGCCTGAAGAGTTTATTTTGGGTAAGGCATTTTTTATTTGGATGCACTATGATAAATCATTTAAGTTTTCAAGGTTAGGGACAATTAAATAAATATAAAACTCCGATTTTCAAGTAAGAGCATATCATAAATCAGGTTTTGTGAGTCCTGCTTTAATGTTGATTAGAGCCTTATTTAATACCTAGTTCGCTAAATAATTTTTTATCTTCGTTAATAGTTGGATTATCAGTAGTAAGTAATTGCTCTCCATAAAAACAAGAATTAGCCCCAGCAAAAAAACACAATGCCTGCATACTATCACTCATTTCTAAACGACCTGCTGATAATCTTACTACCGATTTTGGCATTAAAATTCTTGCAACAGCAATAACCTTTACAAACTCAATATCTGATATTTTTTTAGCATTTGCAAGTGGTGTGCCTTCTATGCTAACTAAGGCATTAATTGGCACACTTTCTGGATGCTTGGGTAAATTCGCCAAAGATTGCAACATAGATGCTCTATCGTCTCTACTTTCACCCATACCTAAAATACCGCCACTACAAACGCTTATACCCGCATTTCTAACTGTTTCTAAGGTATTTAATCTATCGCTAAAATCTCTAGTAGTTATTACCTTATTATAGTATTCTTTGGATGTATCAATATTGTGATTATAATAATCAAGTCCAGCTTCTTTTAGTCTAATAGCCTGAGTATCTCTTAGCATACCTAAGGTAACACATGTTTCTAAACCTATATCTTTTACAGCACTAATCATAGCAATTACTTTATCTAGATTTTTATCAGTAGGATTACGCCAAGCAGCACCCATACAAAACCTTTGTGCTCCATTTGCTTTTGCTTGTTGAGCATTTTCTATAACTTTGGCTAGCGGCATTAGCTTTTCTCGTTTTAAATTAGTATTGTATTTAGCGCTTTGTGAACAATATTTACAATCCTCAGGACAAGCACCAGTTTTAATACTTAATAATGAGCTAATTTGGACTTTATTACCTAGAAAAGATTTTTTATGAATGCTATGGGATTGAAATAATAATTCATTAAATGGTAAGTTAAATAATTCTTTAATTTCATCAGTAGTCCAATTATGTTTTAATTTTGTCATAAGTATAGATAAAAGATAATTTTTGATATTTTACTTAATTCTTTCAGTCAATACCCACAAATCGGATTTGTGGGCGGTTGTTTTTTTAAGGGTTTGCTGTGTTTAGCGACTTACGCCTTAAATACTCAATAATAAATAATAGCAATACAGATACTAATAGTAATAATGTGGCAACAGCTAGTATGGTTGGGTTTATTTCTTCTCTTAGTCCTGAGAACATTTGCTTAGGTATGGTTCTTTGCTCTACTGTGGCCATAAATAGCACAATTACCACCTCATCAAAAGAAGTAATAAAAGCAAATAATGCTCCTGATATAACCCCTGGTCTAATAATTGGCAAAGTAATTTTAAAAAAACTAATGATTGGATTAGCACCCAAACTTGCGGATGCTTTTAATAAGTCTCTATCAAAACCTGCTAAGGTAGCACTAACTGTAATTACTACAAATGGCACACCTAACATAGTATGAGCAATTATAATTGCAAAGTTTGAGCCAACAATATCAATTACTGAATAGAAAAAATACATACCCGAGGCTATAATAATTAGTGGCACCACCATAGGAGATATGGCTATGGTCATTATTGTTTGGCGATATGGCATATATTTTGATGATAAACCAATAGCAGCTAATGTGCCTAATATAGTTGCTAATATTGCCGAACTAATAGCAAAATAAAAACTATTTTTAATAGCAAACTGCCATTTTTCATCAACTAAGAAATTTTGATACCATTTTAACGAATAAGCCTCAGGTTCTAGGTGCAACATACCATAGGTAAAACTAAAAAATGGCTCAGCATTAAAAGATAATGGCACAATAATTAGTATGGGAAATACTAAAAAAAATAATACCATTGCCACTATAATTTTTAACGGTAATTGTTTCATTATAATTTTAAGTGCTTAATGCCTACTAACTTATCGTAAATAATGTATAAAAATACCACTACAATAAATAAAATACCACTTAGTGCTGCTGCTAAACCCCAGTTACCAGTTTTACTCATATGAAATGCTATAATATTACTAATTAGTTGTCCGTCTATGCCGCCTAATAATGCTGGAGTTACATAATAACCTAATGAAATAATAAACACCAGTAATCCTCCAGCAGCAGCACCGGGTAAACTAAGTGGTAAATAAATCCTTAAAAAAGATTCTATATTGTTGGCACCTAATGATTTTGATGCTTTTATATATGTGCCGTCTATACCTTTCATAACGCTATAAAGCGGTAAAATCATAAATGGTAATAAAATATGCACCATAGCAATTACAGTTGCAAACTGATTGTATAAAATATCTAGCGGTTTATTTATTATATCCAAATAACTTAGTAAATTATTAATCACGCCATTGGTTTGTAAAATAGCTATCCACGAAGTTATACGCACCAAAAATGAAGTCCAAAACGGCAATAAAACAAATAATAATAATATATTTGCTACTTTTGTTGTTTGATGAGCAATAAAATACGCCACAGGATAAGCGAGTAAAAAACATAAAATAGTAATTAGCGATGCAATCCATAGAGTGCGTATTAAAATTGGCACATAAGAGCGTTCTTGAACTGGATTTTTACTATAACCGCCATTAATATTAACCTTATAATCTAAGGCATTAGCATAATTATCTAATCTAAAACTACTGCTATAATGTTTAATTCCTCTCCAAATATCAGCTTTTGCCCATATTGGATCAACAGCTATTAAAAATTGCTTATAATTTTTAATATCTGCTATATTTGTTTTAGCTATTTTACGAACAGCTCTTTTAACTGCTCTGCTAGAATTAGGCACTATTCTATTTAGTTGTTTTGTTAGCTTGCCTGTTAATCTATGTTTAGCTAAGGATTGCAACTCAATAATTAAATATATATAACTTTTTTCATCAGGTGTAGTGCTATTTTTATAGTCCCAAGTTGATAAACTTTTTATAGTTCTTGGTAAAACGCTAACTACATCATCATTATAAAAACCTTTGTATAGTATATAAGTTATTGGGGTTATGAAAAATAATAATAAACTCGCAACTAATGGCAAGGTAAACATTAATGCGGTTTTTTTGCGTTTATTATTTTGTTGTTTATTGACTAGTTTTATATTATTCATTAAAGTTATGCAATAGCAAAAAAAATCTAGCTATAATTTTTAATAACAGTAAAAGTGCCTAACATCAAAATTCAGGGGCGGCAGGTTTTGCCCGTCCGCTGGAGTGATTAGTTAGGTTCTTAATACAGGATATTCTAACCATGACTGTTTTATAGCCTCATTAATGCCCAATCCATCACTATATAATTCAGCAACTTTTAAACATCTTTTTAATGTTTGTATGTTTTCACCTTGTATATTTTTATCTATACAATAATCATAATGCTTACATAAATCTGGTGCTTTGCTGTTAAATTTCTCATTTGAAAAATTATGAACTTCTGAAAAATAGGGGGTTATACCTAACTTCTCCCACTTGTCTTTCATTATCATTAGTTTTTTGCTAGTTTCACTTATATTATTACTAGGCATGTATTCTCCTTTGTCATAACTATATTCATATGATTTATGATTATTACTTTTTTTAATGAAAATCTTATTAACTATTATCCAAATTAAAAATAAAACCCATGCGAAAACTGTTAATATCCATTCTACCATTTGAGCAACCTAACAGAGGCAGTTAAACGGCATATGAGTTGTAGTTTAGCAGAAGTCGCTAGACTTTGTTGCTAAACTTAACGAAGGCGGTCGCCTTGCGTAGCAAGGTGTCCGTTTGAACGATAGTTAGGACTCGCTCTGCGAGCCCTGAGCGTTCAAATGTTTAACTGCCTCTGTTAGAGTCCGCTCGTAGAGCGGGCTCTAACATCCAAACTAAGGGGCTGGAATGTGGTTCCCCAGTCCCTCTTGAGTGGTTAGTTAGGTATGTTTTTTATGTTTATGCTGATACCACAAAATACCCGCTAAGGCTATTAAGCCAAAAACAGACATTGTAGTAAATAAGATAAATGCTTCCACTATTTCCCCGCTAATATAAAGCCAATTAAAGCAAAAATTACTGTTGCACTAATACCAGAAAATAAAACTGCTGACTTAGATATACCCTCCACTTGCAAGATTGCACTTAAACAACACCAGCAAAAACAAGTTTAGAAATATCAAGTAAATAATCGGCAATTTTTTCTCTCATAATGTTATTATAGCATTTATAAAGATGGTAATGGCTTATTGGGGTCAATCCAAAGTACTTCACTCGTCCAACCTTTGTTGGTTAATCTTGGTGTTAATATGCCACTAATTACACCAAACCATCCTATTCTTGGGTCTAATGCTAATCCTTTTTCATTCGCTAAACTGACTAATCCTTTTGTATATTTTACTGCTGTCCATGCCACAAAATCACCATTTTGAATGTTATGTTCTTTAGTAATTGGACGAGCTAAAGTTAAAAATCCTCCATCATCAGATGCAACTTTTAATGCTACTTTTTCATTATCTTTATCAGAGTCTATAACTAATGCAGGAATATGTGCACCTTCATAAATAGTGCAATCTTTAAATTTACAAGCATATTCAAAAGCAGATTTATTATCTTTAAAAATAAAAGGCTGTTCAGATAAAAAGTTATCAATATTTTTCTGATAATTAGCTACTCTACATTGAGAACACAAACCCTTTTTCAAACTCAAGAAACTAACTTGATTGCCATACTTTTTACATTTTCCAAAGTCCACGATAGAAATACCTAACATTAAAACTCATCTGCCGCGTTAGCGGTCAGGTGGAATGATTTGTTATGCCTTTAGTTTAATATTTCCATTAGTTTTTTTGTTAAAATTAATTTTCTTTTCTCTATGTATTGTTCAAAATTATCTAAGTCTAATTCAACAACTGGGATTAAATGCTTTTCTAAAAAAGCATTTTTTTCTATAGTTTTTGTTTGCTCTTCAACCCAATCTTTTAAATCCTTAGCATTCTTTGACATATTTTCATTAGCATCTAACATTTGAAGATTATGAATTGAATTATAAGTCCACCATCCGTATTTTTCTTTAAGCTCATCTGAAAGATTGTCATATTTGGTTTCAGGATGAATATGGTCTTTATGAAAATCGTTATTTCTATAATCAAGATTTGGATACAGTAACGATAATATAGAAAAAGTATATTGGTCATCTTTTTGCGAATACAATAACTCTTCAATAAATTCATCACCAATAGTTGTGTCCCTCTTGATATTATTAAAAATATCTTTAACTGGAAATTCAGATAATTCAGGTTTTATTTTTATGTTTTTAAAATCTGATGTAAATGATTTTCTAATTTGAGTTAGTATTGAATCTGCTTGCCCGCCAAATATTTTTTTAATTAAAACTATATGTAGCCATTTTTTTATGCTTTCTCTTTCTTCTTTGAATTTAGTTTTTGTTGAATAATCTTTGTAAATTTTTTTATGATATAAATAATATACTATTGGAATAATTGCATTTTTAGATGTTAATGTGGAATTAGTAAATCCATAACTTTTTACTAAATCAAAGGCAGATAAAATAGAATTTCTAATGGTTTCCCATTCAGTTTCAAACTCTTTTGCATTTTCTCTTGAAAAATTAGTCACTCTAAATTTTATATCTTTACTATAAAGGAATAAAAATGTTTTTAAAACTATATCTTTAGAGATTGAAAATCCTTTATCTCTGATACTATCAACAAGTCTATGTATTTCTTTTCTTGCGTCTTTTTCTGTCCAATTTGCCACAGCAATGGACATTAATAAATCTGAAAAATTTAGTGGCTCGCCACCACTATTAATTCTTATAAAAATATTTAATGCCTTATCTAAGTCTTGTTCTTTTTCTAAAAAATAATTGATAATTCTATCGGAATGAATAACTTCTTGAAGTCTTGCTAAAATATCAATTGAAAATGTAGATAATGCATTAGTTGTAACATAATTATTAAATGTTGAGATGTTTTTTAGTCCCAATATCTTGCTAATTCGAAACCATTTATTTTGATAAATATCTTCTTGATTGGTGTCGGAATCTTTTAAAAAACTAAATTCATAAATCCTGCCATCCTCTTGTTCAGTTAGTTTATTTTGAAAGTTAATATATAATCTTCTTGTCGGAATACTCCATTCGCTATCTTCCCATTTCCTGCGATATTCTTTAAATGCGTAACTCCCTTTTAATCCAAGGTAAAGAGATGTTAAGCGTTGTTGTCCATCAAGAATTGCACTAAATGAACTAATACCTTCTGTTGACATCTCTTCATTATGGGTTTTATATCGTTCTCTATATTCATTGATAAACTTATAAAATCTATAACCATTTACGGTCGCCCCTTCAACATTCCAAAAAAGAAAAGAACTAATGGGGTAATTCCGCATTAGTGAATCAAATAGCCACTCTATTTTAGAGTTTGACCAAACAAACTCCCTCTGAATTGCAGGCAATAAAAACCTACTGCTATGAACATTATCTACTGCTTCGGCAATTGTTATAGGTGTTTGAAATGACATTTTTACTATATATGTGGTTTTTTAGGGCATAACAGAGGCAGTTAAACGGCACTTGAGTGATTAGTTAGGATTTTTTTTAATAACTAAACTTATATACATGCCAAGTAGTATATTCATTACCATCTCCACCAGGATGAGAAATGCAATTATACTGATTTGCAAAGTTTTCTTCTGATATTTGTGCTTCTGTTTTAGTATTATATGTTCCTAATATTTCCCAGCCATATAAATCACTATGTTTACTTTCCTAATGTCTTCTTCTACTGTTTATATCAGTAGTCATCCCAACTCTACAACTCATAATAAACCTCCATAATTATCAAAAAATAATCTTTAATTACAATTAAAACCATCAGAGCGACAACTTTGTGCTTGAACCGTGTTAGCCATTGCAAAATTTATGGCAATAAAAATAACTATTAATTTTATATTTTTCACTTTTTTTCTCCCAAACCTTCCGTTAAAGAAATAATAGAAAAGTGTGAGGGTTGCCACCTAACTATTAGTATACACCCTAATATACCATAAAATGCGGATATATGTAAAATATTTATTTTATGTTTAGAAATATAATTTAGTCTTTATAAAATAATTAAATATATTGTATAATAAGTATTTATTATTAATTATAAATAATTATACATCCTATATTATTTAAAATATAAAAGTTAACTCTGCCTTTTTAAATTTAGTCTCTGCACGACTTAGGCGATTGGATTATTCACTAAGAACTGAGCAGAGTTACCTAAATTGGATTAAACGCTACATAATATTTAATAATAAATGCCATCCTACTAAGTTAGGCAAAACAGAGATGGAAGAATAATTGGGGTCAGAGTAAAATTAAACTATTTTCTAGTTTTTATTATACTTTGGTTTTTTGTGGTTTATAATTATTTTTGTGGTATTTGTTGCTAGTTTAGTAAAAAGTTAAGTTCTACTTGTAATTGGTGCATACTACAAATCGGATGTGTGGGATTACTTGTTTTATTTACTATCTGCTCTCTTATTATTAAATGTCAAAATCTTTATTAAACTCATCTTGGGAAAAATCCATATCAAAATATTGACAGATTTTTTGACTATCTCTTAGAGAATTTTGTAAGCAAGTAGAAGCACCTGGCGATGGAGTGATGTTAAAAATTAAGCCTTCGTCAGTATCAATATGTGCTTCGCCTAATATTAGTTGTTGTTTGTCTTTGTCAATTATTTGTGGTCTTAGACCGCCAAAGCCTTTGGCGTATCGTAAGTCTTGAGCTCTTAATGAAGGGATAATTTTTTGCACTTCACGCAAGAATAATTTTTTACCAATATTTGGTATCTCATAGGCAAAATTAACCAAAATATAATTACGAATATCCTTGTCTTTTATTAATTTATATAATGCCACTAAAACATTTTTATCAAAGCCTGTAACCTTTATATAATCCAAATAAGTATTATGTTTATATCTTTCTAATTGGGGCAGTATTAAAGCAGTAGGTCCAAATCTAGTTTGTGAAGCAACATTAACATCAGGGTCGCCATGAACAGCAGCAAAAGGAAGTTTGTCATTTTGAACAGTATAAACCTTACCATTTAATGCTTCTTTGCTAAAATAAAAGCTACCTGCTACTGATAATAAGCCATAATTTAGTCCATAGCCCATTTTTTTAGCATAGGTTAGGCTATAAGCACCAGTTGCAAAAACTACAAATCGGGCATTAATTAACTCTTTGGTATTATTAGTTTTTATACTTAATTGGTAATCATTATTTTGACGAGTAATTTTTATTAGTTTAGTATCTAGTTTTAGGGTAATATCTTTGTTGTATTTAATAGCATTATCAATAAAAGATTTACTCAAATTACCAAAATCAACAGCACAATAATCACTAGCAACACCCATAGCAACTATTTTGTCTGCTCTATCTTTGGTAATATTTGGCTCTATTTTAGCAATATCCTGTGCTGACATTAGACTCATATACTCAAAACTATCTTTAAATAACTCATATCTAGACTCAATTTTACTAACTTCATCATCGCCAACACCTAGTAATAATTTACTAGACTTATAAATTATATCTTTGCTATTATTTTGTGCCAGAGCATAAGTTTTAACCAAATTTGCCGATTTTAATACTTGCCTAGCTTTTTCCAAAGTGTAATTAGTTTCTATATCGCCACAGTGCAGGGTTTGTGAGTTGTATTTAGAATTAGAATTAACAGAGGCGATACTTTGATATTTATCTAATACAACTATATCATTTAATTTAGTATATTTACTGAGTAAATACGCTAATGATGTGCCTGTAACTCCAGCACCAATAATCGCTACACTATAATTTTTTGTCATAAAACATCTTTTATGAATAATAAGTATAGGTATGATTATAGCAATATTATAAATATTAGTTGCATTATTTATAAATAGTTGTTAAAATTAGCACAAGGTGTTAACCTTATTTTTTAATTAAATGGAGATTATATGAATAATTTAGTAAAAATTGGAGTTGCTTTGGCTCTCTCTTTGTCTATTTCTTATGTCAATGCTGCTGATGATATATCAGGGGAAAGAGACTTGTTTTCTATATTTGATGAAAATTCAGATGGTTTAATAAGCATGGAGGAGGTTACTATGGGTATGATGAAAATAATATCTATGGACAAAAATAAAGACCATATGCTTAGTAGAGATGAGTTATTATCTCAAGAAGATTATAGCCATTTTATGTCTAAATTTGACTTAAATAGAGACGGTAAACTTTCTATGAGTGAAATTCCAGGTAGTATGAGATACAAACTAATGAAAATGGATGCAAATAGAGACGGCTATGTATCTATTGAAGAATTAACTGGTGAAGCCGATACTTGGAAGTAACATTCTTATAACACACATAAAATAGCATCTATAAAGGATGCTATTTTTTTATTTTGCTACTATATTAACTAATTTATTGGCAATTATAATAATCTTTATTACAGTTTTACCTTCTGTGAAGCTTTTAACATTTTGATTACTAAGTGCTAACTGCTCTAATTCTTTATCTTCTATATTATTACTAATATTTAATTTAGCTCGTAATTTACCATTTACTTGGATAATAACCTCTACATTATCAGTTATTAGTGCAGACTCATCAAGTTTATACCAATTAGTATTTACTATTGCTTGTTTATTGCCTAGTTTAAACCACAAATGATGGCAAATATGAGGCACAATAGGTGCTAAACATATTAGCATAATTTCTAATGCTTCTTTTCGCACTGCTAAGTCGGTATTTGAAGTTTTTCTAAATTTAACTAAAATATTACTAAGTGCCATAATACTTGCAATAGCAGTATTAAATGAGTTTCTTCTGCCCAAATCATCTGATACTTTTTGTAATGTCATATGGGCTTCTCTGCGGATATTTTTTTGTTCATTGTTTAGTGCTAGTTTGGCTAAATTATTACTATTTATATCACTATTTAATAAGGATATAATATCTATACTTAGTTTATAAAGGCGATTCATAAAACGATAACAGCCAATTAACCCAGTCTCAGACCATTCTAAGTCTTGGGTAGGAGGAGATGCAAATAAAATAAATAAACGCACAGCATCAGCACCGTATTTATCAATTATTTGCTTAGGATCTACAATATTACCCTTAGATTTAGACATTTTTGTGCCATCTTTTAGCACCATACCTTGAGTTAATAGTCTATCAAAAGGCTCATCATTATCTATTAAACCCTCATCTTTTAATAATTTATTAAAAAATCTTGCGTATAGTAAATGCAATATAGCGTGTTCAATACCACCTATATATTGATCAACTGGCAACCAATATTTAGCTCTATTGTCTAACATTTGCTTATTATTATCAGCACAGGTATATCTAGTGAAATACCAAGATGACTCAAAAAAAGTATCAAAGGTATCGGTTTCTCGTTTGGCATGTTTGCCACATTTAGGGCATTTGGTATTGTTAAAATCCTTATTATCAATAAGTGGTGATTTAGTATTTAATAGTGTAGTAGCTTTTGGTAATTTAACAGGTAGATCTTTTTCATCAACAGCAACATCACCACAATCTTGGCATTGAATTATTGGAATTGGACATCCCCAGTATCTTTGTCTTGATATACCCCAATCCCTTAGACGGTAATTAGTAATAATTTCGCCTTTGTTTTTTGCAATTAAGTCATCACTTATTGCCTTAAATGCACCTGAAAAATTTAAGCCGTTGTATTTAGTAGAATTAAATAATATACCTTTTTCGCACCAAGCATTATTTGTTATATCTAATTTGCTATCTTTGGGTTTTATAACTGGTTTTATTGCTAGATTATATTTTTTAGCAAATTCATAATCACGCACATCGTGTGCTGGCACACTCATTACTGCACCTGTGCCATAACCAATTAGCACGAAGTTTGCCACCCATATTGGAATCTTTTCATAAGTTATAGGATGGATGCAAAACTTACCAGTATTAACACCTTTTTTTGCAATTTTTTCTATGGTGGCTTCATCGGTTGTTATATTGCGACATTCTTTGATAAATTCTGCAACCTCTTTGTTATCTTTTGCTACTATTTTGGCTATTTTATGCTCACTAGCAATAGCAACATAACTAGCACCCATTAATGTATCAATCCTAGTTGTAAAAACCTCTATTGGTAAATATTCACAATCAAAGATTATTTTTACGCCCCTAGATTTACCAATCCAGTTTTCCTGCATAGTTTTAACAGAACTAGGCCAATTGGTTAAATTATTTAATTGCTTTAATAACTGTGGTGCATAATCGGTTATTTTCATAAACCATTGTTTAATTTCCTTTCTCTCAACTAATGCCCCTGAACGCCAACCTCTACCTTCTATTACTTGCTCATTTGCCAAAACTGTCTTATCTATAGGGTCCCAATTAACTATGGATTTCTTTTTATAAACCAAGCCCTTAGCAAATAATTTAGTAAATAATAATTGCTCCCAGCGATAATAACTAACATCGCAAGTAGTAATTTCTCTGCTCCAATCATAGCCAAAACCTAGCTCTTGGAGTTGTTTTCTCATATAAGATATATTATGTTTAGTCCAACTATCAGGTGCAGTTTTATTAGCAATAGCAGCGTTTTCAGCTGGTAGCCCAAAAGCATCCCAGCCTATTGGTTGTAAGACATTTTTACCTTGCATTTTTTGGTATCTGGCAATGGCATCACCAATACTATAATTTCGCACATGCCCCATATGAAGTGCTCCACTAGGGTATGGAAACATAGATAGACAATAAAATTTTTCTTTGCTATTGTCTTCTACTACTTGAAAAGATTTATTGTTTTGCCAATACTGTTGTGCTGCTAGCTCTATTTGTTTTGGATTATATTTGGTCATATTTTTAACATTAGAGTGCCTACTAAGTCTTGGACATTGTTCATATTGTGTTGTATTAGATAGTCGCTAATACCAGTATTTATTTCCTTACACAGCAAAGGTTGGTAAAATAAGGCCGTGCCAATACCAACAAAATCAGCACCAGCTATTATAAATTCTAAGGCATCATTAACAGTAGTAATACCGCCTTGCCCTATAATAGATATATTGTGTTTTTTTGCCTCTTGATAAACTTCGTGCACTTTTAATAAAGCAATAGGTTTAATAGCAGGACCAGATAAGCCGCCCTGATTATTAGCAATAATAGGTTGGCGTTTTTCTATATCAATAGCCATAGCGGTAATAGTATTAATTACTGCTAAAGAGTCTGTTCCTGCTTCAATACACCTTTTAGCAGAGTTAGCAATATCTGTTTGATTTGGCGATAGTTTAGTTATTAGTGGTTTTGTGGTATTTTTACGACATATCTCTACCACTCTGGCTGACATATCAGGGTCATTACCAAAAGCAATTCCACCTTCTTTTATATTAGGGCATGATATATTTATTTCAATAGCATCAATATCAGTATCATCAAAACGACTAGCTATTTTGCCATATTCCTCTACTGTAGAGCCTGATATATTTATGATAAATTTAGTTTCTTGTTTAGGTAATTTGGGCAAAATATCTCTAATTACTGCATCAGTACCGGGATTTTGCAAACCTATGGCATTAATCAAACCACTAGGGGTTTCAGCCAAACGATGTGCTTTATTACCCAATCTAGGCTCTAAGGTAGTGCCTTTTAAACACACTGCCCCAACATCATAATTAGAAAACCCAGCAACTCTAGTATATTCTTGTCCAAAACCAACACAACCAGATAATAAAATTATAGGACTATTTAATTTTATATCGCATAATTTTGTTTTTAACATAACAATATTATACTTTATAAAAAATAAATATACTTTGCTTAGCAACAAGTAGCACTGCAAAACAATGCCTTGAACAAACACTCTTGAAAGCCTTACATAATTTTATTAGGGATAATCAGAGACTCCATTATTTTGTTGATTTTTTATAAGTTTAATACAAAAAAATAAGGCTCAAAACTTTGCTCAACCACTTTGAACATTAACTTCATAAATGGCTTGTAGTCTTTTTTGGTATGAGCTATATCTAAGGCCTTATAATATTCAAGCCTGTCTGTAACATTTATAATTATGGGAAGAAACCCTTTTTTTATCAGTTCAAGATTCGTAATAATCCTAGCTGCTCGTCCGTTGCCATCTATAAATGGATGAATACCCGCAAAATTAATATGTGCTAGTGCACAAAGTTCAACGGGATGAGTATTTTTTGCTAATTCTTGATGGTTTTGAATAAATTCTTGCATCAAAATTGGCACTTTTAGTGCTTGTGGTGGTTTGTGTTCTGCCCCACTAATAAAAACATTAGTATTTCTATATTTACCCGCATTATCTTGCTCTATGTTTTTTAGTATCAAAGAATGTATTGCTTTAATATCTAACTCGCTTAAAGGCTGATTTTTTTGCACCAAATCATAAATAAATAAAATAGCATCTTTATGGTTAATAGCTTCAAAATGCTCTCGCAAACTTTTACCGCCAACAGTAATTCCTTCTATGGCAATTTTTGTTTCTTTTAGGCTTAGGGTATTTCCCTCTATAGCATTAGAATTAAATGTCCATTTAATAATCAAATCATCTTGTAGATTTTTGAGCACTGTTTTTGCTAATGGGCGTTTTGCATCTAGTTTTGCTTTTAGGTTGTCTAGCTTTGTAAAGTTTGTATTGTGCATTTGTTGTTTAGTTAATTTATCTTGCTAATTAGTTTTTTCTTAAAACTTATAATATTTTTCAGCAAATTCAACTATTTAGTAAAAATAGCATTATATATTTTCTAGGGCAATAACACTATTTTGATATTCTACTAGTTTATCAAAATTAAGATATTTATAAATACTACTAGATATAGGCTTAATATTTTTGATATTCTCAAGGTATTCATCAATGCTAGGTATATAGCCTAACTTAGCAACAACACCAGCCAACTCAGCTGATGATAAATAAACACTAGCACCATTGCCTAGTCTATTAGGATAATTGCGAGTTGAAGTAGAAACAACTCTGGCATTATCATTGACTCGTGCTTGATTACCCATACACAAAGAACAACCGGGTATTTCAGTATTAGTAGTTAGTTTATTAAATATTTCGTAATAACCTTCTTGTTTTAGTTGTGCCTCGTCCATTTTAGTAGGTGGTGCTATCCAAAGTTTACTAACAACATTAGTGCTATCTTTTAAGATATTTGCTAGTGCTCTAAAATGCCCGATATTTAACATACAAGAGCCTACAAATACCTCATCAATTTTATCACCTGCTACTTCTGATAATGGTTTAATATCATCAGGGTTATTAGGGCAAGCCAATAATGGTTCTTTAATGTCATCTAAGTTAATATCAATAATAGTATGATATGCACAATTACTATCTGCTGATAATAATTGTGGATTATCTAGCCATTTTTGCATAGCAATTATGCGTTTTTCAATGGTATTTTTGTCTTCATACCCCATAGCTATCATATTAGCTAATAAAGCAATATTAGACTTTAAATACTCAATTATGCTAGAATCGTTTAATTTTATAGTACAACCATTAGCAGAGCGTTCAGCTGATGCGTCTGCTAGCTCAAATGCTTGCTCAATTTTTAAATTAGGTAGCCCCTCTATTTCTAAAATTTTGCCAGAGAAAATATTTTTTTTATTTTTGTTATCAACACTTAATAAGCCTTTTTTAATTGCCACATAGGGTATAGAATTTACTACATCTCTTAATGTTATGCCGTATTGTAGTTCACCACTAAAACGCACTAATACCGATTCTGGCATATCAAGAGGCAATACCCCTAATGAGGCAGCAAATGCTACTAAGCCCGAGCCAGCGGGAAAACTAATACCAATAGGAAACCTAGTATGAGAATCACCACCTGTGCCAACAGTATCAGGTAATAGCATTCTATTAAGCCAAGAGTGGATAATACCATCACCAGGTTTTAGCGATACTCCACCACGAGAGTGCATAAAATCAGGTAGGCTATGTTGTAGTTCTATATCAACTGGTTTTGGATAAGCCGCAGTATGACAAAAACTTTGTATTACTAAATCAGCAGAAAATCCTAAACAAGCAAGTTCTTTTAACTCATCTCTAGTCATAGCACCTGTTGTATCTTGTGAGCCAACAGTAGTTACAGATGGCTCACAATAAGTATGTGGCAAAATACCCTCAACACCACAAGCTCTGCCTACTATTTTTTGTGCTAAGGTGAAACCAGACTTATTGCTCTTTATTTTTGGGCGTAAAAAAACATTACTAATCCCAAGTCCTAAGTCTTTTCTAGTTTTATCGCTAAGTCCTCTACCTATTATTAGCGGTATTCTGCCTCCTGCTCTTATTTCATCGCTTATGGTGTTAGGAGTTAGTTTAAATGTGCTAATAGTGCTACCATTAGAGTTAGTAATTTTACCTTGGTATGGGTAAATATGAATTTCATCACCAGTTGTTAATTTACTAACATCGCATTCAATGGGTAATGCACCTGAGTCTTGTGCAGTATTAAAAAATATTGGTGCGATTTTCCCACCTAAAATTACTATATTTGTGCGTTTATTAGGAATATAATCTATATCATTACCCAAGTGCCACAATAGCGAATTAATAGCAGACTTCCTTGATGAGCCTGTGCCTACTACATCGCCTACAAATACTAATGGTAAGCCTTTGGTTTTTAATTTAGTAATAACTTCTAAGGCATTAGGAGTTTTATTAATTAACATTGATTGTGCATGCAAAGGAATATCAGAACGAGACCAAGCATTAACAGCTGGCGACAAATCATCGGTATTTATTTCACCATCAATTTTAAAAACTCTTAATTTTAATATTTTGGCTAATGGTTTTTTATTGACAAACCAATTAGCATTTGCCCAATTATCTAATATTTGTTTGGCATAATTATTAGTTTTTGCTTTTGCTAATACTGCCTGATAGGACTCATAAATTAATAGGGTATTGGATAAACCCTCGCAAGCTATTTGTGCTACTTTATCATTATCAAGTAAATCAATAAGAGGCTTTATGTTATAACCACCTAACATTGTGCCTAGTAAAAATGTAGCTTGCTTAGCACTTATGCCCTTGCTTATTATTTTACCTTGTGCCACGCTATTTAAAAATGATGCTTTAATATAAGATGCTTCATCAACACCAGGAGGAACTCTGTTGGTTAATAAAGACAAACAAAATTCATCGCTACTATTGGTTAATATATCTACTACTTCCTTAGTTTGTTTGGCATTTAATGGCAATGGTGGTAGCCCTTGCTCGGCTCTTGTTTGTTTGTGTTTTAGGTAATGTTCTAGCATTTATTGATTAAAATAGTATAATTATAAATTTTAACATTTTCTAATGAGTAAAAACCCAATAAATACCACAAATAAGTTAATGGCAATATCACCAATTGATGGTCGTTATAGTGATAAAGTTGAAGAATTATCAGTAGTATTTAGTGAATTTAGTTTAATAAAATATCGTATATTGGTAGAAATTCGTTATTTTAAGGCACTGGCAAATAATACTAAAATAAAAGAAATAGACATATTTAATAAACAAGATAATAATTTTTTAGACACTATTGTAAATGACTTTTCAATAGATGATGCTATTAAAGTTAAAGAAATTGAAGCCACAACCAATCACGATGTAAAAGCAATAGAATATTTTATTAAAGAAAAAATTGCTAGTAACAAAAATATTAATAATAATAGTGAGTTTATTCATTTTGCTTGCACC
The DNA here is from genome assembly GCA_965222825.1 of Gammaproteobacteria bacterium. GTDB lineage: Bacteria > Pseudomonadota > Gammaproteobacteria > PS1 > Pseudothioglobaceae. The sequence goes on along the minus strand of OZ244964.1, from coordinate 575,381 downwards.
TCAGAAGATATTAATAATCTAAGTTATGGCTTAATGCTAAAAGATGCTAGATATATCTTACTAAGTTATATGACAAAGTTAATAGCTCAGATTGATAGCTTAGCTAATAAATATCGTCATAATGCTATTTTGTGTAAAACTCATGGGCAGAATGCGTCACCTAGCACAATGGGCAAGGAAATGGCAAATGTATCTCATAGATTAAAACGCCAACTAAAACAATTTAGTAGCGTTGAAATTATTGCTAAATTAAATGGTGCTGTTGGCAATTTTAATGCTCATTTATCTGCATATCCAGAGATAGAATGGCATAAATTTTCTAAAAATTTTATAAATAATCTAGGGTTAATTTACACTGAATTTAGCACTCAAATAGAGCCACACGATTATATAGCAGAATATTTTCAAACATTATCAAGGTTTAATACTATTTTAATAGATTTTAGTAGAGATATTTGGAGTTATATATCAATTGGTTATTTCAAACAAAAAATTATAGCAAAAGAGGTTGGCTCATCAACTATGCCCCATAAGGTTAATCCTATTGACTTTGAAAACGCTGAGGGTAACTTAGGGCTAGCCAATGCAATGGCTGGACATTTTGCCGCTAAGCTACCAGTATCAAGACTGCAAAGAGACCTAAGCGACTCAACGGTTTTAAGAAGTTTGGGTGTTTGCTGTGCTTATAGTTTGATTGCTTATAAATCTTTACTAAACGGTATTAGTAAATTAGATATAAACCAGAAAAAACTAGATTACGAGTTAGATAATTCTTGGGAGATTTTAGCAGAGCCAATTCAAACTATTATGCGTCGTTATGGAGTAAAAAACCCATACGAGCAACTAAAAGCACTAAGTAGAGGGCAAAAAATAACCAAAGAAAGCATTAAAAATTTTATTACAAATCTCTCTATACCAGATAATGCTAAAAAAGAATTATTAAAACTAAGCCCAAAAACATACATAGGCTGTGCTGATAAGTTTAACATCTAAGTTTTATAATGCAAAAACTTATTATATTACTTAAAAATATTCTTATTGATTATATCTTTTGGTTAAGCGTATTGTTAGCACCATTATTGTTATGGTTGTTTTTATCACTAATAAACCCTATAAATAATAATACAACGCATAACTTAACGACAATTTTTTTAATAATATTGCTAAATCCTATATTAGAAGAAATAGTATTTAGAGGCTATTTGCAAAATATGCTATTAAAGTATAAACCACTGGTAATAAATATTATTGGTATCAGTTTTGCTAATTTAATAGTTAGTATAATATTTGCATTATTGCATTTACTAAATAGTTCAGCAATTATGGCAGCTGCTATTTTAATTCCATCATTGGTATTTGGCTTTTTTTATCAACGATATCAAAGCATTATTCCAAGTATATTATTACATATTTATTATAATATTATTTTTTTGATTATGGTTTTTTAAAAACCCAGAAAACATATAAAACAAGTAACAAATACCGTAAAAATAATTAAGTATTGTTAATTAATCTTTTGTAATTCTGCTAATAAAACCCTTGGTCTTATAAATCCGGGAATTTTTCTACCATCTGCTAGGAAGATAGTAGGAGTGCCTATAACCCCTAAACTTTCTGCTATGGCTAATTGTTTTCTAACAGGGTTATTTTTACAATTTTTGGCTATAATTTTATTGGTTCTTTTATAAACATCCATAGCTTTTTTTCTATCCTTAGCACACCAAATTGACTCCATTCTTGCTAAGGCCTTAGGATGAAGTGATGCCAAAGGTGAAGCTAAATATTTAATGGTAATGCCCAGTTTATTGTATTCTGTCATATTGGCGTGTAGCCTTTTACAAAATGGGCAATCAACATCAGTAAAAACATCTACAGCATATTTTTCTTTTTTAGCTTTAAAAATAATTTTTTCGCTATCATCAATAGAATTTAAAACTTTTTTTGCTAGCGTAGTTTTTTTTAATTTTGTTAAATTAATACCATTTTTTAAGTCAATAATATCCCCATTAAATAAATACCTGCCATCTTTTGATATATATATAATATCATTAGCAATAATAACCTCATATAAATTACTAAGCGGTGCTTGATTAATATTTTTTTCGCTAATATCTTTAAAGTATTTAGATAAACTATTAATTACCTCAGTTTTAGTAGCAAAAACATTAGTAGCAAAAATTATAAGTAATAAACTAATAAATAATTTCATAATAAAAGTGGTAATTTTCTATATAATATATCAGATTATACATAAAGCTCAATCTAAATAACTATGATAAGTAATAATATTAAATTTAGTATAACAAAAACTGATTATAAAAACTATAAGGCTGATTGTGTCTTATTGTTTAGTAGCATGGATGATAAGTTAGGCTTATTGACTAAGTATAAAAATATAATTAGTTTTGACAATAAATTAGGCGCAACTTTATTTTTGCCATTTCCAGATGGAATATTAGCAAAGTCAGTTATTATAGTTGGACTGGGCAAAAATAAAATACCAAGTATAAAAGATTATTTAAAAGCATTAACTAATGCTATTTTATTGGTTAAAAAACACAATATTAGCACACTGCTTATTCCTTATACCAAGACTAATAATAATGATATTAACCAAGACTTACAAAATAGTGTTAATACTATTGTTAATAGTTTATATAAAATTAATAAACCTTATGTAAAAGATAGTGATAATAAATTAAAACTAAAGCAAGTAGTATTTAGTATAACAACAAAAAATAACATAAATATAGATAGTATAAATAATGGGTTAGCCATTGCTAATGGAGCCACATTAAGCAAAAATTTAGCAAACCTACCAAGTAATATTTGCACGCCTAGTTATTTAGCAAACACAGCACAAGACATAGCTAAAAAATACAATATAAAATGCGAAATATTAAACACAAAGGATATGCAAAAACTTGGGATGAATAGTCTATTATCAGTAGCCAAGGGCTCATGTGAAGAGCCAAAATTAATAACATTACAATATAATAATAATGCCAGTGCTAAACCAGTAGTGCTAATAGGCAAAGGTGTAACATTTGATAGTGGAGGTATATCCATAAAGCCAAGTGCTGATATGGATGAGATGAAATATGATATGTGTGGTGCATCAAGTGTATTAGGAGTTATGCTTGCTGTTTTACAAATGCAACTTAAAATTAATTTAATAGTAATAGCCCCCAGCGTAGAAAATATGCCATCTTCTAAGGCATCAAAACCCGGTGATATAGTCCAAAGTATGTCAGGACAAACTATAGAAATTTTAAATACCGATGCTGAGGGTAGAATGATATTATGTGATGCTATTAGTTATGCTAAACAATTTAAGCCACAAGTAGTAATTGATGTTGCGACGCTAACTGGTGCAGTAATTATTGCCTTAGGTAGAAAACATACTGGATTTATGACTAATTATCAACAACTTGCTGATAAGTTAAAAGTAGCAGGTAAGTTAGTAAATGATACTATATGGCAAATGCCACTAGATGAAGAATACGACGAACTACTAATTAGTAATTTTGCTGATATGGCAAATATAGGTGGTAGAGAAGCAGGTAGTATAACCGCTGGTTGTTTTTTAGCAAGATTTGCCAAGGATATAAATTGGGGACATTTAGATATTGCTGGCACCGCTTGGAACACTGGTAAAAATAAAGGTGCAACAGGTAGACCTGTAGCATTATTAGCACAATACTTATTAAGTAAAAGCAAGGTAGGCTAGCAAAAATACTATAAATTTAGACTGTAATTACTGTTTAGAGTTAGTATTATTTTGTTGTAATATTTGAACTAATAGCAACGGTTTAGAGTGGTAATTATTGCTAATATTACGCGGGTTTAGCACTTTAATAACTTTTAAATCAAACGGTGCTAAGATTTTATACTGCTCCAATAAAAACCTTTGTTTTAGCACTTTAGCTGATTGTGCCTCTAGTTCGTATTGTGCTTGCTTATAGGCAATTTCTGCTAATTCTAATTCTCGTTTTGAACGCACCAAATTATCAAATAGTTGCTGAGTTTGTTGGTATGCTAGTTGTGCATCATTTGCTAATTGTTGCTTGATAGATAATATTGCTAATTGCTCTGTTAGAGATGTTTTTGCAATTCTATCATCTAAACTTACTAATACTTCATCTTTTTTAAATATTTGATTGACCTTAGCAATAGCAATAATTTTTGCAGATACTTGTGCATAAATTTGGTAATCTGCCAATGTATATATAGGCAATAGTAAACTAATTAATAGTATAAATATTTTCATAATATACGCCCTCTTGCCAATAAATTAACCCCTTCAATTACTAACACCAATTCAAAAACTGTTTTGGCTAGTTCTAAATCATTTTTGGTAACCAAAACCATGGCATTACCAATATTTCTTGCTAGCCTCATTTCATATTCTAGACTAGCTTTGTCTAAATTAAATTGTAGATAGTCTCTTTCTTGTTTTAAAGCATTATAGCGTTGTTTTAGGGTTTTAAACTTTAAGAATAAACTTAATACATCTTCATTTAACTTTTCTTGTTGCTGTAACAGAGCTATTTCTTTTTGCTGAATGTCTAACTCTATAGTGTCAATGTCTTGTTGGCGTTTAATGTTATTTAATGGAATATTAAGGTTAAGCCCTGTGCGATAATTACCTTCTTTGTCCTTATTGTATGTTTGCTCGCCAAGACGAACATATCCACTTAATGTAATTTGCCAAGTATTTTCATAGTGTTGTTTTTTATCTTTTAGTGCATTAATTTCTTTTTGTAAATTATTCAATGTAGTATTGTTTTTATTAACTAGTTTGTGCCATTGATCTTCGTGCTCAATATTGTAGTTTAAATATTTATTTAGTTTTGAGTAATTTAGCTCATCTGGTCTATCTGGATATGGCATATTAAGTAAGTTTGCTAACTGGTTTCTTGCTAATATTTGTTTTGTTTGCACACCAAGTCGTTTTGCTAAGTCTAGTTGGACTTGAGTTTTTTTACCTAACAACTCTACTTCACTAATATAACCTATATTAAAATCTTCTTCTGCGTGATTACGCATAACTGCTGATAGTGCTAAAACCTGTGTTAGGTAATCATATTCTAGATCAGCTAATACACCATCAAAGAAAACACTCATAATAGTTAATCTATGTAGTATTTTAAAATATTCTAATTGTTTATTTGTAATAGTTAAGTTTGTTTTGCTAAGGGTTAAATCTGCCTGTTGATAATTATCAAATAAAGTTTTGTCTAAATAAAGGTATATATAACTATCGCTTTTTTGTTGTTTAAATGATTCTCGCAATCCAAGTTGGCTTGTAAGTTCTGCTTGGTAATTATAGTTTTGGTGTATTTTTTGTAGTGTTAATCGAGCTTGTTTAATAATTAGGTGTTGTTTGTCAATATCAAAACTAGTATTTGCTTGTTTGAGTGCTTGCTCTAAGGTAAGTGCTAAAATTGGATATGAAATAAATACCATAATAAATAACGCTGTATAGGCAAAAGTTTTAAGTGCAAATGTATATGGTATCTTTGTTTTAGGCAAAAAATATGAGTGAATAAAATTATTATTTATATTGTTATTGTGCATCTTTTATGCTGTATTGCAAGTTTTTTAACTAATATATGTGTGGCATTACTTTTTAGAACTGTGTGCATAGCACAATTTTATAGCAATATTCACAGTTTCATTTTGCGTTTATAGCTAATAAAATTAGTGTTTAAATATTTCTTGTTTTTAACAAATAATCCCAATAACAAAAAATCTTCTTTGGTTAAAAATCCAGTCCTATAAGCAATAACTTTACCAGTTAAATCAAAAAATACTAATACTGGTGTTGCAAAAACATTATTTTTTTTACTAGCAAAATCTCGCTCTATTATAGTATTTCCTTCAAAATCAATAATTTCTAAAGAGCCGTTGGCATTAAGCTCATAGTTTAAAAAATACTTGTGATAAAAATCAATAACATCAGACTGGTTTAAAACTTGCTTACGCATTTTGTGGCAAAACGGACAATCTTCTAGATAAAAAAATACAAAAATAGCTAGCTTATCATCACTTATAGCCTCTGCTAAATTATCTTTATAATTATGGAAATTTTCATTAAAAAAAGTAGTTTTCTCTTCTGGCAACAAAAGTAATGACACCCATGTTAATATTAAAAATACGGATATTTTAACTATCTTTAACATTTTAGATTAGTGTGTATAGTATGATAAACTAATTATATATAATAAGATAATAATATTCAATATAGTAGTAATCTTAAATTTAACATATTAGATACCAATTATAAAAAAATTATAAGGCTAATTGTGTTAATAGCAAAGATAATAAGTTAGATTTTTAAGAAAGTTCAACAACTTTGAAGTATAACTTTTAAGATATTGTATTTTTTAAAAAAAAGTAAGACTTTTGAATAGCTAAAAACAAGGCAATTTTCACATAGCCAAAACCTTGTTTTTAGGGTTAATCAGAGGCTCCTTTAGGTGCCTACATTTATACTACCAGCTGAAGAAACACTGCCAGCAGTGCTAAAAGTCCCAACACAAGATGCTACAGTGCCAATAGTGCCAGCAGAGCCAGCAGATCCTACAGAACTAGCTGTGCTTGTTTTTACGGCTGCTGTTATGCTACCTAAATCACCATCTAATTGTATATTTGGATTGTCTAAAACTGCTATGTATGTAGTATCTTTAGTATTAGTAACAACTACAATCTCAATATCATTATTTTTATTGTATAATTTATTAAGTGCTAATTTTGGATTTTTACGCAGTTCATTACGCAATTCTTTGTCTAAAATTAAATTTTCATTTTTCATAATGTCTGTCCTTTTTTTGTTTTATAGATTTGGTATTTCTTTAGCATCAACACTTCCAGCACATCCAAGTGTGGATGAAGTGCTTAATGTTCCTATACAAGATGCATATGTGCTAGTTGTAGCAAGCGTGCCGGCACTACTTGCTGTTGAAGTTCCAGAAGCACTAATTTCATTTAAGTCTAAGCCACTCTTTATAGATGGAAAAACAATATGTGTTTTATCCTTAGTATTTGTAACAACAACATATTTAACTTGTACTCCATCAGTAACATCACTTTGTAATTCTTTAAGTGCTTTTTTTGGACTGTTGCGTAAATTAGCACGAAATGACTTGTTATATATTAATTTAGTATCTTTCATTGTATTCTCCTACTTTTTAAATTTTAACCACTAACAGTGCCAGCAGTAGAAAGACTACCTGCACAACCAAATGTTGATAATGTGCCACCACCAGCAGTTCCAAAAGAACTAAGAGTGCTACTAGTGCTAGTAGAACCAGCTGTTGCACCTGCAACATTAATATCCTGTAAATTATTAGTAATTATTGATTCACTTGGAAAGACAACATATATTATATCTTTAGTATTTGTTTTTATAACTACATCAAAATCAGTATTATTTTTATCAATAAAGTTATTAATTTGCTCACTAGGGTTTTGTCTTAATTTTTTGCGAAAGTCTTTATCTAGTATTTTATTAGTATAGTTTTCCATGTTTATTCCTTTACTTATTTAAAATAATATAGTATATATTATCATAGGTAAAAAAAGTTTATAATTTACTTATGCTTTATAAAGTTTATATGTTGCAGTTTATTAATAAATAAACCTATGTAAACTAATAAACTATACAAAATATTACAAAATGATTATTTATAAAAAAATGTATGGTATTAAAATACATTTAGTAATTGCTATAATTTTTTTTTTTTTTTTTTTTTTTTTGACTATGGAGAAGGTAATGAAAAATATGGAAAGTGTGATACAAAATGTATACAATAAAGATTTTCGTGATAAATTAATAACTGATCCTAATGCTGTTTTAGGAACTAGTGGCATTAATTATGAAGTTATTCAATGTAGCAAAGATATAACTTATATAGCTATTCCCAAGCAAGATATTGCTAATGATTTATTAGAAATACATGCTGCTGGTTTAACTGCCAGTACTCTTAGTTCAATTGGTTGTCTTTGCACAACTGCCGGTTGTGTTGCCACTGCATCTTGCTTAGATCCCAATCGTTACTAGCATAGCAAATAATATCAGAAAATAATTGCTGATAATACATAATTATAGTTTAAAATATATTAATTTAAAAAATGGAGAATATTATGAAAAATGTATACGATAAAGATTTTCGTGATAAATTAATATCTGATCCTAATGCTACATTAGGAGCTGATGGTGTTAATTATAAAGTTATTAAATGCACTAAAGATATAACATATATATCTATTCCTAAACAAAATATTACTATTAATGAGATGTCAGAAATACATGCTTCTGCTAGTGGAACTGATAGCACTGCTAGTTCAGTTGGAACGCTTTGCACAACTGTTAGTTGTATTGGAACTATATCTTCTGCAAGTGGAGGGTATTAAGCAATACTATACTCTTAACCCTAATAGAAAATTATGTAAGGATTTTGAATTGCTAAAATACAGAGCGATTCTCATATAAGTTCCTTGTATCTTGCTTGTAATTGGAAGTTGTTCGAAGTTCGGCGTCGAACTTTGGTTACTAAGTTTTTTATTTTAGTTATGCGTAAAATAACAAGACTCAACCTCTGAGAGATTGAGTCTATAAGTAAGTTATTATTAACCCTATAAAAGTCTGATTTTCAAGTAAAAGTATATCACAAGTTGAACTTTGTGCAAAAAAACTAAAAAGTTGTTAAGGTTAGACTATTTAGGATCTGATACAGTTCCAGCTGAGCCTAAAGTCCCAAAAGAGCCAAGAGTGCCTGCTGTTGAGAATAGTACAGTGCCTACTGTTCCTACAGTTCCTGCTGTGCCAGCAGTGCTAACATTATCAAGTCCAGCAGCAGAAACTTTATTTAAAATATCCTTAGACAATAAAGCTGGGTCAAAAATAGCAAAATAAGTAATATCCTTGGTGCTTCTAACAACCTTAACCTCAATATCATTGCTATAACCTAAGTCTTTGATATACTTATTAGGCTCATTAACAAATTTTTGTCTAAATTCTTTATTGTATAATTTTTTAATTGTATCCATTTTTCACTCCTTTTAATAATTATCTAGCTGTTCCAGCTGTGCTTACTGTGCCTGCTGTGCTTGCAGAGCCTATTGTTGTAGCAGCAGTGCCAAGTGTGCTAACACTACCAAATGAGCCAATACTAGCAAGGCTAGATACATGCTCAATACCATCTCCAAATGCAGCTACTTGTATTGATGAAAGATCTACATCACTAGGAATATAAGGTATAACAAAATAAAAAACATCTTTGCTATTCTTATGTGCTACCACATTAATAGAATTATCTAATTTATCATCATAATACTTATTTAGGTAATTCTTAGGATTATTTGATAATTGCTCTCTTTTTTTACTATCAGTAGCTAATTCATATATAAAATCATTATAATCTTCATTCATTTTTTCATAATTATCCATTTTCTATTCCTCATAATACTAAAAATACTATTATAAATAATAAATTATTACCATAAACTATATTTACTAACCACATATACAGTTTATGTAGTTACACATAGACAATGTTTTTGCATATAATTAAGAATTACCAAGCCAATCTTTAGCTGGCAAAAAATCACTATAAAGTCTAGCTTCATCACTATTGGGAGTAATTTTTTTATCGTATTCCCAAGCAACACTAGGCGGTAATGACATTAGAATAGACTCTACTCTACCATCTGTTTGTAAACCAAATAGCGTGCCTCTGTCATATACTAAATTAAATTCTACATAGCGTCCTCTTCTATATCTTTGCCAATCAATATTTTTTTGTGTATAAATAGTATCTTTACGGCGTTTTACAATAGGTAAATAAGCATCAATAAAACTATTGCCGATACTTTTAGTAAAATTAAAGCAGTGGTCAAAATCGCCATTATTTAAGTCATCAAAAAACAATCCACCTATACCTCTTGCTTCCTTTCTGTGAGCTAGGTAAAAATATTCATCGCATTGTTTTTTGTATTTATTATATAAATTATCACCAAATTTGTCACATACTGACTTTGCTACTTTATGCCAGTGCACAGCATCCTTAGTAAAACCATAATATGGCGTCAAGTCAAAACCACCACCAAACCACCAAATTGGCTCTTTATTATCATTATAAGTGCAAAAAAATCTAATATTCATATGTGCACTAGGCACAAAAGGATTAACAGGATGAATAACCAGAGATACCCCAGTTGCCACAAAGCTTCTACCTACTAAATCAGGGCGACTATCAGTAGCCGATGGAGGCATATTATTGCTGGTTATTTTAGAAAAATTTACCCCTGCTTTTTCAAATACGCTACCTTTTTCTAAAATATTGGTGCTGCCAAACCCTGAGTTATCATCTTTTTGCCATTTATCAATTAAAATTTTATTATTATCTACTAATTCTAAATTAGTGCAAATATTTTGTTGTAAATTTAATAAGTATTGTTGAACTTTAGCTAGCATTTATCGGTATTGTTTGTTACTAAAAAAATCTTTAATAATTGAGGCTTTATTAGTGTTTTTGGTAATTTTAGGATGGAGTGCATAATCTATATTATTGCCAAAATATACTCTTAATTTTAACATATCCTTAGCACAAGGTTTAGTGCTAATATTAGCACTACTAGATACTAAAGCCGAGTTAGATTTTATACATAGATGTTTAATTATTTCATTATTAGTAATTCTAATTGCTATAGTATCAAAACTACCTTTTATATAATAAGGGACTATATTACTTGCACTAAATAAGTATGTGGTTGGTGTTTGTTGTGGTGTTGATATTTTAGTTAATTGCTGCTTGGTTAATTTATCCTCTATAAATGGTAGTGCAAAAGCAATATCACTGCTAAGTAATATCAAGCCTTTTGTTGATGGGCGTTTTTTTAATTGTAATATTTTTTCAATAGCATAAGGCTTGTTTGGCAAGGCAATTAAGCCATAAATTGTATCGGTAGGACTAGCAATTACCCCAGAATTTCGTAAATATTGAACAGCTATATTTAGCTTAGTTCTATTTAACACTAGGCTTTTTTCTTAGAATTGGTATTAGGGTATTTTTTTATTTCTAAAATAAAATTATCTATTTGTTTTTTACTAATATGAGGCATAGGTATTAAATGTGCAATATTATCAGATACAGCTATCTGCCATTTTGATAATAATTTTGGTGCTATTTTATCAAATACTACAATAAAAGAATTTTTATTACGCCAAGCATTAAGGTTTAATTTATTTAATTCTACTATGGCATAATCTGCATTTACAAAGCATTTTCTTATAATACCAGCAAAATCTTTTCTTAAAATAGTTTTAATGGCATACCATAAATACATTGGACTAATAGCGTTTCTAGAGCCTGTGATGGTATTATCTAAGCCCCCTATGTAATCAATATTAGAGCCTATTGTTTTTATGTATTTTTCTTTAACTATTACTACCCCACAAGGTAATGGAGAGCCTATCATTTTATGCCCGCTAATTGCTATACTATTGATACCTGTATCAAAACCAAAGGCTATTTTTTTATCTAAAAATGGTAAAATCATTCCAAAGAACGCAGCATCAGCGTGGATATAATAATCGCTAATATTTAACTCATTTAATAATATTTTTATTTTAGTTACGCTATCAATAGCTCCCTTTATTGTGGTGCCTATATTGGCATTTATTATTACTTTTTTATTTTTATTATTGGCTATTTTTTGTTTTAAATCATCATAATTAATCTCACCATTGCTATAACTTAATACTTCATTTTGCTCAATATTTAAAATATTAATATTTTTTTTAATACTATAGTGAGAATCTTGGGAATAATAAATAACTGCATCATTGCCTATATAATTTCTAGCTACATATAAGCCATACAAATTACCCTCAGTGCCACCACTTGTTACATAGCCCCATACTTTTTTGTTATTAGCTACGGTAATTTGCTTAAAATATTCAATAACCTCTTGCTCAAAATGATGGGTATTTAGGTGATAATTACTGCCATAAAAAGGATCGCCAACATTATTAATGCTGTATTTTAATAAATCGTTTAATTCTGAATAATCATATACATTAGAGCAAGGATAGCCCATAAATAACATTTTTTCATGCTTTAAGTATTGTAAGAATTCTGCTAAACGCTTTTTATTATTTTTTGATAATTTTGGGAGTTTTTTTACATAAGAGGTGCTTTTTTTGATTTTTATCAATGGATATTGTATCATTTTTTTGCTCTAGGATGATATTTGTCATAGGTTTTTGCTAATTCTAAAAAGTCTAAATGAGTATAGCACTGGGTGCTTTTAATGCTTTTATGTCCTAAAAATTTTTGCACTGCTGATAAATCATGACTTGATTGTAAAAAATGGGTAGCCGATGAATGCCTTAACATATGTGGATGTATATGCTGGTCAATACCACTGCTTAGGGCTTTATTTTGCACAATATATTGCACCATCCTAGCACTTAATCTAGTGTTTTTTTGGCTAATAAACAAAGCCTTATTATTAAAGTTAACCCTAATAGCTAAATATTTCATAATACTATTAATGCTATCTTTGCCAATAGGGGTATATCTTTGAATAGCACCTTTGCCAAAAATTTTAATAAAACCGTTATCAATATCAACATCTGCTATATCAATTGCTATTAACTCGCTAAGCCTGATAGCAGTGGCGTAAAATACCTCAATAATTGTTTTGTTTCTGATTGTCAAAAAATCATTGTGTTTAGTTTCTAATAATTTAATAATTTTGCTATGTGATATTATATTGGGTAATTTTTTAGCTAATTTTGGGGTAGTAATGTTTTTAGCATAATTAGTAGTTATTAATTCTATTGATAATAAATATTCAAAAAATGCTCTAAGTGCTGATAAATGTCTTCTAATTGTGGTAATAGATATATTTTTATTATGCTTTTGCATAACAAATAGGTTAATTTTCTTAGTAGTTAGTCCTTGCCAATTAGTTATACTATTATTATTACAAAATATAAGCCAGTTGTATAAATCTCGCTTATAAGATTTGCAGGTATTACTAGCATAATTACCCTGTGCTAATAATTGGTTAATAAATTTATTTACTATGTTTTTCATTGCTTAATTTTTGCAGTAATAAATAAACAGTATCAGCTAAAAATAATAATAAATCACTAGCAATATTATCAGCTAAAAACCTATCATCATTACTACTAATTGCTAGTATGCCATATGCAAATGATTTTATAGGCATAATAGCAACAGAGGTATTTTTTTTGCTAAATAATATTTTATTATCACTATTATTCATTGCACCACAATAAGGCTTTTTATTCAAATAACGCATTATTTTTGCTTTATTGGTTTTGTTTATGTTGTTTTCTTCCCAAATAATAAGCCTCGATTCTAATAAATTAAAATGAGTTAATAAATATTCCCTTATCATTTGATAAAAGTCTTTGCTATTATTTTGTTTAATAAGAAGTAAGATAAATTTTTGCATTTTTAAATGCTCGTGATAATTAAATTTTGCAACCTCTACTAATTCTGATAAATCTTTTTGTAAATTATTATTTTCTTGTTGTAATAATTTTGTTTGATAATTACTAATTGATAAAACATCTTTTTTGGTAATATTACCTAAGTTAGCAGATAATAATACTTCTTTATGCTTTATTAAAAAATTAGGGTTTGCTAATAGATAATTAACAATATCTTTGTTGTTCATTAGGAAAAAATAATAGTTTTGTTATTGTGAATAAAAATCCTGTCTTGTAAATGATATTGTAAACCCTTAGCCAGAGTTATTTTTTCAATATCTTGCCCATTTTCCTCCATAATACCAGCATTATGATGATGACTAACCCTTATTGTTCCTTGCTCAATAATAGCACCATCATCTAATTTATTAGTTATGTAATGGCAAGTAGCACCTATTAGTTTAACGCCTCTATTAGCAGCTCTTTGATATGGGTTAGCACCTACAAAGGACGGTAGAAAACTATGATGAATATTAATAATACTATTTTTATAAAATTTACACATATTAGTAGGAATAATTTGCATATACCTAGCTAGCACAATAACATCTGGATTAAATTCTTTACTAGCAATAAATGTTTGTTGTAAGTCTTTATCCTTAGTTTTTTTATTAACAGGTATATACTTAAAAGGCATATTATACCAACTACTTAGTTTTGCTAGTTTATTATGGTTAGATATAATTCCAACAATCTTTCCTTGTAGTTTGTTTTCATGGTTTCTGTGTAATAAATCAGCAACACAGTGCGATGACTTAGAGCCTAATATTAAAATTCTTTTTAATTTATTAGCATCGGTTATTTTTAATTGCATATTGTGTGTTTTTGCAAATTTAATAAAAGTATCTCTAAATTCGTCAAAAGCACAAGGAAGTGAGTTAGCCTCAATTTCAATGCGGATAAAAAACATTTTATTAGCAATATCTACATATTGATGTGCTTCCACTATATTGCCACCAATTTTAGCTATTTTAGCACTGATTATTGCAACCAAGCCTTTTTTGTCGCTACAAGATATTAACAATCTATAAACATTATTCATATTTTATGTGGATTACCAATAAACTTAGTATGCTCATCTATTTCTTTTATTGCTCTGCTATATCGCACATTAAAATTATCAAAGGTTTTAACCTCACAATTAACTAAATTATCAATATTAAAATCCCATTTATAAAATGTACTATCTTTACATCTGTGTAACTTAGACCACTCTATTTTATGTTTAGGCACAAAAGTAATATAAAGTATATCTGGAACTATATCTAAAAATACAATACCATGATAATCTCGTTCTTTGTAGATATTTTCGTGTTGAAATATTTTACCATTCTTACCTAATGTTGCTGTCTTAACCTCCCATCTATGTTTATTATCAACTACCAAATCCCATTGTTTATTTTGTGGGTCGGTGCGTCCAGTGTGCAAAACATCATGTCCAAGTTTCTGTAAAAGATTCACAATAAATATTTCACCCACACTACCTCTATTGTCTATTTGTAAAGAATGTATAGCAATAAATGTGCTATTTAGTGACCATACACTATTTTTTAAACTCTTAGTCTTTGTATTTTGTATCACATTTATAAATAATTTAGCTATATCATTCATCACAATAACCTCCATCAGTAAGCACGCTCTCTATCAAACTACTACGAAGATTTAGTGCTGAGTTGGTAGATAAGAATGCTGTTTTAGTCCAGTCATGTTGTTTTAGTATTTTACTTATCTCTTTCTTGTTTTTATGTATTACAACGCCATAGCCACGCCTATGTGGCAAACTTTCAAAGTCATTGTAGGCTTTCATACCAGAAAAACAGGTTGATGGCAAATACATATCGCATTTATAGAGCATTTTTTTATTGCGAGTGCTACTGGGTGTGCCACCATCTGAGAGTGAGTAAATGCGTATATACTGCTTAGCTGTTGGTTTGTGTTTGATTTTAATATTCGCTATATTTATTTTAGTCCAAACTTGGAATACGGTGCAAACAGTCACATCTTCACCATTTGGATATGCGAATGAGTTTGTAGGCAGTGCTTCTGTGTGTGCTAATTTATAGTCCTTAACTCGTTTACCCGTTGTACCCTTGCCATCACTGTCAAATAATTGAGGTAGGATAAAAGCTACCACATCAGCAAAGCCAGCTGAATGGTTGATAAATTGTAATGCCGTATGCCCTCTTAATCCAAATGGAGGATTGCCAACAACAATATATTTATTTAGGTGTTCTGGTATCCATTGTAAATAATCACAGCAGATTAACTTACTATCACTAAATGTGCATGTGTTTAGTTCTATATCAATACCTATACGCCTATTTTTAGGTAGTTTTTCATAAAACCAACCACAACCAGCACTCGGCTCTATAAAATGATATTTAGAGTAATCAATATTTAAATCTGTTAAAACAGTATTTAATTTGTTTAAGCAATATTGTGCTATTTCTGGCTTAGTATAAAATTGGTCTTTATCTCTTGCTTTATGTTGTTTTAAATACTCTTTTGTTGATTTACCTAACATTCTTAAAAAATCGTAGTGACAGTGCTTTGGCACTGCTTTTAACTCACGCCAACGCAAAACAGTATGATTATTTAACCCCAAAGCAAATGCTATATCTTTATAGGTTTTTCTCTCACTTACTTTAAGAAAAAGTAGGTATGTAGATTGTGATTGCGCATCTGATTGACCACTAAATATATTTTGTTGGGTTGCTTTTGTTATGTCTTGTAGTATCATTTTTGAGTAATGTATAAGATAATATTTTACTTTTTAAACTCATTTATACCACTAGTCCAACATTGTAGATAATAGTTTATTTTACTTGTGTTTTAAAATAAAAAGTATAAAAAACATATGAGCTACAAAGTAATACTTATGCATATAAATTTTCTTGAACTCTCATCTAACTACAAGTGGTTTTTAAATATTGATACTGTTGCATATTGTCTAAATAATTCTGTAATTCAATAATTTTACCACTTAATCCTTGCTTGAATTTTTTAGAGTGTTTTTGAGCATAATATAAGCCTAAAATATGCCTAGTAATTGCCCTAATAGGCACACCTTTTTGTTTTTCTATATTGATATATTCAAGCAATTCTGCTAAAACCTCAAGGCGTGATTTTTGCACAAAATTGTTGTCAAATTCTGCCTCTATTTCAGATAATAAATAAGGATTGTTATATACTTCTCGCCCTAGCATAACTCCATTTGTGTATTGCAAATGTTTATTAATATCTTTTATGGTTTTAATACCGCCATTAATAATTATATTTAACTTGTTAAAATCAGACTTTATTTTATATACTTTATCATAATCAAGGGCTGGAATATTGCGATTTTGCTTAGGGTTTAGTCCTGATAGCCAAGCATTTCGAGCGTGAATAATAAACTCACTACACCCTGAGCTAGCAATAATTTTGATAAAATTATATAGTTGTGAATAACTATAATTATCATTAATTCCTATTCTAGACTTAACACTAATAGGGATATTAACAACACTACTCATATCCGATACACACTGTGCTACTATTTCTGGTGTCTTCATAAGACAAGCACCAAAAAATCCATGTTGTACTCTATTACTAGGGCAACCAACATTAATATTGACTCCGTCATAACCAAAATCTTGGGCTATCTTAGCACATTCTGCCATTTTTTTTACCTCACTACCACCTAGTTGTAAAATTAATGGCGATTCTTTATAATTAAAGCCTAAAAGTCTGTTTTTATCGCCATTTAAAATAGCATTTGTAGTTATCATCTCGCTATAAAGTTTAATACTAGGTGATATTAAGCGATAAAAATAACGACAATGTCTAGTAGTCCAATTTAACATTGGTGCTACACTAATTGGGTATGTATTTAGAGTCTGCATAATAAAATACTATTTTAGCGTTTATAACCTCTAGTATCAATAAACTTATAAACTATACCCAATAATTTATGTATGCTATTGTATTAGACAAAACATTAGTCAAAAAAATAAAAAATATTATCGGTATAAATTACCATATTTATAATAGTTTATTATGATAAAATTTAATGGTATTTTTTTTAATTTTTAGGGATTATTTATAGTGCCAAAAAACGCAATATTAGCATTAGAAACAGGAGATATATTTTATGGTAATAATATCGCTAAAAATGGTATAGCAGTTGGTGAAGTAGTATTTAATACTGCAATTACTGGCTACCAAGAAATACTTAGTGATCCATCTTATGCACAGCAATTAATAACGCTAACATATCCCCATATTGGTAATACTGGCGTTAATGATAAAGATTATGAAAACAAAGCCAAAAAGGTATTTGCTAAGGGTTTGATTATCCGTAATTTGATAGATAATCATAGTAATTGGCGTGCTAATACGCCATTAAAAGATTTTTTATTACACCACAATATAATAGGTATTACCAATATTGATACTAGAGCATTAACTAGGATACTACGGACTAAAGGCTCATTAAAGGGTTGTATTTTAAGTGCCAATAAAATAGACAATAGTGCAATTCATATGGCTATAAACAAGGCTAAAGAGTTTCAAGGATTAGAAAATAGTGACTTGGCTCAGATAGTATCAACCAAGAAAAAATATAACTTCCAACAAGGTAGTTACAATATTTTTACTAATAAATTTAATAAGCCTAGCAATAAATTTAATGTTGCTGTTTATGACTATGGTGTGAAAATAAATATTTTAAGATTATTGGTAGATTTAGGGTGTGATTTAACAGTATTTCCTGCTAAAACTCCAGTTGAAGATATTTTAACTATCAAGCCTGATGGAGTATTTTTATCTAATGGTCCTGGAGATCCTAAGCCTTGTAATTATGCTATAAAAAATATTAAAGAACTACTAAAATTAGACATACCAATATTTGGTATTTGCCTTGGTCACCAATTACTAGCACTAGCTAATAATTGTCAAACAGAAAAAATGAAATTTGGCCATCACGGAGCCAATCATCCCGTTAAAGAGTTAAAATCAAATAAAGTTTTAATTACCAGCCAAAATCATGGTTTTAGCGTTGCTGATAATAATATTGGTACAAATATAGAAATAACTCACCGCTCTCTATTTGATAATTCTATCCAAGGCATAAAAATAACTAATAAAAAAGCCTTTGGTTTTCAAGGACACCCAGAAGCAAGTCCTGGTCCCCATGATGTTCAATATTTGTTTAATAATTTTAAGGAGGCTCTAAGCAACCCTTAAAATAATTAAAGGTTAGCGAGACTCTATAAGGAGATAATGATATGAATAAGAAAATAATTAAAACAATTATGTTGCTAGTATTTGTAATATCTTTTAATAATTTATATGCCAATGATAGAGATCCGTGGCAAAATTTTAACAGAAGTATATTTAAATTAAATACTGGTATTGATTCTATTTTTGTACCAATAGCACGCTCTTATAAAGATAATGTTCACCAAGGTGTGCAAATAGGCGCTAGTAATTTTTTTGCTAATATAACAGATATAAATACTGCTTTTAACCAACTATTACAAGGGAAAATCCCGGCAAGTGCAGACTCATTTTTTAGAATAATTATCAATACTACATTTGGCATACTTGGAGTAATAGAAGCACAAGAACGCCCAATACAAAAAGAAGACTTAGGGCAAACCTTTGCTACTTGGGGTATTGGTTCTGGTCCTTATTTAGTATTACCACTTATTGGTCCTAGCACAGTTCGTGATGGTATTGGCTTAATATCTGATATAAACCTTGTTAATAATATAACAATAGAAAAAATAGACAGCAATAATACAAAAACAGTTCTTTATATTATTGGTGCTATTGATAAAAGAGCACAATTATTATCTCTTACCAATGTATTAAATAAAACTGATGATCCTTATATAACATACAGAGAGGCATATTTACAAAAAAGAAAATACGACATAGCTGATGGCAAAGTATCAAATATTGTAAAAGAATTTTAACTAGATGCCCAAAAGAAATGATATAAAAAGTATATTAGTAATAGGTGCAGGTCCTATAATCATAGGTCAAGCTTGCGAATTTGATTATTCTGGCACCCAAGCTTGTAAATCTTTACAAGAAGAGGGTTACAGGATTATTTTAATAAACTCTAATCCAGCTACTATTATGACTGACCCATCTATGGCTGATGCTGTTTATATAGAGCCAATAGAGTGGCAAACAATAGAGCAAATTATCAATATTGAAAGACCAGATGCTATATTAGCAACTATGGGTGGACAAACTGCACTAAATTGTGCGCTAGACTTGCACAAATACGGGGTATTAGATAAATACAGTGTTGAAATGATAGGTGCAAATAAAGAAGCAATAGACAAGGCAGAAGATAGAGAGTTATTTGCCAAAGCTATGGCAAAAATAGGCCTAGATATGCCAAAATCTACTATTGCCCACAACATAGAAGATGCTTTAAAAATCCAACAAGAACTAGGTTTTCCAACGGTTATTAGACCGTCTTTTACTATGGGTGGTAGCGGTGGTGGTATTGCTTTTAATAAAGAAGAATTTTTAGAAATTTGTGCTCGTGGACTAGATTTATCGCCTGTTAATGAGTTGTTGATTGAAGAGTCGATTTTAGGCTGGAAAGAGTTTGAAATGGAGGTGGTTAGAGATAATAAAGATAATTGTATTATTGTCTGCTCTATTGAAAACCTCGACCCTATGGGTATTCATACTGGGGACTCAATAACAGTTGCCCCAGCACAGACCTTAACCGATAAAGAATACCAGATTATGCGTAATGCTTCTTTTGCAGTATTAAGAGAAATAGGGGTTGATACTGGTGGCTCTAATGTGCAATTTGCTATAAATCCCAAAAACGGTAAATTAGTAGTTATAGAAATGAACCCTAGAGTATCTCGCTCTTCTGCACTGGCATCTAAGGCAACAGGGTTTCCTATTGCAAAAATAGCTGCTAAACTTGCTGTTGGCTATACCCTAGATGAGTTAAAAAACGATATTACTAAGGCTCAAACACCAGCATCTTTTGAGCCTAGTATCGATTATGTTGTTACTAAAATACCAAGATTTGCCTTTGAAAAATTTCCAAAAGCAGATACTAGGCTAACTACGCAAATGAAATCAGTAGGTGAGGTAATGGCAATTGGTAGCACATTTAGTGAATCAATACAAAAAGCAATTCGAGGTTTAGAGGTAAATAAAGACGGCTTTGACTCTATGCTTGATATAAACTCTGATGATAGCCATAAAATAATTAGAAAAGAGTTAATAAGTGCTGGTGCTGATAGAATGTTTTATTTAGCAGATGCATTTAGGTGTGGCTTTAGTATTGATGAGGTTTTTGAACTATCTAAAATTGACCCGTGGTTTTTACATCAAATATATAATTTAATTAGCATTGAAAATACATTATTGGGTAAAAATATTAGCAATTTAGACAAATATGAGCTTATAGAACTAAAAGAAAATGGCTTTTCTGATGCTAGAATAGCAGTGCTACTTAATTGTAAAGAACAAGCAGTTAAAGCTAGAAGAAATGCCTTAGATGTTGCCCCAGTATTTAAAAGAGTTGATAGTTGTGCTGGCGAATTTGCTACCGAAACAGCATATTTATACTCTACTTATCAACAAGAGTGTGAAGCTAATCCTAGTAATAATAAAAAAATTATGATTTTAGGTGGTGGACCAAATAGAATAGGACAAGGGATAGAATTTGATTATTGCTGTGTCCACGCTTCAATTGCATTAAGAGATGCTGGTTTTGAAACCATATTAGTAAATTGTAACCCAGAAACAGTATCTACTGATTATGATGTCTCTGATAGATTATATTTTGAGCCATTAACGCTAGAAAATGTTACTGCAATAATAGATATAGAAAAACCCTATGGCGTAATAGTCCACTACGGTGGACAAACACCACTAAAAATAGCCAAAGCCCTAGAAGAATATGGTGCTAATATTATTGGCACCAGTCCTAATTCTATTGATTTATCAGAAGATAGAGAGTTATTTTCTCAAATGATAAAAAAACTAGGCTTAAAACAACCAATAAATGCTACTGCTCGAAGCACAGAACAAGCACTAGATATTGCATCTGGTTTAGGTTTTCCGCTAATTGTTAGACCGTCTTATGTCTTAGGAGGTAGGGCTATGGAAGTTGTATATGATATGCAAAGCTTAGTTAATTATATACACACTGCTGCAGAAATATCTAATGAATCACCAATACTACTGGACTCTTATTTAGACCATGCTATAGAGGTTGATATTGATGCAGTATCTGATGGTAAAGAAATTGTTATAGGTGGAGTTATGCAACATATAGAACAAGCTGGCATTCACTCTGGAGACTCTGCTTGCTCTTTACCACCTTATTCTTTACCAGATGAGGTAATAAATACTATGAAAAGCCAATTAGTTAAAATGATAAAAGAGTTAAATGTAATTGGTTTAGTTAATACTCAAATGGCATACCAAGACGGTGAAATTTATATAATTGAAGTAAACCCAAGAGCATCAAGAACAGTGCCATTTGTATCTAAGGCTATTGGAGTATCACTAGCAAAAATAGGTGCTTTATGTATGGTTGGTAAAACACTAATCCAGCAAAAATACACCAAAGAAATTATTCCAAAATACTTTAGCGTTAAAGAAGCAGTGCTACCATTTAATAAATTCTTAGGCACCGACCCTATTTTAGGTCCAGAAATGAAATCAACAGGCGAAGTTATGGGTATTGGTAAAGATTTTGCTAGTGCGTTTAGTAAAGCACAATTAGCATCTGGCATTGATGTACCTACAACTGGTAGAGCTTTTATTAGTTTACGCAAGATAGATAGAGAGCATTTAGTAACCCTAGCACTAAAACTAATATCACTAGGGTATAAATTAGTAGCAACTCGCACAAACCACGCTATACTACAAGAAGCAAAAATTAAGTGTTGGCAAGTAAATAAAGTATCAGAAGGCTCGCCTCATATAGTAGATATGATTAAAAATGATAACATTGATTTTATTATAAATAGCACAGAAGACGCCCAAGGTGTTGAAGACTCTACTGCTATTCGTTGTCAGGCTTTAATCCACAAAGTGCCTTTTACTACTACTGTAGCATCAGCATTTGCAATACTAAACTCATTAATGGTAAAAGATAAGTTTGTGGTTAAAAGTTTACAAGCACTATATTAGTTTTTAATTAAGCCATATAAAAAATACTTACTAAGGATTGCGGATTCGCGTTTGACACTAAGCCTTAGCGGAGTAGCTAGGGTTTTTTGTTATTCTTGCGGGAATATTTTTAATCCAGCTTGCATATAATGACCTCTATAATTCCTAAAATTTAAAAATAATTTTAGTAAAAATAAGTGCTTAACTATTATTAACCACATTTATGCTATTTTAGTAGTTAAATTCTTTGTTACAATAAAAAACTAAGATACAAGAATAATGTTATTTTTTTAGTAAAAATATTAATTTATTTATTGACACAAAACATAACAATACAGTATAATCCTTCACTTTTTTTACAAGTAATTTAGATTTTAAAGTTTTATACAAATACTATGGCTACTATTAATCAATTAGTTCGTAAACCTCGTAAACGCAAGATAGTTAAAAGTGATGTTCCTGCTTTGGATAAATGTCCACAAAAACGCGGTGTTTGCACGCGTGTTTATACAACTACACCAAAAAAACCTAACTCAGCGTTGAGAAAAGTTGCCAGAGTAAGGCTAACAAATGCAGCAGAAGTAACAACTTATATTGGCGGTGAAGGACATAAATTACAAGAGCACTCTGTTATTTTAATAAGAGGCGGTAGAGTAAAAGACCTACCCGGTGTTCGTTATCATACTGTTAGAGGTGCACTAGATGCTAATGGCGTTGAGAATAGGGCACAAGGTCGTTCTAAATATGGCACAAAAAAACCTAAGAAATAACCCTAAAAACAAATTTAAGGACAACTATGAGAAGAAGACAAGCACCAAAAAGAGTTATTTTACCAGACCCAAAATACGGTGATTTAATATTAGCAAAGTTTGTTAATATTCTTATGTTTAACGGTAAAAAATCTGTAGCAGAAAAAATTGTTTATAGTGCCTTAGATACCATTGAGAAAAAGGGTAATGCCAAACCAGTTGAAGTATTTAAAAAGGCATTAGATAATATAAGACCTAAAATTGAAATTAAATCAAGAAGAATGGGTGGCTCTACTTATCAGGTTCCAATTGAAGTTAGAACTGAAAGAAAGACAGGGTTGGCTATGCGTTGGATGATTGAAGCAGCAAGAAAACGCAGTGAAAAAGGTATGCAATTAAGATTAGCTGCTGAGGTATTAGATGCAATTGCTAATCGTGGCTTAGCAATTAAGAAACGAGAAGATACACACAAAATGGCTGAGGCAAATAAAGCATTTGCACATTTTCGTTGGTAATGAATTAATTGCAAATAATAATATCTCATGGCAAGAAAAACCCCACTAAGTCGTTATCGTAATATTGGCATTATGGCACATATTGATGCTGGTAAAACCACTACAACAGAAAGAATATTGTTATATACAGGACGCACACACAAAATAGGAGAAGTGCATGATGGTGGTGCAACAATGGACTGGATGGAGCAAGAGCAAGAGCGAGGCATTACTATTACCTCAGCGGCTACTACTTGTCATTGGAGAGGTATGGATAATCAGTTTGATGAGCACAATATTAACATTATTGATACCCCAGGACATGTTGATTTTACTATTGAAGTAGAGCGTTCATTAAAAGTTTTAGACGGTGCAGTTGCAGTATTTTGTGCAGTAGGAGGGGTTGAACCACAATCAGAAACAGTATGGCGTCAAGCAGATAAATACCAAGTGCCAAGAATAGGTTTTGTCAATAAGATGGACCGTCAAGGTGCTGATTTTTTAGCCGTTGTTGCTAAGGTTAAGAATTTATTAGGAGCTAATCCTGTGCCAATGCAGTTAGCTATTGGTGCAGAAGAATCGTTTAAGGGAGTAGTTGATTTAATTCTTATGAAGGCTATTTATTGGAATGAAAAAGACCAAGGTATCACTTATGAGACCAAAGATATTCCTGATAATTTAGTTGATTTGGCTAATAAATATCGTGAAAAAATAATTGAATTAGCAGCAGAGGCTTCTGAGGAATTAATGGATAAATATATAGAAAACGATAATTTATCAACAGAAGACATTAAAAAGGGTATTCGCATACAAACCGTTGCTAATGAAATTGTGCCTATGTTTTGTGGCTCTGCTTTTAAAAATAAAGGTGTGCAATCAATATTAGATGCAATTATTACATATATGCCATCACCATTAGATGTATCAGTAATAAAAGGTGTGGCAGAAGATGATACTGAGGTCGTTCTTAAAGCAGATGACAAAGAGCCATTTTCAGCACTGGCATTTAAAATTGCAACTGACCCATTTGTAGGTAATCTAACTTTTTTCCGTGTTTATTCTGGCACTCTAAAAGCCGGAAATTTTGTTTATAATTCAACCAGAGATAAAAAAGACCGTATTGGTCGTATGGTAAAGATGCACTCCAATAATCGTGAAGAAATAAAAGAAGTTTATACTGGCGATATTGCTGCTGCTATTGGTTTAAAAGGCATAACAACAGGAGATACACTTTGTGATATACAAAACAAAGTTATCTTAGAAAAAATGGAATTTCCAGAGCCTGTGATATCAATTGCAGTTGAGCCTAGGTCTAAGATAGACCAAGAAAAAATGAGTATTGCCCTAGGTAAATTAGCACAAGAAGACCCTTCATTTATAGTAAGTTCTGATAAAGAATCAGGACAAACAATAATATCAGGTATGGGGGAGTTGCATTTAGATATTATTATTGAAAGAATGAAACGAGAGTTTGATGTTGAATGTAATATTGGCACACCTCAAGTTGCTTATAGAGAATCTATTACTAAAACTATTGAACACGAGCATAAATTTGCTAAGCAATCAGGTGGTAGAGGACAATATGGCCATGTTTATCTGCGTATTGAGCCACAAGAGTCTGGAACTGGCTACGAATTTGTGGATAAAATTAAAGGTGGGGTCATTCCAAAAGAATATATACCCGCTGTTAATAAAGGCATACAAGAGCAAATGCAAAATGGGGTAATTGCTGGTTTTCCATTAGTTGATATGAAAGTAACAGTTTATGATGGCTCGTATCACGATGTTGATTCTAGTGAGATAGCATTTAAAATTGCAGCCAGTAAATGTTTACAAGAGGGTGTTAAAAAAGCAGTGCCAGTTTTATTAGAGCCAATTATGAAAGTAGAAGTATCAACACCAGAAATCAATATGGGCGATGTAATGGGCGACTTAAATCGTCGTCGTGGCGTTATTCAAAGTATGGATGATTTGCCAAATGGCAAGAGTATTAAAGCAGAAGTTCCATTATCAGAAATGTTTGGTTATGCAACTGATATTCGCTCAATGTCTCAAGGCAGGGCAAGTTATTCAATGGAATTTTTAAAATACTCTAATTCACCACAAAATATTGCTGATAAAGTAATAGAGAAATTTAATTCTTAATTTATAAAAAATAAATATTATGGCAAAAGAAAAATTTGAAAGAAACAAACCCCACATCAATGTTGGCACCATAGGTCATGTTGACCACGGTAAAACAACCCTAACAGCAGCACTTACAAAGGTAATGTCAGAAGCAAGAGGTGGTGAATTTAAAGACTATGCAGATATTGACAATGCCCCTGAGGAAAAAGAGCGAGGCATTACCATCTCAACAGCACATGTTGAATACGAAAGTGAAAAACGCCATTACGCCCATGTAGATTGTCCAGGGCACGCTGATTATATTAAAAATATGATAACAGGTGCTGCCCAAATGGATGGTGCTATTTTAGTTTGTTCAGCAGCAGATGGACCTATGCCTCAAACCAGAGAGCACATTTTATTATCCCGTCAAGTAGGGGTGCCATATATTGTTGTTTATATGAATAAAGCTGACCAAGTTGATGATCCAGAATTAGTAGAATTAGTAGAAATGGAGCTTAGGGAATTATTAAACGAATACGAATTCCCAGGTGATGATACCCCTATTATTTACGGCTCAGCACTAAAAGCATTAGCAGGTGATAGTTCAGATATTGGCACTGCCTCTATTGTCAAATTAGTTGCAGCACTAGATAGTTACATTCCAGAACCAAAAAGAGATATAGAAAAACCATTCTTAATGCCAATTGAAGATGTATTTTTAATATCAGGTCGTGGCACAGTGGTAACAGGGCGTATTGAAAGAGGAATAATTAATGTCAATGACGATATTGAAATTGTTGGTATTAAAAAAACTACAACAACTACCTGCACAGGCGTAGAAATGTTCCGTAAATTATTAGACAGTGGACAAGCAGGTGATAATGTTGGTGTGTTATTAAGAGGCACAAAACGCGAAGAAGTAGAAAGAGGGCAAGTATTAGCAAAACCAAAGACAATTACCCCTCATACTAAGTTTGAAGCCGAAGTTTATATTCTAAATAAAGAAGAAGGTGGCAGACACACACCATTTTTTAGTAATTACCGTCCACAATTCTATTTTAGAACAACCGATGTAACTGGTGCTTGTGAGCTACCAGAAGGCGTAGAAATGGTAATGCCAGGTGATAATATTAAGATGATAGTTGAACTATTAGCACCAATTGCTATGGAAGAAGGGTTAAGATTTGCTATTCGTGAGGGTGGTAAAACAGTTGGTGCTGGAGTTGTTGTTAAGGTTATTAATTAGTTAATAACTGAGGGATTAGGCAAGTGGCTTAATTTGTAAAATAATTTTATTATTTTGGATAAAAATTAGGTATAATCTTGTGTTCTTATTTTAGAGCAATTTAAGACAATGAATGAAAATATTAGGATTAAATTAAAAGCTTTTGATCATCGTTTGATTGATAAGTCAACCTTAGAAATTGTTGAAACAGCTAAAAGAACGGGCTCAACTGTTAGAGGACCAATTCCTCTACCTACAAAAAGAGAGCGATGGACAGTTTTAATATCTCCGCATGTAAATAAAGATGCAAGAGATCAATACGAGCTTAAAACTTACCTGCGACTTATAGATGTAATTAATCCTACGGAAAAAACTATGGATGCTTTAATGAAGTTAGATTTAGCAGCTGGTGTTAATGTACAAATTGAACTAAGAAAAGCAAATTAAAAAATTGATAAAGGCACAAAATGGCAATTGGAGTAGTAGGACAGAAATTAGGCATGACACGCGTTATGTTAGAACATGGTATTACTGTGCCTGTTACTGCTATTAAGGTTGATAAAAATCGCATTGTTCAAAAGAAGACCTTAGCCACAGATGGTTATTGTGCTATTCAAGTTACTACTGGATTAAAGGCTAATAAGAAAGGTGAGGCAAAAATTAGACGGGTTTCTAAGGCAATAAAAGGTCATTATGCTAAAGCATCGCAGCAAATTGGTTTAGGCTTATGGGAATTTAGAACTAATGAAGCCGACATTAAAGACAGCAGTGTAATTGATTTATCATTGTTTAACGAAGGACAATTTGTTGATATTACTGGTAAGTCTAAGGGTAAAGGGTTTCAAGGCGGAGTTAAAAGATATAATTTTAAAATGCAAGATGCAACTCATGGTAATTCTATATCCCATAGAGCTATAGGCTCAACAGGGCAATGTCAAAATCCCGGTAGAGTTTTTAAGGGTAAAAAAATGGCAGGGCATATGGGAGATGCTAAGGTTACAGAAGAGAATTTAAAAATTATAAAAATTGATAATCAACGCAATATTATGTTAGTAACTGGGGCTGTTCCCGGTGCTAAAAATGGTTTTGTTAGCATAGTATTATCACACAAAAAGAATAAAGAAAATACCCAAATAGCAAAAGATACTAGCACTACAGACAACAAAGGCTAAAAGATGAAATTAAAAGTATTAGACATAACAACAAATAATTCAACTAGTGTTGTTGTCGCAGATACTATTTTTGCCAAAGATTACAACGAATCTCTAGTGCATCAAGTAGTTAGTGCTTATATGGCTGGAGGAAGGTCTGGCACTAAGGCACAAAAAAATCGCTCATCTGCCTCAGGTGGTGGTAGAAAGCCACACTCACAAAAAGGCTCAGGTAGGGCTAGGTCTGGAACTATAAGAAGTCCTATTTGGCGTGGTGGCGGGGTAACTTTTGCAGCTAATAATAGAAATTATGACAAAAAAGTAAATAAAAAAATGTATCGTGGTGCTATTAGAATTATTTTTTCAGAACTAATTAAGGCTAATAGATTAACGGTGGTTAAGGAAATAAATATTGATAAACCTAATACTAAGGCAGCTGTTAAATTACTACAAGATTTAAATTTAACAGATATTTTAATTATTACAGAAAATTTAGATGAAAATTTATATTTATCGGCTAGAAATTTATACCATATAGGGGTAATAAGCATTAATGATATTAATCCTGTTAGTTTAATTGGCTATAAAAATGTAGTAATAACCAAAGATGCATTAGTAAAAGTTGAGAAATGGTTATGAGTAAAGAGAGATTATTTAAAGTATTATTAGCACCTGTTGTTTCTGAGAAAACTACTATGGCATCTGCTAATAATCAGTATGTTTTTAAAGTTCTAAAAAGTGCAACAAAAAAAGATATTAAATTAGCAGTAGAATTACTTTTTAGTGTTAATGTTGATAAAGTTCAGACTTTAAACATAATAGGCAAGCAAAAAGTTTTTGCTCGTAAAATTGGTCGTCGTGCAAGTTGGAAGAAAGCAATTGTTCGTGTAGCAGAAGGACAAATGATAGATACAACAGCATAGGTAAGAAAATATGGCAATTATTAAAAGAAAACCAACATCACCAGGTCGTAGGCATGTAATTAGCATAGTCAATAATGATATTTACAAGGGCGAGCCGTTTGCAGGGCTAACTAAGGCAAAAAATAAAACTGGTGGACGAAATAATAACGGCAGAATAACTTGCAGACATAAGGGCGGCGGACATAAGCAAAAGTATCGTATTATTGATTTTAAACGCAATAAAGATTCTTGTGAAGCAAAGGTGGAAAGACTAGAATATGACCCAAATCGTAGTGCTAATATAGCCTTAATTTTATACGCCAATGGATTAAGAAGTTATATTATTGCCCCTAAGGGCTTAAAAGTTGGTGATACTGTGCAATCGGGTAATAATGTGGCTATTAAAATTGGTAATACTTTGCCAATGAATAATATTCCATTAGGAACTGTTATTCATTGCATAGAATTACAACCTAAAAAGGGAGCACAATTAGTAAGAAGTGCAGGTGGTTCAGCACAATTAGTAGCAAAAGAAGGCAATTATATTACCCTAAGACTTCGCTCAGGGGAAATGCGTAAGGTATTATCAGATTGTCGTGCAACAATAGGACAAGTAAGTAATATTGAAAATAGTTTGCAAAAACTAGGTAAGGCTGGTGCAAATAGGTGGCGTGGTGTTAGACCTACTGTTAGAGGTGTTGCTATGAATCCAGTTGATCACCCCCACGGTGGTGGTGAAGGTAAAACAAGCGGTGGCAGGCATCCTGTTTCACCATGGGGCACTCCTACTAAGGGGCATAAAACTAGACACAATAAACGCACAGACTATTTAATTGTGCGTCGTAGAAAATAAGGAATTTACATGGCAAGATCATTAAGAAAAGGACCTTTTGTAGATGAGCATTTAATTAAAAAAGTGCTAGTTGCCCAAGAGAAAAAAAGCAGAAAACCGATTAAAACTTGGTCACGGCGTTCTGTTATTGTTCCTGATATGATTGGCTTAGTAATTTCCATTCATAATGGCAGACAACATGTGCCAATATCTATTAATGAAAATATGGTGGGGCATAAATTAGGTGAGTTTTCTGCTACTAGGACTTTTAGAGCCCATCCTCTTAGTAAAAAAGTTAGTAAATAAATATTATTATGGAACAAGTATTTGCAAAACATAAATACGCTAGAATATCGCCTTTTAAGGTTAGATTAGTAGCAAACCAAATTAGGTTAAAACCAGTAGAAGAAGCACTAAATATTCTTACATTTAGTAATAAGAAAGCTGCAGTATTATTAAAAGATGTGCTAAATTCTGCCATATCTAATGCTGAGCATAATAAAGCATTTGATATTGATGAATTAATAATAAGTAGTATATATGTTGATGAAGGATCTACTATGAAACGCACTCGCCCTAGAGCTAAGGGTAGAGCAAATAGAATTTTAAAACGCAGTAGTCATATAACTATTGGTGTAAGTGTTTAAGGAATAATAATATGGGTCAGAAAGTTAATCCAAAAGGAATTAGACTAGGTATCATCAGAGATTGGGATTCTAAATGGTATGCTGATAAGAAGAATTATACAAAATATTTATTAGCCGATATTAAGGTTAGAGATGTTTTATTTGCAAAATTAAAAGATGCATCTGTTAGTCGTATTATTATCGAGAGGTCTGATAATTCAGCTAAGATATTTATTTATACTGCAAGGCCGGGAATAGTAATTGGTAAAAAAGGTTCAGGTATAGATCAATTAAAAGACGAAGCATCAAAAATTTTAGGGGTAAATAGTTTTATTGTTATTGAAGAAATTAAAAAACCAGAATTAGACGCACAATTAATTGCAGAAAATATTGGTCAGCAATTAGAGCGCCGTGTTATGTATCGTCGTGCGGTGAAAAGAGCAATTGCTAGTGCAATGCGTTTAGGAGTTAAAGGTATTAAAGTTCAAGTAGGCGGTCGTTTAAACGGTGCAGAAATTGCTAGAAGCGAATGGTATAGAGAAGGTAAAGTGCCATTACAAACCTTTCGAGCTGATATAGATTATGGCACATTTAGCTCTAATACTCAATACGGAGTTATTGGTATTAAGGTGTGGGTATTTAATGGCGAAATATTAGACCATAAGCAAGGGACTCTAGCAGAAATTGCTAAACGATAAAAATAAATATTTATAAGGTATTAGTATGTTACAACCTAAACGAACAAAATATAGAAAAACAATGAAGGGGCGTAATCGTGGATTAGCAACTTCTGGCAATAAAGTAAGTTTTGGCAATATTGGTTTACAAGCTATAACCAGAGGCAGAATTAGTGCTAGACAAATAGAATCAGCAAGACGAGCTATGACTAGACATATAAAAAGACAAGGTAAGGTTTGGATTAGAATTTTTCCAGATAAGCCCATTACTAAAAAACCATTAGAAGTGCGTATGGGTAAGGGTAAAGGCAGTGTTGAGTATTGGGTGGCACAGGTTAAACCAGGAGCTATGTTATTTGAAATGCAAGGGGTAGACGATGATGTTGCTAAGGAGGCTTTTTCCTTAGCGGCATCAAAATTACCTATGAGAACAACTATAACTAAAAGAAAGGCAATGCAATGAAGTCAAAACAAGAATTAATAGACCTTAGAGCTATGAATGTTGCCGAATTAAATGAAAATTTATTAGTTGTATTAAAACAACAATTTGATCTACGTATGCAACATAGTGCCGAACAACTTAGTGATATTAGTAAATTAAATAAAACTAAAAAAACTATTGCTAGAATTAAAACACTAATTAAAGATAATAATAATAATGAGTAAAGAAAATAAATTTAAACGAACACTAACAGGAAAAGTAGTAAGTGATAGCCGTGATAAAACTATTGCTATTTTAGTAGAAAGAACGGTTAAACACCCAATATACAAAAAAATTATTAAAAGAAGCACTAAAGTCCATGCCCATGACGAAAATAATGAATGTAAGATAGGCGATAAGGTTAAAGTATCAGAAACAGCGCCATTTTCAAAAACTAAACATTGGATTTTAGTAGAAATTATTAAGAAAGCCGTTACCATAGACTAGTAGAAAGATTTTAAGAGATTATATTATGATTCAAATGCAGACAAAATTACAGGTTGCTGATAATAGTGGTGGCATTAAGGCAATGTGCATTAAAGTATTAGGTGGCTCAAAACGCAGATACGCCAATATTGGCGATGTTATTAAAGTTAGTATTAAAGAAACTAACCCAAGAGGTAAGGTAAAAAAAGGCGATGTTTATAATGCAGTTATAGTTCGTTCAGCAAAAGGTGTAAGACGAAAAGATGGCTCAGTATTAAGGTTTGATAGTAATGCAGTGGTATTATTAAATTCTAAATTAGAGCCAGTTGGAACTCGTATTTTTGGTCCTGTTGCTAGAGAATTACGAAGTGCTAGGTTTATGAAAATTGTTTCATTAGCTCCAGAGGTATTGTAATGAGAAAATTAAAAAAAGATGATGAAATAATAGTTATTGCTGGTAAAGATAAAGGCTCTAGGGGGACTATTGATTCTTTAATAGGTAGTAATAAAGTAATAGTTGAAGGCGTAAATATAGCTAAAAAACATGTAAAAGCAAATCCTAATACTAACACAACAGGCGGAATTGTTGATAAAAATATGCCTATTGATATATCTAATGTAGCTATTTTTAATCCTACAACAAAAAAAGCAGATAGAGTTGGTGTTCGTATTAATAGCGATAACGAAAAAGAGCGTTTTTATAAGTCAAATGGTGAAATTATTTAAGGAATAAAAGTGGCAGAATTAAGAGCAAGATTAAAACAAGAATATCTAGATAATATAGTAATTAAACTAAAAGATGAACTTGACTTAAATAATATTATGTCAGTGCCAAAAATAAAAAAAATTACTATAAATATGGGTTTAGGTGATGCTGTTGGAGACAAAAAAGTAGTGCAAAACGCTGTTGATGAGATGGCGTTAATAGCAGGGCAAAAACCAATTATTATTAAAGCTAAAAAATCAGTGGCAAGTTTTAAGTTAAGAGAGGGTATGCCTATTGGAGTTAAGGTAGTATTAAGAAAAGATAAGATGTATGAATTTCTAGATCGTCTAGTAAATGTTGCTATTCCTAGGGTGCGTGATTTTAGAGGTTTGAGTGCTAAATCTTTTGATGGTAGGGGTAATTTTAGTATGGGTATTACTGAGCAAATAGTTTTTCCAGAAATAGACTTTGAAAAAATACAAAAAATTAGAGGTATGGACATTTGTATTACTACAAGCGCTAAAACAAATGCACAAGCCAAGAAACTATTAGTTGCTTTTAATTTCCCATTTAAAGATTAATATAAGGAACAATAATGGCTAAAAAGTCTATGATATGCCGTGATATTAAAAGAGCAAAAATAGTTGCTAAATATCGTAATTTACGACAAGAGTTGAAAAAAATTATTAAAAGTGTATCTACAAACGAACAAGAGCGATTAGATGCTATTATTAAATTACAATCACTGCCAAGAGATTCATCACCTGTTAGGATGAGAAACCGTTGTAATTTAACAGGAAGACCTAATGGCGTATATAGAAGATTTGGGCTAAGTAGAACTAAACTAAGAGAGAGAACTATGAATGGTGAAGTTCCAGGATTATCTAAATCAAGTTGGTAGGGGAATAATATGAGTATGTCTGATCCAATAGCTGATATGTTAACTAGAGTGCGTAATGCACAATTAGTTAATAAAAAAAATGTGCAAATACCAAGCTCAAAAATTAAAATTGCTATAGTTAAGGTATTATTAGATGAAGGTTATGTTGAATCTTATAGTGTAAATGATAATACAATTACTATTGATTTAAAATACTATCAATCTAGGGCTGTTATTGAAAGCATTAATAGAATTAGTAAGCCTAGTTTAAGGGTTTATAAAACCAAAGATACTATGCCTAGTATTATAGGTGGTATGGGTATTGTTATTGTATCAACCTCAAAAGGTGTTATGACTGGTAAACAAGCTAGCCAAGAGCAAGTAGGTGGCGAAGTGTTATGCAGTGTTTATTAAATAGTCCAATTTGGACTAAATAGGATTTATTATGTCTAGAGTAGCACGAAAACCTATTCAAATTGCTAGCGGTATTGAAGTTTTGATAAATGGTAATAATGTTAAAGTTACAGGCAAATTAGGAGAAATGAGTTTAGAGATTCATCCAGTTGTTAGTGTTAAAAAAGATAATGATATACTAACTTTTGATATTATTGCTAATAACAAAAAAGTAGATAAAAATTCTTGGATGCAAGCTGGAACTTGTAGGTCTAATTTAAATAATTGTGTAATAGGTGTTTCTAAGGGTTTTAGTAAAACATTAAATTTAGTAGGAGTTGGTTATAGAGTTAAGCAACAGGGGCAAAATTTAGAATTATTTTTAGGTTATTCACACTCAATTAAATATAGTATTCCTGCTGGTATAAAAGTAGAAATACCGCCAAAATCACAAACAGAAATTATAATAAGTGGTTGTGATAAACAAAAAGTGGGACAAGTTGCTGCAGAAATAAGAGCATATCGTCCACCTGAGCCTTATAAAGGCAAGGGAGTGCGTTATGTTGATGAGATTATTTTTACTAAAGAAGTTAAGAAAAAATAAATAATAAAGAGGGATGAGGTGAAATTTTCTAAAAAACAAGCACGACTTAAACGAGCAATAAAGTTCAGGGCTAATAATAGAGTTAATAATAAAATTACTCTTTGTGTTAATAAAACCTCGAAACATATTTATGCACAGATTATTAGTGACGATGGCTCAAAGACATTAGTTAGCGCTTCTTCTGTTGCTGCTAAATTAGTAAATGGTGGCAATATTGAAGCAGCCATTAAGATTGGCGAATTAATTGCTAAAGCATCGGTAGAAAAAAATATTACCAAGGTTGCTTTTGACCGTTCTGGGTTTAAGTATCACGGTAGAATTAAAGCATTAGCAGATTCCGCTCGTAAACATGGGTTAGAATTTTAAGGATTGTATAGTATGGCAGATAATAAAATTGAACAAAGTGGCGTTGATTTAATCGAAAAATTAGTATCGGTTCGTCGTGTTGTTAAAGTAGTAAAAGGTGGTAGAGTTTTTAGTTTTTCAGCATTATCTGTTGTAGGTGATGGCAATGGTTATATAGGTTATGGCACAGGCAAGTCTAAAGAGGTTCCTATGGCTATTAGTAAATCTATTGATAATGCAAAAAAAACTATGAAAAAGGCAGCTTTAATAAAAGGAACTTTGTATTATCCAGTAATTTCTGAACTAGGTGCAGCTAAGGTTTATATGCAACCAGCATCAGATGGAACAGGGGTTATAGCAGGTGGTCCTATGCGTGCGGTATTTGAGGTTGTAGGGGTAAAAAATATTTTGGCTAAGTGTAATGGCACTAATAATCCTATAAGCGTTGTTCGTGCCACAGTTGATGGTTTGTTAAAAATGTCAAGCCCAGAATATATAGCAAATAAACGCAGTAAAAAAATAACAGACATAATAGATAGCACCGATAGTGAAGATCCTAAGAGAGATAAATAAAATGGCAAAAAAAACAAAAAAATTAAAAGTTACTTTGATTAAAAGTTTTTTTGGTAAATTGCCCAAACATCGTGCAACTATTAAAGGACTAGGTTTAAAAAAAATTAGACAAACGGTTGAGCTACAAGATAGTAAAGCAATAAGAGGTATGATTAACCAAGTTTCATATTTAGTTAAGGTAGAGGAATAATATGTATTTAAATACACTAAGTCCTGCCAAGGGTGAAAAAAAATCTCGCAAACGAGTAGGTAGAGGTATAGGCAGTGGTTTTGGTAAAACTTGTGGTCGTGGCCATAAGGGACAAAAATCTCGCACAGGCGGTGCTATGAAAATAGGTTTTGAAGGTGGACAAATGCCATTACAAAGACGCCTACCTAAGGTTGGATTTAGTTCTAGAATTTCAAAATTAAAAGATGAGATTACTTTATCAGAACTAGATAAGATAGCTGAAAATGATATTAATATTACAGTATTAAAAAAATATAATCTAATAAATAAAAATATTAAATACATTAAAGTTATTTCATCTGGAAGTATAAGTAGGGCAATTAATATTATTGGTATATCAGCGACTAAGAGTGCTAAATTAGCTATTGAAAATGCTGGTGGAACTATAGTCCAACCTGAATAACTAATAAATAATGAAAGCACAAACACCAACACTAGCATTATCTGCAGACTTAAAAAAGCGTATTTTGTTTTTGTTAGTAGCACTTATTATTTTTAGATTTGGCACCCATATTACCATTCCATTTATTAATCCTATTGCTTTGGCTAGTTTAGTTGAGCAACAGCAAGGCACTATTTTGGATATGTTTAATATGTTCTCAGGTGGTGCATTAGAAAGATTATCTATTTTTACACTAGGCATTATGCCTTATATATCATCATCAATTATTGTGCAGTTAATGACTGCTGTTGTGCCTTCATTAGAGCAATTAAAAAAAGAGGGTGAGGCTGGTAAAAGAAAAATTACTCAATATACTAGAATAGGCACAGTATTATTGGCAGTATTTCAATCTTATGGAATATCTATTGCCTTGCAAAGCCAAAGTGCAGGCGGTGTTGCCTTAGTTACTCAAACTGGTTTTGAATTTAGTTTTGTAACTATGATTACTCTAACAACTGGCACTCTATTTTTAATGTGGCTAGGCGAACAAATTACTGAAAAAGGTATAGGCAATGGTATATCTATAATTATTTTTGCTGGCATAGTATCAGGGCTACCTAGTGCTATTGGCTCTACTTTATCTTTGGTAAACACTGGTGAGTTAACCATTATTGCACTAATATTAGTATTTAGTATGTCTTTATTAGTAACGGCATTTGTGGTATTTATGGAAAAAGGACAAAGGCGAATTACTGTTAATTATGCCAAAAGACAACAAGGTAGAAAAATGTATGGTGGGCAATCTAGCTATTTACCACTAAAAATAAATATGGCTGGGGTAATTCCACCTATTTTTGCCTCAAGTATTATTTTATTTCCGGCAACGCTAGGTGGTTGGTTTGCCCAAGGTAGTGATTTAGGCTGGATGACAAATTTAATAGCAAGTATATCACCAGGACAACCCTTGTATATTATTTTTTATGCCTTAGCAATTTTGTTTTTTACATTTTTCTATACTGCATTAGTGTTTAATCCGCAGGATATTGCAGATAACCTAAGACGCTCTGGGGGTTTTATTCCAGGTATTAGACCGGGTAAATATTCTGCTAACTATATAGATTCTGTTACTAGCAGGCTAACATTTGCAGGTGCTATTTACATTACTAGTGTTTGTTTATTACCTGAATTTTTAATATTGTATTGGGATGTGCCATTTTATTTTGGGGGCACAAGCTTATTGATTATTGTAGTTGTAGTTATGGATTTTATGGCACAATTACAAACCCATCTTATGTCTGACCAGTATGGTGGATTAATGGAAAAAGCTAATTTACGATGATAGAAAAATTACATTTAAGTGTTTTTATGGCTGGATTTTTTGCTTTTTTTATAGCAGATATACTAATTGGTGTATTATTTAGTAAGCCAACTTTTCTTAAAAACACCACAAACAAAAAAGATATTATGAGAGCATTTATTGTGCCGTTATTTATAATAGTAATTGCATTGAGTTATCATTATGTATATGGAGGTTACGACTCTAATTTTTCCTATAAAATATTTATTGAAATATTAAGTTTTAATTTAATCTTTTTAGGTGCCAGAATATTTGCTTATGATAAATTTATTATGCAAAAAATAATAATTAGGAACTTGTAATGTCTATTGATAAACTAAAAAAAATTAAATATTATCGTTTTTGGTTATTATTATTGACCCTTGCTAGTTTATTTTCGTATCTAATAGCAGGATGGTTTTATACAAACAGTTATTTTTTACTAATGTTCTTACCAGCAATAATACTGCATTTGTATATGAATGAATTAACTATGAATGGGCGTTATAACCTTGAGTTATTATGGGCTAATGATTTTGTTGGATTTGAAAAAGAACCAAAACCAGGAACAACATTATTAGACTTATTAAAAAAAAATCATGTTAGTGTTGAGAAAATAAAAACTATGTCTTTAATGGCTTGTTCGTTAGAACATGGCTGTGAATATTACTTAAAGAAATTATCTAAAGAATTAAAAGATACTACTATAAGTATTTATGGTTATTATCAAGGTAGTATGGATATAAAAAAATGTAGTGAGTCTAATATTACTTTTTATCAAACTAAAAATATATTAACAGAACATATAAATTTGATTAGGATAAAAGATGATGAATTATTTATTTGTTATGAACCAGAACATATTGTCATAGGTAAAGAGGATATACTAAAATATGGCAGTTGTTTAGTAAAAGTAAAAGAAAAAAATAAAGATGTGGTAGAACATAGTTTTATTGATAAGTTATCAGAAACAAGGAAAGTGGTATGAAAGTCCGAGCATCGGTTAAAAAAATTTGCAAAGATTGTAAAATAATTAAACGCTATGGAGTTATAAGAGTTATATGCAAAGATCCAAGGCATAAGCAAAGACAAGGTTAAAAAATACCCTTGTATATTTATTATTTATAGGGTATAATTCCTCACTTTTAATTTTGAGTTAATTAGGTTATTTATGGCACGCATTTCAGGAATAAATATTCCATCAAATAAACACATTGTGATAGGGTTACAATCAATTTTTGGAATTGGCAAAACAAGAGCAAAAAGTATTTGTCTAGCATCAAAAATAACAGAAACTACCAAAGTTGCAAACTTAACAGAGACCCAGTTAGAAACTATTAGAACTGTAATTGATAATTATGAGGTAGAAGGAGATTTGCGTAGAGAAATTTCTATTAATATTAAACGACTAAGAGATCTTGGTTGTTATCGTGGTATTCGTCATAGAAAAGGCTTGCCAGTTCGGGGGCAAAGAACTAAAACTAATGCTAGGACTAGAAAGGGTCCTCGCAGATTAATTAAATAAAATTAAATAATACAGTTTATGGCTAAGAGTATAAAAAGCACTAAAAAGAAGGTAAAAAAAGTAGTAACAGATGGTATAGCACATATTCACGCTAGTTTTAACAATACCATAGTTATGATTACAGATATTCACGGTGGTGCTTTGTGTTGGGCAACATCAGGCGGTAGTGGTTTTAGAGGTTCGAGAAAAAGCACGCCTTTTGCAGCACAAATTGCAGCTAGTAATTGCGGTAATTCTGCCCTAGAATTTGGTATGAAAAGTATTGAAGTTCGTGTTAAAGGGCCAGGACCTGGCAGAGATTCAGCTGTTAGAGCACTAAATGCTAGTGGACTACGAATAAAAAGTATAGTAGATGTGACTCCAATTCCTCACAATGGTTGTCGTCCACCTAAAAAAAGAAGAGTGTAATTACTTATTCTATAAATAAAAAAATACAAATAATATGGCAAGATATATAGGACCTACATGTAAATTAGCACGCAGAGAAGGCGTTGACTTATCCTTAAAAAGTGGCATTAGATCTTTAGATAGTAAGTGTAAATTAACACAACTACCTGGAGTTCATGGCTCTAATACTAGAAAACAAAAAGATAGTGATTACGGATTACAATTAAGAGAGAAGCAAAAAGTTCGCAGAACTTATGGTATTTTGGAAAAACAATTTAGAAGTTATTATAAAACTGCTAGTGCTAAAAAAGGCTCTACTGGTGAAAACTTATTAACCTTATTAGAGCACAGATTAGATAATGTTGTATATCGTATGGGTTATGCTAGCACCCGTGCTGAAGCTAGGCAATTAGTTAGCCATAAATGTATTATAGTAAACGAAAAAATAGTAAATATTCCATCATATCAAGTTTCTATTAATGATGAAATTGAAGTTCGCGACAAAGCTAAAAAGCAAGATAGAATTAAGTTAGCTATAGAAATTAGAGAGCAAATTGGGTTTCCAGATTGGCTAGAAGTTGATACTAGTATTTTAAAAGGAGTTTTTAGAAACACTCCAGATAGAAGCGAATTACCAGCTGATATTAAGGAGCATTTGATTGTTGAGTTGTATTCTAAATAGGATTGAATATGCAAGGTAGCACTAAAGATTTTTTAAAACCAAAATTAGTTGATTTATTGGCTTTATCGGATTATAAGTCAAGAATTATTTTAGAGCCTTTAGAAAGAGGGTTTGGACATACTCTAGGTAATTCCCTAAGAAGAATTTTATTATCATCCATAGCGGGCAGTGCAATTTCTGAGGTATTAATTGAAGGGGTTAGTCATGAATTTTCTAGTATAGAAGGGGTGCAAGAGGATGTTTTAGATATTTTATTAAATTTAAAAGAAGTATCAGTAGCACTTAAAACTAAAGATAGTGCAGAAGTATTAATAGAAAAAAAAGGTCCTTATGTATTAAAGGCCTCTGATATTAGTGATATTTCAGCTGATGTTGATGTATTTAATTCAAATAAGGTTATTGCAACTATTAACGAAAATGCTAAATTAACTATGACTATTAAAATTACTAGCGGTATAGGCTATGTTAGTGCTTATAGTAGGTCAGATGATGAAACTACAGTTGGTAATTTGTTATTAGATGTTAATTATTCGCCAGTTAGAAAAGTTGTTTTTAATGTTGAACCAGCTAGAATTGGTAAACATGTTAATTTGGATAAATTAATTATTAATTTAGAAACCAATGGTGCTATTAATGCAGAAGATGCTATTAAAAGAGCGGCAACTATTTTAAAAGAGCAACTAAGCTCTTTTATAGAGTTAGAATTAGCAGAAGAAGAGCCACCTAAACCAACATCTGATGATTTTAAACCTATATTATTAAGTGCTGTTGATGAGTTAGAGCTTACTGTTAGGTCGGCTAATTGTCTCAAAGCTGAACAAATTTATTATATTGGTGATTTGGTGCAAAAAACCGAACAAGATTTGCTAAGAACACCAAATTTAGGTAGAAAATCTCTTAACGAAATTAAAGAAGTTTTAACAGATAAAGAACTATCTTTGGGCACAGTTATAGAAAACTGGCCTCCTATTGACTTAATTTCAGAATAAATACAATAATGAGACACAGAAAATCTGGACGCAAATTAAATCGCAACTCAGCACACAGAAAAGCAATGTTTAAAAATATGGCCAATTCTTTATTTGCTAATGAAAGTATTCGCACAACCCTAGCAAAGGCAAAAGAGTTAAGAAGACTAGCAGAGCCACTAATTACTAAGGCAAAGATTGATAGTGTTGCAAATAGACGCTATATTTTTGCTAAATTAAGAGATGATAAAACTGTGGCAAAGTTATTTGTTAAAATAGCTAGTTATTATAAAGATAGAGATGGTGGTTATACTCGTATCTTAAAATGTGGTTTTAGAACTGGGGATAAAGCCCCTATGGCATTAGTGCAATTAGTTGGGCTTAGTGATGTTAAAGAAGATGATGAAGACGAGCAAGAACAAGAACAAGAACAAGAACAAGAACAAGAACAAGAGGAGCAGGTTTAGTATATGCCAGAAATTATAGTAAAAGATAATGAGCCATTTGATGTAGCACTGCGAAGATTTCGTAGATCTTGCGAAAAAGCAGGTGTTATTACTGATGTTAGAAAAAAAGAATTTTACGAAAAACCACCTTGGGTTAAAAAGCGTAAAAAAGCAGCAGCTATAAAACGCCAACACAAAGAGTCATCTAAAAATCGTTTGTTCCGTAAAAGAATGTATTAAAATATATAATTTTAAAATCAATTATAGCGAAATTTACTAATCTATTGTGTTTAGAATTTATTCAAAACAATGATATTATTCTAGTATATGCCTATATTAAAGGTTTTCAAAATAGTTTCAAATATATAAATAACTAAATGTCAAAATTAAAGAAAATCATAGTTAATGATATGAAGACTATGATGAAAAATAAGGATTCTAATAGCCTTAGGGCAATTAGAATGTTATTAGCAACTATCAAACAAAAAGAAATTGATAACAGAGTTCAATTAGACGATGCAGAAATTATTGTAATAATTAATAAAATGCTAAAACAACACCGTGATTCCATTAATCAATTTAGCCAAGCTGGAAGAGACGACCTAGTAGTTAAGGAAAAATCTGAGTTAAAAGTAATAATGAATTATATGCCTAAGCAAAAAACACAAGCTGAGATAATAACAGATATTAATCAAGCTATTACCAATACAAGTGCTAGTTCTATATCTGATATGGGTAAAGTAATGGCAGTATTAAAAACAAAATTAAACGCTAAGGCCGATATGTCTTTGGTTAGTAAACTTGTTAAAGATGCTCTACTTTGAGTGTGTTTTTTGCTTAAAAATAGACAAGTTGTAAAAATAATAATTAAAGAGTAAAATCATAGTTTTTGGGGATGATATAGGATTCGACGGGAAGCTGAATCTTAAAAGAGCATGTCGAGCATGGGATTAACTCGTAAAATATATCTTAAAAAAATAGTTGCAAACGAAAACAACTACGCTTTAGCTGCATAGCTAACCGCTACTTTAGAGTTGTCTGTGCTGTTTAGATAGCGGTCATATAGCAGACTAGTTTTATTGTTTTTTTAGGGCAATAAAGCGAATATAACTAAAATCGCACTAATATCCCTGTTGCTCGGGTGATTAGTTGTTAAATAAATAGAGTGAACTAAACATGTAGTATTTTTTAAGTGAAAATTTGCGGACGGGGGTTCAACTCCCCCCATCTCCACCAATTAGTGATTTTATTACTTGCTAAAAACTCCTATAAAGTCTTATATATCAAGCACTTTATCGTATCATATAATTTTATAAAATCCTAACAATACAAAAAGATGATTATTTATTTTTATCAATTACACTAAGCCAGTTACAATCATTTTAATACCTGCTACTAACAATACAAGTGCAAGAAGGCGTTTAATTGTCGTATTTGTTAGGTGTTTACTGCCATATTCTGCACCAATATAACCACCAATAACAGCTGCAACAGCCCATATTAGCAGTCCTTTGGGTAATTCTGGGGTGTTTGAGCTCATAAAACCTAACAAACCAGCTATTGAATTTACTAAAATGAATGCTGATGCAATACCTGATACTTTTTTTACTTC
Organism: Gammaproteobacteria bacterium; assembly: GCA_965222825.1. Classification (GTDB taxonomy): domain Bacteria; phylum Pseudomonadota; class Gammaproteobacteria; order PS1; family Pseudothioglobaceae. Next base: position 531,960 of record OZ244964.1, on the reverse strand, counting down.
TTCCCAGTGTAATATTATTAGCAATGGACTTAAAAATATACCACCACCTACACCAACTAAACCTGAAATAAAACCAAGCACAGCACCAAAAAATACCATAATAATTAATAATGGTGGTTTAATTTTATAATCATATTTAGTTGCCTCTTTTATAAACAAAAAAGTACAGTAAATAAGCACAATACCAATAATTGGTTTGTAATATATACTGGGAAGTAAAATTAGTCCTCCTAAATAAGCAAAAGGTATTGATGATAATGCAAATGGTAAGAATATTCGCAAAGAAAAACGACCAGCATTTAGATATTTTATTGTTGCTATTATTGCAACAATAATATTTAAAGTTAGTGCTGTGGGTTTCATTATTATCGGCGTCATACCAAACAGTGCCATAGCCGCTAGGTATCCAGATGCCCCAGCGTGTCCTACTGATGAATACAAAACTGCCGCTATAAAAATTAAAATTGCAAGAAAAATAATACTTTCTAGTTCCATATTTTTCTAGTGCTTTAATAATTTATTTAAAATCAAGTGCTAATATTTGCTGGGTTTTGCTATTTATTTTATTTTGTGCCTGATAATATTTGTGATGACATCCAAAAACAACGCTACTGCCTTTTTTGAAAGCACTAATTTCATCTTCATTTAATTCAAAACGCAAAAAATGCACAGATGAGGTTTTTTCATTGTTATCTCGTGTTAAATCTTCATTAGTAACTGGTGTTATTTTGCCCATATCTGCAATTTGTAAATATAATAATTTTTCTATGCCTATTAATTGTTTTAATTTGTTTTTTCTTGTTTCAACATCGGTATATTCAATCATCATAGTAGCTTTTAAATTACTACCATTTGGTATCAAAGGGTTATAAACAGATAATTCTTCCAAAATACTATCTTGTTCAAAAATTCTCTCAATTCTTAGCATTTCTTGCACTTGATACAAAATAGTGCTACGATTTTCAAACAACAAACGAATGTTATTACCTAGTGCTACTTGGCGTTTTGCTTTAAGTGCGATAATATTAGTGCTAAAATCAGCACGAGACTTAGAATACTCTTCAAGACTCATCAAATCAGTTATTTTTATTGGTTTCATTAAATTTGGTAGGCTTGCCTAATTATTGTTATAGGGTGTAATGCTATTGTTTTTTTATTGCTTAAATGGGTAATATGCTTAGCTGCTAAAAGACAATCACTAGCAATATAATCTATCGTACTATCAACTTGTTCAACAATAGGCTTGGCAATTTTAGTAGAATTTTCATAACTATTTTTACGCACACCATAAACTCCGTTATGCCCAGAACAACGATTAGCAACATTTAGTTTAAGTTCTGGAATAAGTTGTAAAATTTGCTTAGTTTTAGCACCAATATTTTGCACTCTTTGATGACAAGCAGCATGATAAAGGACATTTTTATTAAGTGGGGTAAAATTAGTGTTTAATTGTTTGTTTTTATCTAAATATGCTAAGTATTCAAATGGGTCAAAAAACGCACTAGCTATATCAGCAATATCTTTATCATCAGGTAATAAACAAGGTAATTCTTGTTTAAACATAAGCACGCAAGAGGGCACAACTGCCATTAACTTAAAACCTTTATCTAAATATTTTTTAAGTAGTGCTTTATTGTATTTAGCAGAGCTTACAACTTTTTCAATATCCCCTATCTCAAATTTAGGCATAGCACAACATTTAGTAGCAGATATTAGGGCTACTTCAACCCCATTGTGTGTCAGAACACTAATCAAATCAAGCACGCTTTTTGGCTCATTATACTCACCATAACAAGTGGCAAAAATTGCTACCTTAAAAGTTTTATTACTATTTGTTATTGCTTTGAAGCTACGACTCAGACGGTCTTTACTATGATAATATGGTATTTGTGCTTGTGGGTGTAATGCTAATATTTTGTTTAATATTTTACGGGTAGTAGTGTTTTTTATACTACTATTAGCAATTGTATTTATAACAGGTATGCTAGCTAATTTAGTAACTGTATCAGTAGCTGATAACACTTTATCTTGGTATGTTATTTTTTTATTTTTAAATGCTACTGCCTTAGCCCGTAACATTAAGTGAGGAAAGTCAACATTCCACTCATGCGGTGGCACATAAGGGCATTTTGTCATATAACATAGGTCGCAAAGATAGCACTGGCTAGTGATTTTATTATAATCTGACTTAGCAACGCCATCTACCTCCATAGTTTTTGAATTATCTATTAATTCAAATAGCGTAGGAAAGGTTTTACACAAATTAAGGCAACGACGACAAGTATGGCAAATATCAAAAACCCGCTCTAATTCATTAAATAGTAATTTTTCATTATAAAAATCATCATTTTGCCAAGCAATAGCTGGTCGTTTTGATAATTCAGGCAAGCCTTTTTTCATAATTTTTATGCAAAATTTTATTATATTTAATTTATTATTTTTGCTATTTTTACTGCCTGGTAATATTGTTAAGACATAGAATCTAGGGCTTTTTGAAAGCGATTAGCATGAGAGCGTTCAGCCTTAGCAAGTGTTTCAAACCAGTTGGCAATTTCATCAAGACCTTCATCTCGTGCAGTTTTTGCCATACCGGGATACATATCAGTATATTCATATGTTTCGCCAGCAATAGCAGCTTTTAAATTATTACTAGTTTCGCCAATAGGTAAGCCAGTAGCAGGATCTCCAACTTCTTCTAAATACTCTAAATGCCCGTGTGCATGACCTGTTTCGCCCTCAGCAGTAGAGCGAAAAACCACTGAAATATCATTATAACCCTCAATATCAGCTTGAGTGGCAAAATACAAATAACGCCTATTTGCTTGAGACTCACCTGCAAAAGCATCTTTTAAGTTTTGTTCTGTTTTACTATTTTTTAATGACATAATATCCCCTTTTTATTAAATAAAATTAAAATTGTATTTATAATATATTGTAGCATATTTTAAGACTATTAAAAGCAAGGATTTGAATATGTGAGAATTATCCTAATTTTTAACTATTTAACAAGCAAAACTAATCAAAAGTTTACTAATAAACTAGTATGTTAAAATATTTGATTTTAATAACAGTCATAATGAAATATATAATTTTATTTGTTTCTGATAGAACTGGACTTACAGCAGAAATTATGGCAAAAAGTTTACTTGCTCAATTTCCAGAACTTGGGTATAAAATTCAAAAATATTCTTTTATTGATAGTACAGAAAAAGCCCAAGAACTTGCAAATAATATTAGCAAATTAAAAGTAGAACAAAATTATAATGTTGTGGTTTTTTCTACACTTTTTGATATAAATAGCCAAGATATTATTAAATCATCAGGTGCCTGCATAGTTGATCTTTTTAGCAGTTTTATTAAGCCATTAGAGTTTGCTTTTAAAAAAAAATCTGTCCATACCTTAGGAATATCGCAAGATCTATTACGCAGTAGTGATTATCAAAATAATCTTGATGCTATTGAGTTTAATATGACCCATGATGATGGTCTTAGACCTGAGCAATACAATCAAGCTGATGTTATACTAATTGGTGTTTCTCGCTGCGGTAAAACACCTATTTCATTATATTTAGCTATGAACTATTCTTTAAAAGCCTGTAATTATCCATTGACAGATGATGAAATTTATGGCGAAACTTTACCCAAACATTTACTAAAATATAAGAAAAAGTTAATAGGTTTAACAATCAACCCTGTTGTGTTACAAGTGATTCGTCAAAAGCGTCGTCCGGGCAATGATTATGCAAAATTAACTGTATGTAAAAAAGAGGTTAAGTTGGTAGAACAAATATTTAAATATGCTAAATTACCAGTATTTAATACTACCAATACTTCTATTGAAGAAGTAGCTAGAAATATTATAAAAACTATAACTGCCACGGGCCTTGCCCGTGGTAATTCTTGGTAAAAATAATGCAAGCATACACTATAAATTTAGAACGGGTAAATATAAGTGATATTAATATTGTTGGTGGTAAAAATGCCTCAATAGGAGAAATGTTGCAAAATCTAAGTAAACTAGGCATAAAAGTTCCTAGTGGTTTTGCCACTACAACTAAGGCATTTAATGAATTTATATCCCAAAATGGCTTGATAGAGCGTATTAATAGTAAATTAAACGCACTTGATGTAGAAGATGTTATTGCCTTACAACAAACAGGAGAGCAAATTCGTAGTTGGATTATGGCTATAAAATTTCCTACAAAGGTAGAACAAGATATTGAGCGACATTATCAAGCATTAGAAAAACAATTTGGCACTAAAATTAGTTGGGCAGTTCGCTCTTCTGCAATAACAGAAGATACCCCTGATGCTTCTTTTGCTGGACAACAAGAAACATATTTAAATGTATCTGGTATTGATGAAATTAAATTAGCTATTAAAAAGGTATTTGCCTCATTATTTAATGACCGTGCTATTGCTTATAGATATCATCAAGGATACCAACACGAAAATATTACCTTATCAGCAGGTGTGCAAAAAATGATTCGCTCAGATATTGCTTGTAGCGGAGTTATGTTTAGTCTTGATACCGAGAGTGGTTTTCGCGATGTAGTTTTTATTACTGCTAGTTATGGACTTGGTGAGATAATAGTCCAAGGTGGGGTAAACCCTGATGAATTCTATATACATAAGGCTATGCTACAAGATGGTAATCCTGCAATTTTGCAACGCAATCTAGGTAGTAAAGCCAAAAAAATGTTATTTGCAACAAATAAAGACAAACTTGTCAAAATTACACCAGTTGCAAAAAAAGACCAAGATGTTTTTTGTTTAACAGACCAAGAGATTGAAAAACTTGCTAAAATTGCTATAAACATTGAAAAACATTATAAATCTCCTATGGATATTGAATGGGCAAAAGATGGTAATGATGGCGAGATATATATTGTTCAAGCTAGACCAGAAACGGTGCAAAGTAATAAAAAAAATATCATTGAAAGATATACACTAAAAAGCTCAGGTAAAGAATTAGCTAAAGGGCGTGCAGTTGGTAATCGTATTGGCACAGGGAGGATAAATCTATTAAAAAATCTTAGTAATATCACTAAATTTAAAAATGGTGATATTTTGCTAACAGATATGACAGACCCAGATTGGGAGCCTATTATGAAACGAGCTGCTGCTATTATTACTAACCGTGGTGGACGCACCTGCCATGCAGCTATTATTGCCCGTGAACTTGGTATTCCAGCAGTAGTCGGCTGTGGTAATGCCACTAAAACTATTGCTAATGGCTCTTATGTTACTGTTTCTTGTGCTAAGGGTAATGATGGCTTTGTTTATCAAGGCATACTAGAATTTGAGCACAGTCAGCAATCACTAGAAACTATGCCAAAAATTCCAGTAAAAATTATGATGAATATAGGCAATCCTAGTAGAGCATTTGACTTTGCTCAACTACCTAATGAAGGTATAGGTTTGGCTAGATTAGAATTTATTGTTAATAATATGATAGGTATTCATCCCAAAGCATTACTAAACACTACTATCATACCTGATGATGTTAAACAACAAATAAAGCAAAAGATCTTAGCTTATAATAACCCCGTAGATTTTTATGTAAAACGATTACAAGAAGGTGTTGCTACCCTAGCAGCGGCATTTTATCCTAAACCTGTTATTGTGCGTATGTCTGATTTTAAATCAAACGAATACGCTAACTTATTAGGTGGTAAACAATTTGAGCCAGTAGAAGAAAATCCTATGATTGGTTTTCGCGGTGCATCTCGTTATATATCTGATGATTTTCGTGAATGTTTTGAGCTGGAATGCAAAGCTATGCGTTATGTCCGTGATAATATGGGCTTTACTAATGTGGAGTTGATGATTCCCTTTGTTAGAACTACTTATGAAGCACAAACAATTATTAAAATACTTAAAGCAAATAATTTAGAACGCGGTAAAAATAGCTTGCGTTTAATTATGATGTGTGAGGTGCCATCTAATGCTATAATTGCCTGTGAATTTTTGCAATATTTTGATGGTTTTTCTATTGGCTCAAATGATATGACCCAACTTACACTTGGAATAGACCGTGATTCACAGTTATTAGCCAAATCTTTTGATGAACAAGACCCAGCAGTATTAACAATGCTAGAAATGGCAATTAAGGCTTGCCAAAAAGAAAATAAATATATAGGTATTTGCGGTCAAGGACCATCTGATAATAAAGATTTTGCTAAATGGCTATTAAAACTAGGTATTAGTAGTATATCACTTAATCCAGATACTGTTGTTGATACTTGGCTAAGTTTAGCTAAAAAGTAGTGTGTGTGAATTTAAGTAGTTTTATTCATAGTTTTAATAATATTTTGGCGTTTGTTAGCTAGTTCTTTAATAATCTCTCGCCCATTAGTGCTACTTATTTTAATAGTCAATAGTTTATGCCATATATCTAATATTAACTTAGTATCAATAGCTAATAACTCAAATACCTTAATTAAACTTAAAAAACGCTCTTCGTTACGCAAAGCATCTGTATTTATGTAAAAATCTAATAATTGTTTATTATCATAATTAGTATTTTTAACAAAATTTAGCCAACTAGCACTAAGTATTGCTAATTTTGCTATTTTTTTTGGGCATTTAAGCCGTAGTGCTATATTTTTTACATCATCAACATTGATATTACTACACAATATTGCCCATTTTATAGCTATATCATTAGTATTTAGATTATCAATTATTACAAATTCATTTTTTTCATTGCTATTATGAGCGGTATTTATTTTATTAGTTGCTAAGTTTGGCAAAATAATATCTAATGCCCCACAAGTTTTTAATACCTTAAAAAATGCCGATGGAGTCTTATAACTTAAAACCTTAACAATCTCTGCCCAAACTCGCTCTGGCACTAGGCTGTCAATATCGCCTTGTTCAACCATTAACTGCATTAGCTTATGTGTTTTATGTGCTATCTTAAAACCATAAGCCTTAAATCTAGCTGCAAATCTAGCAATTCGTAAAATTCTAACAGGATCTTCAACAAATGCTGGCGATATATGTCTTAATATGCCATTTTTTAGGTCATCTCGACCATTATATGGGTCAATAATATTGCCTTTTTCATCTTCTGCTATGGCATTAATTGTTAAATCTCTTCGCAATAAGTCTTCTGCTAAGGTAATATTTTTTGTAGCAATTACAAAGCCTTTATAACCCTTAGCAACCTTTCTTTCTGCTCTGGCTAGGGCATATTCTTCTTTGGTTTTAGGATGCAAAAACACTGGAAAATCAGCACCAACACGGATAAAATCTTTGGCTAACATTTGGGCTTGTGTAGCACCTACTACTACAAAATCTTTATCCTTAACCTCAAGTCCTAATAATTTATCTCGAAGTGCACCACCTACTAAATAAACTAACATATAAGAAACTAAATATATAAAATAATAATAATAATTTTAACATTTTAACTCTATGAACTTCAAAGAAAAACTAACAAAAGAGCAATATAATATTACTCAAAAAGGGGCAACTGAGCGAGCATTTACTGGTAAATATTTAGATAATAAAGCAGTAGGTAATTATCACTGTATTTGTTGCGATACTCTATTATTTAATTCAAATACTAAGTTTAACTCTGGCACAGGGTGGCCTAGTTTTTATGATATTGCTAATAGTGATAATATAAAAACCATAGCGGACAATGCTTATGGTATGTCTAGGATAGAAGTTAAGTGTGCTAAATGTGATGCCCATTTAGGGCATGTTTTCCCAGACGGACCTAAACCTAGCGGACAAAGATACTGTATTAATTCTGCATCACTAAACTTTTACAAAAAAGATTAATATGCACATTCATATTTTAGGTATAGCTGGGACATTTATGTCTGGTATAGCATTAATTGCTAAGTCCTTAGGGCATAAAGTAACAGGCATAGATGCTAATATATATCCTCCTATTAGTTTACAATTAAAACAAAATAATATCAGCTTTAATCAGGGCTATAGCGTTAATAATCTAGCAAAAAATGTGGATTTATTTATTATTGGTAATGCTCTAAGTAGAGGTAATGAATGCGTTGAAGAAATACTAAATAAGCAATATAATTACACATCTGGTGCAGGGTGGTTATCACAAATTTTGCGAGATAAATATGTATTAGCGGTATCAGGCACACACGGTAAAACTACAACAAGTGCTATGCTTGCTTGGATTTTAGAATATGCTGGACTTAATCCTAGTTTTTTAATAGCAGGCAAGATGAAAGACTTTCCTACAACTGCTAGACTCACTAATTCTAAGTTTTTTGTAATTGAGGCTGACGAATATGATAGTGCTTTTTTTGATAAACGCTCAAAATTTATTCATTATCACCCTAATACTTTAATTATTAATAATTTAGAATTTGACCATAGTGATATTTTTGATAATTTAGCTGATATTCAAAAACAATTTCACCATTTAATAAGAACTATGGCCAGCAATAGTGTTATTATTTATCATAAAAATAGCCCAAATATCAAACAAGTATTAGCAAAAGGCTTATGGACACCAACTAAGATAATTGCTACACATAAGCTGCATTATAATGATAGCGGAAGTTATTTTAATATTAATGATAATCTTATACTAAATTGGCAATTTATAGGTCAGCATAATATGCAAAATGCCCTTAGTGCTATTGAGGCAGCAAAAAGTGTTGGAGTATCAATTAAAGTTAGTGTAAATGCCTTAACTAAATTTAATGGTGTTAGTAGGCGTTTAGAGATTAAATACCAAGATAAAAATATTACTTTATATGATGATTTTGCCCATCATCCTAGTGCTATTTCTAGCACGCTATTAGCACTTAGAAATAAATTAGGTAATAAACATATAACTGCTATATTAGAGTTAAGAACTAATACTATGAAAGCAGGTTTTTATAAACAAAGCCTACTAAAATCATTACAGAAAGCAAATATTAGTTATATTTTAAAACCAAAAAGCATTAACCCAGAATTAGAACAATTACTAACTAATAATCCAAAAATTAAAATCTTAGCCAGTGTAGATGATATTGTTAGTAAGTGTTTAAAAATATCAAACACTAATATAGTTGTTATGTCTAATGGTAATTTTGATAATATAAATGATAAAATTATCCTAAAATTAACTTAGGAAGCACTGCATTAGACAAAGGCACTCGTCAAAAGCCAAAAATAGCCCTGCTTTTTGTTAAAAAACTTGCCAAGACAGGCTGTTAACTTACATTTTAGTGCAAAAAATAGCACTCTTAAAAAGCATCTCTTACGCCCATAAATGTCTTAAGCAGGAATATTTTATACATTATTTTATGTAAAAAGCACATTACTAAAAAGCAATGCTACGCATATAGTTTTTTTGTTAAACCCGTTTTTAATAAAAATACTACAAACCTGCTTACCTGAAAATATACCAAGCCTACCCAACAGCTACCTCCACTTGGGTAATATCATCTCCTTGACTTGCTATATCAAGCTCTGGACAAAGCGACACATAGACATTGCCATCACATTGGATAATTGCTATAAGTATTTGTTTTTACATAATTAAATTTTTATTATTTAGGTATATTTCAACAGGTTAAATTATATGCTTAGATAATAATTAAAAGTTGAGGTGTGGTAATAGGTGGGTTTTTTTAGTTGTAGAGAGGTAATTTTAATAAGGAAATATAAAATAAATAACACACTAAATTTACCAACTTTATTATTGCACAATCTGTAATTAACATTTTCAGACCACTAGGGTAAATAGTTTTTGTTTTATATATCTTCTTAATTTGAGAATATTGATTATCAATAACATTTAATAAGTTACCAAATTTAAAATACTCAGGCAAAGGCACACTACAATAATTTTTTTCTTGTAGAAAAAAATCTTTTGCTTTTTCTGCTGTCAAGTCTAATACTGTATTACTCATTGTTAGATTTAAAAACTTATATTTTAACCTTAGTTTTTACTTTTCTCAATAATGGCTATTTCATCAGTGCTTAGATTATATAACTTATAAACCATCTTGTCAATTTGTGCCTCTAAAGCAGTTGTATCTTGGTTCTGTTGTTTGCCTATGAGGATTTTATTTACTAGGTTGATAAAAGGTTGTTGGGCAGTTTTTGAGATTTGAGGGATGGGGAGTTGTTGTAAAAATACCTTTTTATAGCGATAACCTGCTTGTCCTAACCCCCCGCCTGCGTAAAATAATTTAAAAGCGTAAGTAATTAACTTTGAATGCAAAATTCCTATTAAAAACTTAATATTTTCGCCTGTCATTATAAAAGATGTTGCCTCTGCATAGTAACCTTTATCATCAAAGTAAAATTGCGGTTTTTGTACTATTTCTGAATAAACAATTTTCTGTTGCGAAAATTCATTCATATAACTACAATCACGAAGATTGTATGGCGTTTTACCTTGGTCGCATCGTTTCTCTAATTGAGGGTAGTATTGGTCTAAATGTTGTTTAATGGCTGGGTAATCATTGATATTAACCGCTAAATTATTTTTATCTCCATTATGACTATTGATTATCCACAACCCAGCCCAATTATGCTCATAGGCTTTAATATCCTTGCCGCGTAAAATCGGTCGTATAATTTCAGCAGATTTTGAGTCTTGGGCTACCAACTCGTTTTTTTTAACGGTATCAATAATAAAGGCTTCGTTAAAGCCTGTTAATACACCACGGTAAATATTTATATCCCAATCTTTAAGCGGTGTGCCGAGTTTTTCTATTTTCTTTTTGAGGGCTAATATTGCTGGCGGTTGCAGGGTATAAGCGTTTATTGATAAATCAGCGTGTGCCATTGTAAATAGCTTATTTTTATCATCTGGTAATTGTTTTTGATAACTAAAGTTTTCATTATTGCCTGCATTACTACATAATAAAATATTGGTATCGACCGTGGCATTTTCAAAGACTTGCCTGCCTTCAAAATCAATAATTTGTTGCAAACTTGTATCATTTTTAAAAAAATAGCGTAATTTTTTACCATATTTAGCCCGCATCCATTTATTAGAGGTTATGTAGCATAGATGTCCATTTTGGCTAAGTAGAGTAAAGCCTTTTTCGTAAAAATAGGTGTAAATATCAGCTGTGCCGGTAAAAGTTTGAAATGCAAGTTTAAATTGTTCTTTCCACTGTTTTATTTTTTCTTGGCGAATATAAGGCGGATTGCCTATTACAATATCAAAGCCGTTTTGTGCAGTAAAAACCTCGTTAAAATCAATTTTAAAATCAAAATTGATTAAATAGCCAATAGATGCTTGTATATTTTTATAGCACTGTTTTATTTTATGGTTTATTTTCTTTTTTAGTTCGTCTTTTTTATTATGGTCGCATTCTATAAAAAACTGGTGTTTTAATGGCTTTATCTCTGTTAATAAATTTTTAACTATTGTGGGCATATTGTCAGTATGATATTGTGCTGGCAAACCCAGTAGTGAATTACCAACTTCAAAGTGATAATCTAAGTTAGGCAAGGATTCAATACCAAAATTTTTAACCTCTTTGTTAACTTCTTGTTCAATGGTAAGGCTAATAAAAAATCGCAGTTGGGCGATTAAAATGGCAATAGGCTGAATATCCACACCATAAATACAACTTTCAATTAAATAAAGTTTGCGTAAGTATTTGTGGTCTTGGTTTTTAAAATTGCTAATAATAGTTTGTTTTTTGTCTTCTAGTATTTGTTGTGCTTTTTGTTTAGCCTCTACATTAGTTAGTTGCTCAGTTATTTTAATATCTTTCTCTAAACTTGCTAAATCTGGTAATTCTGCTAACTTTTGTGCTTGCCATAACTTATTATCAGGGTCAAGTATCGCAAGTAGTACTACCATTCTTTGCAATAAACCCATAGGATAAGCACCGCTACCTACCGCTGGGTCAAGAATTTTTATCTTGCTAATAGCGGCTATGAGTTTAGGGATTTCTTCTTTATAAATTAAAATAGTGCCATTATTTTTAGATAGTTCTTCTGTATTATCAGAGGCATTAAATAAATCATTTAATCTGTCCTTAAAAAATTCATTATCGCCATCTTGTGGTGGCACTTTTTGAATGAGATAGGCTTTTAAACTCTCATCCACCATATAACTAACAATTTCCCGTGGGGTGTAAAAACTGCCGGTGGCTTTACGGGCTTGCTCGCCAGTTTCTGGGTTATAACTTGCCAGCAAGTTTTCAAACACTTTGCCCAGCAGCTCTGGGTCAAGAGCAACCTCAATATCAAGCGGGGTGCTCTCCTCTATAGTAAATTGATACTGGTTAAAAATATCACACAACCCTAAATTTTGCTCATTGTTAAAAAATAAATCGTTTGCTAAGTCTAAGGGGTTTTCTTTATGCTCTGAAAAGCCCTCCTGTCTTATCATGTATTGTTCTGGACGAATAGTTTTATTCCATTCGTCAACTATTTTTTTATCTTCAATGCTATTTATAATTTTATTGCCGTTTTTATCTCTTAAAAATTTATCCTGTTTATCTTTTGAGTATGGCTTTAATTTTCTATCTAAACTTTCAAACAAGCCACCATTTAAAAATGGCGTTTTACTAAATGAGCTTTGCCATTTTGTCTTGTTTATAACCAAGTCATGATAGCGATAATAATATTGTTTGCCATAATGCTTATTTTTGCCTTGAAAGTTTTTTTTACTTCTAAAGTCACGTTTATCAATTTCAACACTAAGCGTGGCAAAAAACAGATTTTGTAATATTGCTTTATAAAAACTGCTGTCTTTGTGCCAGTCAATGATATTTTTTAGTTTTTCTAGGTTAAATAAATCTGGGTTCACTAGGTGTTTTTCTTTTAAAAACCAGATAAATAACAGACGGGTTAATAGGCGGATAAGACTGATTTCTTTATGGTTTTCTTCGTGTTCGTCATTAGGGAATATTACTTGAGGCTGGGCTTTTTGATACCATTTATAAAGTTTATCGTAAAACTCTTTACTAAGTGGTTCCACGGCAAAAGTCTCTTTTAAATCGGCTAAGGTAGATTGTTTGTTAATTTTGTTAAATCTATCTTTTGCAGTGCGGATTTGTGTACCCCTACCTAAAAGATAAGTAAAGCGTTTACTCGCGGTTTGTTCGGTAGTGGGCTGATTATTTTCATTAAGTTTATATTCAATAGCAATAAAGCTAAACCGCCACTGTGCATTTTTATCATCTACATAAACCGCTAAAGCACCGTCTTGTGTTTGGACTTGTTTGGCAACAAGATTTCGCAGTTGCACACGGTTTCGTGCTAACTGGGTATTGGGTTTGATGTATATTTCAAAAACGGGTAATTGTTTATTATCAGCAGTAGTTATAAAACCTAATTGCTGAAAACTTTGGACATCTTCATTGTCAATAGTGGGGGCTTGTAGAAGTTTACGAAAATTAAATTTACTTGCTAAAAACGCTAAATAATTGTCTTGATTGTAAGCTTGCTCTAGTAAGTCCACTATGCTATTTTTTGTGCTAAAGTTGGTATAACCTCGGCAATTTTAATGAAGTCTTGATCGTTGTGTAATAAGGTTATGTTATTCTCTATGGCACATTGGGCGATGAGGCAGTCAGCATTAGAACGAATAGTAATACCAGATTTACGGCATTTTAAATACATCCATGCTGCTTGTGCATAACTTTCTTTACTATCTCTTAAATAATAAAATTTCTGTGCTGATAGGTATTTTTTGTAAATATTAAACTTTTGTCTACTATTTGCACCTTGTAATACTTCGTTATAAATAATTGGCATTAAGGCACATTCTTCTGAGGGTAAAGAGTGTAATAACGCTGCTGATAATGTGTTTGTATTATTGATTGCATCAATCCAAACTGAGGTATCAATTAAATACATTAAAGGCGCTAATTATTGATATGTGGATTAACTCGCAAAGCTTTATAATCATAATCTATATCAATACCACCTATGCCAAGTAAATCATGAATATCTGGCTTATTTTCTTGTTTATGTTTAGCAATAAACTCTCTAATAGCAGTATCAATCAGTTTACGTTTAGTTTTTATGTTACTTAATTTTAATGCCTCTTGCACTATGTTTTCATCCAATACAACATTAGTTCTATGATTAGTTGCTAACATATATTTCTCCTAAAATGTGTATTGTAGCATAAATTATGTGTATGATTGTGAAATAATAATGGTTGGGGTTGTGTCTTGTGGTTTTTTATTTGTTGTCATAGTCGTTTGTGTATCAATATCAGAGTTATATTTTTTAACAATTAGCAGTGCTTTTTCTAAAATAATAATTGGTTTAATATTGTTAATATTTTTTTGTAATTTATTAAGCTCTTTTACTAAATTTTGATACTTTTTAACTTCAATTTGCGTTATTGCTTTATTTAATAGTGTTTTTTCTTTGTTATTTATATCAGCGAGATTAGCAAGTGATTTTAAAAAGTTAATGGCTTTTTTATCTTGTGTTGATAAGGTTTGATTTTGTGTTTGATTGATGATATTTTGAGTTAAATCTTGTTTAAATTGCACAAGTGCATCTGATACTTGCTTGTGGTGTAAAGAGTGTAGTGGTTTTGCTTTAACAGATGGGTCGCATTTTAACATTTTGGCACTTTTTATAAAGCCGTAATTTTGTACAGCAAAATGCTTGTCAACTAAATAAAAACTGGACGACTCTTTATTATTAGTGCGCGCAAAAATAATGGTGCTATTTTTAAAGTTATTATTACTCACAGCATTTCTTAATTTACTAGGTAATGCTTTAATACGGCGATAATCTTCGGGGTTATCCTCTTTAAATTTCTTAATTTCCTCTAAAAATGGCAAAGTTTCGCTTTGTTCTGCTTGGATATTTTCATCAAAAAGAGCAAATGTGCCTACCTGTTCATCTGGTGAATAAATTTGTGAATCTTCACCAAGTGCTGAGTGAAAGGCTTGTAACTTAATTAGGGCTTTTTTCTCCAGTTCAATATCGCTATTTATTTGTGCAGTAGGGTAAAAATTATGCACAAAAATATCACTTGCGGTGTTGCCAATACGATTAACCCTGCCTATTCTTTGCATAAGCTTAGTGGCATTCCACGGGGTGTCATAATTGATAACAGTATTAGCACGATGCAGGTTTATGCCTTCTGCTAGTACATCAGTGGTTATTAGTATTGAAAAATCTGATTTTTGCTCTGCTTTGGTAATATTGGCATCAAAATTGTTTTTAATGGCTTGCTTATGTTGTTTAAAGCTATTAGCATTAACGCTTAATAATGGGTAATTTTGTAGTTTTTCTGTTATATGTAATCTAGTATCGTTACTTTCGGTAAATATTACTATTCTTTGCTCTGGATTTGTTTGCTTGTCTAGTAATAATGGTAATTTAGCTAAAAATTCATCTATTTTAGGGTCTAATTGTGGCACTTGCTGGATAGTCTGCCAATCATTAACCAATTTTTCTAGCATTTTGTGGTCGTGTTCTATCCCTGTGATAAAGCCTGCCTCAAAATCATCTGTTTTACAAACAACAATACTAGGGTCAGTGAGTGATTCACTTGCTATTATTTCAAGTAATTTATCAATATTATCATCTAAAACATAGCTATTAACATCAATATTAGGTGCGATAATAATTTTATTGTTCTTAATCATCTTAAGCATTGCCCTAGATGAGGATAAAAATCGCCCTAAAGTCTGTCCAAAAGCATAAAAACTACTATCCATTCTTTTTAGTAGTAGTGTTTTCATAATAGCTACTAAGCGTTCAACAATAAAATCAGTTCTTTGATACTGTTGTTTTAACTCAGGCTTTAAATAATGCAAGGCACGATAGCGAGTATAAAGTAAGCCTGATTTTGTTTGCTTTTTATTATCAATTTTGACGATGGTAGCATCGTATAATCGCTCTAAATTTTGCGGCAACTGATAATAAATAGGTTGTGGTCTATGTACTTTTGGAAAAATAATATTACGGGCTATTAAATCTTTATTATATCTGTTGTTATTATCTAAATCAGTGCGAGTTCTACGCACCATAAGTGGCTCAATTACACGCTCTCTAATTTGCTCATAAAGCTGAGATGTTTGCTTAATTGCCTTAGTTTTATTTGTAAGTTTTTGTATTTCTTGGTAGCGTTTTTTAATCGGACTAAAAAAATAACTCAAAGAAAAACCTAAACTAGAATTATTGCCGTCTTGAAATAGTAATATTTGATTATATAAATCATCAGGGCGGTTATTTAGCGGTGTTGCTGATACTAAAATAACTTTTTTGGTTTTGCCATCTTGAGTTTGAGCCTTACAAATGCGTTGTAAAATATTATAGGCATCAGCGGTATCATTGCGAAATTTATGTGCTTCATCAACAATAACAAGATCATATTTTTTGGCATTTGTAACTTTGTGCAGGCTACCTGTTGTGATAATTGTTATATCAGCTTTGAGTTGAAATTTATCAAAAGTATCCTGCCAATTTTGTTTTAATGTTTGCGGTATAACTAATAAGATACTGCAATTATGAAACTTTTCAATCCAAAATTGGCGGGCAATTAAAGTTGCTATTACTGTTTTACCTAAGCCTACAACATCGGACAAGAAAAAACCATTATGTTTTTTAAGCATTTGCCAACCTTCATTAACGGCATCTAATTGATACGATAGGCGTTTAAATTCTTGTGGTAAATCTTTAATAGAATCAGCGTTAAATTCCACTTCCTCGCCAAAATATTCAATAAGCATTTTTAAATACAACTCATAAGGTGTTATAGTATCGTTAAGATAAGTTTTGTCTTTACTTGCTCCTACCTTCTCTGGCAGTATTTCCACACCTTCTGCCCATAATTTTTCAAACTCATCTGTGGCAAACTTAATATCCTCGTAGTCATTTAGTAAAACATTAAATTCGTAATTAGCATTATTATCAGTGCCTAATCCAGCTTTTGTTAGGTTAGATGAGCCTGTAATAACACTGCCGACACTATGTTCATTAAAATTATCGGGGCGAAAAATATAGATTTTGGCGTGTATTTTCTTACTAGGGTGGGCTTTTAACTGGACTTTTTGGCTCTTAATATCCGCAATAAATTGCATAATGCCATGCTCTGTTTGCTGGTCATAATTTGCTTGTTGAATGTCCTTGATAAATTTTTCTTGCCAGTTTTGAATAGTTTTTTTAGGATCGCCTCTAAATAATGCCAAACCATCTTTTTGCATATTAGCTGTTATTTCATCAACATCAATACCAACTAAAATACGGATATTAGCTACATTAACTAATAACGGACGAATTTTAAAATAACCAGATGAGCGAAAATAACCCACTAAAACATCAAAACTACTAATGTTTATATTATTTTTAAAAACGCCATCAAGTTTATTAAATAAGGTGTTTTTATCTTCATTAGTAAAAAATCTACTATTCATTATTTTATTTTTATTTTTACAAACTTGCGTTTGCCAACTTGATAAATAGCATTATTTTTACTAAGCGTAGTATCTTTATCGCTAATTTTCTGCCCATCGCATTTAACTGCCCCAGCTTTTATCATTCTAAAAGCCTCAGAGGTGCTAGCAACTAGTTTTGCGTCTTTTAGGGCATTAGCAATTTTTATGCCTTTGTCTAAGGTTATAGTTTTAATATTATCAGGGGTTTTATGCTTGGAAAATTGATTAATAAAATTTTCTTGGGCTTGCTCGGCTTGTTTATTGCTATGAAAGCGAGTTATTATTTCCTTAGCTAGGATAAACTTAATATTTCGTGGGTTTTCGCCTTGTTGAACTTGGGTTTTATAGGTTTTTATTTGTGCTTCTTTTTCAAAACTTAATAGCTCAAAATAACGCCACATTAACTCATCAGATATTGACATAATTTTGCCAAATATTTCATCTGGACTCTCATCAATAGCAATATAATTATTAAGAGACTTAGACATTTTTTTTACCCCGTCTGTGCCTTCTAGTAGGGGCATTGTTAAAATAACTTGTTGCTCTTGTCCAGCGTTTTTTTGTAATTCCCTGCCAGTAAGTAAATTAAATTTTTGGTCACTACCTCCTAGTTCAACATCGGCTTTTATGGCAATAGAATCGTAGCCTTGTGCTAGTGGGTATAAAAATTCGTGGATAGATATTGCTTGCTGATTTTTATAGCGTTTAGAAAAATCATCTCTCTCTAACATTCTAGCAACTGTTGCTTGACTAGATAATTTAATCATACCAATACTACCTAACTTATTTAACCATTTAGAGTTAAATGTAATTATGGTTTTTTGTTTATCTAGGATTTTAAAAACTTGTTGTTTATAAGTTTTAGCGTTTTTGATGATAGTTTTTTTATCAAGTGCTGGACGAGTTATATTTTTACCAGATGGATCACCTATCATAGCAGTCCAATCACCTATTACAAAAATTACTCTATGCCCTAAGTCTTGGAATTCTTTAAGCTTATTTATTAAAACGCTATGCCCTAAGTGTAAATCAGCTGCTGTTGGGTCAAACCCTGCTTTGATATTAAGTGGCTTGCCTTTTTTTAGTTTAGTTTTTAATTCAGCAAGAGGGATAATCTCATCTGTGCCACGACTTATAATATTTAATTGTTCGTTAATATTCATTTATTTATAAATTTTAAGCCCTGTGTTTGATAAACATCTAATTTTCTATCATTTGAAATAAGTATGTAATTATTTTGTATGCAAAAGTAAATTAATAATCTATCAAAAGGGTCTTTATGAGTTTGTTTTAGCGTAAGGTTATAGAACTCTGCCATTGTTTGTGAATTTATATCAATGAGTTCAAAACCTAATTTTTTAGCAACTTCTGGTAAGTCGTAGGGAGTAAAACCAAATAAATCTAATTTACCTGTGCTATATTTTAATGATATTTCCCAAAAAATAGTATTAGTAATAAAAATATTATTTTTTGGGTCTTGCAGTTGTTTTAATTGGTGTTTAGATATTTTGTTTGGTTCTTTAATTAGCCAAAGAAAAATATGAGTGTCAATAACATAATTCATTACTCTAAACCAAGTAATTCTTTATCGGTCATTTTAAAATCATCATGCATTTTAAAATCAAATTTACCTTTATAAATTCCAAACTTTCTAGGTTTGAGTTCTTGTTCTTCAAGCAATTTTTCATCATAAGGCACAATCATTGCTATTTTTTTGTGTTTTTTACCATACTCTATGATAAATTTTTTACCCTGTTGCACATCTTTTAATACTTGGGAAAATTCATTTTTAGCATTGGCACTTGATATGGCTAACATAATATATATCTTGTGTAAAATTATTATTTTAAATACAAGTTGTCAAGTTGTCAAGTTTGCTAGTTTTATATTAGTTTCTAATATGCCCATCGCCAAAAACAACATATTTTTGGGTAGTAAGTCCTTCTAAACCAACAGGGCCTCTAACATGTAGTTTATCGGTGCTAATACCTATTTCTGCACCTAAGCCGTATTCAAAACCATCAGCAAAGGCAGTAGAAGCATTTAGCATAACAGAGCTAGAATCTACTTGGTTTAAGAATTTATTAGCACGACTATGATTTTCACTAACTATGGCCTCTGTGTGTCCAGAACCATATTTATCAATATGTGCTATTGCCTCATCTATTGATGAGACTATTTTTACAGCAAGTATAGGTGCTAGATATTCTTCATACCAGTCATCTTCTGTAGCTGGGGTAATATTGGTTGCTAGTTTTTGTGTTTGGGTGCAAGCTCTTATTTCAACGCCTTTTTGTTGGTATTGTGTTATTAGTTGTGCTAATATTTTGTTGGTTATATCTTTATGTATTAGTAAAGTCTCCATAGCATTACACACACCATATCGTCTAGTTTTAGCATTAATTGCGATATTTATTGCTTTTTCTGTATCCGCATATTTGTCTATATAAACATGACAAACACCATTTAGATGTTTAATGATTGGCACTTTAGCATTGTCAATAATACTTGCTATTAAACCCTTGCCGCCTCTTGGAATTATTACATCAATTAAACCCTCAGCCTTAATCATATTACTAACTAATTTTCTATCAGTATTTGTTATTAATTGCACACAATACTCGGGCAATTTTATCTTAATTAGACTATCTTTAATGCACTTATAGAGAGCAATATTAGAATTTATTGCTTCTTTACCACCTCTTAAAATTGAGGCATTACCTGATTTAAGGCACAGTGCCGCAGCATCAATAGTAACATTTGGTCTTGATTCGTAAATAATACCTATAACGCCAATAGGTGCTCGCATTTTGCCTACTTTTATGCCACTATTTTTATAACTTAGCTCGGATATTTCATTTATAGGGTCATTTAATTGAATAATTTGTTTTAAACTTGTTATTATGGCATCAATTCTATCATTATTTATACTTAGTCTATCTATTAGTGCTGGGCTTAGATTATTTTGTGTAGCATTTACTACATCTTTATTATTAGCAGATAAAATACTATTGCGATTATTATCAATATTAATTATTATTTCTTTTAATACTAAGTTTTTCTTTTTGCTACTAGCACTTCTTAAATATTTACTTGCTAGTTTAGCTTGTTGTGCTATTTGTGTTATTCCATCCATATTTTTTTACCTGATAAATTAAGCAATAATTTTAACAAACTACTCCAAATATCTTGTTTACCATAGCCTTTGGCGTTTCTTTCAATTTTACCTAGTGAGATAATAATTTTTTGTATCTGTGCAGTGCTATTTCTTGCTAGTGCTTTTTTAATAGCATTTTCTTTTTCATACCAGAAGTGATATTTTGCTATTATTTGATTTGTGTCGCTCTTTTTAGCGTCTATGGATATTTTAATTAAAATTTTTAACTCATTGATTAAAATATTGATAATGTGCATAACTTCTGTGCCATTTTCTTGTAATATTTGCTGTATTTTAATTACTTTTTTACTATCGCCTAATAATGATGCATTCACTAAACCAAAAGGTTTATAAGACGATTGTTGCTCAATTTGTTTGCAATAACTATCATAATCAATATGCTCTTTTGCATAAGCTAGTTTTAATTTTTCTAACTCTTGTGCTATGGCAAGTAAATTACCTTCATTGTTAAATAATAAACTATTTATTATTTTATTGTCTATGTTTAGTTTTAATTGTTTGGCTTTATTTATTATCCAATTTTTGGTTTGTTGTTCTTTTAATAAATAATTAGCAATAATGAGTCCAGAGTTATTAATAGTTTTAAACCATTTAGTTTTTTTTTGTGCTGAGGTAATATTATTAATTACAAAAATTATAATAACATCATCAGTAATATTTTCAATAATTTCCAACATATTGTTAGTATTTTGGGTATTAATATTAAGATAGCACTCAATAATTTGTTTATTACTAAATAATGATTTTGAGTTTAATTCTTGGTATATATCACTCCAGTTAAAATTATTATCAATATCAAAACGCAGTCGCTCATTAAATTGTTTTTTATGAGCATTATTTTTAATAAAATTAATACTGTGCTCAACTAATAAAGTTTCTTCCCCATATACTAGATATATATTGTTATTTTCGGTGTAATTATGGGTTAGTTTATCAGCACTAATTTGCATAAAAAGATATTTTTATCAGTAATTTATGAGCAATTTTAGCTCGTAGATTATTATAATTAAATTCATCTTGCAAACTATTAGCAAGATAACTATTAGCATCATTGCTATAAATACTATTGGTTATAGTTTTGTTAAATATTAGTTTGTTATTTTTAGAAATTTTAACAAAAGTTTGTAGTGTTAATTTATGTCCTGTGGCAATATTTTTGCTTATAGTGCTTATATTTTTACTTTGTTTTTCATCTCCTATATCAATAATTATATTACTAGATTTATTATTAGTTATATTATTTTTAATAATATTAGCAATTTTATTATTGTTATTAGCCCTTACATAAGCTTGTATTTGCTTATTGCTAATAGTATTATTAACATTACAAGAAAATAAAATAGTTAATACAACACCCAATAAAGTTATATTCTTAACAATATTCATAGTGTTGATTATACTATGTATGGCTTTTTTTTATTTGTTGATAAGCTAGTTCTTAATTACAGTTTTGTTTACCAGAAAAAAGTCTAGTTATTATTAAACACCCCAGTTGATAAATATCTATCCCCTCTATCACATATTATTGTTACTATGGTTGCGTTATTTATTTGCTTAGATAATTCTATAGCACAGGCAACAGCACCACCTGATGATACTCCTGCAAAAATACCTTCTTTTTGTGCTAATTCTCTGGTGGTATGCTCAGCTACTTCTTGTGATACATCTAGTATTTTATCTACTTTACTGGCATCAAAAATATCAGGTAAATATTCCTTAGACCAACGCCTAATACCTGCTATTTGTGCACCATCTTTGGGCTGAACGCCTATTATTTGAATATTCTTATTTTTATTTTTTAAATATTTAGCAACACCCATAATAGTTCCAGTTGTGCCCATACTACTAACAAAATGGCTAATCTTGCCATTAGTATCTCGCCAAATCTCAGGTGCTGTGCCAATTATATGTGCATCTGGATTAGCATTATTTGCAAATTGGTTTAATACTAAGCCTTTGCCTTGTTGCTGCATTTCTAGGGCTAAATCTCTAGCACCTTCCATGCCTTGTTCTTGTGATACTAAGACTAATTCAGCACCATAAGCAAGCATAGCATCGCGTCTTTCTTGAGATAGATTATCAGGCATAATAAGAATCATTTTATAACCACAAATTGCAGATACCATAGCTAAAGAAATACCAGTATTACCGCTAGTAGCTTCTATTAGAGTATCGCCTTTTTTGATAAGTCCTTGTTTTTTAGCACTAATAATCATATTATAAGCCGCTCTATCTTTAACACTTCCAGCTGGATTATCGCCCTCTAATTTAGCCAATATAGTATTACTTGGATTAGGGTTTAACCTTTGGAGTTTAACAAGCGGAGTGTTGCCAATAAATTGCTCAATAGTTAGATAAGACATTCTAAGTTTTAATCTGTTGCCAGTATTGTTTTAAATCTTTTTTAAGCCCAGGACCAAGTATATATAAACCTATGACATTAGGTATTGATATAAGCACGATAATAATATCACTTAAGGTAATAATCTCAGTTAAACTTAATAATACCCCTAATACTACAAATAAACAGTAAGTTATTTTAAAGAGATTTTGGCTAATAGTGCTATTACCAAGTAAATAAGTCCAACCAATAAGTCCATAATAAAACCAAGCAATCATAGTTGAAAAAGCAAATAAAATAGCTGCTATTGCTAGCGGGTAGTTAAACCAAGTAAAATGGCGTTGAAAAGCGTGTGATGTCATAGCAATACCACTATCAGTGCTATTTGCAAAATTAGCATCAACAACTAAGGTAGTTGCAATAACTAAGGCTGTTATGTTACAAATAATAATAGTATCAACCAAAGGTCCAATAGAAGCAACAAAACCCTCAGTTACTGGATGATTAGTTTTTACCGCTGAATGGGCAATAGCAGCAGTTCCTAAGCCAGCCTCATTAGAAAATACTGCTCTTTGAAACCCAACAATAATAGCACCTATCATACCGCCAGCAACGCTGTTTACATTAAAGGCTTGTTGGAAAATTAAGTGAATTGCTGGCAATATATGGTTGTGGTTTAAAGTAATTACAATCAAGCCAAATATTACATAACCAATACCCATAAATGGCACTATAACCTGAGTAACACGAACAATAGAGGTAATACCATTCCAAATTACTAAACCTACTACAACTGCCATTGCAACACCAAATATCCAACTTTGTTGTAATAACCAACTAGCATCTCCACCCGTTGCTAATACTGTTTGCTCAAAGGCTTGGTTGGCTTGAAACATATTACCTGTTGCTAGTGCTGCAAGAACAATAGCAAAAGCATAAAATAAACTAATATAACGACCAGTTTTTACTAATCCCATATCAGCAAGGCCCTTTGACAAATAGTGCATAGGTCCACCTGATACACTGCCATCAGCATTATATTGTCGGTATTTAACACCTAATGAGCATTCAACAAATTTAAGTGACATACCTAAAAATCCTGCTAATGTCATCCACACAATAGCACCAACACCGCCCATAGTAATAGCAATAGCAACACCAGCAATATTACCAATACCAACAGTGCCAGAAAGAGCTGTTGCTAATGCTTGGAAATGACTAATTTGCCCTTTGGCATTTTTGTCATCATAACGCCCTCTAACTAATAAAATAGCGTGGCGAAAACCCCATATATTAACAAAACGAAAATAAAAAGTAAAAAATAAACCAGCAATTATTAACCAAAACACCATAATAGGCACATCGGCACCAAAAAGGCTAACTTTATAAAAAATAATACTGTATAAAAATTGGTTTATAGGGTCAAAAAACTCATTAACTGCTTTGTTTATAGCATCAAAGGCATATACTTTATAGCTATAAAAAGTTAGCAGTAATCCTAGTATATAGTTCATATCACTGTTTTATTATTTTTTTTTAGTTTACCAGTTTTTATAGGATATTTTAAAAAAAATAGTATTTTGCCCCCAAAGAGTTTATAAATCTAAAAATATACGGTATTTTTTTGTTACTGTGCTAGCATTATTTTTATAATTAGCAGGATAATTATCATTATTACCACCAGCATCAATAAAAATACCAAAACTTGAGCCACCGTGGTAGTCATTTATTTCGCCTCCAGATATATGGTTGTAGCTATCTACTCCATTTTCATCAATAAATAGGCTAAAGCCATTATGACTAGAAAAAGCGTTGCTACCAATATAAGTGTCATTGCCAGATTTATCCCACAATGCTGCTAGTGATATATCCCACGCTGCAGATTGACTAACTTGTGCTAGCGAGCGATAACTATCATTACCTCCATCATCAATTAAAATACCCATAGCAGAATGTGCTGCTGTGCCTTGTGAATAGCGAGATGCTATGTAAATATCATCATCTTTACCATAATTTTTTATAATACCTAAGCCGTAAAAATAACCCATGCCTTGAGAAAAATTACCCGCCCTAAATATATCTTTACCACCACCGTCTAATAATAAACCTATACCACCAGAAGCATAGCCACGAAATCCAATACCAGCGCCTTGAGATATACTTTTAAAAATACCAGATACTCCATAAGAGCTCTCATCACTACCTGTTGCAAAATAAAAATCATCACCGTCATTATCAATAAGCATACCAAAACCCTTAACACCACCTAAGCCTTGTGCGTATAGATTAGCCTGATAATTATCATTGCCTTTGCCATCAAGTAGTATCGCTATACCCCAAAAGGATGTGCCTTGACTAAATTGTCTGCTAAAATATTTATCATTGCCAGATATGTCTATAAGTTGTCCAACTCCAAGTAAACTAAAGCCCTGAGTATAATTATTAGCAGTGTAAATATCATCCCCAGAGTTTTCAAACAAAATACCTATACCAAAAAAAGCAGAACCTTGCGAATACTTCCTAGTATGTTGATATTCATCGTCTCCAGCTAAGTCAATAATAATACTAATACTATCATTAGCAATACTACTAGCACCGCTATAAATATCATTACCAGTATAATCAATAATAAGGGCGTAGGATTTTTGATAGCGGTTATTACCAAAGCCACCTAATAAAATAGCACCTGCATTACTGTTTAACTCAATGTTTTTATTATCTTTAGCAATAATAGTTTTAAGTGTATTTAGGTATTTTTTATTTGTCAATCCCATTAGTAAATTTGCACTTGATAATAGTGCATTAAAATTTACTTTTTTAGTAAGTTCGATAATTTTTATATTATTTTTTTGGTCTTTTTTGTATTTTGGTCTGTCAATATAAAATGATTTATTAAACCTAGCCATTAATTTTGGCAACTCATTTTTTAGATAAATAATATCTTCTTTGCTCAGTTTAGCAAAGGCTTTTTGTCTAAGTAATTCTGCTTGGTTTAAAGTATTTATAATAAAGTTAAAATGTAGGTTTTTATCCTTAGTTTTTGGATAAGTAATAGTTGTATGGTTAGTGCTAATATCAATCCAACTACCAGCTAATTGTATTAAATTATTGGTTTCTGTTTTAGCTTTTTGTGATAAATATTCTAGTCGTGTATCAATAACAGGGGTAAATTTTAACGGCTCTCTATGCAAATAGCGAAATAAATTAAGCCTAAATCCCTGCTCCCATAATTCATTTTTTTTATAGCGTTGTAATAAATCATTATAGTCATCAACTAGATTGTAATGCAAAATTGTGCGTGATACTAACTTAGTATAGGTAGAAGATAAATGCTCATACTGTGGAAAAAGGCTGTTATTTTCTGGCAAGTCTTTCTCATCAATTGTTGCTCTACTGCCTAATTTGGCAGATAGTTTTAATATTTTTACTAACTTATCAATACTAAAATTAAGCAATTGTTCAGAACCTTGATTATCTATTGCTTGTTTTAGTGTTGTAATATCACTAATTTTTGTGTTAGTGCCTTGTAATATAGTTGTTTTTTGACGCAGAATTGTTATATTAAATTCATCGCCCACATTTTTGCTTTTTATGTATTTGCTAAAAAAAATATGGCGTTTATCTTCTGCTAGTTTTGTTAGGTCTTGTTTATCAAAACCAATAATAATATCTCCAGATTCAAGCCCTATAACATCCGCAGCAGTATCTTTTAATACTCTTATAATTTGATAGCCAAAACCAGCAGTTTTATACTTAAAATCTTTGGTATCAGTTAATTTATAAGCAACACCCAAAAAAGCCTTTTCTCTGGATATAAACTCTTTATCATCATTTGCTATGCTAGAAAAAGTTATCGCTAACAATACAACTAGCACTATATTTTTTTTCATAATGCTAGGTATTTTATAGTATTAAAGCAACAATTAAGTTAATGCTTAAAGGCAAAGAGTTTTTGTAGTTTAATGCCAATATAAGCACCAACTAACAAAGCAAATAAATTTAAAAATGAGCCTAGTGCTAAAGTTGCAGTGCCAGACAAACCTTGTCCTATAGTGCAACCAAGACCAAAAACACCACCAATACCAAGCATTACACCACCAATAAAATACCTAATTGCTACTATGGTGCTACTAAACCATTGCCATTTGAAATTTTTTGTTGTTATAGCAAATAAATAAGCACCTATTCCAACACCAATAAGCATAACCATACCCAAACTTAAAACATATAAAACTGGTGAATACAAAAATTGTAATATATTACTAATAGGTCTAATAAAGGTGTAAGATTGCACCCCTACGCCATAATGTTGCACATCTACAACTTGTGAGGTATTTATTGCTTGCTCGCTAATAAAACTAGCACTTAAATAATAAGCTATAACAACAGCAATACCAATAAAAAACCCACCAATTATATTATTATATTTTGCTCGAAAATAAGACGAACGAAAAGCAAGAAATATCAATAATAACGAAATACCAACACCGATAACAAGACGCCAAAAATCAATGCTACCACCGAATATGTATGTAAAAATACTACCTAAATCCTTATGAATAATATTAGTAGTGCTTAAATTAGTAGAGTCATTTATTACTGTTGTATCGCCATAAAGCAAGGCATAAGCTGCAATTGCTACACCTGAGATAGTAACTAATGAACGCATATCACCAGCACCTAGATTAACCATACTTGTCATACCGCAACTATTACAAAGCGTCATTCCAATACCAAACACAAAGCCACCAATTACATACCCTTGCCAATTAAATTGAGGGTTACGATAATACGGACTAGTGTTATCAAGATTTAACACCGAAGTTGCTTCTAATAAGCTAGCACCTAGTATGGCAATGCTGATGGCAAAAAAATACATATAAAATCGTCCGTTATTGCCATTATGGACTATGTCTGCCACACCTCCTAGGGTGCAAAAATTAGTTTTTTTAACTATTATCCCCAAAAATATGGATAATAAAAATACTAAGATATACAATAAAATAAGTGCATTCATATTATTTGCATTATCTTTATACTTGGTAAATAGTTAGTATTAAAGTTTATTTGATATATTTTTTAAGCACTAATGTTTTGCTTAATAATATTTTTCATACCAAGTGGTTGCTTTGGTATATCGGCTAAAATAATATCAATAAATGTTTCTTTATCTGCACTAAGGGCAGGGTTAAAACGCTTTTCAAATGCTATTGTTGAGACTGGTTTTGCTGATAATCCAACACCACAAACACTACCTGCTTGGGCACCGGGATAAATTTCAATGTATTCTGGTAAACAGAGAATTTTATTAAATAATGAATTGTATAATTTTCTTGCCATTATTGCATCTTGTCCGTGCAAATCTGGTCTACCAGTGCTACCAACAAATAAAGTATGCCCAGTTATTATAAACCACGGCTTAGAGCTTCGTCTATTATCACTTACTAATAGGCAAATACTATCGTCTGTATGTCCAGGCGTGTGCATAATTTTTACACTAACATTACCAATTACTAACACATCATTATCATTTAAAACATAAAACGGGAATTCTACATCAGCCGATGAGTGCAAAGCATATTCTACGCCACACTTCTTAGCTAATTCTCTGCCACCTGATATGTGGTCAGCGTGAATATGAGTATCAATTACAAAATCAATACTAACATTTTTTAACTCTGCTTGTGTAATAAACCAAGCAATATCACCTTGATGGACATCAACAGCAATTGCCTTACCCTTACCACCACAGCCAAATAGATATGATAACGATGAAGAATCACTAGGAACTTGTCTTTGTAATAAAAACATTATTATATAAATTTTATATACTAATCTTAGATTTTATACTAAAATTGCCAATGTATTTTAACTAGTTTTTAAACTATTTTATCTATGATAACAGAAGTAAGTAAACAACCTATAAAACGCGGTGTTATGCAAAATATTCCCCAGATAGCACTGCAACTAATACAAGTATTCTTAGTTGGTCTTACAATAGGCATGACTAGGACTGTTATTCCTGGTTTAGCTGATAGCGAGTTTGGATTAGCCAAGAAGCAATTTTTACTACTTGTCTCTTTTGTAGTTGTATTTGGTGTGGTTAAGGCAATAATGAATCTATTCGCTGGTAGTTTTAGTGATAATTATGGGCGTAAATTAGTGCTTGTTATGGGTTGGGTTATGGCTATTCCTATTCCTTTTATGATTTTATATGCCCAGAGTTGGAATTGGATTGTATTTGCTACGCTATTTTTAGGTTTTAATCAAGGCTTATGTTGGTCAATGACAATTAACTCTAAGCTAGATTTAGCCCGTTTAGATCAAAAGGGCTTGGTTAATGGTATTAATGAATTTTCAGGCTATGTTGGCGTTGCTATTGCTGGGCTTATTACTGCCTATTTTGTTGACTTAATTGGGGCAAGACAAGGCTTATTTATATTTGGTTTAGTGGTAATATGTTTAGGTTTAGTATTAGCTATATTTTTTGTTAAAGAGACTATGGCTTTTGCAAAACTAGAACAAAAACCCAGTATTTTAGAACCAAAGCAAAGCCTTGCGAAATTATTTGTTTACGCAAGTTGGCACAATAAAATACTATTATCTTTAAACCAAGCAGGCTTGGTAGAAAAATTTGCTGATTCTATAGTTTGGATATTTTTACCAGTATTTTTTTTACATAGCGGGTTAAACTTAGTAGAAGGTAGTGCCATTATTTTAATTTATGGCGTGGTATGGGGAGGTTTGCAACTTGTAACGGGACCTCTATCTGATAAAATAGGACGAAAAGTGCTAATTGTAGGCGGTATGTGGCTATGTGCTCTTGGTTTAATTAGCATACCGTATAGCAATAGCGTGCTATTATGGAGTGTAGAATCTGCTATTATAGGTGCTGGTATGGCTATGCTATATCCAACGCTAGGTGCTGCTGTTGCTGATTTTAGCCCAGCAGAAAAACGCGGCACACTGCTTGGTATTTATCGTTTTTGGCGTGATTTTGGCTATGCTATAAGTGCCTTAACAATGGGCTTAGTAGCACAATGGACTCAGGCACTAACTTCACCTTTTTTACTAGCATCATTAGTTATGGTGTTGTCTGGTGGTTTAGTTTTTGTTATCCTCCCTAGTGATAGGTTAAAAACTACTAAAAACTAAATTTTTTAAAATATCTAATTTTATTTTAGTGGTATAATTATTTTTAGGATAAAACATAATGAAACATAAAATAATAATCGTATTAGCGACATTTTTTCTATTACTTAGTTTGAATAATCAATTAGTAGCAGAAGATATTGATAAAAATAATATAACGCTTAGAGTTAGCACACTAGGGCTTGGTTTAGATTATGTATATACTTTAAACGAATATACTGATATTCGTTTAAATGTTAATGGTTGGAGTAGAGAAACTATACTAGATAAGACTGATGTTTTGTATGATGCTAAGTTAAAACTACAAAATTTTGGAGCAATTTATGACTACTATCCTGGGGCTAGTGTCTTTCGCATAAGTGCTGGTGTTTACTATATTGGTAATAGTTTTGATATTGTAGCTAACCCTATATCAGATGCTAGTTATACTTTTAATGGTAATCACTATAGCGTAGCCGATATTGGCAATGTTAGTGGTGGTATTGATTTTCAAAGACTTTCACCGTATATTGGTTTTGGTGGTGGTTCATCCCCTAATGGTGATGGTATTTTTGGCACAGGCATTGCTTTATCATTTGATATTGGTGCATTATATACTAATTATGATGCAAATTTAGTAAGTAATAATTGTAGTTTAGAACAAATAGACTGCTCCTTGTTAGAGAGAGATGTTGAAATAGAAAGAGTTAAATTAGAAGGGGAGCTAAATAGTCTTAAATGGTATCCTGTTATTTCATTGGGACTGTCTTTTAAATTTTAGGCACTTGTAGCAATAGAATAATATTTTGCTAGTATTTTTTTGTTATAAAACTATAATAGTTGCTAACGAATAATTTTTGTAAACTTTGAGCCTTCAATAGTTAGGTTATACATCAAGCCTTTATTATCTAAAATAAAACCAACAATAGGATCATCGATATTAATAGAGTTAATATTCTTACCAGCACCCCATTCAAGTAATGCCACTGAGCCGTCAACACCAACTTTCCAGCCTTCATTTATTCTAAAATCTGTAAGTGCTTTTTTACTTAGAAATACCAATACTATTGCCTTAGATTGCACTCCAAATTGAAATCCTATTGATGCACTTGCAATATTATAGTAATCAACGGTTTTACCATCAATTAGCAAGCCACCTTCACCGTATTCACCACCAATTACAAAGCCAGCTTTAATAACATCTGGAAAAATCAACACCCCATTTGCTTTTTGTAAAAATTCACTACCACCTAATATTTTATTTTTAAAATGTTTTATTGTGCCATTGATTTTTATATCTATTTCTTCTGCCGAAGAGGCAAACGCAATATTTGTTAATAAACTAAAAACAATAAAAAACATTACAGTTAAACTGTGTATTTTAGTTATTATCTTTGTATAGATATTTTTTGGTATTATTATTTGTTGCATATTCATAAGATAAGCCTCTAGTAATGATATTATTATACTATATATTTATATAATTAGTTATTTATAGATACCTTAATAATCCCTAAACTACTAACTAATATCAAGCCTATACCTAATACTCGTGTAAATAAAATTTGATTTTGTAGTATATACTCATGGGTTTTTAAGCCAATAAAATGACCAATATATGCAATAGGCAGCAATATAAGTGCAATTTGCCAGTTAATATTAATGCCAAAGGCAATAAAAGCACTCATTTTAATACTAACTAATATAAACCATAGGGTAAACAAAGTATTACGAAGTAGATGTTTAGCTATATAACGCATATAAACTGCTACTATTAAGGGCGCTCCTGTTAATGATAATCCAGCAATATAACCCCCTAGTATTAATAAAAATTTATCTATCCAATTATATTTACTACTGACATGCACATTAAATATCCACATAAGTGCATAACTAAAAGTAATACAATAAACAATTAGGATTAATATATGTGATGGAAGTTTTATTAAACCAAAAACACCAATTAGTGCAAATGGTAATATCCAAACTAATGATTGTTTTAAGTAGTGCCAATCTACCTTGTGTAATAAAACATTTCTAAGTGTTAATGAGGAAAAAAACAATAGATGTATGCCAATAATGGGTAGCCAAAATATTGGGGATTCTCCTAGTAGCAACATTAATGGCAAACCTAAAGCCGCACCTCCAAAACCCAACCCTGTTCGCACAAATCCTGTCCATATAAAAATAAGTCCAAGTAGCAACCATTCTATAAGACTAAACGATACTAATAATTCACGCAAAATAAATAATTATAAAATAACTCATTTCCAAATATTAACATCAATACCTTGCTCTATAATTGTTTTTGCACGATGTTCAATAAAGCGTTGAAAATTTGTATATTTTTTATAGCCTTTATTCGCTACAAAATCTAGCAAAGATTCAAAATGAAAGTGTTTTAAGTATGCGTCTTTACGGATTATTTCATTACCAAACTCATCAAAAAATACTATAGCAGGGACATCGGTTAGTTTAAGTTGTTTATACCAATTATCAGCTGTTGTTTTTGCACCAGTAGTTGTTATTATTTTTTGCTTCGCTTTGAGGTTTAATTGCACTACCTGAGTCTTTTTTAGTAATTTTTCATTTTCAGGTTTAAGTAAAAATTCATTATAAAATTCATTACATTCTATACAATCAGACTCTGTAAAAATAACAGTTAGTAGTTTTTGTGCTGGTAATAGTTTTGACCTTGATAAAATAAATGGTGGGGTTTCAAAATAATTAGCTTGTTGTAATTTTATGTGTATTAGTGGTTTTGTTATTGCTAAACTATCTTTATAATCTGCAAAAGTAGTTTTTTTGTAAGATTTACTGGTTATGTAATCTAGCACTTTGTGCATTTTAGCAACCGATTGATAGCCATTTAATCTTATTATTACATCGCCATTTGTTTTTAAGAATAATAGAGTAGGCGTAAATTGGACTTTCATAAATTGGGCAAAACTTTTCTCACTAAACTCTCTA
The DNA here is from genome assembly GCA_965222825.1 of Gammaproteobacteria bacterium. Lineage (GTDB taxonomy): Bacteria > Pseudomonadota > Gammaproteobacteria > PS1 > Pseudothioglobaceae. Next base: position 498,974 of record OZ244964.1, on the reverse strand, counting down.
CCAGCCCAATCTGTAAGCTCTCTATTGCCCCACATATTTATTTCAATTGCGACAAAATTTTTGCGTAATTTTGCTATAAACTCTTTATTACGAAAATTATCATTGACTAATTTTGCACAATACGGGCAACCATTTTGATGAAAATAAATTAGCACAAAGCGATTTTCCAAGCGTGCTTCTAGCAAATCATCTTGTAAGTCTAAAAAACTATTTTTAAACCAAGATGGTATCTCTACACTACCAGCACCTAAGAATTTGCCTAATTTTTTAGTATTTATACTATCGCTAGCGTTAATAAAAGCACTGAATAAGACAACTAACGCTATCAATATTTGCTTTAACACCAAACTAATATTCATAGCTCTATGATACTATCTTTTTTGTGCTATGATTAAATATTGTATAAAATTATTTAGGTTGGACTATTTAGGTTAGACTATTTAATATGTAACAAATCAACCGAGCCTGCTGAACCTACTGTTCCTATTGAGGATGCACTACTAGCAGTGCGCAGTAGAAGTAAGAGTTGCCCCAGCAGTGCTTGCTGTAGCTAGTGAGCCTAGCGAGCCAACGCTTCCCGCAGTTGAAGCCTTAACACCAGCCTGCAACTCAGTTGAATCTAGCAATTTATCGTTTGGAAAAACTATATAAGTAATATCTTTGCTATTAGTAACAACATTAATCTCATAATCACCATTATCAGCAATATCTTTAAGTGTTACACAGGGTTATTACGCAATTTGTTACGAAAGTCTTTGTTTAGTAATTTATTATATGTATTATTCATAAGATTATCTTTTTTTTAGTAAAAAAACATATTATATTATAAAATATTATTTTATTTTGATAACTTAACTTAATACTTATATAGTTTAGATATTACATATTATATCAAAAGTTAGATTATGTATTTAGTCTAACTTAAATAACTATGATAACTTACGACAACGCTATTATGTATTTAAGAATGAGAAAAAAGATAATGCAGTATTATCAATATTTTTTATTTAGATATATTTAGTGATTAAGCGTAATATTTTTTTACTAGCACCTTTATTACTATTAAAAAAGTTATAGGCGTTATCTGCTAATTCTTGTTGTTTGTTTTTATTATTGTATAAGTATGTTGCAACTTGCCATAATTGCTTAGCATTTTTTACTCTAGTAGCACCACCTAGTGCTAATAATTCCTTGGCTAAACTAGGAAAGTTCTGCATATTTTCACCATAAATTATACATTTTTTAAAAGCACAAGCCTCAATAATATTATGTCCGCCTCTTGGCACTAAACTACCACCTATAAAAGTAATAGTGCATAATTTATAAAAACTTATTAACTCCCCTAAGGTGTCTAAAATTAGCACATTAATATCATCTGAGACTGCTATTTTTGTTGTGCGTTTTGTATAAGTTAGTTGGTATTTTTTTAGAATATTAACAATACTCTTAACTCGCTCTATATGTCTAGGTGCTATAACTATTAAAACATTTTCTAAATTATTTTTATGTTTTAAATATTCTGTTATTATCAACTCATCTTCGCCCTTATGAGTGCTAGCTAATAAAATAATAGGACGGTTATTGCTAATTTTTTTTAGTTCTGCTAAATTAGGTAATTTTTCTATATCAATATCAAATTTAATATTACCAGTAATTAGTGTTTTATTATCAGCTATATTTAATGATTTAAAATTATCTAGTGTTTGTTGATTTTGCATGGCTATTAGGGTAATTTTATTTATAATAAATTTAGCAAATTTAGCAAATAGTTGATATTTTTTACAAGACCTATTTGATAGTCTAGCATTAGCTAAAATAATGGGGATATTATTTTTTGTAACAGTATTAATTAGATTTGGCCATATTTCTGTTTCTATTATTACACAAATTTTTGGGTTTAATTTATTGATAAATTTTTGCACTAAAGAACCAATATCAAAGGGCATATAATAATGAATAACTTTATTATGGTAGCGTTTTATTACTTCACTAGAGCCTGTTGGAGTGGTTGAGGTTATTAATAATTGGTATTTATTATCACTTAGAATTTGCTCAATAATTGCTATTGAAGCTAAAAATTCTCCAACAGATACGCAATGTAACCATATTAAGGGTTTGTTTGTTGTTGTTGCTATTGGGATTATGGCAAATCTTTCTAATAATCTTTTACGGTAATTTTTATTATAAAAACTTTTTATAAATAATCTTACAATTATTAATGGTAGTAATAATAGATAAATTATGTTGTATATAAAAAGTGAGAACATTTTTTGTATTTGTAATTATGTTAAAATTATGCCTTAAATTTTAATTATTTATTACGAGGCTGTTGCACGACCACCCAAAATGCTAAAAATAACTCAAATATTCGTGTTTTTAAATGTAAAAAGCAATATTCATATAAGTAGTGCTACGCACATAGTTATTATAAAATTTGCCCTTAGAGGCACTAGGAGCCGTATTTTATACATCAAACACAAATATTTTAGCAGATTTTTATCTATTCTTTGTTACCGTGCAACAGCCTAATTATGAAATTCATAGATTCTGCTAGCATTAAAATAATAGCAGGTAACGGTGGTAACGGCTGTGTTAGTTTTAGACGAGAAAAATATATTCCATTTGGTGGACCAGATGGCGGTGATGGCGGTGATGGTGGCAGTATAATTGTTCAAGGCACAAATTCGTTAAATACTTTATCTAATTTTAGAATAGTTAAAACATTTAAGGCAAAAAATGGTGCCAATGGTAGCGGACAAAATAAACGCGGTAAATCAGCTCCAGATTTAATTATTTATTTACCGCTAGGCACAAAAATATATAATTTAGAAACAGATGAGCTAATAGCTGAGATTTTAAGTGCTAAGCAAAATGCAATAGTTGCAAAAGGTGGCTTTCATGGGCTAGGCAATACTAGGTTTAAAAGCTCAATTAATCGCACCCCTAGAGAATCTTCTAAGGGTAGTTTAGGTGAAGTTAGAGATCTTGGCTTAGAGCTTGTTATAATAGCTGATGTTGGTCTATTAGGCTTACCTAATGCTGGCAAATCAAGTCTAATTAGAAAGGTATCAAAGGCTAAACCTAAGGTTGCAGATTATCCATTTACTACTTTGTATCCTAATTTAGGCGTAGTAAATGTAGAACACGATAGTTTTGTAATAGCAGATATACCGGGAATAATTGAAAATGCTAGTATTGGTGCTGGTTTAGGTTTAGAGTTTTTGCGTCATTTATCACGCACAAAAATTTTATTACATATAGTTGATATTTTACCTAGTGATGGCTCTGATGCTAAGTGTAATTACCAGATAATAAAGCAAGAATTAGCTAAATACAGTAAAGACTTAGCAGATAAACCGCAGATATTAGTAATAAATAAAATAGACCTATTAGTTAAAGATAGCAGAGATAAAATAATAATAAAATTTATTGCTGACATAGGCTATAAAAATGATTTTTTTATTATATCTACCCTAAGTGGTTATGGTATAGATAGTTTGGTAAAATATTTAAAAAATATTATATTATGACTAATAAAAAAGTATGGATTGTAAAATTAGGTAGCTCATTATTATCAAGTAATATTAGTGGGCTAAACATTAAATTAATCAATAATTTAACAAAACAAGTATCAATGCTAAGAGCACAAGGTATTGATATAGTTTTAGTTTCTAGTGGCTCTATAGCAGAAGGTGTATATAGATTAGGCTTGAATAAACGCCCTAGTAATATTCATAAATTACAAGCAGTTGCAGCCATTGGACAAATGGGGTTGATACAAACTTATGAAAATAGTTTTACCAAGCATAATATCCATACTGCACAAATATTACTTACCCACGATAATTTAAAAGATAGTGAAAAATCAGCCAATTTTTGTAATACTTTGGGGCAATTATTGGCGTTTAATGTTGTGCCAATAATAAACGAAAATGATACTGTTGCCACAGAAGAGATTTGTTTTGGCGATAATGATATTTTATCAGCATTAGTAGCAAGTATTATTAAGGCTGATAAACTTATTATTATGACCGACCAGTTAGGATTATTTGATAGCGACCCTAAAATGAATAATAATGCTAAACTAATAGAAAAAATTAAAACAAGTAATCCTATTTTAAAACAAGTAGCAGGTAGAGTAGGCGGTATTTTAGGAAAAGGTGGTATGTATTCTAAGGTAATAGCAGCAGAAAAGGCATCTAATCATAACATAATTACTCATATAGTCCACGGTAGAGATGAACAAGCACTGCTAAAAATAGCCCAGGGTATCAAAGTAGGAACTATTATTTATTAAATTCACTCAGGACGCATATTAGGAAATAAAATTACATCACGGATTGATTGACTATTAGTTAAGAGCATAACCAATCTATCAATTCCTATGCCTTCTCCTGCTGTTGGTGGCATACCGTATTCTAAGGCACGAATATAATCGGCATCGTAGTGCATAGCCTCATCGTCGCCGGCGTTTTTTTGCACTACTTGTTCTAAAAAGCGTTCTTTTTGGTCTTGTGCGTCATTTAGTTCTGAAAAACCATTAGCAATTTCTCGTCCAGCGATAAATAACTCAAATCTATCTGTAACAGAAGGTTTTTTATCATTTCTTCTAGCAAGTGGTGATACCTCAGCTGGATATTGAGTAATAAAAGTTGGTTGGATTAATTTCTCTTCTACAGTTTGTTCAAATATTGCAATTTGTTTTTTCCCTAATCCCCAACTATTATCTAATTTAATACCTAGTTTATTGATAGTTTTATCAATTTTATCTGCTTCTAAATCTATTGCAGATAAGCCATTATTAAATTTTACAATGGCTTCTAAAACGCTTAGTTTTGTAAATGGCTTACCAAAATCTAGCTCATAATCACCATAAATTATTTTATCACTAGCACAAATTTTTTTACTTATACCTTTTAACAAATTTTGGGTTAATGGCATTAAGTCCTTATAGGTAGCATAGGCTTGATAAAACTCAACCATAGTAAATTCGGGGTTGTGCTTAGTTGATAAACCCTCGTTTCTAAAATTACGATTAATTTCAAATACTCTATCTAAGCCACCAACAATTAAGCGTTTTAGGTATAACTCGGGGGCAACCCGCAAAAATAATTGCATATCTAGGGCATTATGATGGGTAATAAACGGTTTGGCAGTTGCACCGCCTGCTATGGGATGCATCATTGGTGTTTCTACTTCTAAAAAATGCCTTTTAATAAAAAAATTTCTAATAAAAGCAATTATTTGTGAGCGTTTTTTAAAAGTATTTCTAGTTTTTTCATTTACTATTAAATCAACATATCGCTGACGATAACGCATTTCTGTATCCGATAAACCATGAAATTTTTCAGGTAGTGGTCTTAGTGATTTAGTTAATAATTTAATCTTTACTACTTTAACAGACAATTCACCAGTTTTAGTTTTAAATAATAACCCACTTGTGCCAATAATATCACCTATATCCCATTTTTTAAACTCTTTATTATACAAGTCATCTGCTAAATTATCCCTTGTTACAAATAATTGAATCTTACCAGTTTTGTCATAAATAGTAGCAAAACTTGCCTTGCCCATTACTCTTTTTAGCATCATTCGTCCTGCTAATTTAACCCGAATGTTTTTTTTCTTTAATTCGTCATTGGTTAATTTATTATATTTATTTAAAATATCATTAGCAAAATCTTTAGGCTTAAAATTATTAATATACGGATTAATACCTGCCTCTTTCATACTCGCAAGTTTATTGTATCTTTCTTGAATTAGTTTATTAGTATCTGCTATTTGTGTCATTATTAATTAGTATCTTTTTTATTAGTTTTAACCCAATAATTACTATTTTTAGTGTATTCTTTTTTCCAAAATGGTGCTGAGGTTTTTAAATAATCTATGATAAATTTACACGATAAAAAAGCCTCTTGTCTGTGTTTAGCAGAAGTAATGATTAAAACTATTTGCTCACTAGGTTTTAACTCGCCAATTCTGTGGATAATAGTTGTATCATAAATACCCCATTTATCTCTTGCTTGTTTAACTATATCTAGTAATAACTTTTCAGTCATTTTTGGATAATGCTCTAGTGTCATTTTTGTTAGTTTGTTATTATTGCTAATTTCACGCACCGTGCCTATAAAAATAACAGTAGCACCAATATTATTATTATTTTTATGCACTAAATTTAATTCATCAATGATATTAAAATTTTGTTGTTGAATTATAATTTTATCCACAGTAATTTAATTAAGATTTTTATCTAGCTTACTTCGTAGAAAAATATAATCTTACATCTATAAAAATATCCATTAACTTGCTAATATTTTGCGTTGTTTCTTTTAAAGAATCATATTTTTTATCATCCAGAGAATCAATATAAAAATAAATATCAATAATAATCCCGCCATCTATGTAGTGTAATTGCACTTTATCTAATATTTCTATACAGTTGTTATCCTCTAGATATTTATTTATTGTATTAAGAATAGTTTTGCGTTTTGGCATATTTATATATGTGTCTTCATTTTCTTCATCTTCTGGATCAATATGAACGACAATATCAGTAGCACTATCTAATCTTTTAGTTATAATATTTTCTACTCTTAGTGTTATCATATGACCTTCACTAACACTTAAAAATGGAGTTACTTGAACATGAATGTCAGCAATAACAACCCGCCCACTTCGTCTGGTGCGAAAAGAATGAATATTTTTTACCTCAGTTAGAGTTAAAATATTGTCTTTTAACTCTTTAATAATTTCTCTTTCAATGGCACTATCTAATAATTCTTTAACACAAGGAATACTCAACTTCCAACCAATATAAGAAATTATAATGCCAACAATTGTTGCAGCTATAGCATCAACATAATGATAACCAAATGCCGAGCCAATAATGCCAATAAGCACTACTGCTGATGATATAGAGTCTGTTCTATGATGCCAAGCATTTGCTACTAGCATAGAGGACTTTATTTTCTTAGCTATTATTAATGTAGCCCAATATAATGACTCTTTACTAACTATAGATACAATAATAACTACAAATAAACTAGTAGTAATTATTACCTCTTTAGTATTGCTAAATAATTCTATAAAGCCATCAGCAATTACATAGATTCCTGTTAATAATAAAATAGTGCTTAGTGCTAAAGTAGCTAGAGTTTCAAATCTTTCATGCCCATAAGGATGCTCTTCATCTGGGGCTTCGTGTGAGCGTTCGGCAACAAATAATACTAAGGCATCTGATAATAAATCAGAAGCAGAATGCAAGCCATCAGCAACTAAGGCTTGAGAATTATACAAATAACCAATAAAAATCTTAAATACTGCTAATAAAAAATCCACAATAGCACCTATTATTGTTATTTTTTTTATTACAGCAGGTTTGTCTATTATTTTCTCCACAACTATAATTATATACTAATTGCTAAAAAGTATGCTATCACAACTAGAATTTACTATTATAAAATTTAAAAATAAAAAATATTATATTTACAATATGTTAAGGCTTATTTTGTTATTTTTTATATTATTTTTATCTTACATATTTTTTGTTTTAATTCTAACAACTTTTTTTTGTTTATCATAATCCTGTGCTTTGATCTAATATAAGGGTTTTTATTTTCTAATATTAGACTAAATATATTCTAAATATCACTAATATGTGTTAGGTTTAGCATCCTTCCTAATGGTATAGGCGAGGCTATACCAAAATCTAAATATATAAAATACAACTTAAATTTAGGTAAAATATCTATTTTATTTTTTTTATTTTTAAAAGTATGTCAAAAAGTGATTACATAGAATTAGATGGGGTAGTAAAAGAAAAAAGACCAAATACAACATTTATTGTTGAGTTAGAAAATGGTTGTGAAATACTAGCTCATATATCAGGTAAAATGCGTAAATATTATATTAGGATTTTACCCGGTGATAAAGTTAAAGTAGAAATGACACATTATGATATGACAAAAGGTCGTATTACCTTTCGTCATAAGTAGGAATTTATTTTATGCCAGCATGGTGAAATTGGTAGACACGCTGGATTCAAAATCCAGTTCCTTTTAGGAGTGACGGTTCGACTCCGTCTGCTGGTACCATATAGGCTTTATATGTGAGAATAGCCTTGTTTTGGCGATTTAAAAAAAGATTTTATTTTTTAAAAATTAGATTTTTAAATAAAAGCATATCACAAATTAGATTTTGTGAGTTCTGCTTCAAAGTAGAACATAGTTATTTGTGTGGTGCAAAATATAAAATTCTAAACTAATTATAATGAAAACACTTTTATTTACGGCATTTAATCTCACATTTATAGGTTTGAGTTTTGTGGTGTGTTTCTTATGTTTATTTTTATTGCTAATAAAAATAATGTCATATATAGTAGATAAATATCATACCAATAATCCAAAAAATACAACTATAGATGAAGAAGCAGAGTTTGTTATCAAAAATGCTATAAAACAACACATTGAAAATGTTTAATTTTTTCTCTAAAAAAAATAAAAAAACTATTAATACCTCTAATGTTGGTATTACCGAGTTAGTATTTCGAGACGCACACCAATCCTTATTAGCAACTAGACTTAGAATAGACGATATTATTCCAATTGCTGATGCTTTAGATGATATTGGCTATTGGTCAGTAGAATCTTGGGGCGGGGCAACTTTTGATGCTTGTATTCGTTATTTAGGCGAAGATCCTTGGGAGCGAATTAAAGAAATTAAAAAAGCTATGCCAAAAACTAAGCAACAAATGTTATTAAGGGGGCAAAATTTATTAGGATACCGTCATTATAGCGACGATGTAGTGCGTAAGTTTATTGATAAAAGTGTTGAAAATGGTATATCAGTATTTCGTATTTTTGATGCTATGAATGATGTTGATAACTTAAAAACAGCCATTACTCAAACTCTTCAATTAGCACAACACGCTCAGGGAACAATATCTTATACAATAAGCCCAGTGCATACGCTAGATTTATGGTTAGATTTAGCTAAAAAGATTGAAGATATGGGAGCAAACTCATTGTGTATTAAAGATATGGCTGGGTTATTACAACCTTATGTGGCGTATGAGTTAGTAACTAAATTAAAAGCTAGCATTAATATACCAATTCATATGCACTGTCATGCAACCACAGGATTATCAAGTGCAACAATAATAAAAGCCATTGATGCTGGTGCTGATGTAGTAGATACAGCTATTGGCTCTATGAGTATGACTTACGGACATTCTGCTACTAATTCTATAGTGTCAATATTAGAGCATAGCCCTAGAAAAACAGGACTAGATTTAAAAAAATTAGCAAAAATTGATAATTATTTTCGTCCAATTAGAGCAAAATATGCTAAGTTTGAAGGCTCATTAAGAGGAGTTGATTCGAGAATATTATTAGCACAAGTCCCAGGTGGTATGCTAACTAATATGGAAAACCAATTAAAAGAGCAAAATGCCTTAGATAGGATGGATGAAGTTTTATTAGAGATTCCCAAAGTTAGAGAAGATTTAGGCTATGTTCCTCTGGTTACTCCAACATCACAAATTGTCGGCACACAGTCTGTGCTTAATGTTTTAACAGCACAGAGATATAAAACTATTACCAAAGAAACAATAGGAGTGCTAAAAGGTGAATATGGGCGAACTCCAGCACCAGTTAATAAAGAATTACAAGAGCGAGCCCTAAATGGTAATAAGCCAATAACTTGCAGACCAGCAGATTTAATAGAGCCAGAATTGGCAATATTAAAAAAAGAGCTATCAAAAGTTATTAAAAAACAATCTATCAAACTAATTGGTAATGATGATGAGAATTTATTAACATATGCCTTATTTCCAAAAGTAGCATTAGCATTTTTTGCAAATAGAGATAATGCAAGTTTTTTTGAAGAGCTACCCAGTGCGATAGAAGATAATACTCCAAGTGATGATTCTAGTAAAGATGGCTCATATACAGTGTCATTCAAGGGCAATTCTTATATTGTATCAGTATCAGGTGGTGAGATAACATCAATGAGTCCTGAGGGTAAAATAAATAATAAGGCACAGCAAACAAACGATAAAATAATTAGCACCTCAGAAGGTAATAAGAGCAAAGATGATACTGATATAGTATCAGCACCTTTGGCGGGTAATATTATTGATATTAAGGTAAAAAAAGATCAAGAAGTTGCAGAGGGCGATATTTTAATAGTATTAGAGGCTATGAAGATGGAGACTGAAATTTTGGCTACTAAGTCAGGGACCGTAATAGAAATTTTTATACGCAATAATGACACTGTGGTAGTTGGCGATAAATTACTAACTATGGTTTATTAGGTATGGAAATTTTACAAATCTTATGGCATCAAACAGGATTATACCAATTAACTATTGGACAGTTTGTAATGCTAATAGTTGGTTTGTTATTGTTGTATTTAGCAATAATTAAAAAATTTGAGCCACTGTTATTACTGCCTATTGGTTTTGGTGCCATACTTAGTAATGTTCCAGGGATTGATATAGCAACTGGTAATGGTATTTTACATTTGTTTTATGAAGTTGGTATTACCACAGGTGTATTTCCATTATTAATTTTTATGGGTGTTGGTGCTTTGACTGATTTTGCACCACTGCTCTCAAATCCAAAAACTTTATTATTAGGTGCTGCTGCACAATTTGGTATTTTTGCAACATTTTTAGGTGCTATATTTTTAACTGCTTTTGGAATATTTGATTTTAGCCTACAAGATGCAGCTGCCATTGGTATTATAGGCGGAGCTGATGGTCCTACTTCTATTTATGTTGCTTCTAAACTATCACCTGAATTATTAGGACCTATTGCTGTTGCATCCTATTCTTATATGGCATTAGTGCCACTTATTCAACCACCTATTATGCGTTTTTTAACCAATGAAAAAGAACGCCAAATAGTTATGAAACAATTAAGAGTTGTTTCAAAAATAGAAAAAATAATTTTTCCATTATTATTATTGCTATTAGTAGGCTTATTATTACCAGATGCAGTGCCACTTATTGGAATGTTTACTTTTGGTAATTTAATGAGAGAATCATGCGTAGTAGATAGATTAAGTAATACTGCCCAAAACTCATTAATTAACATAGTTACCATATTTTTAGGTTTGGCAGTTGGCTCAAAACTTATGGCAGATAGTTTTTTGCGTTTTGATACCTTAGGAATTTTATTATTAGGAATGGTAGCTTTTGCTATTGGCACAGCATCTGGTGTTATTATGGCAAAAATAATGAATCTATTTAGCGATAATAAAGTTAATCCATTAATTGGCTCAGCAGGGGTATCAGCTGTGCCTATGGCTGCTAGAGTATCTAATAAAGTTGGTTTGGAATCAAATCCTAACAATTTTTTACTAATGCACGCTATGGGACCTAATGTAGCAGGGGTAATAGGCTCTGCTATAGCTGCTGGGGTTATGATTCAATTTTTAGGTTAATAAAATTGGCGGAGAGAGAGGGATTCGAACCCTCGATGGGAGATAAAGCCCATACTCCCTTAGCAGGGGAGCGCCTTCAGCCTCTCGGCCATCTCTCCGAAATCTTTGTGTAATAAAATTATTAAAATTTAACTAATTTTTATTACCACACTATAAGTTTTGCACTAAAATTATACGATAATATTAGTTGTTGTTAGGTGTTTTTTTATTTTTTATTATGTTATTAGCAAAATACAAACAAGAATATCAAAATTTACAAGATAGTTTATCCAAAGATTTTTTAGCAGGTGTTGATGTTTATAAGCTAATGCTTAAAAGAAGTAATATTATTGATAATACTATTAATGATATTTGTCAAGAATTTGCTATTGATAGTAATATTTGTTTAGTAGCAGTGGGTGGTTACGGCAGGGAAGAATTATGTCTTTATTCTGATATTGATTTATTAATTTTAATACCCAAAGATAGTCATAGAAAATATCAAGATAAAATAGCTATTTTTTTAAGTTTTTTATGGGATATAGGCTTAGAGGTAGGATCTAGTGTTCGTGATATAGATGATATTAAAGAACATATTGCAGATATTGTTATTGCTACTAATATGTTAGAAGCTAGATATTTGCTTGGCAATAAAAAACTATTTAATAATATTGATAATGCTCTAAAAAATAACATTTGGAATGCACAGTCTTTTTTTGTTGCTAAACAAAAAGAATTACGATTAAGACATAAATACTATGAAAAAGCAGAGTATGGCTTAGAGCCTAATCTAAAAGAATGTAAGGGCGGATTAAGGGATATTCAAAATATACTTTGGATAACAAAATACTATCTTAATACTAATAGTTTGACTAAGTTATTAAATACTAATTTTTTAACCAATGATGAGTTTAATATTCTACAAAAAGGGCAAAAGTTTTTATGGGATTTACGTTTTGCTTTACACATAATTAAAAATAGGCGTTATGATAGGATTGATTTTGAGGTGCAAAAAAAATTAGCAGATTTACTAGGTTATTCCAATGGCAATAAATTAGCAATAGAACAATTAATGCATAATTTCTATAAAACTATCCATTATATAGACAGAATAAGCGATATTTTATTACAACTTTTAAGACGGGATATTTTACATAATCAAACTCTAAATTCTAGGTTTGCTATTACAGAAGGCTATCTAAATGCTAATATTGATAATTTATTTCAAAAACATAGCTACGCATTATTAGAGGTATTTTTATTAGTATCAAAAAATAACTATATCAAAGGTATAGATGCACATTTACTGCGAGATATTCAAACTAATTTATACTTGATAGATGATGATTTTCGTAATAATAAATATAACGCTAAAATGTTTATGGCTATACTTCGCTCCAAGCAAGGCGTTAATTATGCACTAAATTTAATGAGTAAATACGGGTTTCTTGGGGCATATATACCTACTTTTGGTAAAATTGAAGGACTGATGCAATACGACTTATTACACAAGTTTACTGTTGATAGGCACACTTTATTTGTGGTGCGTAATTTAAGAAGATTTTTTTTAGATGAGCATAAAAAAGAATTTTTACTATGCCATAATATTACCAAAGATATATCGAAACCTGAACTACTTATTTTAGCAGGCTTATTTCATGATATAGCAAAAGGTAGAGGTGGCAACCATTCAAGTTTGGGCGCTATAGATGTTTATAATTTTTGTCAAACTATGGGTTTAAGTGATTATGACAAACAGTTAGTATCTTGGCTAGTAGAACAACACTTATTAATGTCAAATACAGCACAAAAACAAAATATTAGTGATTTTGAGGTGCTAAGAAAATTCTCTGAAATTGTCGCAACAATAGAGCGGCTAAATTATTTATATTTATTAACAGTAGCCGATATTAGAGCTACTAATAAAGAATTATGGAATGATTGGCGGGCTTCATTATTAAACCAATTATACAAAAATACTAAAGAAATATTAAGAAAGGGTTTTGCTAATTTTGATACCAAAAATGAGTTAATAGCTAAAAATAAAAATAATATTTTAAATAATTTAGCAAATACTGGCATTGATACAAAAACTGTATTAGATATTTGGCATACTTTACCAGATGATTATTTTATTCGTCATTCTCCAGATGAGATAATTCGTCATTACAAATTAATTAATAGCAGTGATGATAAAACTATTATTGATTTTTTTATAGATAATAAAAACAAGCTTGATATTTTTATTCATACAGATGATAAAAAATGTGTATTTTTACAAATGATAATTGGCTTAGAAAGGCTAAATTTAGACATTGTGTCAGCAAAAATTGTTACTAGCAACTCTGGCAAAACATTTAATTCTTTTACCATTAATAACGATAAAGTATTAGATTTAGAATATATTAACAAGCAATTACTACAACAAATTGATAATGCTAATTTTGATGTTATATCAATTAGTGATAAACAAAAAAATCATCAACACTTCACCCTAGACACTACTATTAAAACCAGCATTCATTATAATAAAAAATATACAGTTTTAGAAATTAGTAGTATTAATAGAGCAGGTATATTATCAGTTATAGCCAATACTTTGTGTAAACTAGATATATTATTACTTGATGCTAGAGTCGCTACTTTTGGTGAGAGAGTAGAAGATATATTTTTTATAGTCGATGCTAATAATAATATTTTAAATAGCAAACTAACAAACTTATTAAAACAACAATTATTAACGGTATTATAAATAAAAATTATTGCACGGTAAGAGACCACTGCATTATACAAAAGTACTCGTCAAAAAGCCAAAAATATCTCTGCTTTTTGTTAAAAAACTTGCCAAGACAGGCGTATTACCTTTATTTTTTGCCTCAAGCAGAGATATTTTCGACATTTTTACTTCGCACTTTCACCTATGTAGTGGTCTTTGTAAGTAAAAATACTAAAAAATTTATTATTTTTTTACTTAGTATTTTACTTGCTGGTTGTTTTTTTGATAATGACAAGCTAGCAATAAGTAGAGATGCAGTGGTAGTTAGTTTTGGTAATAGCCTAACTTATGGCACTGGTGCAAATAAAGATGAGAGTTATCCAAGTGTATTGGCAAAAATACTTGGTGTAAAAGTAATTAATAGTGGTATTGCTGGTGAGATTAGTAGTTCAGCTTTGAATAGAATAGATATGGTAGTTGAGCAAAATAATCCTAGTTTAGTTATTATAATGCACGGTGGTAATGATATTATAAGAGGGATAAGATTTGCGACAATATATGATAATTTAGATAAAATAATTACTAAATTACTAAATAATAATATCAAGGTTATATTGCTTGCTGTTCCTAAAAAGTCAGTGCTATTAACAGACGCATCTATTTATAAGCGACTAGCCAATAAACATAATATATTACATATTGATAATTTACTAGCAGACTTATTATCTGATAATAGTCTAAAAAGTGATCTTATACACTTAAACGCTAAGGGCTATAACAAACTTGCAAAGGGTATAGCTAAATATATTAAGATTGTTGATAGATAAAAGTCCGACTTGCAATTAAAAGTATATCGCAAGTCAGACTTTGTGTAACAGTCTCTATTTATGTAAAAGTTTTTACATCATCCCACCCATACCACCCATGCCACCCATATCAGGTGCACCAGCAGCAACAGGTGTTTCTTTTGGTATTTCAGCTATCATAGCTTCTGTTGTTAGCATTAACCCTGCAATACTAGCTGCATTTTGTAGTGCAGAACGAGTTACCTTAGTTGGGTCTAAGATTCCCATTTTTAACATATCTCCATAAACATCAGTGCTAGCATTATAACCATAGTTAATTTTACCGCCTTTAATCTTTATTTTAACTTCGTTTATAACAACAGAAGAATCTCCTCCACCGTTATATACTATTTGTCTTAGTGGCTCTTCTATAGCTTTACGCATAATATCAACACCAACATCTTGGTCGCTATTATCAGTTTTAACATCTTCTATGGCTTGTAAAGCATTTATTAGGGCAATACCGCCACCGGGAACTACACCTTCTTCAACTGCAGCACGAGTTGAATGTAGGGCATCATCAACACGGTCTTTTTTCTCTTTCATCTCAATTTCTGTTGCAGCACCAACCTTAATAATAGCAACTCCGCCTGATAATTTAGCTAGTCTTTCTTGTAGTTTTTCTTTGTCGTATTCTGAGGTAGTTGTTTCAGTTTGGCTTTTTATTTGCTCAATTCGTCCATCAATATTGGACTTATCACCATTACCATCAACAATGGTTGAAGTTTCTTTGTTAATTTTTACTCTCTTGGCTGTGCCTAATTGCTCAATAGTTAGTCCTTCTAGGGTTAAACCAACTTCCTCAGATATTACTGTGCCCCCAGTTAGAATTGCAATATCTTCTAAAATAGCTTTTCTTCTATCACCAAAACCAGGTGCTTTTACAGCGGCTACCTTTAAAATACCACGCATATTATTTACTACCAAAGTTGCTAGTGCTTCACCATCTACATCTTCAGCAATAATAAGTAATGGTTTGCCGTTTTTATTAACAGCTTCTAGTGTTGGCAATAAATCACGAATATTAGATATTTTTGCATCAAATAATAAAATATAAGGCTCGTCTAAATTAGCAGTCATTGCTTCCTGATTATTAATAAAATAAGGTGAAATATAACCTCTGTCAAACTCCATTCCTTCTACTACTTCTAACTCGTCTTCAAAACCTGAGCCTTCTTCAACAGTAATAACCCCTTCTTTACCAACTTTATCCATAGCAGCTGCTATAATATCACCTATAGTTTTATCAGAATTAGCAGAGATAGTTCCTACTTGGGCAATATCTTGGCTAGTAGTGCATTCTCTTGATAACTCTTGTAATTTGCCAACTATTACTTTTGTAGCTTTATCAATACCTCGTTTTAAATCCATTGGATTCATACCAGAAGCTATAGACTTGATACCATTTTTTATTATAGCTTGTGCCAAAATAGTTGCAGTTGTTGTGCCATCGCCAGCAACATCATTAGTTTTTGAGGCAACTTCTTTTATTGCTTGTGCTCCCATATTCTCAAATTTATTTTCTAATTCAATCTCACGAGCTACTGTTACTCCATCTTTGGTAATAGTTGGTGCACCAAAAGATTTCTCTAAAATAACATTTCTACCTTTTGGACCTAGAGTTATTCTTACAGCATCGGTTAGGGTATTAATACCATTAACCATACTATTTCTTGCTTCTAAGCCAAATTTAATTTCTTTAACTGACATTTTTTATCTCCTAGTTATTTATTAAAATTATTCAATTATTGCAGTTACATCACTTTCACGCATAACCAATAGGGACTCATCGTCTATTTTTACCTCTGAGCCTGCATATTGGTCAAAAAGGACGGTATCACCAATAGCAACATCTAAGGGAATAATATCACCATTATCATTTTTTTTACCATTACCTATAGCTATTACCTTTCCTTGTGCTGGTTTTTCTTTTGCCGAATCTGGAATTACTATACCACTTGCTGTGGTTTTTTGTTCTTCTTTTCTACGAACAATTATACGGTCGTGAAGGGGGCGAATTTTCATTTTTTCTCCTGTTTTGGTTTATATTTACAATGTATCATTTAATTTATCTTTAAGTTGCTTCATTGCTTTGTTTTCAAGTTGGCGAACTCGTTCTATTGATATGCCATACTTGCCTGCTAAGTTATATAGGGTCTGTTTTTCTTCTTTCAAGTATCTTGCCTGTAAAATATCTAGACTTCTTTCATCTAAGGTGGATAAAGCCTGATATAGTTTTTGTTGATTTCTTTTTGATGAGTCTGCATCTATAGTCATTAGTTCTGGATTATTACTATCATCGGTAATAATTTCTTCTGGAGATAAATCGCTATCTTTTGGATGACTAATAATATTAAAACCAACATCATTAAACTGCAGTCTAGATTCCATTTCTAAAACATCTTTAGCTTTCACACCTAAATCTTTAGCTATGGTTTCTGCTTCTTTATCGGTTAGTGAATTATATATTTTGCTTTTAGCCTTTTTTAATTTAAAAAATAATTTTCGTTGTGATTTAGTAGTAGCAATTTTTACTATTTTCCAATTTTTAAAAATAAACTCATGTATTTCAGCCCTAATCCAATAAACTGCAAATGATGCAAGTCGGACTTTTTTGTAAGGGTTAAATTTTTTTACTGCTTTCATTAGTCCAATTGCACCCTCTTGAATTAAATCCTTGTGTTCTAGTCCGTAACCCTTATAACCATAGGCAATAAAAGACACAAATCGCATATGCGATAGAACTAATTTTTGTGCTGCTAGCATATCATATTCTTCATAAAGTGCTACTGCAAGTTTGTGCTCTTCCTCAGCCGATAATATGGGCGGATATTGTCCTATGGATAATTTATTATTAATTGCAAGTATTTCTGATAATTGTTTATTTTTAATCATAGTTTAACCTCTTTTAATATTAATTTAACAACATTTTTTGTTGCATTTAGCGTTAGTTGTTGTGATGATATTATTGTTTTTAACTCAAATAATGCCTTATTAAAGTCCTTATTGATAATAATATAATCATATTCCCTATAATGATTAATTTCTTCATAGGCTTTTTTCATTCTTTTAGTAATTATTTTTTTATCGTCTTTAGCCCTTATTTCTAATCTATTTTTTAACTCGGCTAAAGAAGGCGGTATAATTTGGATACTAATGGTATTAGCAAAATTTTTTCTAACTTGCCTAGCACCCTGCCAATCAATTTCTAAAATTACATTTTCATAGTTATTTAACTGAGATAAAACGCCATTTTTGCTAGTGCCATAATAATTATCAAATACTTTAGCACTTTCTAAGAATTCATTATCAGCCATTAACTTATTAAATTTATGTAGCGTGCAAAAATGATAATCAACAGCATCAATCTCATTTTCTCTAGCCATTCTTGTGGTGTGTGATATTGATACGCAAGTGCTTTTATCTTGTGTCAATAATTGTTGTATTAATGAGGTTTTACCAGAGCCAGATGCTCCAGATACAATAAATAATGCCATTATTTTTGTGAAGTCCAGCCAGCTATAGCATCAACTTCTTTATCGGAGAAAAAGTATATTTCTAATTGTTGTTTTAGATATTTTTGAGCATCAGAGTCCATCATATTTAAGTTATTTTCATTAATTAACATAGTTTGATGTTCAAGCCATAAACCCCATGCTTCTTTGGAGACATTTTTTAGTATTTTCCTCCCTAGCTCACCGGGATACGGTGCTCTATCTAATCCTACTAGGTGTTTTTTTAATTTTATGCAATAAATTTTATCCATTTAGGGTAATTTTAGTTTAATTTTAGTTTTTTTACTAGCGTAGATAGTATTTTTAGTATAAAAAAATATAATAATATAGCAATAGTTATAGTTGTTAATAAAGTAAAAATTCTTTGCCATACGCTAGATTGCAAGTAATAATTAGCATCTAGGGTAAAATAAATAATACCAACAAGCATTATTAAACTTGCTATTATTACTTGGACAAATAGTTTATAAATATTTTTATTTAGTTGGTATATTTGTTTTTTATGTAATGCGTAATACAATAAAACCGCATTTAAAATAGCAGATATACTTGTAGCTAAAGCTATTCCTGTGTGCCTATAATAATAAGCAAAAATAATATTTAGTATTATATTAGTTAGCATAGCAATTATAGCTATTCTTACTGGGGTTTTTATATCACCTCGGGCATAAAATGCTGGAGCTAATATTTTTACAATAATTAGTGCACTTAACCCAATAGCATAGGCACTTAAACTCAATGAGCTTTGATAGCTATCATTAGGGCTAAATTGTTGGTATTGAAATAAGGTTATCATTAACGGCTCTGCCAAAACCACTAACCCAATACTAGCAGGTATTGCCAAAGTAATGGCTATTTTTATACAGTCATCTATAGTTTTTTTAAAGTTTTTAAAATCTTGTTTAGCAAAATAGTGTGATAATTTTGTAATTGATAAAGTAGCAAGTGCTATACCTATTAATGCTAGTGGTAATTCTAATAATCTATCTGAATAATACAGCCAAGATATACTGCCTGTTATTAAAAAAGATGCAATAATAGTATCAAATAATAAGTTAATTTGCGATACAGAAACACCAAATATAGCTGGTAACATTCTTTTTTTTAGTAGTTTAACTGAGCTGTGTTTAGTTGTAGCTAGTTTGGGTATTTTGTTAATTTTTTTTAAAAATGGTATTTGAAACAATAATTGCACCACACCACCTAGTAATACCCCATAAGCTAGTGCCATAATTGGAGTATCTAATTTATCAGCTAAAAATATAGCACAAATAATTATACTAATATTTAATAAAACAGGGGTAAATGCTGGAATGGCAAAGTTATTATATGTATTTAAGATAGCACCAAAAAAAGCAGTAATAGATATTAGTAATAAATAAGGAAATGTAACTCGTAGCATATTAGTTGCTAGGTTAAATTTTTCTGGATATTGATAAAAACCATAGGCAAATAATAGCACGATAATAGGTGCAATAATAATTGCTATTACAGTAGTAATCACTAATATTTTTAGTAAATAACTACCTATATGGTTAATTACTACTTGGGATTCTTGTTCGCCATTTTTAATCTTTGCTTCTGATAGTATAGGTATAAATGCTTGTGAAAAAGCACCTTCTGCAAATAATCTACGAAATAAATTAGGGATTTTAAAAGCAACAAAAAATACATCCGAGCCCAATCCCGCACCAAATAATCTAGCTATTACAATATCTCTTACAAGCCCAAATATTCTTGATATAAAGGTCATTGTTGTTATTATTGCGCCTGATTTTAGCAATGAATTATTAAGCATTTGTAAAAATTATTTTCTGTGTAATAAAAATAGATACTGTTTTAAAAACTAAGCATCATTTTACATATTTTATATTTAAAACCCCATAATATAGTAAAAAATCAGTGGTAAAATTCACAAAATATATCCAGTTTTTTAAACTAAATTTTGATTTGCTTTTAATTTTTTAATAAGATAATTATGGAAAAAGATAGTTTTTTAATTGTTGGTTCTGGTGGAAGAGAGAGTGCTTTTGCGTTAAAACTTTTTAAGCATACAATACTTTATGCTTTTATATCCCATAAGAATCCAACTATTATAGAATGTGTTAAAAAATCAGGTGGACAATATATCATTGGCAATGTTAATAAGCCACAAGAAGTAGCCAAATTTGCATTAGATAATAATATAGATTATGCTTTTGTTAGTGCCGATGATCCACTAGCAAATGGCGTAGTAGATGAGATGCTTAGTAATAATATTAAAGCAGTTGGTGGCACAAAAGCAGCAACAAGAATAGAATGGGATAAAATATATTCTATTGATATGATGAAAAAAGCTTGCCCTGAATTTACTCCTTATTATCAAGTAATTGAAACAAAAGAAGCATTGCATTCTGCCATACAAATATTTGCAGATAAAAAAATAGCAATTGTGGTTAAACCCCAAGGTTTAACGGGTGGGAAAGGCGTTAAAGTAATGCCTGAGCACTTAAAAACATACAAAGACTGTATAGATTATTCTTTAGAACTT
Source organism: Gammaproteobacteria bacterium (assembly GCA_965222825.1). GTDB lineage: Bacteria > Pseudomonadota > Gammaproteobacteria > PS1 > Pseudothioglobaceae. Next base: position 477,944 of record OZ244964.1, on the reverse strand, counting down.
TTAGACAAATATCCTAATGATAAAGTTTTATTGGTTGAAAAATTACAAGGCATTGAATTTACTATTATGGGTATTACCGATGGTGAAAATTTAGTTATGTCACCTGCAAGTTATGATTATCCGTTTAGGCTTGAAAATGACTTAGGTGCTGGAACAGGTGGCATGGGATGCTTTACTAATAATGAAAATAAACTACCCTTTATGAATGATAAAGATTTGCAAGATTGTCAAAATATTATGCAAAAAATTATTAACAAGATGAGATATGATGGTTTATCTTTTAGTGGTGTTTTAAATGGAGGTTTTTTTAAAACCAAGCAGGGCATTAAATTTATGGAATTTAATGCTCGTTTTGGAGACCCTGAGGGATTAAATATATTAACTATTTTAAAAAGTTCTTTTGCTGATGTAGTAAGAAATATGTGGCATAAAACTTTATCCAAAGACAAGGTAGATTTTATCAAAAAAGCCTCTGTTATTAAATACCTTGTAGCCAAAGAATATCCACAAGAGAGTGATAAAGTATCTTTATTTAGCATAGACGAAAAAGCTATCGCTAATATGGGAGTTGATATATTTTTTGCCTCTTCTATTAAAGTAGCTGATAGTCAATATAAGACACTTAAAAAATCAAGGGTTATTGCTTTTGGTGCTGTTGCAGAAAAAATAGCAGATGCTGAAAGCCTTATTAACAAAGCCATAGAAAAATTTGTGGATAGTGATTTAGAGTATAGAAAAGATATAGGCTCTAAGGACAATTTAGATAAACTTTTAAATTATAATTTTAATTAAATTATCGCAATATTTTGTTTTATTGTTATAGTAATAAAATTTATCAAAACGGTGTATTATTTTTTATTTGCTTATTTATAGTAAAAAAGTTATAATAATTACTATGGATACACTTACAATAACAAAAGAATTACTAGCTACAGGCTTAAAACAAGAACAAGCAGAAGCTATTGCTTATAATATTACCAGAGCAGTTGATGAGAAAAATAAAGAATTAGTAACTAAAGCTGATATTAGACGCTTAGAATGGATGATAGGTTTTATTGTTGTAGCAGGTGGTGCTGGCTTTGCTTATATGCTAAATCAAATAGATAATATCATATCTTTACTCAATACTATTATTGGCAAAATATAACTAATTGCTAACACTTTTTATGTTGTTTGATTGATCGCTCCCAAGTACTCTCCATTTTCGTTTTTGCTCTTAGCGTACTACCCCTAACGAAGGCGGTCGCCTTGCGTAGCAAGGTGTCCGTTTGAACGATAACTAGGACTCGCTCTGCGAGCCCTGAGCGTTCAAATGTTTAACTGTCTCTGTTAGAGCCCGCTCGTAGAGCGGGCTCTAACATCAAAACTCAGCGAGCGGGCAAGTTGCCCGTCTGCTGGAGTGGGTAGTTAGCCATATATTAAATAAAGCACGACTATTACCATGACAATAAAAAGCCAAATAAATTTTGAATTTTCGCTATCTTTCTTTTGTTGTGTAATATAGTTTATATTCTGATTGCTTGTATTAGGTCGAAGTTTATCACTATTTTTGTTAATAAGTTTTTTAAGTTCGTTTCTAAATTCTTCATTTTCTTTATCTTGCCTATCTTGTAATTTACTTTCATAATACATCCAAATTTTTTGATATTTTTTATTAAGTGTAGTATGTATTATGGGTTCGTCCCATTGCTCAATAATCCATTTAATATCAGTCTTATTTAATAACTCTAATTTTTTATAGCCTAGTTCAGAGTAAGAAATATCAAGTTTAAAAACTAACCCGCCTGGCATACTTTCTATAACATTAAATCCAGGCTGTTTTAAGACTTGGGAATATGGTACTGATAATGATTCTATTGCTGCAATTTTGTATAAAAAATTTAACTCATTATTAAATTCTAACCCTTTCTTTCGTTTTTCACGAATTAATGTTCGCAAAGCAATAGCGCTCTCGCTAAATGCACGAGGATAAGGTAAATTTTCTAAAGCTAGTTGTAATCTTTTTAAAGGTGTATCTTTTAATTTTTTAATCTCATCAGACCAATATTTACCATCTTGTATTTTTATAAGATGTTTTGAATGTATGAGATAACCATTATCTTGTTTGGTTGCTGTGAACGCGGTAGAACCTAATTTTTCATTCCATAAATCAATTTCTTTTTCGCTTTCCAGTTCATACCAAAATTTTTTCATAATATTTTGACTACCTAACGCGTAAGCGGTTATGTGGGATGAATTGTTAGGTGATTTTAATACTATAAGTTATTATTTTTACTAATATTTAAAATAAAATGGTAGCGTCCTCTTTATCCCCCTAAATTATCTTACATGTTCATTTTTTTTTTTTTTTTTTTGCATTTCTTTATTGACCATTAATAATGTGAGACCACACCAACCAACTAGACAATATTTTTTTAAAATAAGAAATTTATAAAGTTCAGTCTCTACAACTTCCACAAATAGAGCTTTATGTGTTTCCAATGCAATTACAGATGGATTATATCTATCAAAATCAAGAGATTTCAAAACTTCTAAATCGTGTCCTTCTGCATCAATGGATAATAAATCTATTATCCTATCTTTGTATTTTGTTTTATCTATAACATTTGTTAGTGTTTCGCATTGAGCAGTTTTTTGAATATATCCCGCCTTCCCATCCACAAAAGATGCGTCTAATGATGTAGTAAGAGAGTAGAATCCATTTGCCCAATAAGAAACTTCACCAGTCTTGTTGGAGATTGCAAAACTAACATTTATATCATCAGGCCTAATAATATTAAAACCTTCTATTTTAATTGTGTCAATATCAATATTAATGCCTCGCCACCCTTTTTTGTAAAGCCTCCATGTATTGTTATATTTTTTAGGGTGAAAACATCCAACATCTACAAAAAATCCTTTGAATTTTTTTGGAAATATTCGACCAATGGAAACATCTTCTGCAAATTGTGAATAATGCTTAAAACTTGATTGTGTTAAATATAATTTTCTAAATAAAAATATTTTTCTAAAAATAATATTGTTTTCCATCCATGATGGTAGGTTTGTTTTATTTAAACTCATTTTTTATTTAAAGCCATCCAATTAAAAGTAAGCATCTAACGATTGAGCTGTGGGGATTTTGCGAAGCGCAGCGTAGCAAAATTCCCACACCAGTAATTTGTTATACCTGCGGAAGTTCTGTGAATTCAATTACATTCTTATCTGGGTCACGAACAAATACTGAGGTTTTTCCATCTCCAAAGGTAACAGGACCCTCTGTGACTATAAATCCATTTGACTCCAAGAATTGTTTTGCATTCTCCGCTGAATCAACCTCTATTGCGTAATGTGTGTAACCAGGATAATTTTTGTCCACATCCATGAGAATGTTCTTCTGATTATTATCATCATTGCCGCTGTCTAATAGATTAATCTCAACGCCGCTACTGTGTTTTAGTACAACCACATGCTCCTTTTGGTCATTTCGTGTTACCGAAAACCCCAATGTTTCATAGAAGGCTATGGCTCTTTCAAAGTTCATTACCCTTATACCAACATGATCAAGGTTCTTTATTTTCATTATCTATCTCCTGATATAAGGGTATAACAGAGGCAGTTAAACGGCACCTGATTGTAGTTTAACATAAGTCGTTAGACTTTGTTGCTAAACTTAACGAAGGCGGTCGCTTTGCGTAGCGTTAAGCTGTCCCACTTGAGTGATTAGTTAGGTTCTTCTATGGCTATAGAATTAAGGTTATTAAATGCTGGTTTATCAGGATTATATGGCATAGAACCAAAAGCAGAAATAGATCCTTTTACTGCCGAATCTTCTACATTATCCCACCCCATATTTTTGTACACTAATTCTTTAAATACCAAAACCTGATGACAAGCATTATCAATATATTCTGGTGTTGCATATTCTGACCACAGTCGCATTTCTGTATTTAAATGTTCCTCCGATTTAACTCGCTCATCTTTTTCAACAGGCTTGCCGTGTGCCATTTCATTTCTAATGTTTTTAAGTATTTTTAAGGTTTGGTATGGCTCTTCATTTTGGTTAATTGTAAAATTAAGCTCTTTACTTAAAATATTCATTTTTTTATCATATGATAATGCAGTCGCTGAGAGTTTTTTAAATACCTTAAAAACTGAACTTATAAATTAACAAACTTACCAAACAAGTCAGCAAGCAATGAATAGTATTTTTAAATATATTAAGGTTTTGTATAACAATATTAGAAGGCATTCAACTATTAATTATCAATCACCAAATGATTATGAAAGTGCATATTATAAAAACTTAAAAAGCAAAATCTTGAGGCTCTGCTCCAAACCCCATAATATTTAATAAAAAGATGACAAAAAATAGTGTTAAAATTTACAAAGCGGTGTCCAGTTAAATGGGGTAACCGCATAGCGTCCCTTTATTTCAATACCCTTATTTTGTTAGCACTCAAGTGGAATGATTTATTATGTGGTTTATAATTCACTTTCATCAACATTTGCAATTTTCATAATATGTTTTTGTAAACCTAATTTAAGAGATTAATTTTTATGTACAGGCACGGATATACGGGCATTAGTTCTTATTTTTGCATAAATATGATGACTACCATTAATGCGTTTTAATTTCCAACCTTTACTCTCAAGAATTTTACAAAACTCTTTACCACTAATAGACTTCAAAAAGCAATCTCCATAATTTTATCTTTTTGAGATATTTCAATATCAGTAACATTCACAGACAATCATCCTTCAACTGCCTCATAAATATTGCTTAGCAGTTCATCAAAGGTATTTCCTTGGCTAACACAACCAATAATAGAGGGAACTTCTGCCCAATATCCGCCTTCTTCTGCTTCATGCACAATAACTTTTAGTTTCATAATAAAATACCTTAAGGTAACATTTTAAATTTTATTTTATCACTTTTATTGGCTTTTAGTGTCATTGTCTTGATTTATAAAGTAGGTTGTCAATGTTGATAATATAAATATATTGAATATTGCTACAACTAAACAGTAAAGTGCAAAACACGCACCAAATAAAATTTAATTAGGGTCTGTGCAAAAATTAATGCTATTTTTACTACAAAATACTTTCTAGTTTTTATTATATTACTATTTTTTATGAATTCTAATTATTTTTTAAGGTGTTTGTTGCTTGTTTAGCAAAAAGTTATGCTACTTATGATTAGTGCATATCACAAATCGGATTTGCGGGATTTGCTTGTTTTATCCGTTATCTGTTTTCTGTTATCTACTCTCTGTAATCTGCCCTAAGGCACTCACATTAGCAGGCATTATTATAATATTTTTAAAGATAAATCAATAGCACTGATATTTTTTGTTATACTGCCAATAGATATATAATCAACACCTGTTTTGGCGTATTTAAGGATATTAAACTCATTTATATTACCAGATGCTTCTAATGGAATTTTGTTATTAGTAATTTGCACTGCTTGTTGTAATAATTCTGGGCTAAAATTATCGCATAATATTCTAGTAATATCATAATTAAGAGCAATTTTTAGTTGTGCTATGGTTTCTATTTCTACTATTATTTTAGTATTAGGATACTTATTTTTGTATGTTTTTATTGCAATATCTAAGGTTTTATAAGTTTTAATATGATTTTCTTTTATGATAATCATATCGTATAAACCCATACGATGATTAACTCCACCGCCAGCTACTACTGCTTGTTTTTGGGCATATCTTAGGTTTGGTATAGTCTTTCTAGTATCTAGTATTTTGGCTTTGGTATTATTTATTTTATCTACTAAATATCTAGTTTGTGTTGCTGTTGCTGATAATGTTTGTAAAAAATTAAGTGCTACTCGCTCGGCACTTAGTATAGTTTTTGCATTACCGTATATGGTGCATAATTTAGTTTTTTTTGCTATTTTAGCACCATCTTTTACATACCATACTATACTAATATTATTATTTAGTTGATAAAAAGACTCTTGAAAATACTCTATACCATAAATAACAGCATTATCATTTGTTATAACTGCTGCCTCTACTTGATTATCATTAGTTATACTAGATATATCCCCAGTGCCTAGATCTTCTGCTAGAGCATTCTTAACTATATTTATTATATAACTATCTATCATAATAACTCAGTGATAACTTTATTTATAATAGCATTACTATCTTGGTGTAATTTATGATAGATTTTATTAAATTCTGCTATCAATGAAGTATTATCACTAACTAATATTTTTAATACCTCTTTAGCTATATTATCTCCGCAAGCATTTTTTTGCACTAATTCTGGCACTAAGGGCTCATTAGATAAAATATTAGGTAGTGAGATATAGGGTATATTTACTAATATTTTGGCAATTAAATAACTTATAGTTGCTAGTTTGTAAACCACCACCATAGGCACCCCTATAATTAGTGCTTCAAGTGTTGCGGTGCCTGATGCTATAATGACTAAGTCCGATTTTTGTAATTGCTTGTGGCTGGAATTCAATACAATTTTAATATCTAGTCCTAGATTAGTTATTTTGGGTTTTATCCACGATAATAATTTATCATCTAGTAGTGCTAAACTAAATTTTAATTGAGTATTATTTTTTGTAATAATACTAACAGCATCTAACATAGTTGGCAAAATTGCTTTAATTTCACTTGACCTAGAACCGGGCATTATTAAAATATTATTATTTTTTATATAATTGCTTCTAGGGGTTAAGATTTTAGTAAGAGGGTGTCCAACAAATACTGCATTTATTTTATGTTTACGATAAAAATCTACTTCAAATGGAAATAAACATAAAATTATATCAGCACATTTTTTAATTTTTCGCACTCTATAAGCACGCCATGCCCATAGCGATGGACTAATAAAATGCAAAGTTTTAATACCGTGTTGTTTGAGTTTTTGCTCAATTTTAAGGTTAAAATCAGGACCATCTACCCCAATAAATAATTGTGGTTTTTGGCGTATAATCTCGTTAATTATTTGTTTTCTAAGTATTATTAATTGTGGTAGTTTTTTTAAAACTTCGCTAAAACCCATAACTGATACAGAGTCTATATCCCATATTTTATGACAACCAGCACTTAGCATTTTAGCCCCAGCTAAGCCAAAAAAACTTAATTTAGCATTATTTTTGCACAAGTATTTTATTAGCTCTGAGGCTAATAAATCCCCAGAATGTTCAGTAGCACTTATTGCTATGCTACCTACTAAGTCTTGCTCGGGAGTTAAAGATTTTTCTCTAAATACCATAGGTTTTTACTCCTCCCAATTTTGTATCTTGCTTGGGAGTAAAATTAATATTTTGGTAGTATTATTAGTGGATTTTTGTCAAATGGTTTATAAATAACTAATACGCTACCTATTGTTTGGACTAATTGTGCTTTTGTCAAAATTAATATTTTATTTATTATTATTTGTTTTTCGTCCTTAGTATTAGCTTTTATTTTTAATTTTAATAATTCGTGGTGCAAGAGAGTGCTATTTAGTTCTGCAATAACATTATTATTTAAACCATTTTGTCCAATTATGATAATTGAGCTTAACTTATGTGCTAGTTTTCTTAAAAATTTTGTTTGCTTATTATTTAACTTCATTGTAGTTATTCAGGTATTAATTGCTCTTGCTTTATTATGTCTTGAATAGTTTCGCGTTTACTAATCAAATAGTGCTTATTATCAACTACCATTACCTCAGCTACCCTAGGACGAGAATTATAATTTGACGCCATAACAAAACAATAAGCACCTGCTGATGTTACTGCTAAATAATCCCCTTCTAATAAATTTAACTTCCTATTTTGACCTAAAAAATCTCCTGTTTCACATACAGGACCTACAATATCCCAGTTATTTTGTATGCCGTTATTTCTAGGTGATACTGGTATTATTTTATGATAAGAATTATATAATGCTACGCGTAATAAATCATTCATAGCACCATCAACAATAGCAAAAGATTTAGTTTTAGTTTGTTTTAAAAATTCTATTTTAGTAACAAAAATCCCAGCATTACCTGTAATTGCCCGACCTGGTTCTAAGATAATTTTATAACCCTTAGTTTTTGCTAAGATTTTACTTATATACTCATTTATATCAATTTGTTTATCATCTTTGGTGTATTTAATACCTACACCACCACCTAAGTCAATATGACTTATACGAATATTATTATTTTCTAATTGCTTAATTAGTGCCAATATTCTATTAAGAGCATCCAAAAATGGCTTAATTTCTGTTATTTGTGAGCCGATATGACAGTCAATACCAGTAATATTTATATGACTTAATTTATTTGCATCATTGTATAAAGATGGTGCATCATTAACATCTATACCAAATTTATTATCTTTTAATCCAGTAGCAATATATGGGTGAGTTTTAGCATCTATATCAGGGTTAATACGAATTGATATATTGGCTATTTTATTAATTTGTTTGGCGATATTTTGCACTCTTAATAGCTCTGATTTTGACTCAATATTAAAACACAAAATTCCTAATTCTAGGGCTTTTTGTATTTCATAATTAGACTTACCAATCCCTGAGAATACACATTTAGCCATATTACCGCCAGCTATTTTTACTCTTTCTAACTCGCCAATAGATACTACATCAAAGCCTGAGCCTAGTATGGCCAGAACATTAAGAACACTGATATTAGAATTTGCCTTTACTGAGTAACAAATTAGATGATTAGAATTTTTAAATGCCTTGCTAAATTGGCTATAATTATTGACAATAGTAGCCTTAGAATAAACATAAAGTGGCGATTGATATTTATCAATTAACTCACTAATAACAATATTTTCACAGTATAGAGTATTGTTTTTATATTGAAATTCTTGCATTTAATATTTACTCTCTAGCTTATTAGTTTGACTTTTCTCTGTGCTAGTCTTAGTTTGTTTTGTAGGTGGAGTTAAGTCCCCAGTTTTGCCACAAGATATTAAAAACACTATCAGGATAATAATTGTAAAATAATTCATTTTTTTAATTTATTGGTAATACTTGAGAAAAGTTTTTAATAGAGTCAAAATCTGCGAAGTCTACTAGTGGTAATTTAGCACTAGGCTTAGTAATTCCAATAGCCTTAACACCATACTCCTTAGCTGCTTCTAGCACTACTAGGCGGTCATCAAAAAATAGAGTTTTGTTTTTATTAAAAGATATATCATCTGCTAATTGATGCCAAAATTTTTGTTGATATTTTTGGCTGTCATAATCACAAGCTGAGATAATATTATCAAAATAACTACCTAATTTACTAAGACGCATTTTTAATTGTATGCTATCTTTTGGTGCATCTGATATTAAAACAATATGTTTTTTCTTTGCTCTTAGTTGTGCTAAAAATTCCTTAACAAATGGGTGGATTATTATTAAATCTGCTACTTGCTCCATTGTTGATGCTATATCAATATTAAGTTTATTACTCCAATACTCCATTGATTGACAATTTGAGCTCTTAGTTATAAATGCTTGGTAGATATTATGTGCGGCTTGTTGTATGCTTATCTGGTGTTTTTTAGCATATTGTTCTACAAGGTATTGATGCCAAAAATAAAGATCAAAACTCATATCTAGTAGAGTGCCATCCATATCTAGCAGTATAGTGTGTATATTTTGCCAATTTAGCATATTAAAAATAAAAAAATATATGCCGGGATTTTAACACAATTTAAGTTTTTTTTAGATATTCTCTAACCAAATATAGTGCCGCTATACTTCTACCCTCTGATATATCATCATCATATACCCATTTGTCTAGTTCAGATAATTTTTTCTTAACTACTTGTAGTGGCTCAGGCTCATCGCCTAATAATTGTTCTTTGTATAAATTTCTGGCTAATAATATATGGGTAAAATTTGATTGATATCCAGGAGCTAAGGTTATAGTTTTTAAGGGTTTTATATTTTTAGCACCATAAGATATTTCTTCTTTTAATTCTCTATTGCCACATGCAATTATTGACTCGCCTTTATCTATTTTACCCTTAGGGCATACTAACTCGTATTTATCTGTTCCTCCTGAGTATTCATAGATCATTAGCACAGTATCATCATCAAGCATAGGCACGATTAGCACTGCTCCTGCATTACTACCTTTTAGTCGTTCATAGATTCTTTTACAACCGTTATTAAATTTAAGCTCCATTTGCTCAATATTAAAATGTTTGGTAGTAGCTATGGTTTTAATACTTAATATTTGAGGCTTTTTATACATATTGTGTTAAAATTAAAATTTTAAATTTATTTTATTATGAAAAAGTTTATATTTGTAGTTATATTTATTATCATTTTAGTGCTAATTAAATTATATTTGCCAAACAACACAACAAACAGCACAAGTAATAATAGTGCAAATAGTGCTTGGGTACTAAATGGCGAGGAATATAAATTTGAAAATACTACAGGCGATGTTTTTGTAATGCACGGACCTAAGGAAGACCCTAATAAAGCCAATGAAGGTTTTATGAATAATCCGGCATTTGTTATTGCTAATAATGGTTTAATTGTTATCGACCCAGGCTCTAGTTATTTGGTGGGTAAAAAAATAATCAAGCAAATAGAAAAAATTAGCACTAAGCCTATTTTAGCAGTATTTAACACTCATATTCACGGCGATCATTGGCTTGGCAATCAGGCTATTGTTGAAAAATATCCTGATGTAAAAATATACGCTCACGCAAAAATGATAGCAGATGCTAAAAATGGCGATGGCGATATGTGGGTTGAGTTAATGGCAACGCTCACTGAGGGTTTATCAACAGGCACAATAGCAACCTATCCAACAGATAAAACTGAAAATCAGCAAATAATTACTATTGATAACAAGCAATTTAAGGTGCATAATCCTTATAAAAAATCCCATACTGATACTGATATTATGATAGAAAGTATAGATGATAAAGTGCTATTTTTGGGCGATAATAGCCTTAATAATCGTATGGGTAGATTTAGTGAAATTTCTAGTATGTTAGATAATATTAAAACGCTAGAATACGCAATTAACCTAAATTTAGTATCTTATACCCCAGGGCATGGATTATCTGGTGATGCAAATACTGCGGTTAAGCAATTTTTAGATTATTTAATAATTCTTAAAAACAATATTAAAAAAGGTTATGATGACGATTTAGCTGATTTTGAAATTAAACCTTTATTATTAGCAAAGGTTAAAAAATACCAAAATTGGAGTGGGTTTAATGAGCAATTTGGTAGAAATATTAATATAATGTATTTAGAAATAGAGGCACTAGATTAAAAAATCTTTTTTATTGACAATCTTGCCAGCAATAATTTTTAAACCTTCTTGCTGTAATAGCCTTGTTTTTGCCTTTATTCCCTTACTAAAACCACCAATAGAGCCATCATTTTTTATTACCCTATGACAAGGAACACTTGGTGCAAATGGATTATTATTCATAGCATTACCAACAGCACGGGCAGCTTTAGGGTTATTTATTTGTTTTGCTATGCCTTTATAAGTTGTTATTTTCCCCTTAGGAATCTTTAATAATGCCAAATAGCATTGTTTTTGAAAATTTGTTATATTTTTAGAATTTTTTACTTTATTGATAATATCTTTTGGCATTTTTTAAAATGTAAAAGAATTGTTTAACTAATATTTTTAGATTTTAATAACATATCACAAACTTCACGCACTGCACCATTGCCGCCATTTTTTTTGGTAATATAATTAGCATAAGGTTTAATGCTGTCTATAGCATTATTGACCGCAATAGCCCAGCCAACCTTAGTCATAATAGCTAAGTCTATTATATCATCGCCAATATAAGCTATCTCATCTAGGGTTAGTTTGAGTTTTGTTGCTAATTTATTAAGGGCAATAGTTTTATTTTGTTGTCCTTGATAATAATATTTAATACCTAAATTCTCCATTCTGCTTGTAACAGCAGGGGAGTTTCTAGCACTAATAATAGCAACTTCAATACCGTGTTTAATAATTGTTTTTAAGCCATATCCATCTTGCGAATAAAATCTTTTTAATTCGTTGCCATCTTTATCAAAATACAGTCCACCATCGGTTAGCACTCCATCTACATCGCATATTAGCAGTTTAATTTTTTTTGCTTTTAAATAATTTATATCTAACATTTTATTTTTACCCAATCAAATGCACTTCCTGGGTCTGTTTTTCTATTTGGTGCTATATCGCTATGACCAACTATATTAGTTATGGGATAATTTTTTTTTAATTGTTTTATTATATAGTTTAATTTTTGGTATTGTTGATTTTCATATTTAATATCATCGCTACCTTCTAGTTCAATACCTATTGAGAAATTATTACAATTATGAATTCCATTATAATTCGATTCTCCAGCGTGCCATGCTCTTTTATCAAATGGCACAAATTGGCTTATTGTCCCACCTCTGCTAATAAATATATGAGATGATAGTTTAAGGTTTTTAAGATTTTTAAAATAACTATGGCTGTTATAATCTAACTTGTTTAAAAAAAAGTCCTCAACAAAACCACCACCATAGTGTTTTGGAGGCAGACTAATATTATGAATTACTATCAAACTAATATTAGTATTACTAGGGCGTTTATTATAATTTGGCGAGGGTAAAAATTTTGCACCTACTAATTTATGATTGATAATCATTTATTTTTTCTTCGCCATATACTTGGTTTTTCAGGTGGTAATTGAAAGCTCCAAAAACCCTTGTTATTCTTTTTAGCTTGTTGCTCGGCGTATTTATAATCATAATAAGAAAAAGCCATACCATCTACTACCATTTTTTTAGCAATATCTAGGCTACCTTTTATAATTTTTACCAATAATCTATTATAACTATCTACATCTATAATTATTATTTTTAATTCGCCCTTAGTATTGTTTAATATTTTTTTAAGATGATTTTTAGCTAGCAAACCACAATCAATGATATTATTATTATTTTTGGCACATTTTTGGCTAATTTCTGGGGTATCTATGCCTTTAATTCTAGTTTTTATGCTAACACTGTCACCGTCAATAATATATAATGATTTTGCTGATTCTAGTATTATATCTTTTTTATTATTTATATCAGCAAAATTTGGATAACTAAGTAGCGATAAAATAACCATTATGATAGTTTTTAACAATCTCATAGCATAAATTATACTAGGCGATATTAAAAAATGACAGAAGATACACATAAAATTTTAACGCAAATAAAATTTAACGCAAATGACTTAGTGCCAGTTATAGTGCAAGATTATAAAAATAACGATATTTTAATGTTTGCTTGGATGAATAAAGAAGCATTAACACTAACCATAGAAAAAAAAATAGCATTTTATTATTCTCGTTCTAGGCAAAAATTATGGCAAAAAGGCGAGCAATCTGGATATAGCCAAGAAGTTAAAGAAATCTTTACTGACTGCGATAATGATGTTATTTTATTAAAAGTAGCACAAAAAGGTGGTATTAGTTGCCATACTGGTAGAAAAAGTTGTTTTTTTAATAAATTAGTGGATAGTAAGTGGAAAATTATAGCTGATGTTATTAAAAATCCAGAGGATATTTATCACACATAAATTGTTATATAGCTAAAAATTACAGTGTTACAAATAACTAACTATATAATAATAAAAGCAATAAAAAATTAAAAATATATGATGATAAACTAAACAAGAAAGTATATTTTTATAAAAGAGTGAAAAAGAAAATATGGAAAGAGTATTATTTTGCAGAATAGGCAGTATGAAATATTATCAAGGCGTTAGAGATAATGATAGTATTAATGGCGGTGGTTCATATAATGATAGCAATATAGGACATGAGCAATTTAATTTTAAAAGTAGAGATGGAGTTATCTGTGGTTTTGTCCAACCTGCTGGAGATAAAATTAATTTACAAAAAATAGATAATACAGTTAATAATGTAAAAACAATAGACAATATTTTAGTTATTTTTGTATCTAAAAATGTTATTATTGGATATTACAAACAAGCAACAATTTATAGAAATATTCAAAATAAAGCAGTTCATTTAGATAAAAAAAAGGGCTATTGTTATAACATTAAAACAAATAAAAATAATGCAGTATTGCTTAGTTCAGACGCTAGAACATACGAAATACCTAGGGGTAAAGGTGCAATGGGGCAAAGTAATATTTGCTATGCTTATGATGATAAGTTTAATTTAAAATCAGATACATTATGGATACAAAAAGCAATTAATTATGTGCGAATAAATAAGCTTGTTAAATCATATATACAAAGCATTGTTGCTTATTGTGAAAAAAATATTGATGAATTGCCAGAATTAGTAGATGAAAATTTTGAAATAACTCCGCTTTTAATAATACATTTTTTACAAGTAGTTAAAACTATTGTTGCTAAGGGTTTAAAAAAAAATTATTATTCAGTTGAAAAAAAATTAAATGCTAAAATCAAAGGTAGAATTAGTATTACAGACACCTTAAAACGCAATATTTTTCAAGGACAAAAACATAAAACTGTGTGTCATTATCAAGAGTTTGGACTTGATTGTATAGAAAATCGTTTACTAAAAAAAGTTTTAAAATTTGTAAATTCTTATTTAGCAAAGTCAAAAATTAGCACTGGGCAAAATTTACAGCAGGTGCTTAATTATTGTTTAGCACCATTTGTATCAGTTAGTGATAACATAGATATTAGTGCTATTAAGAGTTTTAACAATAATGTATTTTTTAAAGAATATAATGAGGCTATACGACTTGGAAAAATGATTTTAAAACGCTTTGCTTATAATATCCAAAATGCTAATAACAAACAACCGACACCACCATTTTGGATTGATATGGCAATATTATTTGAGATATATATTTTACTAGATAATAACAAAGTAGCATACCAACCACATGGTAATTATGGAAAACCTGATTTTTTAATTGATGATATTATTGTTGATACTAAATATAAGACAGATTATTACAGAACTTATGTTATTAACGATATTCGTCAACTATCAGCCTATGGTAGAGATAAAAAAATAAGAAAAAAACTACAATTAAATGAGCAAATAGCAAAATGCTTAATTATTTATCCAAATAAAACAGCAGATAAAAAACTACCCACTAATTTATGGGATGATAGTGAGCCTATAACAGAATTTATTGAATTTAAAAAACTTGCTATTAAATTGCCAGAGTATCAACAAAATCATTAGTATAAGACTTGTTAATCGAGATTTGTAAACATAAATACTTAGTCTTAGTTAATATATAATATGTTTATGAGTAATAAAGACATATTAGCACAATTAGAGCAAATACTAATAACTAGAAAATCAGCAGATGCTAACTCGTCTTATGTGGCTAGTCTTTATGAGCAAGGAATTGATGCTATACTAAAAAAAGTTACAGAAGAAGCAACAGAATTAGTAATGGCTGTAAAAGATAAAGACAATAAACACATTATTTATGAAACAGCTGACTTATTGTTTCATATTTTAGTATTATTAGCTAATGAAAATATTAAAGTCAATGAGGTTTTAGACGAATTAGACAAAAGATTTGGCACATCTGGTTTGCTAGAAAAAGAAAATAGGAATAAATAAAAGGAGGATAATATGCCGGGAATATGGGAATTAGTAATTATTTTGGCCATAGTGTTATTAATATTTGGTGGTAAAAGATTAAAAAATTTAGGCGGTGATTTAGGCTCAGCTATCAAAGGGTTTAAGAAATCTGTCAATGATGAGAGTGTAAAAAAAACTAGCACAAAGGACGATGTTATTAATGCCAAGGCTGTAAAAGATGAGCAAGAAACTAAATAACTAATGTTTGATGTAGGTTTTTGGGAATTATTTTTAGTTGCTCTTATTGTTTTATTAGTTGTAGGACCAGAGCGACTACCAGCACTTGCTAAACAAGCAGGTAGTTATATTGGCAAGTTGCGAAATTTTTTAGCCAATACTAAGGAGCAAGTTTTTGATGAAATAGATGGCGACAATATTAAAAAACACCTACAATTACAAGATGAAGAAAATTCTATTTTAGATATTGTGAAAGATGTCAAAGAGCAAGTAGAAGATATTAACACAACAAAAACAACACAAAATAATGACAAATAATACAGATAGTAAACAAACTATGTCTGTAGTAGCACATTTAATTGCACTAAGAAATATTATATTATCTTGTGCTTTGGCTGTTTTAGTAATATTTTTAGTTCTTTTACCCTTTGCTAATGATATTTACTCAATAATAGCCATACCCATAATCTCTGTTTTACCAAAAAATTCTAATATTATTGCAATTGGAGTAATATCACCATTTTTAACGCCTCTAAAAATGAGTTTAATTTTAGCAGTTTATATAGCAATGCCTTATTTATTATATAAAATTTGGTCGTTTGTAGCACCAGCTTTATACAAAAATGAAAAAAAACTTATTCTACCTTTGGTAATATCAAGCACAATATTATTTTATTGTGGATTATTATTTTCTTATTTTGTGGTTTTCCCTGTGGTATTTAATTTTTTAGCAAATGTAGGCCCTAGTATTGTTGCTATTACCCCAGATATTCAATATTATCTAGACTTTGTTCTAAAATTATCATTTGCATTTGGAGTTGCTTTTGAGGTTCCTGTTGCTACTATTTTATTATTATCAACAGGTGCTGTAAGTGTTGCCACACTTAGAAAAAATCGCCCATATTTTATAATACTTGCTTTTGTAATTGGTATGATTTTAACCCCACCAGATATAATATCACAAACCTTAATTGCACTGCCTATGTGGCTATTATTTGAGTTTGGATTATTGTATTATACAATTTTTTACAACAAGAAAAAAGCAGTAGAGTCACAAGATAGCGAACTAGAAGACTACGATATGGATAAAGCAATGGATGAGATTGAAAGTGAGTTTAAAAACCTAGATTAGTATTACTTTCTAAATTATTGTTATAGAATTATATTTTTAGGGTTAGAGTTATTTTGTTTTAACTATAATTTTGATGCTAACATCAATATCGGAGTATAATCTAATTACAATATCATACTCGCCAATATTACGGATAACGCCATTGGGCATATCAATATCTTTTTTCTCTATGGTATGTTTTAGTTTGGCTAATTCTTTTACTATATCATAGGGATATATTGAGCCAAATAATTTACCCTCATCACTAGCATTTCTCTCAATGGTTAATATAATATCAGCCATTTCTTTAGCTTTGTCTTTAGCGTTTGTTAGTAATTGCTCGGCTTTTTGCATTAATTGTTCTTTTTGTTTTTCAAATAAAGCAATATTTTCCTTAGTTGCAAATTTTGCTTTATTTTTCACAATAAGATAATTGCGTGCATATCCCGCCTTGACATTTACAATAGAGCCTAAGCTACCTAAATTTTTATTATCTTCTAGTAAAATAACTTGCATAATATTATTTTTTGTGTTTGTCAGTATAAGGAATTAATGCAAGAAATCTAGCTCGTTTAACTGCTGTGGTTAGTTTTCTTTGAAAATAGGCTTTGGTGCCTGTTATTCTACTAGGTGTGATTTTGCCACCTTCATCAATATTTTTTAACAAAATATCAATATCTTTATAATCAACATCTGTGGCACCTGATACCGTAAAGCGACAAAATCCATTGACAAATTGCTGTGGTTTGCGTCTTTTATTTTTTGCTTGTTTCATAGTTTGTTTTTTTAGTGTCTTGTTCTTTTTTTAACATAATTATTGAAGGTTTAGTTATTTTTTCTTTACAAGAAGTAATAAGACTTCTAATAATATTATCATTAAAACGAAAATTATAATTTAATTTATCAAGAATTTCCTGAGAGCACTCTATATTAAACAGAGCATAATGACCTTTATACAATTTATTAATAGGATAAGCAAGTTTTCTTCTACCCCAGTCTTCCATACGATGAACAACGCCATTACCCTTGGTTATTAAGTCGCTATATTTTTTTAAAATATCTTGTATATGTGCACTTTGGTTTATATGCACTATTATTACAATTTCATAATGTCGCATTTTTCTCCCTAATGGTTGTAATATTACAGTTTGCTACTATAATGCAGTCAAACTAGGAAAAGATTATTGCCTAGTAAAAATTATTATTGGGCAATTCTTAAAAAAAGATGGTATTTTAAACTATTTTTATATTTTTATTGGTTAAAATTATAAAATAATTAAAATTGGCGTTAAGAAAATAGATTTTTGCTAGGAATACTGCCAATAATATATTGTTATAAACATATTTTTAAGTTAATAAGGTCTCTTTATGCTATTACTAATTATTTTTAGTCTTATTGTGGTTATAGTTTTTGTATTATATTTTTTTTATAAACCAATTAAACTCAACAAAATAGACGAAAAAACTAGCAATATAATTTTAGGTAAGCAAAAAATACAACAGTTAAACCAAGATATAATTGATAATACTTTATCAAAAGGGCAGTTACAACAAGCAGAATTAGATATTAAGCAAACCCTAAGTTACGAATTAACACAAGATGGTAATAAATTGCAAATAAAAAGTTTTAATAAGACTATTTATACGCTGTTAATTGTTGCCTTTATGGCATTTGCTAGTTTAGGTATGTATTATAAATTAGGCAATATTGATATAAATACTAAGCTTAATAGCCTAGATTCTGTTAGAAATTTAGCAGAATTAGTAATATTTGTGAACCGTAACCCTGATAATTTAGTTGCAATTAAAAGTTTGGCATATAATTATTTTTTATCTAATCAATTAGAAAAATCTAGAGACTTATACCAAAAAGCTTATAAATTAAGTAATAAAGACATAGAGGTATTAGTAGAATACGCTAGCACTCTAGCTGCCTTGCAAAATAATAGTCTAGCTGGCAAGCCAGCCGCACTGATAAAACAAGCCTTAAAAATAGATAATAATAATATTAGTGCCTTGTATTTGGCTGGTTTAGCGGCGTATCAAAATGGGCAATTAAAATTAGTCAAAAAAGTATGGACTAGAGCACTAAATAATTTAGATAAATCATCGCCAGATTATATAGCAATATTAACCCAACTTAACGCCCTAGATAGCCAGACTACATCAACACAGGACGCAACACAAAAGCCTACAAATACAGTCCCTAGTATTCAAGTTAGCGTATCTTTATCTAATAATATAAAAACTAAGTTTAGCCCTGATGATTTTGTGCTAATTTATGCTAAAAATAGCACAGGAAGACCGGTGCCTCTTGCTATTGTTAAAAAACAAGTCAAAGATCTACCAGTAACTATTACTTTAAGCGATAAACACGCTATGCTTGATGGTTTTAATCTATCTAGTGCAAGTAATGTAGTAGTTATTGCTCGTATTAGTAGCTCAGGTAAGGCATTAAAACAAGTAGGTGATATAGAGCAAAAAAGCAAAATTATTAATCTTATAAAAACCCCAAAAGCCCAACTAAATTTAATTATTACTCTCATACCGCGAAGTCAAACTTTAACTCCGTGAGCAGTTGTTAGAAGCCCGGCGTCCGACTTTAACTCCGTGAGAAGTTGTTAGAAGCCCGGCGTCGTACTTTTAAAGTTGTTAGAAGCCCGGCGTCGTACTTTTAAAACTCTGATTTTCAAGTAAAAGTATATTCTTAAAAAGTAATACTATGTATATAGATTCTTCGCACTTTTACCTATGTAGTGCTCTTTGATACTATTGCACGGTAGCTCAAAATACTAAAAATAACTCCACTGCGTAATAATAGTATAGGCAAGGCCTATACCAAAAAGGACTATACTAAATTATTTTTTATTATTATAGTGCTTATGTCTTATAAGTTAAAAGTCTATATATGGTAAAATGTAAAGGTTTTTTTCTTTTGTATTTTTTTATACTAATTTTGCTATATTTTAAACATTACAAACGCTTTTTAACTCAGTTTGCCATTATCAGAACTGGGCTATTGGTTATATTGTTTGCTATTAGCACATTACTTAATGCCCAATTAGCGGGTTTTAATTCTAGTTTTGTGCTTACAGTTGATAGTAGCCAAGTATCAGTAACACTCAATAATTTTCCATTACTCGTTCGTTTAACTAATGATATAAGATTAAATAATAATGATGTTAAAAGTGATGGTGGTGATATTCGTTTTACTCTTAATGGCACTGATACTTTACTAGATTATGAGATTGAAAGTTTTAGTAATACTAATGCTACTGGCTCGTTAGTTGCTTGGGTTAGCATTCCAACATTAAGCGATAGTGTAGATACTCAAATTGATATACATTATAACAATAATAGTGCCAACTTATTAACAAGTGGGGCTACTAATGTTTGGAATGGGATTTTTGATGGCGTTTGGCATTTAGAGGGTTTTGATGATTCATCTGATAATGCCTTAAACGGCACCAATAATGATACAACTGCGGTAGTTGGTCTAATTGGTAATGCTCGAGAGTTTGATGGTTCAGGTGATTATATTGACTTAGGCAACTCAACTTTATTAAATCCGACTGGCACAACACTTCATTTAGAGACTTGGTTTAATGCTGATACAACATTAGATGAGCATGTTATTTTTGGTAAATCAATTAATACTAACCATACTAGTCCATTTTATAGATGGCTTCAATTTACAACTGGTAATACATTCCATGTTAGATTGAATACTGTAATTAATAATACTGGTAGCATTGCCATTAATACTTGGTATCACTATGTTGTTACTTATGACGGTAGTAATATTAGACAATATGTTAATGGTGTGCTCTCTGCTATAACTACGAATACTGCTTCTTTAGGGTCATCACCTCAAAGCGCTAGAATAGGCGGTAGAAATACGCCTAATAATAATCCTGATGCTGAGTCTTTTGATGGCACTATTGATGAGGTGCGCTATTCTCAAAGTAGCATAAGAAGTGCAGAATGGATTGCTACAACTTATAATAACCAAGAAGAAAATAGCACTTTTATTACTACACTTAGTGCATTTACCTTAGCAACAAGCAGTATTAGCCTAGTAGAAAATGCTACTAATACTATAAGACATCAAGTTGATATTAATGCTATTGGTAACGGCATTGCTAGTTTTACTATTAATTTTGATAGCACCCTATTTACTAGCAACCCAACACCTGTTGTATCATTTGCAACTAATACCATTGCCACCTCACAAACACTAAGTGGTAGCCCTAGCACTGCTAAACTTTATTTTACTATTATCCCAGACACTATTGGCACAGGTGCTATTACTATAACCCTAACCGATAGTAATAATAACTCAGTAATTAAAACAATTACCGTTAATATAAGCGAGGCAAATAATGACCCTGTTATTACTGATGAGTTTGATAGTCGTTTACTTAATATTAGTGTTTTTGGTGGTAACATTTATGCAAATAGTGCAGCTGGAGGTAGTAATGCAGGTAGTGCCCGTAGTGTATTTACTTCTGTTATTAGTGATTTAGGCGGTCATTTTGTGGTATTAAATAGTCCTGAGGAAAGAACATTTATTGATAATAATCTTGTGTTTAGTAATAGTTGGTATGGCATAGTTACTGATAGAGCCATTACTAAAAATGATAGCACAGCTTATCCATTTAATTTATTGCAAGTAACAGACTCTACTACTAATACTTACGCCCAAGTAATATCTGATGGTAGTTATATCCTTTATCCAGGTATGTATAACCGTCAGTGGGATAGTGGTTTAAATCCACAACCATCTAACATTTTTGCAAATGGCAATATTGCTGGGGTAATG
Source organism: Gammaproteobacteria bacterium (assembly GCA_965222825.1). GTDB lineage: Bacteria > Pseudomonadota > Gammaproteobacteria > PS1 > Pseudothioglobaceae. The sequence goes on along the minus strand of OZ244964.1, from coordinate 456,269 downwards.
TCGCAGTTTGTATTAAGACAAAATAATACTGGTTTTGGAAGTAGAAAAGGCAATTACGAATTTCCTAATGGTTTTACCCCTCTTAGTGCCACAACAGGCATTACTATAAACGAAGATTCACCATCAACAGCCATAACAACCTTATCAGGCTTTGATTTAGATAATAATAATATTACTTGGACTGGTATTGATAATAATGCTGGCACTATTACTTTTAATGGCACAACTACTACCACGCTTTTAGCCAATGCTTCTACTGATACTGTTATGGTTTTTTACCAACCACCACTTAATTTTTATGGCACTACTACACTAATTATTACTTTAACTGATGACAATACTAATAGTAGCAGTGCTACTATTTCGTTATATGTTAATCCCATTCCTAAAATTGAGGCTGCCACTTTTACTTATAACACTAATATTTTTACTATTAATGCCAGTAACTTAGTAACGACCTCATCAATTACTGTTTCCTCAATAACTATATCAGGTGAGGGTAGTGGCTCTTATACTTTAACTACAAACTCAACAGCAACTATTGCATCTAGTGTTATGTTTAGTATTACCTTAGGTGGTAGTGATATTCAAAGTGTGAGGAACTTACTTAATCGTAATGGTAGTTTTGCTAATGATGGAGGCAATTATAATTTTAGTGTTAGTGATGGTTGGAATGGAGTTAGTTCTTTGACAGATAATGCTAGTATTACTGTTATCAATATCCCAACAGCAACGATTAACAATGCTAGTTATAATAATACAAGCAATATACTAATAGTTAATGCTAGTAATCTTATCAATCTCTCAGGTAATAGCAGTTTAATAGATGATATAGACACAAGCAAATTTATTTTATTTGGCGATAATAACCAAGGTGTAACCTTAACCCAAACATCAACCGCAACAATAAGCACTAGTCTAGCTAGTTTTAGTATTCAACTAAGTCAAGTAGATAAAGTAAGCATTGCTAATATTATAGACAGCAATGGCTTATTAGCAAGTGATGGCACAGTATATCAAATCAACACCCTATCAGGCTGGAATGGCACTGATTCTGCCCCTAGCACTAATACTATTTATGGTAGTAGTAGCACCTTAGTAGTTAGTAATATCCCAACTGCAAACATAACCTCAGTTGAGTTTAACTATGCTAATAACCTACTAACATTTAATGGTACAAACCTAATTAACACCGCTGGTCTAAGCAGTGATATTGACACTAACCAAATTAGTATTATTGGCGAGAGTTTAACTAATTTAACAACTATAACACTAAGTAGCACTTATAGCATTAGACTAAGCTCTAGCACAATGTTTGTAATTTCTTTGCTAGGCGATGATATTGCCAGTGTGCGTAGTATCTTTAATCAAAATGGCACGCAATCAATAAATAATATTCCATACCAGCTAATTGCTAGCCCAACTTTTAATGGTGTTGCCTCTTTATTTGGCACAAGCACTATTAATGTTTCTGGCATAACTATCCCAACTTTTACCCTAGTAACTAATAGTATTAACTTAATAGAAAATGCTAGTAATACTATTCGTCATATTGTTAGTATAAATAATATTATTGATATTGATAATGATATTGCTAGTTTTAGTATTAATTTTGATAGCACCCTATTTACTAGCAACCCAACACCTGTTGTATCATTTGCAACTAATACCATTGCCACCTCACAAACACTAAGTGGTAGCCCTAGCACTGCTAAACTTTATTTTACTATTATCCCAGACACTATTGGCACAGGTGCTATTACTATAACCCTAACTGATAGTAATAACAATATAGCAAGTAACACAATTAGTGTTAGTGTAACCCCAGCAGTTAATAGTCCACCTATTATTACCCAAGATATAACAAGTTATGTTAATACAGTAATTAGTAATAGTATTACTAATACTTATGTTTATGATGATGATTTTACTGTTTTTGGCAGTACACTTTACTTTACTGTTATTGCAACTCCTAGTGGTGCAGGGGCTGATTTTGCTGATTTTATTGCCCTACAAGAAGAATTTAGTAATGCTGGACAAACAGTAAATAATCGCCAAGGTGCTCATCTTGTAATAATTGATAGCACTGAAGAATTGAATTTTTTAGCAACTCAATCAAGTGGCACTCTTGATACATTTTTAGGGGTGGCAGCAGAAAATAATAGTGGTTTTGGTGTTGTTGGAGAAAGTGCTACTTATACCTCAGTATTAGGCGATTTTATAGTTTATGATGGCAACCCTACTGCTGCTGGTAGCGGCGGTATTATGTTTGCTCCTGGAAGATTTGATTTTATTAATATTGCAGGAGGGATTGGTTTTGGCGATAATAACAACCAAGATTGCCTAAGATTTATCGCCCCTACCGAATTTAATGATAGAGATTGTAATGATAGTAGTATTACAAATGGAAGTGGTGTTGAACAAGGTATGTTTGAGTTACCTAATGGCTTGCCTGCTCTTAGCACAGCAAGTTTTACCCTAAGTCAAAGTTCACCAGTTACCCAAGTTGCCACCCTATCTGGTTTTGACTTAGATAGTGATAATATAACTTGGACTGCTATTAATAATAATGCTGGCACTATTACTTTTAATGGCACAACTACTACCACGCTTTTAGCCAATGCTTTTACTGATACTGTTATGGTTTTTTACCAACCACCACTTAATTTTTATGGCACTACTACACTAATTATTACTTTAACTGATGACAATACTAATAGTAGCAGTGCTACTATTTCGTTATATGTTAATCCCATTCCTAAAATTGAGGCTGCCACTTTTACTTATAACACTAATATTTTTACTATTAATGCCAGTAACTTAGTAACGACCTCATCAATTACTGTTTCCTCAATAACTATATCAGGTGAGGGTAGTGGCTCTTATACTTTAACTACAAACTCAACAGCAACTATTGCATCTAGTGTTATGTTTAGTATTACCTTAGGTGGTAGTGATATTCAAAGTGTGAGGAACTTACTTAATCGTAATGGTAGTTTTGCTAATGATGGAGGCAATTATAATTTTAGTGTTAGTGATGGTTGGAATGGAGTTAGTTCTTTGACAGATAATGCTAGTATTACTGTTACTAACATTCCAACTGCCACTCTTTTAAATGCAACTTATACTGTGCGTTATGATAATAGTGGCATGGCAACAAATAGTTTCTTATTAGTAGCAGCAAGTAATCTTATTCGCACAGCAGGCAATGATATTAAAATAAATAATTTCACCATAACAGGGGAGAGCGCCCAAAGTTATAATCTCTTAGGTAGTTATAATATAGAGATTATATCAGCAAGCGAATTTAGTTTTACCTTAGACGCTAGTGATACAACAGCCGTTAATAACCTATTTAATAACAATGGCAATGACTCTATTTTAAACTTTTCTTATAACCTAAACGCCAGCCCTACTTGGAATGGATATGATACACTTACTAATGATGTTAGTATTACAGTTGATGGCATCATAGTCCCAGAGATTGTAACTACTACTTTTAATTACACAAATAATGTTTTTACCATACAAGGTAATAACCTAATTTTAGCTGATGATATTAGTCTTAGCTTGTTTAGTATAACAGGCGAGACCGGCACAACTAATACCTTAAATAATAGCACAGCAAGTATTAACAGCACAACACAGTTTACAATTAGTGTGCAAAACACAGATATTCAAGTTGTTAGAGACTTATTAAACCGAGCAGGGTTTAACTCTAATAATAACACCAGTTACATCTTAGATACTGAGAATTTTTGGAACGGCAACACTGCCACAGCAGATACAAACAACCCCATTAGTGTTATCAATATCCCAACAGCAACGATTAACAATGCTAGTTATAATAATACAAGCAATATACTAATAGTTAATGCTAGTAATCTTATCAATCTCTCAGGTAATAGCAGTTTAATAGATGATATAGACACAAGCAAATTTATTTTATTTGGCGATAATAACCAAGGTGTAACCTTAACCCAAACATCAACCGCAACAATAAGCACTAGTCTAGCTAGTTTTAGTATTCAACTAAGTCAAGTAGATAAAGTAAGCATTGCTAATATTATAGACAGCAATGGCCAACTAGCAAGTGATGGCACAGCGTATCAATTAAGAGTCCTATCAGGCTGGAATGGCATTAACTCTGCCCCTAGCACTAATACTATTTATGGTAGTAGTAGCACCTTAGTAGTTAGTAATATCCCAACTGCAAACATAACCTCAGTTGAGTTTAACTATGCTAATAACTTACTCACATTTAATGGCACAAACTTAATTAATATTACTGGACTAACAAGTGATATTAGCACTACCTTATTAAGTATTACTGGCGAAGGCACTACTACTAGCATCCCTATAACTTATACTTTATCTAGTTATACTCTAAGGGTTACAAACAATAGTAGTTTTAGTATTGGTTTAGATAGCAGAGACATCGCAAGTATTAGAGACTTACTAAATAGAGTAGGGCTTAATTCTAATGATGGCATTACTTATACCCTAACTGCTAATGCTGGGTTTAATGGCATAGCATCTGTGCTATCAACTAGCACTATTAGTGTTACAAACATTCCCACAGCAAGTATTATCAGTGCAGCCTATACTTATGATAATAATGACCAAGCAAGCACACTAACAATAACAGCAAGTAATCTAATAAACCTTGCTGGTAGTGATATTGATACTAGCAAGTTTATAATAACAGGCGAGGGTGGCACAGTTATTTTAAGTTCAGTATATAACATAGAGATAGCATCAACAACCCAGATTATTATAACCTTAGATGCCACAGATACTACAGCAGTAAATACCAAACTAAATGCTAATGGTAATCAATCAATAACAGGTATTAGTTATAACCTAGCAGTAAACTCCCAGTGGAATGGTGATAACTCAATAGCAGATAATGCAAGCATTACCGTAACTGGCATTAATGCCCCAGTTATTGCCTCTGCCACATTTAATTATTCTCAAAACCAATTATTAATCTTTGGTGAGCATTTTGTAGCTAGCGATATTATTAATCTTAGTTCACTAACTATTATAGGCGAGGGTAGCACTACTATAAATAGCACCAATACTTATAGTTTAACAAATAGTTCAAGTTATAGTATTGCTAGTAGTCAAATAACAATTACCCTAGTAGGTAGTGATATAATAAATACAAGAAACCTACTAAATAGAGTTGGCACATCATCTAACAATAACACTATATATCAATTAAATGCCACTAATTTCTGGCATACCAATAGAGCAGCAGTTGATAATAATAATACTATTACTGTAATAAACATACCAACAACCACCTTAGTAAGTGCTAGTTATAATAACAATACTAAAATACTAACAGTAACTGCTACTAACCTAATTAAACTAGCAGGCAATGATATTAACACACAAGCACTAATAATAACAGGTGATGGTGGTATAACAAATACCTTAGCTAGTTATAACATTGAAATTGCATCAAGCACCCAGTTTAGTATTACAATTAGTGATATTACTGATTTAATAAACTTTAACGAGCAAATAGACAGCAATGGCCAACTAGCAAGTGATGGCACAACATACACCATAACAACCCTAGCAAACTGGAATGGCAAAGACTCACTATCATCAACAGCAACAGGTGGTAGCACCAGTAATATAGTTGTAAGCAATATCCCAACAGCAAGTATAAATTTAGTTGAGTTTAATTATACTAATAATATCTTTACTATAACAGCTACTAATCTTATTAGTATTGCCAATCCAAGCATAACAGATATAGCAACAACTATTACTATAATAGGTGAGGGCACAACAACAAATATTAGCAATAGTTATAGTTTTTATGCAACAGCTAATATTATAGGTAATACCACTTTTACTATTAACCTTAGTAGTAATGATAATATTACCAACATAAGAAACTTGTTAAACAAAAACGGAGTCCAATCTAACAACAACACAAATTATAACTTTGCTGTTGAAAACGGCTTTAATGGTGTTGCCTCAGTTGCAGATAATACTAGTATTACTGTTGTTAATATACCAACAGCAACTATAAACAATGTTTTATACGAATATGATAATAACAACCAAGCTAGCACTATAACAATAAGTGCTAGTAATTTAATTGAACTAGCAGATAATGATATTGATACAACCAGGATAATAATAACAGGTGAAGACGGAGATGTTAGTTTACAAAGTAGCTATAACATAAATATTCAATCAACAACCCAGATTATTATAACCTTAGATGCCACAGATACTACAGCAGTAAATACCAAACTAAATGCTAATGGTAATCAATCAATAACAGGTATTAGTTATAACCTAGCAGTAAACTCCCAGTGGAATGGTGATAACTCAATAGCAGATAATGCAAGCATTACCGTAACTGGCATTAATGCCCCAGATATTGCCTCTGCCACATTTAATTATTCTCAAAACCAATTATTAATCTTTGGTGAGCATTTTGTAGCTAGCGATATTATTAATCTTAGTTCACTAACTATTATAGGCGAGGGTAGCACTACTATAAATAGCACCAATACTTATAGTTTAACAAATAGTTCAAGTTATAGTATTGCTAGTAGTCAAATAACAATTACCCTAGTAGGTAGTGATATAATAAATACAAAAAACCTACTAAATAGAGTTGGCACATCATCTAACAATAACACTATATATCAATTAAATGCCACTAATTTCTGGCATACCAATAGAGCAGCAGTTGATAATAATAATACTATTACTGTAATAAACATACCAACAACCACCTTAGTAAGTGCTAGTTATAATAACAATACTAAAATACTAACAGTAACTGCTACTAACCTAATTAAACTAGCAGGCAATGATATTAACACACAAGCACTAATAATAACAGGTGATGGTGGTATAACAAATACCTTAGCTAGTTATAACATTGAAATTGCATCAAGCACCCAGTTTAGTATTACAATTAGTGATATTACTGATTTAATAAACTTTAACGAGCAAATAGACAGCAATGGCCAACTAGCAAGTGATGGCACAACATACACCATAACAACCCTAGCAAACTGGAATGGCAAAGACTCACTATCATCAACAGCAACAGGTGGTAGCACCAGTAATATAGTTGTAAGCAATATCCCAACAGCAAGTATAAATTTAGTTGAGTTTAATTATACTAATAATATCTTTACTATAACAGCTACTAATCTTATTAGTATTGCCAATCCAAGCATAACAGATATAGCAACAACTATTACTATAATAGGTGAGGGCACAACAACAAATATTAGCAATAGTTATAGTTTTTATGCAACAGCTAATATTATAGGTAATACCACTTTTACTATTAACCTTAGTAGTAATGATAATATTACCAACATAAGAAACTTGTTAAACAAAAACGGAGTCCAATCTAACAACAACACAAATTATAACTTTGCTGTTGAAAACGGCTTTAATGGTGTTGCCTCAGTTGCAGATAATACTAGTATTACTGTTGTTAATATACCAACAGCAACTATAAACAATGTTTTATACGAATATGATAATAACAACCAAGCTAGCACTATAACAATAAGTGCTAGTAATTTAATTGAACTAGCAGATAATGATATTGATACAACCAGGATAATAATAACAGGTGAAGACGGAGATGTTAGTTTACAAAGTAGCTATAACATAAATATTCAATCAACAACCCAGATTATTATAACCTTAGATGCCACAGATACTACAGCAGTAAATACCAAACTAAATGCTAATGGTAATCAATCAATAACAGGTATTAGTTATAACCTAGCAGTAAACTCCCAGTGGAATGGTGATAACTCAATAGCAGATAATGCAAGCATTACCGTAACTGGCATTAATGCCCCAGATATTGCCTCTGCCACATTTAATTATTCTCAAAACCAATTATTAATCTTTGGTGAGCATTTTGTAGCTAGCGATATTATTAATCTTAGTTCACTAACTATTATAGGCGAGGGTAGCACTACTATAAATAGCACCAATACTTATAGTTTAACAAATAGTTCAAGTTATAGTATTGCTAGTAGTCAAATAACAATTACCCTAGTAGGTAGTGATATAATAAATACAAGAAACCTACTAAATAGAGTTGGCACATCATCTAACAATAACACTATATATCAATTAAATGCCACTAATTTCTGGCATACCAATAGAGCAGCAGTTGATAATAATAATACTATTACTGTAATAAACATACCAACAACCACCTTAGTAAGTGCTAGTTATAATAACAATACTAAAATACTAACAGTAACTGCTACTAACCTAATTAAACTAGCAGGCAATGATATTAACACACAAGCACTAATAATAACAGGTGATGGTGGTATAACAAATACCTTAGCTAGTTATAACATTGAAATTGCATCAAGCACTCAGTTTAGTATTACAATTAGTGATATTACTGATTTAATAAACTTTAACGAGCAAATAGACAGCAATGGCCAACTAGCAAGTGATGGCACAGCGTATCAATTAAGAGTCCTATCAGGCTGGAATGGCATTAACTCTGCCCCTAGCACTAATACTATTTATGGTAGTAGTAGCACCTTAGTAGTTAGTAATATCCCAACTGCAAACATAACCTCAGTTGAGTTTAACTATGCTAATAACTTACTCACATTTAATGGCACAAACTTAATTAATATTACTGGACTAACAAGTGATATTAGCACTACTTTATTAAGTATTACTGGCGAAGGCACAAGCACTACTGCACTTAGTAGTTATACTATAAAGGTTATTGATAATAATAACTTTAGCTTTACCCTGATAAATGATGATATACAAATTGTGCGTGATTTATTAAATAGAAATGGCACAAGCTCTGATGATAATACTACTTATCAACTTAATGCTAACCCAATTTGGAATGGGGTAGCATCGCTATTATCAACTAGCACTATTCTAGTAAGTGGTATTCCTACTGCTACATTTGCTAGTGCAACCTATAATGCAGCATCTAATACCCTTGTAGTAAATGGACAAAACTTTATTAAACGCACAGGCTTTGATATTGATATTAGTAAATTTATCATATTTGGTGAGGCAGTAAATGCTGATAGTAGTAGCCATACTTTAACTACTTCTGCATCTGTTAATATTAACTCATCAACAAAATTTAGTATTGTGCTAACAGGCGATGATATATTGCAAGTAGAGCAACGCCTTAATAATAATGGTTTGACATCAATTGCAAACATTGCTTATTTACTAAGTGCTAATGATGACTATAATGGTCAAGACTCAATACTAAGCACAAGCACTGTCTTAGTATCAGGGATAGTACAACCAATAATTAGCACAGTAACATTTAATTACCAAAACAGCGTGCTTATTGTACTTGGACAAGATTTTGCTCGTCATGGCTCTAGTAGTACTATAGATAGCAATTATGATATAGATATTAGTAAATTTAGTATATTAGGTGAGGGAGCATCAAGGACTTTATTAACCAATACTGCATCTGTTGATATTATCTCATCAACCCAGTTTATTATTACTATTGGCACACTTGATAGACAAATAGTTGCAGACTTATTAAATCGTGTTGGCACTAATTCAAATGACGGCTCAGCACAGCAGTTAGTATTGGCAAATTTTTATAATACCAGTGTTTCTGCAGCAGCAACACACAATATAAATGTAATAAATATTCCAAGTGCTAGCTTAATTAGTGCTAGTTATGACAATAACAACAAGACACTAACAGTAACTGCTACTAACCTAATTAAACTAGCAGGCAATGATATTAACACCACAAAACTCCAACTAATAGGCGATGGTGGCATTACTATTACCTTGCAATCCTACTCAGTTGAGATAGCATCATCCACCCAGTTTAGTATTAGTATTACCAACACCATAGACCAAGCAAGTTTTACCGAGCAAATAGATAGCAATGGCTTATTAGCAAGTGATGGCACAGCGTATCAATTAAGAGTCCTATCAGGCTGGAATGGCATTAATTCTGCCCCTAGCACTAATACTATTTATGGTAGCACAGCCACCTTAGTAGTTAGTAATATCCCAACTGCAAACATAACCTTAGTTGAGTTTAATTATGCTAATAAATTATTAACCTTTACAGGCACAAACCTAATTAATATTACTGGACTAACAAGTGATATTAGCTCAACTCTATTAACAATCTTAGGTGATAATGGTAATACAACGGTATTATCTACTTATAGCATTAGTGTTAATAACAGCGTTAGTTGGACTATTAGTTTAACACAAACAGATATTAATGCTCTTAGGTCTATACTAAATAAAAATGGCACACAATCAATAAGTAATACTCCATACCAGCTAATTGCTAGCCCAACTTTTAATGGTGTTGCCTCTGTATTTGGCACAAGCACTATTAATGTTTCTGGCATAACTATCCCAACTTTTACTCTAGCAACAACTACTATTAACTTAATAGAAAATGCTAGTAATACTATTCGTCATATTGTTGGTATAAATAATATTATTGATATTGATAATGATATAGCAACTTTTACAATAAACACCTCAGGGATTAATATATTTACCACTAATCCAGTGCCTATTGTATCATTTGCAACTAATAGTATTACTACCTCACAAGCACTAAGTAGTAGTCCTGCTACTGCTAGTCTTTACTTTACTATTATCCCAGATGCTACTGGTACAATAATAATTGAAATTAGTTTAATAGATCAATTAAATAATACTAGCACTGTATCAGTAACTGTTAATGTTACCCCAGTAGATAATGTCCCAGTAATTAGTACAGAGTTTGATAGTCGTTTACTTAATATTAGTGTTTTTGGTGGTAACATTTATGCAAATAGTGCAGCTGGAGGTAGTAATGCAGGTAGTGCCCGTAGTGTATTTACCCCAGTTGCTGATGAATTAAATGGGCATTTATTTATTGAAAACAGTGCTGAAGAAAATACCTTTTTTGAAGATAATGTTCTCTCTACAGGTGGTAGGTGGTTTGGTTATCTAACTAATAAAGCTGCTAATAGTTTTCCTTTTAATATATTGCAAGTTACAAATAGTAGCACCCAACTATATGCACAAGTAACAGGCAATGGTGTTTATGATTTATTACCGGGTATGTATGATCGCTCTTGGAATAATGATGGTAGCAACATCCAACCAGGTAGTCAATTTACTGATGGCAATATTGCTGGTGTAATGGATGGTTTTGTATTATTACAAAGTAATTCTGGTTTTGGCACTAGACATGGAATATACGAATTTCCTAATGCTCTTACTCCTCTTAGTGCCACAACAGGTATTGCTATAAACGAAGATGACCCATTAACTATAATTGCTAGTTTATCAGGATTTGATTTAGATGGTGATAATATAACTTGGTCTGGTATTGATGTTAATGGCGGCACAGTTAGTATTAGCACCACTACAACACTATCCTCTACTTCAACTATAGATATATTCCTTCAACCAGCACCTAATTTCTTTGGTGATACTACTCTTACTATTACCCTAAGTGATGGCACAAATAGCAGTAGTGCTACTATTTTTATAACTGTTAACTCTATTCCTAAAATTGTTGCAACTATTTTTGACTATTCAGCTAATTTATTAACAGTAACTGGCTCAAACCTAATTAAATTAGCAGGCAATGATATTAACACCACAAGTATGACCATAACAGGTGAAGGAGATGCTAGTTATACTTTGACTAGTGCTTATAATATTGAGATTACCTCAAATGAAGAATTTAATATTACTCTTTTGGGTAATGATATTGGAGAAGTAAAATATTTACTAAATGCTAATGGTAACTTATCTGGCTCTAGTAATACCTATGTATTTAGTGTTGATAATTTTTACAATGGACCTACCTCTAAATCTGCAACCACTAATATTAGCGTTTTTAATGTGCCAGAGCAAATAATTCATCAAGTTAGCTACGATGCTAGTACCTCTTTATTAAGCGTATCTGCATCACATTTGATAGAATTAGCAGGCGATGATATTGATACAACCAAGATTGTAATAACAGGCGATAATGGTAGCACTTATTCTCTTAGAGATTATGATATAGAAATTGATTCTAGTAATACTTTTAGAATAGTTTTAGATGCTACTGATACTATGTTTGTAAATATATTATTAAATAAGAACGGACTATACGCTGATGATGGAACGCCTTATAACATATTTTTTGCACAAGGATATAATGGTATAAATTCTATTAATACAAACGCCTCTATTACTGTTTCTGGAGTGCTAGAATTATTACTAATTGCCTCTAATCCAGTTGATAATCAAATAGGAGTTTTAATAGATAGTAATATAATTTTAGTATTTAATCAAGAAGTAGTTATAGAAACTGGCAGTATTTCTTTGTATACTGGTAATATTTTAGTAGAAGATTTTGATACCTCTAACTCGTCAATAGTATCCGTAAATGGAGTAACTATAACAATTAATCCAAGTGATGATTTTGACTCTGAAACTAACTATTATATTTTAATAGCATCTACTACATTTGATTCGCTTATTGGTAATTCTTACGAAGGCATTAGTGTCTCTACTACGCTAAACTTTGAGTCCATAGATATAATACCACCTTCTTTAATAGCAACAATTCCAACAAATAATGCAACTGGAGTTTTAAGAAATTCTAATATATCATTAGTATTTGATGAAGAAATATTTATAAATTCTACAGATACAATTAGTTTGTATAGAAAATTAGATAATGCTAGTGATACTATTGTTGATACTATTCTAACAATTAATGGTCCTACTCTAACAATTAATCCTAGTGCTACTTTTGAGTCTGAGGGTGTTTATTATGTTGTTGTATCTTCTGTGTCTATTATAGATAGTGTTGGTTTATTTTATAGTGGCATCCAAAGTGATGCCTCATTAACATTCATAGTGCAAGATTATTTACCACCTATTCTTATAGCTAGCACGCCTACTGATAATCAAATAGAATTTAGAATAGAGAGAGATATTACTTTATTATTTAATGAAGGACTTGCATTGGGAACTGATTTTAGTCTTCAACTATATCAAAAAGAATCACCAGTTGCAGTTGCCACATACAATAATACCTCAGCTGCTATTGACAATAGTGTTAGCACTACGATAGTTATTGATATAGCTACGCTATCCTATTCTACTGATTATTATATATTAGCAACAAATATTAGAGATAATGCTGGCAATATATTTATCGGGTTACAATCATCAACTAGCTTAAACTTCACAACAATATACGATCCATTGCAAAGAATTGTTGATTATATCAATAATCCTACAAGTAGCATTGCTCCTATAATAGAGAACTTTATTGATATAGGAATAGCTAGTGTTACCTTAGATAATATCTTTGCTGTTAATTCATTGCTTATTATTAATAAAGCCACTATTAATATATTATATAATTCTGGCGCGGTTGATGCTCGAGAAAATACTATTGATGAAATTAAAAGGCTTATATATGAAGTATTAATTTCATTCCAACCAGCTATTGATAAAATTCGTGCATACGCTGCTAGTCCAACAACAGAGCCTACTCCTACTGTAAACGATTATAATGATGCATTTTTACCAGAGGTTAATACTACTAATATTGATTTTATAAATTCTGCTCTTGCATTAACAGGAGGTTATGAAGCAGTTGATGAATTTATTGAAATACAAAATCTTGTAATAAATGCTGTTAACTCACTAATAATACTTCATAAATATCCAGTAGTATTAGGTAATCAAATACCAAGTGTTAGTGATTATAAAAATATTGGCATAACTAATATTAGTATAAATAATCTAAATATTTCTAATAATTACATATTTGATGCTTATACAATAGCAGCAAGTAACACTGGTAATGGACTAACTGCAATAGATACACCGTATGAAGTACAAGCTATAATAAATTCAGCATTACATATTGCAACTGCTTCACTAGCACATATCCAAGATTATGCATCAGAGGCAACTACAACAGCACCTAGCACTATTACTTATTATAATGCTGGAATTAGTAATGTTGATGAGCTAAATATAGCTAAGATTAACGCTGATATTAGAGCAACAGGCGGTGGCAATAATACTAATGCTATTTACAAAATACAACAAATAGTATTATTAGTTAATATAGCCAGAGATAACTCATTAATGCTTATGCAAAATTATGTTACTACTCCAACTATAAATCCAAGTCCAAATGTTGTTGATTATGTAAATATATTTATAAATAGTATAAATAGTGAGTTAGTAAATGGTGTTAATAGATATTTAACAACCACAAAAGGTGGCACACAAACTAATTCTATAGAAAATATAAATTCTTTTGTAACATTAGTTATAGACTCTGTTAGTTCATCTTTAGTAACTATTAGAAATTATGCTAATAATCCTAATAGTGCTAGTGTGCCTACATTAGACACTTATACAAATTCTGGCTTAGTAAATGTTAGCACAATAACTTTAAATGCAATAAATTATAATTTATCTTTAACTAGAAATAACTCTCAAATAGATACATTCTCTGAGCTACAAGATATTATAAATATAGCAATATCTAGGCAACAATCATCATTAGATAAAATTATTGCATATGCAGCAACGCCAAGTGCACAACCAACACCTAATATAGTAGATTATATTTATGCATCTATTAGTGGTATTGATAGTAATACCTTATTTAGCACAAACTATATACTAACAACTCCAACAATTGCTACTAATACTAGTAGCGTCCAAATAGCAGCAGATAGCGCTTCAGTGTCTGTTTATATTATATTAAGAAAAATAAATAATTATGTGCAAGATACTAATCAACCATCACCTACTATAAATGATTATGCTGCACTTACTATTTTTGGTATTTTACAAGGACAACTAAGTGCAATTAATGCAGCATTGATAGATGCTGGGATAAGTGGTGTTAATACTACACAAAAAATTATAGATATAGTCAATATAACAAATTTTTTATTCAATTCTTCACTTATTATAATTCAAAATTATGCAGCAACTCCTACACAGCCTGATGTATATCCTACACCAACAATTATTAATTATGGTCATATAGTTCAAGGGGTAACCAGCAATAATTTGGATACAGTAAATAATGCTATTGTGCTTGCAGCAAGTTCTAAAACTACATTATTAAGCGTTGAAGAGATTAGGGCTATTGTTAATGCAATAGTAAATAGTGAACAAAATGCCCTAAATATAATTATGAATTATGCTGATAATCAAAATAATCCTACTCCAACTATTGATAATTATAATGATTTGTCAATAATTGGTGTCTCAACTAGTAGTTTAGATATTGCTAATGCTGGTGTTGCTAGTGCTAAAAACGGTGATAATGTTAATTCTGCTAGTAAAATACAAAATATAATAGATGCAGCAAATACAGGGACATTTAATATTAGAACTTATAGCTTATCAACTACAACTACGATACCTAGTATCAGTAATTATCAAAGCATAAACATTAATGCTACTATTGCTAATATACAAGCTATTAACTATGATATTAGTTTAAGTTCTGGTGTAGAATCATTAGACAGTTATATTAAAATACTTAATATAGCTAATGACGCAATTATTAAGGCTCAACAAGCATTAGTTTTGGTGCAAAATTATGCTACTACTACTGGCACTACTACTACACCATCTACTATTAATTACTTATACGCAGGTATTACAGATACAATCACTAATGAAGACTTAATACTAGCAAATGCATCTTTGGCAAATAATGCACCAAGTTTTTCTAGTGTTGATAGTATTAGTAAAATACAAAATATAATTGATACAGCAGAAATTAAAATATTTCAAATACGCACTTATGCTGCAACTACTACTAGTGTAACCCCAACTGTTAATGATTATCAAGATATAGGTTTAAGAATTGTTGATATTGATAATATTATTACCATAAATAATGCAATAAAAGCAACAAATGGCGATAGTAATATTGATACATATAATGAAATAGATGGTATTATTACTAGTGCTGATACATTGGCAGATAGCAACCAAAACTTAATTAGAGCTTATGCTGCTAGTGCTAGTATTAACCCTACACCTAGTTTGGATAATTATTATGATGCTGGTATTACTGGTGTTAATAGCATTAATGCTCAGGCAGTT
Organism: Gammaproteobacteria bacterium; assembly: GCA_965222825.1. Taxonomy (GTDB): domain Bacteria; phylum Pseudomonadota; class Gammaproteobacteria; order PS1; family Pseudothioglobaceae. Next base: position 440,117 of record OZ244964.1, on the reverse strand, counting down.
AATGTAGTTATTAGCACAGCAAGTGCAGATGATTTAAGCACCAGAATAAAGATACAAGAGTTAGTTGATAATGCAGCATCTTTTACTATTAATTCTTTGGCTAAAATTAGAGCTTATGCTATAACGCCAACACTAGTAGGAGAGCCTCAGGTAATTGATTACATATATGCTGGTATAACTGGCGTTGATGATGATAATTTTGTTACTACAAATAATTTTATTATTCAATCAGGAGGCGGGCAGGCACTAGATAGTATTGTTAAAATACAAACTAATGCATCCAGTGCTAATATAGTTGCAGATAATAATCAAAATGCTATTTATGCTTATAATATTAGTCCTAGTCCAACCCTAGCAAGCATAACTTATCATAATGCAGGCATAAAAGGTGCTACTAATAATTATATTGCTAATATAACGGGTGTTAATGATATTAATGTTTTTGCACTTAATAGAGATATAGCATTGGTTGCTAGTGTAAATATAACTAGCAGGGCTAGCATACAAATAATTGCTAGCACTAGCACTATGTTAGCAGATATGGCATTTACTAAGATTGTTGCATATGCATCATCATCTTTAAATACCTCACCTACTATTAGTGATTATTATAATTTAGCATTAGTAGGGGTTAGCACATTTAGCATTAATTTGATAAACAGTGCTATTGCAGCTACTAATACTGCTGCTGTTGATAACCATTATAAAATACAAAATATAATTGATAATTCTTTGCTTCAATCTGATATGGCACTTGTTATAATCCAAGAATATGCACTTAGTCCTAGTATCAGTCCTACGCCTAGTTTAACAACATATGCTAGTGCGGGCATACTAGGGGTTGATATTGATAATATTATTACTACTAATATACTAATAGTTGAATCTACAGGCAGTATAAGCACATATACTAGGGAGAGAGTGCAAGAAATAGCCTATAACGCAAATATTATAGCTGATAATAACCAAGCCAAGATTAGGATATACGGTGGCGATAATTCACAACCAGCACCAAAAGTAGTTGATTATTATTATGCTGGTGCAAATAAAGTAGATAATAACAATATAGATATTATAAATAATGCTATATACGCTAGCACTAGCACCTTAGATAGTCTCGCAAATATACAACAAGTTATTGATAATACTTTAATAAATTCTAGCTTATTAGCATTATTAGAAATTTTAGAGGATTCTATATCTCCAGGAGGTGCTACTAATAGTAATGGTCATTTTATAACCCTAGAACAACTACAAAACATCACTAATATAGAGAATGTTAAGGACTATTTATTATATTCTTATCAACAACAAATAGCTACCAATACTAATTTTTCTAATCCACCTACACTAGAGCAGGTTCAGGCTATTATAGATGGAGTTAATAATGATAATAAGACTATGGCACTACTTGAGGTTTTAGAAGATTCTAACTCGCAAGCAGGTGCTAGAAATGCTAATGGTGTATCGGTAACATTTGAGCAATTAGATATTATAGGTGTTGCTAGTTTAAGTATAGATTTAATATTTGACTATCAAATAGCCATTGCTACTTATACTGTATTTTCCAACCCACCAACGCTAGTGCAAGTTCAAGGACTTATAAATAGTGTAAATAATAATACCCTAACTGCTTCATTAGCAGAAGCCCTAGAAGACTCTATATCGCCAGCTGGTGCATCTAATACTAATAACATAGCAATATCAGCATTACAAATTAAGGTAATTATTGCTAGTGATGCCATCTTCCATGATAGTTTATTATCGCTTTATCAAACTAGTATTGCAAGTCATACTCAATTTTCTAATCCAGTTACTAGAGAGCAAGTAATTAGTATTATAAATACCGTTAATAATAATACTATTGGTGTTGTATTAGCAGAAATCTTAGAAGATTCTACATCACCAGGAGGTGCTTCTAATACTAATGGTGTTAGCGTAACTTTTATGCAATTACAACAATTAGGTCTTGATTATTTAGATGAGTTTCTTATAGTGCAATATCAATTAAACATTAGCCGATATACTAACTTCTCAAGTCCTACAACTATAAATGAAGCCCAAGAGATAATTAGCACAACTAATAGTAGTTATATTAATGCTTTAAAAGAAGTCCTAGAAGACTCTAATTCAATAGCAGGTGCTAATAATGCTAACGGCGCTACTATAAGTTTTACACAACTAGAAGCAATCGGGCTACAAAATTTATTCACTAGTTTAATTGCTTCATACCAACAAGAAATAGCCAGTAATACCTTATTCTCTAATCCAGTGCTAAGAAGCGAGGTGCAAACTATAATTAACGCAGTAAATATCAATAGTGGTTTATTAAATACTGTATCACCTATTCTAACATCGGGAGTTGTATCATTAGATGATAATGCTCAAACACTATTAACTCAATATAGTGAGCAACTTAGTTTTATAACTGCTAGTTTTGATAAACAAAATAATTTATTTGCTAATATTGTTGATAATAATAAACAAGACAATATTAAAATATTTTCTAATTTAAGCCTAAGTGATGACACCAATGGTTTATTACAAGTTGATGAGAATATTTTAACAAAAGAGGTATATATATCAGTTACTGGCGATGATACCCCTGAATTATTATGGAATCCTAATAGAAATACTATTGAATCGGTAAATATATTTATAGACAGTATTGAAAACAGCACTGCAATAACCGATAGTATGGGACTGCCGCTACAAAACAATAATACTATAAATATTTCTAATAGACCTACTATTAAAGGTAGGACTAGAACCCCAGGACATATATTTAGTTTATGGTCGTATTCTAGTGGTAGATTTATTCGTCTAACCAATGATATAGCATCAGGCATTAATTATCGTTGGGAAATAAATTATAGTGATTATATTAGACCTATTCCAATAGGACGCAATAATTTATTATTACGAGGCTCTATATCCCTACCATTTGCCACAAATGTTGCAGGCAGTATTGAAATTGTAAAAACTCTCAATAGAAAACAAGCTAGAATTGGAGATATACTACACTATGTAATAACACTTACTAACAAGTCCTTAAATACCATAAATAATATTAGAGTGCTAGATATTGCACCGCTTGGCTTTAAATATTTAGATAATGTGCTGGTAAATGGCAATAAAGTTAGCACAACTATTAGTAACAATGCCAATATATATATAAATAGCATTGAGGCAACACAAACCAAAATAACTTATAGCATGGTAGTAGGTAGTGGCGTTAATTATGGCAATTATACAAATAGTGCTACTACTTATAACACCGATAATACCGCTGATATTAGTGATGATATAGTTATATCAGATACTGCACAGGCTAGTGTCAAGATAGTTCCAGACTCTTTGTTTGAACTATCTAATATAATTGGTAAGGTATTTAATGATATTAATGGCAATAAGGTGCAAGATAAAGGTGAGTTTGGTATTGCTAATGTAAAACTATATACTTCATCAGGCAAATTAATTAATGCAGATAGTCATGGCAAATACCATTTAGAAAATGTTCCAGCAGGTAGATTAGCAATACGAATAGACGAAAAAACACTACCAAATGGCACTGTATTTATATCCAGAGCTGTGCAAATTGTTGATATTCGTAAAGCCATACCAGCACAGGTAGATTTTGCAGTGCAACTGCCTGCTAATTTTAAATACAGTCCTAATAAGATTTTATTAGAAACTATTAGCACAAAACTTAAACCTAAATTAAATGCAGAACACTATTTACACTTTAAACAAAATAACCCAATTCCATCTATAGAGTTTGCGTTATGGACTAATTATCCATTATTTGTTGATAAATGGAAGTTAGTCATTAGCGAGGACTGGACTAATAAAGTCGTAAAAATATTCTCTGGTGGGGTTGAAAATTTATTTAATATTATTTACTATCCTAACAAATTATTAGAAATTGGCAAGGTTTATAAATATCAATTACTATTAACAAACAGCCAAAACAGAGAAAGTGCTAGTCAAATAAGATCATTCACAGCGTTAATTAATGAAAATAGTAATAATGAATATTCTGATAAATTAGCAAATGAAGAATTTAATAATTATTATAGTTGGCTATCTAAGGTTGATGATAAAGACTCTACAGCTTATGATTATATTAATCCTAGAGGCAAGAATATCCGTATTCATACCAAACAATTAGCACTTATTAATATAAATTATCAAAATAAAATAATTCCTATATATATTTATAAAGATTATACTAGTGCTATTAGCACAAAAGATGGCGTTGCAATAGATATGATTATGCCAGCTGATAAATTATCAATAACAGGTTTAGGCTTAGACGATAAAGATTTAAACAATAAAGATACTTATAATTTATTGTTAAACAAATATAAATTAAACTCTAATATTCAGTGGTATCAATCATTAGAACAAAATACTCAGCAAGAAATAATTATTAGCGATAAAGAATTAATTGACTTTATAAATTCTAGCGATGAAAATGCCAGCCATAATGAATACAAAATTACAGGAAATGCTTTGTATTATTTAAAATATACTAATATTAATGCAGAATCATTAAATGTTAAATTAGTAGTAAAAACAAAAGATGATGGTTACATAATTACTAATAAGGTGCTATATCCAAAACAACACTTTGTCTTAGATGCACAAATAGGAGAACTACAATTCACTAAACCAGTGTTGTCTTATTTAAAAACAATTATAAATAATAATTTATATAGTTATACTTTGGCACTAGATTATCTATATTTAGATATAGGATTGAGTAAAGATTATAATAAAAATTATTCCACAGATGGAGGTGTTACTTGGATTAAAAATAAATATAAGCTAATAAAATTACAATCAAAACCCTTAAATGATTTACTACAAGATAGTGAGCAAGATAGCAATAATAACGATAATTTTAATAATTTATTTAATGAATTTATTGAGCAGGAAAAAACATTAAAAACAAGATAGAAAGCAGAGGACAGATAAAATAAGCAAATCCCACAAATCATATTTGTTTTTAGTAAACAAATAATTTACACCGCAAAAATAGTTATAACTCAAAAAACCAAAATATAATAAAAATTAGCAAGTAATTTAATTTTGCACTGACCACAATTAAATTCAAATAATTAATAAATTATTTAGACATACAAAATCCCAAAAATCCTAAAATTAGTGTTAATTAACAATATATGTTATAATAGCAAGGTTTTTTAGTATTTTTAACTATATATGTTAAAAAATTACAAATTAATAAATAATACTAATAAATTATTGGTATTTATAGCAATTATTTTATTTAGCGTAATAATTAGCAAAACTTATGCTAATAACGATATTGAATCATCTGATAAAAATATTATTTTATCATCCCATAATAGTTTTTTAGCAACACAAGGTAATCAGTATTTTTTACGCCATACTACCATTGCTAAATACGGTATTAGTTTAGTTATCCAGATAAAAGACAATGCCCATAATATTTTATTTAGTAATAAATTAACAAAAGACAAAGATTTTAGTATTGATTATCAAACAGGAGAACTATCTTTTACAAAACCTGTTTATGACTTTTTAGATGATGATTGGCTAAAAAATGTCGAGCATAATCTATTATTGATTAGCGTTGATTATAATTATTTTGCTAAGGACTATGAAATTTATGATGAATTATATTATTACTCTTTAGATGGAGGTATTAATTGGCTGACTCAATTAGGGGAGGGTTTTGCACAAGTTGATGATAATTACAACATACAAGACAATTACCAAGTTGTAGCAAAGCTAGATGTTAATTTAGCCAATAATAATGTTGTAGCCAACACCAGTGATACCTTGACTAATAGTTTTTTAATAGGCATAGCAGATATTGAGGTAATAGATAGAAAGGTAACGGGCAATCGTGCTTTTGCTAATTCTGGCAGTGTTGATTATCCAAAACGCATAGTAACTAAGGGCAAGGTGCAACTTTATTATCGTGGTTTAATAAGGGGTGAATATTTACTTAATGCTAGTATAGATACACAGAGAGAAGATAACGATATTTTATCGTATTTAGACCCCGATACTAATTATGCAGTTTATGGCGATGATTCTAGTGTTACAGACTTATCAAGTGAGGCTAGAGGTATATTGTATTTATTGGTGGAAAAAGATAAATCGTGGTTAAAATGGGGCAAATTAAAAACCCAATTTCCAGTCCAAGAGTTAAGTAATATAAACCGTAGTATTAGTGGATTAGGCATCCATTATGAGTCGAATGAGACTACAAAATATGGCATACCAGATACCGTAATAGATTCGTATTACGCTAATTTAGAAGCAAAAAGAACGCGTAATGAATTTTTATCAACCGGCGGTATTTTGTATTATTTGCGTTATACTAATATAATTGAAAATACTCTAAAAGTATCATTAGAGGTTAGAGATAGTGTTAATAACAATACTCTAATTACAAAAAATTTAGTAGCAGGAGTGGACTTTGAAGTTGATGCCAACTCGGGTAGGTTGTTATTTTGGAGACCAATTAAACAATATTTACAATCAGGTTTAATTATTTTTGATGATGATTATGACCAGAATAATATTTATGTTATTACTGATTATAATTATTCTGTATCTAGTGATTTAACTCAGGCAAATATTGCAAATAGAGTTCAACAAGCACTTAATGATGATATTGTTATCGGCTTACAACAACAAAGTGAAGAATTAAGTAATAGAACCTATAAAGCCCAAGGCATTGATGCTAATATCCATATTAATAAAGACCATGTATTAGACATCGAGCTAGCTAAAAGTAATACTGCATCAGAAGCACCATTTATATCCAATGATGGCGGTATAAATTGGAGTCAAAAAGTAGTTGATAATAGCCAAGATAATGAGCAAAAAGGTGTATCAATAAAGGGTAGTATTAAAACCGAAGGTGATGATAATAATCTTAGTTATTATTATAAAAAAGCAGCTACAAATCTATCAGAAAATACCAGTAGTGTTGAGGGCGGTAAAATAACAGCTGGTTTTGATAAAAAGTATCGTAGTAGCGAGAAACTAAAACTTAGAGCAAAATATGATTTAAGTGATGATATAAATAAAACTACAACTAAGAATTGGCAGCGGGCTGATAATTTAATATTACAATCTAATTATCAATTATCAGATAATTTGATAATAACATCGGCATTTAGCCATAATATAGTCAATAAATATAACACAACTAATCAACAAGAAACTAATGATCAACAATCTCAGTTTGCCTCTCAGGCAGAATATGCGTTTAGTAAAGATACTAAGTTTAATCTTCGCCATCAATTAACACTAGCAAATGATTCAAAACAACAAACTACAATAGGTGCTAAACACAAGATAAATAATAATTTAGAAGTAGTAGCTAATACCACTTTTCTAACTGATAAAAACAATGCCAGCAATATTGATGCTACTTATAGAGCAAATAATGGTATTTCCTTATCAGCAGGGACTAGTAAAAATAGTGAGGGCGTAAATAGTAGTCGTATTGGCGGTGGTTATAGTAATAGTAGTTTTTCTGTTGGTGCTGGGCTTGAAAATAGCAATGGTAGTAATAAAGCCAATATTTCAGGTGGTTATTCTAAAGATGGGGCATCTATTGGCTCTGGGCTAACAAAAAATGATGATGGCAGTTTAGCTTATAATACCAGTGGAGCTTATGTTCATAATACCAAAGATAATAAGCAATATAGAATAGCTGCTACTAACATAACAGATGCTAATAATAATAGCGTGCAGTCTTTGGCCTTAGGAGCTTATGCACCAATTAATGATAAAACCAATATAGGAGTAGATACTACGCTAAGCTCTGCTAAAAATGATACTAGAAGTGTAATAGCAACTAAATTAAGTCATAAAATTAGCAAAGAAAGAAGCATTAATAGCAAAATTAGTAGATACACTGAAAAGAAAGATAACAGCACAAGTGATGGCTACGATGTAGAGTTATCAGGGAATATTAATAAAGATTGGTCATTAGTTGTAAACGCTGGACAAGGTTATGTAGAAAATGAAGATAATAGCAGAGATAAAAGAACTAATTTTGGGGTAGGGACGGTTTATGTTAGAACTGATGACGAAGATAATGCGGTGTTAAAATCATCATTAAATGTTAGTAGAAGAGATGATGTTGGTGCTAATAATCGTACTCAGTATGTATTCCGTTCTAATATTAGGGGAAAATACAATAAAGATTTATCAATAGTAAACACTATAGAATGGAGTAGAACTAATAATAAAGATACTAATACCATAGATGCTAGTAATAATCGTTTTGATTTAAACTTTGCTTATAGACCTGTAGATAATAATAAATTTAATAATCTTTTTAAATACACTTGGGTTGAAAATAATTATCCCACAGATCAAGTGCAAGAAAATAATATAGCAGCTGATAAAGGGCATGTATTTTCTACTGATATTCTTTATAAAACTAGCAGACAATGGCAACTAGGCACTAAACTTGCAATGCGTTTTTCCAAAGAGAAATTTGGCGGTATTTGGTATGATAATAGGCTAAGTTTAGCAGCACTATTAGCACAATATGAAATATTACCTGAAACCTTTGTTAGTTTAGAGCTTAGAAATTTATACAATAAACGAGCCAAAGATGATAAACGAGGTTTTATGTTAGAAGTTAAGCGTAGATTTAACGATTTAATAGAGGCTGCATTAGGATACAATTTTAGTGGTTATAGTAGCGATTTAGCTGACCTAGATTATAATATAAAAGGTTGGTATGTAAGAGTAACAGGGGTATTATGATAACTAAACAAATGTAACACTTATAATGTATAAAGAATTAATTAAAAATATTATTACTAAATAAATTAAATATAAAATTAGAATATAAATTAAACTTTTTTTACAACAAAATGGAGAAATAAAATGAATAATATAGATAGTAAAATATTTGACAAGGAATTTCGTAAAAAAATAACTACCAATCCCAGTGCTTATATTCTTGAACTAGATAGCAATATTATATCTGATGACACTAATGTTGTTGTCAAAAAAAATACTATTGATATTACATATGTCATAATACCACACAGACATTTACAATTAAAAGAACTTACAAATATATCAGTAGCAGCATCAGGAAAGTATTTTGGATTTTCAAGTCTCAGCACCGTGTGTTTAACAATTAGCACAGTAGGCTCAATTCCGGGTAAAGTTGGCTAGGGTTATTTTCAAGTTTTCAAAAAACTAGACACTCACAAATAAGTCGAAACCTAGCAGAAGACAGGTAAAACAAACCCCACAAATTAGATTTAGCTTTTTAGTAAATAATTATAATACTTAGACGCCGGGCATCGAATGTTTTTGCGTTGTGATTTGCGTTTAGGCTGTAGTCGGTTATAATTAGCTAAATCAATATAACCTTTCTAAGCCACCTATGTGGTGGTGAACACTTATTGTTATACTTATGTATATATATATCTTTTCTAAGCCACCTATGTGGTGGTGAACCCATATCTCTACTCCTTTACTATTATAAGTAATTTCTAAGCCACCTATGTGGTGGTGAACGTTATTGACACTTATAGAAAAAACTTAAAATTTTTCTAAGCCACCTATGTGGTGGTGAACAAGCAACAACTTCAACAGCGATACTACAATCATATTTCTAAGCCACCTATGTGGTGGTGAACATCAGTTATATTGTCAACAACACCAAGTTTGATTTCTAAGCCACCTATGTGGTGGTGAACAACATTAACTTGTTTTGTTGTTAACAGTATACCTTTCTAAGCCACCTATGTGGTGGTGAACAAAGATATTGCAAGTTACAACAGTGCTTTACCTTTCTAAGCCACCTATGTGGTGGTGAACCACTCGTGGGCATATATATACATATATTACTCTTTCTAAGCCACCTATGTGGTGGTGAACCACTTTACTTTAATGTATACAAGATAGATGCTTTTCTAAGCCACCTATGTGGTGGTGAACAATCAGTAAGTTAAGTCGTGCGAGCAGGTTAAATTTTCTAAGCCACCTATGTGGTGGTGAACCGCTTTACTTTAATGTATATAAAATAGAAACTTTTCTAAGCCACCTATGTGGTGGTGAACCGCTTTACTTTAATGTATACAAGATAGAGACTTTTCTAAGCCACCTATGTGGTGGTGAACACTTTTAACGATGACAACAAAAGTACGATAGATTTTCTAAGCCACCTATGTGGTGGTGAACCATTATATTTTAATGTATATAAAATAGAAACTTTTCTAAGCCACCTATGTGGTGGTGAACTATGTTCTTGCTGATTTAGTGTTATCAAAGTATTTCTAAGCCACCTATGTGGTGGTGAACAAAGATATTGCAAGTTACAACAGTGCTTTACCTTTCTAAGCCACCTATGTGGTGGTGAACCACTCGTGGGCATATATATACATATATTACTCTTTCTAAGCCACCTATGTGGTGGTGAACCACTTTACTTTAATGTATACAAGATAGATGCTTTTCTAAGCCACCTATGTGGTGGTGAACAATCAGTAAGTTAAGTCGTGCGAGCAGGTTAAATTTTCTAAGCCACCTATGTGGTGGTGAACTATATAAAACAAAAAGTTAACAAAAAATAAAGGTTTCTAAGCCACCTATGTGGTGGTGAACATATACTCGCTGATATCAAATGCTGTTAATGCTTTTCTAAGCCACCTATGTGGTGGTGAACATGCTGATAATACTGTATTACCAATGTTAACTTTCTAAGCCACCTATGTGGTGGTGAACCTAAATGAGAAAGTTGAGAAATTTGAGAGTGTTTTCTAAGCCACCTATGTGGTGGTGAACTTATTGACACTTATAGAAAAAACTTGAAGTTATTTCTAAGCCACCTATGTGGTGGTGAACTCGTTAAAAGTTAGAGTATACAAGCATCTGCCTTTCTAAGCCACCTATGTGGTGGTGAACCAAATCACAATATAAATATTACATTAATAGACTTTCTAAGCCACCTATGTGGTGGTGAACACTGCGAGTAATATATGTATATATACACCAGCTTTCTAAGCCACCTATGTGGTGGTGAACTTATATAAAACAAAAAGTAACAAAAAATAAGGTTTCTAAGCCACCTATGTGGTGGTGAACATTATCAGCATCGCGTATGATATAGATATCATTTTTCTAAGCCACCTATGTGGTGGTGAACAAAAAGTAACAAAAAAGTTAACAAAAAATAAGGTTTCTAAGCCACCTATGTGGTGGTGAACTGTTCTTACTATGTATATATATCTGCACTAGTTTTCTAAGCCACCTATGTGGTGGTGAACTGATCGACACTTATAGAAAAAATTTGAAATTATTTCTAAGCCACCTATGTGGTGGTGAACTAATAGATACTTATAGAAAAAATCTTAAACTTTTTCTAAGCCACCTATGTGGTGGTGAACAGTAAGTTAAGTCGTGCAAGTAGACTAAACGCTTTCTAAGCCACCTATGTGGTGGTGAACTATGCTCTTGCTGATTTAGTGTTATCAAAGTATTTCTAAGCCACCTATGTGGTGGTGAACATATATTCGCCAATATCAAATGCAGTTAACATATTTCTAAGCCACCTATGTGGTGGTGAACATATACTCACTTATGTCGAACGCTGTTAACATATTTCTAAGCCACCTATGTGGTGGTGAACTTCATTATCAGCATCACGTATAATATATATATTTTCTAAGCCACCTATGTGGTGGTGAACTCATTAAAAGTTAGAGTATACAAGCATCTACCTTTTCTAAGCCACCTATGTGGTGGTGAACAATCCAATATTTATATTGTGATTTGTCATTTTTTTTCTAAGCCACCTATGTGGTGGTGAACCTGTATTACCAGCTTTAACAGCCTTCGACATATTTCTAAGCCACCTATGTGGTGGTGAACTGATCGACACTTATAGAAAAAACTTAAAGTTATTTCTAAGCCACCTATGTGGTGGTGAACTATACTCACCTATGTCAAATGCTGTTAAGTTCTTTCTAAGCCACCTATGTGGTGGTGAACAGACGGTAATACAGTATTATCAGCGTCACATATTTTCTAAGCCACCTATGTGGTGGTGAACAAATCATTGATTTTAGTGCGAAAAAAAGGGGCTTTCTAAGCCACCTATGTGGTGGTGAACGAACGATATCGTAATCAGTAATAGTATAGTAATTTCTAAGCCACCTATGTGGTGGTGAACAGTTTTGCAACAAAAGCTACGACTTCAACTGCTTTCTAAGCCACCTATGTGGTGGTGAACTTAAAAGCATACGATTGTAGTATTGCTGTTGATTTCTAAGCCACCTATGTGGTGGTGAACAACGATATCGTAAGTAGTAATGTGATAGTAAATTTCTAAGCCACCTATGTGGTGGTGAACATATATTATACGTGACGCTGATAATAAAGTGTTTTTCTAAGCCACCTATGTGGTGGTGAACAAAAGTAACAAAAGTTAACAAAAAAAATTAGGTTTCTAAGCCACCTATGTGGTGGTGAACTAATAGATACTTACAGAAAAAACTTAAAGCTTTTTCTAAGCCACCTATGTGGTGGTGAACACATAAACATCTAAAAATATCGCTGTTTTTGTTTTCTAAGCCACCTATGTGGTGGTGAACCGCTGTATTTTAATGTATATAAAATAGACGCTTTTCTAAGCCACCTATGTGGTGGTGAACTTATTGAGGACTAAGAAAGGTATAAATTTACATTTCTAAGCCACCTATGTGGTGGTGAACTAATAAGTAGTGTTTAAATTTGATGATTGAATTTTCTAAGCCACCTATGTGGTGGTGAACATATATCATACGCGACGCTGATAATGCTGTATTTTTCTAAGCCACCTATGTGGTGGTGAACAGATGTCTATGTAATGATATCTATATTATACGTTTCTAAGCCACCTATGTGGTGGTGAACAACAAAACAAGTTAATGTTAAGTGTGTTGTAATTTTCTAAGCCACCTATGTGGTGGTGAACAGTATTTTAAACACATAAAACACATATTGCAACAACGATTCAAAGTAAAAACACTGTTTTTACCAATATTTTTATCGTTATCACAACATATTGATTTATAACAAATTTTTAAAGAGTAACCAATTAATGGTTAAAAAATTACATTGTTACTTCGTCCAAGCATATACGCCAAATTTGTTCAGCTAAATAAAGGGGTAGTGATATGATATTGGGCTGATTTAAAATATTGGGCGCTTGTGTATTTAGACGAATAGCACGCTGATATTTTTTTTCTTGCATAAATAAATGTAATGATTTGAGACTACCTGTTTTGCCTGCTTTTACTTCAATTGGCACAATGTGACCGGCACACGAAATGACATAATCCAGTTCTGCTGAACTTGATTTTTTCTCTCGTATCCAATAGTGTAACTCAGGTGATTTATTATAATCTTGACTAACAATTAACGCCTGTCCAACCCACTGCTCTGCCAAAACTCCAGCATTCACACTCATAATATCCGCGTTCATAAATGCCTGATAATCTAAGTTTAATACGCTCGATATTAGCCCAACATCCAAGAAAATTAATTTATAAAACTTGTGTCTTGCTTCTGCAGATAACGGCACACCATTGGCACTGCTATGAACGACCTTATTGGCTATTCGCACATTGATCAATAAATCAATCATTTTTGCAACCTCTGCGGCACGGTGGTCTTTAGATAAAGACGAATATTTAACTTTATTGCCAACAATAGTCGGGATGGTGTTAAATATTTTTCTCAACAAGACGATATGGTTTGATTGGGCGTATTTTGCAAAATCATCTTGGAAAGTTGCGAGCAAATCCTGTTTTACCAACTCAGTTTGTTTCAAACTTGCTGTTTGAGCGTAAGTTTTAACCGCTTCTGGCATACCACCAACTATCGTAAATTCTTTAAAGGCAAGCATTAATGATTGGTGCAATATATCAGGTATTTCTTCGCCTAAACGCCAATTTTTTAGATAATCCGCCAACTTGTTTTTTTGCAATGCTAGTAAAAATTCAACAAAACCCATTGGTTGCAAGTGCATATAGCTAACCCTGCCAACTGGCATAGAGTAAGTCGGGGAATGGAGCGCAAAATCCAATAGCGAACCCGCCACAACAATGTGTAATTTAGGCAATTCTTCATAAAAATAACGCAATACCGCCAATACTTTCGGGGTGGCTTGGATTTCATCTAAAAATAATAAAGTTTTGCCAATAACAATGTCGCGGTTTAGCCCAAGTTCGAGTAATTTGACGATTTGAATTGGGTTATTGCTTACAAAAAACTCAGTGTATTCTGGATTTCTCTCAAAATTAAGCAACAATAAATCAAAGCCCTGTTGTTCGGCAAATAGTGATACTAATGTGCTTTTTCCCACTTGCCTAGCCCCTCTGATAATCAGTGGTTTCCGCTGTAAATCCTGTGACCAATGTTGCAAATCTATTAATCTGTTTCTAAACATTTTTTAAATGGTTGTTTATAAAATATAAGGTTATTTAAACACTTAAACAGATAAAATACAAGGGTGTTTTGTTAAAAGTTAATGTATAAGGTTCAAAAAATAGGCACAGTTGCCGTTTTACTTAGCCCAAAACGGTTAAATTCCCCCTCTGTTGATTGTTGCTGCAGTTTCCCAAAAGAAATATAAAGTCGATACTTGCTACCTGTTGAGGTGCTTTGTAATTCCAAATAGGGATTATCCAAACCCGTCTTAAACATTTTAGCTTTGTATTGTTTTTCATAGGCTTTAACCTCATCATTGGTTGATAGCACCCTTTGCTGTTTTTGATATGCAATGCGCTCTTTGAGCTTGGTATCATTCATTGTTTGGCGAATGCGTGAGATGGTTTGATAGCTTTTGATTTTATCGGGTATAGGTAAGATTTCACTGATTTTACAATAGCCTGATAAGCCACCCAGCCAGTTTAGGTTTTGTAATTCTTGTAACCTAGTTTGGCTGGAATGGATACGAATGACGCAACCTAATCGTTTGCCTGCTTGGGGAAAATTAATACCGATGTCGGTGGCAGACAAATCAAAAATTGCTTTGTGTAATTTTTGATAGGTTTTGTTCCTTAAAAAAGAAATATCAATCTCCACATCAGGATAGAATTTTATATCTTGATAATGTGTCATTTTTAATTACTACCTTTTTTACTAAAAACACCGCCACGAATTAGATTAGCCACAACATATTGTTTATTGTCATAGCTAACCTCCTTATTGTTTACCCAGCATAGCATCAAAGTGTATAGGTCATCCTTGCTTTCTCTATAAGCTAAGCCTCGTTGGGTAACTGAACCATAAGGCTCAATTGCGATAGGGTGTTTATCTTTTATATCAATAAGTTCTGTTTTATTTCCCCCCTCTGCTTTTGCTAATGCCTTGTTGCCATACCAAGTGTCAATGGTGCGAATGGCATTGCCAATTTTGACATTATGCATAGCGGCACAATTATTCAGTTTAAATAAGGTTTTGCCTTTTTCGCCCATATTCATCTCTTGAGACGGGAAAATTTGTTGCGATTCATCTAGTTTGACAAAGGCATTAACTTTAATAGATGAAAAATTTTCACCCGTTTCATCCATTAGCCCTTGATAAATAATCCCTGCTATTTTTTTAAGGTCAGCGTTGTCTTTCTTGGTTTCAAAATCAAATAAAGAAAAATCATAAGCATTAAAAGTTAATGGGTTTTCTTCTCCTTTGAGAAAAACTTGAATTTCTACATTTTCGGCACAAACCCGATTACGCCATAAAAAACGCCCATTTGCGATATTATAAGCATAACGAATGGCTAATTTTTTTAACCCTTCTGCTTTAAACTTAGAAACTTTTTCAATAATAGCGTTTTCAAAATCAGGCTTATTACAGGCAAAAGGCTTGCCTGCATTGCCAATAATTCTCATTGTCCAACTGACTTTTAAACTGTCGCACTCACTTGGAATAACAGCCTGATCATCACCAGACGCTACTGGGTTTGGTTGAGTTTTATCTGCATCCTTTATACCTTCAGCACTTTGAGTGGCACGATTCTTTCTAGTTGTTATTGGAATTTCTTGCCATAGTTTCTTTTCTTTTTTCTTGTCATCTTCTGCATATTCTAAACCACGATCGTCGAAAACCCCTGCATACATCAAGCCATCGGATATTTCCAATTTTCTTTCAAATGCCAATACACTCGGCAAATCTATTTTTTTCTTATCACTCATCACTATCTCCTTTGTTTAAAATTAATAACCATCATCTGAATTTTCAGATTTTTCTTCTTGGTGTTGCTGTGCTTCTCCTTGTTTGCACAAATACCAATTTTCTTCATAAGAATAATTCCATACACTAGATTTCAATTTTTCCGCTGTTAATCTATGCGTACTTAACCATTCTCCTATGCTATTCACAGATTCCACAAAACAAACATCCGTTTCATTATCTCTGGTGTTTTCCACCTCCTTATTTTCATAGACTTCTGATATGGCCTTATAGCCTGTCATAATCGGCACTAAATAGCCTAATTGTGGTTTTGGTAAATACTCCCAATTTGCATCGGTTTCTTCATTTGGATTGCAATAATTTTCCCACTGTTGCAATAGTTTTTTACCCAAATCATCATTATCAAAATATTCGATTAACTCTTCAGAGAGTTCTTCTTGCTCATAAGGCTTTTCTAAATGCTTATTCCAAGTATTGGCTATTTGATTGCCCTCGTCATTTTTGTTTAATTCTATAAAATGCTTATTGATTAAATCTGTTTTTGGTCTGGCTTTTTGTTTGAGGGCGATAAAATCTAACCAAGCATCAAATAGTTCTGCATTAGAGTTATCTTTTTGCTGCTCTAAATAATGCTCTTTTAAATAATTGGCCCTATCTATTAAAACAAATCCCGGTAATAAAAGGCGTTTAATTTGGTAGATAGTTTGATTATCTAACCCAAATAATTGAATATGCTTTATGTCTAAAATTGTGCCACCTGCTAAGCGTTGTAAATAACAAGCACTTTCAACCCATTCTAAAAATTCATCTTTTCTATTACCAATATCGCCACTGTATTCAATTAATAGAGATACGGTCATATTCATTTTGCCTTCTTCAATAATTGGCGGTGTTGTTTTCTTATCATGAGATGTTAAATAAGGCGGATTGCGAGTTTGAGTAAAGTATTTTTCATAGCCACCATAAATATGCACTTGGGTGTTATGAGAAACAACCGCACAACCACCCAAAACAATATCTTTAAATTTTTCTTTCTGACTTAATTTGCGTGATAAATTATGGCTAAAGCCCAAAAAATGAGTAATAGCAGGAAACCCCCAAGTAAAGCCAGCAATAGCATTGGCATTTTGCACCTTAATACGATTTATTAAAATGTATTGGCTCATACTTTTACCTCCATACCGATACTCATTTCAATAGTCTGGTTATATTCTCGTAATTCTTTTTCCATTACTTTTTTCCAAGTCCTGCTATATTCTTTTTGTGGCGTAAATTTCTTATCTTTACTTTTTAGTTGTTCATTAAGCCAAGTTGAAAAATCACTCACTACAACTTTTTGCCAGTTTACATCACCTCTATTTGCTTGAAATTCTTGATCATCCCTATAAGGGTCTAATAAATATTTGTGTTCAACTTTAAGTTTAATGCCTTTTGTATTTGACCAGCCAGATGGTAAATTATGAATATTGCCAACAAAAAACCAAAAATCATCAATAATATAAGCCGTCCATTTTTCTAACCATTGTTGTTTTTCTGGGGCTCTTACACTTAAATTAATACTTTCATTACGCAACAAAAACTCTACTAAATACTTAATATTGTTATTAGTATTTGGTGAACAGTGGTAATTATCAAACATTGATTTTTTATTGGTTGGTGGTTTTAATTTGCTTTGCCAAGTTGGAGGTTGGGTTGAGAATAAATTAATTTTCCCCCCTCTTTTTCCA
Source organism: Gammaproteobacteria bacterium (assembly GCA_965222825.1). GTDB lineage: Bacteria > Pseudomonadota > Gammaproteobacteria > PS1 > Pseudothioglobaceae. The sequence continues at coordinate 422,172 of OZ244964.1, read as the reverse complement.
TTTAATTGTGAGGCATTATTATGATTACTAACAGTTATACTTAATTTTGATTTTCTAGGAAACGAACTTACAAGAATATTTGAATATTTACTTTTACTGCGAAGTTTTCTCGCATATTCTTCATTTTTGCTAAATATATTCTCAAAAATAATATGTGCCATAGAAGAAGACTTAACATTGCAAAGCAAGTGATAATCGTTGTTATTTATCTGAAAATACACTTGTTTCAATAATGAATTAGCGCTTATTTTACGGGCGGTTAAAGATTTATTAAAACCGTTATTCCAGCTTTTAAATTCCCTATCATTTGTTTCATCAAAGGGTTGCAAAATAGTATTGTCTGTATTCACAAATTCAGGTGCCAATTTTTTACCATTTAGTTCCAATTCTAAAAATTGAAAAATTGGTGCAAATTGATTGCCTGCTACTGCTCCATCTACTGCCTTATTTTTTAAAGATGATGTTGTTAGTTGAGTGTTCTTTTTAGATGAAATGCTGTCATAAAATGATGGGCTATCTATTTTGGAATGAGTTAATTTAACAACATGTGTTGCGAAACTAACACTTTTAGCGTTTTCTGCGTTTTTAGTTAACCATCTATTCGGAATGTATTTTTTTGCTATATTTTCACACTTGTTTTGATATTCTAGCTTTATTTCTTCTGTATTTAATTCTACTGGCTTCACACATAAAGACAAAATATGGTTTATTTTTTCTTTTTGAAACTCAAGCACTGTCTGTCCTTCTCTTGGTTTGTTTTTCTTAAAAAATAATTCTAACTCTAGGTCATTAAAATATTGTTCTTTTTTAAATTTTGCGTCTACCTCTTTTATTTTTTCTTTAATATATTTTTCTACTTCAGAGTTTGCTTTATTCTCAAAAAAATCAACAATCACTTCTTGCCAACTATTTAATTCTTCATTCATACTCATCTAACGCTCCTAATTCTAATTTATTTAAAATATCTTTCGCATCGAGTTCCATTTGCGAAAACGCAAACTATTTTTGACCCAAATCCTTAAGCGATGCCCCAAAATGATAAACAGTTTTATTGTCTATAATCAAAAAGCGGTCGTGTGATTCGGTGAATTTTTTTACAGTAATGGATTTATACTGGCTATTATGCTTCATCAAATCCAATTTAAAAATCTTGCTTAAATTTTTAGTATAGATAATTGCTTGTACTTGCTTGTTGCGTTTACTCAACAATTTCAATACTTTTTCATCAACATAATTGTCAATCAAAACAATATCTTGCTCAGTTGGTTGAAATCTAAATTTATCAGGAAAGCGTTCAATATTTCGTTTAACTTGTTCATTAAGCCGCTTGTTTTCAACGCCATATATTTTAGCCAAATCCTTATCAATCATTACTTGCGTATTGCGTATGGTAATAATCTTGCCCTGTATAAGGTGCTCGTCTATATTGGTTGAATTATTTGTGTCATTCATTGTTTTCTGCATCTTTAACAATATTATAAACCCCTAACACGGGTGAAAATTTATAATCTTGATGACCGTCTTTATATTCAACCAAACGCACTTCGCCAAATATTTTGCTAACCTCTTTTAATTCAATGCTAAAGTCTTTTGCAAGTTTTTGATAGATATTTTCCACATCAATGTTAAACCAAAAATCACAATTTAAGCCAAAATCATCTAATTCATCATCACTTATTGGCACAATATCAGCATCATCACTAAATTTGGCAGGATAAACATCTTCATTTTTCCATCGCCAAGAAATATCTGCATATTCATCCTCAAGCCACAAATAATATGGCTCATCTTTTTTTGAACTTCTAAATTTTTGTTGTCTTTGCATTTCACCACACCAAGTGGGGTTTTTATCCCACCATAGTTTTACACCATATTTACATGAAAATAATTTATTTTGCAGTGCTTTATGCTCTAAATTAACTAAATTTGTGTGTTCAACTATTTTTTCATCAAAATCATCTGCTGAGTGAATCCGTTCGATAGCAGTAATATTTTTATATTGATTTTCTTTTAAAATTTCATTTAAATCATAATATTTACTATCATCGTCTTTCATTGCAATTTTATCGGTTTCAAATCCAGGATATTGAAAACAAGGTTTTTTACCTTCCAATGCCTTGTAATTTTTATTGAGTAATAAGATATTTGGCTTATCTGGTGTTTTATTCCTATGCCTTAAAACTCGTCCTGCTATTTGAATTATTGAGCGCATAGAACTTGGCTCAACAATCGCCCAATCATAATCATGGTCTCTACCTACCTCGGCAACTGGTGAAACTAAAACCACAAAAATATGGTTTTTAATATCTGAATTTTCAATTTTTGCTTTAATTTCTTTTTGTTGCCAAATGGTATTTTCATCTTTTCTGTTTAAAACACCATCCAACTTGTTTTCAATGTGTGAACGAAGTGCCAAGGGATATTTAGAGTGATAGACGCAATAATGAATGCAGGTATTATCTGGTGCACACATTTTTAATAATTTCTTAGCGATTGAAACCAAAGTTTTAATATTTGCTATTCGCACTAAACCTAGTGAAATATTTTTACTGTCATTGTTAATTTTATGATTGTTGTGTAATTCATCAATACCTTTAAAAATAGTTTTCGCCATTCTTATAATAGAATTTTCATCAGAGTTAACAATATTTAAAATTTTGCCCCAGTGTTTTGGTTTATTGTTATTTTGTATTTCTTTTATCCGTTTTTTAACAAATTTTTTATGCTGTTCCTTGTAATCATCATCATTTTGAATTTTTTCATACTCGGCGTTAAATTCATCAAACCAAGCACAAGTAATTTCACCGTTCCAATTTTCAAGATTAGCTTTTGTATATTCGCTCCACCCTGCTTTATAAGCCCTAAATAAAGCATTACTAAGCGCTGGTGGCATTGTTGCTGTTGATAATAAAACTCTACTACCTAACATCCCTGCCCAATTAACCAAGCGACAAAGGGCAGGCAAATCATCCAAATTAAAATCGTCAGGCTCATCAATGACCAAATCTGAGGTAAATAATCTAAGCATCGCTGCAATATGCTTATCACCTCGTGTGCCTTCTGTTGCGGGGATTAAATGGTCAATGGTGCTAACTAAAACGGGGGCTTGAATGAGTTTATTTAGATTGTTTTTATTTTTAGTCCATTTGCTTAAACTGTGCTCGGATAAAACACCTTGATAATCCATATTAAAATCATTAAAACTATTATTTTCTGATTCACTGCCTGTATCGTCTTGATTTTCCTGTTTTGCTTGTTGCTGCTGATTGGAAAATAATTGTTTAACTGCAATGCCACCAACCATAATGGCTAATTCATCTTTTAAATCTAATTCTTTGCGATATTCTTTGCCTGTTTGCAAAGTGAGTGTCCTCAATCCCAATGCAACACTAAATCTAATTCTGCCTACTTCATTGCCAATAGTTGCCATAATTTTAGCATTTGCTAGTGTTTTTCCCTTGCCAGTTGATGCCATATTAATACCAAAAAAACCACTTTCAATCGTTTGTTTGCCAATTTTTTCAGCCAGTTTTTTTGCCTTATCTTGCCAGCCAAATTTAGCCTTATGTTCTTTAGCAACGTCACGCTCAAGTTTGCTATTTATTTTTAATGAGCTTAAAGAGGTGTTAAATTTAGGTAATGCTTTGGCAATTTTTTTAGCATTATCAGCAACACCAATTAAATGTTCATCTAATTTTTGTTTGTATTGTTTGGTCTCTCTGTCGGTATTAGCCCAAACCTCATAATTATCATCACGCCATTCCTCTTTAATTTCTGACAATTTTAAGGATGAGTAATAATGGTCTGCCAAAATCAAACAAAGACGAGCAAAATGAGTTGTAAAAAGTTGTTCATTTAAATAGTCACAATTTGGAAAGATTTGTATATTTTTGGCAATTTTTCTGGCGTTAGCTCGCCATATTGCACTTTTATAAGGCAAGTCTCTAAATTGCCAATTATCTTTAATTAGGTTTTTTAAATCGTCATTATTACAATTATAAGAGTTCCAATTAGTATCAAAATTTTTATCTAACCAAGAAGATATATTTCCTAAAGGTGGCGGTGATTTGAAATCTTTTTTCCAATTTGGATAAAGTGGCAATCTGTGATGAGAAACCACTAACCAAGCCACTAATTGTGCCAGTGGAGGCAGGTTTTCTATTGGATGATTTTTACTTATACCCCCATCAATACTATCTTTAAAACACGAATTAAAAGTATTATTTTCAATTTGACTAAGCCTATTTAACCATTCAATATCTGTTTTATCTTCTTCCACAAAAGCCTGAAATAATCGTAAAGACACCCATTCATGCCGATAAGGTTCGTAATTTTTTAGCCCTTTCTTTTTGTCTGGACTTAGTTTATTTTGAAACAAAATATTCGTCTTACCAAAATCATGGAAAAGTCCTGCGATTGATGCGGCTGATGCAATAATTTCTATTGTCAGCATATTTGATTTTTCCCCTATAAATCTATCCTGCTCAGTGTAGTTCACCGCGACAATCCCCTCATCATTAAATTTATCTCTATTGCCCACAATCCACAGTAATTCTGTTCGCACTCTGGATTTTATTTGATGACAGGCAACGGCAGTATTTTTGCTTGCTGTTTGTCGCAGTAGTTTTTTAACAGTTATTAAGCCATATTGTGTTATTACAGTTTGCCATGTGTTATTACCAATGCGGTTTGCAAAGGCATCAAGCACACGGCGAGTGCGTTTGTGAGCTTTTTTCTCACATTCACTGATGAAAGTTACCATCATAGTTTTTTATTTATTTTTACTTCTAAGCCCGGCGTCGAAGTTTTTACTGCACAAATCTCTTTTATGGTCTCAAACATAAAATCCAATGCCCTGTGTTTGGTGAAATTTTGCAGGCATTGTTGGCGAAATTCTTGCTCGCTAGTATTCTCAGTAGCACAAATAAATGCCCAGGGTAATACAAGCGCATCTTTTATTAAATCAGCCACATCAAATATTAGAGCACCACGGCGAGTTTTGCCATGCATTAGAGCAAAACCGTGTGGAATACCTAACACCCAAAGTGTGGTTGCGGCTAAACCATAAGCCAAATAATTGCCATGATTGAGGAAATCATTAGCAGCATCAGTGCTATTGTGTTGTCTGGTAAAGTTTTTGGTTTTTGTGGCAGTGGCAGCGATTTTGTATAATGCTTTGGTGAGTTGCATTTCATCGGTTAATAGTTTATTAACACTGCTGGCATTTTTGATTTTTTGCTTAAAATTGTTCAATAATTCTGCATTAGGACTAAAGCCCTCAATTTGTAAATCTTTGTCTGTGGTCCAAATTTTTTGTAAAAATTCTAATCTTTTGACTTGTAAAAATTTAGCAAATTCTAACCTTTTGCTCTCATCAAACCAAAAAGACATCCATGCTTGCACATATTCAGTAGGGCGATATTCGCTTTGTGGTGTTAGCCATTCAATTTGTGTTGCCATGAGTAATGGTGTGCCACCAGAGCCGCTAAAACCGACTAAAACGCCCGCTTGGGCAAGCATTCGCATGGATGCTTGGGTGATTGAAGTGCCACCACCTAGTAAAATGCAAGTGGTATTAGCAATAGGGATATTCCAATATTGCTTATTATCTTGTCCTTCGGTGAGATATAAAACTCGCCCGTCTTTTTGCATTACTCGGCATTTTTCTAGGTAATAAATATTAGCACGCTTAGAATGAAGAATCGCTTTTAAATCAGTTAATGCTTGCATAATATTAATTTTTTATTCTAATATAGGTGTAATTAAACTTAATTATAACTAACTATAGTTTAGAAATTTATTTAATGTTTAGAAATTTTTTTATTTTTGTGTAATATTTATTTAGAGCAAGACGGTATCTTGCCTGCTCCTAAACAAATTATTAAATTCTACTGAGATATAAAACACTTTATAATATTTTATATTTATTGATTATTTATTATGCAAGACAGTGAATTTAGAATAGCGGGTAAGGTTTATAAGTCTAGATTGTTAGTTGGCTCTGGTAAATATAAAGACTTAGAGGAAACTAAGTTAGCAACTAAGGCTAGCGGTGCAGAGATTATTACTGTTGCTATAAGGCGAACAAATATTGGACAAAATAGCAATGAGTCTAGTTTGCTTGAGGTAATATCACCACAAAAATATACAATACTACCTAATACTGCTGGGTGTTATAGTGCTAAGGATGCTATTAGGACTTGTCAATTAGCTAGAGAGTTATTAGATGGGCATAATTTAGTAAAATTAGAGGTATTAGGCGATGAAAAAACCCTATATCCTAATATACCAGAAACACTAATAGCGGCAAAAGAGTTGGTATCTGATGGCTTTCAGGTAATGGTATATACTAATGATGATATAATTGTTGCAAAAATGTTAGAGGATATAGGTTGTGTTGCTATTATGCCGCTTGCATCTCTAATTGGCTCTGGTAGGGGTATTGGCAATCCTCATCATATTAAACTTATTATTGAGCAAGCTAGCGTGCCAGTGCTACTTGATGCTGGTATAGGGTGTGCATCAGATGCTAGTTTTGCTATGGAGTTAGGTTGTGATGGTGTGCTAATGAATTCTGCTATTGCTAAGGCTGATAAACCAATTATTATGGCAGAAGCAATGAAGTATGCTGTTATTGCTGGTAGGGCATCATATTTAGCAGGTAGAATGGCTAAAAAACTATACGCAAGTGCATCATCGCCACTTAATAATTTATCTAAACAATAACAGGTGGTTTGTTGATTACACAAGTCCAACTTTTGCATTTCCCTTATATGCGTTTTAGATGTGTCTTTTATATTCAAAACAGTAATTTTAATGGAGTAAAAATTAAACTTGTAGGCTGTATCCTTAGACAGTAATTGCGTAAAATATGATAGATTTTGCTACTAAATTACAAAAATTAAGAGATAATAACCTTTATCGCACTAGAGAGGTATTAACAACACCGCAGGGCGTTGAGGTTTTTATTAACGGGGTAAAATTAGTTAATTTTTCTAGTAATGACTATCTATCACTAGCAAATAACAGTGATATTAAACAAGCACTCATAAGAGCTAGTAAAAAATACGGCATAGGTAGTGGTGCATCACAACTATTAAGTGGTTATTCACAGGCACACAAAGAGCTAGAATTAGCCTTAGCAGATTATCTATCGTGCGAGAGGGTAGTCCTATTTACAACAGGTTATATAGCTAATTTAGGGATATTTTCTGCACTAAGAGATGATATTAGTTGGGTATTACAAGATAAATTAAACCACGCCTCGTTAATTGATGCTAATTATTTAATAAATATGAATATTAATAGATACCCTCACAAAAATTTGCTACTTGTTGAAAAAAAACTTCAAAAATTAACTAGTAATAATAGTTGTGGTTTAATAGTTAGTGATGTAGTGTTTAGTATGGATGGCGATGATGCTGATGTAGGTGCACTGCAAAGTCTTGCCAAGGACTATAATAGTTATTTATTACTAGATGGTGCACATAGTTTTGCTATGAAACAAACTAAACTAAGCAGAGAAACTATCTATATGGCAACCTTAGGCAAAGCCTTAGGCACTATGGGGGCATTTGTTGCTGGTAGTTATGACTTTATTGAATATTTAGTGCAAAAATCAAGGCCATTTGTTTATACAACAGCAATAGCACCAGTTATAGCTGGTGCTAGTTTAACTGCCTTGGAGATAATAAAAACAGGGGAGTTGCAAAAAAAATTATTTGCTAACATAGAATATTTTAAAAATATTGCTAAATTGTATGATATAAAAATTCAAAAATCAAATACTGCTATACAGCCTATTATTATTGGTGATAATACTAAATTATTAACCATAGCAAAAAAAATGCGTAAATTAGGATTTTTATTAGCTGCTATTCGTTATCCTACTGTTACTAAAAATACTGCTAGATTACGCATTAGTATTAATGCTGGGCATAGTAAAAAACACATAAAATTACTATTAAAATCTCTAAAAAATGTTATGGCATAGCACAACAAATAACAGCAAACAACCATTAGTATTAATACACGGATGGGGCTTTAATGCTGATATTTTTCAAAGTATTATTAGTAATTTAGAGCAAAAATATAAAGTAATACTATTTGATTTACCCGGCTTTGGTAGAAGTGATTTTCTAAAAGGTGGTTTGAATGAGTGGCTAGATATTATAGTTAAAATTATTCCACTAAATAGCATAATTGTTGGCTGGTCGCTAGGTGGCTTGGTTGCAATTAAAATAGCAGAAATTATAACCACTAAAAAACTAATTTTACTAGCATCAAGTCCTTGTTTTGTGCGGAAAAAAGATTGGCAGTATGGTATTAGCACTGATAATTTTATCCAATTTGCAAAAGAGTTAAATATTAATGCCATAAAAACCTTGCAAAATTTTGCTAGTTTACAAACTAAAAATAAACAATACTTGAATACTATAAACAGAAATATTGCTAAATATAAAATATCAACAAAAGCTCTCAATCAAGGTCTAGATATTTTATTAACCAATGATTTAAGGGATAATTTTATTAACTTAAAATGCCAGAAGCAAGGTATTTTAGGCAAATATGATACCTTAGTTAGTGCTAAAATTAGTAAATGGTATAAAGAGCAAAATATAGATTACTATATTATAAAAAGTGGTCATTTATTATTTTTAAACGAAGATTTCAAGTTATGAGTAAATTTAGCGAGCACAAGGGGCAACAATTTTTATTTTTAACATTTATCATTATTTGGTTTGTGTGTAGTGTTAATGTTAATTATTTATCAGTATGGATAGCTGAGAATATTTTGCTTATGTTAGGTATTATTTATTTAGTAGAAACATATAAAAAGTTTACATTTTCTAATCTATCTTATACGCTAATATTTATATTTGCAGTTATGCAAACCATAGGCTCACATTATAGTTATGAACAAGTGCCACTTGGTTATTATGCTATGGAGTGGTTAAGTTTTGAACGCAATCACTACGATAGATTAGTGCATTTTAGTTTTGGATTATTATTAGTATTACCATTTAGAGAAAAACTAAGAACACTAGTATCATTTAATAGTTATAAAATAGAAGTAATGGTAATATTACTATTATTTTTAGGTTTAGGTGGGATATATGAAGTATTAGAATGGATATATACTTATATAACTACATCTAGTAGTAATAACGAATTTTTAGATAAAAATTTAGCACAGGCAATACAAATTCAAATGTTGCTGATAGGAGTAGGCTCACTTATAATGCTATTAATTCTAGTCTTATTCAAAAATAATAACAATGAGTAAAAACAACAAATTACTTTTCTATGAAAAAAAACTAAACTATTATAAATATTGGGCAAAAATACATAAAATTTCTTATTGGATAATGGTTAATTTAATTTTATTTACCGGTATTTTATTACTTAGTTTTCTAGTGCTACAAAAAGAACTTTTAGATATTACAATACTAGCACTTATATTAAATATCCTATTAATTATTAGTAAAGTTTTTTTACCAGATAAAAAATATATCCAATACAGAAGTGTTGAAATAAAATTGGAATTTTTGATACAAGAATTAAAAATTGTAATAGATATAGATGCTAATAAATGTGTTACTCAAGAGATTGCTATACTAACAAACATAAAAAAATATCATACAGAAATTAAAAATATTGTTTTATCAGAATATGCCCAGCATTTTTCTAAAATTAAAACCTTAGAAGATATTAAAGAATTAATGAATAATTATAAACAATAATTATAGTTTATGTTAAATAGTATCAAAATAATACTTAATATTTTTTATAAAAGTTTATTTATATTTTTTACTACATTACCTATTACAAATGTTATTTTTGCTAGTGATGATAATGAGTGTCCAAAAACAACACCAACAGTCAATCAATATAGTAATGCTACTTTATTGACTAATAAAGTAATATATTACTTAAACAATAGTGGTGCAAAAGTTGCTCTATTAGGACGACTTGGTTCTAATGCACCTAAAGAGCGTTTTTACAGAAAAATAGGCTTGTGGAATTACACTCACGCGGGCTTAGTTTATCTTAACGATAATAAATGGACGGTAATACATTTAATAAATACATGTAAAGAAAAATCAGCTATTTTTAAAGAGAATTTAAAACAATTTTTCTTAGATAATCCTTACAAGTATCACACTGTTGTTGCCATTCCTACTACTTCTTTACAACTAGCACTGAGTGAGTTAATTACAAAAAAAAATCTTGCAAAGTCTTATCACAATAATAGTATATATAGTAGTGTCTCTTATCCTTTATCTTTAGAAAGACAAAATTCTAACGAGTATATACTAGATTTTATAGTAGCAGCAATAGCTTGGCAGGAAGGCAGGGTTTTATATAATCGCATACAAGCAAAAAATTTTTTTCTTAACAGTCATTATCGTAAACATTTCAAAGCAGAAGCTATTAAGGTTGGTTTTTGGGAATATTTAGGCATTAGTCTTGGTTTTGGTCCTAATAATGCTACTTTATGCGACCATCCAGAAAATAGTAAAGAATCTGGAGAATATTTATTTGTTTCAGTAGGTTCACTAATTCAATTTTTAATTAATATCAATATGTTAGCATCATATAAAGAATTATCTTTATAATAATTAGTATTATAAATTATAAAAATATAAAATAATAAAGTATGGCAGGACATAGTAAATGGCATAATATCCAACATCGTAAAGGCGCCCAAGATGCTAAACGAGGTAAAGTTTTTACTAAACTTATTAAAGAGATTATAGTAGCAGCGAAAACAGGCGGTGGAGTTATAGAAAATAACCCATCTTTACGCACAGTAATTGATAAAGCATTAGCGGCTAATATGAAACGCGATACCATTGATAATGCTATAAAACGCGGTAGCGGTAATTTAGATGATAATAATTACGAACAAGTGCGTTATGAAGGGTATGGCACAGCAGGTACTGCTATTATGGTTGATTGTTTAACAGATAATAAAAATCGCACTGTGGCAGAAGTGCGTCATGCATTTAGTAAACACGGCAGTAATTTAGGCACAACTGGCTCGGTTGCTTATTTATTTAGTAAACAAGGTTTTATTGGTTTTGACTCTGGTGATGAAGAAATTATTATGGATATTGTACTTGAAACAGGTGCACAGGATATAATTGCTAATGATGATGGCTCAATTATGGTCCTTACTAACCCAGAAGATTTACATAGCGTAAAAGACACTCTAACAGCAAATAAACTAAACCCTGATTATTATGAAGTTATTATGCAACCTAGTATTAAAATTAAATTAGATAAAAATGATAGCGAAAAATTTATGCGTCTTATTGAGCACTTAGAAGACCTAGATGATGTTAGTGAGATTTATCACAATGCTGATACTAGCGATTAAAATAATATGAAAAAACATGCTAAATCACCACTAAAACATAGTAGACAGCTTAGATATGCTGGACAATCAATAGATGATAGTATTATTGCTATTAAAGATAAAAAGAGCGATATTGCGGTTATTTTTACTATTCTTTTTACATACGCACTAACTGGTTGGATTATTTATTATTTAGATGCACCAGTATCATTTATTATTATGGTTAGCGTTATTTTTTTAATGTATATTCCTTATGCTATTATTAAAATAATTAATTATAAGAAACAACTAGCTAATCTTATACTAGGTAGAGATGGTGAAAAAGAAGTAGCAGAGTATCTTAGCTTATTAAAAAAAGAAGGGGTACATATAATTCACGATGTTATCAATGAGGATAAAACCTTTAATATTGATCATGTTGTTGTTTGTCCACAAGGTGTTTTTACTATTGAAACAAAAACCTATAGTAAATCCAAAAAACCTAAACAACCAACAAAACACGGTGCAACAATTAAGTATGTTAATGGCGATATAATAAAAGATGGTTATAACACAGGCGATAAAATTATTAAACAAGCACAATACCAAGCAATATGGCTAAAAGAAAAACTAAATGTTAATGTTTTTCCAATTATTGTTTTTCCTGGTTGGTGGGTTGAAAGCAAGACAAAAAATAATAATATTGCTGTTATAAATGCTAGCAATATAAAAAAATATATTGAGTCATTTAAAGAAAAACTTAGTATAGAAAATTCTAATAATATATCGAATGCACTATATGATCATGTTCGTATGTCATCTTATGACTAAGGCAGTATTTTATTTATTATTTATTTTATTATTAAGCACAAATAGCCTTGCTTTTGATTTAAAAAAAGATAGCATCTATCTAAAAGGTAGTGTTGATAAAGGTATTATTCTAGCACACGGCAAGGGCAAGCACCCTAGGTGGCTGGTAGTTGAGCCTATTCGTCAAGGTATTAACAAACAATTAGCTTGGCACAGTTTATCACTACAAATGCCTGTTACAAAAAATGATGATGGCTATAAAAATAAGTTTGACGATGCTTATAATCGTATTCAAACTGCTATAAATTATCTTAAAAATAAAAATATAAAAACAATCGTGCTAGTAGGGCACAGTTTAGGTGCTAGGATGATGAGTGCTTTTGTAGCTAAAAACAAGCCTCAAATAAATGGTTTGGTTGTGCTAGGTTGTCGTAATAACGGTGGTTATCCTTTTGCTTGTGATAAAAACCTAACTAGTATCAAAATTCCTGTTTTAGATATTTATGGCAATGAAAATAATAAAGATACAAAAGCAGCAAAAGAACGAGAGCATCTAGTAGCAAAAAATTATCAACAAACAGCCATTGATTTTACCGGACATCTATTCACCAGTAGCGAGGATGAATTAGTAGAAGTTATTGTAGATTGGCTTAAAAGGTTTTAGATATTTTATGACACCATATTTTAAAGACAAATCTATTAAATTATGAATTTGAATATGCAATATAATCTTATTTATAGATTTTTTAAAACAACTTCTGAGTCTTATGATGATTTGCAATGGGATGGTTTTGTATTAGAAGTATTACTTAAAAACACTGTAATAGAGAGATACCATTACGATAATTTATGTGAAATAATAGATGATTTTTACTAATATATTCACAATACTATAAATTTTAAAAATTTATATCTGTTAGTAATTACAGTAGTATTTGATTAAAAAGAAGCATATTACATAAATAAAAAAATATGAATAAAAAGCATCAAGTTATTGAAATATTATACAAAAATTGTAAAAATAATAATAACCTTACCTTTCATAATAATAAAGTTAAAAAAATATGTGCTGAACTTAACTTTGGTAATCCATTTGCTGTAACTAAAATTGATAGTAAGGATAAATTACCACCATTACTTATAAAAAATGATACAGCTATTATTCATCTAGGTAGTGGTTTTCATAAATTTATAAAAGGTATAGACAAGGTATATCATAATTTTGAACAAATACAAAATACTAAAGATTTGATTTATAAAAAAAGTTTATTAAACCAATTTAATAGTAGCGAAAGTAATATTTTATCAATTGCTAATAATCAAAGAATTCTACATAATTTTTTGTTTGGACAGGATAACGAATTAACTAATAATGATATTGCTAAACGAGCTAAGACTTATTTTCCACATCGCACTAAAACTTCATTTAAATATAAACTTGGTAATACAGAAATAGAACTTAATAACATTCAAATTGAAATAGATTTAACCATAGAATTTGACGGCATAATAGGTGTATTTGAAGGTAAAAATGGTAAACCTAATAGCTTTTCTGTATATCAGTTATACCATCCTTTTTTATACTATTATAATGCAAATAAACAAGGTGTATTAAATGGTGTAATTAAAAAAATATACGGTGTTTATGTTGTTCGTGAAAAAGAAAATAATTATGATTTATTAAAATTATGGTGTTATACCTTTATAAATCCTACGGATATAACTTCTATAAAATTTATTAAGTCTATTGCTTATAATCTTATTCCTAATAAAAACTAAAATATGCAAGAATTTAAAAACCAAGTTTTTAATTGTGATGTGCTAGAAATATTAAAAAAAATACCTGATAATTCACTAGATATGGTTTATGGCGACCCAGATTATAATGTTGGCATTAATTACTCAGGTAAAAACTATACTACAAAATGGAATGAGTATATTAATTGGTATATCAGTATTACTAAAGAATGTATGCGTGTATTAAAATTAAAGGGTAGTTTATTTATGTTAAATTATCCCAAGCAAAATGCTTATCTTAGAGTTAAATTTTTAGATAATTGTGCTTACGATGTGCAAGATTATGTCTGGACTTATAATACTAATGTTGGTCATTCAAAAAAGCATTTTACTACGGCTCATAGGTCAATTTTACACGCTACGAAGTCAAAAGATAATTTTTTCTACAAAAATCAAGTAGTTGTTCCTTATCAAAACCCAACAGATAAACGCATAAAACAAAGAATAGCCAATGGACACAAAGGTAGAATGCCTTATAGTTGGTTTTATTTTGACTTGGTTAAAAATGTGAGTAAAGATAAAACTTTTCATGCCTGTCAAATACCATTAAAATTGGTAGAAATGCTTATAAAATCTTGCACTAAAGAGCAAGATGATGTTTTTATTTTATTTGGTGGTAGCGGTTCTGAAATAGTATTATGTAAGGACTTAAAAAGAAATTATATTAGTTGTGAAATTCATAAAGAATACTACAAAATGATATTAGAGCGTTTAAAAAACAATGGCACTATAACTAATAATTTTAAGTTAGATTTTATTAAAAAAAGAATTGATAAAAAACAATTATCATTAAGTTTTATAAACAATAATAAATAAGGTTGAACCTCGTTAGTTATAAAAAAATGATAACAATTTTTAAAAATACCAAAGCTATAAGTTATTTTAGACAACAAAATCTTAATAAAAAACTATCAAATGCTGAGATTAATAATATTTTACTAACAGCTGAATTTGTGCATTTTGTTAGTAGTGATATTGCCCTAAGTAATAATGAAATAAATAAGTTAGAAACATTGCTAACTTATCAAGATAAAATACTAAAAAATACTAAAAATATCCTAATTATTATCCCCAGACTTGGCACTATATCGCCCTGGTCATCAAAAGCTACTGATATTGTCCATTTATGTGGACTAGAGACTGTTAATCGTGTTGAAAGAGGCATTATTTATCATTTTGATAAAGTTATTAGCAATAAATTAGCTATTTTAGCTATTATTATGGATAAAATGACTGAGATAGAGTTAGCTAGTGAGGATGATGCAAGGCTGATGTTTAATGAGTATCATCCTAAACAGGTAGTAAATATAAATATCTTAGATAATGGTAAAACTGCCCTAAACCAAGCAAATATTAAACTAGGCTTAGCATTAAATAATAATGAAATTGATTATTTATTTACTAGTTTTAGCAAACTTAAAAGAAATCCAAGCGATGTAGAGTTAATGATGTTTGCCCAAGCTAATTCTGAGCATTGTCGGCATAAAATTTTTAATGCAAACTGGATAATTGACGATAAAAAGCAAGATTTGTCATTATTTACAATGATAAAAAATACTTATAAGCAAAACCCAGAGGGATTATTATCAGTTTATAGTGATAATTCAGCGGTAATGGAGGGTTTTAGTGGTGCTAGATTTTATCCAAATAGTGATAATTTATACCAAGAAAATATTGAAAAAAGAAATATTTTAATAAAAGTAGAAACCCATAACCATCCCACTGCCATTGAGCCATTCTCAGGCTCTGCTACTGGATCAGGTGGTGAGATAAGAGATGAAGGGGCAACAGGCAGAGGCTCTAAGGCTAAGGTTGGTTTGTGTGGTTTCTCACTGTCTAATCTAAATATTGATAACGCCAAACAATCGTGGGAGTTTGATTATGGTAAACCCAAGCAAATAAAATCAGCATTAGATATTATTATTGAAGCACCAGTTGGTGCTGCTAGTTTTAATAATGAGTTTGGTAGGCCCAATATTTGTGGTTATTTTCGCACTTATTTGCAAAAAGTTGGTAGTGAAGTGCGTGGCTATCATAAACCAATAATGCTAGCAGGGGGTTTAGGTCATATTCAAAGTAAACATATTCAAAAAGATAATATTCCCGTTGCTAGTCAAATTATTGTTCTGGGTGGTCCTGCAATGTTAATAGGCTTAGGTGGTGGTGCAGCCTCTAGTATTGATAGTGGCTCACAAAGTGAAGCACTGGATTTTGCCTCAGTGCAACGCTCAAATCCAGAGATGCAAAGGCGTTGCCAAGAGGTAATAGATAGTTGTGCTAATATGGGAGATGACAATCCAATTATATCAATTCACGATGTAGGTGCTGGTGGTTTATCAAATGCACTACCAGAGCTAATAAATGATAGCAATAAAGGGGCAATATTTAATCTAAGAGATATACCCTGTGATGATAAACAACTCTCACCTATGGAGATTTGGTGTAATGAATCTCAAGAGCGATATGTGCTAGCAATTAGTCAAGATAATATTGATGTTTTTAGTGCTATTTGTAAACGAGAGCGAGCTCCATTTGCAATATTAGGACAAACAACGGCTGAGCAACAATTAGTATTAGCCGATAGTTTGTTTAATAACAAACCTATAAATATGCCTATGGCAGTGCTATTAGGAAATACTCCAAAAACTATAAAAAATATTATATCTAGTAATACAAAACTAGCAAAGTTTAATACAAATAGTATTGCCTTAGATGATGCAATTTATAAGGTGCTTAGCCTACCAAGCGTTGCTAGTAAAAATTTTTTAATTACCATAGGCGATAGAACAGTAACAGGTTTAGTTGCTAGAGAGCAAATGGTGGGTAAATGGCAAACACCAGTTGCCGATTGTGCTATATCTATTAATGATTATAATGGTTTTAAAGGTGAAGCAATGGCGATAGGCGAAAAAGCTCCACTTGCTATATGTAATGCTAAGGCATCAGCTAGAATGGCTATTGGCGAAGCACTAACTAATCTAATGGCTGTGGTTATTGATGATATTAGTGATATTAGCCTATCAGCTAATTGGATGTGTGCTAGCGGTAGTAATGACGAAGACTATAAATTATTTCAAGCAGTAAAAACTATAGCTATGAAGTTATGCCCCGAACTAGGTTTAACTATACCTGTTGGCAAAGATTCTTTATCTATGAAAAGCACTTGGAATGATAACGGCACTAATAAACAAGTAGTAGCACCACTTTCTTTAATTATTAGTGCATTTAGTAAAATAGCCGATGTTAGAAAACAACAAACCCCAGTGCTAGATACTAATATAGATAGTGAATTATTATTAATTGACTTAGGCTTTGGTAAAAATCGTTTAGGAGGCTCAGCCTTAGCACAAGTTTATAATGCTACAAGTGATATTGCCCCTGACTTAGATGATGCTAAAATATTTAAAAAATTCTTTACAATTATTAATAAACTTAATAATACTGGGTTAATAAATAGTTATCATGACCGCTCGGATGGTGGTTTTTTAATTAGTTTATTAGAAATGGCATTTGCTTCACATTGTGGAGTTGATATTTATAGTAAAAATAATTTATTAAATGATTTATTTAATGAAGAATTAGGCTGTGTAATTCAAATAAATAATGCTAATAAGTCCCAAGTTTTAGCACAATTAACCAAAGCAGGACTAAAAGATGCAACTAGGACTATTGCTAAGATAAATAACAGCGATGATATAAATATTTATCATAATGATAAGTTAATGTTTAACGCTAATCGTGCAATTTTACAACAAAAATGGAGTAGCACCTCTTATGAAATAGCAAGACTAAGAGATAATCCAGAATGTGTCCAACAAGAATATGATAGCATTTTAGATAATACTAATGGTTTAAAAATTAAGTTAAGTTTTGATGTTAGTAAATTAACCATACCTTATATTAACAAAGGTATTAAGCCTAGGGTTGCAATATTGCGAGAACAAGGTATAAACGGGCAAATAGAAATGGCAGCTGCCTTTAATAAGGTAGGTTTTGATGCTGTTGATGTTCATATGAGTGATATTTTATTAGGTAATGTCAGTTTAAATAATTTTAACGGCTTGGTTGCCTGTGGTGGTTTTTCTTATGGTGATGTTTTGGGTGCAGGGCGAGGATGGGCAAGTTCTATTTTATACAGTCCTTTGGCAAAAGATGAGTTTGCTAAGTTTTTTATAAGAGATGATAATTTTACCTTAGGGGTTTGTAATGGTTGTCAAATGTTATCAAATTTAGTAGAAATTATCCCTGCTAGTGAAAATTTCCCTAAATTTATTTGTAATAAATCTGAGCAATTTGAAGCAAGATTTTCATCTGTTAAAGTGCAAAAATCAAAATCAATATTTTTCTCAGATATGGCAGGCTCAATACTACCTATTGCTATAGCACATAGTGAGGGCAGGGCAGTATTTAAGGATAATAAAAGTATTGATAATTTTGCCCTAAAATATGTTGACCACAGTGGTTTAGATGCCAGTAAATATCCCAATAATCCTAATGGCTCTGATAGTGCAGTAGCAGGGGTTGTTAATGGAACTGGACAAGTAACAATTATGATGCCACACCCCGAGAGAGTATTTAGAAGTGTGCAAAACTCATATCATCCTAAGGACTGGGGTGAATACTCGCCGTGGATTAAAATGTTTTTAAACGCTAGAAAGCACCTTGATTAACCACGGGCCTTGCTCGTGGCATAAAAAAATAAATGATAGAGTATAAGTTAATTCGCACTAATCGTAGGACCCTAGCTATACAAATTAACGATAAAGCAGAGTTAATTGTGCGAGCACCATTTGCTATGGGAGTTAATAAAATAGATAATTTTATTGCTAGAAAAACTAATTGGATTGATAAAACCAGACAAAATATTAGTAAAAGATTAGCAAATAATACTTATAATGAGTTTTATTATTTGGGAGTTAAATATAAATTAATAATTGCTAAAAATTTAGCAGAGAAATTAGTTTTTAATGGTAAAAATTTTTATTTAGATGAGCAACAACAAATAGACAAAATATATATTTTTAATAATTGGTATAAACAAGAGTTTTTTAAGATAGCAGTGCCTATAATTAAATACTATGCTAAAAAATATAATTTACCTTACCATAGATTAACCATCAAAAATCAAAAAACTATTTGGGGCTCTTGCAGTGCTGATAATAATATAAACTTAAACTATATGCTACTACAAGCACCAATTAGTAGCATACAATATGTAATTATCCACGAGTTATGTCATATTATTTATAAAAATCACTCCCAAGATTTTTGGCATTTAGTTAAAAGTATTATGGTAGATTATAAAATACATCAAAAATGGCTAAAAGATTTTTCTATAAATACTAAGTTAGATTAGCTTTAACTTAATTTACTAATAATAGTGTTTAATAAATCGTGGTTATTGTTAATAGAATTGAGTATATAAGCAAATCCAGCACCGCCTGCTATAATAATAAAACCAATCATCCAATCTAGGCGTTTTTCTAGGCGTTTTCTGTTTGTAGTAAATCCTGCTTAGTTGCCACTTGTTCATTAGATAAAATATCAGCTGCCTTTCTAGCCTTATCTTCTGGTGCACCTGATGCAATAAAAGCATCGTAAACCTCAGTAATCATTGTGCTCATAATGAATTAATATACTAATAATAGTGCTATTTTAACACAAATAAAAAAAATACCCGCTGATGTTTTATGTGCTTGTTTTGATGTCAGGTATTTATTTTGTGAACATTAGTTATTTTCAGAGTAATAATCTTATAAATATATCGTGTAATCCATTTGCCGTGCTATATCTTTATCGTGGGTTACTAATACTATGGTGGTATTATAATTTTTATTCAATTCTAATAACATTTTTATTATTTTTTGGGCATTATAATTATCAATATTTCCTGTTGGCTCATCAGCAAAAATACAAGGCGGTTTGGTGATTATTGCCCTAGCAATCGCTACTCTTTGACTTTCACCGCCTGATAGTTGATTAGGCTTTTTGTTAGTTAAATATGTTAAGTCTAAGTTTACTAATAATTGTTTTGCCTTATCATAAGCCTTATTATTACCTTTTTTTATAAGTAAGGGCATAGCTATATTATCGAGGATATTAAAATCAGGCAATAAATAATGAAATTGATAAATAAAACCTATATTTTGTTGTCTAAATAAACTCTTTTTAGTTTCAGATAAAGTATCTAATTTATAATTATTAACAGTAATACTGCCAGACTTAGTATTATCTAGTCCAGCTAATAAATTAAGTAAAGTTGACTTTCCAGTGCCAGACTTGCCCAGTATTGCTACTTTTTCCCCTGTGGCTACCATTAAGTTAAAATTATCTAGTATTTTATAATCGCTATTGTAGTAATAATCAACACTATTGCATTCTATAATGTTATTAGTCATATTTAATTGCTTCTGTAATTTTAGTTTTACTTGCCTTATAAGCAGGGTATATGGCAGACAATATAGTTAATACAAATGCTACAATAGTTACTAATAACACATCAAAAACTTGCACTTCTGATGGTAAATTATTAATATAGAAAATATCTTTTGGAAATAATTGAAAATTAAATAATTGCTCTAAAAATAATACTACAGACTCAATATTAAAACTAAGCAAAACTCCTAATATAACACCAATTATTATGCCTATGATACCAGATATTAAACTTTGATAGAAAAATATCTTCATGATGCTAAACGGTGTCATACCTATTGTTCTTAAAATTGCAATATCGGTTTTTTTATCAACCACTGCCATTACCATCATTGATACTAAATTAAAAGATGATATTGCAATGATAAAAAATAAAATAATTGCTATCATATTTTTTTCTAGGGTAAGAGCTGTTAATAAATTACTTTTCTCATCCTGCCAACTAATAGCATAATACTTATCACCAAGTTGTTTATATAGTTCGCTAGTGATTTGTTTTGCACTAAATACATCATAAAACTTTAGTCTTAAACCACTAATATAGCCATCCATATTATATAATTTTTGTGCCATATTGATTGACATTAATAGTAAAGAATTATTATATTCTTTAATACCAATATCAAAAATACCAACTACTTCAAATGGTTTAAATTTAGGAATTATGGCAGTTATAGAGTTATTGATATTTGGTGTTAAGATTATGATTTTATCGCCTATGCTTATAGCTAATTCTGTTGCTAATCCTAAGCCTATTATTACCTGTGGTTTATTGTTATTTATAGAGTTAGTGCCGTATTTAATATGCTTTAACAATTTTGATGTTTTGGGCTCTAACTTATTATCTATGCCACGGATAATAGCACCTATTGAATTTTTATTATTATTAAGTAGTGCGTATTGCTCAATATATGGTGATATTGCTTGTATTTGTTTATTGTTTTCTAATTTAGTAATTAAGGCTTTATAATTTGCTATTTTTCCATCATAATTAGTAATATAAGCGTGTGATATAGCACTTAAAATTCTAGTTTTTAATTCTTGTTGTAGCCCATTCATAACCGATAAAACAGTTATTAATGATATTATGCTAATAATTAACCCTATAATTGAAATATTAGATACCAAAGAAGTGTAACTATTACCTCTGGTATTTTTTATATAAGAAAGGGCTATTTTTAATTCTGTTGATAGCATAATATTTTATGGTAGAATTGCAACACTACTAAATTATAGTTTAATAATAGCAACTATGAAAATATTTGATGCAAAAACACAATAATTATTTAATCTTAGTTCATTGATGCATAATAAATTAAAATTATGGCAAATACTATTATTGCCACTGAGTTTAATATTTGCTATTATTGTTATAATTCGTAGGTATTTTTATAAAATAGGGTTTAAAAAAACTATTCATTTTAGCAAACCTGTTATAGTTGTTGGTAATATTACAGTAGGTGGTAGTGGCAAAACCCCATTAGTAATTGCTATTGTTAAATACTTGCAAAAACAAAACTTAATAGTAGCAGTAGTATCAAGGGGATATAAAGGTAAGCACAGCAAGGGGACTTTGTTAGTTGATGCTAATACTGATGTTAGCTTATCAGGTGATGAGCCAAAACTAATAGCAATAACAACTAATGCCATAGTAGCGGTAAATAAAAATAGACCTGCTGCTGTTAATGCAGTAATAAAACAAGGAGTTGATGTAATAATTAGTGATGACGGCTTACAACATTATGCTATGGATAGAGATATTGAGATAGCAGTTATTGATAATATATCTGGTATTGGTAATGGTTTTTTGTTACCATCTGGAATATTAAGAGAGCGACTAAATAGATTAAATAATACTGATATTTTAGTATACAACCACAAAATATACGCTAATTACCATAATAATAGTTTAGATAAATACTTAAATAAAATGTTTAATATGAACTTTGAAGTGTTAAACTTTGTTAATGTAATAACAAAAAAAACTAAAACAATAACAGAAATATTATCAGTAAGTGATAAATTTTACGCAATAACTGCTATTGCTAAGCCTGATAATTTTTTTGACCAACTTAGATACTTGGGTTTCAATATAATAACTAAGAGTTTTACTGACCATTATTTATTTAAAATAACAGATTTTGATACTATGAGGCAATATCCATTATTGATGACTCATAAAGATGCGGTAAAATGCTCATCTTTTGTTGCAAAAAATATGTGGTATTTAGCAATAAAAGTTAAATTAGATGATGCTTTTTTTGATGTTATAAATAAAAAACTAAATGATAGATAAAGATTTATTGGCTATGTTAGTATGCCCTAAATGCAAACAGACACTTTATGAAAAAGATAATGAGTTAATTTGTGAGCCGTGTAGTCTTGCTTATGCTATTGTTGATGATATTGCTGTATTATTGCTAGAAGAAGCAAAAGAAATAAATAAATAATATGCCTTTTATAGTTATTATTCCAGCAAGATATAGTTCAACTAGATTAAAAAATAAATTATTACAAGATATTAACGGTAAAAGTGTTTTAAAAAGAGTTTATGAAAACGCTAAACAAAGCCTAGCAAAAGAGGTAATCATTGCCACAGATAATAAGATAATAATTGATGCCTGTGATAATTTTGCTGCTAAAACTTGCCTTACAAGCAACAAACATATATCAGGTAGTGCTAGAATAGCAGAAGTAATAACAAAACACAATATAGCAGATGATGAAATAATAGTTAATCTACAAGGTGATGAGCCTATGTTAGGTGCTAAACTAATCAATCAAGTAGCAAATAATCTTAACAATAAAAATTATAATATTGCTACTCTTTGCGAAAATATTAAAAGTAATAAGCAATACTATAATAGTAATTGTGTAAAAGTAGTGCGTGATAAATATAATAATGCACTTTATTTTTCTAGGGCAAATATCCCTTATTTTAGAGATGGTAATATTAATTTGACACTGTGTTATAAACATATTGGTATTTATGCTTATAGAGCAGGGTTTTTAGCAAAATATATTAAAACTAAGACCAGTAATTACGAACAAGTAGAATTATTAGAGCAATTAGGTATTTTATACGCAGGGCATAAAATTCATACTGATGTAGCAATAGCAAGCTCGGGCATCGGTATTGACACCCAAGAAGATTTAGATAATGTTAGAAAAATTCTAAGATGACAATTATAGATGGTAAAAAAATAGCCAATAAACTACTAAATAAACTTAGCATAGAAATACAAACATTTACTAAGAAGCCGGGCTTAGCAGTAGTATTAGTTGGTAATGATCCAGCATCCTTAGTTTATGTTAAAAATAAGATAAATGCTTGCAATAAAGTAGGTATTTATGTAAGAAAAATCACTAAGGCAGAGAATATTAGCCAAAGCCAACTTTGTGCGATAATAAATGAGTTAAATAATAATGATGATATTCACGGTATTTTAGTGCAACTGCCACTTCCTAAACACTTAAACACTAATATTGTATTAACCACTATCAAAATAGAAAAAGATGTTGATGGCTTGCATCCACACAATATTGGGCTACTTATGCAAAATAAACAAGGCATAAGACCTTGCACGCCAAAAGGTATTATGTATTTATTAAAGCAGCATAATATAAATTTAGTAGGTAAAAATGCCGTAGTAATAGGCTCATCTAATATAGTTGGCAAACCTATGGCACTTGAGTTATTAAATGCCAAAGCAACAGTTAGTATTTGTAATAGTAAAACTAAAAATTTAGCAAATATTACTAAAAATGCTGATATTATAGTAATAGCAGTAGGCAAGGCTAAAATGCTAAGTGTAGATATGATAAAAAAGGATAGTATTATTATTGATGTTGGTATTAATCGCTTGGATGATAATAGCATAGTAGGGGATGTAGATTTTACCAATGTTAGTAAAAAAGCTAGTTTTATAACGCCTGTGCCAAATGGGGTTGGACCTATGACTATTGCTAGTTTGATGGCCAATACTATAATGGTTTATAAAAAATATGATAAAAATATTACTAAAAACTCTTAGAGAAGGCTTAGGTAGAGCTATTATATTAGCTGATTATCTAACTAAACCTAAAAAAATTATAAGAGATAATAAAACACAAGAGCAAGTAAACTTAGAATGTAAAAACCTAAATTTATACCAATTTTATGCCTGTCCTTTTTGCATTAAAGTGCGTAGAAATATCAATAAATTAGCATTAAATATAAATTATAAAGATGCTAAAGAAATAGATATTAAACAAGAATTATTAACCAAAGGTGGCAAAATTCAAGTGCCGTGCTTACAAATACAATTAGCAACAGGGGATAAATGGCTTTACGAGTCAAATGATATTATTAAATACTTAAATGACAAATTTAAAAAATAATAAAAAATTATCTCTGTATTATTACGATAATTGTTTTTTTTGCACCAAGGTAATAGACTATATAGAAAAACACAATATAACTAATATAGAACTAAAAAATACTAACAAAAGCATAAACCATAAAGACTTAGTAAAATATGGCGGTTATTATCAAGTTCCGTGTTTAAGAATTAAATTAGCAACAAAAGATAAATGGCTCTACGAATCAGATGATATTATTAAATATCTAGATTAGCGTGGATGAATTTTCGCTTATAAATAAATATTTTTCTTGGACTATATCTGATAGTGTTGATTTAGGTATAGGTGATGATGGTGCTATTTGCCATACTAACGGTGAGCGTCTAGTAATTACCACAGATACCCTAATAGCGGGGGTGCATTTTTTAGCTAATACAAGTAGTGGTGATATTGCCTATAAGGCATTAGCAGTTAGTTTAAGCGATATAGCGGCTATGGGTGCTACGCCAAAATGGTTTAGTTTAGCACTTAGTATTGATAAAATTGATAATTCTTGGCTAAGAGGATTTTCTAAGGCATTACAAAGTTTAGCAGTCAAATATAATCTTAGTTTAATAGGCGGTGATACCACTTGTGGTAGTCTAAGTATTACGATAACTATTATAGGTTTATTACCTACTGATAAAGCATTATTAAGAAGCACTGCTAAGTTTGGCGATAGAATATTTGTATCTAATACCATAGGTGATGCTGGGCTTGCTTTATCATTGTTAAAAGAAAATAAACCTATAAATAAACAGTTGCTTAATGCACTAAATAGACCAAAACCACAACTAGAATTAGGCTTAGAATTAATAAATATTGCCAACTCGTGTATTGATATATCCGATGGTTTATTAGCAGACTTAGGGCATATTCTAAGCAGCAGCAATGTTGGTGCTGTAATTGATATTACCAAAGTCCCACTATCAATAGATGTTAAAAATTATATAGCTAAAACTAATAATTACCACACAATATTAACAACTGGTGATGACTATCAATTATGTTGGACAATAAACAGTGCTAATATGGTAAATATGATAAAACTAAAACACAAATTTAATTTTACAGAAATAGGTATTATAACTAAGGATAAAGGTTTAAAAGTGGTCAAAAATTCTCATCCAGTAAACATTGGTAAACTATTAGGTTATCAACATTTTAAAGACTAAATACTATCTAACCATTTTACTACTTCTGCAACCATCTGCTTACTGGCTTGTTTTTGTTGGTAATAATGCTCAGTTCTAGGAATCATTAGTTGTTTATTCTTAGGATTATTCATAATAGCAAAGGCTTCTTTTCTAATTTCATAAAATTTTAATACTCCCAAATAATCATTTTCTGCAACTATATCTAGGATTGGAATTTTAGTATTAAATAAAGTCAGTATAATTGGATTAATAACCTTTTGTTTATAATCTGTAGCACTCATACCTATACCTACAAATGCTGATATATCTTTAACGCCATTATGCTGGATAAAATACCTAGCCATAAAAGCACCGCAAGCATGGGCTATTATAACGACTTTTTTTGCACCTTGTTTTTTTAAAAAGTTAATAGCCGCATTAATTCTAGGCACAGCATAAGAAAAAATAGGCACATAATCATAATATTTAGCGTTTTTATCTTTAACTGGCATTTGCACTGATAAACTATCCCAACCTTTTTCTGCTAAACCAACTCTAAGTGGTTTAACCACCGTCTCCCAGTTAGCGTGCAAACCTCTGCTATGTAATATTATTATCCCACCTTTTGCTTTATCTGTTTCTGCTTCGCTATAAATAGAAAATATCTTTTTATTGCCTACTTTTAGCCACAAAACATCACCTTCTATTACACTATCTGCTATTTGCTCAATAATTCTTTGCTCTCTGGCAAAATCTGGTTGATATTTGTGTAATAAATCTACAAACCCATGATATTTATCCTGATATTGGTTAAAGTTTATACTAGGTATTGGGAAAAAAGCCTTAGTTTGTATTGCTATCGTTATTAGTATTAGCAGTAGTATTTTCTTCATATATTAGTTGCATTAATGCTGTTTTTGCTTGTGGATGATTATTATTTAGTGCTTGTTTAAAATATTTTTTAGCTAGGATTTTTCTTCCTTGTTCTAAATATAGCGATGCTAAATTAAATTGTGCGTATTCATCATTTTGTTTTGTTGCGCTTAGCCAGTATTTTTTTGCTATTTTATTATCTTTTTTAACCCCTAAACCATAATAATACGCAAGCCCTAACTCTGTTTTTGCATCTACCAAATTATTATTAGCAGCTTTTTTAAACCACTTTATTGCTAGATTATAATTTTGTTTTATCCCTAAACCTAATTTATAACTTAAAGCCAAATTATGTTGTGCTGGCGGATAGCCGTATTGGGCAGATTTTTTGGTATAGTTAATTGCTTGTTGATAAAGTCCTTTTTGTGATAATTGATAAGATATTTTATAATTATTAATAGCAATATTATCAGACTGATTTGATGCTAACAAAAAAGCACTATAAAAAAAGGGTATTAAAACTAATACCCTTTTTGATTGTTGATAAATATTGCTATTTAGCAACTGTTTTTAATCCTAGCGAATGCCAAGCGTTCATACCACCACGATAGTATTTTAGTTTATGATCAGGATAACCTAATTGTAATAAGGCTCGTATGCCAGCGGGTGATTGACCACACCACATACCATTACAAAACATATACAAAGTTTTAGCATTACTAAAATCAAGATAACCATCAGCTTCTACGACATCAAAGTTTTTCACTAAAATATCAATAACTTTAATTGGATCCTTAGCAATAGCTTTACTGTTAATAGTATTAAATGGAATATTAACTGCACCTGGAATAGTACCACCTTTTTTAGCTGTTGTCCAAACTGGGGTTCTATTATCCATTAACAACTTAGTTTTATCACCATTTGCAACATCTTTTGCTGCATAAATCATATCTAACTCACTAATTGTATCCACCTTGGCAGGTGCAAACGGATGGGTGGGCTGAATGCAAAACGGCGGGCAGGGTCTTGATGTTTTAGTAAAAGCTTTATGAATCTTTGCTTTGGTATTTTGATTACGACTAATAGCGGCGATAATATTTTTACCTTTCACAATACCCACTTTTCCTTCACCAGAAAAATCAGATTTTGGCATTTCACTACCCATATTCCAGTTATGCTTATTATCCATCATATCAGCTGCTTGGATATTCAACGCACTAAACAACAAGGCACTTGATCCTAAAGCAACAATGAATTTAAACTTAATTTTCATTATATATCTCCTAAATAAAAATACAAAAGGCGGTTTCACAACCGCCTAAAAAATTAAATTACTTACTAACCGTTGATAAACCCAACGAATGCCAAGCATTCATACCACCACGATAGTATTTTAGTTTATGCTCAGGATAACCTAATTGTAATAATGCTCGTATGCCAGCGGGTGATTGACCACACCACATACCATTACAAAACATATACAAAGTTTTGGCATTACTAAAATCAAGATAACCATCAGCCTCTGCTACATCAAAGTTTTTCACTAAAATATCAATAACTTTAATTGGATCCTTAGCAATAGCTTTACTGTTAATAGTATTAAATGGAATATTAACTGCACCTGGAATAGTACCACCTTTAGCAGCTGTTGTCCAAACTGGGGTTCTATTATCCATTAACAACTTAGTTTTATCACCATTTGCAATATCTCTTGCTGCATAAATCATATCTAACTCACTAATCGTATCCACATTAGCAGGTGCAAACGGACGAGTGGGTTGAATACAAAATGGCGGGCATTTACGCGATGTTTTAGTAAACGCTGGATGAATTGTTGCTTTATTGTCTTGGTTACGGCTAATACCAGCAACCTCCATCACACCTTTTACAATGCCAACTGGCTTTGCAATTGCTACTGTTGTTGATAACAGTGCTACACTTGCAATTCCTGTTAATAAAATTTTAAACTTCATTATTTGCTCCTCTTTTTTTTAAACAAAACAGTCTATTATAAAAAATAAACTACCTATCACAAAATAAACCTAGTCGCAACTAGGCTCTCCTTCATAATTATGTCCTACAAAATAATCTAGTGCACACTGTTCTTTTTGGTCATCTTCTTTCTCAGAACACCAGTTCTTAGCACCTTCTCTTATAGCATTTTCTTGTGCTTCTGTTGGGTCAGCACCTTCTGCTAAAATTGGCACTCCATCATTATAATTGACAGCAGATACAACAACACTAAAACCTAAAAACAAACTTAATAATACTAATTTCAGCAATTTTTTATTCATAAACAACATATTCTAGTTATAGAAATATCAATCTGGGGGGATTGTAACTTATATTTAAAAAAATTTCAACTAATTTATTATAATTAGCAGTGATTATACATTAAATTTAGAAATAGTAGTAAATAATAATAAAATTTTATTATAATTGCTTAACTTGGCTATTTAACTTATCCATAGCCTCATTAGCCAAAGTATCAGCAATATCATTGCCTTTGTTGCTACTATGACCTTTTACCCAACGCCAATCAATACTATAGATATTATTTAATTCTGTTAGTTGTTGCCATAAATCAATATTTTTTACGGGTTTTTTATTTGCAGTTTGCCAATTATTTTTCTGCCATTTTGGCAGATATTGTATTAAGCCTTGAATTAGGTATTTAGAGTCGGTAAATAATATTATTGCTATATTTTTATTATTTGGAATTTTTAAATGTTGTAATGCTTTAATTGCTGCTGTTAACTCCATACGGTTGTTGGTAGTGTTTTTTTCATAGCCGTTTAATTTTTTTTCTTTGTTTTTATAATTAAAGTAAACTCCCCAGCCACCAATACCAGGATTACCACGACAGCCACCATCTGTATAAATAGTAATTTTATCCATAAATATTTTTCGCTATTGTGCAAGTTTATTATTACTAACAAGTAATACTTTTATTTTAAATACAAGTAAGTGAAACTATTATATTAAGACTGTTGCACGGTAATCTAAAATGCTAAAAATAACTCCACTGCGTGCGAAACATAATTGCAGGGATAATGTTTTTATTTTAGCAGATTTTTACTTATTCTTTGCCACCATACAACAATCTTATATTATATTGTTATTAGTGGTCTTTTGTGTTTGTTTTGGTAAGTTTTTTAACGGATACACACACACATAATCTTTTAAGACTGTGTGTAGCAAAAATTTATAAGTTACCACGGGCCTTGCCCGTGGTAATCAATTCCAATCTGCAAGTAAAAGCATATCATAAATCAAACTTTGTGAGTCCTACTTGAAGGTTGTTCAGAGACTCTTTAATTATATGCCGTCTGTATTAACACTACTAGCAGAACTTAGCGTGCCTACTGAACCTACACAAGCAGCTGTAGAAGTAGCAGTGCTTAGCGTGCCTACTGAACCAACAGTAACAACTGAACTCACAGCATTGCCAGCGCCACCAGCGGCTTGTATATTTGTCAAATCATCAATATTTTGCTCTTCACTAATATAGGGTATAACAAAATAAAATGTATCTTTGGTTGATACCATAGCCTTATAATCTAAGGTATGATCGACAACATTACCTACGGCTAATTCTTGCATTGTAGCCTTAGGATTATTTATTAAACGGGCACGAAAGCCCTTATCAAACATCTTTTCATGCACTATATTTCTAGCCATTTCTAATCTCCTATTATGTATTAAAATAAAAAAACTAAACTATAAGTTATTTTATAGAAAATATTTTAATTTTGTAGTTTTTTATCCTAGATTTATACAGTTAGTTATGTTACACATAAATACTTTTTTTTACTTGCATACCAAGAAGTAGCAGAATAAATTGCCAAGCATTGAAGCAGGCATATTTTATGTTAAAATATAATAATATTTTTAGTGAAGCAGTTGCCGTGCAGCCTCTTAGGGTATTATTTTTAAATGTCTTTATCTAATCCAATTACTGATATTAAGGGCCTAGGCAAGCAATATGCCAATAAATTAAGGCAATTTAGCATACTAACAAGAGAGCATTTATTATTTCACTTACCAAGTAGTTATCAGGATAAAACTAAAATTACACCGTTAGTTGATGCTACTATTGGCGATAATATACTCTTGGAGTTGGTTGTTTATAAGTCTGAGATAATTTATAGTAAAAGAGGGCAATTATTGTGCTATTTAACCAATAATGCTGGAGATATTTTACTACTTAGATTTTTTCATTTTAGTGAATTTCAAAGTAGAATGTTTATAAGAGGTGCTAAAGTGCAATGCTTTGGTGAGATTGTTCTAGGAAAGCATTCACTAGAAATAATTCATCCCCAATACTCCATTATAAGCAATGGACAAAAGCCACTATTAGAGCAGACACTAAGTCCTATTTACCCAAATACTTTGGGTATTCCTACATTTAAACTAAAATTATGGATTAAACAATCTATTGACTTAATGCAACAAGATAATATATTAGATATTGCTAAATATTGCCCGTTTAATATTGCTAATTTACCTAGTATTATTGATGCAATTAGCAGTATTCATTATCCAAAAACCCTAAGAGATATAGCAAATATTAAACAATGGACTAGCTTAGCTCAAAAAAGATTAATTATTGATGAATTATGTGGCAAAAATTTAGCATTATTACAACTAAAACAAAAAAGAGGGCAACAAAAATCTTATAAATTACCAGTGCCAAAAGAATTATTGCTTAAATTAAATAATTTATTGCTATTTAAACTAACAAGTGCCCAAAATAAGGTTATTGATGAGATACATCAAGACTTAAATAGTGCTAGTGCTATGTTAAGATTGCTTCAAGGTGATGTTGGCTCTGGTAAAACCATAGTAGCAATATTTGCTAGTTTAGCACCTATAGCTAATGATAAACAAGTAGTAATTATGGCACCTACTGAAATACTAGCAGAGCAACATTTTAATAATTTTGATAAATATTTTTCTAAACTAGGTTTTAAGACAATATTATTAATAGCTAGTCAAACAACAATTATAAAAAAGCAAAATATAGCCGATTGTAAATCAGGACAGGCTAATATTATTATCGGCACTCACGCTCTGTTCCAAGATAGTATTAGTTTTAAAAATTTAAGTTTGGTAATAATTGATGAGCAACATAAATTTGGTGTCCACCAAAGGTTAAAATTAGTTAAAAAATCCACTAAAATACCACATCAATTAATAATGACAGCAACACCAATACCGCGTTCTTTAGCTATTAGTATCTATGCTGATTTGGACACTTCTATTATTGATGAGATGCCAAAAGGCAGGGTGCCAATACAAACTATTGTTCTAAGTGATGGCAGAAAAGAAGAAGTAGTTAATAAAATTAAACAAGTATGTGCTAATAATAATCAAGTATATTGGGTTTGCACTTTGATTGATGAATCCGATGTTTTAGATGCCCAATCTGCTAGTAAAACACTATTATATTTAAAACAACAATTACCAAATATTAGCATTGAGTTAATTCATAGTAAACTTGATAAAAATCTTAAATATGAAATTATGCAAAGGTTTCGCAACAAAGAAATTAATATTTTAATAGCAACTACGGTAATTGAAGTTGGTGTTGATGTTGCAAATGCTAATCTAATGGTTATTGAAAATGCTGAGAGGTTAGGTTTGGCACAACTACACCAATTAAGAGGTAGAGTGGGTAGAAGGACTAGCAATAGTATTTGTATTTTAATTTATCAAAAACCTTTAAGTGCTAATGCTAGGGCTAGATTAAATATTTTAAGACAAACTAATAATGGCTTTTTAATAGCAGAAAAAGATCTACAATTAAGAGGTCCAGGAGAGATATTAGGAGCACAACAAACAGGTATAATGCACTATAAAATAGCAGATATTATCCGTGATGTTAAATTATTTAGCGTAGTAAAAAATATATCTAATTGTATGCTTAAACAAGATAAGAATATTCAAGATGAGCTAATAAATCGTTGGAATACCACCACCTTAGAATAATTTTATGATAGAGACAAAAAATTTAGTTTGGTTTGAAGAAATAACTAAAATAACTAATAGCAAGGCACGAGAATATTTATTAGATAATAGTTCACTAACAGCAAAACTAAAAAAAAAATATCCTGATTTTAGGGTTGAATTATTAAGCGAAAAAAAAGCCAATATTAACGCTAATGAAGTTGATATTTTTACTGGGGTAAAAACAGATTTTTATGTCCGTGAAGTGCTATTATTTGGTAATAATAAAGCTGTGATTTTTGCCCGTTCAATAATACCAGATAGTAAAGAAGTGGCATATATACTAGGTTTGGCTAATAAGCCATTAGGTGAAATGTTGTTTAATGATGATAAAATAAAACGCGGTGTCATCCAATACACTAAAACAGATAACAATATCTGGGGCAAGCGCTCAGTTTTTTATTTACAAAATACTAAGGTATTGGTTTGCGAATTTTTTTTGTAGTTATAAATATTATTTCAATGTATTGCACCAAGTTACGCTAACATCCATATTCTATGTTAAGTTATATTAGTAGAGATATTGATATAGTTGTTAATACTAATACTAAGGGCACTGTTTATATGGTTATTAGTAAATTAAATAATACTAATATACAAGAATTAACACAAATAAGTGCAGCAGGCACATTTGGTTCTGGGGGTTCAGCAGGCTCTGTTTCAAGTGTTTCTACTACATCTAGCCCACTTATGTGTGCTTCTAGCGTAGCATCCTTAGGCTCAGTAGCTTGTGCTGGTAGTTTTAAAACCTAATTAGAGATTTTAATATTTGAGACAATTGCATTATTGCTTAATCAACCTCATCGGCTTTTTCATCGCCATCTAAGTCAACCTTGCCATCTTTAAAAACGCGACTAACTAAAATATCATCATCTTCAATAGTAATAAGGTCTTTTTCATCGATATCTTCATTGGCATTAAATAATCTATTTGCTTGACGAAGGCGTGCTCTATCAATCGCATTACGAATCGAGCGCGCATTAGCAAAATGTGGCAATTGCATTCTAAGTTTAATATATTCAAAAAATGCTAACTCAGCACTATCA
Organism: Gammaproteobacteria bacterium; assembly: GCA_965222825.1. Classification (GTDB taxonomy): domain Bacteria; phylum Pseudomonadota; class Gammaproteobacteria; order PS1; family Pseudothioglobaceae. Next base: position 388,345 of record OZ244964.1, on the reverse strand, counting down.
CTGAATTTATAATTAAGTTGCTCCATCATTAGCTGTGCTATTGATAGCAATTCTTTATCGTTATAATCGGGAAAATCAATATGGTGTGCAATACGAGAGCGCATGCCGGGGTTAGAATGAAAGAAATTTTCCATTTTATCTTTATATCCAGCTAATATTACCACCAAATCATCACGGTTATTCTCCATTACTTGTAGCAGAATTTCGATAGATTCAGCACCATAATCGCGTTCGTTTTCTGGTTTATAGAGATAATAAGCTTCATCAATAAACAAAACACCACCCATGGCTTTTTTAATAATTTCTTTGGTTTTAGGTGCGGTATGTCCTATGTATTGACCTACTAAATCATCTCTAGTTACCGATACTAGATGTCCCTCACGCACATAACCTAAACTTTTTAAAATCTCACCCATACGCACGGCAACAGTAGTTTTACCAGTGCCGGGATTGCCAGTAAAACTCATGTGCAGTGTCGGTGATTGACTAGATAAATCAAGAGTTTTACGCATCTTATCTACTAATAATAAGGCAGCAATTTCACGAATTCTAGTTTTAACTGGCACAAGCCCAATAAGTTCTTTGTCCAACTGTGTTAGAATACTTTGAACTTGCGAATCTTTTAAGGTTTGTGCTAAATTAATTTTCTTACTCATTTTTTTGTAGTATAAGCGTTTTATTGATTTTTTATCAATAGCAAAAAGAGGCTGAATACTACTAGACTTAGTATCTCTGCATTTCAGGTTTGTCGCCAGAATAAGGGTAAGTAGTATAACTGATGCGACGACCTCTTTGCTCTTGACGCATAAGCTTATAACCGGGCTCTTCTTTTGGACGATTAACAATATAACTCATTTTAACCGACTCCCAACCACGAGTTGAATCAAATGCAGTAACACGCACATAGTGATTAGGAAAGGTTTTGCGACACGCATTAATCTCCATCAAAATACCTGCTGGGTCTTTAAGGTCAAACATAGGATGACCAAACATATCCCAGTAAGTGTTGCGTGGATGGGGGTCATCAGTGTATTCAATACCCACAGCCCAGCCATTATTAAGTGCATATTTAACTTGGGCACTTATCTGTTCATCAGTTAAATCAGGCAAAAATGAAAATTGCCCCTGAGTTATACGATTGCCTTGATTTGTCATCATAATAGCATTCTCCTATTAAATTATTAAATTAAACATTACCTGTTGCTGTAGGCACAAAGTCAGCTGTATCAGTTGATGCATAGTTGAAAGTAATATCTTTCCAAGTATCAAGTGCTGATTTTAATGGCGAACAAGTTTTTGCTGCTTCTTGCAAAATTTGTGGACCTTCTTTTAAGTAATCACGGCCTTCATTTCTAGCTAAAATCATAGTTTCTAAGGCAACACGATTAGCAACAGCACCTGCTTGAATACCATCGGGATGTCCAATGGTGCCACCACCAAATTGCAAAATAACATCTTCGCCTAAGTAGTGAACTAACTGGTGCATTTGTCCAGCATGAATACCACCTGAAGCAACTGGCATAACTTTATTAAGCGATGCCCATTCTTGCTCAAAAAATATACCAAGAGGTAAATTTTGTTCTAAATGATCTTTTAGTAAAGTATCGTAAAAACCTTTAATCATTAATGGATCGCCTTCTAATTTACCTACTACTGTTCCAGCGTGAATATGATCAACACCCGCCATACGCATCCACTTACAAATAACACGGAAGTTCATACCGTGATTTTTTTGCCGTGAATAAGTAGAATTACCTGCTCTATGGAGATGCAAAATCATATCATTTTGTCTCGACCATTTTGCCATACTTTGAATAGCAGTATAGCCAATTACCAAGTCAATCATAATGATTACAGAGCCTAAATCTCTGGCAAATTCAGCTCGTTTTATCATTTCTTCCATAGTGCCAGCAGTAACATTAAGATAATGTCCTTTTACCTCGCCTGTTGCAGCTTGTGCCCGATTAACTGCTTCCATACAATATAAATAGCGGTCTCGCCAGTGCATAAATGGTTGTGAGTTAATATTTTCATCGTCTTTAACAAAGTCTAAACCACCCTTGAGTGCTTCATATACTACTCTACCGTAGTTGCGTCCTGATAAACCTAATTTTGGTTTGGTAGTAGCACCTAGTAGTGGACGGCCAAATTTATCTAATCTTTCTCGTTCTACGACTACACCAGTAGCAGGACCTTGAAAGGTTTTTAAATAAGCAACCGGCATACGCATATCTTCTAAACGCAACGCTTTAACAGCTTTGAACCCAAATACATTACCAATAATAGAAGCAGTGAGATTAGCAATAGAGCCTTCCTCAAATAAATCTAAGTCATAAGCAATGTAAGCAAAATATTGTGCTTCTGTATTTGTACCTTCGCCAGTATTAGGCACTAATTCGCAACGATATGCCTTAGCACGATATAACTCACAAGCTGTTAAGCGGTCAGTCCACACTACAGTCCAAGTCGCAGTTGATGATTCACCGGCAACAGCTGCCGCCGCTTCTTCTGGGTCAACATGTTCTTGTGGGGTAATACGAAATAATGCTATAACATCAGTTGCTAATGGTTGGTAGTCTGGTTGCCAATATCCCATTTGCTTATAAGGGATAACACCAGATTTATATCGTTCTTTACCTTTTAATTCAGCCATATAATCTCCTAATTTGTTAAATATAAAATTATTTTCTAGTAATTGTTACTAAAATTTGCCAAAATATCAGCATCTTTTGGCTTATATTCTGGCATTCAATAAGTTTTTATATATTTTTACGCCAGTATAGTAAAAGTTTTTATTTACTGACGAAGATAATACTATAAATAATCAATAATGTAAAATAATATTTTTTTAATTAATAATAATATTTTATTATTATTAAACTGAATGTATTAGATAGAAATGGAAGAGTATATATGTGCAAGTATTGATTTTTTAGGGACTGTGTATAGTGTAATCTTAGGAGGTATGTGTTTACTGCAAAAAATATATCCACCAGCAAATATCACTAAAATCTAACCACTATTTATTAAAAAATTATGCTAAGAGGCGTTGCACCTTAAACATAAATAGTTTAGCATATGATTTTAGCTATTCTTTGCTACTAACAGCCATATTATTATTTTGAGACTGCTGTGCCTACTGAAAGTGCTGAACCTGCAGTGCTAACCGAACTTGCAGAGCCTACAAAACTACTAGGTGTTAAACTAGAAACAGAGCCTGCTGTGCCAACGGTGCCAACAGTCCCAGCTGAGCCTAGCGTATCTGCTGCTACAACCTCTTTAAGTGATGATAAGTCTGAGTCTTGTAAGTAGGGCATAACAAAATAAGTAATATCCTTAGTTGATGTTAGCACTTTATATTCAAAATTATCATTATTCATAAATGCCTTTTTAGGGTCTGCTTTTATTTTATTACGAAATTCTTTATCATATAAATTGTTCATACTAGTTTTCTCCTATTAATAAATTATTTAGCAGTGCTAAGACTGCCTACTGAGCCTACACTAGAAGCAGTAGATCCACTGCTTAAAGTGCTTACTGCGGTGCCAATACTACTTGCTGATCCTAGAGAGCCAATACTAGCAACACTACCTGCTGTGCCTAATTCAGCTGCTGCTGATAAATTTGTTAAGTCTTCATTTTTAATATCTTTATCATGCCAAGGAATGACAAAATAATAACTGCTTTTAGTTGATTCTACTACTTTGATATCAATATCAGACACTAAAGAACGAAAATATTCCTTAGGATTATTTAGTAATTTAGAACGAATATCTTTATCAAATAATTCTTTGTTTAAATTATTAAAATTATTCATTAGTTTTTTCTCCTATTAATAAATTATTTAGCAGTGCTAGCACTGCCTAATGAGCCTACACTAGAAGCAGTTGATACACTACTTGTAGTGCTTACTGCAGTGCCAATAGTGCCTGCTGATCCTAGAGAACCAACAGTGGCAATACTACCTGCTGAGCCTAATTCAGCTGCTGCTGATAAATTTATTAAGTCTTCATTTTTAATATTTTTATCATACCAAGGAATGACAAAATAATAACTGCTTTTAGTTGATTCTACTACTTTGACATCAATATCAGACATTAAAGAACGAAAATATTCCTTAGGATTATTTAGTAATTTAGAACGAATATCTTTATCAAATAATTCTTTGTTTAAATTATTAAAATTATTCATTAGTTTTTTCTCCTTTATTAAATTATTTATGTGTTCCTGCAGTGCCAATACTACCAATACTGCCTGCACTAGAAGCACTAGATACACAACTTCCATAAGTTCCAGCAGTAGCAAATGAGCCTATAGAGCCTAATGTTCCTGCTGAGCCTAATGTATCTGCTGCTGCGTTAATCTGTGCACTCTTGTATATCATTATCTTCTAAATTAGTAATAGCAACATAAATAGTTTCTTTGGTATTAGTTTTAACAATAATATCAATGTCTTTACTAATATAACCAAATACAGAATGTGGATCTTGACGAAGTTTAATGCGAAATTCCTTGTTTATCATAATATTCTCTTTATATAAAAAATTACCAACTGGTTTAATGAGTATTGCATGACAACATTTGTGCTTGTATATAAAAAATATATAATCAAATATACAGTTTATAAAGTTACATAATTAAAGATTATTACACGGGATGCTTTGATTAGTCTTGCTTCAAGGCTAATTAAAACTTTATTTTGATTTTTTAGTTAATTTTTATTCTTCTGGCTCTAAACTGCCACCTACTAATTTTGCACACAAGCCATTGGGTAAGCTTATATAAGCATCTTTTTGACCATCAGCCAAAGAATGTCCTGCACACGAGGATGTTTTTGTAGCACATTCATTCTCACCAGCTTTTACCACACCATAACATTCTTCATAAGCAATAGACACACCGCTAACACTTAGCATTGCAGTGCAACTAAGGGCAATAATAGTATTTTTATTCATTTTATATCCTTATAGTAATTTATAACACCTCTCATTATAGCACTAATTATTTTCTTTTGTTCTTTTTTACTATTTAATCGTCTTTCATCTTTAGGATTTGAAATAAAAGCAGTTTCAATTAATATTGACGGTATAGCTGGGGTTTTTAGCACTACAAATCCTGCTTTTTGTGGTTTTGTCTTGTGTAATTTAGCAATTTTTTTGAATTGTTTTAAGATATTATTGGCTAACTTATAACTTTGTTCATCAGTATCTGTGCGTGAGAAATCCCATAGTATTTTATTAAGATTTTTATCATTATTAATAATTTTATCTATACCGCCAAATTTATCAGCAGCATTTTCACGGGCTTCTAATTGTCTTACAAATTTAGTATTAGCACCTTTTAAAGATAAAGTATAAACACTAGAGCCCCTAGCGTTTATATTGGCAACAGAATCTGCGTGTATAGATATGAATAAATGAGCTTTGGTTTTTTGTGCTAGTCTAATTCTATTAGACAAAGATACATAGTAATCACCACTTCTAGTAAGAATGGCTTTATAATTTGGAAGTTTATTAATTTTTTTTGCCAGTTGTTTTGCAAGCATTAAGGTAATATTTTTTTCATAAGTGCGATAATATCCTATTGCACCAGGGTCCTCACCACCATGACCGGCATCTATTACAATTATTTTTTTGTTACTTGCTATTTTTTTAGTTTTTATTGGGAGTTTTTTATCGTATAAATCAACAACCAATCTATTGTGTTTATATATTCTATTTGGTTTTAGGCTGAAATAATTTATTTTTAAGGATTTTTTCAACTCAATATCTAATATTAATTTGCTATTTTTTCGATAAGGGAATATTTTTTTAATTCTAGTGTCTCGGTATTTCTTTAAACTTAGAAATGCTTTTTTTAGAAAATTAACATCATTGATAGCAATAGATATTCTCTGGTTATTTTTGTGCTCTATTACTTGATATGCTGATGCTTTGCTAATATCAATAACTATCCTAGTTTTATTAGGTGAGTCCCAAAATCTAGCATCATATACTGTGGTTTTTGCTAGCAAGAAATTATTAATAAATATTAATAATAAGGCAAAAATAATTTTTATTTGCTGGCTATTCATAAATTATTTGCTAGATTATTAGCTATGCTACTTTGTTTGTCAATACTTATATATCTAAAACCATCATTTTTATCAATAAGTTTGATAATTAAATCGGGTTTATTAATAACTTTACTTACCTTTTCAGCCCATTCAAATAAACAAATATTGTTATTATTTTGATAATCTCTAATACCTAAATATTCTAATTCTTGAGGATTATTTATCCTATAACAATCAAAGTGATGGATAAGTCTATTAGTTATTTGATAAGTTTCTACTATACTATATGTTGGACTTTTTACCTTAGTTATATTAAAAAAACTCATAAAACCTTGAGCTATAGTTGTTTTGCCAACCCCTAAGTCTCCTGATAGATAAATAGTGATATTGCTATTAACATTATTGCAATTATAGGCTAGATTAAATCCTAACTTCATAGTTTGTTGTCTTGATAATAATTTTTTCATAGTAAAGAGTTAATATAATAAACAAATACTAGCAATAACAAGCCTCCCTCTAATCTATTTATAGTATGTCTTTTGTGAAATTTATACGATACTAGGAATAATAATATTGTTAAAACAAAGATAATAGGATAATCTCTACTTAGTAGCGATCTGTCAATATAATTTGGATGTATAATACCTGGTAGGGCAAGCACAGCAAGGGTATTAAACAAATTAGAACCAATTATATTACCCATAATCATAGAGTGTTGTTTTTTAATAGCTGCACTAATAGAAATTGCTAACTCTGGTAAACTTGTGCCAAAGGCTATTACAGTTAGCCCAATAATAAGCTCAGATATACCTAAATATTTTGCTAAATTAATCCCAGACCAAACTATTAACTTAGCACTAGCTATTAACACTGCTAAGGATAACAATAGTTTTAACCAAATAATATATTGATTTTTGTTTGTTATACTATATTTATCTGGTGTGTCTATTATGGTATTACTTTGTTGTGATTTTCTTATACTAATAAATAGCATTATTGGTAGTAATGTCAATAAAATAAAACCATCAATACGACTAATATAATAATCCAGTAGTAGCACATACGATACAATAGTTGCTATTATTAGTAATAACCATTCTTTTTTTAGTATTGAGCCCGATACTTTTATTGGGCTAATAAGCACACTTACACCCAAAACAAGTGCTATGTTAATTATATTAGAGCCCAAGGCATTACCGATACTAATATTAATATTACCATTATAAGCCGCAATAGATGAAACTAATAATTCTGGTGCTGATGTGCCAAAACCAAATATTAGTAAACCTATTATCAAAGGTGGTATATTAAAGATATATGCTATTTTTATGCCGTTGTCGGTAAACTTATCTGATGCAATAATTAATAAAATAAAGCCTAATATTAAAAAAAATATTGTTAATGCCATAATACTATGTTAAATTATACGAATAAATTTTATTGCTAATGATTTTAAGATTTTACTAATTATAGTTTATAGTATGATTAAAAATATATAAAAATGCAAACACAATTATTAATAGGTAAATACGGCTTAGATTTTTTGGATGATTTTTATCCAGATGATATACCAAAAGAATGGAGATTTGATTATTATTCTGACTTTTTCTCAACACTGTTATTACCAATAGATACTAACGAGGATATTGAAGAGATTTGTAATGATGCACAGAATAATGATTTTCAACTTGTTATTGAAATTAACAATGAACATTTACAAGATATTGATAAATTAAAGAAATTATTGTCATCAATATATAATTATAAAGAATGTGTTATTTTATGGTTTGAATTAGAATTAGATAATGTTATTTATAAATTAGTATCTGATTTTAAAATAGTTATGCAATTATCTAATAAGATTAATAATACAAACCTAAAACATAAAAAAATACTAAACTATAATATTTATTTTAATGATACTCCTGTTATTGTATCTTCATTGTCTTTAGAGGATAAAGAAATTCGTGAATTTTTAGATAAAATTGCTAAAATTAAACAAAAAGTGATTGTTATTTGTCGCTTGGCAGAATCATATTCTTTAAATAAAGCAATAACAATCTCAGAATTATTAGGTTATTAATTAACCTTGAAGCAATACTTACAAATCTGATTTTTATAAGATATTGTTATAAAAATATTTTTAAGGGTTAATCAGAAGTTTTTTAATACATAATGCAAGTTTTATTAACTAGACCATTAACACAAGTTAGAGAGTTTGAGCGTAAACTTATTTTAAATAATTATCAGCCACTATTATTTCCTAGTTTAGTAATAAAGCCATTAAATGCAACACTAACTAAGGTTAATTTTGATATAGTGATTTTTATTAGTGTTAATGCTGTTAATTATGGTGCTAAATATTTAACAAAAATTAGCAAAAAAAAACCAATTCTAATTGCAGCTATTGGCACTACTACTAAAAAACGCTTAGAGCATTATGGTTTTAAAGTGGATATTACTCCAACAGGTGTTGCTTCTAGTGAGGCATTATTAGCAACTAAAGCCTTAGTTAATATTAGTGATAAAAATATCTTAATAATAAGGGGTAGGGGTGGTAGAGAAATATTGAAAAATAATTTGTCAATCAATAATAGCGTTCTATATTTAGAGGTTTATTACCGCAAAATAGCTAATACTAGCATTGAGCATAAACATTCTTTGAATAAATTTTTAGCAAATAAACTAGGTGTTATTATGCTAAATAGCATTGATACTTTAGAGGCTTTTTTAACTATTGTTGATAATATAAATACTAATTATGTCACTAAATTACAGCAATACCCTGTTATAGTATTAGGAAATAGAGTTGCTAAGGCAGTAAAAAAAAGTGGTTTTGTTAATCATTTTGTAGCAACTAGTTATGATAATGATAGTTTGCTTACTTGTTTAAATAAAATTAGAAATCATTAAAATTGCTTAATGGTATTTATTTATCAAAAAAAGTTTTAATAGAGTTAAAAAATGATTTTGATTTTGGGTGATTTTTACTAGCATCTTTGCCACAAGAGTTAGCAAATTCTTGTAGTAATTCTTTTTGTTTACTATTTAAGTTAACTGGTGTTTCTACTTTAATTTTGCACAATAAATCACCAGTAGAGCCCCCTCTGACAGATGGCGATCCCTTGCCTCTTATACGAAATATTTTGCCACTTTGTGTGCCTTGAGGTATTTTAATTTTTGCTCTTGAATTTAGAGTAGGTATTTCTATACTACCGCCTAGTGTTGCTATTGTAAACGCAATAGGTGCTTCACAGTATAAATCATCATTATGTCTTTGAAAAATATTATGTTCCTTAACATGAATTTGCACATATAAATCACCAGTAGCACCACCATTTACACCAGTTTCACCTTCGTTTTGTAAGCGAATTCTATTACCAGTATCTACACCTGCTGGTATTTTCACAGAAAGGTGTTTTTCAACTTTTACAACACCACTACCACGACAACTAGAACAAGGATTAGCGATAGTTTTGCCTTTCCCACCGCAGGTAGAACATGTTTTTTGGATTGCAAAAAAACCTTGTTGTGTTTGCACTTGCCCACTACCACCGCAGGTAGAACAAGTATTTATATTTGTGCCTGCTTTAGCACCACTACCACTACAACTAGTGCATTTTTCGTCTCTAGGGATGCGAATTTTAACTGTTTTACCCTCTACAGCTTCTTTGAGGTTAATTTCTAAATTGTATTGTAAATCATTACCTCTATTATTAGTTTGCCGTTGTCCAGAGCCAAAAAAATCACTAAATATATCACCAAAATCAAAGCCAGCACCGTTACCAAAGCCACCAGCTGAACCATCTACACCAGCGTGTCCAAATTGATCATAAGCACCTCTTTTTTGGCTATTAGATAGAATTGCATATGCTTCTTGTATGGTTTTAAATTTAGTTTCTGATGCTTTTTTATTATCTTTATTTCTATCAGGGTGATGCTTCATAGCCAAACGCTTGTATGCTTTTTTAATATCAGCATCACTGGCTTGTTTTGAGATTCCTAATACTTCGTAATAGTCTTGTTTTGCCATGTTGTTATGTTAAACGGTTTAGAAATGCTAGCAAAATATAGGCTATTTTTTGTCATCTACTTCTTCAAAATCAGCATCTACTACATCATCACCAGAATTTGTTTTATCCGATGCTTTTTCTGCCTCAGGGGTAAACCCTGAGCCATTGCCAGATGTCTGTGCTTTTGTCTGTGCTTTTGTCTGTGCTTTTTGTGCTAAGGATTGTGATACTTCTGTTAAGGATTTTGTTTTTTCATCAATAATTACCTTGTCATTACCCTTAATAGCTTCTTCTAATTCTTTAATAGCATTTTCAATAGCAGATTTTTCATCATCTTGAACTTCATCTTTTAACTCATCCATACTTTGTTTAGTTACATGGATAATACCATCAGCCATATTACGGGCTGTAACTAATTCTTGGAATTTTTTATCCTCTTCTGCGTTTGCTTCTGCATCTTTAATCATTTTTTCTACTTCTTGTTCTGATAAACCACTAGATGCTTTAATAGTTATTGATTGCTCTTTATTGGTGTTTTTATCCTTAGCAGATACATGCAGAATACCATCGCTATCAATATCAAATGATACTTCAATTTGTGGCTGTCCTTTTGGTGCTGGAGCAATACCGTCTAAATTAAATTGCCCCAATGATTTATTAGCATTTGCTATCTCTCTCTCACCTTGTAACACATGCACTGTAACAGAATTTTGATTATCACTTGCTGTTGAAAATACTTGTGAAGCATTGGTAGGAATAGTAGTATTTTTTTCAATAAGTTTAGTCATAACACCGCCCATGGTTTCAATACCTAGCGATAATGGTGTTACATCAAGTAATAAAACATCGCTTACATCTCCAGCTAAAACACCACCTTGAATAGCAGCACCCATAGCCACACACTCATCAGGGTTAACATCTTTTTTAGGCTCTTTAGCAAAAAAGTTTTTAACCTCTTCTTGCACCTTAGGCATTCTAGTTTGTCCGCCTACTAAAATTACCTCATCAATATCACTTATTGATAAATTAGCATCTTTTAGAGCAATGCTACAAGGTTTAATTGAGCGTTTAATTAAATTAGCCACTAATGATTCTAATTTAGCACGAGTTATATTAATATTTAAGTGCTTAGGTCCACTAGCATCTGCGGTAATATAAGGTAAGTTTACTTCTGATTGCTCTGATGATGATAACTCAATTTTAATTTTTTCTGCTGCTTCTTTTAAGCGTTGTAATGCTAGAGGATCATTTTTTAAGTCCACTCCGTCTGATTTTTTAAATTCAGTTACCAAATAATTAATAATTTTATAATCAAAGTCCTCGCCACCTAAGAAAGTATCGCCATTAGTTGCTAAAACTTCAAATTGTTTTTCGCCATCTATATCTTCCATTTCAATTATAGATACATCAAATGTGCCACCACCTAAGTCATAAACTGCAATTTTTTTATTGCCTTTAGTTTTATCAATACCGTAAACTAAAACGGCGGCAGTAGGCTCGTTGATAATTCTTTTTACATCTAAACCAGCAATTTTTCCAGCATCTTTTGTAGCTTGTCTTTGTGAGTCATTAAAATAAGCTGGCACAGTAATAACTGCTTCTTTAACTTTTTCACCTAGATAATCTTCTGCGGTTTTTTTCATTTTTGTCAAAATCTTAGCAGATATTTCAGGTGCTGCTATTTTTTTACCTTTAACTTCTACCCAAGCATCACCATTGCTAGCTTTTACTATTTTATAAGGCACAATTTCAATATCTTTTTGTACTGCTTGCTCATCAAATCTTCTGCCAATTAATCTCTTAATAGCATATAGAGTGTTTTCAGGATTAGTAACAGCTTGTCTTTTAGCGGATTGTCCTACTAATATTTCATCAGAATCTTTTTGATATGCAACAATAGAAGGGGTTGTTCTATCGCCTTCGCTATTTTCAATAATTTTTGCACTCTTACCATCCATTACCGATACACAAGAGTTTGTAGTGCCTAAGTCTATACCTATTATTTTTGCCATATTATTCTCCACGATTATTTTATGATGTTAGAGATATATGGCTATTTAGTATATTTTTCAAGGGTTTAATTTATATTTTTTAAATATTATTATAGATTTTATAAAATAATTATAATAATTATGCTCTAAAATAATGTGCTATGAACTTATTAGTATTGTTATATATTTTAATTTTTCTGCTTTCTATTTTCTTTGGCATAGTTGCTAGAAAAACCCAATTTTGTCCATTAGGTGGTATTGCAGATATTATTAAAACAGGTAATAATGGCAGATTTCTTATGTATATATTTGCAATTGGTGTTGCTATTTTTGTAGCAACGCTTTTAGAGGCTTTTTCCGTATTATCATTTGATAATACAAGACCACCATATAGATTATCTGAATTTAGATGGCCGGGATATGTTTTTGGAGGCTTTTTATTTGGTTTAGGTATGACATTAAGTAGGGGTTGTGGTATGAAGAATATGCTTAATCTTGGCTCAGGTGATCTAAGAGCATTAATTGCTATTTTTGGTATGTCAATTGCTGCTTGGACTCTTCTTTACACAGAAAGTGTTATGGATGAATTATTTGGTTGGATTAGCACCATAAGCCCTGATTTAGTTAAGTTAGGAATTGATTATCAAGACTTAGGTAGTATTGCTAATTATTTTTTGGGTATTGATATTGGGACCTTACGAGTAATAATTGGTATTGTTATTGCTACAACACTTATAGGTATTGCTTTTAAATCAAAATATTTTAGAGTTAGAAAAGATAATATAATTGGTGGCTTTTTTATAGGTGGCATAATTATAAGTGTTTATTATTTAAGTGGTGGTGGATTAGCAGAGCTAGCAACAGAAGTATCAAATTTTTTAGATGAGCCTCAATACGGTTTAGGTATGCAGTCTTATACTTTTATAAGACCTATGGGAGATACGCTTAGAATACTTGCAAACCCAGTTCTTTATCTACTTACACTTGGGCTTATTATGTTTTTAGGGGTTGGTATAGGCTCGCTTATTTATTCATTATTTAGTAAAAACTTTGCACTTCAAAAAATTGATATTGCGACTATTCCTAGATATTTTATTGGAGGTTTATTGGTAGGAATTGGTGGTATTTTAGGTATGGGATGCACGCTAGGTCAAGGCTTAGCTGGCACATCAACACTTGCTTTGGGCTCATTTGTTGATGTTATATTTTTAATTTTTGGTGCTGTTGTTGGTATTAAATTACAAGGTAATTTTATGGATGATCATAAGGTGCCAAGTTAGGGCTTACTTATAAGGATTATGTGCTTTAAGTATTATAATATAGTCTTTAATATAACTGTGTTCTTTATTACAAAAATTAGCAATATCTTGTTAAGAATCTAACAAGGTTTAACCTCGTTTATATTTTATTTATTTGTAGCCAAAGTTCCAGTAGTGCTAAATGCCACAGCCTTGAGCCATTTAAAGCAGTCATATATTTTTCTGGGTTTTTTAATAACTGCTGGATGTAATTTTGTGCAAATATACCACGATTTATACATTTACTAGAAGTTAATATATCAACCATAAAGTCTAAAAACCCACCCTTAACATATTTTAGTGCTGGCATAGGAAAATAACCTTTTTTTCTATCAATAATACTATGCGGTAATAAGTTTCTAGCTATTTTTTTTAGTGGATATTTGCCTTGTTCTTTTAGTTTTAAACTAGGTGGAATTGCTAGTGCCCATTCAACTAATTTGGTATCCATAAATGGCACTCTTGCTTCTAAGCCCCAAGCCATAGTCATATTATCTACTCTTTTTACTGGGTCATCAACTATTAGTCTAGTAATATCCATTCTTAGCACCTTATCTAAAAACTCATCAGTATTTTTTTTGGCTAATTGTTTTTTTAGCCAATTTTTGGTGTAATTATTGTGTGTTTGATATTTTTTGACAATAGTCCTATAATATTCTGCCTCTGGTCTGTCTATATAATATTTGCTAAATCTTTCTAAATCATTGCCTGTGTGTTGTTGCATTTTTGGATACCAAAAATAGCCCGCAAAAGCCTCATCAGCACCTTGCCCACTTAGCACTACTTTTACTTTTTTTGATACTTGCTCGCTTAACAGATAAAATGCCACAGCATCTTGTGCTACCATAGGTTCTGCCATATTAGCAACTGTCTCAGGTAGTCTTTGCAACACTTCAGTATTTTTTATTGTGTATTTATGATGCTTAGTATTAAATTTATTAACAATAGTATCAGAATATAAAAACTCACTACCCGCCTCTGTAGCTACATCTTCAAAACCTATGGAAAATGTTCTAATATTATCTTGTTTTAGTTTGGATAATATTGCAACTAACAAAGAAGAATCTAATCCACCTGATAATAGCACCCCAACAGCCACATCTGCTGCTAATATGCGTTTTAGCACTGCTTGTTGTAATAAAAAATGAGTATGCTCTATGTATTCATCCTCTGTTATATTGGCAATTCTTTTAGCATCTGGATACCAATATTGCCTTATTTTATAAACACCTTTTTTATTAACAACCATAGTATGTGCGGGTGTTAATTTATTGATACCAGATATAATAGTATCAGGGGCAGGCACAACTCCGTGTAGTGATAATTGTGCTTCTAGTGCTAATTTATTAATATTTTTATTTTTAACATTTATGAGTAAAGCCTGAGTATTTGAAGCAAAACTAAAGCTGCTATCATCAATACTATAATAAAGTGGTTTAATACCCATTCTATCGCGGGCTAAAAATAATTTTTCTTTATCGTATATAGCAAATGCAAACGCACCATCTAATCTTAGCACACAGTCTTCACCCCACCTATGATATGCCTTAATAATAGTCTCGGTATCAGAATGGCTAAAAAATTTATACCCATACGCTACTAATTCTTTGCGTAATTCTTGGTAATTATATATAGTGCCATTAAAAACTATACTAAGTTTTAACTCTTTATCAATAATAGGCTGATTAGCATTTGTTGATAAGTCAATAATAGCAAGTCTGCTATGCCCTAAGGCAATATTTTTATTAATAGTAATATTGCTATAATCAGGACCACGACTGGCTAATTTTGCCAACATTTTTGTCAATAAATCGTGTTTTATTGGATTATTATCAAACCTAAATTGTCCACAAATACCACACATAAAATATAAAAATACAACTATTTTAATACAATTTTTATATGATTTTTGAGTATAATGAACAGAAGAGCAAAACAAACTAAAATTAGCAAGATTTTAAAAGAAAGTCATTCAATTTAGTAAAGACAGCGCTATTAGGTTGGCAAAATATTTTAATACATCGGCACAATACTGGTTCAACCTGTAAAATAGTTATGATTTGACTTATTGTAAGGTTAAAAATTATAATAAAATTATTCCTATTGCTCTTTAAATAAAATAACTTCAATAAACATAACCCATGAAAAAAACACTATACGACAAATTATGGGATAAGCATATAGTCCTTAGTAATAAAGGTGATACCTTGCTTTATATTGATAGACATCTAATCCACGAAGTAACTTCACCACAAGCATTTGAGGGGCTAAGACTTGCAAATAGAGCGCCTTGGCGTAAACAAGCAAATATAGCAGTGCCTGACCATAATGTGCCAACCATAGATAGAAATAATATTGTTGATAAAGTATCTAAACTACAAATTGATACTCTAAATAGTAATTGTCAAACATACGACATACAAGAAATTAAAATAGATGATATTCGTCAAGGCATAGTGCATATTATAGGACCAGAGCAGGGGCTAACACTACCAGGGACAACTGTTGTTTGTGGCGATAGCCACACTTCTACCCACGGAGCATTAGGGGCTTTGGCTTTTGGTATTGGCACAAGTGAGGTAGAGCATGTGCTAGCTACTCAATGTCTATGGCAGAAAAAATTAAAAAATATGCTAATTAAAATAAATGGCAAGTTAAATAAAGGTGTTGAAGCCAAAGATATTGCCTTACACATAATTAAGCAAATTGGCACAGCAGGCGGGACTGGTTGTGCTATAGAATTTATAGGCAGCACAATTAGTGATTTTAGTATTGAAGCCAGAATGACTTTGTGTAATATGGCAATTGAAGCTGGTGCTAGAGTCGGGTTAGTTGCTGTTGATGATAAAACTATCAATTATATAATAGGCAAGCCATTTGCACCTAAGAAAGAATTACTCAATAAGGCAATAAATTATTGGCAAACGCTAAACTCTGATAAAAAAGCAAAATTTGAGAAAACTATTATTATAGATGCAACAAAAATAAAACCCCAAGTAACTTGGGGCACATCGCCTGAGTTAGTAATTGATATTGATGATAAAATTCCTAATCCAAGCCTAGAACAAGATAAAGTGAAATCTCAAAGTATGCATAATTCCTTAAAATATATGGGATTAAAAGTAGGGCAGAAAATTAGTGATATTAAAATAGATAAGGTTTTTATTGGCTCTTGCACTAATGCTCGTATAGAAGACATTAGAAATGCCGCTAAGGTCGTAAAAGGTAAGCATATTGCAAAGAATATCAAACTAGCAATGGTAGTCCCGGGCTCAGGGCTTGTGAAACAACAAGCAGAACAAGAAGGCTTAGATAAAATTTTCACAGATGCTGGCTTTGAGTGGCGTTTACCGGGGTGCTCTATGTGCTTAGCTATGAATGCTGATAAATTAGAAAAAGGCGAGCGTTGTGCCTCTACCTCTAATCGTAATTTTGAAGGGCGTCAAGGCTCTGGCGGTCGCACCCATTTAGTCAGCCCGTCTGTTGCTGCTAGTAGTGCTATTGCTGGTAGGTTTAGTGTATGAATAGTAGAAAAAATAAGCAAATAATAAGTAGATATTCCGTGGGAAGTCTCTTTGCTGGGGTTGGTGGTATATGCCACGCATTTAAAAATGTATCTTGTAATGTTTTATGGGCAAATGAAATAGATTCAAATGCTTGTAAAACATACAGACTTAATAACAAAGGAACTAATTTATTAGAATGTGATATTAAAGATTTATCCACAAATAACTTACAAAACATTGATATTTTAACAGCTGGATTTCCTTGTCAACCATTTTCTTACGCAGGACATGGTAAAGGTTTTAATGATGAAAGAGGTAAATTATTTTTTGAAGTACCAAGACTATTAAAAGAGTTAAAACCTAAAGCCTATTTATTAGAAAATGTACGTTCATTATCAACACATAGCAATGGGAAAAGTTTTGATACCATTAAAAAATCAATGTTAAATGCTGGATACTCTTTTATACCATTTATTTTAAATGCAGCAAAATGCACTGATATTCCACAAGGTAGAGAGCGAATTTATATAGTTGGTTTCAGAAATGAAAATATTTTTTTTTATGATAAACCAATAAAACTTAATAAAAGTAATATGGGCAATTGTTTATTATCACAATCTTTTAACATCCCTGAAGAAGCTAAGCAACAACCTAAAAAAATTAAATATTTTTTACAAAATACAGTAGATAAAGACTATTTTTATACTGATTTTGACAATCACATACATCAAAAAATAAACAAAAAGGCTATAAGAGATGATACAATTTATCAGTATCGTCGCCATTATGTGCGTGAAAATAAATCTAATTTATGCCCCACATTAACAGCTAATATGGGTAGTGGCGGTCATAATATACCCATTGTTTTAGATGATAAAAATTCAAGAAAATTAACACCAAAAGAGTGTTTTAATTTGCAAGGTTTCCCAACAACATTTAAGTTGCCAAACATTACTAAAGGACAATTATACAAACAGGCTGGTAATTCTGTTGTTGTGCCAATGGTGGAAAAAATTGCAAAAGAAATGATAAGGGTTTTAGATGAAAACAGAGAATATCCCACCTAATGTTGGTAATTTTGTTAAGTCTTTAAGAGATGTTGGCTATACTCTTGAAGTGGCTATTGCTGACATTTTAGACAATAGTATATCCGCTAATGCCAATAATATAAAAATTTATACAATCGCTAAACCTAATATTGTTTTTTGCATGTTAGATAATGGCATTGGCATGATAGAGGATGAACTTAAAGAGGCTATGAGATTATCAAGCAAAAGCCCAGAGGATAAGAGGGATAAAAAAGATTTGGGTAAATTTGGTTTGGGGCTAAAAACAGCATCTTTCTCTCAGTGTAAAAAATTAACTGTTTTATCTAAAAAAGACGGTAATACAGCGATAAAACAATGGGATTTAGATTACATTGCTAAACATAATGATTGGCTACTTATTACACCAAATTTAGATGATTTTATTGATGAACCACTAGTAAGTGAATTTAATAATTTAGAGCATGGAACACTTGTAATTTGGCAAGATGTTGATCATTGTGATAAGCAAACATTTTCTGATAATATTAATAAATTAAGAAAACACTTGTCATTGGTCTTTCATAGGTTTTTAGAAGATGATTTTAAACCTTTAAAAATATCACTTAATGAAAATAATATAAAACCTTTTAACCCTTTTAATATTAAGCATAGTGCCACGCAGGAGAAGCCACCAGAAACTATCAAGATTCATAATTCAAAAATAGAAATATCACCGTATATTCTGCCACACCACTCTAAAGTATCACAACAAGAATGGGAACAATATTCTACCGATAATGGTTATATAAAATCACAAGGATTTTATTTATACCGTGCTAAAAGATTGCTCATTTACGGCACATGGTGGGGGATGCATAAGGCTACGGATGCTCATAAATTAGTGCGGATAAAAATTGATATAGAAAATAATCAGGATAAGTATTGGGGTATAGATATTAAAAAATCACACGCCAAACCAAGAGCAGATATTAAAACTAGATTAAAAGCAATTATCAGTAAAACTACTGAACTTGGTTCACGACCTTATACTGGTAGAGGTAGAAAAATACAAGATAAAACAACCACTAAATTTTGGCAAACTATTCCTGTAGATAATAATTTTCGTTTTGGACTAAACAAAGAACATCCTATTTATCAAAGAGTTAAAAATATATCAGTTGTTGATTTTGCTTTGTTAGATATTTATTTAAAAGGTTTGGAAGCGTATTTACCTTTAGAGGCAATACAAGCACATTTACAACAAAATCCGCATGAAATTAAACAAAAAAGTGCTTTATCACAAGCAGATATTGAAAATTTGGCTAAACAATTAAAAAACCAGGGTCTAGATGATGAATATATTGCTAGTTTGTTAAAAACAGAATTATTTAAAAACAATCAGGAATTATTAAAATGAGCAGTTACCAAGATATTAAAAGCCATATTTTTATCAATCTTAAAAAAGCAAATATTGTTGATATTCAAACAAAAATTAACAAGACTAAAGAGGCAATACAAGTTGTTGGTTTAGAAATGTTTGCCAATATTATCAGTGCTACTAATCTGCAAAGCCTTAGCGATGATGACTGGCAAAGAATGCAAAAAGAACTAGAAACCCAGTTTAATGTCAAAATGGAACGCGGGATTTTAATCAAAGGTATTGAGCAACAGCAACGCGATACAACTTGGTGGACAGGTAAAACACAAAAAGAAAGTAAAAACTACTATTGGTATAGATATAAAAAATATTTAAATGAATCTTTATCACCAGAGATTATTACTACTATTGATGCTGATACAAATGTTGTTATGGATAACATTGAAAATCCTAACTTTTCACAGTTTGATAGACGGGGTATGGTGGTTGGACATGTGCAATCAGGGAAAACTGGCAATTATGCAGGTTTAGTATGTAAAGCAGCTGATGCAGGTTATAAATTTATCGTAATTATTGCAGGCGGTATTAATAATTTACGTAATCAAACCCAAGAGCGATTAAACGAAGCATTTATTGGCAAAGATAGTGGCAGGCAAGTTGGCGTTGGTAAAGGTAATGCACAAAATGATAAATTACCTATTAGTTTAACTACTAAAGAAAAAGATTTTAATAAACAAGATGCAGATAGAAATACACAAAGCACCAATTTTGAAAATAATATTGTGCCAATAATATTGGTTATTAAGAAAAATACTCATACATTAACAAATGTTATTAACTGGCTAAATAAAACATATCCAAATAAGGTGGTAAATCATGCTATGTTAATGATTGATGATGAGTCTGATTATGCTTCCATTGATACTAGCAAACCGGAAAATGATCCAACAACAATTAATCAAAAACTTAGAGAATTGTTAGCAATATTCCAAAAAAGTATTTATGTGGCTTATACCGCAACCCCATATGCCAATATTTTTATTGATCATGAAGCAGAGCATGATAGATACGAGGATGATTTATTTCCTAGAGATTTTATTTACGCTTTAAATGCTCCAGATAATTATTTTGGTGCTAGAGAGATATTTTCTGACGAGAACAGAAAATATTTAGTGAGTATTGATGACTACCAAGATGATATACCAATTAAACATAAAAAAGATTTTGAATTGCCAATCATTCCAAATAGTTTGTATGAAGCAATGCGGGTATTTTTATTAAATATCACTATTAGAAATTTAAGAGGGCAAGGCAATAAACATAATAGTATGTTAATTCATGTTACACGATTTACTGCTGTTCATCAAAAATTAGCCTCTCATGCACGCCAATATATTGAAAGAATAAAAAATGATATCGTGGCTTATGGAAAATTAGTAAATGCTATTCAACAAAGTAATTTAATACAAAACCTAGAAAATACCTTTAATTTAAGGTATGAAAATGTAGAATTTTCTTGGAATGATACTTTAAAAAATTTGTGCAATATAGTAGAAAGTGTGGTTATTAGGGAGGTTCACCAAAGCCGAAAAGAAGATTTAATATACAGTAAAAAAAATCCTACCAATGCTATTGTCATTGGTGGCACCAGTCTATCACGAGGTTATACATTAGAAGGTTTGAGTGTCAGTTATTTTCTAAGAAACACTGTTTTTTATGATACTTTAATGCAAATGGGTAGATGGTTTGGTTACCGTGAGGGTTATCAAGATTTATGCAAAGTGTACATACCAGAAACAATTATTGATAATTTTGGTTATATTATTGAAGCTACAGAAGATTTATTTGATGATTTTAAAAAAATGCGCGATGAAAATATGACACCCAAAGATTTTGGTTTGGCAGTTCGGCAACATCCAGATAGTGTGCTACAAGTTACAGCAAGAAACAAGCAGAGAAATGTAACAGAATTTATGCATAGTATGTGCTTAGATGGTCGTTCAAAAGAAACCAGTTGGCTGTCTAATGATACAAATAGCAAACAAAATAATTTATCAGTTATTGAAAATATAATTAATAAGTTACAGACCAATTATAAGGTAGAAAATATTGGCAATAATTACTTATGGCGGAGTGTTGAAAAGGATTTGATTATTGATTTTTTGAGTAATTTTAAAGTTTATCAAAATGATGCCTTTGGTATATCTTCAAGAATGCCGTTAGATTTCATTAAAGAATATGCAAAAAACATAAAAACAGATTGGGATATAGCGATATATAGTGGTAATGGAGATAATGAAAATATAAATAGTATTCATTTTAAAAGAGAACAAAGAAAAGTTAGGCTAAATAGAGATTGTATAGAGATACAAAACAGGCAGGTATCTACTGGCACATCTGAGTCTATTGTATTAGATAAAAACATAAGAAGGGAATTAGGTAGTAGTCGCAAAGAAGCAAGAGAAAGATTAGAAAAACCTTTGTTGAGATTACATATTTTAGAAACAGATATAGATAAAAGACTAGCGGCATTTGGCGTTAGTTTTCCTACCAAAATTATTAGCAATACTCAAAATATCAGCTTAAAAATAAATACTGTATATCATAAAAATTTATTAGCAGATTTAGAAAATGAGGAGCAAGCAGATGACTAAAACAAACCCATGGTTAGATATGCCAGAATCAACCCAAAGACGAGTAAAGTCAGATACACCTCATAGTTTATTTTGGATAACTGATTTAGAGGGTAAATTTGGTTTTTTATTGCAATCAAAAGACTTATTTGATAATGTTAAATTACCAGCAAATCTAAATGGTATAGAATTATTAAAACGCAATTCTACCTATGGCTATGGAGAGTTATTTTTAGTGCTAAATGATAAAGAAGACTGGCAAATTTTTTATGCACTTTGCAATGATTTAATTTCAATCACTGATAATTATGACAATGATACTGCTATGATTAGTGCGGTTGAAGTGCGACTAAAAAGATGGCAACAGTTACTAAAACAAGATAGAAATAGAGCAATGAATTTACATCGTCAAATGGGGTTATTTGGCGAATTATTATGTTTAAGAGATATTATCACACCAAAATTTGGTATTGAGCAGGCAATAGTTTCATGGGTTGGGGCTGATTTTGATAAACAAGATTTTTTATTGGATAATGCCATTATTGAAGTGAAGTCTTACAAAACATCTAAAGGGCAAACTGCCCATATTTCCTCAATCAAACAATTGATTAGCGATAAAGTGCCTTTATTTTTGCTCACTTATGGCTTGACTCAAACTGAAAATGGGGAGTCTATTGCTGATGTCGTGAAAAATATTGAACATTATTTGAAACCAAAATCAAACGAAATTAAGGCTAAATTTGAGGGTAAATTATTGGAATATGGTTATATACCAGAGGTAATAAAAACACAATTTTATAAATTTATTGTTGATAAAAATAGGGTGTTTCTAACTTCTGGAGATTTTCCAAAAATACAGCCGCAACATATAAAACACGGTATTACTGATGTTAAGTATTCTATTGATTTATTAGAGTGCAATGATTATGAACAGGATATAAGAGATTTTTTGGAGTAGTGAAATGGTTAGTTTAGAAGATTTTCATCAGGATTTTTTGCAATCAATATTATCAGATGCTGATAGCAGAGGCTTAATGAAGCCACAGGCGTTTTTTGAAAATGTTTGTGAAGAGTTAATATCTACTGGAGATCTAACTAATAATTATACTAATGCTGACTATTCTAAAAAAAGCTTGGAGGTGCACGGCTTTGATTATGATGAAGAGCGACAAATATTATCATTGTTAGTGCATCAATTTTTTCAAGACGATGAAATACAAACTTTAACCAAACAGCATATTGACACTAAATTTAAACGGCTTGAATCGTTTTATACAAAATGTATCAATGGTTTTTATACAAAAATGGAAGACACCTCAGAAGCTTATTCTATGGCATATCAAATCTATCAATGGCAAGAAAATAATCAAATAGATAAGGTGAAATTAATTGTATTTACCGATGGTAAAGCAACGAGAAATCTGCTTGAATTACCTAATAAAAACTTAGATAGCATAAGTATTGAATTTAGAGTTATTGATATTGACTATTTGCATAAAATTTATTTATCAGAAAATAGTAGCGGTATTTTTGAGGTAAAAACAAATCTACCTTATTTATCTATAAAAGGTGAATCTGATAAATACCAATCCTACTTATCGTGTATATCAGGCAATGAATTAGTAAAAATATATGATGATTTTGGACAGAAGCTATTTGAACAAAATGTGCGAACATTTTTACAATTTAGAGGAAATGTTAATAAGGGGTTACGAAACACCATAGAATACGACCCCACTATGTTTTTTGCTTATAATAACGGCATTACCGCAACAGCCAGTGATGTTGAGATAGAAAATAACCGTATTACAAAAATACATAATTTACAAATTGTTAATGGCGGGCAAACTATCTCAGCTATTTATGCAGCTGTTAAAAATTTAAAGCAAGATGTGTCTGATATTGCTGTACAAATGAAATTATCTGTGGTTAAAGATGCGGAAAAACAAAGTGATTTTGTCTCTAAAGTATCTGAATATGCCAATACCCAAAATAAAATTAATAAATCAGATTTTTTCTCTAATAACCCATTCCATAAAGAATTTAAAAATCATTCTAAAAGGATTTTTGCACCAACTACTGATGGTTCACAACGCAGAACACGCTGGTTTTATGAACGCGTTAGAGGTGAATATTTAAACGAACAGGCTTATTTAACACCAGCAGAAAAGAGGAAATTCCAATTAGAAAACCCTAAAAATCAGCTTTTAGATAAAACTTTTTTATCTAAAAGTGAAAATGCTTGGCTACAAAAGCCTAATATTGTTGCGAGAGGCGCACAATATAGTTTTAAAACGTTTGCAGAAACAGTAACAACTCAATTAGAAAAAGATAATTTTGCTATTACTGAAAATTATTTTAAAGATACAGTTTGTAGAGTTATATTATTTAGAAGTGTTGAAAAAATGGTATCAAAAGCAAACTGGTATGATGGCGGTTTTAGAGCACAAACTGTGGCATATAGTATTGCATATTTATCGCATTGGATTAAAAAACAAGATAAGTTTTTAAATTTTGCAACAATTTGGCAATATCAGTGGTTACCAACCATATTAAGATTGGCATTAGAGGAAGTTACAGAGAAAATTTATCAAGAAATTACCAATCCACCAGAGGGTTTTGCTAATATTACCCAATGGTGCAAAAAAGATAAATGCTGGGAAAGTGTTAAAAATATTGATATTAATATTGTTTTAGATGAGTTATTGATTGATAAGGAAGAAGAACAAAGCATTAAAAAAGAGGCTAAACAAGAAAAAAAATTGGATAGCGGTATAAAAATACAAATTTTTGTTTATAAATTATCAACAGAGAAAAAATACAAACTATTAGAATACTATAAAAAAGACAACGATGCCTCGCCTATGCAATTAGATATTTTAAAAAAATATAACTCTGGCAGTTTATCATTACCATCAGAAAAACAGGCAAAAATACTATATCAACTTTACAATAAAGCCATAGATGAGGGTGTTAATTTTGAGTAGTTAGTGAATTTAACCCTATAAAAATAATAACAACCTAGCACAAAACTAACAAAATTATAATAACTGAGACTGTTGCACGGTGGCAAAGAATAAATAAAATCTGCTAAAATATTCATGTTTGAGGCATAAAATGCAGTTCCTAGTGCCTCTAAGGGCAAATTTTATAACAAAAAACACGGATATTTGAGTTATTTTTAAAATTTTAGGTTGCCGTGCAACAGTCTCAACTATAAATAAAATACAAATTATGGACAAATGGACAGATATAACCTCTACTGCTACCCCTCTTGATAGGGTTAATGTGGATACTGATGCTATTATTCCCAAGCAATTTTTAAAATCAATTAAACGCACGGGCTTTGGGGTAAATTTGTTTGATGAATGGCGGTATTTAGATGTAGGTGAGATTGGTATTGATAATAGTAAACGCCCAATAAATACTAAGTTTACCCTAAATAATCCTAAGTATAAAAATTCACAAATCTTACTAACTAGAGATAATTTTGGCTGTGGCTCATCAAGAGAGCACGCACCTTGGGCACTTCTTGATTATGGTTTTAGGGTAATTATTGCTCCGTCTTTTGCGGATATTTTTTATAATAATTGTTTTAAAAATGGACTGCTACCTATAGTGCTAAATAGCGATATAGTTGATAGTTTATTTAATTATGATGGCAATATAAGTATTAGTTTAGCAAAGCAAAGTATTATTGCCAAGGATAATAATTATAATTTTGATATTGATAAGGAGCTTAAAAAACGCCTGATTTATGGCTTAGATGACATAGAAATTACCCTAAAATACCAGCAAAATATCAAACAATTTGAAAATAAATATTATAAACAAAATGCTTGGCTATAAAAAACTATGATAGCACAACTAACAGGCAAAATTATTAGCACTAATCCGCCAAATATAGTGCTTGATGTTAATAATATTGGCTATGATATTTTATGTCCTCTTAACACCTTTTATAAGTTAAACAAAGACAAGCATACCCTTTATACCCAGCTAATAGTGAGAGAGGATTCTCACACATTGTATGGTTTTAATAGCATAGATGAAAAAATAGTATTTAATACGCTTATTAAAGTAAATGGCGTAGGACCCAAAGTAGGGCTTGCTATTTTATCAACACTTATGATTGTTGATATTATTGATTGTATAGTAAATGATAATATTGCTATATTGCAAAAAACCCCAGGAATAGGTAAGAAAACAGCCCAAAAAATAATAGTTGAACTAAAAGACAGACTACCACAATTAGAACTTAGCTATCAACAAAAATTAACAAATATTAGCAGTAAAAATAACCAACAAGCAGAAGCAGCACTTAGCTCTCTGGGTTTTAAGGCAAAAGAGGTGCAAAATATGCTAAAAAATATCAACACCTCAGAGCTTAGTGTGCAAGAAATTATTCGTTTAGCACTTAAAAATAAATAATAATACCTTAAAATAATTATTCTTAAAAATAAAATTGATAAGCCGAGGTTCTTAAATAAGTTAAAATAAGTAAATGGCTAAAATTATTATCCTATTAAGTGCTATATTTTTTTTAACACCTAGTGTATTATCTCAAACAACAATGACATTACAGCAAGCCTACCTAGATAAAGGCAAGAATTACAAACCTCGAACCACGCACCTTAATAAAGATGGCTCGCCTAAGTTTATCAATAATTTAATATTTGAGTCCTCGCCTTATTTGTTACAACACGCTCACAACCCTGTTAATTGGTATAGTTGGGGCGATAAAGCACTTAAAAAGGCGAAGGATGAAAATAAACTAATTCTGCTTTCTATTGGTTATGCTACTTGTCATTGGTGTCATGTAATGGAAGAGGAAAGTTTTGACACCGAATTAGTAGCAGATGCACTCAATAAAGACTTTATTGCTATTAAGGTTGATAGAGAGGTGCGTCCTGATATTGATAGTGTTTTTATGGCAGCTGTGCAGTTAATTAATCGTCAAGGAGGTTGGCCTCTTAATATGATTCTTACCCCTGATGGCGAGGCTTTTTTTGGTGGCACTTATTTTCCGCAACAAAATTTTTTATCACTATTAGCCCAAGTTAATGATATTTGGCAAAAAGAATCACAAAAAGTAATAAAACAAGCCAAAGAGATAAAAAGTATTCTCCAACAAGCACAAAAACAAGCAAAAACTAAGCAAAAATTAGGTAGTGTAGTATCAAAACAAGCAATAGCAGGTATTTTAGGTAGTTTTGATGACTTACAGGGTGGTTTTGGTAGTGCCCCAAAATTCCCCCACGAAACTATGTTGTTATTACTATTACAAGCACAACAAAAACAACCCAAAGCAGAGGTATTAAATGCTATTGAACTAAGCTTACAAGCAATGGCACAAGGTGGTTTATACGATGTTGTAGCTGGTGGTTTTGCTAGGTATTCTACCGATAATGCTTGGTTGGTGCCACACTTTGAAAAAATGCTTTACAATCAAGCACAATTAGCACTTATTTACGCTAAGACTTATCAAATAACAAATAAGCCACTTTATAAAAGAATAGCAAAACAAACCCTAGATTATGTTCTAAGGGAGATGACTACTAAAAAGGGTGGTTTTTATTCAGCAACAGATGCTGATAGTGAGGGTGAAGAGGGGACATTTTTTATATGGGATATAAAAGAGCTACAACAAATACTAACGCCTGATGAATTTAAAACAGCAAGTAAAATATTTGATTTTAGCAATAATACTATATTTGAAAATAAGCATATTATTCGCTATCTATCATTAGATACAGCCGTAGAATTATTCACTCAGGCTGATAATATTATTAGTAAACTTTATAAAGTGCGTCAAAAACGCGTGCCACCGCTACTAGATAATAAAGTTTTACTATCGTGGAATGCAATGATGGCTAGTACTTTTGTCAAAGCAGGGGTTATTTTAGGTGATGATAGATATATAAATACTGCCACTAAAAGTATTAGATTTTTAGCAATGTTTAACCAAGATGGGCGACTAAAAAGAGTATTATTGAATAATCAATACAATACTGATGCCTTGCTTGAAGATTATGCTTATTTAATTAATCTGTATTTAGATATTTATGATTACTCAATAGATAATAATTATTTAGAGCAAGCAAAAAAACTAATGAATGATGCAATTACAAAGTTTTGGGATAATGAGAATGATGGATTTTTTGACACTAAGGCTAAGTATTTATACCTAAAACTAAAAAATGCTGATGATGGTGCAATACCTAGTGCTAATGCAGTAATATTTATAGCATTAACGCGTTTGTTAGCAAGAGATAGCAACAATAATTATAAGCAATATAGTGATAAATTACTCTCTGTTTTTGCTAAAAATATCATTGCAAGTCCGCAGTATTATTCAACTATGATAATGGGTTTAAATAATTTATTAATAGGCGAGTTAGGTATAAGACAATGGTTATACAATGGCAAAATAAGTGTTAAATTAACTAAACAAGATGGTAGCTATACCCTAAATATAAATATGGCAGATGGCTATCATATAAATAGTAATAAGCCATTACAAAAAGATTTAATTGCTACTAGTGTTAAAAATTTAGATACTAAAAATTGGCAAATTAGCAGTATTAACTACCCCAAAGTATCTTATCAAAAACTCGCATTTAGCAAGGATAAACTAGCAGTTTATACCAAAGATATAACAATAAAACTAGACTTGGTGCAAAAAATAAAAACCTATACACCGCCCAAGTTAATAGTAGAATTACAAGCCTGTAATGACACTGTGTGTTTAGCACCTGTTAGTGCAGAACTATAAGTAAAATGATATAAATAATAATTTTTATGCTGTTATAATGTCAGTAAATAATATGTTTTAAGATTATGAAAATAAAAAATATCCCAGAATCACAAATAACAGATGAAAAACACTACCTAAATAGACGAAAGTTTATTAAATTTGGTGCTGGACTATCATTAGTTCCATATACTAACTTACTTGCAGAAGGTAAAAAGGGCGGGGGGTTTAGAGATAAAATTAGTAAAACTAATTATGGCAAAGGCTTAAAGCTCAATACTTATAGAGAAATTACTAATTATAATAATTTTTATGAATTTGGTTTAGATAAAGGCGATCCAGCAAAATACGCACACAAGTTACAAACTAAACCTTGGCATATAAAAGTTAGCGGTGAGTGTGAAAAACAAGGTAATTTTGATATTGAAGATTTTATTAAGCCCCATAAATTACAAGAAAGAATTTATCGTTTTCGCTGTGTAGAGGCTTGGTCTATGGTAATACCCTGGGTTGGGGTTTCGCTAGCTGATGTGTTAAAAACATTTAAGCCAAACTCAAAGGCAAAATATGTTAAATTTAAAACTCTTTATAATCCTAAGCAAATGCCCGGACAAAAGAGTAGTGTGCTAGAATGGCCCTATGTAGAAGGGCTGACAATAGCAGAGGCTATGAA
Source organism: Gammaproteobacteria bacterium (assembly GCA_965222825.1). Taxonomy (GTDB): domain Bacteria; phylum Pseudomonadota; class Gammaproteobacteria; order PS1; family Pseudothioglobaceae. Next base: position 359,016 of record OZ244964.1, on the reverse strand, counting down.
TGAATTATCATTTTTAGCAGTAGGTTTATATGGTAAGACACTTCCTAATCAAAATGGTGCCCCGATTAGGCTAGTAGTGCCGTGGAAGTATGGTTTTAAAAATATTAAGTCAATAGTTGCTATTGAATTTGTAGAAAAACAACCACTAAATTCTTGGCAATTACAAGCAGCAAATGAATACGGTTTTTATGCTAATGTTAATCCTAATGTTAACCATCCTAGATGGTCGCAAAAACGCGAGCGAGTTATAGGGAAGGGTAGTTTTTTCTCACCTAAAAAACGCAAAACTGAGATTTTTAATGGTTATGGCAAACAAGTTGCACATTTATACGCTGGTTTGGACTTAAAAAAATACTTCTAGTGCTAAAATTTATTCCTTATTTAAAGATTATTGTCTTTTTCTTGTGTTTATTACCTTTTTTATTGTTGTTTTATGACGCATTTATGGGCAATATGATTGACCCTATTGAAGAAATTACCAATCCAACTGGGCAATGGGCAATTCGTTTTCTGTTAGTTACCTTATCAATTACTCCCTTAGTATATTTTACTAAGCAAAGATATTTAATGAAATTTAGAAGAATGCTAGGTTTATTTGTATTTTTTTATGCTTGTTTGCATTTTAGTATTTATTTAATAGACCAACAATTTACCCCAAGTCTAATATTAGAAGATATTACTGATAGAACTTATATTACTATTGGTTTTAGTGCTTTTTTATTACTAATACCTATGGCATTTACCTCTACTAAGGGCTGGATTAAAAGACTAGGTAGAAAATGGAAAAAATTACATAAATCAATTTATGTTATAGGCATATTAGCGTGTATACATTTTTATTGGCAGTCAAAATCAGATATGGCATTACAGCCATTTATTTATGCTGGTATTTTAGTAATATTATTAGGGTTTCGTTTGTATAAAAAATACAATTAATAATAAATATAATAAGAAAGTGGTTTATAGTATCAGGTTAGACTATTTAGCCGTTTAATAGTTTCTTTAATATTATCCATACTGGTTGCAAATGAAAATCTAATACAATTTTTCATACCAAAAGCAGAGCCTGGGACTATGGCTATATTTAATTTTTCTAACATATAAGCACTTAGCTCTAAATCATCTTTTAAACTTAGTTTATCAATGAAACCTTTGACATCAGGGAATACATAAAAAGCACCTTCTGCCTTAGGGCAATTAATACCCTCTATGTTATTTAACTCATTGCTAATATAATTATATCTATTTTTAAATTCATCTGTCATATCGTGTATAAAATCTTGCTTAGAATTTAGGGCAACTTCTGAGGCTTCTTGGGATATAGAACAAGGATTAGATGTGCTTTGTGATTGAGCTTTTTTCATAGCCTTAATAATATGTTTATCACCAGCACCATAGCCAATACGCCATCCTGTCATAGCATAGGCTTTTGATACACCATTTAAAATTATTGTGCGTTCTTTTAGTTTTTTACTAAGCATAGCTATATTATAAAAACCATCATCACTCCAAATAATATGCTCGTATATATCATCACTAAGAATATAAATATTTGGATATTTTTCTAATATTTTTGCTATATCTAATAATTCTTGCTTGCTATAAACTGCACCAGTTGGATTTGATGGGCTATTTAAAATTACTAATTTTGTATTATTGGTAATACTATTTTCTAATTGCTGAGCACTCATTTTAAAATTATTAGCAATATCAGTATTAACAATTACTGGTTTAGCATTAGCTAAAATAACCATATCAGGATATGAAACCCAATAAGGAGCAGGAATAATTACCTCATCATTTTTATCTAATAATACCTGTGCTAAATTATAAAAAACTTGCTTACCGCCACTTGATACAATAATTTCATTTAATTGATAATTAAGATTATTGTCTCTTTTTAGTTTATTTATTATTGCTTGTTTTAAACTAGGAGTGCCATCAACTGCTGTATAACGAGTTTTGCCATTTTGTATTGCTATAATTCCTGCTTGTTTAATATGCTCAGGAGTATCAAAATCAGGCTCACCTGATGCCATAGGAATAATCTGCACTCCAGATGCTTTTAATTCATTTGCCTTTGCTGTAATTGCCAGAGTAGCAGATGGCTTAACATTTATAATTCTATTTGCAAGTTTTATCATAATTAGTTTAAATAGTCTAAAATTTAATAATACCTTAAATAGTAATAATTTTGAATACAACTTTAAATAACAATAATAAATTTTATTTACAGGCTAAATTTAACCCAAAAGGAGACCAGCCTGAGGCAATAGCGGGGCTAGTATCTGCATTAGAAAGTAACAACAAATACCAAACCTTATTAGGAGTTACAGGCTCAGGTAAAACATTTACCATTGCTAATGTTATAGCCAAAACAGGAAGGCCTAGTTTAATTATTGCTCATAATAAAACCCTAGCAGCACAACTATATAGTGAAATGAAAGAATTTTTCCCTAATAATGCTGTTGAATACTTTGTATCTTACTATGACTATTATCAACCTGAGGCTTATGTTGTAGCATCAGATACCTATATAGAAAAAGACGCATCTATTAATGAGCAAATAGAGCAAATGCGTCTTTCTGCTACTAAGGCAATCTTAGAGAGAAATGATGTAATTATAATAGCCAGTGTATCAGCTATTTATGGCTTAGGTGAGCCTGAAAGTTATATGGCAATGTTGCTGCATCTAAGTGTAAACGAGAGCATCAATCAACGAGATATTTTAAAACGCTTAACAGAAATGCAATACACCAGAAATGATGTGGCATTATTTAGAGGTAATTTTCGTGTTAAGGGTGAAGTAATAGATGTTTTTCCAGCTGATTCTGAGCAAAAATGTCTTAGAATTGAAATTTTTGATGATGAAATAGAAGCACTGTATTGGTTTGACCCATTAACAACGCAAATATTTGAAAGTGTGCCTAGGGTGTCAATATATCCACAAACTTTATTTGTTACTCCAAAAGATAAAATTCTAAGTGCCATAGATAGTATTAAAAAAGATTTATCAATTAGGCGTAAAGAATTATTACAACTAAATAAGTTAGTAGAAGAACAAAGATTAACCCAAAGAGTGCATATGGATATAGAAATGATGAGTGAGCTAGGTTATTGCAATGGTATTGAAAATTATTCTCGCTATTTTTCTAATAGAAAACCCGGTAGCACACCTGCTACTTTAATAGATTATTTACCTGATGATGCTTTGATTATAGTTGATGAAAGCCATGTAACTATTGGGCAAATAGGCGGTATGTATAATGGTGATAGAGCAAGAAAAACTACTTTGGTAGAATTTGGTTTTAGACTACCATCAGCACTTGATAATCGTCCGTTAAAATTTGCTGAGTTTGAAAATAAAATAAAGCAATGTATTTGTATATCAGCTACACCTGCTAATTATGAATTAGAGCATTCTAGTAGTATTATTGAACAAGTAGTTCGTCCCACAGGTTTATTAGACCCAATAATTGAAGTTCGTCCTGTTGCTAGTCAAGTTGATGATTTATTAAGTGAAATTCATAAAAAAGTTACTAACAATGAACGCATATTAGTAATAACTCTTACCAAAAGAATGGCAGAGCAATTAAGCGATTATCTAGCCGAGCATAATGTTAGGGTTAGGTATTTACATTCTGATATTGGCACTGTAGAGAGGGTAGAAATTATTCGCGACTTGCGTTTAGGCAAATTTGATGTTTTGGTAGGTATTAATTTATTAAGAGAGGGATTGGATATGCCAGAAGTATCACTTGTTGCAATATTAGATGCTGATAAAGAGGGTTTTTTGCGTTCAGAACGCTCACTTATTCAAACTATAGGTAGGGCGTCAAGAAATATATCAGGTATGGCTATTTTATACGCTGATAGAATTACTAAATCAATGAGAAAAGCTATTGATGAAACTAATAGACGCCGTAAAAAACAACAAGATTTTAATAAACAACATAATATTATCCCTAAGGCTTTAAATAAACCTATTATTGATATACTAGATGTAAATAATAAGCAAATAATTAACAAAGAAAATGTAAAACATATTTTAAGTCCTGTTGAGGCAAAAAAACAATTAAAGAAGTTAGAAAAACAAATGTATGACTACGCAAAAGAGCTAAAATTTGAGCAAGCTGCTGATTGCAGGAATAAAATAAGGCAATTAAAACAAGCAGAGATTTTAACCTAAAACCCGCAAATTAGATTTGTGGGAAAATAATATGCAAGATGTTAGATTAAATATTAATGAAATTTTTTACTCTATCCAAGGAGAATCAACTACAACAGGCATACCTACTGTTTTTGTGCGTTTAACTGGTTGCCCGCTACGGTGTAATTATTGTGATACCGAATATGCTTTTAAGGGTAATAATTTGTTAACTGTTGATGATATTGTTTTAAAGATTAGTAAATACAATACTAAATTTATTTGTATTACAGGCGGTGAGCCTTTAGCACAAAGTAATTGTTTAAAATTATTAGATGTTTTGGCAGCTAAAAATTACCTAGTATCACTAGAAACAAGTGGTAGTATTGATATTAGCCAAGTTAATAATAAAGTTAGAATTATAATGGATATAAAAACCCCAAGTTCTACAGAACATAAGAGCAATAAATTAAGTAATATAAAATACTTAAAGCAAAAAGATGAAGTTAAATTTGTGCTTGCAGACAGGGCTGATTTTAACTGGGCTAAAGATTTATTAACTAAATATAACTTTGATTGTGAAGTGTTATTTTCACCAGTGTATAAAGTTTTAAAGCCTAGTGATTTAGCTAATTGGATTTTAAAAAATAATATAAACGCCAGACTACAAATTCAATTACATAAATTACTATGGGGAGAAAAGAGAGGAGTATAACTTAAATTTCGCCCCATTGGACTATATTGTTAGTATTTATAGCTATCAGGCTTATAAGGACCAGATTTTGGAGTATTAATATAGTGTGCTTGCTCATCAGTCATTTGAGTAATAACCCCATTAAATCCTAGCACCATACCTAGTGCTACTTCCTCATCTAATTTTTTAGGTAGCACTTCAACGGTAATATTACTGGCTTTGTCGGTGCTTGAAAGATTAGCAAATTTATTATTGTATAAATGAATTTGTGCTAATACCTGATTACTAAATGAGCCATCCATTACACGACTAGGATGTCCAGTTGCATTGCCTAAATTAACCAGTCTGCCCTCTGATAATAAAATTAAATAATCATTTTTATTATTGCTTCTAAATATTCTATGGACTTGTGGTTTTACCTCTTGCCATCGCCAATGTTTACGCATAAATGGAGTATCAATCTCATTATCAAAATGCCCAATATTGCATACTATTGCAGTAGATTTTATAAATTTAAGCATATATTTATCACATACCTTAACATTACCAGTTGCACTTACTAATAAATCAGTTGTGCCAAGTAAATTTTTATTAATACAATTTGCAGATTTTGTGTTTACACCATTTATATAAGGCGATACTACTTCAAAGCCATCCATACAAGCTTGCATTGCACAAATAGGGTCTATTTCTGATATTTTAACTATCATACCTTCTTGTCTAAGACTAGCTGCTGAGCCTTTACCAACATCGCCATAACCTATTACCAGAGCCTTTCTACCCGATAATAACATATCTGTTGCCCGTTTTATAGCATCATTTAAACTATGCCTGCAACCGTATTTGTTATCATTCTTGCTTTTAGTTATGGAATCATTGACATTAATAACAGGCACTTTGAGCTTTTTTTCTGCTAACATTTGTAATAATCTATGCACACCAGTTGTGGTTTCTTCGCTAATACCGTGTATTTTATCAAGCATAGTAGGATATTTTTCGTGTAACATTTGACTAAGATCGCCACCATCATCAAGCACCATATTAGCATCCCAAGGTTTATTGTTTACTAATATAGTTTGCTCTATACACCACAAAAATTCTGCCTCAGTTTCACCCTTCCAAGCAAAGGTAGGAATATTAGCACTAACCATAGCTGCCGCTGCGTGGTCTTGGGTTGAAAAAATATTACAAGACGACCATCTAAGCTCAGCACCTAGTGCAACCAGAGTCTCCATTAGCACTGCTGTTTGCACTGTCATATGAATACAACCTAGTATTTTTGCCCCTTTTAGCGGTTTCTTGTTTTGGTATTTTTTTCTAAGCGCCATAAGAGCAGGCATCTCTTGCTCAGCTATTTCAATCTCTAAGCGTCCAAATTCAGCTAAAGAAATATCAGCTATCTTGTAGTTATTACTTTTAATCGTTGAATTACTCATTTTATTTCCTTAATATATTAAAAAAATGAAAAATGAGCGTAGTTTTTATTACCAAGCCTGTTAGAAAAATCTAATGCAACGCCCCTTGGCAAGTATAGAATTATAGCATAAGATACCTATAAAACAATAAAAAATGTTAAAATTAAATACCCGCAAATTAGATTTGTGGGTTAATGCACTAATAAATGAACTTTATTGATTTTTTCCCAGCTAATATTGGCTTCATTTCTACCAAAATGCCCATAACTTGCAGTTTGTTTATAAATTGGTCTTTTAAGGTCAAGCATAGTTATTAAACCCTCTGGTTTTAAATCAAAGTGTTGTCTAACTAATTGTCTAATAGTGCTTTCATCAATAGTGGCAGTATTAAAGGTATTAATGCCAATACTTGTAGGTTTAGCAACGCCTATGGCATAAGATATTTGTATTTCACACCTAGACGCTAAGCCTGCTGCTACAATATTTTTAGCAACATATCTCGCACCATAAGCTGCACTTCTATCAACCTTAGATGGGTCTTTACCAGAAAATGCACCGCCACCGTGTCTTGCCATACCACCATAAGTATCTACTATAATTTTTCGTCCAGTAAGTCCAGCATCCCCAACCGGACCACCTATTACAAAATTACCAGTAGGATTAATATGAAATTTAGTGCGTTTAGTTAATAAATTATCAGGCAATACTGGTTTAATAATGTTCTCCATAATAGCCTCTACCAAATCATTTCTAGCTATGCCCTCGTCGTGTTGGCTGGATAAAACCACAGCATCAATAGCAACTACTTTATTATTTTCATATATACAACTAACTTGGCTTTTAGCATCTGGTCTTAGCCAACTAATAGTCTTGTTATGTAATAATTCTGCTTGTTTTCTCACTAATTTATGAGCATACATAATAGGTGCTGGCATAAGCTCAAAAGTTTCATCACAAGCATAACCAAACATTAAACCTTGGTCGCCTGCACCTTGCTCCTTATTTGTGCTTTTATCTACGCCTTGAGATATGTCTAATGATTGTTTACCAACTAGATTAGTTATTATACAAGTATTACCATTAAAACCATATATATCATCGTTATAGCCTATTTCATTAATAGTATTTCTGGTGATAGCTTCAAAATCAATATCAGCAGTAGTAGTAGCCTCTCCTGCTAAGACAACATTATTATCTTTAACTAATGTTTCTATTGCTACTCTAGCGTTTTTATCTTTTGTTAATATAGCATCTAGAATTGCATCAGATATTTGATCGCATATTTTATCAGGATGACCTGCACTTACAGACTCTGAGGTAAAAATCATATAATTAACTCCATAAAACAAGAAAAATAACCAAAATAGAGCTGAATTATATGTCCTACTTTAGCTTGAAATTTTAAGTGCTAGCAATCGGGTCAAATCAGCACTGTTTAAGATGTTATTATATAGTATTTTTTATAATAATTTATTTATTTTTTTGTAAAGTTTAATAAACGGTTTATAGGCTGTTGTGCTTTTTTGATAATATCAGCATTTATACTAATTTTATTAGTTTTATTTTTTAGCACATTAAGGCATTTTTCTAGGGTATTCATCGCCATCCATTTACAATGAGCACAACTCTCACAAGTAGCACTTATGCCCATATTTGGTGCTTCCATAAAAGTCTTATTTGGTGCCGCTTGGTGCATTTTATAGAAAATACCATTATCAGTAGCAACTATAAATTTATCCTCACTTCTTGTTACTACTGCCTTTATCAAAGCAGTAGTTGAGCCTACTACATCCGCTAAGGCTATTATTTCTTTTGGTGATTCTGGATGCACTAAAATAGCTGCATCTGGGTTGTTATTTTTTAATTGTAGTAGGGCATCTTTTTTAAAGCCCTCGTGGACAATACAAGCACCATCCCAAATTATCATATCAGCATTAGTTTGTTTTTTAACATAATCACCTAAGTGTTTATCTGGTGCCCAAATAATTTTTTTACCATTTTCTGTTAAATGCTTGACTACACTTATTGCACTACCTGAGGTTACTACCCAGTCTGATATTGCTTTTACTTCTGCTGAGGTATTTGCATAAACTACTACTTCTCGCTCTGGATGTAGATTACAAAAACTGCTAAATTTATCAACAGGGCAAGATATATCTAATGAGCAAGTAGCATCATCATCTAATACCAAAACAGTTTTTTCAGGGGATAGTATTTTTGCAGTTTCACCCATAAATCTAACGCCGGCAATTAGCAAAGTATCAGCATCAGAGTTTTTGCCAAATCTAGCCATTTCTAAGGAATCAGATACTATACCTTTTGTATTATCAGCTAAATTTTGTAGCTCGCTAGCAACATAGTAGTGGGATAACAAAACAGCATTTTGTTTTTTAAGTTCTGTTTCTATATTATCTGTAATTGCCATATAATAGATTTGAATAAGTAAAATATAAGTTGAGACTGTTGCACGGTAGCTTAAAATTCTAAAAATAACTCAAATATCCGTGTTTTTTGTTATAAAATTTGCCCTTAGAGGCACTAGGAACTACATTTTATGCCTAAAACACAAATATTTTAGCAGATTTTATTTATTCTTTGCCACTGTGCAACAGCCTCAAGTTATTTCTTGGAGTTATTTGTTAAGGTATTTTTCATTTAATTATATTTGGGTAATAATATACTATATTTTCTATCATTTTAAAATTATTAACTTACTATTTTGGTAAGTTTTCTTTTTATAAAGCCATATTTATTATGCTAATTTTTTATTAATTCACACATACTAACACCTAAATTTATTAGTAGCGTTCCCTTATCTCTGGATGAATTCTTTTAAATAGCCAACTATTTGTATTGCTGTATTTCTATCAATTTGAATGTTTTGTGTCTGCCCTTTAGTTATTCGTGTATCTCCTTGCTTGTAAGCTCTTATTTGAAAAATTTCATTATTAAATGAGTAATCTGCCGCAACCTTTATCCTTACCCTAGGTTCATCATTAACGCGTACTAAATTATCTATTAAAGTCACTTACATACTTCTTTTGTTATTGTCACCTAAATTTAATTTACATCCTAAATATACCATAAAATTATTATTAATATAATTACAAGTCAAAAAATAAATATAACTTTTAAATTGCTGAATAAAAGGAAAAAAGAATTAATTAATATGGTGGGTTGTCAGGGGCTCGAACCCTGGACCAGCGGATTAAGAGTCCGATGCTCTACCAATTGAGCTAACAACCCAAATCTATTGTTTATTATTTTTTAATTTAATATTTAATTCATCTAATTGCACCTTAGAAACACTAGCAGGGGCGTTTGTTAATAAACAAGTTGCTGTTTGTGTTTTTGGAAATGCTATTACCTCACGAATAGAGTTGCTATTACTAAGTAGCATTATAAGCCTATCAATACCAAATGCTATACCCCCGTGAGTAGGGCAGCCATAATCTAGGGCATTTAGCAAAAAACCAAATTTATCATTGGCTTCATCATCGCTGATATTTAGTATTTTAAATACTTGTTTTTGCATATTAGAGTTATGAATACGCACCGAGCCACCACCTATTTCACTGCCATTTATCACTAAATCATAGGCCTTAGAGGTAATATTAGTATAATCATCGCTATTGGTATTTTTTAGTTCATCTAAACTAATACTAGGTGCAGTGAAAGGGTGATGGAGTGCATTTAGTTTATTATCAACTCGCTCAAACATTGGAAAGTTAATTATCCATACAGGTGCCCAATTAGTAGTATATAGGTTTAAGTCTTTGCCTAACTTATCGCGTAAATTACCTAAGGATTCATTGACTATTTTGCTTTTATCAGCACCAAAAAATATAATATCACCATTTTTAGCATTGCTTCTATTTATTATTTCATTTACTACACTATCTGGGATAAATTTTAAAATAGGTGATTGTAAGCCATCATCATTTAGTTTTATATAAGCCAAACCTTTAGCACCATAAATAGCAACAAATTTGGTATAGTTGTCAATTTCTTTGCGGCTTAAACTAGCAGCATTTGGCACTTTTAATGCTACTACACGGCTGTTTTTATCGCCAGCTGGTAGTGCGAATACCTTAAAATTAATATTTTTAACTAAATCACTAATTTCTACTAATTCTAACTCAATACGCATATCTGGTCTATCTACGCCATATTTTGATATTGCTTGTTGATAACTTAGTTTTAAAAATTTTGTATCTAGCTTAACGCCAATACTATAGTTAAATAATTTCCTAATCATATCCTCTGTTAAGTCTATTATTTCATCTTGTTCTATAAATGACATTTCTATATCTAGTTGGGTAAATTCTGGTTGTCTATCTGTTCTTAGATCTTCATCACGGAAGCATTTAACTATTTGATAGTATTTTTCAAACCCTGACATCATTAATAATTGTTTAAATATTTGTGGTGATTGTGGTAGTGCAAAAAAAGCACCTGCATTAGTCCTAGATGGCACTAAATAATCTCTAGCACCCTCTGGAGTTGCCTTTGTTAAAAATGGAGTTTCTATATCTAAAAAGTCTCTATATTCCATAAAATTACGAATAAAATGCGTAACTTTAGAGCGAAGTTTTAACTTGTTTTGCATATTATTTCGTCTTAGGTCTAGGTAGCGATATTTTAGGCGAACTTCTTCTGATATATTGTTATCATCTATCTGGAATGGCATTGGTTTTGCCTTGTTAATAACATTGATATTACTAGCTATAATTTCAATTTTACCAGTTGCTAATTTAGGGTTTATCATATCAAAATCTCTTTTAATTACCTTGCCTGATATTTTAAGAACATATTCAGAGCGAATTTTTTCTGCTATGGCAAATATAGTTTTATCACCAGGATTAACTACTACTTGGACTATGCCTGTATTATCACGAATATCCAAAAATATTACTCCGCCATGGTCGCGTCTTCTATTAACCCAACCTGCTATGCTAACATTTATGTCTATATTTTTAGTGGATATATCACCACAATAATTTGTTCTCATTTATAATTTTTATTTATCTTCTTGTGGTATAACTATGCCACCAGAAATAATTAATTTTAGGGCGTCATCAACACTCATTTGTAATTCTTTAACATCTTTTTTTGGCAACATTATAAAAAATCCAGAAGTAGGGTTAGGTGTAGTTGGTATATAAACATTAATTATAGTATCTCCAATAATTTTTTCTGCCTCACCATGATAATTGCCAGTTAAAAAAGCTATTGTCCACAAGCCTTTTCTGGGGTATTCTACTAATACTACTTTTTTAAAACTATTACCAGAATTACTAAGCACCGTATCGGATATTTGTTTAATAGCATTATAAATTATCCTAACTATTGGTATCTTATTTAATAATTTATTCCAATAATTAAGCATTTTACTGCCTAAGTAATTACTAGTTAATAAACCAGTAACAAAAACTATAATAATAACTAATAATACCCCAGTCCCAGGAATATTTATATTAAATAAATATGCTATTTTATAAGCATTAGGGACTATATTATCAATAAGTGCTATTAGTAGTTTTAAGACAATAAAAGTAAGCCCTAAAGGCACCCATACCAATAATCCAGCTATAAAATATTTACGAAAGTTTTTCATATATTAAACTAAGATAAATTTAAATTATAAACACAGAATTTTATCATAATTATTAATAGCTTCCTGCGTAGTATTTAGAAACTATAAAAAATAATAGTTATTTTTAAATCTTAATTTATAAACACTCTTAAATTGATATAATATAGCATCAAATTTTTAAAATATTTTTATTATGGATAATCTGCACTGGATTGATTCTTTGGATATAGCAATAGCACTAGATGAAAAATATCCAGATATTGACCCTAAAACTATTCGCTTTACTGACTTACATAGTTGGGTTTGTAACCTAGAAGGCTTTGTTGATGAGCCAAATAAATCAAACGAAAGAATCTTAGAAGCAATTCAAATGTATTGGATAGATGAGAAAGATTAAAGTCCAAACTATAAAAATATTAATACTATTATTAGTTATATATACTAATAATTTATATGCTGCCTTAGAAGTAGTTGTGTTAAAAAATGATAATGAATTAATACCTGTTGCAATTTTGCCTTTTAAAAATAATAATAATTTAATAAATATTGCCAACATAATAAAAAATAATCTAATTATAAGTGGTTATTTTGCAATAAACAATAATAGTTTATTGACTAGCAATGAGGAAGTTAATAATATTGATTTTGAAAAATGGCGTAATGACAAAATTGATTTTTTAATTTTAGGTGGACTTGAAGATAGCAGTGCTAATTTTGTAAAAATATATTTTTATTTATATAATATTTATAGTGGTGATGCTGTAATTGCATACAAGTATAAAGCTAAAAAAGATGCTATTGGTAGAATAGCACACAAAATTAGCGATAAAATTTATCAAGCAATACTAGGAGAAAAAGGCTCTTTTGATACTTATATTGCTTATGTAGTTGTTGATAAAGATAAAATAAATAATAATAAATACAGCATAGAAATATCAGATTCAGACGGCAATAATCCCCAAGTATTAATATCATCAAATGAGCCGTTAACAAACCCAGTTTGGTCGCCAGATAACAAAAAGATAGCTTATGTATCATTTGAGAATGGTAGCTCTGAGGTATTTATTAAGTATCCGTTTGTGCGTAGAAAAACCCAAAAACTACCTAAGTTTGACGGTATAGCTAGTGCACCTAGTTGGCATCCTAGTGGTAAAAAAATAGCACTAACATTATCTAAGAATGGTAATAAAGATATTTATATTTATAATTTAACTAATAAAGATTTAACTAGAATTACCAAGCATAAAGCAATTGATACCGAAGCTAGTTTTTCACCAGATGGTAAAAAAATAGTATTTACTTCTAATCGTAGTGGCAGACCACATATTTATATACTTGAACTAAATACTAATAAAATTAAACGCATAACATATAATGGTAATTATAATGTTGCAGCTAGTTTTTCGCCAGATGGTAAATATTTAGTTATGCTAAATTATAGTAATAGTAATTATCATATTGCCTTATTAGAGCTAAAAAGTAGTGAATGGACATTAATGACTAAAAATAATTTAGATGAATCGCCATATTTTTCGCCAAACAGTAATATGATAATATATTCTACAAATAACAATAATAAAGGGGTATTATCAGTATTATCTATTGATGGGTTAAGCTCTCATCAATTAAAAAGTAGATTTGGTGAACTAAGAGATGCAAATTGGTCAAATTATTTGGAGGAATAATATGAGAATAAAATACAAAAATATACTAATACTAACTTTGTTACTGTTTTCTTCTTGCACAAGCACAAAAGTATTGCTTACAGAAGATGATGAAAATAAACCTAAAACTGTAAAAGTAGGCGATATTAGCATCAATAAAAATAATGTTAATAAAGACAGAAAATATAATATAACGCCTGATACTAAAGAAAGTGTTGTTAAAGACAGCAATGAAATAATTAGTGAAGAAATTGCTATCATAAATAACAATAAAACTGAGAATTTAGCGGCATTAAAAGACAAAATGGCTACAAAGTCTAAAAATAAAGACAGTTATAATATAAAACAAAAACTAGATATTAAAGGCATTAAAAATAGCATATTTTATTTTAGTTACGATAGTTATACTTTGGATAAAACCTCAGTGGCTGAGATTGTAAAGCATGCAAAATTTATGCAAGATAATAATGATATTAAACTAAGAATAGAAGGCTATACAGACGAAAGGGGTAGTAGATCATATAATTTATCCTTAGGTGAAAATAGAGCACTAGCTGTGAAAAATATTATGGAGCTTTATAGTGTAGAAAATAGGATTAGTGTTGTTAGTTATGGCGAAGAAAAGCCTGCTAATTCTGGACACAATAAAACAGCATGGAAGCAAAATAGAAGGACGAAACTAATTTATTACTAATGGATTGGCAAATAAATAAATATTACTATCAAATAATAACTACTATACTATTATTTATTAGTTTTAATGTTTATCCTAATGATAATAAGCAAGATTTATTTATTATTGAACAATATCAAAAAAATCAACACTATTCTAAGTCTATTGATGAGTTAAAAGAGCAGTTATTATTGCTAGATAAAAAATTAATAGAACAAGATAAAAAATTTCAAGAACTAAATAAATTTGTAGCCGATGGCATCAAAAATAGCACCGTTAAAAAAACATTAAATAACAAAGAAGATAATATTACAATAGGCAATAAAGAATATAGAAATGCTAGAAATTTAGTATTATCAGAACAATATGAGCAAGCAATATTAGAATTTGAAAAATATATTAGCAAATATCCTAATGCTGATAATATAGCTGATGCTTTATTTTGGCAAGCTAGTAGTCATATGGCAAATAAAGAATATGCTAAGGCATCACACAAATATTTATTATTTCAAATAAACTATAAAAACCATTACAAAGTTCCAAACGCACTATATAAATTAGCCATAGCACAATACGAACTTGGTCTTGCTGATAAGTCTGAAATAATATTTAAGTCCATTATTCGCCGTTTTCCTAATCATAGAATAGCTAAATTAGCAAAACAATCCTTAGCAGAGTTAAGTAAAAATAAAAAGTCTATAACTCCAACATTGTGATAAAAGTAAATATAGATTATTTTAATTTAAGTATTTTAAATGCTTATGATAAAGATAGTTATCCATTTTTATTATCAAGTGCAATATATTTAAAAAATACTAGTCAATATAGTATTTTATTTACAAAACCTGTGGCAGAAATTGTTTTAAAAAATATCAACGATTTTGATTTTTTGACAAAGCTAAATTCTAAACTTGAAATTAACAATATTGATAATGAATTACCATTTATTGGTGGTTATTTTGTATATTTATCGTATGAATTAATTGCCCAAATAGAGAAAAAAATTAAAAATATAATTAATAAATATCCAAATATAATTGCCTATGCTGGCAAAATAGATACTGCGATTATAGTTAATAATGCCACTAAAGAAACCTTTATTATTAATGAGTTTGATGATAATAATAAAATTAATAAAATTATCAAAGATATTTACCAGGCCAAGCAAAAAAAACAAAAAAAACAAATAATAAAAGCTAATATTATTAACAATGATAGATATGAATTTATAAAAAATATTAAAAAATCTAAGCAATATATAAAGTCAGGGGATATTTTTCAAATAAATTTATCAAGATTTTGGCAAATAAATTTAGTTAAAAATTATAGTGCTTGTGATATTTATCAAAAATTATGTAATAAAAATCCTGCACCATTTTCAGTATTAGCTAGTTTTGCTGGTATGGATATTATCTCAGCATCACCTGAGAGACTGTTTAAGGTCGCTAATAATACCATACAAACCAGACCAATCGCTGGCACCAGACCCAGAGGTGTAAATGATAGCTATCTAAAACAAGAGTTATTAAGTAATAACAAGGAAAGGGCAGAGCATATTATGTTATTAGATTTAGAACGCAATGATTTGGGTAGAATCTGTGAATACGGTAGCATACATATTGATGAATTTATGATAATTGAAAGTTATCCATCAGTGCATCATATAGTATCCAATATAGTAGGTGAATTAAAAGAAAATATTAGCTTTAAAAATATAATAACAGCCACCTTCCCAGGTGGCACTATAACAGGCTGTCCTAAGGTGCGTTGTATGGAGATAATAACAGAGTTAGAAACTAATACAAGAGGTGCTTATACTGGCAGTATTGGCTATATTAGCAATAATAACAAAATGGATTTTAATATCTTAATTAGAACTTTTATTAAAAAAGATAATATCTTAGAGTTAAGGGCTGGCTCAGGTATAGTATTTGATTCTAATGCTAATAATGAAGCTAATGAAACAGAATACAAGGCACAGGGTATGCTTGAAATATTTAGTAACTATTAAATAATTATATTTGAAGCCACTGTATTAAACAAAAGCACAGGTCAAAAAGCCTGTAATACGCACTTTTATGCTAAATTTAGCTAGCATACGCACATAGTAATAACTTGTGTCTTGTTTGTTAGTGAATAATTAGTCCAACTATTTTTAAAAATAGTATAACAACAGAATGCAACAGTTAAACTATATATTTATTATATAAATTTTTATTGCTAAAATAGCAATTTTATTATATTATGTTTGTTCTTGATAATGGAGTAAAAATGAATGACATTACAAAAGATAAATTATATAATGTAGAATTTCGTAAACAATTACGCATCAGACCCGCATCAGTTATTGAATTAGTTAATATGGATTATAAAGTTGTAACAAACACCAAAGATAAAACTTATGTTATAGTTCCTAGCGAAGAACAACATAATTTTATGCTTTTAGGCTCAGTTAATGCAGCTGGACAATATAATCCTGAATTACTCGACCTTTTCAGTAGATTGTTTGGTAGTGCTCCATAAAAACTCTTAATTAGATACTTTTTTTAAGAAGACTCTTGTTAAGTTTGAAGCAAGATTTTGGCTGTATGCAAAACTATTACCTCTGTAGTTTTGCAACCTTTATCTTGCTTCTTTAACATATTTTATAATTATTTTCACGGTTTATTGCTTGGTAGAAAGCCAAATCTAACTTGTGATTAAAAACATATTACAGATAGGGTTTGTTGAGTTTCAACTTGTTAGTGAGCAATTAGTATAATATATCCTCAAGCACGAAACTTAGAAGTAATTGGATAACGCCTTTCTTTACCAAAGGCATTTTTGCTTATTTTGGGTCCAGGTGCTGATTGGCGTCTTTTGTATTCATTTTTTAGCACCATATTAATAATTTTTTTCACTATATTTTTATCATAACCTAAATTAATAATATCTTCACTAGATAATTTGCGTTCAATAAACAAATATAAAATAGTATCTAAGGTTTTATAATCTGGTAGGGAGTCTGTATCTTTTTGATTATCTTTTAACTCGGCAGATGGCTCTTTAGTTATTACTCGTGGTGGTATTATATCACTAATACTATTGCGATATTTAGCTAGGCGATAAACCATTAATTTATAAACATCTTTTAGAGGTGCAAAACCGCCATTCATATCTCCGTATAAGGTAGCATAACCTGTGGCATATTCTGATTTATTACCAGTTGTTATTAAAATGTGCGAATTTTTATTGGCTAATGCCATAAGCAATGAGCCTCTTATTCTTGCTTGAATATTTTCTTCGGTAACATCTTTATTTTTACCAGCAAATAATGGCATAAGAGAATCATCAAAACTAGTCATTATGCCTTGTATTGGAATATTACTATAACTAACACCCATAGTATTAGCTTGGGTTTGAGCATCTATTAGGCTAGTATCAGAGGTATAAGGTGATGGCATTATTAGCACTTGTGTATTATTAGCACCAATAGCATCAACAACTATGGCTAAAATAAGTGCAGAATCAATACCTCCAGATAAACCTAGTATTGCAGTTTTAAAATTATTTTTAATAATATAATCACGGGTTGCTAAAACCAAAGATTTATACACAAGTTCTTCTTCTAAATAATTGTTATTAATATTATTATTTGTATTAATTGTTTCTTTAAACAGTTCATAGTTTGCTATGATTTGTCCTTTCTTATTAACTATAAAAGAGCCACCATCAAATACCACTTCATCTTGACCGCCAACACAATTTGCATATACTATATTAATATTGTATTTAAGAGCCTTGTTTATTATATAATCAAGTCTTTTTTGATATTTATTTGCCTGAAATGGTGAGGCATTAATAGTTATAATAGTATCAGCCTTGGCTTGCTGATTTTTTGCTATTATTTCATCCACCCATATATCTTCACAAATAACAACAGCAATATTATTATTTTTTATCTGCAAGATTAACTCTTTGTCGCCAACACTAAAATATCTTTTTTCATCAAAAACACCATAATTAGGCAGATATCTTTTATGATATACTCCAACTATAGCATTATTATAAGTAACAATCGCACTATTATATAATTTATCGTCATTACTGGTAATAGTGCCAAAAATAACATAAATATCTTTTGCTAAATTACTAACAATAAATTTAGTTTGCTCAGATACTTGTACTATAAAGTTATTCCTTAATAATAAGTCTTCAGGAGGATAGCCAATAGCAGATAATTCTGGAAATACTACTATATCAGCTTTATTATTTTTTGCTGTTTTTGTCATCTCTATTATTTTATAAGCATTAGCGTCTAAATCAGCCAATATAGGGTTTATTTGTGCTATATCAATGTTTAACTCTTTGCTTATTGGTTGAGTATATTTGTCTGCATACTCTTGCCAAAGCTTGATTTTATCGGCATTATTGCTTAATTTTGCCTTTTCTAGCTTGGTATTGGCAATAATTTGTGCAGGACTGATATTTAATACACTAGCAAATAAAAAAGCATGACTTTCAGACAAGGTAGCGGTTCCCCTAGTATATTTGCTTAAATTACTTTGATTTATGTTTAATTCCTTTGATATTTTATAATCATTAAAGCCTGTTTTTTCTCTTAATAGTTGTAAGTATTCTTTAGTATTCATAATATTTATTAAGTTATATCAATATTTTAATTATTTATTAGTTAAAAAATACCTATACTGGTAAAAATTAACTTAGTTATTTTTTACCAGTATAGCACACATACTAGCAAAAAATAACTAATTATTTAAATGTTGCTATTTAATTTGTTATATAATAGTATTTTTTTTATAAGGAAATATATGAAAGCTACAATAAAAATGTTATTTATGTTATTGCTGGTATTTAACATACATAATACTTTTGCCACAACTCTAGATGATGTGCGTAAAAATGGTTATTTAAAGTGTGGAGTATCAACTGGTTTAGTAGGTTTTTCGAGTGTTAATTCTAAGGGTAAATGGCAAGGTATAGATGTTGATGTATGTAGAGCTGTTGCCGCTGCTGTTTTTGGTGATAGTAATAAGGTTAAATTTGTTGGCTTAACAGCTAAGGAAAGATTTACTGCACTTCAAAGTGGTGAGATTGATATGCTATCTAGAAACACTACTTGGACCGCAACTAGAGACAGTGCTCTTGGAATAACATTTGCTGGAGTTAATTATTATGATGGTCAAGGTTTTATGGTTAAAAAATCATTAGGAGTTAAAAAACTTAAAGATTTAGACGGTGCTACATTTTGCATACAATCTGGCACTACAACAGAGCTTAATTTAGCTGATTATTTTAGAAGCCATAAAATGAAATATAAAACTATTAACTTAGATTCTAGCCTACAAGTAAAAAATGGCTTTGAAGCTAATCGTTGCGATGTTATTACCACAGATCAATCTGGTTTATACGCAATTAGAAGTGAGTTAAAAAAACCTAATTCTGTTATAGTTTTAGATGAGGTAATTTCCAAAGAGCCACTAGGTCCTTCTGTTAGAAGTGATGACATAGAATGGTTTAATATAGTTAAATGGACTCTAAATGCTCTAATAAGTGCAGAAGAACTTGGACTTAGTAGTAATAATGTTTTAAGGGCTTATAATAACCCAGAAATTAATCGTATTCTAGGTCGTAGTGGCTCAATACATAAAAATCTAAAATTAGACAAACAATGGGCAGCTAATGCCATATCTCAGGTAGGTAATTATGCAGAGATATTTGCAAGAAATATAGGCGAAAACACACCTCTTAAAATCAAAAGAGGCTTAAACGCACTATGGAGTGATGGCGGTATTCTTTACTCACCTCCATTTAGATAAAAATTAGTTAAAAAAAACTATGCCTTTTTTAAGTTTTTTTGTTTTGCAACAGTGAGCAATATTAAATTTAGTATAACCGATAATAATTTTAGAAGCTTTTTTTTCCAAGTTATTGTTTTATCTATTGTTATTGTATTTTTTTATAGCATATCTACTAATATAATAGATAATATTGAGTCCAGAGGTATTAAACTAGGGTTTGATTTTTTAAGCAACGAATCAGGGTTTAGTATCTCTGAGACTTTAATTGCTTATGACGAATCTCGTAGTTATTTTAGAGTTTTCTTAGTTGGCATACTAAACACCATATATGTATCTTTTGTAGCAATTATATTTTCTTCTTTACTTGGTTTAACTATTGGTATAGCTAGGTTATCTCACAACTTTTTAGTGCGAAAATTATCAAAAGCATACATTGAGTTATTTAGAAATATTCCCTTATTATTGCAAATATTATTTTGGTATAGTTTATTGTTAAATATTTTGCCTTCTATTCATCAAAGTATTAGTATTTTTGATACTGTTTTTATAAATTTACGCGGCATATATTTTCCAAAAATATTTATTTCT
The DNA here is from genome assembly GCA_965222825.1 of Gammaproteobacteria bacterium. Taxonomy (GTDB): domain Bacteria; phylum Pseudomonadota; class Gammaproteobacteria; order PS1; family Pseudothioglobaceae. The sequence goes on along the minus strand of OZ244964.1, from coordinate 338,438 downwards.
AATGAATTTATAATCATAGTATTAACTATAATTAGTTCTTATATTATATTGTTTTTACTTAAAAAATATTATAATTTTAGTAATAGAAAATTAGCCAATAAAATATTTAAAATATTATATTTATTAGTATTTACGGTATTTATTTTACTAACTTATTCTTTGGTTAACATTGGTGTTGATTATCCTTATATATCTGGTTTTAATTTTACAGGCGGTCTATCTATTAGCCCTGAATTTTTTGCACTAGCACTGGCACTGAGCATTTATACCGCAACTTATATAGCAGAGGCAGTTAGAAGTGGTATTGAATCAGTAGATAAAGGACAAAAAGAAGCCTCATTATCCTTAGGTTTATCAAGAAAACAAGTGCTAAAATATATAATTCTACCTCAGGCACTTAGAGTATCAATCCCTCCTGTTATTAATCAATATTTAAATCTTATTAAAAACTCATCATTGGCTGTTGCTATTGGTTATCCTGATTTAGTAAATGTATTTACTGGAACAACACTTAATTTAGTAGGTCAAGCACTAGAAATTATTGCTATGACTATGGCAGTTTATTTATTAATCTCAATATTTATATCAATAGTGCTTAATATTGTTAATAATAAATTAAAGATTAAGGAACAATAATGGCAGTTTATAAAATAGAGAAGTCTCTAAGCCCTCCTATTCTTTATATTGGGACAATTAAATGGCTTAGAGAAAATTTATTCTCCAATGTATTTAATAGCTCCTTAACAATTTTATCACTATTATTTATTTTTAGTATTGTGCCATTTTTATTAAATTGGGTTATACTTGATGCTAATTTTTCTGCTACATCAGCCTTAGAATGTCGTGAAAATAGCACTGGTGCTTGTTGGGCGTTTATAGTAGAAAAGATTAATTTATTTATTTATGGCTTATACCCAAATGAGCAATATTGGCGTCCTAATACGGTATTTATTAGTTTGTTTGTGATATTTTTTATTATAAAAAGTATAAAAGATGTTAAATTTAAACGCAAGTTAATACTGATTAGTTTTTTTGTGTATCCGTTTTTTGCGTTTTATATTTTATACGGTGGTTTTATCTTACCTGTTGTTGATGCTGATAAATGGGGAGGATTATTACTTACCTTAGTAATAGCAACAACTGGTATAGTTTTTTCATTTCCTATAGGTTTGGTCCTAGCACTAGGTAGAAATTCTAAAATGCCGGTAATTAAATATTTAAGTATCATATATATTGAATTTATTAGGGGCGTGCCTTTAATTAGTATTTTATTTATGGCATCTGTGGTGCTGCCGTTATTTTTTAGTGCTAATATAGATATTGATAAATTATTGCGAGCATTAATAGGTATTACCTTGTTTCAAGCCGCATATATAGCAGAAATAGTGCGAGGTGGCTTACAGGCAATACCAAGAGGACAATACGAAGCCGCTGATGCTATTGGTCTTAATTTTAGCCAAAAAATGCTATTTATTGTGTTACCTCAGGCATTAAAAGTGTCAATACCAAACCTAACTGGCTCTTTTATTAGTTTATTTAAGGATACAACTTTGGTGCTTATTATTGGTTTATTTGATATGTTGTCTATTGTTAAACTAGGGGTAAGCGATTCTAATTGGTTGGGTATGGAGATTGAGGGCTATGTTTTTGTTACCATAGTTTTTTGGATTATTTTATATACTATGTCTAAATACGCTGACAAAATAGAAAATAGATTAAAAACTGATAATTAATAAATTATGAATATTATTGATATAAAAAATTTACACAAATGGTATGGCAATTTTCATGCTTTAAAAAATATTGATCTACAAGCAGAAAAGGGCGAATGTATAGTAATTTGTGGTCCATCTGGTAGTGGCAAATCTAGTTTAATTCGTTGTATTAATTATTTAGAGAGTTTTCAAAAAGGCAGTATTAGAGTTAATGGTATTAATTTAACCAATAATATTAAAAGTATTAATGCGGTTAGAAAAGAGGTTGGTATGGTTTTTCAGCACTTTAATTTATTTCCACATATAACTGTTTTAGATAATTTAATTCTTGCACCAACTAAGGTAAAAAAAATTAGCAAAACTAAAGCTAAAAAGTTAGCTATTAATTATTTAGATAGAGTAAATATTGCAGAACAGGCTTATAAATTCCCTAATCAATTAAGTGGTGGACAACAACAAAGAGTAGCAATCGCTAGAGCATTGTGTATGCAACCTAAGGTAATTTTATTTGATGAGCCTACATCAGCCCTAGACCCGGAGATGATAGCTGAGGTTTTAGAAGTAATGGTTAAATTATCCAAAGAGGGCACTACTATGGTTTGTGTAACTCACGAGATGGGATTTGCAAGAAAAGTAGCAAATAGAGTTATGTATATGGACAATGGGCAAATAATAGAGCAAAATAATGCTAAAGACTTCTTTGACAATCCTAAATCAGAACAATTGCAAGGGTTTTTGCAACAAATACTTACCCATTAACTAACAATTTAGTTGTGTTCTGTGGGTAAGAGCCACCCTACAAACAAAAAAAATATTACTATTTGTGTTGGTTGGTTGTTTTCGTATGATGGGGTTTACCCACCATTTATATCAACCGCTCATATTTATTTAGTTCAAGCTTAATCAGAGGTTTTAAGTGGTGATTTTAAAAATTGATAAATAAATAAACCAATAATAATCAAAATAATACCAATAAACTCATAATAACTCAAAGTTTCATTATTAAAAATAAAACCAATAATTAGAGCAAATATAGGCGTCATTAAAGGTAATAATCCAACTTTATTAACATCTAGATGCTTAATAATATGGTAATAGCCAATAAACCCAGCAACAGAGCCGAAAAATCCCAAATAAAGTATTGCCAATAAGGTTTTATTATCAATACTAGGAATATCAGCATTGGCAAATATAATCCAAAATGCTATAAGTGGTATCATAGCAAAAAATAATGCCCCAGTTGTGGTTTCTAGGGCGGATACTTGGGTGTCTAATTTTTTTAATAATACTGATATTAAAGATTGCACAAGCATTGCTAGAAAAATTAAAACTAAGCCATAAAATACCAATTTACCTTGAATAATTGATTGTTGATAAATAAAAACTAAGCCAATAAAGGCAATAAACATACCTGTTAATTTGTAGCTAGTAAATGATTTTTGTTTTAAAATAATAACTGCGAATAGCCCAGTAAATAATGGACTAAAACCAAAAATAACTGAAATAAAACCTGAGTTAATATGTATAGCACCTAAATAAGCAAATGTCATAGTTAGCCAAATACCAACAGAAGCAACTAAATAATGAATTATGGCATTTTTGTTAATACTTAGTTGTCTCTTAGTAAAAACTAGCACAATAACAAGACAAAATAATAAGCCTATTAGCATTCTAGCCATTAGTGCAAACCAAGCCCCAGCACCTATTGCACTCCAGTTAATTGCAATAGGTGTAGTTGACCAAATAAGCACTACAAAAAAATAAACTAATGCTAGTTGTTTATTATTATTCAATTATTTAGTAATTTTAAAAATTAAAATTATAACAGAGTGCCATAGTTTTAAGGATTAGTTAGTGTGTTAAAATATTTGCTATGAAATTTAATAATTTAGACTTAGTAAACTGGAAAGATTTAGATATTAATACTGATAGTTTGTGGCTGATTAACGCTAGAGACAAATCAGGCAAGCATAAAAATATTTATCACGGTAATTTTATTCCGCAAATACCAAATCAACTAATACGACGCTATACTAAAACAGGTGATACTGTTTTTGAGCCATTTATGGGTAGCGGCACTACACTATTTGAGTGCGAAAATCTTAATAGACAATACATTGGCATTGATATTAACCAGCAAATGATTGATTATGTAAATGAACAGATGCAAAACTCAAAAGTAATATTTAATATAGCACAATGCGATGCTTTAGACAAGCAAAAAATAGCTAAAATTATTGATAAAAAAGTGCAGTTTATACTAATGCACCCACCTTATATGGATATTGTAAAGTTTAGCGACAACAAACAAGACTTATCGCAAATATCAGATTTAAAAATATATGTGAAAATAGCCTAAAACACCTAGAAAAAAATCGCTATTTTGCCTTAGTTATAGGCGATATTTATAAAAATAGCGAAGTTATCCCCCTTAGCTTTTATTGCCTAGATATGATAAAACGAGAGTTTAAAGTAAGATTAAAAGGCACAATTATTAAAAATATTGAGGGTAATCGCGGTAAATTAGGCACAGGTGGCATTTGGCGATATAGAGCCTTAAAAAGTGATTATTATATTTTTAAGCATGAGTATATTTTTGTTTTTAAGAAGGAGTTTTGATGAGTACTACACATATTTTTATTGTTGATGGAAATACTCTTAAATATCATTTAGAATATTTATTTGCAGGAACTGGTGCTGGAGAATGTGTCATTGATTTTAATAACTCAGGCAATAGTTATTTGCATTCAACTACTGAAAATAATTTGTTAGGTATGATTGCTGATTTTAGTAGGGTTAAAAATGGAGATAATGCCATATTTTACTTGCAACAAAACTTTTCACAAAATATTAAAGAAGGTAAATTTTTTGGTATTTTTAAAATTAATTCTACTGTGTTTTTAGATAATAATGACGATAACCAGTTTTTAAAAAATAAGCTAAAAAAATCTTTAACATTCAGGGTTAAAATTTTACCGTATAAAGTTTATAAAGATGGGGTAACAGAATGGGAGGCTTTAGATGAAATAAAAAATATAGTATCGCCTTATCAAATGTTATGGAGTTTAATTTATAGAAAACTAAAAGGAAATCGTGGCAACACAATGATTACCCATTATGAGTTTGATAGATTAAATAAATTAATTAGAAATAAAAATAATAATCAATTAATGCAAGATAATAATTTTACCTTTGATATAAAAACCCAACAAATTAAACCTAATATAAACACTAATATTTATAATGGTAGAATGGAAAAAATAAATATTTTGCCAAGATTAATAGAAAAATATAATAAAGGGTTGCAATTTGAAACACATTTACAAGCATATATTTTACAAAATATTGATTATATACATATTTTTAAATATGATAATTTAGATTGGATTGGAAACGAAGTATCATGTGGTGTTGGTATGCAACGCATTGATATAATGTTGTCAATAACCAGAAAAGATGAAAAAATTTGTATACCAATTAAATTAAAAAGCACTGAATTCTATTCAGCAATAATAATACAAATTCAAAGATATGTAGATTGGATTCAGCAATATTATTTACCAAATCATATTTCTGATATTGAACCAATAATTATATGTCGTAATACAGAAAATAAACAGCAAGTAATTGAATGTATTAAAAAGTTTAATTATAAGAATGACATATTAAAACTTAGATACATAGAGTTTAATATTAACAATAATAATATTTATTTTTTGGAAATTAATTATTAATGAACTACATAGGCTCAAAATATAAACTATCTTTATTTTTGAAACATACTATTACTGATGTTGTTGGTAAAAATTTATCTAATAAAGTATTTTGTGATATTTTTGCAGGAACAGGGGCAGTAGCAAGATTATTTAAGCCTGAAGTTCAATCTGTTATTAGTAATGATATTGAATATTATAGTTTTGTGTTAAATAAAAATTATATTGAAAACCATATAGTAATAAAAAATAGCCAATATTATATTGACAAACTAAATAATTTAGCATTAGTAGATAATGGCTTTATTTACCAAAATTATTGTTTAGGTGGCAGTAATAGGCAATATTTTAGCAATGAAAATGGTAAAAAAATTGATGCTATTAGGCAAAAAATAGAAAAATGGCAAAAATCTAGAAAAATTAACAGTAATCTTTATTATTTTTTATTGGCTTCACTACTTGAAAGTGCAGATAAAGTAGCAAATACAGCATCAGTTTATGGGGCATTTTTAAAACATCTTAAAAAATCAGCACAAAAAGCATTGATTTTAAAACCTGCTATTTTTGAGGTTAATGATAATAGTCATCAAGTTTTTAATGAGGATAGCAATAAATTAATTAAAAAGATTAGTGGTGATATTTTGTATTTAGACCCACCTTATAATACTAGACAATATGGTGCTAATTATCATTTATTAAATACCATTGCTAAATATGATGACCCTACTATTAATGGTAAAACTGGCTTGAGAGAATATTATCGCTCTAACTATTGTAAAAAATCAACAATAGTAGAGCAGTTTGAAGAACTAATTAAAAATGCAAATTTTAATTATATTTTTTTAAGTTATAACAATGAAGGCTTAATGTCTGCTAATAAAATTAAATATATTATGTGCAAATATGGCAGATATGACTTAACTAGCAAGCAATATCAAAGATTTAGAGCAGATAAAATAGAAAACCGCAACCATAAAGCCAGCAAAACCAGAGAATACTTGCATATTTTATATAAGAATTAATTACAATCAGGTATAATGGATATTATAAAAAATGAATGATAAAATCATAACCATAGACGGCCCAAGTGGAGTGGGTAAGGGCTCAGTTGCTCGTATTATTGCCCAAAAATTAGGTTGGGATTTACTAGATAGTGGGGCTATTTATCGTGCCTTAGCATTATTAGCACAAAATAGACAAATAAAATTAGACGATGAACAGACTTTGGCTGACTTGGCTTTAAAATTAGATTTATCTTTTAAGGTAGAAGAGGGTAAAGAGTTGTTAAGTGTATATTTAAATGGTAAAGAAGTATCTAATAATTTACGCACTCAAGCTTGTGCTGAACAGGCATCATATGTAGCCAAATTGGGTAAAGTTCGCAAAGCATTTTTAACCAGACAACGAGCATTTGCTAGCGATAAAGGCTTAGTAGCAGATGGGCGAGATATGGGTAGAGTGGTTTTTATAGATGCTAAAACTAAGATATTTTTAACAGCTAGTGCAAAAGAAAGAGCAAAAAGACGATTTTTACAGTTGCATAATGATGATGATAAAGGTAAAATACATAGTATATTAGATAATCCTGAATTAGATAAAATAGAAGCAGATATTAAATTAAGAGATGATAGAGATATAAATAGAAAAAACTCACCTCTAAAACCCGCACCTGATGCTAGTATTATTGACACTACTAATTTAACTATATATGAGGTTGTCTCAGAGGTTTTTAACATTATACAAAAATAAAATATATTTTCTTAACTAGGTATTAATTATCTGTATAATCTTGTTCTTTTGTAATTTTAATTTATAAATATATATGTCAGAATCTTTTGCTGAATTGCTTGAAAATAATACTCAAGAAAAAACTATTAAACAAGGAAGTATTATTATGGGCACTGTTATTGATGTTGAGCGTGATAGAGTTATAGTTGGTGCAGGCTTAAAATCAGAAGGTTTTGTGCCTATTGAGCAGTTTAAAGACATTAATGGTAATATAGAAGTAGAAAAAGGCGATATTGTTGAAGTAGTTCTAAGTACTGAAGATGATGGTTTAGGTAATACTATATTATCGAGAGAAAAGGCAAAACGAATTAAAATTTGGCAATATCTAAATACAGCTATGGAGGAGAAAAAGATTGTTAAAGGTCTTGTAAGTAGTAAAGTTAAAGGCGGTTTAATTGTAGATATAGGAGTTATTAAGGCATTTTTACCCGGCTCGTTAATTGATCTATATCCTATAAAAGATTTTGGCTATTTAGAAGGTAAAGAAATTGAAGCAATAGTAATTAAAATGGATAAAATTCGTAATAATATTGTAATATCTCGTCGTGCAGTCTTAGAACAAGCCAATAGTTTAGACAGAGAGGCATTAGTTGATTCATTAGAGGTAGGTAGTGTAATTGAAGGTATTGTTAAAAATATTGCTCATTATGGAGCATTTATTGACTTAGGAGGCGTTGATGGCTTATTGCATATTACCGATATTTCATGGCAAAGAGTCAATCATCCATCAGAAAAATTAGAAATAGGCAGTAAAATAAAAGTTAAAGTATTAGCGGTTGAAAAAGCAACAACTAGAATATCCTTAGGTTTAAAACAATTATCTGATAGCCCTTGGGATAATTTATCAGAAAGACTACCAATTGGTAAAAAAATATCAGGTGTTATATCTAATTTAACAGATTATGGTGCATTTGTAACTATAGAAGATGGTATTGAAGGTTTAGTTCATATGAGTGAATTAGATTGGATTAACCCTAATGCTAGAGCTTCTAAATTAGTAAAATTGGGGCAAACAGTTGATGTTGTAGTGCTAGATGTTGACCAAGATAAATACCGTATATCTTTAAGTATTAAAAAAGCTAAGGAAAATCCTTGGGAAGCTTTTGAAGCATCTTATAACAAGGGCGATAAACTAAAAGGACTAATTAAATCTATTACTGACTTTGGTTTATTTATTGGTCTGCCAGGTGGCATAGATGGCTTAATTCATATAACAGACATATCATGGGATGCTAAGGGCGAGGATACTATTGCTAATTACAAAAAGGGGCAAGAAGTAGACGCAATTATATTAAATATTGATTCTGAAAAAGAGAGAATATCTCTGGGAATTAAACAATTAATAACAGATTCATTTTATACTTATGTTAATGAAAATAAAAAAGGCTCTATAGTTGATGGTAAAATTGTTAAGATTGAAGAAAAAGGTGCCATTGTTGAGTTAGCAGAGGGTATTAATGGCTATTTAAAAATTTCTGAAATATCGCAAAATAGGGTTGATTCTATAAGTAATATTTTTAATATTGGTGATATTATTGAAGTTGTGATTACCAAAATAGATAAAAAAACTCGTAATATTATAATAAGTATTAAACAAAAAGATAAATATGAAAATGATGCTAATTTAATAGATTATAATACTAGATCTAAACATGAGGCAGATAATACTTCTGCTACTTTAGGTGACTTATTAAAGGGCATAAAAGAATAATATGAATAAAAAATTATTAATAGATAGTATTATTAATAAACATAATATATCCCATAAAGACGCAAAATTAGTTGTTAATATTATTATTGACAGTATAACAGAATCAATCGCAACTGGTGAAGGTGTTGAGATTAGGGGATTTGGTAGTTTTAGTAGAAAAGAAAGAACTTCTTATACAGGTGTCCATCCTAAGACTCTGAAGAAGATAATGATTGCTAAAAAATATATTCCTTTTTTTAGAGCAGGGAAGGATTTAAAGGATAGGGTTAAAGACATAAAGTAGTATACTCAAATATTTTTTTTAAGTATAATCGTTATTTTTTTTGGGTCGTTAGCTCAGTTGGTAGAGCACCGGACTTTTAATCCGATGGTCGAGCGTTCAAATCGCTCACGACCCACCATTATATACATTAATATAAGTTATTATTTCTTTCATGTTTTTTTGATATGTGCTCTTTATTTTAGTCAGGTCTCTGTATAGGTAAAAGTTTGAAGAATCTGCTAAGTTTTGCTTTTTTTGTTAATACGCCTTTTATTTATATGTTTTTAGTGAGTATTTTTATCTAATATAGTAGTGGCTAACTATAAAAATTATCATATGAATAATAAAATAATAGCAATAAACGATGACACATTTGAGGATTGCGTATTAAATGAAACTAAATTAGTTTTATTAGATTTTTGGGCTAGTTGGTGTGGCCCCTGTAAGGCAATAGCCCCAGTATTAGATGATATTGCTAATGAGTATGATGGTAAAATAATAGTTGCAAAAATGGATATTGATGATAATCCTAAAACGCCAACTAAATTTGGTATTCGTGGCGTGCCAACCATATTGTTATTTAAAGATGGTAGTGTAGAAGACACTAAAGTAGGTGCTTTATCAAAAGCAGAGTTAACGAATTTTATTGAACAACATATATAGTCCAACCCGAATAACTATAATTAAGTTAGTATTACTATAATCAACCTTGTATTACCTATGAATTTATTTGATTTAAAGAAAAATAAGCACGAAGAGCTATTAGGCATGGCTAAAAAATTAAATATGGAAGATATTTCTCGTATGAAAAGACATGAGTTAATTTTTGCCATATTAAAAGCTAAATCGCAAAAAAATGAAGAAATATTTAGTGATGGTGTTTTAGATATTTTGCAAGAAGGATATGGATTTTTAAGGTCATCAGATGACTCTTATACATCTGGTGCTGATGATATTTATGTATCTCCTAATCAAATTCGTAAGTTTGAACTATACTCTGGTGATGTAGTATATGGTAAGATTAGAGAGCCTAAAAAACCAGAGAAATACTTCGCTTTATCGCATCTTATTAGTGTTAATGATATGTCGGTTGATGCGCTAAAAAATCGTATTCCATTCCAAAGTTTAACACCAATAAATCCAAATGTTAGATTGAAATTAGAAATAGGTAATGGCGGTAGTGAAGATATTACTGCTAGAATGATAGACCTAATAGCACCATTTGGCAAGGGACAAAGAGGCTTGTTAGTAGCACCACCTAAGGCAGGTAAAACTATGATTATGCAACATATAGCAAGCTCTTTGGTTATTAATAATCCTGAATGTGAGTTAATGGTCTTATTAATTGATGAACGCCCAGAAGAAGTAACAGAAATGCGTAGAACAGTTCGTGGCGAGGTAGTATCTTCTACATTTGATGAAGCTGCTAAAAGACATATTCAAGTTGCAGAAATGGTAATTGAAAAAGCCAAAAGAATGGCGGAACAAAAGAAGGATGTAGTAATTTTATTAGACTCTATAACTAGATTAGCTAGGGCTTATAATACTGTATCTCCTGCATCTGGCAGGGTATTAACAGGCGGTGTTGATGCTTCTGCATTACAAAGACCAAAAAGATTTTTTGGTGCAGCTAGAAATTTAGAAGAGGGTGGTAGTATTACCATTATTGCAACAGCACTAATAGATACTGGCTCTAAAATGGATGAAGTAATTTATCAAGAATTTAAAGGCACAGGCAATATGGAGTTACATTTAGATAGAAAATTATCTGAAAAACGCTTATTTCCAGCGATAAATATTAATGCTTCTGGCACAAGAAGAGAAGAATTAATAACTGACAAACTAGAATTGCAAAAAATATGGATTTTACGAAAGTTTTTACACACAATGGATACCGTTGAAGCAGGAGAGTTTTTGTTAGAAAAACTTAAATTATCCAAGACCAATAAAGAATTTTTTGATTCTATGAAGCAAAACAATAGAGCCTAAAAAGTGTAATATAGACTATTATTTATACGCTAACATCAGCAGTTCCAGCTGAGCCAGTAGAGCCAACACTACCTGTGGTGCCAACAATTCCTACTGTATTATTAAGTTTTTTATCCACTCAGGTGCTACATTACCTATTGTATTGCTAGCATTTACCTTTTCTAACATACTAATAACTATAATTTTCATATTATAAATTAGACTTGGCTTTTTTTCTTGTTTGACGACGCGGTTTTTTAAGAGCGTTGCGTTTAAAAGATGCTTTGTGTTTATGGTGTTTACTTAGGCGTGAAATGTCTAATCGTTTACCGCAAACCCAAGCATTTTTTAACTCGTTAAAAATACTATCAGATATATAATCTGGCAAGTCAACAAAACTAAAATTATCCTCAATAGATAAGTTTTGAATATGTTGGCTTTCTAAACCTGCTTCATTAGCAATACAGCCAATAATATTATTGGCTTTTACACCATCTTTTTTACCAATAGCTAAACGAAAACGCACCATACCTGCTTTGGTTTTTATCTGTTTAGAGCCTTTATTAGATTTTATATCTTTAATAGGCTTGTTTGGTAAAAAAAATGCACTATCGCCTTGTAATAATTTAGCCAAACCAGCGGCTAATTCAATTGCAGGAATATTATTTTCTATTTCAATATTTTCAATCATTTTTTGAAATATAGTTAAATCACCGTTTTGAGTTGCATTAACAATTTTGTCTTTAAAGCGAGTAATTCGTTTGTCATTAATCTCTTGCACACTAGGTAAAAGCATTCGGGTAATAGTATTATTAGTTGCTCTCTCTATGGCACGAAGTAAGCGTTTTTCTCTAGGTGAGACAAATAAAATAGCAGCACCAGAACGCCCAGCACGACCTGTTCGTCCAATACGATGCACATATGATTCTGTATCATGCGGAATATCATAATTAATTATATGACTAATTCTTGATACATCTAATCCACGAGCAGCAACATCAGTTGCTACTAGAATATCTATTTTTTTTGCTTTGAGTTGTTTAATAATTTTTTCTCTATTATTTTGGGCAATATCACCATTAAGTGCAGCTACTGAATAACCCCTAGCGCTAAGTTTTTCTGCCAACTCAATAGTGCCAGTTTTAGTGCGATTAAAGATAATCATTGCATCAAAAGTTTCTGCTTCTAAAATACGAGTTAGGGCATCAAGTTTATGCAAGCCACTAACCAACCAATATTTTTGTTCTATATTTGGTGCCGTTGCCGTTTTTTGTTTAATTATAATTTCCTTAGGCTTGTTTAAATAAGTTTTAGCAATACGATGAATTTCCTTAGGCATAGTTGCTGAAAACAAAGATATTTGATGGTCATTAGGCGTGTGTTTAAGTATCCATTCCACATCATCAATAAAGCCCATTTGTAACATTTCATCTGCCTCATCTAGTACTAGATTTGTGATTTTATTTAATTTTAGCGTGCCTTTTTTGATATGATCCATAATGCGGCCTGGAGTGCCAACTACTACATGAACACCGCGTTTAAGGCTTTTAATTTGCACAACATAATCTGAGCCACCATAAATTGGTAAGACATTTAAACCCTTAATATTGCGTGAGAAGCTAACAAAAGCCTCAGCTACTTGAATAGCAAGCTCACGCGTTGGAGTTAATACTAATACCTGTGGGTCTTTTTGTGCTAAGTTAATCCTAGATAAAATTGGTAGTGCAAAAGCAGCAGTTTTACCAGTGCCAGTTTGAGCAACACCTAAAATATCATAATTAACCAAAATACTAGGTATAGCTTGTATTTGAATTGGAGTTGGGACTTCATAACCAATATCTAATAGAGTTTGTAAAATATATTTATTAAGCCCTAAGTCGGTAAAGTTTGTTTCTTCCATAAATAACAAAGCCTGCTACTGAAAATAAAAACTCTAAATTATACCAATATTTATTGCAAGTATGAGACTAACAAATAGAGACTGTTGCACGGTGGCAAAGAATAAATAAAAATCTACTAAAAATATTAATATAAAAAACATATCTGTAAGCAATGCTACGCATACAACCGTGTTTGAGGCATAAAATGTAGTTCCTAGTGCCTCTAAAGGCTACTGTGTGCGTAGCACTGTTTACAGCTGTTTTCATTATTTTATAACAAAAAACACGGGTATAAAATAAAAAGCATTATTCCTGCAATCGTGTGCTTCGCACGCAGTGGAGTTATTTTTAGCATTTTGGGCTACCGTGTGACAGTTTCAAATAATATAATTTAGAGTTTTTTTAATAGTTTAAGAATTAAACTTGGTTTTTCTTGGTCAATAACAAAATCAAAATTAGAAAGCCAGTCTGTGCCCAATAAGCCATCAATATCTGGAGGGAGTTTATTACCTACTACTACTGCTATTGGAAATTGCTCATAGGATATAGTTGCTATGGAAAAATTCTCAACTTGTATTTTATATGCTTTATTAGTGCCATTTGCTGTGTATAGTTTTATTAGGCTATACTTTTGCTTTTTAATATCATCTATAGATATAACATCATCACTAATAGTTGTTATATTAGCACCTGTATCTAATAGTAATTGCACGCTTTTATTATTGATTTGTGCATCTAATATCCAGCCAATAGGTGTATGTATTAGAGGTATTTCAATAGCTCCATTTGCAAATTGTCGCCCCCTTAATATAGCCATTGTTAATATTTTATATTCTTTTTGCCAACTATTATTTAACCTAAGATAACTTAGTTGATAATCAGCATCATTATAATTACCTATATCTACTAATAACATACCTAGTTGATAGTGAAATTTAACTACTTCTGGTAATAAAGATGTTAATTTTTGTAAAATTTTTTGTCGTTCTTTGGGTTTATGTTGTGTTAGATTTTTTGCTAAATAAAGCTCTGCTAAATGTATAATTTTTATTTTAATATCTTGTTTTTTGTATAAGGTTTGCACCTGATTATATAATATCTCAAATGCCTTAAATGCCAACATATAATTACCTAATTTAATATACACCTTAGTTGCCAACATAAGTGTTTTAGTATCATAAGGGTCTTTTTCAATTAAAAGTATTAGTAATTTACTTGCTTTATTTAGTTCGTTGTTATTGAGCGATTCATTAATTTGTGCACTTAAAGTTTTGTTAATTTTTATTTGTGTGCTAGGTTTTTTTATATTTACTTCGCTTAATACATAGGGTATGACTTTAGTATTTATTGGGTATTGTATTGGATTAAACCATTTATTAGCAAACCAACCTAGTAATGCACCAACCAATAATAAAAGTAGGGCAGTAGTAAATAATTTTATATTCATTTTAAATAGTTGTGTATAAAAATTTACCAGCGTATTTAGTTAGTAATTATATAACTACTAGGCATAAATATATAAAGTATGTATACAATAATATACAAAGCAAAGTTCTACTTACACACTAATATACTGAGTAATTAAATGCTTTTTTTAGTATATAATTGCTAACACAATATTATTAATTGTTTAAAGTTGCCGTGTAATAGTTATTTATGTTTAGTGCATTCCAAATAAGACACAAAATTATAGCAAAATATATAGTAAAAAATATTTTTTTGTTATATTTAGCAGTATTTTTTATTATAAGTTTTATTGTTTTAAGTAATAGAACAATTATATCTATAGCCAAAAATTATAATATTGGTGCATCTATTAATGATATTTTACCAGTAATATTTTTTGACTTAGTTTCTTTTATTCCAGTGTTATTATCATTTTCATTATTTTTAGCAGTTATTATCTCTTTGGGAAAATTGTATAGAAATGGCGAGATGGCTGTTATTAATAGTATTGGTATTAGCACTAAGCATATTATGGTATTTATTCAGCCAATTGTTGCTCTGGTAGTATTATTAATGGCAATTATATTATTTTATATAGCACCTTTATCTGAGGTAAAAAAAATAGAAATAAAGCATAATTATAATGAATTAAATAAGATGGACTTTGTGCAAGAAAAAACTTTTCAATATTTTTTAAATGATAGTATTATTTTACATTTTAAAAATATGAAAAATAATAAAATACAAGATGTATTTTTATTATTAAATGATTATGATGTTTTAATTACCTCAAATAGTGCTAATATTTATACCGACAAACAAGGGTATAAATTTTTAAAATTATACAATGGTAGTATTTATAATGGCTTTTTGCAAAATGGTGAAAAAACCGTAGTGGAATTTGATAATTATAGTATTAATATCCACAAAAATACTAAAAATACTAAACCTAGTATAAATAACTTAGAATCATTAAATATTGTGCAGTTATTAAATAAAAATAGCGAAAAATACACTATTGAAATTATTAATAGATTATCCTATATAGTAGCTATGGTAGTTTTTTCTTTATTAGCAACTATTTTGGCAAAAACAGCAATAAGAAGCAATCATCAATCTTATCAAATAATACTAGGAATTATTATATATGCTATTTATTATAATATTTTAGCAATAATTGAACCACTTTTATTTGATAGCACTATTAATAAGTATTTAGGCTTTTTCGGTATTCATAGTATTATGATGATTTTGACATTCATAGCCTATAAGTTTCGCCGTAGATTTTAAAAAAATAGAGGTTTTATATTATGCCTAGTTTAGCAAGTAAAGTTATAGAAGTATTTCCTAATCCTAAACCAGATAGAGATTATTTAATTGAAATAGAAGCACCAGAATTTAGTTGTTTATGCCCAAAAACATGGCAGCCTGATTTTGCTACTATTTATCTAAAATACATAGCAGATGAGTTTTGTATAGAGTTAAAATCTTTTAAAATGTATATATGGTCATATCGTAATGAGGGTGCTTTTCACGAGGCAATTACCAATAAAATATTAGATGATTTAGTGTTATATTGCTCACCTAGATATATGGAAGTTAAGGCGGTTTTTAATGTTAGGGGTGGAGTGTATACTACTGTTAAGGCAGAATATAGAAAATAATGACATTAAAAAAAATATCAGTTGAGTTTGATAAAAAATTACTTGATAAAAATACTATTAAAATTATTAAAAAACTATTAGAAAATAATTATCAAGCGTATTTAGTTGGTGGATGTGTCAGGGATTTATTATTAAATGTAGAACCTAAAGATTTTGATATTGTAACCAATGCTACACCCGCACAAATTAAATATTTATTTAAACGAGCAATAATTATAGGTCGTAGGTTTAAATTAGTGCATATATTACAGGGCTCTAGGAATTTTTTAGAAGTATCTACTTTTAGGTCAGGCTTGATTTTAGCATCAGAAAAAAACACTAAAATTGGTAACAAATTATACGGCACTATAGAGCAAGATGTTTATCGTCGAGATTTTACTATAAACGCATTATATTATGATGTTCAAAGGCACCAAGTTTTAGACTTTGTAGACGGGTTTAAAGATATAAAAAATACTGAATTAAAAACTATAGGCAATACCAAAGAACGATATACAGAAGACCCAGTTAGAATGTTAAGAGCGATTAGGTTTGCTAGTAAATTTGAGCTAAAAATTGATAAAAAACATAGCGATATAATTACTAAACACGCTCATTTATTAGCAAATGTATCTAATTCTAGGTTATACGCTGAGGCACTAAAATTATTCCATAATACCAAAGCCAAAGAAACTGTTGTTAAACTTGAGTTTTATGGTTTATTTAAGTATTTATTTAGTAATACTAAATTAGATAATTTTGTATTAAAAGGTTTAGAAAATACTGCTAGTAGAATTAAAAATGGTCTTCGTATTAGTTTGGCTTTTTTTCTTGCTATATTTTTATGGGATGCTTTTAATAAAAAATGCCAACAACGCATAAAAGAAATGCAAAAATCACCACACTTATTGCTAGATATTGCTAAGGATATTATTAAAAAACAGCAAAAACAAACAGCGTTTGCAAAATATATTAGCAATCAAATTATAGACATTTGGCTACTACAAACGCAATTAGAGTTACAAGCCAAAGAAAATAATACTAAAAATATAAATAAAATATTAGCTAATAAAAGATTTAGAGCAAGCTATGATTTTTTATTATTAAGAGCAGACAGCACTAACCCAGAGTTAAAACAAACAGTAAAATTTTGGGCTAAGGTGCAACCATAATAGTCCTAAATAGTGTCTATTTTTTAGATATTATTACTAATATTTATATGTATAATAAAATTATAAGTTTAGTAATAAGGGTATGCAAAATTTATTGTTATTAAAGCTAGTGGAGATGGTAGCAAATGAGTAATAAAAAATTTGATTTTAATAAAGGTATTACTGAATTAGAAGAGATTGTTAGTTTAATGGAAGAGGGTGATTTAAGTTTAGATTCTGCCCTTGAGTATTACGAAAATGGTATATCATTAATTAGAAAATGTCAAAGTGCCTTAAATTCTGCTGAGCAAAAAATAGCTAAATTAACCAAAGAGGATAATTATAGCTCTGAACAGGATTTTTCATAACAACAAAACAACCTACAAGTTAATCAAAAAGCATCTTTAAAAAAGTGGATATTAGCAGTTATCAAAATAGAGTAAATAATAATCTAGTTAAGTATTTAGATAACATTGCTAATATAAAATCAGCAAAATTACCTCAAGCTATTAAATATAGCACCTTAGCAGGCGGCAAAAGATTTAGACCAATATTGGTCTATCTAGTGGCAAAATTATTTAATACTAATCTTAGTAAAGTAGATAGTTTGGCTTGTGCTATTGAATTTATACATATTTATTCATTAATACACGATGACTTACCAGCTATGGATGACGATGATATTAGACACAATAAGCCATCTTGTCATATTGCTTATGGTGAGGCTATGGCAATTTTAGCAGGTGATGCTTTACAAACTATGGCATTTGATATTATTATTAAAGATAATAATTTGAGTGCTAAACAAAGATTAGCCATATTGTCTAAACTTAGCGAACACTCAGGTTGTAATGGTATGGTTGCTGGACAAGACTTAGACTTAAATTATGACACTAATATAGAAAATAGGCAAGATTTGTTCCAGCCTAATGGTGTTGATGTAGATATAAATTATTTAGCACAAATGTATAAATATAAAACCGCATCATTAATTAGATGTGCCGTTGCCATGGGAGTTATTAGTAGTAATAATTATGATGATAAATTATCAGCAAACTTAGATAATTTTGCTATTTATTTAGGTCTAGCATATCAAATCCAAGATGATGTGCTAGATATTACTACTAGCGGTAAGTTATTGGGAAAAACCCAATATTCTGATATTAATAATAATAAAACTACCTACCCAAGTTTATTAGGTTTAGACAAGGCAAAAAGCATTTTTTTAGAAAATTATGATAAATCACTTGATATTTTAAATAGCATAAATACTAATAATAACGATTTACAAAATTTTGTTATACATTTAAAAAAACGCAGTTTTTAACACAAATTAAGGTATCATTTATCTATCTATTATTTAGCAATTTAAGGAGATTCTAAATGAGTGATGCATTATCAATACTATCATTAATATTTAACGCTAGTTGGTTGGTGCAAGTTGTAATATTAATTTTGATTATTATGTCTGTTTATTCATGGACTATTGTTTTTTCTAAAAAAACAGTATTTATGGCATCAAACAAAGAAATATCATCTTTTGATATTCGATTAAATAGCAGTAGCAATAGTAATTTAGAAGTTTTTTATAATTCATTACCAAAATTAAAATTTCATAGAACTACCAGCGAGACTATTTTTGCAACAGGTTATCAAGAATTACACCACAATAATGATATACATTCTAGTATTGAAAGTAAACAATTAGCATCTGAGCGAGCTTATAGGACTATGGGCACTGTTGCTAATAAAAATATTGACAAACTTAATAAGGATTTATCTATTTTAGCAATGATTGCTAATAGTTCGCCTTATATTGGTTTATTTGGCACTGTTTGGGGCATTATGCAAGCATTTATAGGCTTAGCTAGCGTTAAACAAGCAACAATAGCAATAGTAGCACCGGGCATTGCTGAGGCTTTAATTGCTACTGCTTTTGGTTTATTTGCTGCTATTCCAGCTAGTATTTTTTATAATAGAATGGTAACAGAACTTGATTTAATATCACAAAAATACACTCATTTAATTGAAGAACTATTTGTTAAATTCCAACGCTAATATAAAAAATGATACCAATTCCTAATAGATATAAATCAAACCCTAGTGCTGAAATAAATGTAGTGCCATATATAGATGTAATGCTAGTATTATTGGTAATTTTTATGATTACTACTCCAATTTTAGAACAAGGTGTAGAAGTTGAATTACCTGTTGTTGATAACTCACAAACGCTAAATTTTTCTGATGATAATGAGCCAGTTGTTATTACTGTTGATAGAAAAGGCTCTTATTCTGTGGGCGATAGAAAAAAATTAATTGCCTCAAGAATTATTGCCATAGTTCAAGCAAAAAGAGAATTTAGTCCTGCTGTGCAAGTAATGGTTAAAGGTGATAAAAATGTTGCCTACGGTAAAGTAATAGAATTAATAACATTTTTACAAATTGCAGGTATAGAAAAAGTAGGGTTTATAACTGAATCTGAATATAAAAATTAGTATGCGATTTTTTAAATTGCCCCTGATAGCAAAAAAATATCCAGTTGCGTTTAGTTTTGCAGTTGTGTTACATATTATTGTTTTATCACTAGTTATTTTTTATAACACCAGTTCAGAATGGAAACCAATAGTAAAAAAACCAAGTTATAAAACTAAACAAACAGATAGCAAAATAGCCAAAGCAGTTACAGTTGATTTTGAACTAATTAAACAAGAACGCCAACGCTTAGTAAACATTAAAAAACAAAAACAATTAGCACTAAAAAAAGAGCAAAAACAATTAGCAAATTTAAAATCTGAAAAACGCAAAGTTGAAAAAGCTAAAAAACTTGCACAAACAAAAAGGTTAAAAGCAGAAAAAGCTCGCAAAAAGGCAGAAAAAAGGAAAAAATTAGCTGAGCAAGCCGTTAAAAAAGAAGAAAGAAGAAAAAAACTAGCTGAGCAAGCTCGTAAAAAAGCAGAAGCAAAGAAAAAAGCAGTAGAAAAAGCCACTAAAAAGGCAGAAACAAGGAAAAAATTGGCAGAAAAAGCTCGCAAAAAAGCAGAAGCAAAGAAAAAATTAGCTGAGAGAGCAGCAAAAGATGCGGATATAGAGAGAAAAAAAATTCTACTAGAAAAACAGACATTAGAAAAATCTTATAAAGAATCTCTTAAAAAATACAAAGAATATAAAATAAAATCTAGTGTGTTAAGAGAGGCAACAGCAGAAGAACAAAAGGAAAATAAACTATTAATTGATAAGCAATTACAAAAATTAAAAGATAATTATGAAGGTTTAATTGAAGTGCATGTTAGAAAAAATTGGCGTAATAGCAAAGCATTTGAGAAAGGTTGGCGTTGCAAAGTGCTTGTTAGACAAACAACACAGGGGGTAGTTAAAGCAGTAAATATTACTAACTGTGATAATAATAAGTCTGCTGATTTTCAACGCTCAATTAAAGCTGCTGTAAATAAGTCAAGTCCATTACCTAAGGCGGCAGTTGATGATATATTTGATGCAATAGTGGAGTTTTATTTTATTAATGAATAATATGTTTGATATTAACATAATAAGTGAACAAGAGAAAAAAACTCTAACAATATCTTTAATATCAATATTAGATAGTTGGGATATTAGTGATAAAGATAAAGTTACCCTATTAGCCCTACCAAATGATTTTAAAACTAAAAACTTATATTTATTTAAAAATGGCGATAAGGTATTTGACTATAATCAAAATACATTAAACCGTGCTGAGATATTACTAGGAATATATGACTCATTAGGAACTACTTATCCTGCTAATAGAAATTACGGCTCAATATGGCTTAAAAGACCTATGAAGAAATTTGATAAAAAAACTCCGTTAGAGTTAATGTTAAGTGGTGATATTGGCATTAAAAGAATTTGGCATTTCTTGGATTGCACACAATCTTGGCAGGACTAAACGGTGTCTAAGGCAGATTTTTTATTAGAAATAGGTTGTGAAGAACTACCACCTAGATTGTTGCTTGATTTAAGTTTGCAATTAAAAAATAATATCAATAAACACATATCTAAATACCACCTAAGTTATAATAGTATTGAGACATTTTGCACCTCAAGAAGACTAGCAGTATTAGTTAATGGCTTACAAACAGCACAAAAACTTAATGAAATAACAAAAAAAGGTCCAAAAGTAGGTACCAATAAAAGAGCAATATCTGGGTTTGCCTCATCTGCTAATATTAGTGCTGATGATTTAGTAATTAAAAATATTAATAATACTAAATATTACACTTATACTCTAAAACAAGCACAAAAAACTAGCACTGATTTATTACCAATTATAGTAGCAGACTCAATAGCAGATATTAAAATAGATAGAGCTATGCGTTGGGGTAATAATGATTATAGCTTTAGTCGTCCTATTAGATGGTTGCTAGCCCTATTAGATAGTGATATTATTGCTATTAATATTTTTGGTTTAAGTAGTAATAGATATACTTATGGTTTAAGGTTTACTAAAAATAATAAAATAGCTATCAATAAAGCCAGCGATTATCAACAGGCAATACAAGGTTTGAATATTACCCTAAATTTTGATACTAGAAAACAATTAATAAAACAACAAATAATATCTCTAGCAAATAAAAATAATTTATTAGTTAATATAAGTGATAGTTTATTAAATGAGGTTTGTGCATTAGTAGAATGTCCACAAGCTTTTTTAGGTAGTTTTGCAAAAGAATTTTTACAACTTCCAAAAGAAGCACTAATTTTAACTATAGAATCACACCAAAAATACTTTCCAGTATTTGATAAACAGCATAAATTACAAGCACTATTTATTGGCATTGCTAATACCTCAATAAATAATCTTAGCATTATTATAGATGGTAATGAAAGGGTTATTAGACCTAGACTTGCAGATTGTAAGTTCTTTTGGCAACAGGATAAAAACACTAGTTTAGAGACTAAGTTAGAGTCTTTAAAATCAGTGTTATTTATGCAATCCTTAGGCAGTATGTATGATAAAACTAAAAGGCTAGTTAAACTAACAACATATATATCTGATGAATTAGCTATAAATACTACCTATAAAAAACATTTATTAAGAGCATCTTTATTATCAAAATCAGACTTAGTCTCCAATATGGTAATTGAACTACCAAAATTACAAGGGGTAATGGGAGGTTATTATGCACTAAATGATAATGAAAATAAATTTGTTGCCAATATTATTAGCGAGCAATACAAGCCAAGATTCTCAGGCGATAATTTACCAAATAGCAAACCAGCATCTTTTCTTGCTATTGCTGATAAATTAGACACCATAGTAGGTATATACGCAACAGGTAATATACCAACAGGAAGCAAGGATCCGTATGCACTAAGAAGACTATCAGCAGGTGTGGTTAGAATGATTATTGATTATAAATTAGAGTTAAATTTATCTGAGTTAATAAGTTTTTCCTTAAATTTACATAATGACTTTGTTAAAAAAACTAAAATCGTTAAAAATAATATTGTTGATTTTATTTTTGAACGCCTAAAAATTTATTACCTAGAATTAGGCATTAGTGCTAGTATTTATAATGCTATTATTTTAGATGATAATTGCTCTATATATGACTTTGATAAACGAGTCCAAGCAGTAGCAAAATTTAGCACTAAAAAACAAGCTAGCAATTTAATTACCCTCAATAAACGCATATTTAATATTTTAAGAGATAACTATCCTAATACTAATATTAACAATATAGTTGTTGGTACTAATAAAAGTTTGTTAAGCAGTAAAGCAGAATTAGCTTTATTAGAAAAAGTAGAATATATAAAAACTAAAAAATACCAAAATTACCAAGATAAAATGCTTGCCCTTTGTGATTTAGAACTTGTTACTAATGACTTTTTTACCCAAGTAATGGTTAATGTTGATGATAAGGCCTTAAAAGAAGCTAGAATAGGTTTGTTAGTTATGGTTTATAGGCTACTAACATCAATAGCAGATATAGCTAAATTATAGTGCTAGATTTTTTATCACAATATCATAATTATTTTATCTATATAGGCATAGCATCCATACTATTATTAATACTAACCATAATACTAACACCGTATTTAATTTGCCTAATACCAAGTAATTATTTCACTAATAACTATAACCCCAAAAAACATAGTATTTTATATATAATTCTATTAAATAGTATTGGATTAATATTATTATTATTAGGTTTTATTATGTTATTTACCCCTGGACAAGGTTTAATTACTATTTTATTTGCTATATTTATTATGCGTTTTCCATACAAAAGAAAATTAGAATTACAATTAATAAAAAATGATATTTTATTTAATACTCTTAATTGGATTAGAGCAAAATTTTATAAAGATACTTTTATAAAAGATAATTAAAGTTTAGTAGTAAGCCTTATGCGTCTATAAGTTTCTTATTTAACGCAGAGGTTCCTTAAATGTTATAATAACCGACTGCAACAGTTAAACTATATATTTGTTATATAAATTTTTATTGCTAAAATAGTAATTATATTATGTTTGTTTTTATAAACAAGGAAAAAAATGGCTAAAAATAAACTACATGATAGAAAATTTCGTTCTAAATTTATCGCAAATCCTAAGAAGGCACTAAGAGAAATATCATATGATATGATTGAAGATATTGAATATAAAGCTGTTGAATCAACTAAATATGTAACTTATTTTGTTATTCCACAACAAAGTAATGTTGATTTATCTAATATATCAGCTGCTGGTAATGTCTTAGTTAGCACCGTATTTACTGCTGGATCTGTTGGCACAGTTTGCACTTGTGTTGGCACTTTGGGTAGTGCAGGTAGTTATGGGACTGTTGATGCTGGTATTAATGTTGACTTACCCATAATAAAATAAGAGAATATTACAATTTTATTTATAAATATTATATATTAATTAAGTAAGCAAGGAAGTAGGGTGTTTTTTAATATGGCTTGCTATTTAGTGGCTTTTTCTTGTTCAAGTTCACTACGAACCACATCCATATCTACTTCTTTGGCCTTATTAAGTATGTCTTCTAAATCAGGTTTTGTCAAAGCACCTGCTTGTGAAAAAATAGCAATCTGTTCTTTAAAAATCATTAAGGTAGGGATTGAACGAATTTGAAAATTAGTAGCTAACTCTTGCTCATCCTCAGTATTAACCTTAGCAAATACTATATTACTAAAATCATTAGATACTTCTTCATAAACTGGTGCAAAGCCTTTACAAGGACCGCACCAAGTTGCCCAAAAATCAACTATTACTATGTTATTTTCTGTAATAGTTTTGTCAAAATTATCTTTGTTAATCTCTATAACAGCCATACTTAATCCAAGAAAAAAATTATATTATAACACTAAAATGATTAAAATAATGTCAAATGTAATAAATAAAAAGTATATTTATTTAAAAATTTAGTATAAATTTATTGTTATGATAATATTAGGTATAGACCCAGGTATTAATAATACAGGATTTGGTGTTATTGAGGCTGATAAATTAAATTTTAGTTATAAAAACAGTGGTTGTATAAGAACTAAAGGCGATATTACTACAAAGATAAATATAATTTTTGCTAGTGTTTTACAAATATCTAAACTACATAAACCTGATATTGTTGTTGTAGAAAAGGTTTTTATGCGTCCTGATAGACCTAATCCTGATGCAGCTATAAAGCTAGGGCATGCTAGAGGTGCTATTATTAGTGCAGTTGGTTATAACAATATTGCTGTTATTGAATACAGTGCTAATAGAATAAAAAAAACCGTAGTGGGTAGGGGACATGCTGATAAAAAACAAGTATTATTTATGGTAAAAAAACTACTTAAATTAGAAAAAAATCCACAAATTGACGCCTCAGATGCACTAGCTGGGGCTATTTGTCATGCTTATCATTCTATAAGATAAATAATACCATTACTTGAAGTTATATAACTATTAAAATGGTATATCGTCCTCAAAATCATCGGGCTCTGTGGTCGTTTCTACTTGTTTCGTGGCTACTTCTTTTTTATTATTATTTGTAGTAGTTTGTGTGTTATTGTCGTTATAATTACTACTACTAAGGTCTTTTTTATCTAGCATTTGTAGAGTTCCATTAAAGCCACTAACTATTATGTCTGTTGAATATCTATCATTACCTTTATCATCTTGCCACTTTCTAGTTTGTAACTTGCCCTCAACATACACCTTAGAGCCTTTGTGTAGGTATTGATTAGCAATTTCTGCTAATTTACCAAATAAAGTAACTCTGTGCCATTCTGTATGCTCTTGTTTTTGTCCAGTATTTCTATCAGTCCAACTTTCACTTGTGGCAATAGATAAATTAACAATCGCTTGCCCGCTTTGAGAATATTTTATTTCAATATCATTACCTAGATTACCTATTAGTATTACTTTATTTATGCCAGACATTTAGTCTCCTTTATTATAAATGCTATTATTACTATTATAATTAGTTTTTTCTTTTATAAAGTTTTTTAATAAAAATATAACTATTGCCCAAACTAATGCAATAATAGCTAAAAATAAAAATATAGTATTTAACTGGTATTTAGCATATACTAAACCACCTAATAACGCACCAGAAAATACCCCTAAAAATTGTGCAGTGCTAAATACTCCCATAGATATGCCTTTTTTGTTTTTTTTGGCAAATTTTGCCACCAAAGAAGGCAAACTTGCTTCTAATACATTAAAGAATATAAAAAATATTGACAATAATATTACAATATTCATTAGACTAGGTTGGGAAAACTTATAAAATAAAAATTCTATTATTGATAAGACAGCAATGCTAGTTATCAGTATTACAGGCATCTTATGGTATTTATTAGCAATAATAATAAAAGGTAGCATAAAAACAAACGCAATTAACATAACTGGTAAATAAATATGCCAATTATCTTGCAATGGGATTTGTGAGACAATAATAATAGGTAATGCTACAAAATTAGCACTTAAAATTAAATGCAATAAATAAATACTTAAATATATTGGTGCTAATTTTTTTGATAGCACATCTTTTATACTAAGCCAAGATATAGGATAATATTTTATTATTGTTTTATTATCAGGTGTTTTTATAGCAATAATTAAAGCTATTAAGGCTAGTATAGCAATAAAATAAAATATCCCTGATAATGATATATAAAAGCTAAGGCTAGGTGATATTATAATCGCTAAAACAAAAGCAAAACCAATCTGCACACCGATTATTGCATTTGCTTTTACTAGATTTTCTTCAGCTACAAAATCTGCTACACTTGCCATTAATACCGCAGATATAGCACCCATACCTTGTAATGCTCTGCCTATTATTAAAGTTATAATATCATCTGCTTGTGCTGCTATAATACTGCCTAGAAAAAATAGTATTAACCCAAAAATTATTAATGGCTTACGACCATATTTATCGGATAAATAACCAAACGGTATTTGCAACATAGCCTGAGTTATGCCGTAAACACCCAGCACAACACCAATCATAATAGGACTTGCATTATACTGATAAGCATAAACACTAAATATTGGAAATAAAATAAACAGCCCTAGCATTCTAGTTGCCATAATAGCAGATATTTTTAAACTATGATTGCGTTCAACAACATTCATAAATTTAACTCTTTATCTAGGTCTATAATGTAATTTGGATAACTAGCATCTAAGATTCTTTGAGTATCTTTTTTTAATTGTGTAATTTGCATAGTGTCATAAATACGCACTAATAGTTTTAAGGCAATAGGAACAGAAGTAGTTCTAGGGTAATTGCTAATTAAATATTGCAGTCTATTTATTGAGGCTATATAGGTTTTTTTACGATAATAAAAACTTGCAACTAATAATTCATGTTTAGAAAGTTTATTTTGTAACCTTATTAATCTGCCAGATGCTTCTTTGCTATATTTACTATTAGGAAATTTTTCAATTAATAATTTATAGTAATCTAAGGAATCTTTAATGCCTTTAGTATTTTTTTGGGCATCATCAATAATAATATCATTTAAAAAAGATTTAGATTTTTCCTCTGAAATAATACCCCTCATATAATAAGCATAATCTATAGATGGACTATTTGGGTATAAGTTAATAAAACTGTTTAACTGCCCTATGGCTCTACTATATTCACTATTTTTAAATAAAGAATAGGCAATGTCTAATTTAGCTTGTGCAGAAAACTTAGATGCTGGATATACTGCTTGAAGTTTTTGTAATTTTTTAATGGCCGATTCCAATTCACCATTTTCTATATCTAATTTAGCTTCGTTATAAAATTTTTTAGGAGACCAATTTTTATATGGATCTTCCTCTTCACTATTACAAGATGTTAAATATAATAGTGCTATAATAAATAAATAAAGTAATTTCACAATACTAAAATTATAAATAAAAATTGCAGGTTTGATTATACCTATATTTAATTTATAATACTAAATTTGAAGTAAATTATATGGATTGTAAAAATAATATTAATTTTTTAGAAAAAAAAGTTGCAAATTATTTGTCAAAAAATGATATTGAAAAAATATATAAGGCTTATAAAATAGCAAAAAAAGGGCACAAAGGACAGTTTAGAATATCTGGTGAGCCTTATATTTGTCATCCTATTGAAGTGGCAACAATTTTAGCTGAGTTAAAACTTGATGTTGCTACTATTTGCTCGGCTCTTTTACATGACTGCATTGAAGATACTAAAATATCTAAACAACAAATAAAAAAAGATTTTGGCAAAGATATAGCAAATATAGTTGATGGAGTTACTAAACTAGATAACATTCCCCACAGCTCTGATATTGAAAAACAAGCAGAAAATTTTCGTAAGCTATTCTTGGCAATGAGTGCTGATATTAGGGTAATTTTAATTAAATTATCAGATAGACTACACAATGTTAGAACTATATCAGCAATACCTTTTAAGAAAAAAATAAGAATAGCCAAAGAAACCTTAGAACTACACGCACCTATAGCTAATAGATTAGGGTTAAGTAATATTAAATACGAGTTAGAGGATCTTGCTTTTAAAACATTATATCCTTTTCGCTATAAAGTTATTGATAAATATATTAATAAAAATAACTTACATGATAGAAATATTTTTGTTGATAGTATAAAGGCAACAATTCAAAAAAGACTAGCAGAAGATAATATAGAAAATATTATTACAGGGCGTGCTAAAGACCCATATAGCATATTTAATAAAATGCGTAATAATAATCTAAAACTAAGGGAAATGTCTGATGTTTATGCATTTAGAATAATTGTAAACAATATTGATAGGTGTTATCTAGCTTTGGGCAGTATCCATAATCTATATAGACCAATACCAGGAAAGTTTAAGGATTATATTGCTCTACCTAAAAAAAATGGCTATCAATCACTGCATACAGTTTTATCCACTCATAAAGGTATATTAATAGAAGTGCAAATTCGCTCTAAAGATATGGATTTTATCGCTAAACATGGGATAGCTGCACATTGGTCTTATAAAGATAATAGCGAGAAAATAGCTATGCGTTATTGGCTACAAGACATAGAATATATTCAAAAACAAACCAATACCTCACTAGAATTTTTAAAAGAAATAAAAACAAACTTATACCCTGATGAGGTTTTTGTTTTCACCCCAGACGGTGAAATTGTGCAAATGCCTTATAAATCTACAATAAT
Source organism: Gammaproteobacteria bacterium (assembly GCA_965222825.1). Lineage (GTDB taxonomy): Bacteria > Pseudomonadota > Gammaproteobacteria > PS1 > Pseudothioglobaceae. The sequence goes on along the minus strand of OZ244964.1, from coordinate 309,506 downwards.
TGATTTTGCTTATACTGTGCATACTGAGATAGGTAATCACTGTGTTAGTGCCAAAATTGATAAAAAAATTGTACCACTACACGAAAGACTTATAAGCGGACAAACCATAGAAATAATTATTGATAAACTTGCTAAGCCAAAAACTAATTGGTTAAATTTTGTTAAGACTCCTAAGGCAAGATTAGCCATTAAATCAGAGCTAAAACAAAATTCTTCTGATAAATTAATTAATATTGGTAAAAAATTATTAGAGTCAACGCTATTAAATGAGGGCTTTACTTTATCTAGTATTAGCAGTAAAGACATAAAACAATGCCTGCATTATTTAGGGTGTAAGAATACTAATGAATTATTTATAAAAATTGGTTTAGGGGATGTGTTAATTCCAATAGTAATTAATTTATTAATAGGTGATGATAAAAGTAGTAAAAATAATAATATAACCATTAAAAATATTCAAAATACAGATATTTCTTGTGCTAATTGTTGCTATCCTATACCAGGGGATGAAATAATAGGCGTAATGAGTGTAGATAAGGGGCTAATTATTCATAATTCAGAGTGTAAAAACCTTAATTATGTTAAAGCAAACAACCCTCAATGGCTAGAATTAGAATGGGGCACAAATAAAGATGAGTTATTCTTATCGCTAATAAGATGTGATGTGCAAAATCGTCGCGGAGTATTAGCAAGCCTAGCTAGTGTTATTGCCAAATTAAATGTTAATATTGACAATGTGGTTATAGATGAAAAAAATAATACCATAAAATCAATAATTTTTACTTTATTGGTGCGTAATAAAGAGCAAATGAAACAAGTATGTTTAGAAATAAAAAAGATGGATTATGTAAATTTAGTAGGCAGACCATAATTATCATTTATTGATTGGATATTTTTAGTTCTTGGATTTGAAAGTTCTATTTTTGCATTAATTAAATCCATATTTGACCTTATTTGTTATTACCACAGGACATAGACCTGATTACAGGAATATACTTTTTATTAAAAAAAATTATGTTAAATCAATAGTTACATTACTATAAAACCTATTTTATGCACCCTATATTTTAGATAAAATATACATTATAATTAAATTATAATTATTTTTATGATGTTTGTTACTCGTTTACTAAAAAGCCAAATACAACTTGTGATTAGTACATACCACAAATCAGATTTGTGGGATTGGCTTGTTTTATCTGTCCTCTGCCCCTTATTCCTCTGCAACTCCCAACATAGTGCCTAGTTTAGAGTTGCGGATTGCATCTACAAATTTCATTACCTCTTTGTTATTAGATTCTGTTTTTTCTAGTTCATCTAGTTTTTTGCCTAATAAGCCGTAGGTTGAATCACGGTAGATAATTTTAAATACTCGTTTGATAGTAGATATAGTATAAGAACTAAAACCCCTCTTATTTAAGCCAACAGAATTAACACTTCTAAGTCTAGTAGGCATACCAGATGCTATTAAATATGGTGGTATATCTTTGTTAATATGACAACCCATTCCTATATAACTGTGAGCCCCAATGGTGCAAAATTGTTTAACCAAAGTAAAACCACCCAAAATAACCCAGTCCTGTAGCACCACATGTCCTGCTAATGAGGCATTATTAGACATAATTATATTATCGCCTATTTGGCAGTCATGGGCTATATGGGTATATGCCATTAGCATATTATTTGAGCCTAATCTAGTAATACTATTTTCTTTTTCTGTGCCACGGTTTATTGTGCAAAATTCACGAATTAAATTATTATCGCCAATAATTAAATTACTTTCTTGCCCAACTTCATAGCTTATATCTTGAGGGTCGCCACCTATAGAAGCAAAAGAATAAATATGGTTGTTTTTGCCAATTTTGCTAAAACCTTGAATTATAGCGTGTGAATCAACAACAGTTCCAGCACCAATTTCCACATCATTACCCACTACTGCATAGGCTGATATAGTAGCAGTTTTGTGAATTTTTGCATCAGAATGAACAATAGCCCTATTATCAATCATATTAGTTTTAAAAAAATACTATTAAAATAATTAACCATAATTATCATTAGTTTTTTGGGTGCACATTAAAGTTGCAGTTGTTACTATTTGATTATCAACCATAGCCTGACACGCAAATTTCCAAACCCCTCTTTTTACTGTTAATACCTCAACTTTTAATACTAATTGGTCCCCTGGGAAGACAATTTTTTTAAACCTAACATTGTCAATGCCAACTAACATATATATTTGTCCATCAACTGGAGCTCCCACCTCAGACTTAAAGGCTAAAATTCCTGTGGCTTGAGCCAATGCTTCTATTATTAATACCCCTGGCATAATTGCTTGCTTAGGAAAATGTCCTACAAATTGTGGCTCATTTATAGATATATTTTTAATTGCTGTTAATGATTTGCCTTTTTCTATATTAGTTACTCTATCTATTAATAAAAATGGGTAGCGATGTGGTAAGTAATTGTATATTTCAGATATATTCATCATTTTTTAAATACTTCATCAAGTTTTTTTAATATAACTCTAATTTTTAGCCATTTTTTATGTTCTACAGTTGGCATAATTCCTGTATATATGCCAGATTTTTTAATATCTTGTAATATTATACTATTTGAATAAATAACTACATCATCGCTAATATTTATATAATTTATAATTCCAACCATACCACCTATTTGACACCTTTTACCAATTTTTGTGCTACCAGCTATTTTTGCACCAGCTGCAATAGCAGTATTTTCATCTATTATAACATTATGTGCTATATGAACTAAATTATCAATTCTAACGCCATTTTTTATTTCTGTATCATCAAATACAGCTTTGTCAATAACACTATTAGCACCAATATTGATATTATTGTGTATTTTAACCCCTCCAAAATGATAAATACTGTGCCAATTTTTATTTTTATCTAGTGCATTGCCAAAGCCCTGTGAGCCAATTACTACACCATATTCAATAAAATTATTATCACCTATTGTAGTAAGTGTGCCTATACTATTATTACCAGCAAAATTATTATTAGCACCAATGATTACATTATCATCAATACAGCAATTAGCGCCTATAATAGTATTTTTACCTATTTTAACGCCATTACCAATTACACAGTGAGGTGCTATATAAACACCACTAGCAATATCAGCACTATCTGCGATAATAGCAGTTTTGTGAATACCAATTTTATTATTAAAATTAAATAATTGTGAGCATTTTGCAAATCCTACCTGAGCATTTTCTACAACTAAGGCACAGCCATTATAATATTTTAATAAATCATTAGCAATTATTACCACACCAGCTTTGGTGCTTTTTAGTTGCTTAATATATTTTTTATCGCTAATATAAGCTATGGAGTTTTTATCAGCATTTACTAAATTTTTTATATTATATATTTCTGTATCATTATTACTATTATTGATTATTTTAGCTTGTATATGTTTTGCAATATATTTTATATTTAAACTATTATTTTTCAATTTTATTTAATTTCTTGCTAACCAATTCTGTGATATTAGTTTTATCACTTACAAAAGCTATTTTTTGATATAAAATGACATCATAATTGCCTTCTATAGCGATTTCATTAATAGCATCATTAATTAAATCTTGTATTACTGCTAAAATTTTGATATTCTTATTTTCTATATCTGTTTGAAGTTTTGTAGCTGTATTTTTTAGACTATTTTCTAATTTAACTAATTTTTCTACTTCTTCCTTAGCCTTGTCTTCAGCCATAGTTACCTTGTTAATATTAAAGTTTTTTATCTTTTCTTTTAATTCATTAGATAATTTAATAAGCTCATTTTCTCTGGGGCTAAATTCTTTTTTAATATCAATTGATGCTTGTTTTACCTGAGGTAGTGTTATTAGCAAAGATTCTACATTAACATAACCAACTTTGCTAGCATAAGCATAAGTTGATATACTAATTAACAATATTATTTTTAAAGACCATTTTTTCATATTTTCTCCTTGTTAGTTTAAAATGATGAGCCTATGACAAAGTCAAAATTTTTCACTTCATCATTATCTTTTTTGTGTAAAGGTATTGCATATACTACACCTAAGGGACCTATTGGTGTAAACCATGAAAGTGCTATACCAGCAGATACTCTTATATCATCTACTTTTGCACTTGATATTTTATCATAAATACTGCCTGCATCAATGAACACACTTACTCTAACATTGTCATTATCTTCTAAAAATGGCACTGGTGATATAACAGCTAAACTGCTAACAAATGATACTTCACCACCTTTTGCTTTTCCTGTTTCTAGGTATCTATCGCCTAGTGTATTAAACTCAAATCCACGAATAGAATCACCGCCACCACCATAATAACGCCTAAAAAACGGCAAATAACCATCGCCATAAGCTTTTGCTAAACCTATCTTATTACTAGCTTTTAGAGTAATATCACTTATAAAAGGTGTGTAAGTGTCATGCTTTAGGTCAATTTTATAATATTTAAAATCACCAATAGGTAATGATAAATCAAAACTAGCCAAAGCATGGGTTCCATTGCTGGGGTTTCTAAAATTATTAAGAGAGTTTTTATTCCAACTAGTATTTAATTTTATTTCATTATTATCATCAGCAGAGCATTGTATTACCTCTAGTGTAGCAAAAGTTGAACCACAACTAATATCATGATTAGCTACACTTACAGTAGTTATTAAATTAGTATATTCCCCAAGTGGTATGCCATAGCCTATATATCCACTTTTAGTATTTATTTGATAATTGGATATATCTAAATTACTAGCATCTAACTTATTATAAGACAAGCCATAACTAATACTATTTTTATTGTCAGTAAAATAAGGATCAACAAATGAGAATGAATAATTTTTAACTGATTTACTATAAGCAATATTAAAATTAAAAGTATTACCACTGCCTAAAAAGTTTTTTTCTGATACCCCTAAATTAGCAGATATACCAGAACTATTACTATGACTAATACCAACAGTAAAATTACCAGTTTTAGTCTCTGTTAATACAAAAATAACATTTAATTTATTATGACTATTTGCTATTTTTTCAATTTGCACTTTAACATCTGAGAAATAACCTAATCTTTTTAAATTTGCAACAGATTCGTCTATGTCTTTACTAGAATATAAATTACCTTCTAATTGTTTTATTTCTCTACGAATTACTTCATCTTGGGTCAATAGATTTCCTTGTATTATAATACGGTTAATATATACTTTTTGATTGAGGACAATAGGGAATTCAATATCAACAATTTTATTGTTAACATTTACTCTAGTTTTAGCATCTACTCTTGTAAATGCAAAACCCTTATTAGTATAAAACTTTGCTATTTCTTTGGTGCTTTTGAGTAATTCTTTGTGTTTGAATGTATCATTAGTTTTTATTGTTACTTTATCCTTTATATCAGATTTTAAATAATATAGCGTATCTCCAGTAAAAAATATTTTACCAATTTTATATTTACCGCCTTCTGTAACACCAATATCAATATCAATATATTTTTTATCCTTAGATATTTTAGTGGTTAATTTAGATATTTTAAAATTAATGTAGCCAGAATTAGTGTAAAGTTTTTTTATATTTTCAATACCGGCATCTAATTCATCCCTAGAATATTGGTCTTTTTCAGTAAAGTAATTAATAATAAAAAAATCAGCAGTGCCAATATCAAATTTACCTAGTAATTCTTTTTCTGTATATACCGAAGAGCCCATTATTTTCATACTTCTAACAAGTAAAATATTATTTTCCTCAATATCAATACTAATAATTACTCTATTTTGATTGTCAATATTAATGCGTTTAGATATTTTTGCAGAGTAATAGCCCTGTTGTTTATAACGATCATATAGTTGTTTAATAAAATTATTTAGAGTTTTTTCGTTAAAAATCTCCCCCTCAGATAATTTAATGTTTTTTAAAATTTTGTTTAATTGTTCTTTTTCTATAATATCATCAGAATAACCAGAAACATTAATAGAGTATATATGAGGTTTTTCTTTTAAGTGTATTTTAATAATGCCGTTATCTTCTAAAACTGATACATCATCAAATAATCTACTTTTATATAAGGTTCTTATTATGATATTAGAGGTGTCACTGTTAATTATATCCCCCTTTTCAATAGGAATATAGTTTAGCACTACACCTCTAGATACAGAGTTTAAACCTGTTATTTTAATATCCTTAATAACCTCAGCATTAACAGAATTAACTATTAGCAATACTACTATCAATATTAAAAATTTATAGATTTTAATTGTTTGTAACATTTTATAAGGATTAATTAGCAAGATAAATTATATCATTATAGAGTGTAACTAATATTAGTAATACAATAAATATTAACCCTAGTGCATTAAATATTTGTTGTATTTTATCGCTTATTTTTATTCTTGTTAATATTTCTATGGTATAAAACGCTAAATATCCACCATCTAATAATGGAATTGGTAATAAATTTATAACCCCAACAGATATGCTAAGTAGTGCTAAAAGCTTAATAAAATTTATTAAATTACTGCTAATACTATCGCCAGCATATTTAGCAATTCTACCAGGACCACTAATATTTTTTATTGATACTTCGCCCTTTATCATACCAATAATTGCATTAATATTTAATAGTGCTAATTTATAACTTTGTTGGAATGCCATTTTTATAGATTCTAATGGGCTACTGGTAATAGTAATATAATAATTATCAGGAATCACTGGTTTAATACCAATATAGTAATTATTATTATTTTTAATAGGTTTTATGCTTTCATACCATATAGCATTATTTCTTTTTATAGCTATTGTTAATTGGGTATTAGGATTTTTTTTGATATAACTTAGTATTTGTTGCCAATTAGTAATTTCTTTATTATTTATAGCAATTATTTTATCACCTATTTTTAATTTTAATTTTTGTGCTGGGCTATTATTTAAAATACCTCCTATTGTATTACTAAGTGGAGGATATTTAAAATTAAAGCCAAATAATTGGGCAAAGGATTTATTGTTGTTATTACTAAGCAAGGTTTTATCTAAGCTAAGTTTGAGGGTTTTTTCTGTATTATTAGCACTAATAACATTGATTACTAAATTTTCACTATCATTAATTATATTGCTAATTACTGAGCTAATGCCATGTGTTTTATTATTATTTATGCTAATAAATTCATCATTAGGTGCTAGTCCTGCTTGTGCTATTTTAGAATTTTCTACTATATTTTTAACTATTGGTTTTATATCCTGATAACCGTAAATAAAAACTCCGCTATATAAAGTTATAGCCAATAATATATTTGCCATAGGTCCTGCTAAGATTATGGCGTATTTTTGATAAATATTTTTATTGTTAAAAGCTAGGTGTTGTTGTTCGTCATTTACTTGATGTTTTCTACTATCAAGCATCTCAACAAAACCACCTAATGGAATAACTTTAATATGATATTCTGTGTGTTTTGTCTGCCACTTAATAATAGTTTTACCAAAGCCTATGGCAAATTTTAATACTTTGACATTACACTTTTTAGCAATATAGTAGTGCCCGTATTCATGCACAAATACTAAAATTATAATAACTAATACAAATGCAAATATATTAGTTATAAGCTCCATTTCTTAAAACCTAAATTATTTTAAAAGTTTGTTGGATGTCCAGCTAACTTCATCCTTGTTAGATATTTTTGCCATAGTTTGTCTTTTTCTGTGGCTAATTTATACAAATGCTCCCACGAATAAATTCCACTATCATGACCATCACTAAATACCAATATAACAGCGTAATTTCCTACTGATTGTATATTTTTTATGGTTATGTTTTCTTTGCCTACTTGCAAGGTTTCTTCTCCAGGGGCATGCCCTCTAACTTCTGCTGATGGCGAATAAACGCGTAAATATTGGGCAGATAATTGATACTTTATATCATTAAACGAAATAGTAAGTAAAGTTTTAGTTTTATCTAGGGTTATACTGTTAGGTATTTGCATAGTTTTTTATAAAATGTAACGACTTAAATCATAATCTTCTACTAAATTAGTTAATTTATTTTGCACATATTTTTGAGTTATTTTAAATATTTTTTTATTAGTATCAGGCACTTCAAATAATATTTCTTCTAAAAGTTTTTCAACTATTGTGTGTAATCTTCTAGCACCAATATTTTCAGTATTTTTATTAACATTAAATGCTAAATTTGCTATTTCTATAAGTGCTTTATTATCAAAATTAATGCTAACACCATCACTTGCTAGTAATGCCTTGTATTGTTTTATTATTGAAAAATCAGGCTCAGTAAGTATTGCATAAAAATCATCAACACCTAATGCTGATAATTCAACTCTAATAGGTAATCTACCTTGTAATTCTGGAATTAAATCTGATGGTTTAGAGGTATGAAACGCCCCTGATGCTATAAATAATATGTGCTCACTATCTACTATACCGTGTTTAGTATTTACAGAACTACCTTCTATAAGTGGCAACAAATCTCTTTGCACACCTTCTCTGGATACATTATTTGTGTGACTGCTACTACTTGTTATTTTATCAATTTCATCTAAAAAAACTATACCATTATTACTGACATTTTTAATAGCATTTTCTTTAATTGCTTCATTGTCTAGTAAATTATAAGACTCCTCATAAGTTAGGTGTTTGATTGCTTGCTTAATAGTCATTTTACGACTAGATCTTTGTTTAGGTTTTAACCCTTGAAGCATATCTTGTAAATTATTAGTCATTTCATCAAAGCCATCAGGACCTAGTATCTCTACTTTTGCCTGCGGTGCTTCAATATCCGCCTCAATCATTTTGTCATCCAACTCACCCGATAGGATTTTCTTTGCAAATTTATCACGAGTTTTTTGCTGTTTTTCTACTTCCTCAGGATCATTGTTAGTTGCACTAGGCAATAAAATATTTAGCACTCTTTCAATAGCATTTTTGCGTGCTTGTTTGTGTGATTTTTTTAGTGCTATATTGCGTTCTTGTTTAAATGCAACCTCTGTTAGATCGCGAATAATAGAATCAACTTCTTTACCAACATAGCCAACTTCGGTAAATTTTGTTGCCTCTACTTTTAAAAATGGGGCATTTACTAATTTAGATAATCTTCTGGCTATTTCAGTTTTACCTACCCCTGTTGGACCTATCATTAGGATATTTTTTGGGGTTATTTCCTTTTTAATATCATCTGTTGTTTGCATTCTACGCCATCTATTTCTAAGAGCAATAGCAACAGATTTTTTGGCTTCTTGTTGTCCCACTATGTGTTTATTGAGTTCTTTAACAATTTGTTTTGGTGTTAGTTGTTGCATATACTATAAGGTTAGATACATTATAATTGTATAATATAATTATCCTGTTTTTATAAAAAAAGAAAACTATTTTAACATTTGTTAGCTATGAAAGAATTAAATTTTACAAAAATGCACGCCTTAGGCAATGATTTTATTATCATTGATAATACAAAAGGCAAATATAAATTTACTAAAAATGAGATTATCAAATTAGCCAATCGTAATTTAGGTGTTGGTTTTGACCAGATGTTAGTGGTTGGCAGTCCTAGTAGTGAGGACATTGATTTTAATTATAGTATTTTTAATGCTGATGGTTCTGAGGTATCTCAATGCGGTAATGGTGCTAGGTGTTTTGCTAGGTTTGTATTAGCAAAAGGACTAACTAGTAAAAGAGCAATAAAAATTAGCACAAATAATAGTGTTATTGGACTAAGCATAAACAATGATAATAGTGTTAGTGCAGATATGGGCTATGCTATTTTTACACCTAAAGATATACCATTTATAGCTGATAAAGAATTATTAACTTATAGTTTATTGGGCTTGCAATTTGGTGTTTGCTCTGTTGGTAATCCACATTGCACACTTATTGTTGATGATATAAATAAAGTAAATGTTAACAAAATAGCTAAGCAACTAATAAAAGACAGCCGTTTTCCAAAACAAATTAATGTTGGTTTTATGCAAATAATAACTCCAAACAAAGTAAAACTTAGAGTTTATGAAAGAGGAGCAGGGGAGACCTTAGCTTGTGCTAGTGGTGCTTGTGCTGGGGTTGTCTATGGAGTGCGTTTAGGTTTATTAGCAGAAAGTGTTATGGTTAATTTACTAGGTGGCGAGCTAAAAATATCATATAAAAATAAGGGCAAGATATGTACAACAGGCGAGGCAGTTTTTGTGTTTGATGGTAAAATAATTTAGCATGCAATAATGTTTTTAAATTATTCTAAGCATGCCATCTACTTCTAGGTATTATAAATAAAGTAATAATTATTAAAACAATAATCATAATTATTAATATCATTTGTGAATACCATATAGGCTCAACAGGATTAGCAAAAAAACTAGCACGAAAACCATCCATCATATAAAAAATAGGATTATACAAAGATACACTTTGCCAAAAATCAGGTAGTATTTTTATATCGTAAAACATACCTCCTAAATATATTAACGGCATTAAAATAAAGTTTGGCACTATTGATATATCATCAAAAGATTTTGCAAATATAGCGTTTATAAAGCCTGCTATTGAAAACAATGCCGTAGTTAGTATTAAAGTTGAAAAAAATATCATTACATTTGGCATTTTAAAGCCAACAAATAACCAGGTAACAATAAAAACAGTCATACCTACTACAATTCCTCTTACTATTCCTCCTGATACAAAACCAGCAAATATTAGCCAATTTGGTGTTGGAGATACTAAAATTTCTTCAATACTACGATTAAATCTTACCAAATAAAATGAGCTTACAGTGTTAGAATAAGAATTCATTATTGCTGCCATTAGTATAACTCCAGGTGATATATACTCTATGTATCTTATGCCATCCATATCACCAATTCTATCGCCCATTAAACCACCAAAAATTAATAAATATAGTGCAGTTACTATAATAGGCGGTAGTATGGTTTGAATCCAAATACGCATAAATCTTAGTATTTCTTTTACCAATATAGTTGTATAAATAGTAATTAGCATATTATTTTTTTATCAAATTAATAAATAAATTTTCTAGTTTATTTTGTGTTTGTTGGATGTTTTGAATATTAACATTTTGTTTGTATAAAATACTTAATAATTCGCTAATACTTTGATTAGCATATAAATTTACCTTTATAGAATAGTCGTCTAAATAACTATAATTATAACTGTCAATAATGATATTTGGACTAATTTTATTATTGCTTTCTAGTATTAGTATTTGGCTTTTTGCATTTTTTAGCAGCGTTTTCATATCACTTTGTAATAATAGTTTGCCGTTGTCAATAATAGCAACATTTTTACACATTCTTTCTGCTTCTTCTAAATAATGAGTAGTAAGAATTATAGTAGTGCCTTCTTGGTTTAATTCTTTTAAATATTGCCACATTGTTAGTCTAATCTCAATATCAACACCAGCTGTTGGCTCATCTAATATTAGTATTTTTGGTTTGTGCATTAAAGATCTTGCTAACATAAGTCTTCTTTTCATACCACCTGATAGATTTTTTGCTATTTGTTTTCTTTTATCCCATATATACATTTTTTTTAATAATTCGTGTGCTCTTAATTTAGCTTTTTTTCTATTAATACCATAATAACCAGCTTGGTTTATTAAAATTTCTTCAATAGGCTCAAATAGACTAAAATTAAATTCTTGTCCCATAACTCCCACTAAGGATTTAATTTTATTGGCATTTTGTGCTTGATTTATCCCTAATACTGATATACTGCCAGATGTTTTATCTAGTAATCCACAAATAATATGAATAGCAGTAGTTTTACCAGCACCATTTGGACCTAAAAGGGCAAAAAAATCATTTTTCTTAATAGTTAGATTAATGTCTTTTAATGCCTTGGTGCCGTTAGGGTATTTTTTAGTGAGTGATTTTATTTCTAATGCTAAGCTCATCGCTGGGTGTGCAAACTATAATAGACGATGATTTTACTCTTATTGGTAATACTTTTGTTTTTATCGTATTCAAAATCTAATTAGGAGCCTATGTATAAAAAAGATATATAAGTTATACTATAAAACACTAATTATATCACTAAATGTCCAACAAAAAGAACACTAATAAATGCTAATTTACTTATGTTTAATACCTATTATCAATAACAGCACCACCTAGACATTGCTGATTTTGGTAAAAAACTACATATTGACCAGGAGTAATTGCTCTTTGTTTTTGGCTAAATTTAACATCTATTAAATCATTTTTTATGCTAATAGTGCATTTTTGATCTTTTTGTCGGTAACGAATTTTTGCATAACAATTAATAGTATTTTGTTTTTGTTTGTTAATCCAGTGGATATTAGAAGCACTAATATTTTTGTGATACAGTAAATTATTTTCACCTTGTGCTACAATTATTTGATTTGTTTTAGGATTTTTATCAATTACAAACCAAGCTTTATTATCTTTACCAAGACCGCCACCTATTTTTAAACCTTTTCTTTGTCCTATGGTATAAAAGGCCATGCCACTGTGTTTTTTGATAAAATTACCTTTTATATCAACTATATCGCCAGTAGTTTTTGTGATATAATTTGCTAAAAAATCGCTAAAATTTTTCTCGCCAATAAAACAAATTCCAGTGCTATCTTTTTTATTTGCAGTTATTAAATTATGTTGTTTTGCAATTTCTCGCACTTGCTTTTTTTGTATATTAGCTAGTGGAAATAAACTTAAACTTAATTGTTTTTGGTTTAATCTATGTAAAAAATAACTTTGGTCTTTGCTTAGGTCATTGGCTTTTAGTAATTGATATTGGTTATTTTTATGGACTATTTTTGCATAATGCCCTGTTGCAATTTTATCGCAACCTAATTTTAGGGCATAATCTAAAAATGTATTAAATTTAATTTTTTCATTACACAATACATCAGGGTTTGGAGTTCGACCTTTATTATGTTCGTCAATAAAGTTTTTAAATACACTATCCCAGTATTCACTAGCAAAATTAACACTGTGTAATTTAATGTTTAGTTTATCAGCAACTTTACTAGCATCAGTGAAATCACTAGCAGAGGCACAATTATTTTTTGTATCATCTTCTTCCCAGTTTTTCATAAATAAAGCCTCTACTTCATAACCTTGCTGTTTAAGTAGTAGGGCACAAACAGAAGAGTCTACTCCGCCAGATAGAGCGATTATAACTTTTTTTGACATTTAATTATCAATAATAGCATCTAGTGATTGTGCTAATTTATTAACATTATGTGGTGTAGTAAAAACAACTACATAGTTCATATTTTTATCAAGCAGTATAAAACTGCTAGTGTGGTCTATTTCTTGTTGCATATTATGATATTTGTGCTTGCTATGGTCTTGGGTTGTTCGTTTTTTTATTGCTATATATTGGTAATAAACACCTAATTCTTTGGTAATATTTACTAAATCATCTTCTTTAGCACTAAGACCTATGAATGTTTTATTAAATTGCTGAGCATAATTATCTAGTTTGCCTATGTCTCGTTTAGGGTCAATAGATACAAAAACAACCTGTAATTGCTTTGCATTTTGCATTTTTTTAACAACTTTATTCAATAAAGCCATCTCTACAGGACAAATACTAGGGCAAGTAGTATAGCCAAAATATAACAAAGCCCATTTATTTTTTGCTATTTGTTTTAAGTCGCTAAGCTGTTTATTATCATTTATAAAATTTAACTTTCCAAGCATTGGTTTTGCTTGTGGTAGTAAATAACCTGTTGTTATTGCTGGGGGTTTTTTATTGCTTATAGCAAATAATATAATTAAAACTATTATTGTAATTATTGCTAAATAATATACTAATTTCATACCCATACTGTATTATACCATTATTTGAGTATTTTTTAATTTTGGATATTGTAATTGAACTACCAACATGGCTAGGTGATGCCGTTATGACAACACCAGCTATAGAGTTAATAATTAAACACTACCAAGATAAAAATAATAAAGTTAATATTATCATAATTGGACAAAAACATATACTAGATTTGTTTAGTTTTCATCCTAATGTTGTCAAGTCTATAAGTATTAATAAGTCTTTTTACAAATTATATAAAATAGCAAAAAATTTAGGAAATTTTGATACTGCAATATCATTTAGAAGCTCATTTAGAGCATGGTTTTTGTTAAAAAATATACAATCTAATAATCACTATCAATTTAAAAATAAAAATGATAAAACTACGCATCAGGTAGAACTTTATAGTAATTTTATAACCAAGTCATTAAATATTAGCACTCCAGTAATTGGCAATATAAAAATATATTTAAAAGATAAGTTAAAAAAACCTAGTAAAAAAATACTAGGTATAAATCCCGGCGCTAGTTATGGCGATGCTAAGCGTTGGCATATAGATGGTTTTGTAAATGTTGCTAAGACTCTGGCTAAGGGTTATGTAATTAAAATATTTGGCTCACACAAAGAGTTAATTTTAGCAGAACAAATAGCAACAAAACTAAGAGCTAATAATATAGAATATGAAAATTTAACAGCTAAAACAAATATTAATACCTTAGTTAATGAAATTAGTCAGCTAAGTTTATTTGTCACCTCAGATAGTGGTCCTATGCACATAGCAGCAGCTTTTAGTATTCCTACTGTGGCAATATTTGGACCAACAAGGGATATTCAAACTAGTCAATGGCAAAATAAAAATAGCAAAATAGTTAAAAAATCTCTGCCTTGTCAGCCGTGTATGCAAAGGGTATGCCCACTAAAGCATCATAAATGTATGTTAGATATTAGCTCAGATAATGTTTTACAGGCTATAAAGGCATTAACCAGATAATCAATGTTTATTTTTAAGTTTATGATAATCAGGGGCTAATTTATTGTCTGGTTTTTTATAATTTGGGTCATTAGGGTTCATAAATATAAAGCAATAACCTTGTTCTTTATTAATTTCGTCATAATCAACAACCATACCATCTAATAGTTTTTTTTGCCCATAATTAACAATATACTCAATGCCGTTTGATTGTAAATGTACATCATTATTTTGTCTGTTATCTAAACCCATTAAATAACTAAAATTATTATTTTTAACAGTTGTTGCAAAACGAATTAATAAGCCTTGAGAATCTGGGTTATGTAGCGATAGAGCTATTTCTTCTGCTGCTCTTTTAGTAATAGTTATCATTAAATATTATTTAGGTTATAGACTATTTATTAAAAAACCTCTGTTAGTAAATTTTGCATAGCAAGCCACGAGCGTTTATCAGCTTTTTTATTGTATGCTAAATTATTTATAGCATTAATTTTTGCGTATTCATCAGCATTTTTATTAGTAAAACTATGCTTACTATTGGCATAATTAATAAATTGCCAATCAATATCAGCAACTTTTAACGATTCTTGAAATTTATATATACTATCGTTAGTTATAAACTTATCATCTGCACCATTATTTATTAAAATACTGGCTTTTATACTATTTGCTTGTTCATAACTAGCAGGTATTAATGAGCCGTGAAAGCTAATAACAGCTTTTAAATCAATACCACTATAAGCCATTTGTAATATAGTAGCACCACCAAAACAATAACCTATAGCAGCAATTTTATTAGCATTAACTTTCTTGTGTTTTTTTATTAATTGGTATGCATATATTGCTCTATCTCTCCAATTATCTTTATTCTTGGTTATGGTTTGCATCCATTGTTTTGCTTGTTTAGCATGTTTTGTTATTTTATTATTACCATACATATCAATAGCAAAGCCAATATAGCCTAATTTTGCTAATTCTTTTGCTCTATATTTAGCATAATCATTTAATCCCCACCATTCATGGGCTACTAAAACAACTGGCATTTTTGTTGTTATGGTATCATCATAATATATATAAGATTTTAGATTATCACCATTATGGGTATATTCAATAATTTGTTCTACTATTTTTGCGTTAGCACAACTAACAAGCAAAGCAAAAAATACTATAAATAGATATTTCATTATATATTTAAGTTTATAAAATCAATAAAGTTTTTTACCCAATTATTAGCATTAGTATTACGCATATGGGTATAACAAGCCAATAAATTATTAACTATAATACCATCATTTTGCCCATCTATACCATAACCTCGTAAAACCTTATAAGCGTATTTTGTGTTAGCATTAATATTAATTAGTTTAGAGTAATGAAACTCATGGGCGTAAATACTTTTATTATTAGTATGCCAAATATGATTATTATTAGCTTCTAGTTGGACATAGCCTCTGCCTATTGGTTTATTACACATAATAGTATCAGCATCAATAGCACCAACCATAGCAAAACTATTATTACCTATAATAATATTATTGCTTAAATACATTAGTCCGCCACATTCAGCATAAGTTGGCATACCTTGCTTGATTTTAGTGCGAATATCTAATAATAAACTGCTATTTTTTGCTAATTCTTGGGCATAAATTTCTGGGAAACCTCCACCAAGAAATAGAGCGTCTGTCTTAGGTAATTTTTTATCTGTTATTGCATTAAAATATTTAATATTAACACCAAGTTGGTTAAATTTTTCTAGGTCATCATTATAATAAAAACCAAATGCTTCATCTTTTGCTATTGCTATACTAATATTAGTGCTAAATTTGACTAATTTTTTTCTATTAGCAATATAATTATTAACAACTTTCGTTTTAGCTAATATATGTTTAATATCAACCTGCTCTTTAATGCTATTAGCAGCGTCTAAAATAATTTTATTGCTAATATTAGTGCTATTTTCATTAGCAGGTTTTAGCCCTAAATGTCTTTGTTCAATAGTAGGACTATTTCTTTTAATAGCACCAAATATTGTTAAATCAGTGTAATATTCAATAGCATTAATTAATTTAGTTTGGTGTCTATTAGTTGCTATTTTATTTAAAATAACCCCAACAATATTACTATTATCAAAATTAATATAACCTTGTAATAATGGTGCTATTCCTCTTGTAATGCCACTTGAATCTACTACTAAAACTATTGCTAGTTTTAATAATTTTGCCATATCAGCGTTGCTATCACCACCTTTAACGCTTAAACCATCGTAGAGTCCTTTATTACCCTCAACAATACTAATATCAGCATTTTTATTATAACTATGATACTTCTCAAGTATTTCCTGCTTATCCATAGTCCAAAAATCTAAGTTAATACAAGGATTATTACTAGCTAGAGAAAGCCATATAGGGTCAATATAGTCTAAGCCTTTTTTAAATGATTGCACCTGATAATTATCTTTACTAAGTGCTGCACATAAACCCAAACTAACAAAGGTTTTGCCAGATGATTTATTAGTTGCTGATAAATAAAAAGCACAGGACATAGACTCATAACATAAGTGTTACTTATGTTTGTTGTTATATTTAGCGTTTTAACAATGCATTGGGTAACTCTTTGGGTAAAAATGGTAATATTTTCATTGCCAATAGCAATAATATAAATACCAAAGATACCCCACCTAAGCCTAATAATACTTCTACTATTGATGGGTAATAAGCAACTTCGGTTAATTGCCAGCCTATTAGTATATCTTTACCTTGGAACATTTGTAATGGTAGTTCTTGACCAGAAATAATAAGCACATATAATTGGGCAAAGCCACCGATAATAACCAATATTGATGCAAAGCCAACCATAGATATATTTTTACTAAGGGACTTATGATATATTAATACCAAAGGTGCTAAACTGCCTATTAATATTTGTCCATACCAGAATATTTTATTATGTAAATTATCAGATAATAATACAAAATTAGTTACAGCTATATTTTCTGCTAAATATAGAGCACCTAGATAATAAACTATAACTAAATACAAAACTGATGCAACGAATAATCCCAGTAATTTAGCTAGTTTAAAAACCACTTCTTCACCTAATTCAAGCCCAGTCCACTTATAACTAGCTAATAATACTAAAATAAATACTGCCAAACCAAAAGAAAAGGACATTACTACAAACATAGGAGCAAAAAATACCCCATCATAAGCCTGTCTGGCTACTATAAATCCAAAAATTGAACCAGTACCACTTGTTAGGATAATACGCCATACAAATGCTACTATACCTGCATTAGAGGTGTATTTATTCATTTTTCTTTCAAACATAAACCATAAATACACCGCAACTATTGCTATAAATCCAGTGTATAAAATAATATTCCAAGCAAAAATAGATTTAAAGTTGTAATCAGTCATAGCAATTATTAGTCTATCAGGTCTGCCTAAGTCTAGCACCAATATAGTCAAACCACCAATTAATAATAAAATTGCTAATAAGCCTGATAATCTAACCATAGGTTTATAAAACTTTTTATTAAAAACTGAGGCAATAGATGCAACATTTAGTGCCCCAGATGCTGCAATAATCATAAAAATAGCAAATACATGAGGCACCCCCCACACTACACGATTACTCATATTAGTAACCCAATGACCATTGTATTCAATATATAAAGTGGCAATAAAACCCAATAATAAAAATACTGATAAAAACGCTAATAAGGCATAATATCCTTTGCTATTACCATCTAATTGGATAAATATAGTTTCCTTCATTATTTAATATTTTTGCATGTTTAATTACAAACTTGTATATCTAATTCCAGTGTTTAGGTTTAAATCATTTCTAATTTGAGTGCTTGGATATTGTTTTAATTGTTTACTAATTTCGCTATTAGAATCATATAAATCACCAAATAATATAGCGTGATGATTTTTTGCACTACAAGCATCAGCACATGCTGGTTGTTCATTATTATCAACCTTATGAACACATAATGTGCAAGATTCAACAGTGCCTTTACCTCTAGGTCTATAAGGCTTTTGCTCGGTAATAGTTTCGTGCACAAACGATCTAGCATCATAAGGGCAAGCCAACATACAATAACGACAACCAATACAACGATGAGCATCAACTAGGACAATTCCATCCTCTCTTTTCATTGAAGCATTAGTAGGGCAAACATCAACACAAGGTGGGTTTTCACAGTGCTGGCACATCAGGACTAAATTAGTAACTTTTTTAGTTGCTCTGTCTTTGACTTTGACTTTTTTAATCCAAGATGCTTGTTGTAAATTTGCAGATTTAGTCTCTTTATGACCCCAACCATTTTCATCACTACACGCATCAACACAGGCACTACAATTAGAAGCACATTTATCAGTATCAACTAACATGCCCCATCTTTTGTCACTAGTTACCCCATCTTGTGCTTTTTTAGTTGCAAATGCTCTTAAAGTTACACCACTAGCAATAGTAGTTGTAGCAACAACAGCACTACTTGTTTTTAAAAAATCACGGCGATTTATTGCACTCATTTTTTTGCCTCTAATTATTTTTGTGATAATAACCCTTACCATTATATGGTGTTGTTCTATGACACTGGAAACAATCTAAACTAATAGCTGTCTCTTCATGACAAGTTGCGCAAAATTGACCTGATGCATTAATAGCATAATAGGTATTTTTTGTAGTATTTTTAGGCACAGCATGACAATTAATACAGCCTTGTAGTGAATATTGATTAGATTTTTTAGCACCTAATCTTAATACTTTATCTCTTTTATGGGTTAGTAAATTAGGGTGTTGCCTAATAATATAAGCAACAGGATCGCCATTACAAACACCTTTAATACCGCTCTTATGTGCTTGTGAACCTAGTAATACATGGGGCTTATTGTGTGCAAAACTTGCTACCCATAGCAAAGTAATTGCTATTAGTATCAAAAATTTGCGTTTTAAATTTAATTTCATATTATCAAATTTTATAACCCCATTTGTATATAACCAGTTGGGCAAACATCAGCACAAATATGACAACCAATACATTTGCCGTAATCAGTATCAACATATCGTCCTAAGGTTGATTCTTGTTTTTTAACCTTAAAAACAGCATCTTGCGGACAATACATTACACAATTATCGCACTCAAAACATAAGCCACAACTCATACAACGACCAGACTCTTTTTTTGCTTCTTCTTCACTATAACCAACTAGTCTTTCTTCAAAATTACCTAGCACATTATCAGAATTAATTAATTTATGTCCTCTAGTATTTCTTTTTTCATGCTCAAAATGCCCTAAAAATAATTCATCATTAGCAATAATAGAAGCACTAGAACGATCTTCGTAATTATGAATAGCATAATTAGCACCATCTGTGCCTCTTAAATCACCGTCTTGGTTATCAAACTCTTCTGGTGATAAATCCCATTCTTTTAATTTAGATAATAAATCAAAGTGATGAACATCTACTTTTGGTCTAGCTTTCTGTTCTTTGTTATTAATATAATCGTGAATACTATCAACTGCAATTGTTGCTTGTCCAATAGCGGTAGTTAGCAGGTGAGGGCGAATTGCATCTCCACAAACAAAAAATCCTTTTTTTTGTGGAATTTGATAATTTTTATCAGCATCAATAAAACCTCTGTCATTAAAAAAAGACTTATCAATACCTTGTGTTTCTAAACCTTGACCAATAGCGGATACTATTAATTCACATTTAATATCAAATTCACTATTTTCAATAGGGCTTCCATCTTCTTCTAGACGCTGCACTCTTAATGCAATTGCTCTACCTGTTTTTTTATCAACAATTACTTCTACAGGACTTAATTGTCCTTGAATTTCTACACCTTCTCTTTTTGCATCATTAATTTCTTCCTCAGCAGCTGGCATATTAGCAATACTTGAACGAGTCATTAGTAAAACATCAGCACCTAGGCGTTTAGAAGTATCCACCACATCGTGTGCGGTATCATCAAAAATAATATGCTCGGGACGGTCTTTATCAGCAACAGAGCCAATATTACCCAAACGACGAGCAACCGACACTACATCAATAGAAGTGTCACCACCACCTATACATATAACCTTGCCAGTAATATGTTTTAAGCGGCCCTTACAATAAGCTTCTAAAAAAGCAACACCAGATACACAATTACTAACATCACCGCCTGGAACAGGTAGTGTTCTGCCGGCCCAAGCACCCATTGCAAATAGCGTTGCATCATAATTAGATTCTAATTCTTCTATAGTAATATCTTTGCCAACTTTGGTATTTAATTTAACCTCAATATCAGTTGCTAAAATTCGTTCTATCTCATAATCTAGCACATCTCTAGGCACACGATAATCAGGAATACCGTATTGCATCATACCACCTAATTTAGGGTGTTTTTCAAAAACAGTTACCGCATGACCCTTACGACGCAGTTGTAATGCAGCAGTTAGACCAGCACAACCTCCACCAATAATAGCAACTTTTTTGTGCGTATCTTTAGCACTAATTGTAAATTTATAATCTTCTTTTCTAGCATTATCGCCAATAAATTGCTCAACTGCGTTAATACCAACGGTATCCTCAACTTCATTACGATTACATCCATCTTCGCAAGGTGCTGGACAAACACGCCCCATAATTGATGGAAAAGGATTAGCATCAGTAGCACGAATAAAAGCATATTCCTGCCACGAAGTATCGCCTGATGGTTTTTCAATTTCATTGATAATATTTAACCAACCGCGAATATTGTGTCCACTAGGGCAGCTGCCTTGACAAGGTGGAGTTTGAGCAACATAGGTGGGGCATTTATGAGATTCATCACCTTGAAATATTTTCTCCTCCCAAGACACTTCCTGCATATTATCGCCTTCATCTTTAAATAATCTAAAAGTATGATTATCACCTTTCCAGTTATTTCTGTATTCATTTTTTTGCATAAAAACTCCTATTATTAATTATCTGTATCAGTTGCTTTATCTAAAATAATAGCCTCACTAACTAATTGGTGGGCACTCATTATCATATAAGGGTCAAAGTCGTATTTAGGCAGCACCTTAGTAAATTGCGACTTACAAATAGCACAAATTGCAACCAAAGTATTAACACCGTCTGTTTTTTCAACGGTTTTTAGGGCTTGCATTCTAGGCATAGCACCTTTGATTCGCACTTCCATTAAATCATCAGTTAACAAACCACCGCCACCACCACAACAAAATGTTGATTCCATAATACTTTCTCGTTGCATATCAACATAATTATTACATACTGCTTTTAGCACCTCTCTTGGTAAAATAAACTGCCCGTTTTTAATACCGCCCATATTGCTTGCTCTGGCAACATTACAACTATCGTGGAAGGTAACTGTTTTATCATCATTAGCAGTTTTATCAAACTTTAATTTACCCTCTTGTATTAGATTATAAGTATATTCAATAATATGTTGTGGTTGTGGGTAATTATGGTCTAATTGCTGTTGTAATTTCATTGCATATTCATCATTAGCACCACTACCAATACCTGATAATGTATTCCAAAAACTATAAGCCACACGCCAAGCATGCCCACATTCGCCAACAATAATTCGCCTAGCACCCAGCTCAAGTGCGGCTTTTCGTATTCTTAGTGCACCAGCTCGCATTACATCATAACTACCTATAAACATACCAAAATTAGCACCTTCTGAGGCATAAGAGCTTAGTGTCCAACTAACTCCGTCTTGATAAAATACCTTACCATAACCAATCAATCCGTCAATATGAGGCTCAGCAAAAAAGTCAGCTGATGGGGTAATTAGTAAAATTTCCGCACCTTTGACATCAAGTGGGTATTTAATTGCAAGTCCTGTTTCTTCTTCTATTTCTTCTTCTAAGTCTTCTAAGGTATGCCTTAATGCTGGCTCTGGTAAACCTAAATTATTACCAATAGTCATTACCTTGCCTAAGATTTGATTACAATATTTTTGTCCAACACCAACAGTATCCATAATCTCTCTAGCTGCCATTGATATTTCAGCAGTATCAATGCCGTAGGGACAAAAAACCGAACAACGCCTACACTGTGAGCATTGATGGTAATAATTATACCAATCATCTAACATCTCATCATCTAGCTCTTTTGCACCAACTAATTTTGGAAAATATTTACCAGCAAAAGTATAATGACGGCGGTAAACACTTCGTAATAGGTCTTGTCTTGCTACTGGCATATTTTTAGGATCCGATGAGCCTAGATAATAATGGCATTTATCTGTGCAAGCACCACATTTCACACAACTATCTAAAAAAACCTGCACTGAGCGATATTTATTTTTTATTTCGCCTAATTTATCAACAGCAACCTGTTGCCAGTTATCTATTTTCTCACCTGGGAATCCCAGTGGTTTTTGGAATTCTTCTGATGATTTAAAAGGACCATCACCCTTCATAGCATCAGGCTTAATGTTTGGTATTTCTAAGTAAGTAGCAAGTTTTGGAGTTTTAAAATCATCTGTTGCCATTATTATTCATCCTTACCCATTGTATGTGATAATTTAACATCATGATTTGTTTCTTGTTTTAATGCCCACGGTGCAATATGGCGTTTTTTACGGGCATCATCAACTTGGTTTAGCGTTGGTGAAAAGAAAATACCCGGTGCGTGTAGTAATTTTGAAATAGGAAATATTGCTATCAAAATAAAAACAGCCAATAAATGCACAATTAAATACAAATCACTAGGAATATTTGACCAACTAAAATTTAATAAGCCAGATGCAAATTGTTTAACAGCAATAACATTGGTATGATTATCAGTAAAAGTCATAATAAAACCACTAACACCAATAACTAATAATAACACTAACAATAAATAATCAGAAGGTGCAGATATATAACGCACTCTATCTAAAAAAATTCTTCGCACCAATAAACCTGATAAACCAATAAGCATTGCAAACGCAGCGTATTTAAAAGGCTGCGCTAATAATAATAAACTAGGAGTTTCACCGGGCCAAAATAAACGGATATGGTGTATTACAACTAATAATAACCCAAAATGAAATAAAAATCCAAACAGCCAAGTCCATTTATTAGCCTTAAACAAACTTTCAAAAATCGTTACCTCTCTTATCATACGCATAACAACACCAGTTTTTGTTAAAGGTGCTGGCGCTACTGGGATTCTTAGAGGCGCTGGTATTGTAGCATATTGTTTAATTTTTAAGAATAAGCCTACAATAAATACTGTTATAACAATATAGAATAAAATAGTAAAGAAAATACTAAAATTAGTCATAGAATTTTTTTAAATATGCAATATTCCAAATAAGATTATTTTATTAAGACTAATAACAAGCAAAATTACAACTATTATCTAATATTTCTAATAGTTGTTCCAGTCTATACATTAATATTTAGTTTTAAGAGTTTAAATTTATTAGACTTAACTAGATTATAAACTCCTAAGTTTTTAAAGCAGTTTAGTCTTAATTTATATCAAATAACTAAATACACCCTGTTGGTTTTGGTAAACCAGCATAACGACAACCTTGTTTACCAGGACCATATTGAAATAAGGTATATAGGTATTTTGAATTACCTTTATCTTTACCAAATTTTTTACCAATAGCCTTAGTTAAAACACGAACAGCTGGTGCAATCTGATATTCTTCATAATACTCACGCAAAAAGTTTATTATATTCCAGTGTTCTTCTGTTAATTCTAGGTCATCTTTTGCAGACATAGCATTAGCAACATCTGGCGTCCAATCTGTTAATTGTGTTAAAAAACCTTCTTCATCAACTGCAATATCTTTACCATTAACCGCGATACTAGACATATTTATTCTCCTATTTTTAAAAAAATTAGAGCCAAGAAGCACTAGACTTATGCTCTATAACTAAATCTACAAAATCTTTGTAGTCCACTAATTTAATACCATCTATTACTTTATCAGCAATACCCCTGGCTTCTAAGTCAGCAGTTAGAGCATAAACTCTACCTGATGATGCTAGTTCTGATATTAAAAATGATTTATCGGTGTTAGTTGCACCTATTACTCCATCTTCAATTAATAAAATGACGCCTTTATCATCTAAATTAGCAATACAAGTCTGCAATGAATTTCGTTCAAAAGGTGATTTATTTACTGTATGTAACATATTATAATTATTAAAAACTTAATACAATGTCTTGTTCTGCCATAATTTTAGATAATTCTTCGTTAGGGACAACTTTAATTGATGGCTTTTCTGCCCAATTATCATCTTCATCTTCATAAACCAAGTCCATTAAGTCATCTTGGGTTAAACCTCTTTCATTCAAAGATTCTTGCGAAACATACATTTTATTAATATCATAATCGCCCAAAGCATTATAGGTGTTTGAGAAATTTTTCATACCCACGCCTTGGGTTTTTTGTCCTTTGGTAATTTGATAAACACCATCATCAACAAATGCTAGGCTAACATCTTGTTCAAAAGCAGCGGCAATTAGCACTACCTCTAAGGATTCTAACGCATAAACAGTGCCATATGGTGCTTTTCTATTTAAATACAAAAATTTTTTTGTTGCCATTTTAGTCTCCAAACACCACCAATCTATCTGATTGAATTCCAGCTTCAATTAACTGACCTAAACCAGAAATACGGAATGCTGGATGAATATTATTACCTTTAATACCATTTTTACTTGCCTCAGATTCGTCTAACATACCACGACGAAGTGCTGCTGCTACACAAACTACAAGTTCAGGCTCACCATTATTATTTTTAATACCCAATTCAGCCCATTGGTTTACAATATTACGGTCATCTTGTGGTGGTAGCATAAAACGAGAGGCGTTATTAACACCATCGTGATAGAAAAACACTCTAAAAATTTTATGTCCCGCCTCTATTGCTGCTTTAGCAAATTGATATGCACTATCAGAGGCCTGATGTTGATATGGACCCTCATTTATCTGGATAGATATTTTCATTAGTAATTAAAAACGAATATAGGCAGAAGAGTTTAATTGGTGCCGTGTTCCCTTCCAATCAGAAATATGAAATTTAGTAAATGGCAAGCCTGTTTTTTCAAAGAATGCTGGCCATCCAATTCTATCAACCCATTCACCAACTCGCTCCCAATCTTTGGCGTCTGTTTTATAAACAGATAAAATTTGTTTAACAATAGCGGCAGCTTCTGGCCATCTTGGTGGATTATTTGGAATACCCGATGCTACTAATTTTTGAAAAGACGGTTTACTGCGAGCATTTGAATGCTTACCACCAACCCAAACAGCTAACTTAGAGGCCTCTGGATCATTGATTTGCATTGGTGGACAAGGTGGATAGCAAGCACCACAACAAATACATTTTTTTTCATCAACTTCTAGCGTTGGCTTACCATTAACAATTGCTGGACGAATAGCAGCAACAGGACACCTAGCAACAACCGTTGGTCTTTCACAAACATTAGCTACTAAGTCATGATTAATTTTAGGTGGTTTGGTATGTTGAATATTTATTGCAATATCACCATGCCCACCACAGTTAACTTGACAACAAGAGGTAGTCATATGCACACGATTAGGCATTTCTTCAACACGATATTCATCAATCAACTCATCCATTAAGGCTTTGACAACACCTGATGCATCAGTTCCGGGAATATCACAATGTAACCAACCTTGGGTATGAGAAATCATTGAAACAGTTGGACCTGTGCCACCTACTGGAAAGCCTTCTGCTTCTAATTTTTTAATTAGCGGTGCAACCTTTTCCTCTTTATCTACCATATACTCAACATTTGAGCGAATGGTAAAACGAATATAGCCATCACCATACTTATCGGCAATGTCTGCTAGTTTTTTGATTGTATAGACATCCATTTGCCTTTGTGTGCCACAACGAACAGTCCAAATTCTTTCATTATTTTTAGAAGTGTGTTTTAAAACACCAGGACGAGGACGAGAATGATAAGCCCATTGGGCAAAGTTTCTTCTCATTGTTGGGTGCATATATTGAATCGCATCAGGCACACCTGATTCAATTGGCATTCTTACTTCAGCCATTATAGTCTCCTATATTTATTAGTAAATTTTACGAGTAAGAAGGTAGTTTTGTAACTACCGCCTTGGTTAAATTTTATTGCTATTTATGATTGGGTTTTGTATAACTATTTTAGTAAAAATTAGCAAAAAAGCTATAAATCTATACTAAATTTAAGCATTAACTTCTGCTTTACTATCAAACCATTTAATCGCTTCTTCATCCCAAGTATCCATACGAACATAAGACATATATCGTGGACTATTAATCATATTAGGGTCAATATTAACGCCAATACCTTCTAAGAAATTAACCAAACCAATTCGCTCAATCATTTCACCTGTTCTTTCGTGTTCTAGGGCATTTTCAGCGAAAAAGTCAATAGTATTTTCAGCAATTTCTGTGATAGCCTCGTAGTCTTCTTCGCTATCCATTTTCATAAAAGGAACAATTACAGTGCCAAATAAATCACCAATTTTTAAGGTGCGTTTACCACCCATTATAATAGTAACTCCTTTATCATCGCCAGTTGCTAAAATTGCACCATCTTTAGCATTGCCAGAGTATTGCTCTGATAATGGTGAGGTAGCATTTAAACAATGCATACATTTAACACAGTTTTTATTATCAATTGTCAAAGAATTGTCTTCGTTTAGTGACATACATTGAGTTGGGCAACGAGAGGTAATATTATCAATTACATAATCACGCCCTTTGTCAGTAACCATTTTATTCCAAGCATCTGCGTTGATTTTAATATCATCTCTCCAAGTGCCAATCACAGACATATCTGAACGCTCAACAGAATTCATACAATCATTTGCACAACCTGATACTTTAAATTTGAATTTATAGGGTAGGGCAGGTCTATGCATATCATCTAAAAATGCATTAACCAATGTGCGATGCAATGCCATTTCATTAGCGTTAGACATTTCACAACGAGACGCACCAACACAAGACATACCAGTTCTAACAGCAGGACCAGCACCGCCCAAGTCAAAGCCATAATCATTTAATGCGTTAAAGACTTTTTGCACACCTTTTTCATCAGCACCTTGAAACATTATATCGCCTGATTGCCCGTGCATACCTATTAAACCAGAGCCACCATTATCTACAAATATATCACATAAATCCCTTAATAATTTAGAACTATAGTGCATACCTGCTGGGGGTTGGACTCGCAAAGTATGAAACTCACCAGCGTCTTTAAATTTATAACCACCATCTTCATTTTTAAGCTCATTAAAACGAGGAATAATACCACCGCCATAACCTATTACACCAACAGTGCCACCTTTCCAATAACCTTTTTTAGTAACATAAGATGTTTCTAGCGTCGCTAAGACATCTCTTGCCATACCAGCACCAGAATGCTCATCATTTGCTAATCTTTTAAGACCTGTTACAAATGAAGGCCATGGTCCATTTTCTAATTCGTCTAAATTTGGAGTATTATATAATTTACTAGCCATTTTTGTCTCTCCTATATGGAATATTGAATAAATATAACAACAATTAGTGACCATTATATACTCATTTCACAAATAAAGATATTTTTTTGTAAAAATATAGTGATATTTAATATATCCCTAAAGTAATATATAAAAACTATTGCACGGCAACCCAAAATGGTATAGGCAAGACTTATACCAAAATACTTATACCAAAATACCCCAGTTTTTAAATGTAAAAAGCAATATTCCTATAAGCAACATTATGCACATAGTCGTTATAAAATAATGAAAACAACTGTAAACAGTGCTACGCACACAATAACTCTTAGAGGCACTAAGAACTGTATTTTATGCCTCAAACACAAACATTTTGAATGAAAAAATCTCATCTATAAACAGTGTACGCACATAGTGAGCAGATTTTTATCTATTCTTTGTTGCCATGCAACAATCTCATTTACCGAATGCTCTTTATCCACTATACAAGCTATATTTATTTCCCTTTTTACCCCAGAAACATCAACCATTGCTAACTTGGTTTTT
Source organism: Gammaproteobacteria bacterium (assembly GCA_965222825.1). GTDB lineage: Bacteria > Pseudomonadota > Gammaproteobacteria > PS1 > Pseudothioglobaceae. The sequence continues at coordinate 280,712 of OZ244964.1, read as the reverse complement.
GGATTGGTAATTTTAATAATTTTTCCAGGAATACCTACACACATATTATTATTATAGCACAAAAAATTTTATATCAAGGGGCTGTTAAAAATAAAAACCCACAAAATTAATAAAACTTACATTAAATATAGTAAAATATATGTTTTATCAAATACTTATATATAAAATATCATATAATTACAAATAGAATTCATTGACTTAAGAACCTCTGATTAACCCTAATAAAATTATGTAAGGCTTTTAAGAGTATTTGTTCAAGGCATTATTTTGCAGTGCTACTTGTTGCTAACATAAAAAATAATAACAAAGAAGAAATGCTCTTAAAGCCTTACCCTATAGGACTTAGTAATAAATTTTTAGGGTTGTTCAGAGACTCCCTAAGCAGACAAACAAAAGTGTAATATATTTCTGAGTTTATAAAGATTTTGTATTATTTTTATGGACTAAAAATATCCTGTACAATGCACAGGATCTAAAATTTAATAAAACTCTACAATACAATAAAATGCTTAATATATAATGCTTAAACGAACTTTTTAAGATATGTTAAAGTATTTTAAATGGTGGAGAGAGAGGGATTTGAACCCTCGGAGCTGTTAAAAGCTCACACGCTTTCCAAGCGTGCTCATTCGACCACTCTGACATCTCTCCTAGAAAAATATTTATAGCATAGGCAAGGTCTATACCAATAATTTATTTGCTATCTTGGATTATACTATCAATACTGTGGTCTTCTACTCTAGTTATTAGTGGAGAAAAATCGTTAATTGTAGTATTAATTAAAGGTTTATCTATATCTGCCCAGTTTAGATTGGTATTTAGAAAATTAAATGATTTTAGTGCCATATCAGGTAAAACTGGTGCTAAATAAGTAATTAAAACCCTAAATAAATTTAAACCCATACTTGTTACACTATGGGCTTTATTTATTAAAGTTTTATCTTTGATTATCTGCCACGGTTTATTGGTATCAATGTATTTATTAGCCATATCTGCAAGTTGCATAACTATACGCATTACCTGAGAATATTCTCTAGCTTGGTAAAGTTTAGTTATGTTATCTTTGTGAGATATAAATTTATTATAAAGATTAATATCATCTATATTATCTGCTAGTTGATAATTAAATTTTTTTATTATAAATCCTGCACATCTACTTGCTATATTAGCAATTTTACCAATAATATCAGAATTTACTCTTTGCTTAAAATCAGCTAAATTAAGGTCTATATCATCTATTTTTGCTGATAATTTATAAGCATAATAATAACGCAAATATTCTGGATTTAGGTAATTAAGATATGTTCTAGCAGTAATAAAAGTGCCTCTTGATTTACTCATTTTTTGCCCATTAATACTTAAAAATCCATGAGCAAAAATTGCATTTGGTGTTTTATAACCTATAGCCATTAGTATAGCTGGCCAAAATAGGGCATGAAAGTATATAATATCTTTGCCTATAAAATGGTAAATTTCTGCTGTTGAATCTTTGTGCCAAAATTCATCAAAATCTATATTTTTTAATCCGCATAATTTTTTAAAACTAGCTAAATAACCAATAGGTGCATCAAGCCAAACATAAAAATATTTGTCTTTTGTATTTGGAATTTTAAAACCAAAATAAGGGGCATCACGAGAAATATTCCAATCCATTAAGCCACTTGTAAACCATTCATGTAATTTATTGCTAATTTGCTCTTGTAGATGACCTTTTTTAGTCCATTGTTGTAATTTATTTTTAAATTGTGGTAGGTCAAAAAAATAATGCTCTGATTTTTTGCTAATGGGTTTGGTATTTGATAATACAGATTTAGGGTTTATTAAGTCCTCTGAATTATAAGTAGCACCACACTCTTCACAATTATCACCATATTGGTTTTTAGAGTTGCACTTAGGACACTGTCCTTTGATAAACCTATCAGGTAAAAACATATTTTTCTCAATATCAAACGCCTGAGATATAGTGCGTTTTTTTATGTATCCACCTTGTTGTAGTTTGAGATAAATATCACTAGCTATAGTTTTATTTTCAATACTATGAGTAGAATGATAATGACTAAATTTGATATTAAAATCAGCAAAATCTTGCTGGTGTCTAATACTAACTTGTGCTATTAACTGCTCTGGGTCTATGCCCATTTCTTGTGCTTTTAACATAATAGCACTGCCGTGGGCATCATCTGCACAAATAAAATAACATTCATTACCTATAAGGCGTTGGAACCTAACCCAAATATCACTTTGAATATATTCTAATAAATGTCCCAAATGTATCTCGCCATTGGCGTATGGCAATGCCGATGTTACCAAGATTTTTCTACTACTCATAAATATTGTGTGATGAGCCTGCAAAAGACTCTAAAAAACTAGGTATGGCATATTTTGCCTTTAACATTGATGTTTTATTGATACTTACGCTGTAAAACTTAGGATATTCATAAGGAATATTTCCGGGATAGGTATTTTTATTAAAAATTTTATCTGCCATTTCTAAAGCTGTGCTAACCTGTTCATAAGCAGAACTACCAATAGCTAATGGCAATCCATCTTCAGCTGCAAAAATATTTAGTGCAAGAATTGGTATGTTGACATTTTCATTGGTCCATTTAACTACTTCTTTATAACTAGCATATTGGGTAATGCCATCTTGTTCGCCAGTAACTAATTTACGGTAACCTGATAACAATAAATAGTCAATATTATTTGGTTTTAAACTAAATATTTGCTGTTTCCATTCATCAAATGTAGTTACTGACTTAGATATAAATGAAAATTCTTTCCAATCCTTAGATTTTAAAAAGTTAATATCTTTTTTGCTAGATGCACTAGAATCTACTAGAAACATTAAATTTTCCCTATCATGCTCTTCGTGATGATAGTTTAACTGTCTTAATATAAATAGTATTCCTTGCACTGGTTTTCTCTCAAAAATACCAGTAATATTTTTATTACCTATATAATTGTATTGTTCTACACCACCATTAACACCAGCAAATATTATCTTAATACCAGAGTTTAGATAGTATCTTGATAAAAATTTTTGGGCATTATCATCAAAGGCAATTATTAAGTCTGGATCATATTGTTCTATTACTTTTTGCGTTGATATTTCTGTGGCTTTATTATAAATAAACTTGCTATTCATATAAAAAAACCTTGTTCTTAAACCTTGGCGTTTTTTTAGTTCTGAATACAAAGATTTGTCAATAATATGAGTCCAGATATATCCTGAGTCATAACTATGTAGTATTAATATTTTAGGTGTGCTTGATATGATAGAATACAAAAATAAAATACTAAATATTATAAATATTATAGGTCCTATTATTTTTTTATCTACCTGAATACTTTGCATAATTAGTTGTTTATTAAAAAGTTATTTTTATATAATTTTTAGTATTTAATCATACCACTAAAATACCTAGATATATCCAAAATGGTATAGATATAATTATTGCTATAAATTTTACAATATAAATAATTATTTGTAATAATATTAAACGAGGATAAACCTTTACATCATTAGCTAATGATATAAACTGCATAACATAAGAAGCACTAAAATTATAAGTATAACTTTCTGAGAATAATAGCACAATAAAAACAACTAACCAAGGACTAATATTAGTATTACCTGCAACAGGAATTAGAATACTTGCTAATAATATTACTGCTATATTAATTGGTAAAAACAATCTAAGTATAAAGGTTACTACTGCTAATATAGCAATAAACTCAATAAAATGGGAGTCCATTATGTCAACTATCCAACCAGTATAATGATTTATCCAAACATCTAAACCTAAATAACTCATAGTATTGGCAAAACCCAATAATGATGATAAAAATATTAAAAAATCCCAATCAATAGAATGATTAAAATTTTGTCTTTTTAACACTCCTAATATAAATAAAAAAATTGCTAATAACATAGCTAGCCACGATACTTGTAGATTATGAATACTACTAGTAAATACAATAACAGCAAATAATAATATCGAAATAATGGCAAAAATCTCTTCTGTGCTAATTCTGCCTAAAATATCAAGTTGAATTTTTAAAAAGTCAACATTAATGGTATTAACTTGGTCATTACGAAATAAAAACCAACTAAAAAAAGCATAAAATAACAACATAACAATACCTACAACAGAAGCAGATACAAACCAATAATAAAATTGAAAATTGTATTGATCTTGTGTTGATAGCATTCCTAATGCTAACAAGTTTATAGATTTGCTAGTTAAGAATATAGGTGATAATAAACTTATGCCGCCTAAGGTTGAAGCGACTAATCTTTGGTATTCCAGAGTGCCTTTTTTGATTTTGTATAATGATAATGTTTCTCCAAATAATGGATATAAAATATTTACTCTACCGTTGGCACTAGGTATTACTGGAGTTATTAAAGCACCTGATAAAAATAGTGCAAAATGTCGCCAAGCACCACTATTGCTACCAAATCTAAACAAATGTAGTAGAACTCTATAACTTAACCCAGATATACTAATGATAACCCCTAGTATTGACAGAGATATTGCTAAAAAGAAAGCATCAGAATAAAATCCACTTAGTACCACTCCGCTTGGTGCTAATGAGAGCAATACCATTCCTAGTAATAAATAAAGTGCTGGCACAAATTCAGGCACCAATTTAAAAGTCCACATAGATAGTGCTGATAGGAATATATATATTAATAATGATTGGGTTTTAGTTGGCGGATAATCTAATAATGATAGACCGTATATTGCTAATATAGGCATAATAACGCTCATTGTCCAACCAAAAACAGATGCAGAATAGTTGGCAGATTTAGATTTTATTTTCTCCGACTCAATATCGTATTTTTTACCAATATTGCGTAATAAATTATTATATGCCCATTTTTTTTCTTGTTGAAACGATTCTGCATTAGCAATAAACTCTTTATTTATAAGTATTACTTCGCAATTAGAGTTAGCAACCGCATTAGAAATAGCAAAGTTAAAACCTATAATACCCTCATCTCCAAAAGATTCGTTTTCGTATATATGATTAACTTGCCCAGATTCAGATATAATATCAACAGAGCCAGATTTAATTAAATAATAATCATTAATATCATCATTGATAGAAAATATTTTATCACCAGATTTAAACTTCTTTTCTGTAACATATTGGCATAATCTTGATAAATCTATTTGACTAAATTTACTAATAACTATATTTTTATTAAGATTGTATTTTAGAGTTTGCATTGATAGTGATTATACCAAACTGTATAAAATAAATATGTATATAATTTTTACCATATTTTTTATAAAAAAAATACTATTTAAAATTAATTCTACTTATATGTTGGTATTTCAAGTAACTATTTAGTATAATTACATTTTTAAAAATTTAAATAAGAAAAAAAAATTATGCAAAAGTTTTTATTACACAAGATTATAATAAGTTTATTTGTGCTATTATTTTCTTTGTCATTATTTGCCCTTGGTGATATTCAAGCAGGCAAAGCAAAGGCTATTACTTGTGTCTCTTGTCATGGGGTAAATGGTATTGCAGTTGCACCTAATTTTCCAAATTTAGCTGGACAAAAACAAACATATCTTATTAGTGCTATTTCATCGTATAGAGATGGTATTCGTAATGATCCTATTATGAAAGCGATGGTTGGTGCGTTAAATGATAAAGATATTGCTAATTTAGCTGCTTATTTTTCTAGTTTGCCGGGAAATTAAATAAATGAATGTTCGCATAAATATTACTATTTTATTTTTACTTATTGCCCCATTTTTTATTAGTGCTTATAGTAATAATAACACAGACAATTTTAAAACTATTGCTAATACTATTACGCCTACTAAACAAACGCCAAATGCCCCATCTTTAGCAAAATTAGCTAATGTTTTAGAGCATAAAAAAATATCGGTTAATGACTGGGAGAATCCAGAGATTTGTGGCAGTTGTCATACTACCCAGTATCAAGGGTGGAAAGGCTCTATGCATGCTAATTCATTTACAGATCCAATATTTCAGGCAGAATGGGCACTTGCAGAAAAACAAGTAGGAGGTAATATTAGTAAACTATGTGCTGGCTGTCATAGTCCCGTTGGTATGTTAGCCGATGCTATTAAATTTAACCCAAAATTAGGCAAACACGGTGGTTTTGAAGCACCTGCTATTGCCAAGCAAGGGGTGTCTTGTGATGTTTGTCATACTATTTCAGGCTCAAGTTTTCAAAATTCAAAAGTTATAGAGCACGGCAATGGCTCTTATATTTCATCTCCTGGTAAAATTAAACGAGGTCCTCTAAAAAACTCTGTATCTCCTTATCATAAAACTACTTATTCCGAGCATCATACACAATCTGCTTTTTGCGGTAATTGCCATAATATTTTTAATCCAATTAATCAATTTCCCTTAGAGAGAACTTATGATGAATGGAAGTATTCTGTCTATGCTCAAAATAATGTTCAATGCCAAGATTGTCATATGGTGCCAGTAGAAACTGCTGTTCGTGTAGCGGATGAGTTAAAACCAGCAAAAGCACTTAAAAATCATGGTTTAGCAGGAAAGGCAGCTATTGGTGCTAAGAAAGATAGAGAGTTAATTCACGGACATGCATTTGTTGGTGGTAATTCAGTTATTACCGCTGAGTTGGGCGATCCAGATTCTTATACACATAGTTTGATTGCTATTAAACGCTTGCGTTCTGCTGCCGAGTTAGAAGTAAAACTAAATAATGTTAAAGGACAAGGTGCATTACATAATCTTATTGTCAAAGTTACCAATAAGCGAGCAGGGCATCATATACCTACTAGTTTAACCTTTATTCGTGAACTGTGGTTGTATATTAAAGTAACAGACCAAGACGGTAAGATTATATTTCAATCAGGTGGCATAGATGAGCATAATGAAGTAGATAAAAATGCTACTATGTTTAAGTCCTATGCGGTTGATAAAGATGGCAAACCTGCACAATATATTTGGACTGTCCAGCGTTTTGAAAGAAGAACAACTATCCCACCAAAGGGGCATCAGTATGGTAATTATGCGTTTAATGTGCCAAAAGGCACAACAGAGTTGCAAATTCGCACAAAACTAAATTATCGCTCTTTCTCACAGCATTTTGTTGATCATTTATTAGGTAAAGATAAAATAAAAGTCCCAGTAGTAACTATGAATGATATTAAGACTGTTTATAGTATGCCTAGTATTAAAATTAAATCATCAGTAAATTTTTCTAAGATTGATGAGGTAGAAAAAGAGGGTAACCGTTTACTTGAAGTTTATTTAGACCCAGAAACAGCAATAAAAGAGCATAAAAGATTGATTAGGGCTTGTAGTGTTTGCCATGGTAAGGATGGCATCAGCACCAAAGATGAATATCCTAATATTGCTAGACAAAATAAAGTTTATCTATTAAGTGCATTAAGAGCTTATAAAAATAATTCGCGTAAAGAGGTGCGTATGAACGCTATGACTAAGTCTTTAAGCGACAAACAATTACAAAGATTAGCAGAATATTATGCAGACATAGATAAAGGAGTCTCTGAACAACCATAATAAAATTATAAATAACACCCTTGAATTTAAGATATAATTATAAAAAAATTTAATAATTAAGGGACTTATATTTTATGGATAAAAATCAAATTAATAATATTTTAGCTAGCGTTATTGATGTTAATAGCGATAACGATTTAATAAGCAATAAAGTTGTTAAAGATGTAATTATAGATAATAATAAGCTTAGTATTGCAATAGAGTTAAATTATCCTGCTAAAAGTTATCACAATGAGTTAAAAAATACTATTAAAGATGCCTTAGCAAAAGAAAATATTAGCAATGTTGATATTGATATAACTACTAAAATCATCAGTTATAGTGTGCAAAAAGGTGTTAATGTTATTGATGGTGTTAAAAATGTTATTGCCATAGCATCTGGCAAGGGTGGCGTTGGTAAATCAACTACTGCTGTTAATTTAGCACTAGCACTGCAATTAGAAGGTGCAAAAGTAGCAGTATTAGATGCTGATATTTATGGTCCTAGCCAGCCTAGAATGCTTGGCGTTCATAATCAAAAACCAGACTCAACAGCCGAGGGTAGATTATTACCTGTTCTAGGGCATAATATGCAAAGTATGTCTATTGGTTATTTAGTAGATGAGCAATCGCCTATGATTTGGCGTGGCCCTATGGTAACCCAAGCCCTAGAGCAAATGCTAAGAGATACTATCTGGCGTGGTGTAGATTATATGATTATTGACCTACCGCCAGGCACAGGAGATACTCAACTTACTTTATCACAAAAAATACCAGTAAGTGGTGCCATAATTATAACAACCCCACAAGATATTGCTCTACTAGATGCTAGAAAAGGCTTAAAAATGTTTGAAAAAGTTAATGTGCCAATTTTGGGCGTTATTGAAAATATGAGTTTACATATTTGTTCTAAATGTGGCAACCAAGAGCCAATATTTGGCACAGATGGTGGTAAAAATATGGCAAAAGAGACTGGAGTTAAATTTTTGGGCGCTTTGCCTTTGGATATTTCAATTCGTCTATCATCCGATGAAGGCAATCCTACTGTTGCTAATGATCCTAATGGTAGAATAGCAAATATTTATCGCGATATAGCTAAAAAAATGAGTGCTAAATTATCTGCACAGGATAAAGCTGTTGCTAAATTCCCTAGTATTACTATTGAATAATTGTGCTAAAATGAAAAAATATTTATTATTTCGTTTTATCGAATGAGTCAGAAGACATTACAGCATTTTATCTAGAATTGAAACAGAGTTAATGTAATTATGGGACATATTTTTGCTAATTTAGAACTCAGTAATCCTAGAGATAAAAAATTAAAAAGTATTCAAGTAAAAGCCTTGGTAGATACTGGTGCGTTGATGTTGTGTATTCCACAACATATTGCTTTGCAGATACAATTAGAAACCGAATCAATGCGAGAAATAACTCTAGCTGATGGCAAAAGTATGCAAGTGCCTTATGCGGGTCCGATTAAAGTTGCTTTTGAAAATCGTGTTTGTTTTGTAGGGGCATTAGTTTTAGGTGATGAAGTGTTACTAGGTGCTGTACCTATAGAAGATATGGACTTAATGATTAGTCCTAGCAAGCAAACTATTATTGTTAATCCCAGTAGTCCTAATATTCCCCATGCCAGAGTTAAATAAACATATTTTTATTGATAAATTCCATAGTCGCTACCAAGGCATTATGCACTGGGATAATTTTGAAGATTTTTGGGCTAAATTAAAGAAAAACTCGCAGAATTGGTTTTATTATGACACTAAATTACAACACCCTGATAAAATTACTGCTAATATAGCCAATAAACTTGAAGAAATATATAATATAATAAAGGATTTACACAAAGAAAGATATTGCGGGCTGATTTATGTTGATTGTTTGGATAGCCCAGAATTTGTGAAAATATTTCATCCACAAGACTTGGGTAAAAGTTGTGGCAGTAGTGAGAATCCACCACTACCTAGATGGTTAATATCAAAAATAGCACCAATTGATATAGTAAAAAAACTTAATAATCCTGATGCAAAAAAACATTGGATTAAAAAAATATTAGGATAAAACTATGGATTTTAATATATTTACAACAATTTTTTTAATATTTGCCACATTATTTATAGTAATATCTTGGTATCTTAACTACATACAAACATTAAGTATCAACGATTCTTATAACGAAGTGCCTAAAAAATTTAGCGATAAAATATCATTGTTAGAACACCAAAAAGCAGCAAAATATAACAAAACTAATATAAATTTTTCTTATATTGAAATAGCTTATGGAGTTTTGTTAATTTTACTATGGACTTTATTTGGCGGCTTTAATTTGTTAGATAATTATTTAAGCACTGTTGTTGGTTCAGAATTATTACTTGGAGTTAGTTTTATAATTAGTTTTATGATAATTAGTTCTGCACTAGAATTGCCATTTTCTTATTACAAAGTATTTAGCATTGAAGAGAGTTTTGGCTTTAATAAAATGACTAAAAAAACATTTATTGTTGATTTATTAAAAGAATTACTTTTAACGCTATTATTTGGTGTCCCAATAGTGTTAATGGTATTGTATTTAATGAATATTAGCGGTGATTTGTGGTGGTTATTTGTTTGGTTATTATTTGTAGTTATATCTTTAATTACTTTGTTTATTTATCCTAAATACATAGCACCAATATTTAATAAATTTAGTCCATTAGCAGATGAAGAATTAACAGAAAAAATTACCTCATTATTAACTAAAACCAGTTTCAGTAGTAGCGGTGTTTTTGTAATGGATGGTTCAAAACGCTCAAGTCATGGCAATGCTTATTTTACTGGTTTTGGTAAAAATAAACGCATAGTATTCTTTGATACTTTACTTAAAAATTTATCACACAAGCAAATATTGGCAGTGATTGCCCATGAATTAGGGCATTTCCATCACAAACATGTTAGAAAAAAAATGTTTGTTTCATTTACAATGATGCTATTATTGTTGGCTATTTTGGGCTATTTAATAAATCAGACTTGGTTTTATAATGGTTTAGGGGTAACAAATCCTAGTAATTATGTAGCCTTGGTATTATTTTTATTGACAATACCGGTATTTATATTTCTTATTAGTCCTATATATAATTTTTTATCAAGAAAACACGAATATGAAGCCGATAATTTTGCCGCTAAACACACTAATAATCAAGACCTTATATCAGCACTTATTAGTTTATACACAGAAAATGCTAGCACTTTAACACCAAATAAATATTATTCATTATTTTATGACTCCCATCCTAGTGCATCGCTTAGGATTGATAATTTAGAAACAAATATATGAAAAAAATACTTATATTATTAGTAATATTAATGATGGTAAATGCTTATGCTGATATAGAAGAAGGCAAGCAATTACACGATGAATCCTGCCTTAATTGTCATATTTTTCAGCACGATGAGAGTTTTTATACTAGAGATGATAAAAAGGTAAATAACTATTTTAAATTACGCTCTCAGGTAAGTTTTTGTGTTACTAACTTAAATATAAATTGGTTCCCAGATGAGCAGATGAGTGTTGTTGAATATCTAAATACAACTTATTATCATTATAAACTTGCTGAATAAGAATTTATATGATTGCAAAACAGTGTTTAGATACCATATTTTTATCAGCTAGAAGTCAAAATGGCTGGTTAGATAAAACAATAAATGATGAGCAATTACGCCAAATTTATAATTTATTAAAATTTGCACCTACTGCTGCTAATTGTTGCCCAGTTAGAATTACTTTTATTAAATCTAAACAGGCAAAAAAAAGATTAAAACCACACTTAGACGCTGGTAATATTGAAAAATCTATGACTGCACCTGCTGTTGCTATTATTGCCTATGATAGCGAATTTTATGAAAAATTACCAAAATTATTCCCTCATACTGATGCTAAAAGTTGGTTTGTCGGTAATCCTGAGAAAATAAAATCAGCAGCTAGTATGAATGCTACTTTACAAGGTGCTTATTTTATAATAGCTACTAGAAGTATAGGCTTAGAATGTGGTCCTATGGGAGGCTTTAATAATGCAAGCTTGGATGAAGAATTCTTTCCTAATGGTAAAACAAAATCAATATTTCTTTGTGGTATTGGCTACGGAGATAGCACAAAAGTATTCACTCGTTCACCTAGATTAGATTTTGATGAGGCTTGTGAAATTGTATAAAGCAAAAATTTCTTTACATTTTAAGTATAAATATTTTTTGCCCTTATTGTAAAAGCATCTAGTTGTGATGATGCTATTTTACTAAAAATTGGGGACATACTAATATCTAGTAATTTATTATTAAAACTAAATTCCATATCTAAACTAATCTTAGAAGCTAACTTCCCTAATTCAGTAAAAGTCCATACACCGTGTAATTTTTTAAATACGCCGTCTTTTAGACGCATAGTTATTTTATTGTGTTCTAAGGTATTAATAGTAGTAAATGTTTCGGTCATAACTCCTTTGTTTACGGTAATAGATGCAGTAATTTCTGTTGTTGTTTGTTGTAAAATATCACTGTTTATACACCAATTTAAAAATTTTGGATAATTTTTTATATCGTTTACTAAATTAAACATATCATTGGTAGAATAAGGAACTATGGCAGTTTTTGATATTTTATGTATTTTAGGTCTTAAAAACATATAGTAATATTTTTTAATATGGCAAAGCAAAAAAAACAAAATAATAATATAATTGTTTTAAATAAAAAAGCTAGACATGACTATTTTATAGCAGAAACTTTAGAAGCTGGACTTAGTTTAGAGGGTTGGGAGGTAAAAAGTTTACGCAGTAAAAAAGTGCAATTAAAAGAAGGTTATATTTTATTAAAAAATGGCGAATTATTTTTATTCGGTGCTCATATAACCCCGCTTAAAACCGCATCTAGTCATATTGATACCGATCCTATAAGAAATCGTAAACTACTACTACACAAAAAAGAAATTCGACTAATAATAGAAAAAATTACCCAAAAGGGCATAACAGCGGTGCCATTATCACTATATTGGCAGGCAGGAGTAGTTAAATTATCATTAGGTCTTGCTAAGGGTAAAAAGCAACACGATAAACGAGCAGTGCAAAAAGATAGAGATTGGAGTCGTGATAAAAATAGAATATTTAGAAACTCTTTAAAATAATCACTAATATTTTTTATATAGATATAGAGTAAAATCACACAATTTTTTAGGATATATTATGGAGCAAACCTTATCAATTATTAAACCAGATGCAGTAGCAAAAAATATTATTGGAGCAATTTATAGTCGTTTTGAAGACTCTGGGTTTAAAATTATTGCCGCAAAAATGAAGCATTTATCTAAACAAGAAGCAGAAGGTTTTTATGCTATTCACAAAGGCAAGCCATTTTTTAATGATTTAATTATTTTTATGACATCAGGACCTATTATGGTGCAAGTATTAGTAGCTGAAAATGCAGTTATTAAACACCGTGATATTATGGGTGCTACTAACCCTCAAGAGGCATTAACTGGCACTATTCGTGCTGATTTTGCTACTAGTATTGATAAAAATGCAGTTCACGGCTCAGATAGTGTAGAAAATGCAGAAATAGAGATAAAATATTTTTTCTCTAATGAAGAATTATGCCCCAGAGCTGATTAACCCACAAATTGGATTTGTGGTATAAAAATGGTAGGTGTATATGCAGCAGAATTTATTTGCCTTAACACACAATCAATTAATTAATTTTTTTGTTAATTTAGGTGGAAAACCATACAATGCAAAGCAATTAATGCAGTGGATATATAAAAAAGATATTACTGATTTTGCTTATATGTCAAATCTATCTAAAAATTTAATTACTAAATTAGAAATAAGTGCAAATCTAGTAATACCTAAGATATATAGCCAACATTTATCAACAGATGGCACGATAAAATGGATTATTGAATTACACGATAAAAACCGTATTGAAACGGTTTATATTCCTAAAAACAATAGAGGCACTTTGTGTATATCATCTCAGGTAGGCTGTGCATTAGATTGCTCATTTTGTGCAACTGGTAAGCAAGGGTTTAATCGTAATTTAACAAGTGATGAAATTATTACTCAACTTATTATAAGCAAAAGATATTTGCAAACTATTAATAAAAAGATTAGTAATGTTGTTTTTATGGGTATGGGTGAGCCATTATTAAATGAAAAAGAAGTTTATAATGCCTGTGATTTATTATTAGATGACCTAGCTTTTGGCTTATCAAGAAGAAAAGTAACAATTAGCACCTCAGGCATAGTTCCAGCTATATACCGTTTAGCAGATACTAGCAGTGTTAGTTTAGCAATATCTTTGCACGCCTATTATGATAAATTACGCAATGAATTAGTACCTATTAACAAAAAATATCCTATTGCCGAGTTATTAACTGCTGGTAAATATTATTTAACAAAAGGTAAGCAACAACGCCATATTTTGTTTGAATATGTTATGTTATGTGGGGTAAATGATAGTGAAAAGGATGCTTATGGTTTAGTTAAATTGTTAAAAGATATTAGTGCTAAGGTTAATTTAATACCATTTAATCCATTTTTAAAAACTAAATATAAAACTTCAAATAGTGATACAATAAGTAAATTTCAAGATATTTTGCATAATAATAACATTACAACTATTACAAGACGCACAAGAGGTAATGATATTGTAGCAGCTTGTGGACAATTAGCTGGTAAAGTAGCAGATAAAACTAAGCGATATGTTTAAAAAATATAGCAATAAAATACGCACTCAAAAACTATCATATAAAAAAAATAATATTAAAATACTAATAAAGATAATAATTATTGTGGCATTATTGTTTATTGGCTATAAATTATTTTTTATTAAGGTAAATTATAATGACATAGTAGAAATTAGTAGAGAATTTGATTATCAAGATTATAGTAATAGCACTACCATTACCCAACAAACAGCCACTAAAACTAAATTAAAAAATACTAACAAAAATGATAATCTAGATAATATAGAAATGTTAGATGTTTTAATACCAATAAATAATGAAGTCAAGCCATAGTATAAAACGCCGAGTTAGTAAAAAAATATTTGTAGGTGGTGTTGCAATAGGTGGTAATGCCCCTATTACTGTGCAAAGTATGACTAATACTAATACTGAGGATATTGATAAAACCCTAGCCCAAATTAATGATATAGCTAAAGCTGGGGCTGATATTGTGCGTGTATCTGTGCCTACTATGGACTCTGCTAAGGCTTTTGGCATAATTAAAAAACAAACAAATATTCCGCTTGTTGCCGATATTCATTTTGATTATAAAATAGCCCTTAAAGTAGCGGAGTTAGGTGCTGATTGCCTGCGTATTAATCCTGGTAATATAGGCAGAGAAGACAGGGTTAAAGAGGTAGTAGCTAGTGCTAGAGATAAAAATATTCCAATTCGTATTGGTGTTAATGCTGGCTCATTGGAAAAAGATTTACAAAAAAAATATCGTGAACCAACGCCAGATGCTATGGTTGAGTCTGCCCTTAGACATATTGATATTTTAGATAAACTAAATTTTGATAATTATAAAATCAGTTTAAAAGCCTCAGATGTATTTATGAGTGTTTTTGCTTATAGAAAATTAGCATCTCAAACACAACAACCACTACATTTAGGTATTACTGAGGCAGGAAGTTTTCGTAGTGGTGCGGTAAAATCAGCCATAGGCTTGGGTATGTTATTAGCAGAGGGCATAGGAGACACCATAAGGGTATCTCTAGCTACAAATCCCATAGAGGAGGTAAAAGTTGGTTTTGATATTTTAAAAAGCCTACACCTGCGTAATTTAGGCGTTAATTTAATAGCTTGTCCTAGTTGTTCTAGGCAAAATTTTGATGTAATAGGGGTGGTAAACGAGTTAGAATCACGCTTAGAAAATATCACTGAGCCTATTGATGTTGCAGTAATAGGCTGTGTAGTAAACGGACCAGGAGAAGCTAAAAATGTGCAAGTAGGTATTGTCGGTGGTAAACCTAATTTATTATATATTGATGGCAAGACAAGTAGCAAAATTAATAATGAGCAATTAGTGGATGAACTAGAACAACAAATAAGACAACAAATAAAAATCAAACAACAGCAAATAAAATAAATTTTTTATGCACCTTTCATTATGCTAATAAATTAAAAATTTGTTAAAATAAACCAATGTCTGAGGAAAGTAAAGTTAAAGAAGAGATAGGTTGGTATAAAACAGTATTTATTATTTTAACTGCAATAGATGTATCTCTATTGGCGTGGTTTGCTCAAAGTTATAAAACAGCATAGGTGTTTATTTTAATTATATGTTTTATTGCTATTTTTGCCATATCATTTGCTATTGTGATTATAAATAAGTATGTTTTCAAATGTCTTAATAAATTGAAGAAATTATAATGAAATATTTATTAGCAATAGGGTTTATTATTTTTATTTCAAGTATTCTTATAGTAGTATATCAATCAACCTATAACAAACTTACGAAATACCATAAGCCAAGCTAATACAAATTATTCTAACTTGGCACTTACTTTGAGATTAGTAGTGCCAAAGTAAAACTATAAGTTGTAAAAATAAAATAATTGGTATGGACCTTGCCTATACCATTAAAAAAACCATTTGTATATCCCTATTATATCTATTATTATAAAAACGCAGTTTAGTAATACTAAGGGAAAGTCTTGGTTTTTCCAGCCTTGAATTAGCCAACTAGTTGCGGATATTAAGAAAAAAATAAAACCAAATTTTGAGTATTCTAGCATATTTATTGCAATTAAAATTCCCCCTGTTATGCCAGTAACAGTGCCAAGCCAGCCAAAAGTTAGTAATTTGGACATTATTTTATACTCCAATTATGGCTTATATTTGCACTTTGTCCTAACATAATTGTAGCAGAACAATACTTAGTGGCAGATAATTCTATAGCTTTTATAATTTTTTTAGGCTCTAAATTAGCACCAGATAAAATAAAATGCAGATGAATATCAGTAAATATTTTTGGATGCTCTTTTGCTCTTTTAGAGGTTATTTCTATTTCACAATTACTAATATTTTGCTGCATTTTTTGCAAAATATTTACCACATCAACAGTAGTGCAAGCACCCATACCAACTAATAACATTTCCATAGGTCTAGCACCAGTATTAGCACCTCCTAACTCAGGTGGTCCATCTAAGACAATAGTATGCCCACTATTAGTTTTTGCCTCCATAGCCATAGCACCTAGCCACTTAATATTTACTTTCATATTACACCTATTAGTTTTTGTAGTGCAAGTGTTATATTTTTTTGACTAATTAGTGCCTCGCCTACTAAAAATCCATATACAGATTTTGATTGCATTTTTTTAATATCATTATTACTAAATATTCCACTTTCTGTTATTACTTTTGTCTCATTTGGAATATAAGGTAATAAATTTATGGTAGTATTTAAGTTAGTTGTAAATGTTTTTAAATCTCTATTATTTATGCCAATAATTTTTAAATCTAGTTTTAAAGCTCGCATTAACTCATCTTTATTATGCACTTCAACTAATACCGACATACCCAGATTATTAGCTAAATTAAATAGTTTAACCATATTTTTATCATCTAGTGCTGATACAATAAGTAATATAGCATCAGCAGCTAATACTTTTGATTGATAAACTTGATATTCATCAATAATAAAATCCTTGCGTAATATAGGCAAATTAGATACTTGTTTTGCTTGTGCTATATAACTTATATCGCCTTGAAAATAATCTTTATCAGTCAAAATAGATAGACAAATAGCACCACCTGATTGATAATCACTAGCCAATTCCCTAATATTAAAATCCTCTCTAATAACACCTCTGCTAGGGGAAGCTTTTTTAATCTCCGCTATTATAGTAGTGTGTTTGGCATTAATACTATCTAGTAAAATAGCAGTAAAATCTCGACATTTTGGCGAATATTGTGCTAATTTTTTTATTTTATTTAGTGGAATTTTAGTTTTTGCGAATGCTATTTCCTCTTGCTTAGTTAATAAAACTTTATCAAGTATATTTGACATTTATTTTTTATTTGCTATTTTTTATTGCTATTTTACTTATATAATTACTACTTTTAATTAAAAAAATATGAAATTATTAAATTTTGAAGTTGGATTACAACAACCATTTTTTCTAATAGCAGGTCCTTGTGTAATAGAGTCTGAAAAATTAGCACTACAAAGTGCACAAACTTTAAAAAATATTACCGATAAATTAGATATAAATTTTATTTATAAGTCATCATTTGATAAGGCTAATCGCACCAGTTATAATAGTTTTAGAGGACTTGGTATAAAAGAGGGGTTACGGATTTTACAAAAAGTAAAAGATGATATTGGCACACCAGTATTAACCGATGTTCACGAAGATACGCCACTTGATGAGGTAGCAAACATAGTAGATGTTTTACAAACACCAGCATTTTTAGTTAGGCAAACTAATTTTATCCAAAATGTTTGTAAGCAAGACTTACCAGTTAATATAAAAAAAGGACAATTCCAAGCACCTTGGGATATGCAAAATGTGGTTGATAAAGCATATAAAACAGGTAATAAAAAAATTATGCTTTGTGATAGAGGCACAAGTTTTGGCTATAATACCCTAATATCAGATATGCGTGGTTTGGTTAGTATGCGTTCAACCACCTGCCCAATTATCTTTGATGCTACCCATTCTGTGCAACAACCAGGGGGCCAAGGCAACACCTCAGGTGGACAAAGCAAGTTTGTGCCAGTGCTAGCTAGAGCAGCTATAGCAGTGGGTGTATCAGGTATTTTTTTAGAAACTCATCCTAAGCCAAGCGAGGCCCTAAGCGATGGTGCAAATTCTGTGCCAATTAGTAAAATTGAAAATTTACTAAAAACTTTACAAGAATTAGATGCAATTACTAAACAAAATAGTTTTTTGGAGGACTATTTATAATAAGTAATAGCAAATATTTATTTGTAGTGTGTAGCTGTTTTTTTAACTTATCCGCCAATACTACCTACTGTTGAAACAGAACTAGCAGTAGTAGCACTTGATATAGTTACAGCAACACAACCTACAGTGCTAGCTGTGCCGCCAGTGCCAACAGTGCCAATTGAACTAACCTCTACACCAGCGTTAACATTTTCTAACTCTATGTTTTTATTATATATTGGCAATATTACATATATAGTGTCACTAGTATTAGTTTTAACAACAATATCAATATTTTTATCAAGATAACTATTACTATCAAATGTTATTTTTGGATTTTTGCGTATTTGCGCTCTTAACTTTTTATCAAACAAAATATTATGCATAATTTTTTACCTCATATTGAATAAATTAATGAGCATCAGCAGTTCCTGCTGTTGCCGCCGAACCTATAGAAGATGCAGATCCTAGACTTGAAACAACGGTGCTAACAGTGCCAGCAGTAGATATACTACTTATAGAACCAAGTATTCCTGCTGCATTAACTCCTTTTAATTCTTGTGAGTCTATAGCAATATTATGATTTAATTTAGAAATAATCATATAGGTTGTGTCTTTGGTATTAGTTTTAACAACAATATCAACATCTTTATTAGTATAACTAAAAATAGAATGCGGGTCTTGACGCAATTTAGTGCGTAATTCCTTATTTTTGTTTATGTTTACCATATTTTATTTTCCTCCTATAGCACCAACAGTATCATGCATATTATCAATTATATTAACAGTGCTAGCAGTGCCTACTGTTCCTGCTGTTGATACAGTGCTAGCACAAGTGGTCATAGTGCCTAAACATCCAGCACTACTTGTTGAGGTTAATGTACCAGCTGTTCCGCCTGCCGCACTAATCTGTGCTAACTCTTGTATGCTATTATTATCTAAATTAGTCATAACCACATAAATTGTTTCTTTGGTATTAGTTTTAACAATAATATCAATATCCTTGCTAATATAACCAAAAACAGAATGTGGGTCTTGACGCAATTTAGTGCGTAATTCCTTGTTTGTTGTATTGTCTGCCATATTTACTCTCTATAAATGTTAAAATCAACCAGCACTGCCAGCACTGCCAGCTGTTCCTAGTGAAGAAAAAGTGCCAACAGTTGCAGGACATGTTAAAGTAGCAAAAGTTCCAGCACTAGCAACTGTGCCTACAGAACTAGCTGAGCCTGCTGCACTAATATGTGTTAATTCTTGTATATTATTGTTATCTAAATTAGTAATAACCATATAAATTGTTTCTTTGGTATTAGTTTTAACAATAATATCAATATCCTTGCTAATATAACCAAAAACAGAATGTGGGTCTTGACGCAATTTAGTGCGTAATTCCTTGTTTGTTGTATTGTCTGCCATATTTACTCTCTATAAATGTTAAAATCAACCAGCACTGCCAGCACTGCCAGCTGTTCCTAGTGAAGAAAAAGTGCCAACAGTTGCAGGACATGTTAAAGTAGCAAAAGTTCCAGCACTAGCAACTGTGCCTACAGAACTAGCTGAGCCTGCTGCACTAATATGTGTTAATTCTTGTATATTATTGTTATCTAAATTAGTAATAACCATATAAATTGTTTCTTTGGTATTAGTTTTAACAATAATATCAATATCCTTGCTAATATAACCAAAAACAGAATGTGGGTCTTGACGCAATTTAGTGCGTAATTCCTTGTTTGTTGTATTGTCTGCCATATTTACTCTCTATAAATGTTAAAATCAACCAGCACTGCCAGCACTGCCAGCTGTTCCTAGTGAAGAAAAAGTGCCAACAGTTGCAGGACATGTTAAAGTAGCAAAAGTTCCAGCACTAGCAACTGTGCCTACAGAACTAGCTGAGCCTGCTGCACTAATATGTGTTAATTCTTGTATATTATTGTTATCTAAATTAGTAATAACCATATAAATTGTTTCTTTGGTATTAGTTTTAACAATAATATCAATATCCTTGCTAATATAACCAAAAACAGAATGTGGGTCTTGACGCAATTTAGTGCGTAATTCCTTGTTTGTTGTATTGTCTGCTATAATATTACCTTACTTATTAAAATTTAAAAATACATAATCACTTAACTAATTATTATAATTTTATATTTTCATTAGTGTTTTAAATTGTAATATTAAATATACAGTTTATGAAGTTACATAATTTATAAAATATTATAGTAATTTTAATTCTATTTTTCTATCACTTAATGACACTTTTGCAACTTTGACCTTAATTATATCACCTAAAGAGTAGATTTTATTAAAACTTCTACCCACTAATCTGTAATTTGCCTCATCTAATAGATAATAATCGTCATCTAACTTATTAATTGGCACTACGCCATCAATATATATATCATCTAATTCTACAAATAAACCAAAATTAGCAACACCTGAGATGATACCAGAGTATTCTTTGTTAATTTTATGGCTCATAAATTCACATTTTAGCCATTTTTCTACATCACGACTAGCACCATCAGCATTGCGTTCTTTCTCCGAGCAATGCTCACCTAATTTAGCCATAATAGCGATTTTATTACTAGTATTATCATTATCAATAATACTTTTAATTGCTCTATGGGCTAATAAGTCAGGATAACGGCGAATTGGCGAGGTAAAATGAGTATATTCTTTAAATGCTAAGCCAAAATGCCCAGCATTTTTATTACTATATACGGCTTGTTGCATACTTCTTAAAATTATAGTTTGAATTAAATGGGCATTATTTTTAGCCTTATTTTTTGCTAAAATATTTGCTAAATATTTTGAACTAATAACACCATCTTTGGGTTTATCTATACCTAAGGCTTGCAAAAATTCTAATACATTTTGAATTTTATTATCTTTGGGTTTGGGGTGAACTCTGTATAAAAAATTTTGTTTTTTATGTTTGCTTAAATATTCTGCACAACTTTTATTAGCAAGTAGCATACATTCTTCAACAATATTATGAGCAATATTACTCCTACTTTTAACAATATTATCTAGGCGACCATCTTTTAGAAAAATCATTTTACTTTCACTACTATTAAAAACCATAGCACCGCGTTTCTGTCTTGCTTTTGCTAATACAGTGTATAAAGATTTTAAGGCTAATAAATTATTATGAATATTATTATTTTTAACTAATTTATTATTACTTAAAATATCATTAACTTGTGTATAAGTCATTCTAGCGTAAGAGCACATAAAGGCACGATAAAACTCATAATTAACTACCTCGCCCTTAGGGTTTATTTCTAGTTCACAATTCAAACATAGTCTAATAACCTTAGGATTCAAAGAGCATAAATTATTAGAGATATTATTAGGTAGCATAGGGACTACCTTATTAGGAAAATATACTGAAGTAGAACGCTCTTTAGCACTTTTATCTAGAGCACTATCTTGTGTAACATAATGCGATACATCAGCTATTGCTACCCATAAACGCCAATTTTTACCATCTTTTTTAGCATAAATTGCATCGTCAAAATCCTTAGAATCCTCTCCGTCTATTGTTATAAGTGCTAGGTTTGTTAAATCTTTTTTATTTTTTTTATCCTTAGCTAGCACCTTATTTGCTAATTTATTTGCCTCGGCTAAGGTTTTTTTATCAAAATCTGCTGTTATTTGATAGCGAAACAGTGCTGAACTTATTGCCACGCCTTCTGCTAAATAATTACCAATAACTTTAATAATTTTAACTTTTGTTAGTTTAGTTTTTGTTGGATAACTGATTATTTCTGCTATTACTACTTGATTATGTTTAACTTTTTTATTGAGTTTTGAGATTAATATTTTTTGACTAATTCGGCTATCATCTGCTTCTAAAAATGCTTTTTTAGAATCTATAAAAACCTTACCTACTATGGTTTTAATGCGTTTTTTAATATCAACAACTTGCACATTGTTAAAAGTTTTTCTAACAGATACTACCTCATTATGAAATACTAGCTGCATTTGTATTTTTGATAGTCGTAAGTCCTTACCGTCTTTTACCTCAACAAAGCCAAAGCCTCTAGGATTAGCAATAACTTTACCAGTTAGTAAACCTTTTTCATTAAATAATACTAATTCATTTTTAGCATTAGTGCTTAGTTGTTTATCTCTCAGCATAGCTCTTATACGATATGATAATGCTTGTTTAGAAGTATCATCTAGTTGTAATATATTTATAAGGTCTAATTTGCTAATACTTTTTTTCTTAGCAACTATACTTAGAATATATTCTCTACTTGCTATGGGATTTGAGTATTTTTTTTGCTCTCTATTTGAGTATAAATCTTGTTTCACAAATACTCTCTATGTTAGTCAAAAGGATTGTGTAAAACTAAGGTTTGATATCTATCGGGACCTGTTGATATTATATCAATATTTACTTTAGTTAATTCCTCTATCTTATTGATATAATTCTTAGTATTGTTTGGTAATTCTGCTAAGGTTTTTATTCCAAAAGTAGGGCGTAGCCAACCTGGGAGTTCAATATAAATGGGTTTTATTCTATCATAGTCTTCAATTAAGGCAGGGGGGGTGTTGATTATTTTGCCATCTAATTCGTAGGCTGTGCATATTTTAATAACTTCTATATCGTCCATTACATCTAATTTAGTCAAGCAAATACCACTTATAGAATTAATAGTTAATGAATACTTTAATAACACTAAGTCTAACCAACCACAACGGCGAGCTCTGCCTGTTGTAGCACCAAATTCCTTGCCTTTTAAACCTAAATTTTTACCAATAGCATCTCCGCTATCACTTTCTATGTCATATACCAACTCAGTAGGAAAGGGTCCAGAGCCTACTCTAGTGGTATAAGCTTTTACTATTCCTAAAATATAATCTATATTTTTAATGCCAATACCAGAGCCAACAATAGCACCGCCTGAGGTGGTATTAGAAGAGGTAACAAATGGATAAGTGCCTTGGTCTATATCTAATAGTGCACCTTGAGCACCTTCAAACAAAATATTTTTATCTTCTTGCACTAATTTATTAATATAATCAGTGCTATTTATTAACATAGGTTTTATTATCTCTCTATGTGCTAGTATATCGTCTAGGGTTTTATTATAATCTTCGGGCTTGCTATTATAATAATTCGTAAGCATAAAATTATGATATTCCATTACATTTTTTAATTTATCAGCAAATAAATTTACATCTAATAAATCACAGGCTCTAAGTCCTCTTCTTGCTACTTTATCCTCATAAGCAGGACCTATGCCATTGCCAGTTGTGCCTATTTTTGCACTAGCGCGTTTTATCTCTCTAGCATTATCAAGTGCAATATGATAAGGCATAATTAGCGGTGTTCTGTTAGATATATATAATCTATTACTAAGGTTTATCCCTGATTGTTCTAATTGATTAATTTCTTTTAATAAAGCAGAAGTAGAAAGCACTACCCCGTGGGCTATTATACAAATAGTATCATCGTGTAAAATACCTGATGGTATTATGTGTAAAACTGTTGTTTTACCTTTAATAACTAAGGTATGCCCAGCGTTATGCCCGCCTTGAAATCTGACAACTGCTGATGCTTTATTAGTAATTAAATCAACTATCTTACCCTTACCCTCATCACCCCATTGTGTGCCTATTATTACAACATTCTTAGCCAAAACTTAATCCTTTTTATTTTTTATTTGCCATTTATTTTTTATTTTGATAAAACTATTATCTTGTTTATCATCAATATTATTGATGACAATCATTCCTTTTGCCCTTAGTTTGTCTATAAATTCTGCTAGTTTATCATCAACAATACTAGGTGCGTATAAAATTTTATCTATTATTTCTTGCTTATTGTTACTGATTAAATATTTTAAATCCATCGAAAAACCTGTTGCTGGTCTTGATACCAAAAATCTACTAGCTAAATTATTATAACGACCACCTTGTGCTAAGGACTTAGGAAATTGCTCATTAAAAAAAGAAAATATTAAGCCAGTATAATAAGAATGAGGTTTTAGTTCTGACAAATCAAAATAAATATCAACATTTTTAGAACTTAATAAATTATGTATTATTTTTAATTTATCAATAATATCTACAATACTAGGTATATGTTGATAATATTTTTTGGCAGCACTTAATACCGATAAACCGCCATCTAGTGATAATAAATATACTAAATCATCAATATTATTATTATTTTTATGAGTTTTAAAAAATTCTGCTAAATCAGCACTAGATTTTCTTTTAAAAATACTACTAACACTTTGTGACTCCTCTTTTGTTAGTTTTAGTCTTGCTAATAAAATATTAAATATTTCTACATTACCAATATTTAGTAGTAATTTATCATTAAATCCTAATAATTGTAGTGATTTTAGTGCTAAGTTAATAATCTCTAAATCAGCTTTATAACTATTAGATCCATAAATTTCTACTCCTAATTGAATAGGATTTCTAGTGCTATAAAAATCATCTGGGATTGTTTTTAATATACTAGATATATAGCAGTATCTAGCAATATTATTATTGCTATTGTATTTGGCATCTAAACGGGCTATTTGTGGAGTTATATCAGAATGAATAACTAATAACTTAGCATCATAGGGATCAATAGTTTTAAATGCACAAGAAGTATTTTCTTCTAAGGCAAATAAAGATTTTTCGTACTCAACTATGGGCGGATAAACAAACTTATAACCAAAACTAAGATACAAATCTAATAATTGCTGTCTAATTTTGACTAATTTATTAGAATTTATTATTGATAAGTCACTAATTCCATGCGGCAACTTCCATGTAGTCATAGCTTATATCATTTTTTATTTATCTCTAAGCCATTAAAATAACGGAAAAAATCTGTATTTGGGTTTAATACTAAAATATCGTCTTTGCTTTTAAAGGATTTTTTATAAGTTTCTAAACTACGATATAGACTATAAAATTCTCTATCTTTACTATAGGCATTAGCATAAATGTTTACTGATTTTGCATCACCATTACCACGAATTATCTCAGCATTTTTATAAGCATTAGCTATAATAATTGTGCGTTTTTTATCGGCTAGGGCACGAATTTTTTCTGCCTGTTCTGAGCCTTTGGAGCGAAAATCTTTGGCAACTCTTTCTCTTTCTGTGCGCATTCTATCATAGACAGAATCACTAACTTCTTTTGCTAAATCAATCCTTTTAATTCTAACATCAACAATATCAATACCAAACTCTTTAACATTTGACTTGGCTAGGTTTTTTATATTTCTAGTAATTTTTACTCTCTCACCTGCTACAACCTCGGTAATAGTTCTTTTACTAAATTCACTTTTTAGCCCAGTTTTTATTATTTGTGATAATCTTTCATTAGCTCTATCAATATTACCTCCAGTAGAAGTATAAAACGATCTAGCATTAGAAATACGCCATTTAACATAAGAATCAACAATTACATTTTTCTTCTCACCAGTTAAAAATCTATCAGGTCTTTCGTCTAAGGTTTGAATCCTTTTATCAAAAATATTTATATTATTAATAAATGGAGTTTTAAAATAAAGTCCAGCCTCTGTTTCAACGGCTACAATTTCACCTAAGCGGAATTTAATAGCTATTTCTTTTTCATTGATAGTATATAGGGAGAAAAAAGTCAAAACAAGCATCGCTAATACTAATATTAATATAATTTTTTTCATTATCGAACCTCTCTTGTTCTAAAAATATTTCTAACATTATTTGGTTTTTTACCCTTAGCATTAGCATTATCAATCTTATTACTTGTAGGTTTATCATTAAATGTATTTGCTCTATTTATGCCCAATTTATCAAGTGGCAAATACATAATATTATTGCTATTATTATCAACTACAATTTTGCTAGTATTAGATAGAATATCTTCCATAGCCTCTAAATACATTCTTTCTTTGGTAATATCAGGAGATTTTTTGTATTGGATTCTAATTTGACTAAATCTACTAGTATCACCCTCTGCTTTGGATATTATTTTAGATTCATATGCTTTGGCTTCTTCTAACATTCTAGCTGCCTCCCCTCGTGCTTGTGGTAGAATACCGTTTGCATAAGTTTCAGCTTCGTTTATCAAACGAGTTTTATCTTCTCTTGCTTTTACTACATCACTAAATGCTGCTTGGACTTGCTCTGGTGCTTGAGCGTCTGACATATTTACACTGGTTACCTGCAAACCTGTTTTGTATTCGTCTAATAGTATTTGCACTTCACTTTCTATTTGTGCTACTACATCGCTTCTACCGTCTGTAATAATATAATCCATAGCATTACGCCCTACAATTAACCTAATAACACTCTCGGATATTTGTTTTAGTGTTTCATTAGGCTGAGCGACATTAAATAAATAATTTGCGGCGTTTTTGATTTTGTATTGCACTTCAAATTTTGCATCAATAATATTTTCATCTTTGGTAAGCATCAAGGATTCTGATGATACATTGCCAATAATTTGTCTATTATTTCTATTTATGCTTCTAAAACCTATTTTCTCACTACGAACCTCATCTACTTTGACGACTGTTTTTGTTTCTATAGGGTAGGGAATATGCCAATGAGGTCCAGCGTTTATTTCTTGTTGTAATTTACCAAATCTTAATATTACCCCTCTCTCTCCAGTATCAATAATATAAAACCCAGAAGCAAGCCAGATAATAAGAATAAGAGCAATTACTACTTTGAATATTTTAGCACTAGGCATAGACACACCACCACCATTATTATTTTTCATTCCTATATTGGCTAATTTCTCTTTAAATTTAGTTATTACTTCATCTAAATCAGGTGGTTGATTATTGCCTTGATTATCATTCCATGCCATAAAGTATATCTCCAGTTATTTATAAAGTATAGGTATTTTACCTTAAAATATAGTTATTTTACCTTAACCTGATAAAATAAATATTTGTATGTTAATAATAAAAATATTTTTAATATTAATGCTATTAATAAGTAGTAGCTATAGTTATGAAAATAAGCAAAATAATAAAAGTTGCAATTATAAAATAATTAAAAAATTAAAGTTCAATGATGATACTACAACAATCAACGCCAAACAACAAACTATTTTAGATAATATTTATACCTATAGAGATGAGGTTCATTTAATTAGCAAGGATATAAATATAACAGCCGACAAACTAATACTAAACAATAACAGTAATAATATAGATATTAGTGATAATATTAGTTTTTATAATAAAGACATAATAGTAAATGCTAGTAGTATTAGTATCATAAAAAAAGATTACTCAATAGTTAATATTAATAATGTAGCTTATAAATTTATAAATAAAACAATAAATGGTAATGCTGATAAGTTATTTTTACAAACAAATAGGGCATTATTAACTAATGCCACATACAGCACTTGTATTGGTAAAAATAAAATATGGTATTTAGATAGTAATGAGATTGATATAAATTTAGCTAATAATGAGGGAAGAGCAAAAGGTGTTATTGTTAGATTTTTTGGTTTGCCTATTTTTTATACCCCAAAATTATCTTGGATATTATCAGGACGCAAATCGGGATTTTTATCACCAGAATTTAATAGTTTTGATAAAGGCAATACCACTAATTATCAATTAATATTACCGTATTATTTTAATTTAGCACCACACAAAGATTGGACTATTGGTATTAATAATATTAGTAATATTGGCACTGGTATTAACAGCCGTTATAGACATTTATTGGTAAATGGTAATATAGATATTGTTAGTAGTTATTTTAATGAGGATAAAATAAATAACCAAGAACGCTGGTTAATAAATACAAATGCTAAACTTAACATTAGCAATAATATTGAGTTATATGGAATAATAAATCGTATATCTGATAATAATTTTTTCTCTGATATACAAAATAAAACCTTCAATGAGAAAGTCCTAGCTAGCCATGTTAAAATTGATTACAAAAATAAAAATAGCAATATTTATTTATTACAAGAATCACAGCAAATAATCCAACAATCTAGCCCATCTTATGTTAGAGCACCCGAGGTTGCAATTAAAAGTAATTTTAATCTTTATAATGTTAAACTTATACTAGGACTTAATGCTATTAATTTTATAAGTAGCAATGAAGAACAAAATAATAAAACTATTCGCTCTCATTATTTAGCAACTTTATATAAAAATATTTGGTATAAGCAATATAATATTAAGCCAGAATTTAATGTTTATCATACTAGGTATGACTTGCTAGAACAAGAAGATAAAAATCGCACTATAAGCAATTTTAATATTACTTTAAAACGCTCTTTTAATAATTTATTAAATAAAAAAATATCGCAAATATTAACCCCAATATTATTTTATAACTACACTGATGATAAACAACAAGATAGCTTACCTAATTTTGACTCAGAAGTAGTCCAATCTAGTTATCAAAGTCTTTTTGTTAGTAATCCTTTGACAGGAGTAGATAGGTTTATAGCTGCCAATAATATTACTTTGGGCTTAAATATGGATATTGTTAATAATGATAACGGTGATAGTTACAGCAATATTAGTATTGCCCAAGCATTTTATAGCAAAACTAAATACAACCCTAATAATGACAATCTTAAACACTCAAATATAATAATAAGTGCTAATAATTATTTGCATAATGCTAATATTAACTTTGATTTGCATTATAGTCCTGATAAGAGAGATTTTGTAGAACAACATATATCATTGGATTATAGCAATGATAATGGTTTTGTTTATATGGCACACCATAATATTGAATTTGGTAAATATTTGGAACTCTATAGTGCAAAAAATATTATAAATAATACTGAAATTTTTGCTGGTATAAATTACGATATTAACAATAAAATTTACAATAAAAGAGCCTTAGGACTTGCTTATGAAGACTGCTGTTGGTCGTTTAAAATAGCCAATTTTAGAGAATATAATGGCAATAATTACAATAATTCTATAAAAATAGAATTTAGTTTGAAGGGGCTGTTTAATTCTACGCCTGATTTTAACGAGCAAGTCAATACCTCAGTCTTAGGTTATGATGATTTTAAATTAAAAAAATAACTAATATTTTTTGTTATAATTAAACCTTAAAAACAATACTGCTAATGATTAAAAAATTAACCATATATTTATTTATAACTATTAACTTAGTAATAATCAATAATTTAGCTGCATCGCCTAATAGTATTATTGCTGTTATTAATGATAATATTATAACTAAATCACAGTTAGATAGTTATATAGCAGAATATATGTTTACAAATAAAACTGATATAAGACCTAGTAAAAAACAAATATTATCAATACTAGATAGAGAAATACACGCTATGTTAGAAATACAATATGCAAAATCAAGAGGTATAGAAATTAAGCCTCAAGCATTAAGTAGAAATTTAGCATTATTTGCTCAAAAAAATAATATTACCCTAAAAAGTTTACAAGCATTACCTAATTATAAAACAATAGTTGATAGAATTATTCTAAGCTCAATTATTCCAGCACTAAAAGAAATTGTTAGTAAAAATAAAATTACAATAAGCGAGCAAGAGGTAGAGCAAATATATCAAAAACAAGCAAAAATTTATTATCAATATCATTTATATAATATAGTTTTAGATGATGCTAAACTAGCAAATGAATTATTGGATAAACTAAGCAAAGAGCCAAATTTATTTCCAAGTTTAGCTAAGCAATACTCAAAAGCATATAATGCTAAAAATAATGGCAATATGGACTATTTAGACTATAAAAAAATACCTAAGCTATACAAAAAATATATAACAACTCTAAAAAAAGGTGCTATTAGTGAGTTAATAGAAGATAATAATAATTATCATTTGCTAAAATTAGTAGCTACAAAAACCCAGCAATTAGTTAAAAACCAAGTAAAAATTCAACATATATTATTACCAAAGAATAGCAAAAATGACCCTATACTAAACCAAATTCATAACAGGTCTTTGGAAAAAGCACTATATTTACATAAAGAATTGCTAAATGGAGCAGATTTTGCTACTATTGCTAAGGAAAATTCCAAAGATGATTACGCAAAAGATGGGGGAATTTTACCGTGGTTAAATATAGAAAAATTACCAAAAGAAGCACAAGGAGTATTAGTAAAATTAGCAGATAATGAATTAAGTGAGCCTTTTGAGACTAAATTTGGCTGGCATATTGTAAAAAAAATAGCCACAAGAAAAGTAATGTTAGAAAAACTAAAAATAAAACAACAAATACTAACAAAAAAAAGAAATAAAATATATGATAAATGGCTATCAGACTTAAAAGAAGACGCTACTATTAAAATTTATGATTTTAAGATTAAATGAGTGTAGAAATATTATATGGCATACATAGTGTTAAATCAGCATTAATAAAATGCCCAGAAAATATAATTAGTATTAGTATTGCTGATAAATTAACTACAAAAAAAAATATAGAATTAGTAAATATCGCTAATAAATATCAAATAAAAATTATCAAAAAGGATGTTAACTACCTAAATAAAGTTACTAAAAATAGCAGACATCAAGGCATAATAGCACAAGTAGTTGCTAATAAATTATTAACTGAGAAAGAGTTATTAACATACCTTAGTGCAAAACAAAAACCATTAATTTTAATTTTAGCAAATATTACAGACCCAAGAAACTTTGCCGCTTGTCTTAGAAGTGCCTTAGGTGCAGGGGTTGACGCAGTAGTATTTTCTAAAAATAATTCTGCCTCAATAACACCCTTAGTGCATCAAGTATCTGCTGGTGCAAGTTATTATCTTAATATTTTTCAAGTAACTAATTTAGCACGAATTATAGCATTGATTAAAAAATTAAATATTTGGGTTTTTGGTTTAGATACTAAGGGCAAAAATACAATTTATGGCACTAATTTAACAAAACCACTAGCAATTGTTATGGGTTCAGAAGGTAGCGGATTAGGTAATAATATCACTAAATTATGCGATGATATTATATCAATTCCTATTAATAATGAACTTGAAAGCCTGAATGTATCAGTAGCTAGTGCTATTGCTTTATTTGAAATTACTCGACAAAATAAACTAATACCAAAATAAATATACTTGCTGTAAACTTCGCAAGTTTTGTTATGGTTTTGTAGGTTTTACTTGCCAAACCTTTTTAATTATTAGTTTATCATCACTATAAATACGCCCTTCAAATACATCATCAACTTCATAGGCAGTAGTGCCTCTTGGGGTGCCTGTCATTAGTATATCACCATCATTAAAACTAATATGTTTGCTAACCTGTTCAACAATATCTTTTGGTTTATTAATCATATGCTCATAACCACCTTTTTGAATAAGTTTACTATTACGATAAAACTCCATATGTAAGGTTTTTATATTAATATTATCCAAGGTTACAAAACGGCTAAACACTGCAGCATTATTAAATGACTTAGCTAATGACCAAGGCAGAGAATTTTCCATTAACTCGTATTGCAATTTACGATTAGTGATATCAATACCAAACGCCACGCCTACTGGTTTTTTATTGGCAAAAATAAAACTTAGCTCACCTTCATATTCATAACCTTTATCAAAGTGATAAAATCTACTGCTGATAGAAGAATTAGTTTTTAGAAAAACTGCCATAGCAATTTCTTTTTTATTAATTATTTCTTCAATATGCTCTTTATAATTAAATCCAACACATACAACTTTATTAGGTATTACTGGTAATCCACTAAAATTTACACTATTCATTGCTATGTCCTATATAAATAATACTTATTATAATAGTATGTGGTTTATAAAAAAACTATATTTTTAAAATTAATTTATTTGACAGTAAAGAAATAATGTTTTAAACTTAGTATTTATAATACTCATTAGTAAATAATTATGGTTAAAATTAGTGTTTCACAAGCAGCTAGAATGTTGGGTGTTAGTAGAACAGAACTACAGAAAAAAATTAGTAGTAATAAGATTAATACTCACGAAGGTTATTTGACTATCAAAGATGTTAAGTTAGCGTATCCTTACTTTATTGATAATTTAGAGCAAGATTTACTAATTAAAAAAGCCCAAAGAATAAAAGAAGATGCCATAAAAAGAGTAGTTGCTAAAAAAGCAATATCACAACAAAATAAAATCTTAATTCAAGAATCACTAACAAAATTACAAGAAAAATTCACAATAGAAAT
Organism: Gammaproteobacteria bacterium; assembly: GCA_965222825.1. Classification (GTDB taxonomy): domain Bacteria; phylum Pseudomonadota; class Gammaproteobacteria; order PS1; family Pseudothioglobaceae. Next base: position 248,123 of record OZ244964.1, on the reverse strand, counting down.
TGAAAAAAATAAAAAATATCAAAAAGTATTAACAGAATTAGTTATTAAACTTAGTTACTTAGAACAACATTGCCATAAGAAAGATAAACATAATTTACACATTTTACAAGATTGGTTAAAAGAAAAAACACACTAAAACATGGAATCTCTTAACATAAAAGATAGTGTTTTAGAACTTGCCAGAGAGTTAATCAAAATCCCATCAATTACCCCTAATGACAATGGCATACAAGAGTTATTAATTAAACGATTAGAAACTATTGGCTTTGAAGTAGAGAGACTACCATTTGCTAAAGTCAGTAATTTTTTCGCTAGATACGGCAAAAAAGAGCCGTTACTTGTATTTGCAGGTCATACTGATGTTGTGCCAGTTGGCGATGAGCTTGCTTGGAGTTACCCACCATTTGCTGCTATAAAAAATAATGGCTTTCTTTATGGCAGAGGCAGTGCTGATATGAAAGGTGCTATTGCTGCTATGGTAGTTGCAGTTGAAGAATTCTTGGCCACTAATGGAGAAGTTAACGGCTCAATAGGTTTTTTAATAACATCAGATGAAGAAGGAGATGCAATAGATGGCACTAAAAGAGTAATAGAGCATCTAAATAGTAAAAATATTAATATTAATTATTGCTTAATAGGTGAGCCATCATCTAGTAATATTTTAGGCGACACCATTAAAAACGGCAGGCGGGGCTCATTAAATGGTAAACTAATAATTATTGGCAAGCAAGGTCATATTGCTTACCCACATTTGGCTAATAATGCTATTCATTTAACTGCCAATGCTCTAAATAAATTGTGTAATAAAACTTGGGATAGTGGCAATAAGGATTTTCCAGCTACTAGCTTTCAAATCTCAAATATAAAATCTGGCACAGGGGCTAACAATGTTATTCCTGCTAGCTGTGATATTTTATTTAATTTTCGTTATTCTACCCAAATAACCCATAATGAGCTTAAAAATACTGTTGGTAAAATTTTAGATGATATTGGGCTAAAATATGAATTAGTATGGCAACATTCTGGCTATCCATTTCTAACTAAACAAGGCAAACTAACAAACATAGTTAGTAATTCTATTAACAAAATTATGGCTATAGAGACAAAATTATCAACAACAGGCGGCACCTCAGATGGTAGATTTATTGCTCCGTTTTGTACACAAGTAATTGAGTTAGGGGTATTAAATACTACTATACACCAAGTAGATGAATGCGTAGCGATTGATGATTTATACAAACTTAGTTGTATTTATAAAGATATTCTAGCCAATGTATTTTGACATAATTACTATATTCCCTGATATGTTTAGTGCTATTACCAAAGAAGGTGTAGTTGCTAGGGCAATTAATAATAATATTTTAAAAAAGCAATATTTAAGGGTTAATCAGAGGTTTCCTAAATAGCATAATTTAAAATAATACACAAATAATCAAATGTTATGCTAAAATAACACTAAAGTATTATTAAAAGGGCATATCAATGTTAGAAAAACAATCAACCAGTGTTAAGTTAGATACAAAAGCAAAACTACAAGCACAAATTATTTTTAATTCCTTAGGTTTAACTATGGGCAATGCTTTTAATTTATTTTTACATCAGGTTAATTTGCATAATGGTTTGCCATTTGATGTAAAAATTCCCAATAAAAAGACACAAAAAGCCATTAAAGAATCACGAGCAGGTAAAAATATTAGCAATTTTTCTATTGATGAATTGCTAAATGAAAATTAAACGCCACAATGCTTTTGTCAAAGAATTTAAAAAAATAAGGTTAACTGATGGACAATTTGAAAAATTTGTTAACTATATTACCTTGCTTAGAGATAATAAACCTTTACCAATAGAGGCAAAATACCATAGTTTAAAAGGTCAATATCTTGATTGTAGGGAGTTTCATTTAGGAGGTGATATGTTGGTTATTTATTTGTTTGACAAGGAAAGTATTAAATTAGTTAAAATAGGTTCACATTCACAATTATTTTAAAAATAAATTTAATTTTAATCCTCACCATTGCCTAAGTATTGTAAGTTAAACTAACAGAAATTAGATATTATTTAACCCTTAGTGTTAATATCTACTATGGGTTAACATGGTCGGTAGAGTTTATAAATAAAATAATATATGAAAATAAAACCACTAAATTAGGTAAAAGTGCGAAATAAAAAAATGTATTTTGACATAATTACTATATTCCCTGATATGTTTAGTGCTATTACCAAAGAAGGTGTAGTTGCTAGGGCAATTAATAATGATATACTAAGGCTAAAATTATGGCAATTAAGAGATTTTAGTGATAATAAATATTGCAATATTGATGATAAACCTTATGGCGGTGGTGCTGGTATGGTTATGCAAGTAGCACCAATTCGTAAATGTATAGCAACAATTAAACAACAAAGGGCTAACAGCAAAGTTATTTATTTATCGCCACAGGGTAAAAAATTAAATCACAAATTAGCTCAACAATTAAGCAATTATAATAATATAACCCTATTGTGTGGCAGGTATCAAGGTATTGATGAAAGGCTTATTGAGTTTGATATTAACTTAGAATTATCTATTGGGGATTTTGTCCTAAGTGGTGGTGAAATTCCAGCTATGGTGTTAATAGATGTTATAAGCAGGCAATTAACAGGCACTCTAGGCAATGAAAAATCAAGCAATGATAGTTTTAGCAATGGTTTATTAGAAGCCCCTATTTATACTCGCCCTGAGCTTATTGATAATCAAAAAGTGCCTAGTATTTTGTTAAGTGGTAATGATGCAAAGATTGCACAATATAATAAACAGCAAGCGTTATTAAATACCAAAAAAAAACGCCCTGATTTATTGTTATAGTTATTTATATCAAATTCCAAAAATAAACAAACTTGTTTGATTTTTTTTAAAGTGTAACATCCATACTTTATATTTTGTAATATACTTTTGTAATAATATATAATTATGACAAGTATAATTAATGTTGTCTAATAAAATATAAGGAGATAAAAATGAATGTTACAGATAATAGGTTATATGATAAAAACTTTCGTAAAGAGTTATTAAAAGACCCGCGTCAAGCAATTGAAAAAGAAATAGGCAGTTCTTTATCTAATGTAGAATACAAGGTTCATAGATCAACAAAAGACACTACTTATATTGTTTTTCCAAATGAAAACTTTTTAAATCAACAATTAGATAACATATCAGCAGCCGCAACATCAGGAACAGTTGGTAGTATAGGAACTCTTAGTTCTAGTGGCACTGCAAGTGGCACTGTTAGCACTGTAGCAAGTCTTGGAAGTGTTGGCACTCTTGGAAGTAATGGCTAATTAAAATAATTAAAGTCTAACTTTTTTATATTCTAACTGATGTTGTGCCAGTTGGCGATGAGCTTGCTTGGAGTTACCCACCATTTGCTGCTATAAAAAATAATGGCTTTCTTTATGGCAGAGGCAGTGCTGATATGAAAGGTGCTATTGTTGCTATGGTAGTTGCAGTTGAAGAATTCTTGGCCACAGGAACAGTTGGTAGTATAGGAACTCTTAGTTCTAGTGGCACTGCAAGTGGCACTGTTAGCACTGTAGCAAGTCTTGGAAGTGTTGGCACTCTTGGAAGTAATGGCTAATTAAAATAATTAAAGTCTAACTTTTTTATATTCTAAGGGTTGGGTTTTTGCTTAACCTTGAAGTAATTACAAGGCTTTTTTTAAATAAAGAGCAGAATAATTCTACATAATCAAAGTTTTGCTTTTTTAAAAACATAATTGTCAATAAGTAAAATTCAACAAATAAAGATACAATCTAGCACAACTACTTGGTCCCATCTGAGCTAATATAAAATCACCGTGTTAGTAACAATTAGCACTAAGATTTTTTGCAAATACACAATTCACAAATATAAATACTATATCATATAACTTATTCTTGCAAACAGTATAAGTTAATAATGAAGTATAGTTTTATAAAATGATTACCATAGCAGAATTACAACAAAAAAAAACTAAAACTAAGATAACAGCACTTACAGCTTATGATGCTTTATTTGCTAATATTATTGATAACTCAGGGCTAGATATTATTTTGGTTGGTGATTCTTTGGGTATGGTGGTTCAAGGCTGTGATAATACTTTGTCTGTTAGTATGGCAGATATGTTGTATCATACTAAAATAGTAGCAAAACAAGTAAAAAATACCTTATTAGTAGCAGATATGCCTTATAAAAGTTATGAAAATACAGAACTAGCTCTAAAAAATGCTAACAAATTTTATCAGTGTGGGGTAAAAATGATTAAGTTAGAAGGCGGCAGCGAAAAAGCAAGCGTTATTAAGGCTTTAATTGCTAATGATATTGCTGTTTGTGGACACTTAGGATTATTGCCTCAATCTATTAAAAAAATAGCTGATTATAAAGTGCAAGGCCGTAGTCAAGATGAAGCTGATAAAATTATTAAAGACGCCAAACTTTTAGAGCAAATAGGGGTAAAAATGCTAGTTTTAGAATGTGTGCCAGCAAAACTTGCTAAAAAAATTACTAACATCTTAAAAATCCCTGTTATTGGCATAGGTGCAGGTATTGACTGTGATGGGCAAGTGCTAGTATTAACTGATATTTTAGGCATTAGTAAGCCACCTAAATTTGCCAAAAACTTCTTAGTAGAAACAAACAGCATAGCAGGTGCAATAAAAGCATTTGCTAAAGCTGTTAAAAGTCAAAGTTTTCCAACAAAAGAGCATAGTTTTTAAATATTTTATGATAAACTCAAAAAAACATTCTTAATACAAAAATTTACCTAGTAAAAACTCTCTAATTTAATATATTCCTACTTTATAGTATAATGTATTCGCTAATTATCCATAGCAAATAAATAATATTTTACTTATAAATATTATTAGAATTACACACAGAAAAGAAGTTTATTAATTCTATTATTATATGCAAACAATCAACACCATAACTAATATTAAACAATGGGTTAAAACCATAAAAGCACAAGGAAAAACCATTGCCTTAGTGCCAACAATGGGTGGTTTACACGCAGGACATTTAGCACTAGTTAAACGAGCTAAAGAGTTAGCTGATGTTGTGGTAGTGAGTATTTTTGTTAATCCAGCACAGTTTTCTAAAAATGAGGACTTAGCAACTTATCCCCGCAATTTAGCACAAGATAGCGAATTATTAGCTAATTATTCAACAGATGTAATTTTTATACCAGATACTAAAGATATATATCCTCTAGATAATGGATTTAAAATACTAGCACCTAGTATTGCTAATAAGTGGTGTGGTGCTACTCGTTCTCAATTTTTTCATGGTATTAGTTTGCTAGTAATGAAATTATTTACCCTTATTCAAGCGGATTTTGCTATTTTTGGTAATAAAGATTACCAGCAATTACATATTATTAAAAAATTAGTTACGGATTTTTTATTAAATATTAAAATTATTGCTATTGATACAGTTAGAGAGACAGATGGTTTAGCTTGTAGCACTAGAAATGAATACTTAACCACAGGCGCTAGAAAGATTGCCCCTATTTTTTATAAAACTTTACTAAATGCTAAAAATATGTTATTAGATAATAATGACATATCCAGTGTTAAAAAATATGCAATAAATGAACTAAAAAAATATTTTATTATTGAATATTTTGCTATAGTAGACACTAATAATTTGCTAGAATGCAATAACTATGATAATATAGTAATTATATCGGCAGTAGTATTAGATAAAATAAGATTAATTGATAATATAGAGGTGAGGTGTATGTTTAAAATTGATGATGATGCAGAGCAATATATTGCTAATTTATTTGACCAACAAGATAACAAGGGGCTAGCACTAAAAATAGATGTAGAAAAAGCCGGCACACCAATTGCTACTGTTGGCTTTAATTTTTGTTATCCTAAGGATTTAAGCACTAATTATAATAAGTTTAGTTATAATGGTTTTGATACCTATATAGATGAGGTAAATATTCCTTATTTAAAAGACTCTTTTGTACAATTAAAAATAGAAGGGGAGCAGAAAAAACTTACTATTAGTGCTCCAAACGCAAAAGGCGAGCCTCCAAAAGAAGACGCCCCATTATTTGATAAAATAGGATATTTTATAGCCTCAGAAGTTAGCCCTCAATTAGCATCTCACGGAGGTTTTATAGAATTAGTAGAAATTACTAAAAACAATGCAGTAGTGCTAAATTTTAGTGGTGGTTGTCAAGGTTGTAGCTCGGTTGCGGCAACCTTAAAAAATGGGGTTGAAACACAACTAAAAGCACATTTTCCTGAGGTTAGCGGGGTAATAGACTCCACAGACCATAGTTATAAAGAAAATGCCTATATGTAGTCCAAACTAAATTAGAATAAACTATTTTGTTCTGTTTTAGCCTTAATGCCAAGGTGCTTATAAGTTAGTTCTGTGGCAATTCTACCCCTAGGGCTACGCATTATTAACCCTTTTTGTATTAAATACGGCTCAACCATATCTTCTATAGTACCTTTTTCCTCACCTATGGCTGTTGCTATGGTTTCAATACCAACCGGACCACCTGAGAATTTTACTGCTATTGTTGCTAAATATTCCCTATCTAATGACTCTAGCCCCATAATATCTACTTTTAATATTGTTAATGCCTCTTTAGCTACTGGTTTATTAATAATGCCATTATTTTTAATATCAGAAAAATCCCTCACTCTTCTTAATAATCTATTAGCTATTCTAGGTGTTCCTCGTGAGCGTTTTGCTATTTCTGTAGTGCCACCAAATTCTGCTACAATACCTAAAATATTAGCAGAGCGAGCAATTATTTTTTCTAAATCTTCAATATTATAAAATTCTAAGCGTTGTATAATGCCAAATCTATCTCTAAGAGGTGAGGTTAGCATTCCAGCCCTAGTTGTAGCACCTATTAAGGTAAATGGTGCTAAATCTAGTTGCATAGAGTGTGCTGCTACACCTTCGCCTATCATTATATCTAGTTTAAAATCTTCTAATGCTGGGTATAAAATCTCTTCTACTACTGGGTTTAGTCTATGAATTTCATCAATAAATAATAAATCATTTGCTTCTAATTTAGTCAAAATAGCCGCTAAATCTCCAGAACGCTCTAGTATGGGACCTGAGGTTTTAATTAGCTTGCCTCCCATTTCATTGGCAATTATATTAGCAAGTGTGGTTTTTCCAAGACCAGGAGGACCATAAATTAAACAATGATCTAAGGTTGATTGGCGTTTTTTAGCAGCTTTGATAAACAATAGCATTTGCTCAATAATATCTTTTTGCCCTATGTAGTCTGATATTTTTTGCGGACGAACAGAATTTGCAATTACAATATCATTTTTTTGTTGAATTGAGCTTAATATATTATCTTCTTCAATCATAAATAGTTATTCTAAAATGGTGTAATTTAATAACTGCTTTTGAGAATGTTATTCATAAACAATAATGTATAATATATGCCTAGTAACTAAAAATGCTAAAAATAACTAAAATCAGTATTTCTTAAATGAAAAATCACATTAATAAAAAGTATATTATTCTAAACAATATTACAGATATAAAAGCCATTACTGTGCAAAGGTCTCGTAGTATTTAAAATATGCAAATAATTATCCTTAGTGTTAATCATAAATTAGCACCTATTGAAATAAGAGAAAAAGTAGCATTCAATAAGAATGATTTAATTAATAATTTAGTTGAATTATACAGTCATAATTATATTAATAGTTGTGTAATTCTATCAACTTGTAATAGATCTGAGATTTTTATTACTACTGATTTTACCGTAGAAAAAGCTAGTAAATTATTGACCAATTGGTTTGCAAATACCCATAATATAGCTATAGATGTAATTAGCCAATATATAAATTTGTTTTATTACGATGAGGCAATAAAACATATATCTATGGTAGCATCTGGTATGGATTCTTTGGTAGTAGGTGAGCCACAAATACTAGGACAACTAAAAGAAAGTTATCAAATCGCCCAAGATAGTAAAACCTTAGATAAGGTTATGAAAAAGTTATTTCAGCATGCTTTTTTTGTGGCAAAAAATATTAGAACTAATACTAAAATTGGTAGCTCTCCTGTTTCTGTTGCATATTGTGGGGTAAAACTAGCAAAACAAATTTTTACTGATTTGAGTAAACAAACAATATTATTAATAGGTGCTAATGAGATGATAGAATTATCAGCTAAGCATTTTGTTGATAAAAACATCAATAAATTAATAATAGCAAATAGAACTATAGCCAAAGCAAATAAGATAGCCAATAAATACAATGCTCTTGCAATTAGTCTAACAGATTTAGCAAATCATTTATACAAAGCAGATATTATTATCTCTGCAACAGCAAGCCCTGTTCCTATTTTGGGTAAGGGTATTATTGAAAGTGCTCTAAAACAAAGAAAACGAATGCCAATGTTTATCTTAGATATAGCACTCCCTAGGGATATTGAGCCTGAAGTTGAGCAATTAGAGGATATTTATCTTTATACTATTGATGATTTAAAGCAAGTAGTAGAGCAAAATATTGCTAATAGAAATCAAGAAAAACTACTAGCAGAAAATATTATTGATAAACATATGCAAGATTTTAAACTATGGCTAGAATCATTGCCACAAGAAGAAATTATCACCCAATACAAAGATAAAGCTAATGAGATTAAACAACAATTATTAGATAAGGCATTAAAAAAAATAAATAAAGGCGATGATATCTCAACTGTTATAAAAACCTTAGCAGACCAACTAACTAATAAATTATTACACAAAACATTTAATAATATTAAAAAAAAATAATGAAAGCATCGCTATTAGCAAGACTAGAACAAACATCATTGCGTTTAGACGAAATAAATGCTTTATTAGCTAGTAATGCTACGCATAAAACTATTAAAGATTTGTCTATAGAACACGCTCAAATTAGTCCTATAGTTGATAATTATAATAAATACCTAAACGCAAAAAAAAACTTAAAAGAAGCCGAAGGATTATTAGTAGCAGATGATTTAGAAATAAGAGAAATGGCAAAAGAGGAATTGCTAAATAGCAAGAAATTATTAGCAGAATTAACACTTAGCCTACAAAAAAGCCTATTACCTAAGGATGAAAATGATACAAGAAATGTTATTTTAGAAATTCGTGCTGGCACAGGCGGTGATGAGGCTAGTATTTTTTCTGGAGATTTATTAAAAATGTATTTACGATTTGCAGAAAAACAAAACTGGCAAAGCGAAATAATAACCAGTAATGCTGGTGAACACGGAGGGTTTAAGTTAGTTATTGTTAAAATTACAGGTAATAATGTATATGCTAAATTAAAATTTGAATCAGGAGCACACAGAGTGCAAAGAATACCAGAAACAGAATCACAGGGCAGGGTGCATACCTCAGCGTGCACAGTTGCTATTATGCCTGAGGTATCTAATATAGAAGAGATTGATATTAATATAAGTGATGTTAGAATCGATACTTTTAGGGCATCAGGAGCAGGGGGGCAACATGTTAATAAAACTGACTCAGCAGTTCGTGTTACCCATATACCAACAGGAGTAGTAGTAGAGTGCCAAGATGGTCGTTCACAGCATAAAAATAAAGCTCAGGCACTATCAATATTAGCATCAAGAATCTTAGATACTAGACAACAAGAACAACATAAAAATATAGCAAAAAATCGCAAACAATTAGTAGGAAGTGGTGATAGGTCAGAGCGAATTAGGACTTATAATTTTCCTCAGGGTAGGCTAACTGATCATAGAATTAATCTAACTCTTTATAAGTTATTAGACATATTAGAAGGTAATTTAGCAGAGGTAATTGAACCACTTATTATTGAACAACAAGCACAATTATTAGTTGATATTTGATAAGGAACCTTGAAGTATAACTCACAAAGTTATAAAAATATTTTTAAGTATTATCAGAGTCTTTAAATTGGCAATTAGGACAAAGTCCATACAAATACAAACAATGATCGGTTAATTTATAACCATATTTTTTGGCTATATCTTCTTGGTGTTGTTCAATCACATTATCTTTGAACTCATCAATATTGCCACATTTAATGCATACTAAATGATCGTGGTGTTCATCAGTGTTTAACTCAAATACAGCTTGGCTCTCAAATGTTAATTTGTTTACCATACCTGATTTTTCAAATTGTGCTAATACTCTATAAATTGTTGCTACACCAATTTCAACATTTTGCGACATTAGGTGTCTATAAACATCTTCAACGCTTAAATGTCTTTTAGAGCTTTTTTCTAATACTTCGAGAATTTTTAATCTAGGAATAGTGGTTTTTAAACCTACTTTTTTTAAATCATCAGAGTTCATAGTAATTAATTTTTTACCTTATTATAGATGGCAAATCAATACTATTAATGTAAAATATATAGTTTTTAATGTTTAATATTTTAATATAAATGCGTTATATTTTTATTTTATTACTAATTAGTAGTGTTATCTCTTGCACAGATAAAATAACTTACACATCAAAAGTAAAACAAGGTAATAGTTTAGATAAATTTAATGTAAATCAATTAAAAATAGGTATGCCCAAACAAGAGGTAGTAAAATTAATAGGCACACCAGTAATGACAGATATATTCCACAATAACCAGTGGTATTATGTTAACTATTCAACAGATATTAAATATAGATTAAGAATTATTTTTAAGGATAATAAAATAGCTAAAATATATAGCACTAATTTAGATAAATTAAATAGACTAAACGATAAACAAAAAGTAGCGGAACAAAAAAGATTAGTTGAAGAAAAAAAACTATTAGAGCAAAAGTTTATTAAAACAGAAAAAATTAAATAAAATACTAATAAAAGGTATTCATTGCGTATAATTTATATTATGTAAAGTTTTAAGAAAACTCTACATAATATTGTCTATACATATTTTTTCCCATCCGTAAGTTTTAAGAAAACTCTACATAATATTGTCTATACATATTTTTTCCCATCCGTAAGTTTTAAGAAAACTCTACATAATATTGTCTATACATATTTTTTCCCATCCGTAAGTTTTAAGAAAACTCTACATAATATTGTCTATACATATTTTTTCCCATCCGTAAGTTTTAAGAAAACTCTACATAATATTGTCTATACATATTTTTTCCCATCCGTAAGTTTTAAGAAAACTCTACATAATATTGTCTATACATATTTTTTCCCAATATTGTCTATAAATATTTTTTCCCACAAGTCCGTTTTGTAACATAATATATTTTTTTCCATAAATCCGATTTGTGATATATTTTTAATATAATTTTTTGATATAATACAAATTAAAACCCTCAGAAGACCTAGCTGGACCTATTACTTGTGCAGGATATAAATTTTTACCCTTAGCTGCTTGTATTATGGCTTCTTCTATAGTTGCTACTATGGTAACACTAGTTTCTGGAACTCTATCTCTTTTTAAACGCGGGGAGTTAATTATTGCATAATGCTCATTAGCAACATTTGCCATAGGATGTGAGTCTAAATGATAGCTATTTACCATTATTATGCCTCTCTCTATGGTAAAACTTTTTTAAATGGCTTAACAATAACAGACTTATAAACTCCGCTAATCCAATATGGGTCATTGTTTGCCCATTCTTTAGCCTTAGTTAGTTTGTCAAACTCTGCTATTACTAAACTACCACTAAAACCTAATTCGCCAGGCTCATCGCTATCTATACTTGGATGAGGTCCTGCTAGTATCAACCTGCCTTCTTGTTTTAATTGCTCCAATCTAGCAATATGTTTAGAACGAGCTAATTTTCTTTTTGGCAAGCTATTTTCTATATCTTCACTAATAATTGCGTATAACATATCGGGACTGTCGCACTGTTTACAACTGTTTTCATTATTTTATAACAAAAAACATGGATATTTAAGTTATTTTTAGAATTTTGGGCTACCATGCAACAGTCTCATATTATAAACCTAAAACATCTTGCATATTAAAACAAGTATTTTTTTTATCTTTTAGCCAAATAGCGGCCTTAATAGCGCCATTGGCAAATGTCTGTCTAGATGATGCCCTATGAGTTATTTCTAGTCTTTCTCCATCTAAGAAAAAATAAACACTATGCTCACCAACAGTATCACCCCCACGAATAACAGAAAAACCAATATTTTTTTTATTTCTAGGCTTCATTATGCCATTTCTATTATAAATTGCACATTTTTTTAAATCTCTGCCCAAGGTATTTGCTATTACCTCAGCCATTTTTAACGCTGTACCTGATGGTGCATCTACTTTATAACGATGATGTGCTTCTATTATCTCTATATCGGCATCTTCTCCTACTATTTTGGCACTTAGTTCTAGCAGTTTTAGTGTCAAATTAATGCCTATACTCATATTAGGTGCTAATACTATAGCAATATCTTTGGCATAATTTGATATTTTTACTAATTGCTCATCACTAAAACCAGTAGTGCCAATTACCATTTTTTTGTTATTTTTATGACAATATTCTAAATATTTAATACTAATTTCTGGTCTAGTAAAATCAATTAAAGTATCTATGTCTTTAAGTTTATCAGCTATATTATCATCTTTATCTAGTATTGATATTAATTGTATTTCTTGAAAATTTTTTACAGCAGATATTAGAGCTTGTCCCATTCTCCCTGATTTTCCACTAATAGCTATTTTTATCATTATTTTATTTTTTAAAAATGTTTATTTTACAATTAGTAAATATACAAATGTTGATATAATATTACAATTTAAGTTTATTGCTATGCATAAATTCCTTAGTTTTGTTATTTTAATAATAATTAATATCTCAGCATTTGCTGATTTGTATATTATTCCATCCCCCCCTAGTATTGATGAGAATGTTGCTTATAGTATCATTGATTACAGTTCTAAAAAAGTGCTAATATCACAGCATGAAAATGAAAAACGCTCCATAGCTAGTCTTACTAAAATTATGACAGCCTATGTGGCATTTAAACGCATTAAGGCTGGGCTAATTAGTTTAGATGATACGGTATTTATTAGTAAAAATGCTCGCTTGGCAATAGGTTCAAGAAGTTTTTTAGAACAAGGAGAGAGTATTAAATTAGAGCATTTATTACAAGCAATGATTATCCAATCTGGCAATGATGCTAGTATTGCTATTGCTGAGCATATAGCGGGCGATGAAGAAACTTTTGTTAAACTAATGAATCATTATGCCAAGGAATTAGCTATGAATAATACTAAATTTCAAAATTCATCAGGATTACCTCAAAAAGCACAATATTCTACTGCTAAGGACTTAGCGTTATTGTCTGTTGCTTTAATAGCAGAATTTCCCAAGCATTATAAAACATTTAGTAAAAAGCAATTTACCTATAATAATATTACCCAAAAAAATAGAAACGCTATGCTATGGAGTGATAAAACCGTAGATGGTATAAAAACTGGACATACAGAAGCTGCTGGATACTGCCTAATTATTTCATCAAAACGCAATACAATGCGTTTAGTATCAGTTGTTTTAGGTGCTAAGAGTAAAAATGCTAGAAAACAAATATCAAAAAGATTATTAGATTATAGTTTTAGATTTTTTGAAACTAGAACTATAGCTAAAAAATACGAGCAAATAATTAGCAAAAAAATTTATAAATCTAGTAAAAATAGTATTAGCATAGGTTTGCAACAAAATGCTAATATAACCATTGCTAGAGGGCAGTTTAAAATCATTAAACAAACTATAAAATTACCAAAAAAAATCATAGCACCAGTAAAAAAAGGCGATAAATTAGGAGAACTATCAATAACATTAGATAATAAAGAAATTGCTAATTATGACTTAGTAGCACTAGAAAATGCACACTTAGCTGGATTTTTTAGTAGAATAATTGATAATATAAAATTGCTATTTTAGAGCCTTATTATGGTTTATCTAAATGGAAAATTCATAGCTAAAAAAGATGCTAATATAAGTGTTATGGATAGAGGCTTTTTGTTTGCAGATAGTGTCTATGAAGTAATACCAGTATATAATAGCCATATTTTTAGATTAAAACAACACTTAGAGCGACTAGCAAGAAGTCTAAATGCTCTTAGTATAGATAATCCTTATAATTTTGAGAATTGGCATAACATATTATTAAAATTAATCACTCAGCAAGATTCCGCTAATTTATCTATTTATATCCAAGTTACTAGAGGCTGTGATATTGATAGAAAACATATAAGTAATAAAAATTTAGTGCCAACTGTGTTTGCTTATGCTCAAAATTTATCAATCCCTAGCATAGAATCACTAACAAGCACTAATAAGGTAAATATTACCAAGGACATTAGATGGTCTAGATGTGATATTAAATCAACTGCATTATTAGCAAATGTTTTAGCACTACAACAAGCACAAGAAAAAGATATAAAAGAGGTTATTTTACTAAGAAATAACACCATAACAGAGGGGGCATCAAGTAATGTTTTTATAATTAAAAATAATATAGTCTTTACCCACCCTGAAAATAACTATATTTTATCTGGCATAACTCGCTCTGTTGTTATAGAGGCTATTAAAAGATGTAATATTGAAATAGTAGAATTAGCAGTTAGTAAAAGTTTTTTACTAGATGCAGATGAGGTTTGGATTAGTAGTTCTACAAAAGAGATAATGCCAATTACTTATATTGATAATAAAGCTATAAATAACGGCAAAATAGGTAAATTATGGTATCAAATTTATAATGAATTTATAGCAATTAAAAATACTGCTTATGAATGACAAGCTAAAAACTTGGCTTACAACACTATTTAAAAATTTTACTATAACTACTAATATAGCAGATGCTAGTTTTCGTAAATATTTTCGTATAAAAGATAATACTAATAATAAGCAATATATAGTAATGGACTCATCTTATGAGTTAGACTCTTTTAATAATTTTTTAACCGTGCATAAAATCCTAACAAATAATAATATTAGCGTGCCAAAAATATACTATCAAAACCTAAAATTAGCTTATTTAGTATTAGAAGATTTAGGCAATATAAGTTTATTAGATAGCAAAAATAATCTAGGAATAATAACGATAAAGCACTACTACACTGCTATTGATAATCTAATTAAAATACAAAATATTAACCTAGCAAAAATAGCTAATCACAAGCAATATGATAGCACCCTACTTATGCTAGAGGCGAATTTATTTAAAAATTGGTATTTAGAAAAACTAAAATTAGTTAAACTGACTAATTTACAAAAAATAACACTAAATACAGAATTAGAGTTGCTAATTACTAATATATTAAAACAAAAACAAGTATTTACCCATAGAGATTATCACAGTAGAAATATTATGCTAAGTAATAAAAGCCAAGTTTTAATTGATTTTCAAGATGCAATAATTGGCTCTTATTTATACGATCTATGCTCATTATTAGCGGATGCTTATTATAAATTAAGCGATGATTATTTAGCAGCATTATTATTATACTATTACAAAAAAGCAAAATTAGGCATTGATTATGAGCAATACTTAATAGATTTTAAAAATATTGCTATCCAAAGACAATTAAAAGTCTTAGGTATTTTTGCTCGATTATCTATTAGAGATAATAAACATCAATATTTAGGTAATATACCTTTGGTTAGAAAATATTTGTTAGCAAATTTAGATAATTATTTGCAGCTAAATACCATTAAACAATTATTATGCGTGCCATAATATTATCAGCAGGTAGAGGCATTAGAATGATGCCTCTTAGTAAAAATATCCCTAAACCACTACTAAAAATAAACGGTATTAGTTTAATTGAGCGGGTTATTAATAATTTAAAGGCTGCAAATATTTACGATATAGTTATAAATACTGCTTATTTAGGTAAAAAGATAGAGGATTTTTTAGGTAATGGCTGTGATTTTGGAGTAAATATTAGCTATAGTAGGGAGCATAATTTATCATTAGAAACAGCAGGTGGTATAATCAACGCCCTGCCCTTACTAGGAAATGAGCCCTTTATGGCCATAAATGCTGATATTATTTGCGACTATAAATTAGATAATTTAAAACTTGATAATAATTATATGGCAAAAATAGTGCTAGTAAAAAATCCTAAGCACAATAATAATGGTGATTTTTCTATTACCAGCAGTAATATTGTTATAAAAAATAACACCTATAATGATTGGACATTTGCAGGCATAGGCTTATACAAAACAGAGTTATTTAGCACAAGAAAGATAGCAAAATTACCACTTAGTGTAATTTTTAATGAGTTAATAGCCAATAAACAATTAACAGCAGATATTCATAATGGTATTTGGTTTGATATTGGCACAAAAGATAGGCTAGATGCTATACACCATAAAATAATAATTTAGCGTAAAATAAAACATGCAATACAATGGGTTTCCTGTGGTGATAAACTGCTAACCCCGTCAGATTCGGAAGAAAGCAGCGGTAACAGTTTTTTCAGGCATAGGGTTTTATCTGTTGTATTGCACTTTTTAATTATCATAGTGTTTATTTGTCTTTATTTTTAAAAATTCTTGTATTTTAATATGAATAAAGTTGGTGATAATATATTATCTAGCGTAGCTAATTGGAGTTTTAAGGGTAAAACTGTATTAAATTTTGACCAGCATATTAAAAAATCTATTCCTCTTTATGAGCAAGGACATAATCTAATTTGTGATATTAGTGATTTTTTTGTTCATAATAATTCTAATATTTATGATATAGGTTGTGCAACTGGTATATTGATTAACAAATTAGCAAAACATAATAACAATAAAAACGCTAATTTTATTGCTATTGATATTGAGCTTGATATGATAAATTATGCTAAACAAAACACTAGCAATAATAATATTCAATTTATCAATGATGATGTTATGAATACAAACTTAGCACCAGCTGATATGATTATTTGTTACTATACAGTGCAGTTTGTGCCAAGTGCTATTAGACAAGAATTAATTAATAAAATTTATCATAGTCTTAATTGGGGCGGTGCATTATTGTTGTTTGAAAAAATGCGTGCCATTGATGCTAGATTCCAAGATATATTTACTACTCTTTATAATGACTATAAGCTAAGACAAGGATATAGTGCAGATGATATAATAGCTAAAAATCGTAGTTTAAAAGGAATATTAGAGCCATTTTCTACTAAGGGCAATATTGATTTATTAACCAGAGCAGGGTTTTTGGATATTATTACAGTGCAAAAATATTTAGCCTTTGAGGGTCTTTTAGCTATTAAGTAATTAGAAAAAACAATAATTATAATGTAAAATGTCCTAACACAAAGATTTATGAACAAATATAAAATAATATGAAAAGAATATTTTATTTTCTAGCAACAAATATAGCTATTATTTTTATTCTTAGCATTGTGCTAAATGTTTTAGGGGTTAATAGTTTATTGGCCGCTAATAATGTTAATTTAGATATTGGTAATTTATTAGTATTTGCCACTGTTATTGGTTTTGGAGGTGCTTTTATATCTCTTGCTATCTCAAAATGGATGGCAAAAAAACTATCAGGTGCTATCGTTATCAAAAAAGCAGAGAATAATCAACAACAATGGTTACTAGATACTATTGTTAAACAAGCAAAAATAGTAGGTATAAAAATGCCAGAAGTAGCAATTTTCCCAAGCGATGCTATGAATGCCTTTGCAACTGGTGCTAGTAAAAATAATTCTTTAGTAGCAGTTAGTAGTGCCCTACTTGAGCGAATGAATCAAAATGAAATAGAGGCAGTGCTAGGACACGAAATGTCGCATATTGCTAACGGTGATATGATAACACTTACTTTAATACAAGGGGTGGTTAATACATTTGTGGTATTTTTAGCCCATGTTATTGGTCATATAGTTGATAGACTTATTTTAAAAAATGAACGAGGACACGGTATAGGTTTTTATATTACTACTATTGTGGCACAAATAGCTTTATCAATATTAGCTAGTGTAATTGTAATGTATTTTTCTAGAAAACGAGAATTTGTAGCTGATACTGGTGGTGCTGATTTAGCAGGAACTAACAATATGATTAGTGCTTTAAGAACACTAGCACAAAAAGAGCCAGCGTTATTACCAGATGAGCTTACCGCATTTGGCATTAGTAATAGTAAAAAACAAGGCTTATTAGCATTATGGTCATCTCATCCGCCTATTGAAGCTAGAATAAAAGCCCTAGAACTTAGAGAGCAAACTAAAAGACAAAACAAGCAATAAATGAGCATTAGTATCAAAACTAATACTGAAATTACCAAAATGCGTAATGTTGGTAAATTAGCAGCTAGTGTTTTAGATATGATAGAGCCATTTATTAGAACAGGTATTACCACAGATGAGTTAAATACTATATGTCATAATTATATAGTAAATGATATAAACTGCATCCCTGCCCCTCTTAATTACGGCACCCCACCCTTTCCTAAGTCAATTTGCACCTCAATAAATAATGTGGTATGCCATGGTATTCCTAGTGCTAAAAAATTAAAAAAAGGTGACATAATGAATATTGATATTACCGTTATCAAAGATGGCTATCATGGCGATACTAGCAGAATGTTTACAATAGGTAAAACTAGTATTAAGGCAGCTAAAATTTGTAGGGTAGCCAAAGAGTGTTTAGAGTTAGGAATTAGTATAATAAAACCCGGTATTCATTTAGGTAATGTTGGCAGAATAATTGAAAAACATGCTAAAAAAAATAATTGCTCAGTAGTAAGAGATTACTGTGGACACGGTATAGGTAAAAACTTTCACGAACAACCACAAGTTTTGCACTACGATGATGATAATATTGAACAAAGTCCAATTTTAGAATCTGGTATGACATTTACCATAGAGCCTATGATAAATTTAGGTAATTTTATGGTAAAATTATCCTCCCAAGATAGTTGGACTGTAACTACTAAGGATAGAAGCCTATCTGCTCAATGGGAGCATACAATATTAGTTACTAATAATAGTTGTGATGTTTTGACTAAATAGGGTCTAAGACGGATGGCAAAAAAGGGAATACAGAAAACAGATAAAATAAGCCAATCCCACAAATCCAATTTGTGGTATGCACTAATCACAAGTTAGATTTGGTTTTTTAGAGGTTATATTTTATACAATATTTGCACTACCGCACATAGCAACCTTAATTGGAAGTTTATAAAATCAATCAATACTACCCTTAGAGCCTATAGAGGCCGCAGATGATGCAGTGCTAATACAACTAAACCCTGAGCTTAGTGTTGTAGCAGTAGAAGCTGTTGATGCACTACTTGAGCCTGATGCATAAACTGTATTTAAATTAATATCAGTATTAGCATTACTAATAACAAAATATATTTTATCCTTTGTATTAGTTTTAACAACCATTTTCACATCTTTATTGTAATCATCAAAAAACTTATTAGGATTAGCAATAAGTTCTTTGCGAGTATCTTTAGAATATAAATCATATTTGTCCATAATTTTCTCCTTTATTGAACACTACTAGCTGATGTAATTGTGCCAGCTGAAGAAGCACTACCTAGAGTGCCCAGCAAACTACTAAGTGTAGCAACACTACTTGCACTAGATACTGAGCCAGCTGAACTGGCTTCAACCTTAGCAACATTAATATTATCTAATATATTTTCATTAGCTCCATCTAAGTATGGTATAACGAAATAATAAGTATCTTTGTTATTTTCCCTAACTACAATATCTGCCTCATTTGACATTGCCTTTAACATAAATTTAGGATCTTTACGAATGGCATCGCGGTCTTCTTTTGAAAATAAATTTATTTGTTTCATAATTTACTCCTATGTTTGTTAAGTTTTAACAGTACTGGCACTTCCTACTGTACTTCCTGTTGAGGCACTGCTTACGCAAACACCTACACAGCCTATAGTGCTAGCAGAAGTAAGTGAGCCAACACTTCCTGTTGATGCCAAGTGAGTATCTGCAGCGTGTATATTATCTAAATTATCTACACTAAAATAATTAGCACTATTAGGTAGCACAAAGTAAAAAGTTTCCTTGGTATTAGTTTTAACAACAACCTCAACCTGAGAAGTCATTTTAGCTAATGCTAGCGTTGGGTCTTGTTTTAACTTTTTACGCCATTCTTTATCTGTTAATAATTCATTCCAATTTTCTGTAATCTTGTCGTTCACATTAACCCTCCTTTGTTATCAAATATTTTACTATTTTAATATAATTATTATAAAATTTTAAAATATTATCTATTTAAATATATAGTTAAGATGTTACAATAAGATTTACAAAATGAACCTCTGATTAACCCTAAGAATTTATGACAACTTTAAAACAAATATTTATGGCAATATATATTCATAGGATTATTATTTTATTGCTCTTTATATTTATTAGCTGCATTAATAAAACTAATAAATAATGGATGACCATCAATAGGATTTGAGGTAAACTCAGGGTGGAATTGACAAGCAATAAACCAAGGATGGTCTTTTATTTCTATCATTTCTACCAAATTATTATTTTTTGATTTACCTGATATAATTAGCCCATTATCTAGCAGTTTATCCACAAAATTATTATTAACTTCATAACGATGCCTATGGCGTTCAATAATAATATCCTTATTGTAAATTTCTCTACTCTTAGTGCTATCTAATAACAAACATTCTTGTCCACCTAAACGCATAGTGCCTCCCATATCAGTGCCATTATCTCTTTGTTGTAATTTATTATCTTTATCAATCCATTGGGTAATTAGGGCAATAACAGGATACTTAGTATTAGGATTAAATTCTGTGCTATTAGCATCTAACATATTTGCCTTATAGCGTGCATACTCAATAACAGCAACCTGCAAACCTAAACAAATACCTAAATATGGAATATTATTTTCTCTGGCGTATTTAGCTGTTGCTATCTTACCCTCAATACCACGACTACCAAAACCACCAGGGACTAAAATAGCATCCATATTAGTAAATTTATTACTTATGTTGTCTTTGGTTATTTGTTCTGAGTCAAAATAATGAATATTAACCTTAATATTGGTATGAACACTGGCGTGAATTAAAGACTCAGATAATGATTTATAAGACTCTGTGAGGTCCATATATTTACCAACCATAGCAATATCAACACTAAATTTTAAATTATTAAGTGAATTCACTACAAAACGCCATTTTGACAAATCAGCATCTTTTGCCCTACTAAGTTCTAATTTATTAATTACAACATTATCTAAGCCTTGTTTGTGTAGTAATACTGGTATTTCATAAATATTTTTAACATCAATAGAGGTAAATACTGCATCAAATGCAACATTAGTAAATAGTGCTATTTTTTTTCTTTCACTGAGTGGTAGTTTTTTTTCACTTCTGCATATTAAAATATCAGGCTGAATTCCTATACTTCTTAATTCTTTTACAGAGTGCTGGGTTGGCTTAGTTTTTAACTCCCCTGCTACTGATATATAAGGTAGTAAAGTCAGGTGCACAAACAAAGTATCGCAACTAGGTATCTCTAAACTCATTTGTCTAATGGCTTCTAAAAAAGGTAAGGACTCAATATCGCCAACAGTGCCACCTATTTCTACCAAAGCAACATCAGAGCCATTTGCACCTATTTTGGTTAATTTTTTTATCTCATCGGTTATATGCGGAATAATTTGCACAGTTTGCCCTAAATAATCCCCTCTTCTTTCTCTTTGTATGACATTTTCATACACTCTACCTGCGGTAAAATTATTTAACTTGCCTAATTTAGTATGCACAAATCTCTCATAATGCCCCAAATCTAAGTCGGTCTCTGCACCATCATTGGTTACAAAAACCTCACCGTGTTGAGTTGGATTCATAGTCCCTGGATCAACATTTATATAAGGGTCTAGTTTGAGCATAGTAATAGTTAATCCTCTCGATTCTAATATAGCTGCCAAAGAAGCGGAGGCTATACCTTTACCCAAAGAAGATACAACCCCACCTGTTATAAAAATATATTTAGTATTAACACTCATTAAAAAATAATTAAAAATTTAAAGCAGTCATTATACATTATAACTTTTAATGCCTATGCTTGCTATATCTTATAAAATTTACTAATAACTGTGTAAAATTACTGCTTATTTTATTGTGTATGTAAGATTATGACTATTAAAAAATCAGTATGGTATTTAATTATATTATTTATTACACCTATTATTTTAGGCTTATTATTTTATTTTTTAGCACCATATTTTTTTAGTAAAAATACTATTAATTATGGTAAATTAATTCAGCCTATTATAGTTGTTAATGCCAATGATATAATCACTGATAGAGAGTTAGAAAATAAATGGACGCTTGTTTATTACACCAAGAATTGTAAAAAACAATGCAAAATAATACTAGATAGCATAAAAAAACTCCATACCTTAACTAACGATAAAATACATAGAGTGCAAAGATTATTATTAAGTGATAAAAAACCAATAATTAGTAAAAAGTTAAATTTTATAATTGGTACTATTGATAATACACTGGGCAATACATTAGAAAAATTTCCTAAATATAGTGTTTTTTTAATGGACCCTAATAAAAATATTATGATGTATTACAATGGTAAAACATTTGATATTAAAAAAACTCTTAAAGATTTAGAAAGATTATTGAAGTATTCAAGAATTGGTTAGACTATTACAAAAAAATAATATGGCAACTATATCAAACCTATTAGCACTGTGTAAATTAAAAGTAGTATCGCTAATTTTACTAACTGCTATTGTTGGTATGTTGTTAACGCCTAATCCTTTTATGCAAATTGGAACTATGATTATTGCCACTATTGGCATTGGTTTAGTTGCTTCATCTGCTGCTGTTTTTAATCATATTATTGATAACAAAATTGATAATGAGATGACAAGAACTAATAAACGCCCAATACCTCAGGGTAATGTGAGTATAAAACAAGCTTTTATATTGGGTGTTAGTCTTGGCATTATTGGCATAGCATTATTATTAGTTTTTGTTAACAAACTAACTGCACTATTAACGCTATTATCATTAATAGGTTATGCTGTATTTTATACTATGTATCTAAAACGAGCTACACCGCAAAATATAGTAATAGGCGGTGTAGCAGGTGCTACTCCACCAATATTGGGCTGGAGTGCTATGACAAATAGTGTGGGAGAATTATCAATATTATTGTTTTTAATTATTTTTATTTGGACGCCGCCACATTTTTGGTCGCTTGCAATTCATAGATACAAGGAATACGAAAAAGTAGGTATACCTATGCTACCTGTTACTCACGGTTTAGCATTTACTCGTTTGCAAATATTACTTTATACAATTTTATTATTTATTGTAACTATATTACCTTATATAACAGCTATGGCTGGGCTTATATACTTAATTGGCAGTATAATATTAAATACTATATTTTTGACTTATGCTATAAAGTTAGTTAAAAATCCTGATGACAATAGTCTAGCATGGCGAACATTTTCATATTCTATAAAATATTTAGTGCTATTATTTATAACTTTGTTTATTGACCACTATTTAATAATTATATGAAACGAGTAATAAGTACCATAAAAAGTATTATCTGGGCTATGATAGGCATACAAAAAAAGAAAAACCTAATTAAAGATCTTGAGTATGCAGAAAAAAATGGTCCTTGGATATTTATTATAGTTGGCATCATTATGACTATTTTATTTGTGCTAACTCTAGTTGCTATTGTTTATAGTATTTTATCTTGAATTTCTAGGAATAGGCAAGGCTTGTTCTTATAGTATTTTGCCTTGAGCATTATAAGCGTAAAAGTGTGCTTTATACTTATAAATAATATTTATAACAGCCAATAATAACAATAATGCAACTAAATTATGTATAAGTGCTACAAATATTGGCAGCGATAATACTACATTTAGTATTCCTAGTATTAATTGTAGTGCCAATAAAGATGATATAATTATTATCATTTTTTGCATATTTTTATTAGATTTTAATAAAAATACCAGTATTAACACAAAACTAACAACGATTAATGCACCAAACCTATGTAGTAATTGAATAGCAACCCTAGCACCGCTTTCTAATACGCCGTGTTCATAATTAATGCCTAATGGTTGGCTTGATACTATATTAGAAAAGTCTGCCACTTGTGGCACTAAAGAGCCCAAACAAGTTGGAAAATCATTGCCACAAGACAATGCTGCATAATTAGCACTAGTCCAACCACCTAAAATAATTTGTCCAACCAAAACAATTAAGGTTAATATAGCAAAATAATAGGCTCTTTTACTATAATGGCTAATATAAATTCCTGTGCTTTGAGAAAGACTAATCAATAACAAAAATAATAGCGACACTATAGTCATACCACCTAATAAATGCCCTAATACAATAACAGGATGCAATAACTCAGTTACTGTAAGCATCCCTAATATTCCTTGAAAAATAACTAAAAATAGTAATAAAATACTAATAATTTTTTCAGATTTTAAGATTTTTTTATCTAGTATTGCTATAAAGGCTATTAGGATAATAACTAAACCTAATAAACTAGCGCCATAGCGATGCACCATTTCCTTCCATGCTTTGACATCCCAATAACTGCCACTGTCTATATTGGTATTAATTGTTATTATTTTTCCATAACAAGTAGGCCAATCAGGGCAACCCAAGCCAGCATCAGATAGTCTGGTATAAGCGCCTAATACAACGACAACTAAGGATAAAATAAATGCAAAATACAGTATATTTTTAAATGTCATTAATATTATTTTTATGCTAATATATTCATAATTACAATTTTTTACGAGTATTTTAACTGCAAACTATTGTAGTAATATTATTTCTTAAAAAAATAAAAAAAATACATAAATATATGTAAATTACATTTGACAAAAAAAGCCATTTACAATAAAATCCTCCCTAAATTAAATATTACAAGAGGTAATTGCACAGTAGTAAAAAATAGTTAAAATCTAGTAAAATATTTGTATTTGATACATAACCTAGCACCACTGAGGGTAAGTTTTATAAAAAAACAGATATAAAATAAAAAAGTATTATTCCTGTAGTGTATTTGTGTGTAGCATAGTTATATTTAATATTTTTGGTTGCTTTGCAAGTATCTAATTATACAAAAAAGGTAAATTATGTCAAAAAAATTAACAATATCAATAATTGTTTTTCTTAGCAGTATTTCTTTATCAATACTAGCAGATTATGGTTTAAATATGCCCGAAGGTGTTTCAACAATTAGTAGAGAGATTTATAGTTTACATATGTTAATATTTTGGATATGCGTTGTAATAGGTGTTGTCGTATTTGGAGTAATGTTTTACTCAATAATAAACCACCGTAAATCAAAAGGTGTTAAGGCATCAAATTTTCACGAAAGTATATCCATTGAATTACTATGGACAATTATTCCTATTGTTATTTTAATTGCTATGGCTATCCCAGCTACTAAAACTCTTATATACCTTGAAGATACTTCTGCATCTGATATGTCAATTAAAATTACAGGCTGGCAATGGAAGTGGCAATACGAATACCCCAATGAAAATATTGGATTTTTTAGTAATTTAGCCAAAGAAAGTCGTGATAATATTAAAGATCCAAGTAATGTTGAGAACTATTTACTAGATGTTGACAATAGAATTGTGGTGCCAGTTGATAAGAAAATCCGTTTTTTAATAACTTCTAAGGATGTAATTCATTCTTGGTGGGTGCCTGATATTGGCGTTAAACAAGATGCAATACCGGGTTTTATTAATGATGCTTGGGCAGTAATTGATAAACCTGGTGTTTATCGCGGGCAATGTGCAGAGCTATGTGGTAAAGACCATGGTTTTATGCCGATTGTTTTAGAAGCTAAAACACAGACAGATTATGATAAATGGTTAGCCAAGCAAAAACAAAAACAATTAGCAGCCGCAGCAGGTGCTGGAAAAACTTGGAGTAAAAAAGACTTAATGGCAGAGGGTAAAAAAGTATATGATGCTAGTTGTGCTGCTTGCCACGGAGTAACTGGTGCTGGCATTGCTGGAGCATTTCCAGCCATAAAAGACAGTCCTATTGCACTGGGTGGTGTTAAAAAACATATTGATATAGTTCTTCACGGTGCAGCAGGCACAGCAATGCAAGCATTTAAAGCACAACTATCTGATACCCAATTAGCTGGAGTAATAACTTACGAAAGAAACGCTTTTGGTAATAATACTGGCGACTTAGTGCAACCATCTGATATTAAATCAGCACGCTAAGGCAACCAATAAATATAATATAAAGGGGATATAAATGACAGAAGCAACAATGACAACAGAGCATTACCACGGTGCAGAAAAAGGACTGCTAAGATGGGTTAAAACCACAAATCACAAAGATATTGGCACACTTTATCTATGGTTCTCATTTTTAATGTTATTAATTGGTGGTGCTATGGCTATGGTAATTCGTGCAGAGTTATTCCAACCTGGACTACAACTTATTGAGCCACAATTTTTTAATCAAATGACAACTATGCACGGACTAATTATGGTCTTTGGTGCTATTATGCCTGCTATGGTTGGCTTGGCTAACTGGCAAATACCTCTTATGGTAGGTGCAAAAGATATGGCACTACCTAGATTAAATAATTATAGTTTTTGGATACTACCTTTTGCTGGTGCAATGTTGATTAGCACTATGTTTATGCAAGGCGGTGGACCTGCTTTTGGCTGGACATTTTATGCCCCACTTTCTACAACTTTTGCACCAGATAGCACTGATTTCTTTATTTTTGCTATTCATTTATTAGGTATATCTTCTATTATGGGCTCAATAAATATTATTGCAACCATATTTAATATGCGTGCTCCTGATATGAAGTTGATGGATATGCCGTTATTTGTTTGGACTTGGCTTATTACTGCATTTTTACTACTAGCAGCAATGCCAGTTTTGGCTGGTGCTGTTACTATGATGCTTACTGATAGAAATTTTGGCACTAGTTTTTTTGAAGCATCAGGCGGTGGAGATCCAGTAATGTTTCAACATATTTTTTGGTTCTTTGGTCACCCTGAGGTTTATATTATGATTTTACCTGCCTTTGGAGTTGTTTCACAAATCATTCCAACTTTTGCTAGAAAACCTTTGTTTGGTTATAGTTCTATGGTTTATGCTACTGTTTCAATTGCTCTTTTGTCATTTATTGTTTGGGCTCATCATATGTTTTTATCAGGTATGCCTGTTGCAGGACAAATTTATTTTATGTATGCTACTATGTTGATTGCAGTTCCTACTGGAGTTAAGGTATTTAATTGGGTAGCAACAATGTGGAAAGGCTCTATGACTTTTGAGTCGCCAATGTTGTGGGCTATAGCATTTATATTTTTATTTACCATAGGTGGTTTGTCAGGGTTAATGCTGGGTATTGTTCCAGCTGATATTCAATACCATGATACTTATTTTGTAGTAGCACACTTTCACTATGTGCTAGTAACTGGCTCATTATTTGCTATTATTGCTGCTGTTTTATATTGGTTCCCTAAATGGACTGGTAGAATGTATAACGAAAAATTAGCAAAAATACATTTTTGGTGGGCTACAATATCTGTTAATGTGCTATTCTTTCCACAGCATTTCTTAGGTTTGGCTGGTATGCCTAGAAGAATACCAGACTATTCATTACAATTTGCTGATTTTAATGCTATTTCTAGTATTGGTGCTTTTGCTTTTGGTGCTTCATTTATTCTGTTAACATATATTATAATATCTGGCATTAGAAATGGTAAAAAAGTAACAGAAAAACGCACATGGGAAAGTGCTAAAGGTTTGGAATGGATTGTTGACACTCCTGCACCATATCATACTTTTGATACCCATCCTAGTGAAGAAATTATCTTAAAAGAATCGGCTAATACCGCACATTAATGAAAAAAAATTCAATTAATATTACCGCTACTATTGTGCTAATAGTAGCAATTGGAATTTATTTTTTAACAATTTATATAAATAGTTAGTCTATATTATGACAAACAAAAAAATCAATCCGTGGTTTTTTGTAAAATTAATTACGATTCCAGTATTTATGTTTGCTTTTGCTTTTGCTATGGTGCCTTTGTATGATGTGCTATGTGATATAACAGGATTAAACGGCAGAACAGAGCGAATTAATGATTATAAAGAAAATTTTACTAGCAATGATAATCGTTTGTTTTATGTAGATTTTTTGGCTTATACCAATAATGGTTTTCCTGTTAATGTTAGCCCTGAGGTTAAAAAAATGCAAGTAAAAGCAGGTAAAATATATACTATTGATTATATTGCAAAAAATACCTCAAATAAAATAATTATTGGACAAGCCATTCCTAGCGTTGCACCAGAAAAAGCTGCACTATATTTTAAAAAATTAGAATGTTTTTGCTTTGATAAACAAACATTTTTACCAAAACAAGAAGTAAAAATGCCTGTTCGTTTTGTTATTAGTCCAGAAATAGATAGTTCTGTTGTTGATATTAGTTTGTCATATCAGTTTTTTAAATTAGATAATAAGGGAGATAATAATGGATAGTCAAAAATCCTACTACATACCACACGGTAGTTATTGGCCGTTTATTGGGGCAGTATCATTATTTGTATTACTTGCTAGTTTTGCAAACGCTTTACACGGTAGTAGTATTAGCAATACCTTGTTATTTGGCGGTTTTGCTATGTTTGCATTTATGCTATTTGGCTGGTTTGGCGAAGTAATTAAAGAAAGTCAGCAAGGCATTTATAACGACCAAGTTGACAGATCATTTCGTTGGGGTATGGGCTGGTTTATTTTCTCTGAGGTAATGTTTTTTGCAGCATTTTTTGGAGCATTATTTTATGCACGGATTTTTTCTGTGCCTTGGTTAGGTGGCGAAGGTGATTTAGCAGCAATTGCAACAAATAGCGTTTTATGGCCTAAATTTGATGCAGTATGGCCACTTATTAGCCCGCCTGATGTAGCAAACTATGTAATACCAACTGCTCTTGTTGAGACGTGGCATATTCCAGCATTAAATACTATTATTCTACTAACTTCTGGGGTAACTATTACTTGGGCACATCACGCACTAAGAAGCGATAATCGTAACCAACTAATAGCTGGTATGATGGCAACTGTTGCCTTGGGTTTATTATTTCTAGGATTTCAAGTTTATGAATATGGTCATGCTTATAACGACTTAAATTTAAAATTAACATCAGGTATTTACGGTAGCACATTTTATATGCTAACTGGTTTTCATGGCTTTCATGTGATGATGGGAACACTAATGTTAAGCATTATTCTAATGCGTTGTATTCGTGGGCATTTTAGCAAAGATAACCACTTTGCTTTTGAGGGTGTTGCTTGGTATTGGCATTTTGTTGATGTTGTTTGGCTAGGATTATTTATATTTGTATATTGGATATAACAAACAAAGTTTAGTTGTGTAAAAAATTACTGATTTTGCAATGCTCAGTAAGTGGTAACTAACGATTTTATTATGATAAAAATTATTATAATAACTATTATAATAGCAATAATAATTAGTCTAGGCTCGGCGTTATTTGCTATGGTAAAAGGTGGCAGAGATAATAAAGATAAATCTGATAAAATGTTTAAGTCTTTGGCGTTGCGTGTGTCGTTATCAGTGTTTTTGTTTGTATTATTGATAATTTCTTATTATCTAGGCTGGATACAACCAGTTAATTCTTTAAACAAATAAGGCTAATTCTGATTATATTTTATGCAAAAATTACTTGCTATTGGTGCAATAATAGCACTTTTTTTCATACTATTATCACTGGGATTTTGGCAACTAGATAGAGCACAACAAAAAAAACATATAGAGCAATTAGTTTACAAAGCACAACAACAAGAAGCCATAGTATTTAATAATAATATAAATTTAGTTAATAAAAATTATCATTTATTAAAACTAACAGGAAGATACAATAATAATATCCAATTTATTTATGATAATCAAATTCATAATAAACAAGCAGGATATAATGTCTTAACAGCATTTAATTTAGTAAATAGTTCTAAAACCATACTAATTAATCGTGGGTTTATCCCTTGGGGAAATGATAGAAATAAATTAGCTAGTATTAATGTCAAAGACAATTTAATGGCTATTATTGTTAAAATAAATATCCCAAAAATACGCCCAGAATTAAAAGATACTCTAACAAACCCTATAAAATACCCCTTAATAATTCAATCGCTGAATCTAGATAAACTTGCTAAAATTAGCAAACTAAATTTATACAGTGTAATTGGTTTATTAGAAAAAAACCAACAACACGGTTTTATTAGGCAATGGCAGCCTTTTTATAGTAGTGTTGATAAGCATATTGGCTATGCAGTACAGTGGTTTTTAATGGCTATAGTGCTGGTTATTATAAGTTTTTATTGGTTTGTCAAAAAACCAAAAAAATAAGATTATTATTTGTAATAACCACCACCCACATAATAATTTTTTGTAGGCACTTTCATAACATAACTATTTTTAAGTTCTTTTTTACGGCTATTAGGCTTATTCCAGTAGTATTTTACCCAGCCCGCACCTTTTTCTAGTGCTTTCTTAGCAAGTTTAAAACTAATATAATTCCCGCGTCCATCATTTAATAAGCTAAGATCTTTTCCTATTAACTCTTTATTATAAGGATGAGCTAGCACAGTAATTCTATCTAATGAGCCTACAAACAAATATAAATTTTTATCAATAAACTTGCCATTTTTACTTGATATTTCTTTTAATAGTGCTTGTTTACCATCAACTATTGCCATTACAACTGCTTGTTCTACCATTGCTTTTATTTGTTGTCTTTTATCAAAATTAATATTTTTAGTTTTTGCATTTACTACTTGTGCACTCAACAAAAATACTAATAATAAAGTTAGCCATATTTTTACTAAATACATAATTACCTCCTATATATTAACAATTATTTATTATCAAACTTAGTAACGGCATCTTCCATTGCTTGTTTTAGAGTATTTTGCTCTGCCATCTCAACTATAATATCGCCACCACCAACTAATTCACTATTCATATAAATTTGTGGAAATGTTGGCCAGTCAGCAAACCTAGCTAGATTTTGAAATACTTCTTGGTCATCAAATATATTGACATAGGCAAACTCCACCCCAGTGGATGCTAAGGTTTGTGCTGCTCTTGCTGAAAACCCACACTGTGGAAATTGTGGAGTGCCTTTCATATAAAGCACTATGGCAGCACTATCTACTTGTTTTTGAATTCTATCTAAAATATCCATAATTAAAAGTTAAAATAAAGTATTTTATACAAAAATATAATAAAAAACACTTATAAATAATAGTTTTATTTTTTTAAATTTTTATTAGCATTATCGCCTATATGCTCTTCACCTCTGGCATTAGCAAGATTTATTTGTAACTCTCTCTCACGGTATCTACTGAGTTGGGCTGTGGTTTTCTTACCATAACACCTAGGACAATATACTCCCTTTTGATAATGCTTATGCTTTTTATCATCATCAGTAATAGGATACCTACAAGCATGGCACTGGTCATAACTACCATTTACTAAATTATGTCTAAGCGTTACTCTATCATCAAATACAAAGCATTCTCCATTCCATAGGCTATCTTTTTTTGGCACTTGTTGGAGGTATTTTAAAATTCCACCTTGTAAATGATAAACATTTTTAAAACCATTTGCTTTTAAATAAGCACTGGATTTTTCACAACGAATACCGCCTGTGCAAAACATTGCTATTTTTTTACCTTTGTGTTTTGCTAATTGCTTTTTACTCCAACTTGGAAATTCTCTAAAAGACTCTGTTTTAGGATTTATAGAGCCTTTAAAACTACCCACTTCGCACTCATAATCATTTCTAGTATCAACTAATATTACATCATCGCTAGTAATTAAATGATTCCAATTTTTAACATTTACATAAGTGCCAACTATTTTTTTAGGGTCTATACCCCCTACTCCCATAGTAACAATTTCTTTTTTAAGTTTAACTTTTAATCGTTTAAATGGCTTTTTTTGACTATAAGATAAATTACATTCTATATCACCTGTTATATTAGTTTTTATATAACTAATAATATCATCTATCGCAGATTTAGAGCCAGATATAGTGCCATTTATACCCTCACTCGCTAATAAAATAGTGCCATAAATAGTTAAATCTTGCATTTTTATAAATAATTTAATTCTAGTATTTTCTAGGTCTCTAAGATTAATAAATTTATATAAAGTGCAAATAGTAAACATAACAGATTATTTTGTATAGTAAAAAAAAATACATTTTACACTATTGTTAAAAATAACTATAATAATGCATTTATTTTTATAAAATTAGTGTTAGAAAAAATCAATTCTCCCAGTGATATTAAGCAATTATCTAATGCCGAATTAGTGGAATTAGCTAAAGAAATTAGAGAATTCCTAATTAATAATGTAACCGCAACAGGTGGGCATATAGCGGCTAATTTAGGCACAGTAGAACTAACCTTAGCCCTATACAAGGTATTTGATTTTCCAACAGATAGTTTAATTTGGGATGTAGGGCATCAAACATATACCCATAAGATTATAACAGGTAGAAAACAGTTATTTAATACTCTAAGAAAAAAAAATGGTATATCAGGGTTTACTAAACGAGATGAAAGTAAGTATGATATTTTTGGTGCTGGGCATTCTAGCACTTCTATTAGTGCCTCTTTGGGTATCGCTATTGCTAATCAAATAAATAATAATAATGCTAAAACTGTTGCCATAATTGGAGATGGTGCTCTAACAGGTGGTATGGCATTTGAGGCACTTAATCACGCAGGAGATACTAATGCAGATTTATTAATCATCTTAAATGATAATGATATGTCTATCTCCAAGAATGTTGGTGCACTAAGTAAATATTTAACTAGATTACTGAGTAGTAAAATTTATTCTAGTGTTAGAGAAAAATCATTAAATGCCTTAAATAAATTACCTAGTATTCAAAAATTTGCTAAAAAAAGCGAAGAGCACTTAAAAGGTTTTATATTGCCTAGCACCTTATTTGAAGAATTAGGTATTAATTATTTTGGTCCTATTGATGGTCATAATATTAATGAGCTAACCAAAACCTTAAATAATTTATATCATCATTCTGAGGTAAGAATATTACATATAGTAACCAAAAAAGGTAAAGGGTTAAAAAGTGCTGAACAAGACCCGTGTAAATTTCACGGCATATCAGCACAAACAAATACTAATAAAGATAGTAATATTACCTACTCGCAAGTATTTGGTAATTGGCTTTGTGATAATGCTAAAAATAATAATAAATTAATAGCCATTACCCCTGCTATGTGCTCAGGCTCTGGTATGGATGAGTTTGCAAAAAAATATCCTCAGCAATACTTTGATGTTGGCATAGCAGAACAACACGCCATTACCTTTGCAGGTGGCTTAGCAGTTCGTGGTTTTTTACCAGTGGTTGCAATATATTCTACTTTCTTACAAAGGGGTTATGACCAACTAATACACGATATAGCCTTACAAAACTTAGCAGTAATTTTTGCCATTGATAGAGCTGGCTTAGTAGGTGAAGATGGTGCTACACACGCTGGAGTTTTTGACCTAAGTTTTCTAACTTGTATTCCAAATTTAATTATTATGGCACCTAGTTCATTAAATGAGTGTTATCAAATGTTAAATACTGCTAAAACTTTAAATCAACCAAGTTGTATTCGCTATCCTAGAGGTGTATCTGCTATGGATAATGATGCTAATTATCGGTCTGATAAAACCCTTGAAATTGGTAAAGCAAAAATTTATAAAACTGGTAAAGATATTGCTATACTAGCATTTGGTGCTACCCTAAAATCAGCATTAGTAGCTAGTGAGAGATTAAATGCCACTGTTGTTGATATGCGTTTTGTAAAGCCATTAGACACTAAAATAATAATAAATATTAGTAAAACTCATAAGCAAATTATAACCATAGAAGATAATGTCAAACAAAATGGTGCTGGTAGTGTTATATCTAGTTTTTTACACAATAATAACATTAAAACACCGCTGTATATTATGGGTATAGATGATAAATTTATCGCTCAAGGCTCGCAAAAAGAACAACAACAAATGTTCAATATAGATGCAGAGAGTATTATTAAAATAGCTACTACAAATAATTGTGAAAAAAACCCTAAAAAAAATAACTCCAAGTAATAAACAATTACAAAATCATAAATACCTTAGTTGGTTAGGCGGGTATTTACTTAATGATAACTTATGGTTTTTTAGCCGTCGTGCCATAGCTAAGGCATTTGCTATTGGTTTATTTTGTGCTTTTATTCCAGTGCCATTTCAAATGGTGATTGCTAGTATTTTTGCTATTATTTTTCGTAGTAATTTACCAGTTGCAGCTGCCCTAGTATGGATTACTAACCCTATTACTATGCCTATTATTTTTTACTTAGCATACAAACTAGGGGCTATTATCTTAGGGGTAGATATTATTAGTAATTTTAATTTTTCTTTTGATTATATAGGCGAGGTTATAAGTATTATTTGGCAACCATTTTTACTTGGTTGTTTGTTATTTTCTAGTATATCTGCTGTTTTGGGATATTTTGCTATTGATTTTATTTATAAGATTAATATTTATCGTTATTTAAAAGCAAAAAAAGATAAGTAAAAAATAAATATTTAAACTCTTGTTCTTCTTGCCCTACCTAGTAAGGCAATAAAAGAGCCTATAGCTATTAAAATTCCGCCTAGCCATATAAGCCTAACAAATGGTTTATAATATACTCTAACACTCCAACTACCATCGCCTAAACTCTCTCCTAATGATATGTAAATATCATCAAAAACATTGGTTTTTATTGCTGCTTCTGTCATTGGCATACCTGTTGAATATTGGCGTTTTTCTGGCTCTAAAATATATAATAATTTATTATTTTTTAAAACCTCCAGTCTGCCTCTATTGCCACTATAATTAGCACCGTCAAAATATCTGACACCCTTAAAAACTAGATTATAACCTGCTAATGGCATTATCTCATCTATATTTAATCTAACATCTTTTTCAACCCCAAACTGAGTAGTAACAGTAGCACCTAAAACAAAAACTGCAATACCTATATGTGCTATTATCATCCCTAAAAATGATTTATTAATATTATTACTAGTTTTAATTCTTTGTATTAATAGCAATAAACTGTGTATTACTACCCAACTAAATAATAAACTTGCTAATAAAACCGCTATATTATTACGATAAATTGCAAATAAAACTACTAAAATAATAGCAAATATCAGCCAAACAAATTTTAATCTATAAAAAACATTAATTGCTAGGTCATCCTTCCACCTTAAAAATGGTGTTATTGCTAATAACACCACAGCAGGAACCATAATAGGGATGAATACAGAGGCAAAATATGGTGCTCCTACTGATATTTTACCCAAACTAAGTGCATCTAATAATAAGGGATATAAAGTGCCTAGCAGGACACTAAACATTGCTACTACTAATAAAATATTATTAATTAATAATCCTGTCTCTCTTGATACTAAACTAAAACGGTTACTGCTTGTCATTACTCTAGAGCGATAAGCATACAGTGCAAATGAACCACCTATTACTATTACTAAGAACATTAAAATAAATACCCCTCTTGCGGGGTCAGAGGCAAAAGAATGCACCGATGTAAGCACCCCCGAACGCACTAAAAAAGTGCCTAATAAACTTAGAGAAAAACCACCAATAGCAAGTAAAACACTCCAATGTTTAAATACTGCTCGTTTTTCTGCTACACTAAGAGAATGCACTAATGCTAGTGCTACTAACCAAGGCATAAAAGATGCATTTTCAACTGGGTCCCAAAACCACCACCCACCCCAACCTAGTTCGTAATAAGCCCACCAACTACCTAGAACTATACCTATTGTTAAAAATATCAAAGCAGCTAAAGTCCAAGGACGAGACCATTTAATCCAAGTTGAATCAAGTCTGCCTTCTATTAGTGCTGCTATCACAAAGGCAAAAGGCACAGCCATACCAACATAGCCCATATACAACATAGGCGGATGCACAGCTAAGCCAAAATCTTGTAATAATGGGTTTAACTCTTTGCCATCTATTGGAATGGGAAAAATTCGCTCAAAAGGATTAGAAGTGAATAATAAGAATGCTAAAAAACCTATACTAATAAAACCTAATACTACCAAAATACGAGTAAGCATAATATTAGGTAGGTTTTTTGATAATAAACTAACAGCCAAACTCCAAGACGATAAAATTAAAACCCACAATAACAAAGAGCCTTCGTGTGCACCCCAAAGTGCTGATATTTTATAAATAGTAGGTAATAAAACATTAGAATTATTTGCTATGTATAAAACAGAAAAATCATTGTTTAAGAAACCATAGCTAAGCACTAAAAAAGATATTAAAATTAATATAAACTGTCCTGTTACTAATGGTTTTGCTAATAAATATAAACTGCCGTTATTACGAAATAAGCCTATACTTGGCAATATTACTTGCATAATGGCAAAAACAAAGGCTAATATCAATGCAAAATGCCCTAATTCAATTATCATAAGATTTTATACAGAATAGAAATAAATAAAATTTAGTAAAGTATTTGTAATATAACCAGTACTATAAAATTATAGCACATACCGTTACACAGCAACTCAAAATACTAAAAATAATCTAAATATCTGTGTTTTTAAAATGAAATAACATATTTCTAAAAAAACAATGCTACGCATATATTCGTTATAAAATTCTCCCCTAGTGGCACTAGGAGATGTATTTTATGCCTCAAACACTAGTATTTTAATAAATTTTTATCTATCCTCACTGTGCAACAGTCTAGTTTTATTTAAAACAATGGTATTTTAAATTAAAATATTATCCTTAGAGATAGAGTTTGTACCTATAAATCAATTAACTAATGATCTTCTTAACTAGTTAAGCAATTTAAAATTACTTAAAATACTAGTTATGACAAGGAAAAATAAGTATTACAATCGTTCTTGCATTTCATAAAAGTTTGACATAGCAACCCCTCAGGCTATAACCAAATATAGAACATCAACAGATAGTATTATTAATTATGATAGCTGGAGAAGGTATAATAAGTATAGTATATTTTAGTTATAAAAAATATTTTAGAGGGTATCTGTGATAATGAATTTGCCAGAGCAATTCACATATAAATGGTATAGAATCTTTTTGAGGTTATGCTAAAACAAGATTTGTAAAATTTAAAGGAATGAGTAAAAAGATATTTAAATTATATCTTAAAGGGTGTGAATTTAGATTCAATAACAGAGAGTAAAATTTATATAAAACTTGCTTTAAAATTTTAGAAAAAAGTCACTTAATTAGTTAAGATCCTAAACTAATATTATTAGTTATCATAGGCTTTTAACAGATTATTTTATCTAATACAATGCTTTAATAATGTAATAAATTTTTTTATTTATGTTATGTAACATACAAACTTTATAAAACATAATATAAAAACTATTTATACAACTTACTATGTGATAATATTACTATTCTAAATGGTAAATTTTATTTAGAAGAGTATATTATAGAGATTCGTGGTATACTGCAAAAATTCGCATAGTGTAGAGTTATAAATAGGGAGTAAAAATATGGCAAATGAAAATATAAATGATCGTAATAAACTACGCAATAATCCTCATTCTATTTTGAAATATATTGCTAAGGATGTTGATATAGTTGTTAAAACTAATACTAAAACAACTATACATATGGTGTTTCCTAGTATAGAAGATTTGGATACTCAAGAATTAACGCAATTACAAGTAGCAGGCACAGTTGGTTCTGCAAGCACAACAGGAAGTGCTAGTACAGCAAGCAGTGCTAGTTGTCCTAGTACATTTGGCAGTCTTAGTTCAGTTGGTAGTGTTGCTTCTGCTGGTAGTGTAGAATTATAAATAGGGAGCAAAAATATGGCAAATGAAAATATAAATGATCGTAATAAACTACGCAATAATCCTCATTCTGTTTTGAAATATATTGCTAAGGATGTTGATATAGTTGTTAAAACTAATACTAAAACAACTATACATATGGTGTTTCCTAGTATAGAAGATTT
Organism: Gammaproteobacteria bacterium; assembly: GCA_965222825.1. Taxonomy (GTDB): domain Bacteria; phylum Pseudomonadota; class Gammaproteobacteria; order PS1; family Pseudothioglobaceae. Next base: position 210,070 of record OZ244964.1, on the reverse strand, counting down.
GGATACTCAAGAATTAACGCAATTACAAGCAGCAACTGCAACTGCTAGTTCAGTAAGCACAGTAGGAACTGCTAGTAGCATAGGTTCAGTTACTGCCACAGCTAGCACTGTTGGTTCAGGCAGTAGTATAGGTTCAGTTGGCTCAACTGGCTAATTTTAAAGGAGAGAAGTATAATGGATAAAAAATATCGTAATAAACTACGCAATAATCCTCATTCTGTTTTGAAATATATTACTAAGGATGTTGATATAGTTGTTAAAACTAATACTAAAACAACTATACATATGGTGTTTCCTAGTATAAAGGGTTTAGATAATCAGGAATTAACGCGATTACAAGCAGCAGGCACACTAAGTTCAGTAGGTTCAGTAGGCACTGCTAGTTCAGTTGGTTCCCTTACTTGTCCTGTTACTCTTGGTAGTGTAAGTTCATCTAGTTCTGTAGGTACAGTTAGTTCAAAGTAGCAGGTATATTAGATAAAGAGATAGCGCACTTAATGAAATAATCACTAAAATTTAGTATGATAGTATTAAACTACTGTCTATACTACGAAATAAATGATATTATAATCTCCGGTGTTATCAAATTTATAGCTCTGTTCTAAATTGATTGTGCCACTATAAGACAAGCGTTTTTTACCAGTATAAATATCAAACATATCTGCATTAAAACCAGACTCAAGTGGAGTATGCCATTTTAAAACTTTAATAGTTTGTGAGGAATTATTGTGCAATTCAAATCTAACTAATAAATCATCTGTTGCTCTATAATCCTTATTAGAACTAGATAAACTAATAATTAACTCATTGGCTTGTAAACTAAAACTAATGATTAAAGCAAGTAAATATAGTAATGTTCTATTCATCAAAAATTCTATAAATATATAATTTTATTATACGCAATAAATTTTTTATAAATTATATTTTAAAAAAATCTAGTAATATATCTAAACCGCTATAATCAATAATAATATCGGTATAATTTTGTAATACTTCCTTAGCATGATAAGCAACACTAAGTCCTGATTTTTGCATCATTAGCAAATCGTTACTACCATCACCTATTGTAATCACTAGACTGTGCTTAGTATTATATTTTTTAACTAATTCATCAACAAATAGTGCTTTTTTGGTGCCATCTATAATACTTCCTAGCACTTTGCCTGTTAATTTATTATTAATTATTTCTAACTCATTTGATAAAAAATTATCCATATTTAACTCTTTTGCTACCCTAGATGCAAAAAAATTAAATCCTCCTGATACCAAGGCACTATGGATATTATTATCACTTAAAAATTGCATTAATTCTCTAGCACCAGGATTAAATTTTAAAGAATTATTATAAACATTAACTAATTCTCTAGCATCTAACCCAGATAATAAAGATAATCGCTTCATTAATGATGCCTTAAAATCTAGTTCGCCACGCATAACACTTGCTGTTATACCAGCTACCTCATTACCAACGCCAGCTAGCTTTGCTAACTCATCTATACACTCAATGTTAATAATAGTTGAGTCCATATCACTTACTAAAATACTAACTTGGCTAAAGTTAAAATGCTTGGGATATATGTTAATATCAACTTGATATTTTGCTCGTATTGTAGTTAATTGCTGTTGTGGTAATGATAATAAATTATCAATATCCAAACAACTAAATTGATTATAAATTTTGTAATTAGTATCTAAACTATGTGCTATTTCTTGTGTTAATTTAGCACTATTATTATGCAATATAATCATAAATTGATATTAATTGTTATACCAATTTAATTTATCTCTTAGTTTGACAACATCGCCAATAATAATTATAGTAGGAGCAGATATTGTTTGCTCATCTACTAAATGAGAGAGTCCATTTAGAGTTGTGGTATATACTTTTTGTTCTTTTGTTGTGCCTTTTTCTATCAAAGCCACAGATATATTAGCACGCATATTGTGCTCTATTAGTTTATTTGCTAGATATTTTGCCCCACTTAATCCCATATAAACAATAAGTGTTTGATTTTCAACTACCAATTCATCCCAAGGTAAATTCATAGTGCCATCTTTTAAATTACCAGTTATAAAACGACAAGATTGTGAATAATCTCTATGGGTTAATGGTATTCCAGAATAAGATGCACAACCAGAAGCAGCAGTAATGCCTGGAACAACTTGAAATGGGATATTATTTTCTGTTAACTGCTCTATCTCTTCCCCACCTCTGCCAAAAATAAATGGGTCTCCGCCTTTTAATCTACAAACTTTCTTTCCTTGACTAGCCAAACTAACTAATAATTCATTAATAGCGACTTGCTTCACGCTATGCTTGCCTCTTTTTTTGCCTACATAAATTTTTTCTACATCTCGTCTTAATAAATTAAGCACTCCATCTGATACTAACCTATCATACAAAACAACATCTGCTTGTTGCATCATTCTTAGTGCTTTAAATGTTAATAAATCAGGGTCTCCTGGACCTCCGCCTACTAAATAAACCTCGCCTACTTCATTTTCTCTATTAGACTCTGATGCTAATTTATTAGTTATTGTTTGTCTGGCTTTGTCATCTTGATTTGAAAAAACATATTCTGCCACTACTCCAGATAAAATACCCTCCCAAAAACTTCGGCGTTGTTTAATATCACTAAATTTATTTTTTACCACATCTCTAAATTCTGAGGCAATATTAGCTAATCTACCATAACTAGCTGGAATTATGCTTTCTATTTTAGCCCTTAAAAGCCTTGATAAAACTGGTGATACACCTGTGGAACTAACTGCTATCATAATAGGGTTTCTATCAATAATAGCAGGCATAATAAATGAGCAAAGTTTAGGATTATCAACTACATTTACTAAAATATTTTTACTCTTAGCAAGTTTTGCTACATTTGTATTAAGATTTTTATTATTTGTTGCTGATATTACTAAATATCTATTATCAATATCAGAGTTTTTAAATTCTCTTTGGATAATATTAATAGCATTAATTTTTCTTACCTCAGCAGAGACTTCCTTAGCTATACAGGTAATATTTGCCTTAGCTGATAGTAATAAATTAATTTTGCGTAGTGCCACACTACCGCCACCAACTACTAGGCAATTTTGCTTTTTTATATTAGCAAATATTGGCAAATAATCCATATTAGGAGTTTGTTGCACGGCGGCAAAGAATAAATAAAAATCTATTAAAATATTCGTGTTTGAGACATAAAATGTAGTTCCTAGTGCCTCTAAGAGCAAATTTTATAACAAAAAACACGGATATTTGAGTTATTTTTAGCATTTTAGGTTGCCGTGCAACAGTCTTATTAGGTGTTTTATAATATTTTTATTATTTGAAACCACTGCATTATACAAAAGCAGTGCTCTTTATTTTAGAATTGGTGCGGAAGGAGAGACTCGAACTCTCACATCTTGCGATACTGGAACCTAAATCCAGCGTGTCTACCAATTCCACCACTCCCGCGTAAGAAAATATTATACAGTCAAAATATTTTAGTTGTTTTATATTGCTGTTGAATGGTTTTTATTTGCTAAGAGACCACTGCATTAGACAAAAGCACTAGTCAAAAAGCCAAAAATACCCCTGCTTTTTGTTAAAAAACTTGCCAAGACAGGCGTATTACCTGTGTTTTTTGCCTCAAGCAGAGATATTTAGGACATTTTTACTTCGCACTTTTACCTATGCAGTACTCTTCAAATATTTCTTTAATAAAAAAATACTAATAGGTTTATGCTCTTGCATAGAATATTTATTTATATTTACAATTAAAATTAATAACTCTGCTAAATTTCTACTATAATTTTTTAATAAATAATCATAAAAACTTTCATTAATTACTATATTATTAGCTTTATTATCTTGGATTAGTATTTTTTTCTTTTGATTATCTGTTAGTTTTTCTAGACAAAAAACAGTAGTTAAACTTAGCCTAGTTTTTAAATCATTTAGTTCTAATTGTAATAAATTTGGTGCTGTATTAGCAGCTATTATTAATTTTAATTTACTAAATTTAGTGTAATTATATAAAGAAAATAAAATATATTGTGATAGTTTATCGGCATTATGAATATTATCAATAAATAACCAATCATAGCCAATAAGAGTATCTAACATATTATAAGAAAACTTAAAATTATCACAATCAATATATGCACATTGCATACCTAAGTCAATAACTTTATTACAATACGCTTGCAATAAGTGAGTTTTACCTAAACCTCTTTCACTATATATATAAACAATTTTATTCTCATCTAAGCTAAATAAAGATTTTAAAAATGTAATAATCTCTTTATTGGCAATAAAATTATCAATACTTTTTTGATTGTAATAAATAAGTGGTAGTATTAACTGGGTCATTTATTTATACCTTTATACAAAATAACCCGTAAATCGGATTTGTGGGTTACTTAGCACCTTTTATTAAAGTTCTAATCCATAGCCAAGCATAATCAATAGCACTTAATACTGTGCTAGTAGCAGTAATTATATACAAGGTAATTAACCACGGTTCAATTATATTATACATTTGTGAAGTTACAGCAAATAATACTACTAATATTTGTAGAACAGTATTTAATTTACTAATATTTGAGGGAATTATGTTTGTTTTATCTGATGCGGCACCATTATAATAATAACCTACCATACCAGCTATTAGTATTATGTCACGGAATAAAACTATAACTAAAAACCATAGTGGAATTAATTGCAATAAAAACAATGCTATAAAACTACTAGCTAATAATATTTTATCTGCTAATGGGTCAAGAACAGAGCCTAACCATGTTTGGCAATTAAATTTTTTAGCTATGTAACCATCTAAGGCGTCAGTAATTCCTGCTAACAAAAATAACCATAATACTATAAAATACTCTTGTTTTAACAATGCGAATACTATAGGAATTGTTAAAATAATACGAAAAATACTTAATGTATTTGGTATTTGCTTAGTTTTCATTATCGAGTCTCTGCTCTATGTGAGTAGCACAAGTTTACAGGAATATGCTTATAATAAATAGGCATTGTAAACCACTCTTAATATAGGTAAAATTACAGATTTTACTTTGTATAGATTGTAAGTCTTGTTTTAGTGTTGTCATAAATTCTTAGGGTTAATCAAAGCCTACTTATGTTAATTTTATACTTTTATTAAAACAATGTCATCACTTACTTATAAAAATTCTGGCGTAAACATAGACACTGGTAATAAATTAGTTAATATTATAAAGCCACTAGCAAAAAGCACTGCAATAGATGGAGTAATATCTGGCTTAGGTGGTTTTGGTGCTTTGTTTGAACTAGATATAAGCAAATACAAAAATCCTATTTTAGTATCTGGTGCAGATGGAGTAGGCACAAAACTAAAACTAGCACAAAAATATAATAATCATAAAGGTATTGGCATAGACTTAGTAGCTATGTGTGTTAATGACTTAATAGTTCAAGGTGCAAAACCATTATTTTTTTTAGACTATTATGCAAGTGCTAAACTTGATATTAGCTCAGCAACAACTATTATTAAAAGCATAGCCACTGGCTGTAAACAGGCAAATTGTGCTTTAATAGGTGGCGAAACAGCAGAAATGCCCGGAATGTATAACGGCAATGATTATGATTTAGCTGGATTTTGTGTAGGTGTGGTAAATAAGGACAAATTAATTGATGGTACAAAAATAAAAGCAGGCAATTCTATAATTGGTATTGCTTCATCAGGTGTGCACTCTAATGGTTTTTCATTAGTTAGAAAAATACTAAGTGTAGCAAAAAATATCGATAAAAACATAATAAGTCAATTATTAACACCTACTAAAATATATGTTAAAACTATTTTAAAACTATTAGAAGAGGTTGATATACTAGGCATATCACATATAACAGGTGGTGGTTTATTAGAAAATATTCCTAGAATACTGCCGCAAAATATGACGGCTGATATAAGCATAACTTGGAAAATACCTGATATATTTACTTGGCTACAAAAAAATGGCAACATAAATACTAATGAAATGTTCCGTGTATTTAACTGTGGTATTGGCATGGTAGTAATTGTTGATAAAAAAGACAGTCAAAAAACCATAGATATTTTGAGAAAAAACGCAGAACAAGCAGTTATGATTGGTAATATTATTGCAAATAAAGACAATAAACAAATAATTATTAAATAGTCCAACCTAAATAAATTATGCTAAATTGTATAGTGCTAATATCTGGTAATGGCTCAAATTTACAAGCTATTATTGATAATTCTGATAAAATTAGTATAAATATTCAATGCGTAATTAGTGATAATAAAAATGCTTTGGGCTTGCAAAGGGCAAAAAAAGCTAATATAGCAACCCATATCATAGATAGTAGTCATAAATCTAGTGCAGAATTTGACAATGAATTAATAAATTTTATTGACAATTTAGCCCCAAGTTTACTCATTTTAGCCGGTTTTATGCGTATTTTAACTACAAAGTTTATTAAGAAGTATTTAGGCAAAACCATTAATATTCACCCATCGTTATTACCAAAATTTAAAGGCCTAAACACCCATCAAAGAGCTATAGATAACAAGGAAAAAATCCACGGTGCTAGTATTCATTTTGTAAATAATAAACTAGATAGTGGAGCTATAATAGCTCAAAAAATTATTAATATAGACGCTAACGATAATAAAGTAACACTAGCTGATAAAGTTCTAGCCCAAGAGCATAAATTATACTCTGAGGTAATTAGTTGGTTTAGCACAAATAGGCTAAAATTGATTAATAATTACGCTTATTTGGATGACAAAATAATAATAAAACCTATTATATTATGAAATTTTTAGCACTATTTATTATATTTTTTACCAATCAAAATTATGCAGTAGAACTACCTGTTTATAGTGCTAAATATAAGTTAGAAATAAATGGTATATTCGTAGCAAATGATAAAAAAATACTAATCAAAAACTCAGATAATAGTTATTTATATACTTCAAATGTAAATAGCACTTGGCTATTATCATTATTTAAAAAATATAGTATTAAATATACCAGTAAGTTTGTAATTAATAACTTAGGACTAAACTCTACAAGTTATGAAATGATTAAAGATGAAAATGACAAGATAAAAGAAAATACTATACTAATTATAAATTCTGCTAGTAAAACTGTGCTAAATACTGCTAACAATAAAATATACCCAGCCAATACAGGAAATATTATTGACAAACTCAACAGGATATTAGCATTACATTATGATATTCTTAATGCTCCCAAAAAACTAATTTATAATTACCAAATAGCCACTAATAAAAAAATAAAATTACAATCTTTTTATAACCACGGCATAACAAACATAACTATCAATGACAAAACTATTAAAGTTATTAAAGTTATGGCAAAAAATAAAGATAGCAATAAAAAAACTATTATTTATTTTGCAATAGATAAAAAATACGCTCCGATATTGATTAAACACAATAGAAAAAATAAAGAATATATTTACACTCTAACCAATATTAGTTTTTAAAATATATTTTTAACTTATACTTGACTAAGGCATAAAAATCATTATAATTTGTCTGCTTTTGCGATACTGGGGCTATAGCTCAGTTGGGAGAGCACAACACTGGCAGTGTTGGGGTCAGCGGTTCGAGCCCGCTTAGCTCCACCAAAAATCACTTGTCCCCTTCGTCTAGTGGCCGAGGACTTCAGGTTTTCATCCTGGCAACAGGGGTTCGATTCCCCTAGGGGACGCCACAATTTACCCTTTTAATAACTTAGATATATTTGCTTCTATTATTTTTGCCCTAGTTTGTCCTTTGTGTGTTTCCCCTATAAATAAATTACGCACCTTCCCTCTTTTATCAATCAAGTAAAAACTTGGCCAATAACGATTATTCATAGCCCTCCAATAACTAAAATCAGAATCAATCATTACTGGATGGTGTAGGTTAAATTCTTTGGTTTTTTCAACTATTCTTGCACGCTCTTTTTCGTGCTCAGACTCTGGTGTATGCACGCCAATAACTATAAAATCTTGATCTTTAAACTTTTCTTCCAAACTATTTAACCAAGGAAATGAGCGATAACAATTCCAACAATCAAAAGTCCAAAAATCTATTAGCACAACCTTACCTTCTAAATCTTTACTTAATAAAGGTTTACTATTAATCCAATCCTGTTTATCATTGTGTGTAAATTCTGGTAGTTGTTGCCCAACTATGTCTGTATAATCAAACGCTGGAACTAATTTGCTGAAATTAACGAGCAATAATACAATAACAAAGATTAAAGTAATAAATCCAATACTACGCTTATTATCGCTATTTATTAGTTTTTGCTGGAACATTTTATTATCATCTTTTTTATTATTACTTGGTATTATAATTCATTAAATAATATTTTTAGCAATATAATTTTAATTTTTTTATAAAAAAATAGAATGCAAATAAAATATTTTAAAGAAAAAAATTACCAATTAATAATAATTTATCATTTAGGGCAATTAGAAAATTCTATTCATATAATTTGTGATAATAGTAGTAAAACTGCCGTTGTTATTGATCCTGCTTGGGATAGTAATTTATTTGTTAATATTACTGATAAATTAGGCTATAAAATTACCCAAATATGGCTTACTCATTGGCATCCTGACCATACTAATGCTGTTGATGAACTAGCAAATAAAACTAATGCTAAAATATTAGCAGGCTGTGATGAAATTCCTTATTTATCTCATATAAAAAATCCCATACAAGGTGTTTATGATGCACAAATTATAACTATTGGTAATACTAAAGCAAGAGTTATTACAACTCCTGGACATAGTGCTGGTGGGGTTTGTTTTTTGCTAGAAAATCGTCTAATTGCTGGTGATACTTTATTTGTTTATGGTGCAGGGCATTGTGCCCTACCAGGTGCTAACACTAAGCAATGTTTTAATAGTATGCAAAAACTAAAACAAATACCTGATGATGTTTATCTGCATTGTGGGCATGATTATGGCTACAAAAAAACTACTACTATGGGTGAGCAAAAAACCACTAACCCATTTTTATTAATAGATAATTTAGCTGATTTTATAAACTATCGTGAGCAAATACACGATAATACCAGAGCTTATCCAATGCAGAAAATGACTAAAAAAGAGCTATTAGCAATTATAAGGTCAAAATGATAGCATTATTTGGTGGTGGTTTTGATCCCGTGCATTTTGGTCATATAAATACTGCTAAAACCGCTATATCCAAACTTGGTTTAACTAAATTATTATTTTTGCCCTATTATAATTCTCCCTGTAAAAACAATACTTTTTTTGATAAACAAACAAGATTAAATATGCTAAAAATAGCAACCAAATATATACAAAAAACCATAATAGATACTAGAGAAATTAAGCAAAATAAAACTACATATACCATTGATAGCTTAATAAGTATTCGTAAGGATTATCCAAATAGTAGTCTTTGTTTGCTAATGGGTGCTGATAGTTTTAACAATATTAATAACTGGCGACGATATATAGAATTTAGCAAATTTTGCCATTTAGTAATTATCAATAGAGCCAATAATAGTATTAATAATGAATTATTACAAAATTTTACAAAAACTAATAATGTAACTGATTTAAAAAATAATAAATTTGGTTTATTATATTTATTAACCCAAGATGAAATTAATATATCTAGTAGTGATATTCGCTATAAAATACAAAATAATAAAGCAATTACAGGCTTAGTTCCTAATAAAATAATTAAATATATTCAATGACATTAGCCAAAAAAATAACTGCCATAAATACAATACTAACAGATTACAAAGCCCTGAATATTACTGTAGTCAAAACTAAAAATATAGAACACGAAATAAGTGCTATGATTATAGCATCAGCTACTTCTAATATTCACGCTAAAAGTTTAGCAAATTATGTAAAAGTAAATGCTAAAAAGCAAAACTTGTCATACCTAGCAACAGAAGGTAGTGATGTTGGTGAATGGATATTAGTTGATTTAGACGATGTTATAATCCATATTATGTTAGAAGGTGTGCGTAACTTCTATCAACTAGAATCAGTATGGGGCTAGAAAACCTAACCCTCATTTATTTGAATTTGGTATTACTACTGAGCTGCTAAATAATCAGCAATCGCTTGTTCTTTGCCTATAACTAGGTTAGCCATAGCATTCATAGTAGAGTCTTTTCTAGCCCCAGATTGAAAGTCTTTCATTTGCTTAACTGTATAAGCAGCATTTTGTCCGTTTAGTTTAGGATAAGTAGGTAGTATAGGTTTGCTTCCACCAGCACCATGACAAGCGGCACAAGAAGCATTATAAGTATCTTCACCAACACCAGCTATAACTATTGTAGTAATAGCAAATAGTACTGATAATATAATTAATTTTATTTTTTTCATAATGTTGCCTTTTGTTATATAATTTAATATGTGCCAAATTATAGAGTATTAAAATAATAATGCAAGCAAAATCTTTTTACCAGCAAACAAAGTTTAATCTTAGTTGCCCAAAACTAGCAGGTAGTCCCAATGACATTGGCTATGAAGTAGCATTTATTGGTCGCTCTAATGCTGGCAAATCTAGTGCTATTAATGCTATTACCTCACAAAATAAATTAGCAAAAGTTAGTAAAACACCAGGCAGAACCCAACATTTGGTGTATTTTAACTTACCCGATAATAATAGGTTAGTGGACCTACCCGGCTATGGGTATGCTAAAGTGCCATTAAAGATAAAACAACAATTGCATAAAAATATAAATTATTATCTAGCTAATCGTAGTAGTCTAAATGGCATAATATTAGTAATGGATATTCGCCATCCTCTCAAACAATTTGATATACAAATACTAGATTGGTGCTTATATTATGATATTGCCGCGCATATTTTATTAACTAAGGCTGATAAATTAAGCGTAGGTGGGGCAAAGAATACTGAGTTTAAAATATTAAATACTTTTGAGAAAAATAATTTAATAAGTGTGCAAACTTTTTCTGCACTAAAGAAAACTAATTTAGAACAAGTTTGGGGTGTATTAAATTCTATGTTAAAAATAAAGTTTTAAAAATCTACCGAGTCCGATATTAGTTTATCAAAGTTTTCCAAAGGTGTTTTATTGTATAATTGAATACTATATGAAAAAAAACATTATTTTACTATCACAAAAAAACTATATAACAATAGTGCTATTTGCTATATTGGTATCAATAATTTGGCAGCCATTAATTACCAATAATATACCTAGTAAAATTAACCAATTAAAACTAGATATAGCAAACCAGAAATTAATTAATGAAAAAAAAGCACTAGAAAATAAAGAATTATCTCTAAAAATAAATATTTTAAAAGATACTAATGCCCAAATACTAGAAAGCCATGCTCGTTATAATCTTGGGTTGATAAAACACGGGGAAAGGTATTACAAAATCAAATAAATATTGGCTAATTATTCCAGCAGCAGGTATTGGCACCCGTATGGACTCTAATATTGCTAAGCAGTATTTAAAACTTAAAAACAAGCTAACAATACTAGATACAGCATTAAAAACCTTTATAGAATTAGAAATTATCAGCGGTATTGTTGTTGTACTAAATAAAAATGATACTTACTTTAAAAATAGTGTCTATTACCATAATAAAAAAATCATAGCAACACCAATAGGTGGTTTGGAGCGACATATGTCGGTATATAATGGCATAATTACTCTTGAAAATTTTGCTAAAAAAGATGACTGGATTTTAATCCACGATGCAGTTCGCCCCTGTATTAGTGCATATGATATTAATAAACTAATAACAAATATCAAAGTAAATGATGCAGGTGGCGTGCTAGTAAATTATATAAATAGCACGATTAAATTAGTCAATAATAATACAGATAACACTATAAATAAAACTCTAAATAGAAAAAATATTTATCAAGCACTAACTCCACAAATGTTTAAACTAAAATATTTATTACCAGCTATTGAAAGCGTAATTGCTAATAATATCAAAATTACTGATGATGCACAGGCAATGGAGTTAAACGGCAGAGAAATAAAAACAGTAATAGCTAGCTCAAATAACATTAAAATTACCAGAAAAGAAGATATAAATATTGCTAATGCCCTACTTTAAAATAAAAACTGGCTTAGGACAAGACTCACATAAATTTATTGCAAATAAACCATTAATATTAGGCGGAGTAAAAATACCTTATCATCTAGGTTTAGAAGCTAATAGCGACGGCGATGTAATTTTACACTCAATAACTAATGCACTCTCATCAATAACTGGGCAAAACATATTAGGTGAAATTGCAAATAATATGCACAAACAAGGTATTACCGATAGCACTAAATACCTAAATAAAGTACTAGATTATCTAAAAGATTTTAGTATTAGCCATATTGCTATTAGTATTGAGGCAAAAGAGCCAAAAATATCACCACATATCAAGGCAATAAAAAAAAATATTGCTAAATTATTAAATATTAGTGCCTACGATGTTGGTATAACTGCCACATCAGGCGAAGGTCTTAGTGATTTTGGTAGAGGTTTAGGAATACAATCTATAGCAATTATTACAGTAACAAGCCACAACACTCTCAAAACATAATGAAATTTAAGGTAAAAAATATTCACTTTGTTGGTATAGGCGGAGTTGGTATGAGCGGTATAGCAGAGGTGTTATGCAATCTAAACTATACTATATCTGGCTCAGATAAAATAAACAGCAACACTACTAAACGCTTGACTAATATAGGCTGTAAAATTTATATAGGGCACAATAAAAACAATATTATAAACTCTCAAATACTGGTAGTTTCGTCTGCTATTGATAATAATAATGTAGAAATTATAGCGGCAAAAGCACAAAATATCCCCATAATAAATAGAGCAGAAATGTTGGCTGAAATAATGCAATTTGGTTATGGTATAGCCATAGCAGGCACACACGGCAAAACAACTACAACCAGCATAATAGCCCATATATTAACCCAAGCTGGACTTGACCCTAGTTATATAATAGGTGGTATTTTAAATAATAGCGGCAATAGTGCTAAACTTGGTAATAGTAAATATTTAGTAGCAGAAGCAGATGAAAGTGATAAATCTTTCCTACATTTACGCTCTATATTATCTGTTATTACTAATATTGATATTGATCATATGGAGAATTATAAAGATAATTATCAAAATTTAGAGCAAGCATTCCTAGATTTTATTGCTAATTTACCAATAAATGGTATTTGTATTATCTGTATTGATGATAATGGTATTAGAAAAATTAAATCGCGAATAAATAGGGTTTTTATTAGTTATGGGTTTAGTAAAGATGCCGATATAATGGCAAGTGATTTTATTCAAAATGACAACCAAATATCATACAAGGCACACATTAAAAAACAAAATATAACTATTGATATTAGCACTTCAATTATTGGCAAGCATAATGTGCAAAATACTCTTGGAGCTATTGCTGTTGCAGTATTATTAAATATAGATAGTAAAATAATTAAGCAATCCCTAACTAATTTTAAAGGGGTAAGTAGAAGACTACAATACCACGGTAAGATAAAATTTAACAATAAGTATATTTTATATTTTGATGATTATGGTCATCATCCTAGTGAAATTAATGCAGTAATTAAAGCTCTAAGAGATAGTTATAACAATCGTATAGTTGTTATTTTTCAGCCACATAGATATAGTAGAATAAATAATTTATTCACTGAATTTATAAAATCTTTGGCTAAGATAGATGTGCTAATATTATTAGATATATATAGTGCATCCGAGATAGCAATTAAAAATATTACTAAGCAATCAATAGCCGATGCAATTTATAAATATAGTGGCAATAAAACTATATTAGCAAATATGGATACTGCACTTAATAAACTAAATAATATTGTTGCTAATAATGATATAGTGCTAACACTAGGTGCTGGAGATATTTATAAATTAAGTGATAAAATTTTAATAGCGAGCAAGTAGAGGGCAAGGAAAGAATAGCAAAGGGCAGATAAAACAAGCCAATCCCACAAATAAGATTTGTGATATTTTTTTAATCACAAGTTGGACTTGGCTTTTTAGTAAGCAACAAACACCATTATAAAGTATATTTTAATTTTGATCTTGTATTACCCCAATTAAACTTATTGTTATAAAAATATTTTTAAAGCTTAATCAAGTCTTTCTTTAGTCATGTAAAAAATATGTGCCAGCAGTGCCAAATGAGCCAAATGAGCCAGCAGTGCCACCTAATGTGCCTAGGGTAAGAAAACTTCCTACACTTCCTACACTTCCTACTGTAGATAATTCAGCAGCATTTAAGGCGTGTAAATCTAAATTATTCGGGGCAATATTTGGTATAACTAAATAAGTAATATCTTTACTATTAGTATGAATCTTTATGTCAATATTACCCGCTAATTTATCACTTAAATCATTTAGTGTTTGATTAGGGTTTTTTCTAATAGCGTTTCTATACTCTTTATTGAAATATAAATTAGTTAACTCTTTATTATTATTCATAATACTCTCCTAATAAAATCAATATAACACACTCGCTCAACAAAGCTTATTAAAACCTATGTCAAGATTATTATATTATAATACTAATCTTAATATAATTGTTATTACAAAATTCTTTATATATTATAAGTGTTACAACCCAGTATTACAAATTGTCTCAACAGTATATGAACAACCCACGAAATCAAAGAGCTTAGTGCCACTTGATTTTTAATTTTAGTAATAATTAAGTTGTTACCTAATCTTTATTCAGTTTTTTTAGTATAATTAAGTATTTATGTTATTTGTAATATTTTTTTAGGCAAAAATGTGGGATATAAAGTAATATTATCTTATACTAATAGTTAGGTTATAAATAAAGCACACAACAAACTAAAGGTTATAGTATTATATTTGTATTGTTTATTTTTAGTTATTTGTGGTATGATATTTTTTATACGCTTAGTTTGTTAAAATTTAGGGCGTATAAAATAAATAAGAAATAAGTTTGCCCTTATATTTATTAGGTTTTTTATGGTAAGAAACAGCATAAATGATTATATATTACAGAAGTATTAGATATTAAAAAATGCTGTAATCCATTGGTCTTTAGGCTGTCTACTAATAGTTAGATATTTAATAATGTGTTCCGCACCTGAAGAAATACAGAAATAAATCAAAGATAAAGGTCATGAGTTTTTATTGCTAGACTATAGAGAAGGTCTGCAAATAGTAAAACAATGTCATGAACAAAAGCAAGTATATCAAAAGTTTTACATAGGACTCATTTCTGCTATTGTAGTTGTTACTATATTTATTCAAAAAATCACATACACTCCAAAAAATAATGAAATCATATCGCTTTTGTTAGTAGATAAAATCACAGCTATTGGTTTTTTAATAGCTACTGTAATAGGATTTATAATAATCAAAAACCTTACCCAAATAAGAATAAATGCTGTGTTTTATAATAATGCAATAACAGATATAAGAAGATTGTATATAAATATTTTGGAATTAAAAAAATATCCTGATGTTAAATTTGCCATTCCAAATGACAGAAAATCAGCAGATTACATAACAGTATTGCTTTGTAGTTTAGTAAACCTAATCATGCTAAATGCTGGAATTTTATCACTAATAGGCGATAATTTAGGTATCGTAGTTTTAAATATGGGTATAGTCTCTATAGTTTATGTATTCTTCCACTATATTGGCATTGAGAAAACTCTTTCAAAAGGTATTGATACTAACTGGAAACAAAATAATATTAAATCTAACTAATCATTCCACCTGACCGCTAACGCGACAGATGAGTTTTGATGTTAGAGTCCGCTCTACGAGCGTGCTCTAACAGAGGCAGTTAAACATTTGAACTCTCAGGGATCGCAGAGCGAGTCCTAACTATCGCTCAAACGGACACCTTGCTACGCAAGGCGACCGCCTTCGTTAAGTTTAGCAACAAAGTCTAACGACTTCTGCTAAACTACAACTCAGATGCCGTTTAACTGCCTCTGTTAGGTGTTTATTTCCTCTCAATAAAACCACAACTAACTTTAATAATGAGAGAATTAGAAAACAGGAGTATTAAATGCTTTCAAAAATAATTATTAATTCTTACAAACTATTAATAGAAATAGTTCTTTGGTTATCTTTAGTAGCGTTTGTTGTTGGGGGTTGGAATATACCTACAAGTTATTATGATACTGCTGGTTTTATTGGTGCTATTGGTGGTTTGATAGTATGGCTTATAATTGCCGTTATTGTATTTGGGGCATTTTTAGTGCTTTTAGATATTAGATAAATATTAAAGCGTATTGAGTTATTAAAAACAAAATAATAAGTAAAAATAATTCTTTTTTTTAGCAGGTTTTATGTTGTATTTTCACCTAACTACCCACTCCAGCGGACCCCGCACCTTGCTCCGCAATAGTGCTGGGCTAGCTGAGTTTTAATGTTAGGTAACTTTTATTCACTCAAAAACACTTTTAACAACGAAGGAAGAAATATATGAAATTAATCATATTTATTGCAGGAGCCCTCTCTTCTGCATTTGCTGTTTATGCAGCAGATGAGCATTCTATAGAACACCATCAACAAATGACTGTGCAAAATCAAGCTTTGCCATTAACTGAAGCAGGTAATGATATTTTTGGCACCATTCAAGAAGTTATTGCCAATTTGAATGCTAATACTGATACAGATTGGGATAAAGTTAATATTGAAGCACTAAAGGAGCACTTACTTGATATGCGTGATATGACTGTAAATGTTGAAGTTATCAGTCAAAATAGAATAAAAAATGGTTCAGAAATTTTGATAATGCCTACGAACAAAAGGTCTATACAAGCTATGAAAAGAGTTTTATCCGCACACCCAGCACAATTAAAAAAAGAGATAAATTGGCAAATGCGAGTGCAAAAACAGGGAAACAAATACCTACTAACTACAACGACAGATAAAACAGCAGAAGTCAATAAGATTGTTGGATTAGGTTATATAGGGTTAATGGCATACGGCAATCATCATCAACCCCATCATTGGTTGATGGCAACAGGTGGTAGTCCACATTCTCATTAAGAGTAAAGAAAATTGGATAACATTAAAACTCATCTGCCGCGTTAGCGGTCAGATGGAGTGGGTAGTTATACATTTTTTTCGTTATTTTTATTTTGCTCATCAAATTTTGCTTTCATTGTAAGGTTTCCATGAGTTAATTTTTTAATTGTTAAATCATATGCTTTGTTATTAGCCAGTCGTAAGTTATTTTCCGATGACAACAAGGCACTTTTTGTTTTTTGAAGGCATGTGATAGTTTTATCAATTTCATTAATAGCTGTTTGAAATTGACGACTAGCTAAATTATAATTTCTAGCAAATCCATCTTTAAACGCATTCATTTTATCTTCAAAATTAATAATATCTATATTTTGATTTTTGATTAAGTTTAATTCCGCCTTATATTTCATAGAGTTCATTGCTGCATTTCTAAGAAATGTAATGATTGGAATAAAAAATTGAGGTCGCACCACATACATTTTTTCAAACCTGTAAGAAACATCATGTATCCCTATGTTGTAAAGTTCACTTTCCGATTCTAAAAGAGATACTAAAACCGCATACTCACATTTCTTTGCTTTACGGTCTTTATCTAGTTTTGTAAAAAAATCTTCATTTTTTCTTTTGGTTGCACTTTCATCACTTTCATTTTTCATTTCAAACATAATTGAAATGATTTCATTCTCATCTTCATCAATTTCTTTGTAAATATAATCTCCTTTACTGCCTCCTTGTGAGTCATTATCTTTTTCAAAATAAGCATTTTAAAATGCTGTTGCCCTCAATTCATTAAACTTAGTTTCACAATGTTGTTCCAAAGTTTCACCAACCATTTTTGTTGAAAGTTTTTGTTTGAAGTTTTTGAGACTGTCAATTTCATTGTCTCTCATTTTTATGACTTCATCTTTTGATACAAGTTTATCGTTAAACTTTTTTTTAATTGATTGCTCAGACAGTTCTTTTTGAGAATCTTTTATTTTTAAATAGTTAATTAAGTTATCACGCTCTTTTTCTACTTCTTTAACAGCCTCTGAAACTGCAAGTTTTTTATCTGTCTCTGCATTTTTAATTTGAGATTGTATTTCAGATATTTTTGTATTTTTAGCCATTAATTCTTCTTGTAAAGAATTTTTGGTATTGGCTTTTGCAAGTTCTACTGCAGTATTCTTTTCTTTTTCTGCAATAGCCGATTGTTTTTCTAATTCTTCTATAAATGTATGGTCACGAACTTGTTTAAGAATATCAGCAAAACCAGTCTCATCTACTTTAAAAGCCTTTTTGCAGTTTGGACAAATAATTTCATTCATACTCCCTCCGTAAATTTTATTATGATGATGACTGTATAACATAGGCAGTTAAACGGCACCTGAATTGTAGTTTAGCAGAAGTCGTTAGACTTTGTTGCTAAACTTAACGAATGCGGTCGCCTTGCGTAGCAAGGTGTCCGTTTGAACGATAGTTAGGACTCGCTCTGCGAGCCCTGAGCGTTCAAATGTTTAACTGCCTCTGTTAGAGCCCGCTCGTAGAGCGGGCTCTAACTATTAGTATACATCCTAATATACTATAAAATACGGATATATGTAAAATATTTATTTTATATTTAGAAATATAATTTAGTCTTTATAAAACATAAAAGTTAACTCTGCCTTTTTAAATTTAGTCTCTGCACGACTTAGGCGATTGGATTATTCACTAAGAACTGAGCAAAGTTACCTAAATTATATTAAACGCTACATAATATTTAATAATAAATGCCATCCTACCAAGTTGGGCAAAACAGAGATGGAAGAATAATTGGGGTCAGAGCAAAATTAAATTTTAAAGTAGGGCTAATTTTTGTTTCAAACTTGTTAATAAAAGTATAAACAAAATTAACCTTATAAATTTCTTCTTATTGGCAAGCATAACGCCTGAATTCATTCGATGCGTAAGCAGTAGGTTAGAATGATTTGTTAGGTAGTTTTATTACTGCCTAACCCCTTCAATATTTAATTCCAAATAAACGACTGTAGAAGCAGGTCCTAAGTATTTAGAAACATTAAAATCTGCCATTTTAAATGAAGTAGTGCCATTAAAACCTACACGATAACCTCCCCAGGGGTCTTTTCCTTCGCCTATTTTTTGAGTATTAATTGTAATTGACTTAGTAACACCATTAAAAGTAAGATTGCCAATGAGTATACCTGTGCCATCTGGGTTTTCCTTATACTTACTACTCACAAATTTAGCACTGGAGTGCTTCTTAACATTTAAGAAGTCGCTATCTCTTAGATGTTTGTCTCTTCTTGCGTGGTTACTATCTACGCTTGTGGTATCAATATTCACCGCTATTTTTGCTATATTTGGGTTTTTACTATTGTAACTAAAATTACCATCAAATTTTCTAAACGAGCTTAAAAGCCAACTATAGCCTAAATGTTGAACCCTAAAATTAATAAAAGCATGTTGTCCTTTTATGTCTATTATATAATCAGATGCATAACTACTATTTATAGCCAAAAATATAATTATTATTGTTAATATTTTTTTAATTATGTTCTATCTCCTTTTTTAAAAAATTATTCATACGCACTAATGTTACATCTTTTTTAACAAAATGATGCCAAAATGCTACCATAGTATGTAGTAGTGCTAAGGCAATTAAAACATAAGATGCTAATTCGTGTATCTCACCGCTAATATCTTCTGCATTAGTAGTTAAACTAACAAAAGTAGGTATACTAATTATATTAAAAAATAAAATATTGCGCTCGTCTGCACTAACTATTAAATAGCCAGATATTAGTATAACACATAATAAAACATACAGCATTATATGAGCAATTTTTTCTACTACTTTCTGCCAACTACTATTTAATGATGGCGGTGGTTTTGATATTAAATACCAAAAAATACGCCAGATAGTCATTAAAACTAACAACAAAACAAAGCTGATATGCAACATAGGTGCTTGAACATACCAGGATGAGTAATAATCTAAATCCACCATCCAAAAGCCTAAGGCAAATAGTGCAAATATTGCTATTGCACTAAGCCAGTGCAACACAATACTTATAATACCATAACTTTTACTATTGTTTTTAAATTGAAATTTCTGCATCCATTAAACTATTTATAAAAAATCTAATGTTAAAACTAAGGTGCGGGCGATTTTGTCCGTTGCCTTGAGTGCTTAGTTAGGTATTTACTACAACCATTTTTTATTTTTAGAATCATAAACTTTAATTCCAGACTTTTTATACCTTTCCCAGCCTGAATTATTGGTTAAACTTAATTTTGAATGCTCTTCCTTTGTTACTAAACATGCTATTGCATTTTTAACAACAATATTTATATCTTCTCCAGATAAAATTCTTCCAATCAACTCTTTACGCTCAAACACATGCTCGTGCTGTAATTTACTTATTGGCTCTTGTATTGCTTTCTCACTCCAGTACCTTACTTTTTTTTACCATCTGCTTCTGTAATTTTCCAAATACAAACACTAAGTAATTCTTTTTTGTGTGCTAAATACAGGTTTAATGGTGCAATGTGTTGAATTGCTAAAATAGCACTACTAATTCTCATATCTCTATCTGGGTGTGGTTTATAAATTGGTAACATTTTAAACGCCAAACTCAGTGACACACATCTTTTTAGTGCATCATCTAGAACTTTTTATTAGATTTTTAAGTAGCTTTTCCTGCTTCTGTTGCTTCAGGAATCTCAACCAAGTTTCCTGTTTTACAGTCATAAATATAACCATAAATTGGAATATCATTAGGAACCATTGAATTACTTCTGATTCGCTGAACATCTGCTAGAACACTTTATTCTTGGTTACTAATGGTTAGCCAATTAATATACTTTCCATCGGTTGTACCACCACCAGCATTACTATCATGCCAACCAGAAGCATCAACACTTGATGTCTTTAAACTACCTGAAAGTAAGGCACCCATAATTTCTGTTGTGAATGTTTCCATTCCACAATCAGTGTGATGTATTACAAACCACTCTCTTAAGGATTACCGCTATTATTATTTAGATTCCTCGTGCGATTTTTTTGAGGAACCTAGCCATTAGTATAAGACAATACTGCTGAAAAAAAAGGCAACGCTCTCTTATTTTCTTTATTCTATGGACATGGCACCATAAAAAAGCACACTAACAAAAAATAAAATAGCTGATGATAATGCAATTAACTCAATCATAACTTTTCTATCTCCTTAATATTTTTTTGAATATGTTTAAAAACTAACAAACATCCTGATGATAATACAAAAATAGATATAACGC
The DNA here is from genome assembly GCA_965222825.1 of Gammaproteobacteria bacterium. Classification (GTDB taxonomy): domain Bacteria; phylum Pseudomonadota; class Gammaproteobacteria; order PS1; family Pseudothioglobaceae. The sequence continues at coordinate 188,744 of OZ244964.1, read as the reverse complement.
CTAGCCAAAATATAGTATCAGTAGTTTGATTTTTAAACATAGAAATTAAACCACCTAAAATAATGATAACTACACCAACAAAAAATGAAATAGTTTCTTTTTTAGCATCTAATTGCGACATAATGTCATTGTATCATAACATAAAGTGTAGTTAAAAGTATTTATCTAGCAATTTTTCTTAACTAAAAAAGATAAGGTAATACAATACTTAATTATTTATAATGAATAATTTGTTAGATATTTTTATAATTATAAGTTATTATTTTTACTAAAATTAATTAAAAAATAGAGCATTCTCTTATTAAATTTAGTATTATTTTTTGCTTTTAACAAACTTCATAGTCGGTGTTTTTTCTGCTTTTGTCTTTGGTTTAGAGTATTATTTTTGTTTTTATATGGATTATCACTATTTTTAAATTCTAATACAATAGGGATGTTTGTTAATTGTAATTCTTGTTTAAAAAACCCAACTAAATAGCGATGATAATTAGCAGGTATTTTATCAATTTGGTTGCCATAAATCATAAATGTTATAGGATTATTATCTATTTGATTGATAAATTTTAGTCTTATTCTTCTACCTTTAATTAATGGTGCAGGGTGTTTTTTATTAGCATTTTCTAATACTTTATTGAGTTGTGAGGTGCTAAAATTTTTTGATAAATTTAGGTATGTTTTGTCTATGCTATTAAATAATAAACCAACACCACTACCGTGAAGTGCAGATATAAAGTGGATACTATGGTGGCTAATAAATGATAATTTAACATCTAGTAGCCGTTTAATTTTTTGTTTTTGATATTCGTCTATACCGTCCCATTTATTGACAACCAAAATTAAGGCACGATTTTTTTCAATTATTAAACCCAATAAACTAGCATCTTGCCCAGTAATGCCTTGTTGTGCGTCTAATATTAGCATAGCAATATCAGCTTTTTCTAAGGCATTAATCGTTTTAATGATGCTAAATTTTTCAATTTTATGGACAACGCTTTTTTTCCTACGAATGCCTGCTGTGTCAATTATGGTATAGGTTTTATTATTTTTTAAAAATGGTATATAAATACTATCTCTAGTGGTGCCAGCATTATCCATTACTAAAACTCTATCATCACCTAAAATTCTATTAGTTAGTGTTGATTTACCAACATTTGGTCTGCCTAAAATTGTAATTGTAATACTATTTTTATCTATTTGTGCTAATTCACTATCTTCTTTTTTTGGCACTAGGGTTTTTATCTTTGCTATACTAATATCTTTTAATTCCTTAATTCCTAATCCGTGCTCTGCTGATATTTTATAAATATTACCTAAGCCCAACTCATAAAATTTATATAAATCAATTTCTTTAACAGCCTCGCTTTTATTACACAATAGCATAATAGGTTTTTTTAATTTGCGTAATTTAGTAGCAATATTTATATCAATAGTGCTTAGTTCTTCCTTAGCTGATACCATAAAAAATATCAAATCAGCCTCTGTTAATGCTTGCTCTACTTGATGATTAATGCCTGTATTTAGGATATTATTTTGCTCGGTAATTCCACCTGTATCTATTAAAATACAAGCATTATTATCGTCGAGATTTATAGTAGTATATTGACGGTCTCTAGTTAGTTCAGATATATTTGATACTAAGGCATTTCTGGTATTACTTAGCCTATTAAACAAACTAGATTTACCTACATTGGGTTTACCAACTAATGCGATAATAGGTAGTTTCATTAATGTATTGCTGTTCTAATTTACAATAAATCTAGCTTTTGAATTGCTAAAAAGCACAGCAATTCTAACTTAGGTTAAGGTATATTGGCTAGTTTTATTTTTACTAAGTTTTTAAACTCGTTATTGTTAATATTTTTATTATTTAGTATAGCCTGATATTCTTGTTTTGCTAGATTAAATTTTTTAGTTAAATAATAAATATCACCCTTCATATTATTGGTAATTACTTGAAAATAATCATTAAATTCAATAATATTGTCTAAATTATATTCAGTATTTAATATTTGCAGTGCTTGGTCGTATTTTTCTTGCATTGTATAAACACTTGCTAGTTTATATTTAGCTACTTGTGATATTTCCTTATTATCATTTGTTAGTAGCGATGTTAAATAAGATATAGCGATGTTAAATTTTTTGTCCTTAATTGCGTATTTTACTAATAATAATTCAGCACCAGAGAAGTAAAAACTATCGCTATGGTCCTCCATTAATTGATTATAAAACTCTAAACCGTCATTATAATTATCAACATTGACTAATTGTAAGTATATATCTCGGGCTTGTTTTGATTGCTGGACTTGGTAATCTTTATAGTAATTAATAGAAAATATACCGCCTAAACCTAGTGCCAAACCTAATACTATATATATCCAATAATTTTTTAGCCAGTCTTTAACCTGCTCTTCTTGTTCATGGTCACTTGTTGCTATACTAATAAAATTTTTAAAATTTTTCATCTATAGTGTTGTATTAAAAAATTAGTTAATTCTGCAGTGGTTTTTGTTGTTTGCTTATCTCTAGTTTTTAGAGGTTTTAGCGAAACTACCTTAGAATCTAGTTCTTCTTGTGCAATAATAACAGCAAAATCAGCAGATAATTTATCTGCTTTTTTAAATTGTGCTTTTAAACTACAATCAAGCATATTATTATAAACTACAATGTCTGATATTTTTTGTCTTAATGTTTTAGCTAATTGTAAACTTTTTAACTCTGCTTGTTTGCCATTTGTTATTATGTAGATACTTTTTTGTTTATTTTTGTAGTTATTATTTTGTGCTAATAATAGTATTAGCCTATCCATACCAATAGCAAAACCTGATGCTGGGCTTGGCTTGCCTCCCATTTGCTCAACTAAGTTATCGTATCTACCGCCTGCTGATATTGCTCCTTGTGTTCCTAATTCCTTGCTAGTCCATTCAAATACGGTATTGTTATAATAATCTAACCCTCTAACCAAATTAGCATTAATTTTATAGCTAATATTTAACTCTCTTAGATATTGTTCTAATTCTGCAAAATGTTGTTGCGAGTTTTTGTCTAAATACTTGGTTATTTTTGGGACATTAGTAATTATTTCTTGTAATTTTGGATTTTTACTGTCAAGGATTCTAAGTGGATTTTTACTTAGTCTTGCTTTACTCTCATCGTCTAATAAGTTTTGGTATTTAGTAAAATAATTTAGTAAAATTTCCCTATATTTAGCTCTAGTTTCTTTTGAGCCTATTGAGTTTAATTCCAAGTTAATATTTTTTAGTTTTAATTTTTGCCAAAGTTGATAATTTATGTCAATAAGTTCAGCGTCTATTTTTGCACTATCAAAACCCAATGTTTCTACCCCTATTTGTCTAAATTGACGATAACGCCCCTTTTGTGGTCTTTCATGACGAAACATAACACCGCTATAATAAACTTTTTGTTCTGCCTCTCTTAATAAGTTATGCTCAATCATAGCACGAACACAACCAGCTGTGCCCTCAGGTCTAAGACTTAGTGTTTGCTCATTATCCTGCCAAGTATACATTTCTTTTGTTACAATATCAGTTATATCCCCTATTGCTCTTAGAAAAACGGCAGTTTTTTCTACTATTGGAGTTCTTATTTGTTTATAACCATAACTACTAAGCAGATTTTGGACTACTTTTTCAACAAATAGCCACAAAGAAGTTTGTTCAGGCATAATATCTTTCATGCCTCTTACTGCTTGAATGTATTTTGCCATTTTTAAATAATAAATTAAAAAAGCACTGTATTTTACCGTAATAGTGGTTAAAATTTACTTATTGTATTAGTTGTAAATTATTTTTTGTATTTTTATTATGGCAATATTTAAGTATAAAGCATTAGATGCTAGTGGTAAAAAGATAAATGGCTTTCAAGAGGCAGAAAACCAAAGACACGCCAGGCAAGAGCTTAGAAATATTAATTTAATAACAGTTAGCTTAAATAGAGTAGATGATGCTAAAAATAAAAAAAGTTTATTTACTAAACGCATAAAAAGTAAAAACTTAATTATTTATATTAGGCAGTTATCAGTAATGATTAACTCAGGCTTACCTATTGAATCAGCTTTGTCAGTAATTATTCAGCAAAACACTAATAAGCACGATAAAATTATTTTAAGTAGCATTAAATCATCGGTAAATGAGGGTATTAGTCTAAGTAATTCTATGCTTAATTTTGCCGATAGTTTTCCTAATTTTTTAATAGCTGGTATTGCCTCAGGTGAAAAATCAGGTAAATTAGGCGAGGTATTAGAGAATATTGCTACTACTATTGAGAAAAAAAATAAATTTGTATCTAGTATTAGTAATGCTATTATTTACCCTGTTATAGTCAGTATTGTAGCAGTATCTGTTATTGTGGTTCTACTTACCTTTGTTGTGCCACAAATTGTTAGTGTTTTTGGGCAACTAGATAAAGAGCTACCTGGTTTAACAACAGGGCTTATTAGTGTTAGTAATTTTTTTGGTGCGTATCTTGATTATTTATTGCTTGGTTTTGTTATTTTAGCTATATTTATTAAATGGTTTAAAAATAATAGTATTACTCGCAAATACTGGGATAGTTTTTGGTTGTCTGTGCCATTTTTTAGTAATTTAATAAAAGAGGTAGAATCTATTAAATTTATTCGCACTATGGCAACGCTATTAAGTGGTGGTGTGGTTGTGGTTGAGGCAATTCATTATTCTATTAATAGTTTAAATAACTCGGTGATAGCACTAAGAATGCTTGAAAGTAAAGAAAACATCAAAGAGGGTAAGAGTATTATTAATTCTTTTGAAAAAGTCAAATTATTTACCCCTATTAGTCTACAATTAATTCATTTAGGTGAGGTAACAGGCACTATAGACAAATCCTTAACAGATATAGCTAATATGCTAGAAGATAATTTTAATCAAAGAGTTAACCGTTATTTATCAATGTTTGAGCCACTATTAATATTAGTTATGGGCGGGATAGTATTAGTAATTGTATTGGCTATTTTATTACCAATATTTGAACTTAATCAAATATCAGGCTAAACTTGTAAAAATTATATGCTCATAACTAACTAAAAAGTTAGCTATAGTGCAGTAAAATAGTAATATGTATTAAAATTAGTGTTTTTTAAACATAATATTATGCAAACAATAGCCCAAATAATCAATAGCAATAATTTTGTAATACTATTCTAAACTATGTTTAATAAAACTATAACTGCTGGTAATAATTTACCAGATGAAATAAATGTAATTATTGAAATTCCAGCTAAGAGCTCACCTATTAAATACGAATTAGATAAAAATACTGGAGTTATGTTTGTTGATAGATTTATTTCAACCCCTATGTTTTATCCTTGTGATTACGGATTTGTGCCTCATACTTTATCAGATGATGGCGATCCAGTTGATGTTTTAGTTATTGCACCATATACATTAATGTTAGGTTGTGTAATTAAGTGCCGTCCTGTTGGTATGTTGCAAATGCGAGATGAGTCAGGCATAGATGCAAAAATTATTGCTGTGCCTATTGATAAACTAACTAAAGAATACAGCCATATTAAAGACATAGAGCAAGTAGGCGAACTACTAAAAAACCAAATTGAGCATTTTTTTGCTAATTATAAAAATTTAGAAACTGGAAAATGGGTAGAAATTGATAAATGGTATGGGGCAGAAAAAGCAAAAAAAGAAATAGTTAACTCATTTAATAATGCTAATAAATAGTCAAATCTAAATAAAAACCATTGCTAAAATTAAACTCAATTCAAATAATAGGTGGTAAATGGCGTAATAGTAAAATTAATTTTGTAGATGTCAAAGGGTTAAGACCTACTCCAAATCGTATTCGAGAAACTTTATTTAATTGGCTACAATTTGATATTATTGGTAGCTCGGTGCTAGATTTATTCGCTGGTAGCGGCTCTTTGGCATTTGAGGCACTATCAAGAGGTGCATCATCCGCTACCCTAGTAGAGATAAATAATATTGCTTATAGACAATTACAAAAACAACTGCTTAGTTTTGATAATCAGTCTAATATAGATATAATTAAACAAGATTTTAACGACTATATAAATAATAATAACAATAAAAAATTTGATTACATATTTTTAGACCCTCCGTTTAATAATTATAATAACCAAGACATTATTGATAAACTATTAACAGGTAATATTGCAGTTCAAGGCAGTAAAATATACTTAGAAGATAACAATGATTTTGTATTTAATAATCTTGCCAAAAAATTAGAATTATTAAAACAAAAAAAAGCAGGTAATGTTTATTATGGCTTAATTAAGGTAAAATAGAGCCCTTTGTGTAGTATCTAATTAGCAAAATATTGTTGTTTTTTTATTTTATACGCAACAATTATAAGAGTACTGCTTTTGTCTAATGCAGTTGTCTCATTATGAAAAAAAATATTATAGCAATTTACCCAGGTTCTTTTGACCCATTAACTAACGGACACCTAGACATAATAAACAGGTCTAGTTCTTTGTTTGATAAGATTATTATAGCAATTGCAAATAATAGCAATAAAAATGCTTTTATTCCAATATCAAAAAGAGTGAGTTTGACAAAAGAGGTAGTAGCAAAATTTGATAATGTTGTTGTAAAATCTTTTGATAATTTGTTAATTAAATTTGCTAAAAGTCAAAATGCACGCATTATAATTAGAGGGCTAAGAGCGGTATCTGATTTTGAATACGAATTTAGATTATCGGGTATGAATAGAAACCTAGATAATAATATTGAAACATTATTTATGACACCAGCAGAAGAATACAGTAATATATCATCAAGTTTAATTAAAGAAATTGTTATGTTAAGTGGCGATATAAAAAAATTTGTTCCCAATAATATTAACAGCTATATTCTAAAAAACATATGACATATAATAAAATAATAATAACTATTGTAAATACAATAATTATTATTTTTATATCCTATTTTTTAGTGCAATTATTATGGTTATATCTAGGTAAAAATATAAGCAATGATAACCTGAGTAGCACAGCTAATTTTAATAAAAAAACTCACAAGAAAATAATTCAAATCAAGCCTATATTTGGAGAAATAATTACTAAGAGTATAAAGACTGTTCAAAGATCAAAGCAAGTAGTGCCACAAAAAACAAAATTAAACCTAAAATTAAAAGGTATTTGGCTAGATGATAATAATTATAAAAATAGTTATGTGTTAATTAATGTCAGCGGTAAGGACAAGGTTTACAAATTAAACGATAGTATATCTTCGCTAGCTATAATAAAAGATATTTATAAGAATTATATAACCATAGATAGGTCAGGAACATTAGAATCTTTATACCTAAGAGCAAATAACTCTAAACTAACAACAATAGTTAGTGATAATATTAGCAGTAATATTTTAAATCCAAAATTATCTAGTAGAGATGTGGGGCAATTAAAAAATATTCGCAATCAATTAAAGAAAAATCCTCGGGCATTATCACAAATTATGCGAATAAACCCTTATTATAAAAATAATATTTTACAAGGATTTAAAATAAGACCGGGCAGAGAAGCAATACTATTTAAAAAACTGGGGCTACAATCAGGGGATGTTGCATACAAAGTTAATGCTAAAAAACTAAGTTTTAGAAACTTAGCTAAAGTTTTAGGAAGTGTGCTTAATAATAACACCATAATAATTGATATTTATCGTGGCGAAGTCCCGTTATCATTAACACTTAAATTATAACTATGAAAATAATTAAATTCCTTAACAAAGTATTAACTATATACCTAATATCAGCTATGGTATTTGCACAAAATACTATATTATTAAACTTTGAAAATGCTGATATCAAAAGCATAGTTGAACTAATGTCAAAAGAGACTAAGAGAAATTTTTTGCTAGACCCGAGAGTAAGACGACAAAATATTACCTTAATAGCAGAAAAACCAGTTACTAAAGATGAGGCATATAGTATATTTATATCAATTTTAAGAGTTTATGGCTATGGAGTAATTGAGTCTGATAATATTACTAAAATTGTGCCAATTAGTGAGATTAGACAAAATGAGACTGATGTCAAGGACATAAGCGAATATAAACTAAAAGGTGATGATATATCAACCGCTATTATAAGTTTAAAAAATATTAAAGCTGAGCAAATAGCTGGTATATTGAGACCTATGATACCAAGTTTTGGACAAGTTATAGCCCATGGTAATAGTAATTCACTTATTGTCCTAGCACCAAAATCATCATTAAATAAAATAGTTAAAATAATTAAAGCCCTAGAAAAAAAGATAAGTAATGACATACAACTAGTGCAATTAAAGAATTCTAATACCACTGATATAGTAGCTATTATGACTAAAATAGAAAAAAAAGCAATTGCTAAAACTAATGGCTTATTAATAGTAGAAGATAAAAATAGCAATCAAATAGTGTTATCAGGAGGCACAAAAGAAGACAGAGATAGAACAGAGACTAACATTAAAAAACTAGATAAGTCTAGAAGAGATTCTGGTAAGACACAGGTAATTTATCTAAATTATGCTAAAGCCAAAGAATTAGCTACTACTTTAAAAGATGTAGTAAAAACCTCTGATAAAAATAGTAAAAATAAAGAGGTTATTATTACTGCAGATGAAAATACTAATAGCATAATAGTTCAAGCACCAATATCAGCAATGCAAGAGATAAAAAAAACCATTGCCAAATTAGACATTAGAAAAGCACAAGTATTGGTGCAGGCAATTATTGTAGAAATTGCTGATAATATCGCAGCAGAAATAGGCATTCGTTGGTTATTAAATACTAATAATGCCATAGGTTTAATAGATTTTACCGGCTCTGCTAATCTAATTAATTTAATAGCTGGTAATGGTGGCTCTCCAAATCCAGCAGCAATTGGCTCTGGCAGTAGTATTGTAGTTGGCGATAGTCTTGATAATAATAAAGGTTGGGGAGCATTACTAAAAGCTCTAAGAAGTAATTCAGAGGTTAATATTCTGTCAACCCCTTCTGTTGTAGCACTAGATAATGAAAATGCTAAAATAATAGTAGGACAAGAAATACCTTTTATAACTGGACAATCAACCCAAAATAGCGGTAATCCATTTACTACTATTCAACGCAAAGAAGTTGGTTTAAAACTAGATATTACTCCTCAGGTAAATGCTGGTAATACTATTCAATTAAAAATTGAACAAGAGGTATCAAGCTTACAAACAGCTGCTAGATTAGCAACAGGGGCATCTGATATTATTACCTCAAAAAGAAGTATTTCTACTTCTGTTATTATTGATGATAATGAAATTTTAATACTAGGTGGTCTAACAACCAAACAAACCGAAGAAGGAGAGGAAAATATTCCTGTATTGTCAAGTTTACCATTAATTGGCAATCTATTTAAAAGTAGAAGAAATCAAGTAGATAAAAGAACACTGATGATTTTTGTCAAAGCAGATATTATTCGTAATAAAAAGAGTAGTTCTTTACTGTCTAATAAAAAATATTCACAAATATATAAAAAGACTCAAAATAGAGGTCCATTGTCATTAATATCAGGTGATACTTCATTAGATTTATCAAATATAAAAAAGGTATTAGCACAAGAAGTTGAAAAAATTAACAAAGAATATGAAAAGATAATTACAGAAGATAAATAGCCTGCCTAAATAACTATGCTTAAGATACCTCTTAGTTTTTGCCAAAAATTTAAAGTTGTGCTAGTTAATATACCTAATGGTTTGACATTGCAATATGTTGAGCAAGTAGAGCATAAGGTTTTATCTGAGGTGCAAAGAGTAGTAGTAAAAAACTACACAACTAAGCAAATTAGCCAGCAAGAATTTGATGAACAAATCAGTTCTATTTATGAAGATTCAAAAGATGTTGCTCAAATCGCCCTAGATGACATTGACGAAGAAGAAAGTTTAGAAACAATAGCAGAATCATTAAATAATACCCAAGATTTATTATCTAGCGGCGATGATGCACCTATTACTAGGCTGATAAATTTAATAATAGCTCAAGCAGTAAGACAAACAGCGTCTGATATTCATATTGAAGTATATGAAAAAAGAATGCGTATTAGATTTAGAATAGACGGTGTTTTGAGAGAAATATTACAACCTGATGATGCTTTATCTAGTAGGATAATAGCTAGAATTAAAGTAATGGCAAAAATGGATATTGCTGAAAAACAACTACCACAAGATGGCAGAATATCAACTAAAATGGGTAATAAAAATATTGATATTAGAGTCTCATCTATACCATCATCAAAATCAGAAAAAGTAGTTTTAAGACTACTAGAAAAACAATTATCAAAGCTAAATTTAGTTAATCTGGGCATGCCTGATAATATTCTAGGGCAATTTAATAAAGAAATTCATAAAAGTCAAGGCGTGCTATTAGTAACAGGACCAACTGGCTCTGGTAAAACTACAACTCTTTATGCTGCTCTTAATAAGCTAAATAATTTTGAAAAGAATATTATGACTGTTGAAGATCCAATAGAATATAACATAGATGGCATTAATCAAACAATGGTTAATAACAAACTAAATATGACATTCTCAAAAAGCCTAAGATCTATTTTAAGACAAGACCCTGATATTATTATGATTGGTGAAATTAGAGATAAAGAAACCGCAGAAATTGCCATCCAATCTAGTCTTACTGGGCATTTAGTATTTTCTACCTTACACACTAATACCGCAGTTGGAGCAATAAGTAGATTAAGAGATATGGGGGTAGAGGAATTTTTATTAGCATCTAGTTTGTCAGGGGTATTAGCACAAAGATTATTGAGAGTGCTTTGTAAGCATTGTAAAGATCCACAAGATATTAAACAACAAGAATGGGAGTCTTATTTTAATGTGCCATATGATAAAAATATAACTATTTATCAAGAAAAAGGTTGTAGTAAATGTGGTAATAGTGGTTATATTGGCAGGACTGGTATTTATGAATTTATAGTAATAGATAAAACCTTAAAAGAAATGATTCACAATAAAGAATCTGAGGCAAAAATGAGTGCATATAGTGCCACTAAACATAAAACTATACAAAATAGTGCTACTAGACTTATTCTAAAAGGTATAACGAGTATTAATGAGACTATAAGAGTAAATTCTTGATATATGCAAAAACTACCTAATAAGAAGCTCTATAAAAATTCTGGTTTTTCTTTAATAGAAATTTTAGTAGCACTAACTATAGTAGCAATTAGTATGGGAACTTTTTTGTATGCTTCTCAGGAAAATATTCGCTCTCAAATAATAATTAAAGATAAAATCCTAGCCCAAAATGATATTTGGAATCAACTAATTAATATAGAAAAAGAGTTAAAAAGTCAATACAATATGAATATAAAAAAACAAGAAACTAGTGTTAAAAATATTAAAAAAATAACTATAAGTGCTAATAATAAACGCAAAATAACATCTCTTAGTAGATTTATTTATGTTAAATAAAAAAGTTAAGGGTTTTACTTTGATAGAGTTATTAATTGCAATGACAATATTTGCAATAATAGCTACCCTAACAAGTGCATCGCTGAGGTCTATTATCAATGAATATGGTCATATTAGTCAATCACAAAAACAATTATTATCTACTCAAAGAGCCTTATTAAAAATAACTCAAGACTTAACACAAATAACAAAATTTAACACTAAAAATTCTTTTGGGGATACAAAATCAGTATTTGCAATATCAGAAGATAAAACTAAGGTAGAATTTATAAGTGGTAGTTGGCATAATTATACTAATCAAAAACGCTCTAACTTAATATTTGTCACATACCAACTAATAAGTGACAAACTCATTCGTAGCAGTTCTAAACATATAATTGATATTGATAAAGACAAACTAAGTAATAGTGTTTGGTTATCTGGTGTTGAAAGTTTAAAAATTACTTTAGAGGATAAAAAAGGCAAAGTAGCTAAACAAATAAAAAATGCTATTGCTATTAATTTTGAGTTAGAAGTAGCAAAAATAGGCAAAATTTTACACAAAGTGTTATTGCCTAATTTTTAAAATATGATAAATAAAATAAAACATACACAAGGCATTGCGATAATATCTGTTTTAATTATTGTTGCTATTATTGCTATTGTATCAACTAAAATTACTACTAATAATCAAAGATTTGTGCATTCAACTACCAATATGTTAGGTTATCAACAAAGGATATTATTTGCATTTAGTGTTGAGGCTTGGGCTACAAATTTACTAATTAAGGATTTAGAAAAAAATAGTAACGATAGTTTAAAAGATAAATGGGCCAATGAGTTAGATGATACTAAGGTAGGCAATTATACGCTATCAGGCGAGATAATTGATAGACAAGCAAAAATTAATATCAATAATCTTAAAAAAATCCAAGACATAAAATTCTTAGCACAAATAAACAATTTATTTAAGCAACTAGATATACCAGTAAAGCTAATTGATGGCATTATTGACTATATTGATAGTGATAATAGCAAATACTCTAGTAATGGTGCTGAAAATAATTATTATACTAGGTTAGAAAATCCATATAAAATAGCTAATAATACTATTACAGATATTAGTGAACTAAGACTTATTAAAGGCTTTGATAATATAATAATAACTAAATTAAAACCATATATTTGGGCAGGACCTTATAGTATTAATAAAATAAATGTTAATACTGCTAGTGTTGAGGTTTTAAAAGCCTTAAATGCAGAACTAAATATTAAGGATATAATTTTACAAAGAAATAAAGCACCATTTACATCTATTGAAGAGTTTATAAACTTAGTAGATGAAAATATAAGAAAAAAAATAAAAGAAAATGACTTAATAACAGTTAGTAGTAGTTATTTTTTATTACAAAGTGTAATAGATGGACCTGATAATAGTATGCAAATGAGTAGTTATATCACTAGGGATAATAAAGATACTCTTATTAATAGAAGAGTTATAAGATGACAACGCTATATATAAGATTTAATCAATACGATGAGCTTCAATTTTTAGAAAAAGAAATCAACTCATATCAAAAAATTACTGAATATAACAGCAAAAAAAGTTATAAAAATATTATAGTTTTTATACCTGCTATTCTAATGTCTAAATACAATATTGAGTTAATTACTAAAAATAATAAACAATTAAAACAAATAATACCTAATATATTAGAAACAGACTTGGCAGAAAATATCAATAATTTAATTTTTACTTATAAAAAAATCAATAATAAAAGCATTGATGTTTTTGTAGTAGCAAAAAATGTTATCAATAAATACCTAACACTATTAAGTGAGATTAACATAACACCAGATTATATATTATCAGAACTAGACTCTGTAGCCCCTAACGATGATAGTTATAATATTATTAACACTGAGCAATACAGCATTATTAAGTATAGCAATATAGTTTTTGCTATAAATAACCAATTAGCAGAAGATATTATCAATAATATTAGCGATAAAATAAATTATTATGGTGATAATAATTACCTTAATAAGTTAGATTATAACCAAGTTGATATTTTAGAATTTTTAGCCAATAATAGCAATATTAAAACTAATATTAATACCCTAGATTTTTATAATAAAAATAATAAACTAACCATAAATACGCTCAAACCATATATATTCTCAATAGCACTAACAATTACCTTGTTAGCTAGTGCTTATAGTTATTTATTTATCAATAATTTAGAACAACAAAAAAAACTAAATAATATCAATCAACAAGAGCTTAATTTATATAAGAAAACATTCCCCAAGGCTAAAAATACTAGCGACCCATATGCACGAATGCTCAGCAAGTTAAAAATACAAAATACTAGGCAAAATAATAATTTCATTAGACTTTTGCAAGCATTAAATAGCGTTAATACCAATAATATAGCTATTGATAGCCTTAGTTATAGCAATAAAAAATTAGTCCTTAAATCATCTAGTAATAATGTGCTATCTCTGGAAAGGTTTGAGAGAAATTTAGCCAATAAATTTAGTATGAAAATCAAAAAAACCAGTAGTTATAAAAATACTACCACTATTGATTTTGAATTAAAACTTAAAAAATTATGAAATTAAATAAAATACTTTTAGGTAAAGATACACCAAGAATAGCATTATTATTAATAATAGCAGTATTACTTGCTATTTATTATCTAGTATTTGAGCCATTAATTGCCAATAATCTTAGTGAAACAATAACTAAAAAGAGTGCAGAGTTAGCAATAATGCAGAAAATGGCAAATACTATTGGCAATACAAATAAAATATCTAAGTCATCTATTTTAACTACTATTACTTCTGTTAAGAATTCTAACAAACTAACAAATGCTTTTACTAAAATTGAGATTAAGGATAATATTATTAATATAAAAGTTAATAAGGCTAATTATGTATCATTGGCTAATTTTATAATTACACTTAGTGATTATCAAATATTTGTTGATAGCATAAAAATAAGCAAAGACTTATCAGGCTTAGTAAATGGCTCAATAAAACTAACAAACAGTGCACTATGAAAAAAGTAATATATTATTTATTAGTTTTTATTATCGCACTAATAGTAATAGTAATATTTAGTGCTCCTACTATATTATTAAAACCACAGTTAATTAAATACCAAAATCTAATACAAATAAATTCTTTGCAAGGCAAAATTATAGACGGTGCTATCTTAGGCATTAGCCTAAGAAAACCATTATTAAAACAAATAAACCCAAAAATAAAATTTAATAATTTATATATTAGCAAACTAAATTGGAGTTTGACTGATATAGGGATTTTTCCTCTTAGTATCAGTGCTAAATTAAAACTAAAAATAGCTAATAAAATTATTACATTTAATATTAAGGCGACCAGGGATAATGTTATTTATTTAACTGGACTAAATACTAATGTTAGTATTACTGATATTCTTAAATTATTACAACAACCGCCAGATATTGCTAGCGGTAATTTAAAAATAACTAGTAAAAATATAATTATTAACAATAAACAAATCCAAGATGCTAATTTATTAATTAATGTCAATAATTTTACTTTATTTGAGCAAAAACTAGGCAATATTTTGGCAAATATTGGCTACAAAAAAGATAAAAAAACATTTTTAATTAAAATTAAAAGTTTAAAATCTAAGGTGGATATAACTGGAGTTATTAATTTAGCGTTAAATGGCAGTTATAATATTTCTATGCAATTTAGTCCAAATAAAAATACTAATAATGATATTAAAGATATGCTATTATTAATTGGCGATAATTCTGGTGGTAGTAGAATTCTAAAACTTAAAGGAAGATTAAAAATATGACAAAAAAACGCAATAAAAAAGCGGGTTTTACTCTTATAGAAATTTTAGTAGTAATGGTAATTTTAGGTATATTAGGTGCAATTGCCGTGCCTAAATTTTTCTCACAAATAGATAAGGCATATACAACTAAAATAAAACAAGATATAAGCAGAATTCAAAATGCCTTAGATATTTATCGCCTAAATAATGGTGATTATCCATCAGGTGATGGCGGTTTATCGGTTTTGGTTAGTGATTATTTATCAAAGTTGCCTAAGGATCCTTGGGGAAATGAATATATTTATCAAAATCCCGGCACTCACCAAGAAATAGATATTTATACCTTAGGCAAAGATAATGCAACAGGTGGTATTGGTAACGAGGCTGATATTGGTAATTGGTAGTAATACCATAATAATGCTAAAACAGCATATAAAAATCCAATTATAGTTAGCGAATAATCAGATATAACTATGCCAGACTCAAAGAATAATAAATACTACAAACAAGGCTTTACCCTAATAGAATTATTAATTGTAATATTTATTTTAGGAATTATATTATTAGTATTTACCTATAGCATTAATCCTAACAAACAACTAAATCAAGAACAAGATAATATTATAAATTTAAATAATAAAATACAGTGGGTGCTTGATTATTCTGCATTTAGTAATAGAATATTTGCACTTACTATTGCAGAAGATGGTTATTTTTTCTCAGAATATTTTCCAACAAATGAAAATAATATCAGTTCACAAGCAACAACAACATGGAAACCTACTAATAATGCCAACCTATCGCAAACACTATGGCAAAACATAAAAATTAATCATATTAACTTGATAATAGAAGACACTAGTATTGCTATTGATAATTTAAAAGAGGCTAGAAAAATTAATATGCCCCATATAATAATTTTGCCATACTACGAGTTAAGCCCATTTCAATTAACACTGTTTAATGAAGAGGGTAATGAGTTAATACTTAATAATAATCAAGTATTATCATTTCTAAATGAAGGGCTTTAAATTATAAAAATTATTTAATAATAATTTTATTATTCGTTAAAAAAATATATTTATTGTTAAAATTTGTTTTTATAATATAGTTATGAATTATTATATTTATCAGCAAAGTTTTATCTATGACGATTATGTTGTCATCTGTAATTTTTTACCTTAATAAATTTTTATTAAACCTCATAATTAACAGTAATGAAAAATAAACTAATTATTTTTGATACAACCCTTAGAGATGGAGAGCAAAGTCCAGGGGCATCAATGACTCAAAGTGAAAAAGTTCGCATTGCACTTGCACTAGAAAAAATGCGTGTTGATGTTATAGAAGCTGGCTTTGCTTTTGCATCAGCTGGAGATTTTAACTCTGTGCAAAAAGTTGCTAACACTATAAAAGATAGTAGGGTATGCTCCTTAGCCCGTGCCTTAGAT
Organism: Gammaproteobacteria bacterium; assembly: GCA_965222825.1. Lineage (GTDB taxonomy): Bacteria > Pseudomonadota > Gammaproteobacteria > PS1 > Pseudothioglobaceae. Next base: position 172,039 of record OZ244964.1, on the reverse strand, counting down.
AAAGATATAGATAGAGCAGCAGAGGCATTAAAAGGCGCTAATGCAGCTAGAATACATACCTTTATTGCTACCTCAGATATTCATATGCAAAAAAAATTACATATGACTAAAGATGAAGTACTAGCACAAGCTACAAGAGCAGTTTCTAGGGCACGAAATTTGTGTGATGATGTGGAGTTTTCACCAGAAGATGCAGGTAGGTCAGATATTGATTTTCTGTGTAGAATTATTGAACATACTATTAACGCTGGTGCTAGGACTATAAATATACCTGATACTGTTGGCTATAGCACACCTAGTGAGTTTGGCAATAAAATAGCAGAGTTAATTGCTAGAATACCAAATTCTGATAAGGCTATTTTTTCTAGTCATTGCCACAATGATTTAGGTCTTGCAGTAGCAAATTCATTATCTGCTGTGCTAGCAGGTGCAAGACAGGTAGAATGCACAATAAACGGTTTAGGTGAAAGGGCTGGTAATGCAGCACTAGAAGAGATAGTAATGGCAATTAAAACTAGAGAAAACTTTTATCCTTGTGGCATTGGTATTGATACTAAACATATTTTAGCAGCCTCAAAAACAGTCTCAGCAATTACTGGTTTTGTAGTTCAACCTAATAAATCAATTGTGGGTGCTAATGCTTTTGCACACGAATCAGGTATTCACCAAGACGGAGTATTAAAATATCGCGAGACTTATGAAATTATGCGCGCCGAAGATGTTGGTTGGAATACCAACAAATTAATTTTAGGCAAACTATCTGGGAGAAATGCTTTTAAGTCTAAATTACAGGTCTTAAATATTAAAATTAGTGCTGATAAATTTGAAAAAGCATTTATAAAATTTAAAGAATTAGCTGATAAAAAACAGCAAATTTTTGATGAGGATATTCAACTGTTAGTATTAGATAATATCAATGATAGTAATATTGTAAAGTTTGATAAATTAAGTGTTACTATTGATGATAAAGGTGCTAAAGCTAATATTAGTTTAAAAATTAATAATATCAAAAAAACCTCTAGTGCAACAACAGGCGGTGCAGTTGATGCTACTTTTTCTGCTATTAATAAATTACTTGATTTAAAAATACCGCTAGAATTATATTCTGTTAATAATGTTACTAGTGGCACGGATTCCTTAGGCGTAGTTAATGTTCGTGTTGAACATAATGGTGGTTTAATTAGTGCATCTGGTACTGATGTAGATATTGTTAAAGCATCTGCCAAGGCGTATATAAATGTTATTAATAGAGTTTTATTAAATATTAAAAAACCGCATCCACAGTTATAAAATATGAATATTTTTGCAAATGATATTTGTCTAAGATATTTTGCAATACCTAAATGGTTGGCAAAAGAATTTTTAGAGAAAACAGATGCCATAGATAATAAACCAACAATAAAATGTTTACTTGTAGAAGATAAAAATAATACCAACCATAAATGTCAAAAAAACAAAACACAAAAAGAATTATTGGCTAAAATGCTATCGGCTATTAATATCAATATTGATGATTTTAAATGTATTGCTATAGATATAACTAGCCTAGATAATACTAACTATGAAAATTTATTATCATCTTATAAAACAAGCGTTATTGTATTATTAGCCAATAATAGCAAATGTAGTGCTAATAATGTTTTTTTGTGTCCTCATCCTTATAATATCTTACAAGATACAACTCTAAAAAGACTAGCTTGGAATGTTTTACAAAAAATAAAACTACAAATAAAATGACAAATTATAGTATAGCTAATTATAAATATCCTAAATTATCTGTTGCTAAGAATACTAAACTATTATTACATTCTTGTTGTGCTCCTTGTGCTGGTGATATTATGCAAGCATTAGTAGCATCAGAGATTGATACGACAATATTTTTTTATAATCCTAATATTCATCCTATTGGCGAATACCAGTTAAGAAAACAGGAAAATATCCGCTTTGCAAAAAAATTAAATATAGCATTTATTGATGCTGATTATGATGTTGATAATTGGTATAGCAGGACTAAGGGACAAGAAAATGAGCCAGAAAGAGGTAAAAGATGCACAACTTGTTTTGATATGAGGTTTGAAAAAACCGCAAAATATGCACTAGATAATGGTTTTAATTTAATATCTTCAACTCTAGGTATATCTAGGTGGAAGGACATGGAACAAATAAATTCCTGTGGTATAAGAGCAACAAAGCCCTATGAAAATATAGAATATTGGACAATAAATTGGCGTAAAAAGGGTGGCTCAAGTAGGATGATAGAATTATCAAAATTAGAAAATTTTTATCAACAAGAATACTGTGGTTGCGTATATAGCCTAAGAGATACTAATAATTACCGAGTAAACAAGGGTAGAGAGAAGGTAAAAAGAGGTATTAATTTCTATAAAAACACATGATTTTTGACTATCAGCAAATATGCTAGTTTCTACTTTGTTGTTTTCGCTGGTTTTCTGTTAAAAAACGCTTGCGGATACGGATATTATTTGGTGTTACTTCTACTAATTCGTCGTCATTTAAAAATGCAATTGCTTGTTCTAAATCAAATTTAATAGCTGGGGTTAGCACCACTGCTTCATCGGTGCCTGAGGCACGAACATTTGTTAGTTGTTTGCCTTTTTTGGCATTAATTACTAAGTCATTAGTTCTTGAATGCACGCCAACAACCATACCTTCATAAATATCTTCGCCATGTGCTATAAAAAACTTACCAATTTTTTGTAAATTATAAATAGCATAAGCAACACTTTTACCTTGATTCATTGAAATTAATGAGCCATTAGTGCGTTTTACTATTGTGCTATCTTTTATTGGTTTATAACCATCAAAAATACTATAATATAATCCTGTTCCTGCTGTTGCTGTTAAAAATTCGCCTCTAAAACCAATCAAACCCCTTGCTGGAATAATAAACTCTATTTTTACTCTATTACTAACACCAGTAATAATATTAGTGCATTTAGCCTTTCTTAAACCTAGTTTTTCCATAATATTGCCTTGATGTTGCTCCTCAATATCTACGATTAATTGCTCAAATGGCTCATTTTTAACACCATTAATATCCTTAATAATTACTTGTGGACGCCCAACTGATAATTCATAACCTTCGCGACGCATATTTTCAATTAAAATAGCTAGATGTAGTTCTCCTCTTCCTGAGACAATAAATTCACTATTATCTTTGTTAGCACTAACTCTTAATGCTACATTATAAATTAACTCTTTATCTAAACGCTCTTTAATGCTACGACTGGTAATATACTTGCCATCAATTCCTGCAAATGGAGAATCATTAATACGAAATAGCATACTAACAGTTGGTTCATCAACGCTTAATGCTGGCAAGGCCTCAGGATGTTTAGGTTCGCAAATAGTATCTGAAATACCAATACCATCAATGCCAATTACAGCTATAATATCACCTGCATTTGCTTTATCAACTTCGTATTTATCTAAACCATAAAAACTTTGTAATTGCGTAATTTTAGCGTAACGAGTATTGTTGTTGGCATCAATAACTACCACTTGCATATTTTTCTTAGCTATGCCTCGTTTAATTCGTCCTATACCAATTACTCCTACAAAAGATGAATAATCTAGTGCCATAATTTGCATTTGAAATGCCCCTTTTTTATCAACAACTGGCTCTGGAACATATTTAATAATTACATCAAACAATGGCGTCATATTGCCTTCTTTTACATTAGAATTAAGACTGGCAAAACCTAATAATGCTGAGGTGTAAACAATAGGAAAATCTAGTTGTTCATCATCTGCGCCTAGTTTATCAAATAAATCAAAAACTTGGTCTATTACCCAATCAGGGCGAGATGCAAGGCGGTCAATCTTATTGATAACAACAATAGGGTTTAATCCTTGTTGAAATGCTTTTTGGGTTACAAACCTAGTTTGTGGCATAGGTCCATCTACTGCATCAACAAGCAATAAAACGCTATCTACCATTGACAGGACTCTCTCAACTTCACCGCCAAAGTCTGCATGCCCTGGAGTATCAACAATATTAATGCGATAATCACGGTATTTAATTGCAGTATTTTTACTATTTATAGTAATGCCTCGCTCTTTTTCAATATCATTAGAGTCCATCATTCTATCACTTATTTCAAATCTTTTATCAAAGGTATTTGAGTTAGATAATAATTTATCTACCAGGGTAGTCTTCCCGTGATCAACATGAGCAATAATAGCAATATTTCTTAATTTAGCTGACATAATCCATCTAATAAATTAAGTTTAAAAATCTGCTTATTATCCCTGAAAACAGTAAAATATACGAGTATTTTATTTAACAGTGTTACACGCAGTAAAAAATGGTAAAAAAAAGCAGTAGCACAAGATGGCTTAATGAGCATAACAATGATTTTTATGTTAAGCAAGCTAAAAAAGATGGTTATCGTTCAAGAGCAGTTTATAAATTATTAGAATTAGTAGAAAAAAATAATTTTATTAAAAGTAGTAATTGCGTGCTAGATTTGGGCTCATCTCCTGGTAGTTGGTCACAATTAGCAAAAAAAATAGTTGGCAAAAAAGGCATAGTAATAGCAAATGATATTCTACCTATGCAAGATATATCTGGGGTAGATTTTATTCAAGGTGATTTTAAAGAAGATGATGTTTATAAAAAAATACTAAGCAAAATACCCAGCACTAAATTTGATGTTGTGTTATCAGATATGGCACCAAATATGAGCGGACATTTATCCATTGATGCCCCTAAATCTATGTATTTAGCAGAGCTTGCATTAAATATAGCTATAAAATCTCTTAATAATAATGGTTATTTTTGTGTAAAAATATTCCAAGGACAGGGGTTTGATATTTTTGTTAAACAAGTAAAAGAAGTATTTACAAAAGTAATAATTAAAAAGCCAAAAGCATCTAAAAAGAAAAATAGAGAAGTATATTTACTTGCTAGAAAATTAAAAAAATCTTTGATTAACCCTAATAAAATATGAAAAGTTTTACTGATATTAAAGAATATTTAGCCGATGATTTTTATAAATTAAACGAAGTTATTGCTAAGGAATTGCACTCAGAGGTAGCATTAATTGAGCAAATTAGTAGTTATATTATCTATTCTAGTGGTAAAAGATTGCGTCCATTATTATTGCTACTGTCTGCTAAAGCACTAAATTATAATGGTGATAAACAATATTTATTATCAGCAATAATTGAATTTATCCACACCGCTACTTTATTGCATGATGATGTAGTAGATAGTTCAAAAATAAGACATAATAAAAGCACTGCTAATAATAAATGGAGTAATTCTGCTAGTGTTTTAACTGGCGATTTTTTGTATTCTAGGGCTTTTGAAATGATGGTAAAGGTTGATTCTATGGCTGTTATGTCAATTTTGGCTAAAACAACTAATACCATCTCAGAAGGAGAAGTGATACAATTAATAAATTGCCAAAATGAGAAACTAACAGAAGAGCAATATTTTCAAGTAATATACAATAAAACTGCTTGCTTATTTCAAGCATCTGCACAACTGAGTGCAGTAATTGCTAATACTAATAAAAAAGTAGAAAATGCTATGGCAAATTACGGCTTAAATTTAGGCATAGCCTTTCAAATAGTTGATGATATTTTAGATTATAAATCAGATAGTAAAGTTATAGGTAAAGAGGTAGGAGATGACTTAAAAGAGGGTAAGGTAACACTGCCAATAATTTATGCACTAAAACATTGCACCAAATATGAAAAATCACTACTAGAAAATGCCATAAAAAATGCTAATAATAGTAATATTAAACAAATAATTAGTATTTTAGATAAAGTTCAAGCCTTTGATTATGCTAAGCAGCAAGCAAAATTATATGTTAATAAAGCTAAAATTTTTCTTAAAGATATAGCAGATAACAAAGCTAAAGAAGCCCTAGAATTATTAGCAGATTTGTCTATTAAAAGAGAGTTTTAACATGTAATGTTAGACGATGCAATAAAAAATATTATTAAACAGGCATTTAGTAACATAAAAAATAAAATGCCTAATTTTGTAGTGCGTTATACACAAAATAAAATGTTAGCAGAAACTGCTAAAACTATAATAAACGCTAATCAAAATAACATAATTTGTATTGAAGCCCCAACAGGAGTTGGTAAAACTATAGCTTACCTATTAAGTGCTATTCCAATTGCTAAACACTTAGAAAAAACTCTAATAATATCAACAGCAACAGTAGCATTACAAGAGCAATTAATTGATAAAGATTTACCAGATATTCAAAAATATAGCTTACTTGATTTTAATTTTAAGCTAGTAAAGGGCAGGTCTCGTTATGTTTGTATTAGAAACCTAACTCATATTGCACAAAATAAACAACAAGCTACTTTATTTGATAATTATGATGCTAAAGATTTGAATAAATTTCAAAAAAATAGATTAAACAAATTATTAAGCAAATACGATGCTAAGTCTTGGAATGGTGAAATAGATAGCCTAGATTATAAAATAGACAATAAAACATGGAATAAGGTGCAATGCAACCATAATACTTGTGGTGCTAAACAATGTGATTTTTATCATAATTGTTGCTTTTTTAATGCTAGAAAGCACATATTTAGTTTTGATGTATTAGTGGCTAACCATGACTTAGTATTAGCAGATTTAATATCAGGTAATAACGCTCTACCTATGCCTAGTAATGCTATTTATATTTTTGACGAAGCACATCATTTAGGGCAAAAAGCCTTGAGCCATTTCCAATACGAAATTAGTCTAACAAGTATTAGTTTTGGGCTAGAAAATCATACAAAAATAATAGCACAACTTAGTAAATTAACTAGAAATAATGAGTTATTAACTAAGTTTAGCGACCTTGCTGATAAAGTAATAACTATTAAAAATACTCTAAGTGGTTTATTAGATAATTATTCTTATAATGATGATAATATATTTTTATTTAGATTAGGAATAATTGATGATAATTATCGCAATTTATGTGAGCAATTACTTAATGAGTGTAAAAATTTATTTAGTATAGTAAATAGTATAATTAATAATTATACAAACTATCAAAAAACACATACGCTAGAACAAGCAATGGTCGACAATATCAAACTTAATATATCAATAATAGAGCAATATTTTATTAGTATTATCAAAACACTTGAGCTAATTTTAATAATTGATAACAAGGATAAAACCCCTAATAGCCGTTGGGTATTAAAACTAGATTTAGCAAATAATAGTGTTGATTATGTCTTATATACTGCTAAGATTGATATTGCTAATGATTTAAAAATTATGCTCTGGGATGAATGTAGTTCTGCTATTCTAACCTCTGCTACTTTATCATCTCTGGGTAATTTTGATCGCCTAAGCTCGCAATTAGGTTTGCTAAATAATAGCGATTATTTCCGTCTATCCTCGCCTTTTGACTTTACAAAAGTAAATTTTATTATTGCTAATATAGCTAGTTTACCAAATGATAAAAACTATGATGCAGTAGTAGCTAAAAAACTACTAAAAATAATAGCTAAAAAATATGGCACGCTAGTTTTATTTACCTCAAATAAACAAATGCAAGCAGTTGCACAGTTAATAGCAGATAATATAGGCATAGCACTAATAATGCAAGGCGAAGCCTCTAAACAAGATATATTAAACAAGCACAAAAAATTAATTGATAATAACAAAGCCAGTGTAATTTTTGGTGTTGATAGTTTTTATGAGGGTGTGGACTTACCATATAATTACCTAACGCATGTAATAATAGTTAAACTAAAATTTAGTGTGCCATCTACACCAATAGAAAAAACTAACAGCGATTATTTAGAGAGTAAAAATATTAACTCATTTATAGTTAATTCACTACCAGATGCTAGTTTGAAACTAATCCAAGCTAGTGGTAGGTTAATTAGAAGTGAAATAGACACTGGCAAAATTACTTTACTTGATAGGCGTATTATCACCAAACAATACGGCAAGCAATTATTATCATCTCTACCTAATTTTAATATAATTATTGAGGATTAGATTTTTGAGGTTTATATTAGAAAACTCTACTTCTATAGCACAAGTTTGCAGGAATATACTTTTATTAACAAGCTTGAAACAAAAATTAGCCCTACTTTAAAACTTAATTTTGCTCTGGCCTAATTATTCTTCCATCTCTGTTTTGCCTAACTTAGTAGGATGGCATTTATTATTAAATATTATGTAGCGTTTAATCCAATTTAGGTAACTCTGCTCAGTTCTTAGTGAATAATCCAATCGCCTAAGTCGTGCAGATACTAAATTTAAAAAGGCAGAGTTAACTTTTATATTTTGCATAATATAGGATGTATAATTATTTATAATTAATAATAAATACTTATTATACAATATATTTAATTATTTTATAAAGACTAAATTATATTTCTAAACATAAAATAAATATTTTACATATATCCGCATTTTATGGTATATTAGGGTGTATACTAATAGTTAGAGCCCGCTCTACGAGCGGACTCTAACAGAGGTAGTTAAGTTGCTTGTTATATGCAAATGCGTTTGCAGATATAATATATAGGAGTTTGTCAGGTATGAGTAGTTGTTCTTTTGGTGATAAAGGAGTTTCTATAGTTCAAAAAGGTGGATATGATTTATGTGACCAGTTTGTAAAAAAATATAAAAATGAAGATGAAGTTTTAAGCAAAAGTATCACAAAATTATCTTACCCTAAATTTCCTGACATTCAATCTATTCTACCCGTAGCACCTAAGCCGTATAAAAAGTTTCGGTGGCTAGTTAACCAACCAAATGATAATCGCCCATATTCTTATTCTCATCGCTTTCCTAATCAAGAAATGAGTTATAAATTAGATAACATATCAATTGAAATTAGTCTTACGCCTGATGGATTGATAAAAAATGATGGTAAATATGAGGCGATATATAAGGCTAAGAAAGTGATATTGTCAAAAAATAAATACAAGTTTGAATACAGCACACTAGGGTGTTTAGTTTCCACAGGAAATACCACAGCAGAGTTTGATAAAAGCGGTAAGTTGAAATCATTCAAATCTTCAGGCACAAACATTACTAATCGATCAAGTTCTGATATTTTTAAATGGGCAACAGAACGAGCAAATAAAATGATACTAGATGTTAAGAAAAAATTAGGGTATTGATATGATGTCTATCCAGATTTATCCCCACAACACCTTATTAAAGACTGCTTATTATCACTACCGTAATATTAAGGCTAAAAATAATGGTAAAGATGATAAGAAAGGCTTAATTCTTGATTGTTATAGTTGCCTCATATTTTTAGCGTTTGCCGTAGAAGCTATTATCAATGTTGTTGGTTATAAAAAAATAGATGATTGGCAAGATCGCTATGAACACAAACCGTATGAGGAGAAAATGAAAATTATAAGCAAGAAACTTAGTTTTACAATTAACAAAAATGAAGAGCCATATAAAACTTTACAAACATTAAAAAAGATTAGAAATGAAATGGCACACGGCAAGCTTGTTGAAAAAGATGAGCGAGTTAAATCGGAAGAACATTTAAATACAGAAATGCAACTGTGGTCAGAATATGCAACACCAAAATATATTGATAATGCCTTTCATCAGGTTTTTGAATTTAAAGAATTAGTGGGTAAAAAGATGGGGGGGAATTTATATTGGGTAGTAGAAGGAAGTGATTCTGCTTCTGGTTCTATACCATATAATCCTGATAAACCAGCATTTAATAACCTTAATTCTATAGCCATAGAAGAACCTAACTAATCACTCAAGAGGGACTGGGGAACCACATTCCAGCCCCTTAGTTTGGATGTTAGAGCCCGCTCTACGAGCGGACTCTAACAGAGGCAGTTAAACATTTGAACGCTCAGGGCTCGCAGAGCGAGTCCTAACTATCGTTCAAACGGACACCTTGCTACGCAAGGCGACCGCCTTCGTTAAGTTTAGCAACAAAGTCTAACGACTTCTGCTAAACTACAACTCAGGTGCCGTTTAACTGCCTCTGTTAGATAACTTTTATTCACTCAAAAACATTTTTAACAACGAAGGAAGAAATATATGAAATTAATAATATTTATTGCAGGGGTTCTCTCTTCTGCATTTGCTGTTTATGCAGCAGATGAGCATTCTATAGAACACCATCAACAAATGACTGTGCAAAATCAAGCTTTGCCATTAACTGAAGCAGGTAATGATATTTTTGGCACCATTCAAGAAGTTATTGCCAATTTGAATGCTAATACTGATACAGATTGGGATAAAGTTAATATTGAAGCACTAAAGGAGCACTTACTTGATATGCGTGATATGACTGTAAATGTTGAAGTTATCAGTCAAAATAGAATAAAAAATGGTTCAGAAATTTTGATAATGCCTACGAACAAAAGGTCTATACAAGCTATGAAAAGAGTTTTATCCGCACACCCAGCACAATTAAAAAAAGAGATAAATTGGCAAATGCGAGTGCAAAAACAGGGAAACAAATACCTACTAACTACAACGACAGATAAAACAGCAGAAGTCAATAAGATTGTTGGATTAGGTTATATAGGGTTAATGGCATACGGCAATCATCATCAACCCCATCATTGGTTGATGGCAACAGGTGGTAGTCCACATTCTCATTAAGAGTAAAGAAAATTGGATAAAGTTGCCTAACAAATCACTTCATCTGACCACTAACGCGTTGGCTAAATTCAAGCGTTATTGAACAATTTCTCCGTTTACATATAAGGCATTTGTTATTAGTTTAGCGTCTTTGTTCCAATATTTAAACCCGCCGTATAATTTGTCATTGAGATAAGTTGTGGTAAGCATTTTTTTGCCATTATAGTAATATTTTGTATAATCGCCATTTAAAATATTATTTTTATAAATTGAGGTTATTTTTTGCATTCCATTATCATACCACCAAGTAGTTTTGCCTTCTCTTAGGTTGTTATTGTAGTTTATTTCTGCCCATTTTTTGCCATTTATATACCACCAAGTAGTTTTACCATGTAGTTTGTTGTTTTGATATTTTTTAGCAAATTTCTTATTGCCATTTGCATACCAGCCTATTTTCATATTTGCTACTGTTTCTTCTGTTGCTAATATTTTATCTACTGGTGCACTTACTACACAAATACTAGCAGTTAGAATTAGTGCAACAAAACTTTGTTTTAAATACAGCATTTATCTCCCTGTGCTTATAAAATTAGCACTTAATAAACTATCAGACTTATTATAATACAACATTTTACCTTTAATATCAACTACCCTACCCCCAGCCTCTTCTAATATACATACCCCAGCTGCTGTATCCCATTCTGAGCAGGGACTAAATTTAGGGTAATAATCATATTTACCATTTGCTATATATACAAACTTTAATGCACTGCCAACTTTTTGTAAATTATATTTTCCTAGTTTTGCTAGGTGTTCTTGTAAGTATTTATTATTATGTGAATAATTACCAATTACAATTCTAAGTGGTGTATGTTTTTTACTAGCTATTATTTTAGTCGTGGTGTAATTTTTATACAAAAAAGCACCTTTATTTTTTATGCCATAAAAATATGTTTTATTAGTAGGTGCATAAATTAAGCCAAAAATAGGACGATTATTTTTTATATAACTAATACTAATACAAAATTCATCATTGCCGTTTATAAAGTCTCTAGTGCCATCTAAGGGGTCTATAAGCCAATATTCACGCCATTTTTTTCTTGTTTTATATGGTATATTTTGTGATTCTTCTGATAATATTGGAATATTTGGAGTTATTTTTGCTAAGCCTTCGCAAATAATATTGTGTGAGCATATATCAGCCTCTGTTATATAAGTATTATCATCTTTTGTATGATAATTAATATTCTTTTTATAATAATTAAGTATCTCTACGCCTGCCTTAGTGCTTAATTTTATAACTTGCTGAACTATATTATTAGCAAACATATATGGTGGGCCTGGTAGGACTTGAACCTACGACCAATCGATTATGAGTCGACTGCTCTAACCAGCTGAGCTACAGGCCCTAAGTTATTATTCTAAAAAACTATTTAATTTGTGTGCCCTTGATGGATGCCTTAATTTATGTAGTGCTTTTGATTCTATTTGACGAATTCTTTCTCTGGTTACATCAAATTGTCTGCCTACTTCTTCTAAGGTATTATCATTGCTCATACCAATACCAAAACGCATTTTTAAAACTTTTGCTTCTCTAGGAGATAAACTATTTAATAATTCATCAGTAATTTCTTTTAAACCTTCCTTAGTAGCAATTTCTAGAGGTGATAATAGTTTAGCGTCTTCTAAAAAATCCCCTATACTAGAATCTTCTCCATCACCAACAGGTGTTTCCATAGACAGAGGGTCTTTAGCTATTTTTAATATTTTTCTAACTTTATACTCAGACATATCCATTTCTTCTGATAATTCTTCGGGCTTTGCTTCTCTGCCATATTTTTGTAATAGTGCTCTTTGAACGCGATTTAATTTATTAATTGTTTCAATCATATGCACAGGAATTCTAATTGTGCGGGCTTGGTCTGCTATTGATCTAGTAATTGCTTGTCTAATCCACCAAGTAGCATAAGTAGAGAATTTGTAGCCACGCCTATATTCAAATTTATCTACCGCTTTCATAAGTCCTACATTGCCCTCTTGGATAAGATCTAAGAATTGCAAGCCACGATTTGCATATTTTTTAGCAATAGATATAACCAATCTTAGATTTGCCTCAATCATTTTACTTTTATATTTCTTGGCGTATCTATCACCTTTTTTTAAAATCTTATTTAATTCCTTTAACTTTGCTATTGGGATTTGTATTTTCTCTTCCCTAATAGTAAGATTTCTCTGAGCAAAATATATATTGTTGGCTATATCTTTTTGTTTAAATTTTTCATTAATATCTTTTGGTAATTTCATATGTTTTATCCAATCTATATTAGTTTCATTGCCAGTAAAATTTTTAAAAAATTTAGTTCTTTCTAAACCTGCTTCTAAACAATTATCTAAAATTATTTTTTCTAATTTTCTAACATATAGTATTTGTTTATCTACTTCTACAACCATATTATTGACTAATTTAGGTGATATTCTTAGATCAGACAAAGCCTGAGAAAATTCTGTTAATGCTGTTTGAGTTTTTTTGTTTATGTAACCAAATTTTTCTTGATTTTTAAGATATTTATTATATTTATCTTTTATTATAATTATTTTTTCATAAATAACATCAACATTAGGTCCCGTATATTCTTGGTCAAAGTCAGAGTCTTCTTTGTATTCTTCGGTTGGTATTGTTTTATAATTATTTACATTTATATCATCACCTTGATAACCAATAACCACATCAGTCATTTTACATTTACCCTCTTCTAATCTTAGATAGGCTTTAAAGAATATTTTAGCAGATTTTGGATATTGGGTAACTCCTTGCATAATTTGGAATACCCCTGATTCTATTTTTTTAGCTATTACAATCTCATCACTTTGTTCTAATAAATCGACAACACCCATTTCACGCATATATATTCTGACTGGGTCTGTTGTTCTACTAAATTCTGAGTCTAATGCTGCTAATGCTGCTATGGTTGCCTCAGAACTATTGCTTTGTGCTTTAGCGCCTTCTTCAATTACCAAAGTATCAGCATCAGGAACAGACTCAGATACCGCAATATCTAGTTCTTCTAAAATAGTGATAATTATTTCTATTTGCCCTTCTATTAATAATTCGTTTGGTAATAAGTCATTTAAGTCTTTATATAAGACATAACCTTGACCTTTGCCTAGAATTATTATTTCTTGTAGTGCTTTTTTATATATTTTATGTTCCATCAATACCCTATAAATTAAAACGCTATACCATTATACCAATATCTTTCAAGTAAAGATAATAAAAAATATTCATAATCTTTTACATAACTATTTGGTTTACATTAGACTATTTATAGTAAAATCAAATGTTTTTTATTGTATTTTTTTATGTTAAAGTTGAGTGAGGTTTTAATCTCTAATCCAGAAATAGATGATTTTCAAACATTGGAGTTAATAATCACAGAAATAGCTAAATCATCTGGAGAAATATTTTTTAAAATAGATGTAAAACCTCAATTTATAGATATGCCTAAAAATTGGGAAGATCGTTTAGAGGCAGCATTTTGTTAAAACCACTGTGTTAGATATAATATGAATTTTAAGTATATTAATAAAGATAAAGATTTATTTGATGCAGATGATGGCGAGGATTTGCACGCAACTACTGGGCAATTAGAATCACAATTAAAATTTTATCAAAATAAATTAGCTAATCCAACTAAAAATAGAACTAAGACTGAGCATATAGAAGATTTATTGCAATTAGCAAGAATACAAAATGATATGTATAAGGGGCAAGATGCTTGGGATAACGGATTTTTAGCATTTACCATTGCCCAAGAAGAAGGTTTATGGCAGTTGGCAGTTGAGGCTTGTGATGTGTTATTTTTAGCAGAAGGTCCTAACTCTTTAGTTGCCTTAGGGCACGCCTTGTGGTTAGGAATAACATTCCCAATAGACCCAGAGCTTAGTGTTGCAATGTTGCAACATTTAATTGATGAATCGCCCAAAGAATCAGATACCAGAGCCATAGCAGCAGCCACAGCACATTACATAGCCACTATGCGTTGTGGCGACAACTCTGATTTAGTATTTTTTACCTCCCAATTACTGGCTAGCGTTGCTGATAATCACAGCCATATTAGTGATCAAAAAACCTTTGATGTTTGGTCTAAGGCACTTGAACTTGATAATGCTGATGTATTTTTAAAAAAATTATCAAATGCTATTGACCAATTAATAGGCGATAAATGGTGGCTAAATAAAGAGGATATTTATAAACAAATAGATAATAGTCCAACCTAACTTACTCACACATAGATGATTAAAATAAAAATATGCGGTATAACCAGTGCTTATATTGCTAAAAATCTATCTATAGACGCTATTGGTTTAGTGTTTTATGAAAAATCACCTCGTTTTGTCAATATAGGAACTGCGAATGATATTATAAAATCTCTACCGCCTTTTATAAACAGAGTAGGCTTATTTGTAAATGCTAGCTCTAGCTATATTGATAAAATATTAAATAGTGTGGCTATTGATACTTTACAATTCCATGGCGATGAAACACCCACTCAATGTGAGCAATATAAAATGCCTTATATTAAAGCCATAAGAGTAAATAATAATACTAATATAACAAAATATGCTGATGAATTTAATAGTGCGTCAGCCTTATTACTTGATAGCAATGATAATGATTATTATGGTGGTAGTGGTAAGAGCTTTGATTGGCATTTAGCAAAAATTAAAATTAACAAACCTATAATTTTAGCAGGTGGTTTAAATGCTGATAATGTCCAACAAGCAATTAAAATTACTAAGCCCTATGGCATTGATGTATCATCAGGGGTAGAAATTAAAAAAGGCGTTAAAGATTTGATAAAAATTAAGCAGTTTGTAATTAAGGTTAATACTAATGGCTTATAATTTTCCAGATAATCAAGGGCATTTTGGACAATACGGTGGTATTTTTGTAGCTGAGACTTTAATAAAGGCTATTAGTGAGTTAAAAGACGCTTATAACAAGTATAAAAATGATAAAGATTTTTTAGCTGATTTTGCCAAAGATTTAAAACATTTTGCTGGTAGAGAAACACCTCTATATTATGCTAAAAATTTAACTAAATATTGTGCTGGTGCTAATATTTATTTAAAACGAGAAGACCTAACACATACTGGGGCACACAAAATAAACAATACCATTGGACAAATATTACTAGCATCTAGTATGGGCAAAAAACGCATTATTGCTGAAACAGGGGCAGGACAACACGGAGTTGCAAGTGCTACTGTTGCTGCTAGAGCAGGGCTTAAATGTGTTGTTTATATGGGTGAGGTAGATATTAAAAGACAAGCACTCAATGTTTATAGAATGCGTTTATTAGGGGCAGAAGTTCGCTCTGTTAGCTCTGGTTCCAAAACGCTAAAAGATGCTCTAAATGAAGCAATGCGTGATTGGGTAGCCAATGTTGATGATACTTTTTATATCATAGGCACTGTTGCCGGGCCGCACCCTTATCCTATGATGGTTAGGGATTTTCAATCTGTAATTGGTAAAGAGGCAAAAAGACAATTCAATGAGCAAGTAGGAGGTCTTCCTGATGCTTTGGTTGCTTGTGTTGGTGGTGGCTCTAATGCTATAGGCTTGTTTTATCCATTTTTAGATGATAATAGTGTAGATATTTATGGTGTTGAAGCAGGAGGTTACGGCTTAGACAAACCATCTGGTCATGCAGCACCTCTATGTAATGGCAGTGCTGGGATTCTCCACGGTAATAGAACTTATTTAATGCAAGATGAAAATGGGCAAATTATTGATACTCATTCTATATCAGCTGGATTGGATTATCCTGGTGTTGGTCCTGAGCATTCTTATTTAAAAGATATAGGGCGGGCTAATTATGTTGCTATAAATGATAATGAAGCTTTGGATGCTTTTCATTTACTTACTAAAAAAGAGGGAATATTGCCAGCCTTAGAATCATCTCATGCTATAGCTTATGCCATTAAACTTGCAAAAAAATTAGGTTATGGTAAAAATATTATTGTTAATTTATCAGGTAGAGGCGATAAAGATATTAACACAGTAGCTAATATGGCATAAATATTTGTCAATCTAGCTCTATTTAGATTAGTATAAATTTATCTCAAAACTTTAAAAATATGGCAAATACAACTGAAATTAAACTACCAGATATAGGCGATTTTGATGAAGTAGAGGTTATAGAAGTTTTAGTCAAAAAAGGTGATGAAATTAGTAAAGAGCAAAGTATTATAACCCTAGAATCTGATAAAGCCTCTATGGAGATACCATCGCCAATAGCAGGTGTAATAGATAGTCTAGCTGTTAAACTAGGCGATAAAATTAAATACGATGATTTGATACTAACTTTATTATTAGATGATAATAATAGCGATGATATTGTTGATAATAAACCAAATAGTAAGAATACTAAAATAGAAATTGTGCCTGTGCCAGATATAGGCGATTTTGATGAAGTAGAGGTTATAGAAGTTTTAGTCAAAAAAGGTGATGAAATAAGTAAAGAGCAAAGTGTTATAACCCTAGAATCTGATAAAGCCTCTATGGAGATACCATCGCCAATAGCAGGTGTAATAGATAGTCTAGCTGTTAAACTAGGCGATAAGGTTAAACTAGGAGATGATATTCTAAGTGTAATTGTTGCCAAGGATGATAATAATCACAGCAAACAACAAGCAGAAACACCAAATAAACCAACAGAAACTCAAAAAGCACAAGATATAAAGCAAGTTAGCAAACAAGCAGACACAAATAACAAAATCCAGTCCGTAGTTGAAGTTACCCCAAGTAAGGATTTTCATGCATCACCATCTATTCGTAAATTAGCCAGAGAACTAGGGGTTGATTTAGCAATAGTATCTGGTAGTGGTAATAATGGGCGTATTTTAGAAACAGATGTTAAAGTTTTTGTTAAACAAGCACTTGCAAAAGGAATGGGGACTAGTGCTATACCTAGTATTGCCAGTATTGATTTTACTAAATTTGGCGAAATTGAGCAAGTACCACTATCAAGGATTAATAAAATATCATCCAAACACCTAAGTGCTTGCTGGTTGAATGTGCCCCATGTTAGTCAATTTGATGAGGCTAATATTGATGATTTAGAACAATTTAGACAAAAACAAAAAGCCAAAGGCATTAAATTAACGCCATTAGTTTTTATTATGAAAGCAGTGGCAAAAGCCTTGCAGGCTCATCCTAGATTTAACGCATCTTTATCGTCTGATGGCGAGAATTTAATTATTAAAAAATATATTAATTTAGGCATTGCAGTTGATACCCCTAATGGCTTAATTGTGCCAGTAATAAAAGCAGTAGATACTAAGTCTATTAGCAAATTATCACAAGAGTTGACTGATATATCACAAAGAGCAAGAGAGTCTAAACTATCAATGGATGATTTAGCTGGTGGTTGTTTGACTATATCTAGTTTAGGTGGTATTGGTGGCACACAATTTACCCCTATAGTAAACTCCCCAGAAGTAGCTATTTTAGGAGTTTCAAGGGCAAAGATAAAACCAGTGTGGAATGGAGTAGAATTTAGCCCACAATTAATGCTACCTTTGGCATTATCTTATGATCATAGAGTAATTGATGGTGCACAGGGTGCTAGATTTATCACTGACCTAGTAAGTTTATTAGCAGATTTAAGGGCTTTGTTATGACTATTAAAACTCAAGCATTAGTTATTGGCTCAGGTCCAGGTGGTTATACTGCTGCATTTAGATTAGCAGACTTAGGTGCTAAGGTAGTGTTAATAGAAAATTATAAAAATTTAGGTGGAGTATGTCTTAATGTTGGTTGCATACCATCTAAGTCATTATTACACACCGCAGAAATTATAAATGAAGCAAAAAATGCCCAGCATATTGGCATTAGTTTTAAAGGCATTGATGTCAATTTAGATGAAGTTCGTAATAATAAAGTTAATGTTGTTAATAAATTAACCAAAGGCATTAGTGCACTAGCTAAGGCTAGAAAAGTTAAAGTAATTAATGGTTATGCTAAATTTATATCACCTAATAAAGTTCAAGTAGAAAATGATACTATTGAGTTTGAAAATTGTATTATAGCCACAGGCTCTAGGGTTAGTAAGCCTAGTATATTTAACTTTGATGGACCTAGAATAATGGACTCAACAGATGCCCTAGATTTAGCAGATATACCAAAAAGTTTGCTAATAGTAGGTGGTGGTATTATTGGTTTAGAAATGGCTTGTGTTTATCAAGCATTAGGTAGTGAAATTACCATAGTAGAATTATCAGATTCACTAATATCATCTGCTGATAAGGATATAGTTAAACCATTATACAATCGTGTTAGTAAACTTTATAAAGATATTTTATTAAATACTAAGGTTAGTAAAATAACAGCTAAAGAAAATTTTGTAAGCGTGATTTTTGAAAATAAAAAAGGCACTACTAATGCTAATTTTGATAAAGTTTTAGTTGCCATAGGTAGAACACCAAATGGCAATTTAATTGCTGCTGAGAAAGCTGGTGTTATTGTTGATGATAGTGGCTTTATTAGAGTTGACAGACAAATGAGAACTAATATTGCTCATATTTTTGCTATTGGAGATATAGTATCTCAGCCAATGTTAGCCCATAAAGCAGTGCACGAGGCAAAAGTAGCAGCTGAGGTTATCTGTGGACAAAAATCAGCATTTGATGTATTAAGTATTCCCTCAGTTGCCTATACAGACCCAGAAGTTGCTTGGGTAGGTGCAACAGAAACACAGCTAAAAACAGATGGTGTAGAATATATTAGTGGTAGTTTCCCTTGGGCTGCAAGTGGACGAAACCTAAGTATGGGCAAAAATGATGGTATAAGTAAGGCATTGTTTGATAAAAAAACTCATAGATTATTAGGTATGGGTATTTGTGGTGCTAATGCTGGTGAGTTAATAGCAGAGGCAACACTTGCTATCGAAATGGGTTGTAGTATGGCAGATATAGCACTAACTATTCATCCGCACCCTACTTTGTCAGAAACTGTTGCTTTTGCAACAGAAATGGCAGAGGGCACTATTACTGATTTATTACCTAAGAAAACTAATTAAAAAAGCATAAGTTTAATAATAATTATGAATATAGACCAAGCTAGAGATAATGTTATTAAACAGCAAGTAAGACCTTGGGGTGGGTTAAATTATATAGCTAATAATGCTTTAAAAAAAATACCTAGAGAATTATTTGTTCCAGAACAATATAAAAAATTAGCTTTTTCTGATATTGCAATACCTATTGGCTATCAACAAAAAATGTTTACTCCTAAAATAGAGGGTAGAATATTGTCTGCACTTAATATTCAAAAACAAGAAACAGTATTAGAAATAGGCACAGGAAGTGGTTATTTAACAGCAGTTACATCATTACTTTGTAAAAAAATAACAAGCATTGATATTAACAAAGAATTACATTTATTGGCTAAGGAAAGATTAGCAAAACTAAATATTAATAATGCTGATTTATTGCTAGAAGATGCTAGCAATATTTTTGAAAATAAAGTTTTTTTTGATATAGTAATAATTGGTGCATCACTTCCAAAAATAACTAATATATATTTTCATTTATTAAATATTGCTGGCAGAATATTTGTAGTTGAGGGTGTAGGCAGGTCTATGCAAGCAAAATTAATTACCAGAATTAGTGATGTAGAATGGACAACAGAAGTGTTATTTGAAACTCAATTTAAAGTTATGCAAGGTTTAAAACCAGTAGCTAAATTTATTTTTTAATGTATGAATTATTTACTGGACTATCCTAAAACCATAGCAATATTATTATTGATTGTAATTGGTTTTTTTGTTTATCAAATACCTAATTTTGAACTAGAT
This sequence comes from Gammaproteobacteria bacterium, assembly GCA_965222825.1. Classification (GTDB taxonomy): domain Bacteria; phylum Pseudomonadota; class Gammaproteobacteria; order PS1; family Pseudothioglobaceae. The sequence continues at coordinate 151,591 of OZ244964.1, read as the reverse complement.
GCGTCTGCTGATTCATTAGTATTAGAAAATGATAAAGATTTATTATATTATCAAAAAATCCATAGAGAATACGCAAGTAATGATACCTTAGTTATAGCCTATACTCCTAAAAAAGGCAAGTTAATAGATAAAAAACAATTACAAAATTTAGACATCTTCCAACAACAATTAAAACAACTAGCAAATATAAAATCTGTTTTTACTATTTTAGATGCACCCTTATTTAGAAGCCCACCTATCAATATAGCTAATATTGTTAATTCTAATGTATCACTAAGAAGTAAAGACATAGATTTAGAACTAGCAAAAAAAGAGTTTTTATCAAATCCATTTTATTCTAATAATCTAATTAGTGAAGATGGCGAAACAACAGCTATTTTAATTACCTTAGATACAAAATTAGAGACTATAAATAATAGAGACAAACGCAATCAACTAAGATTATTAAAACAACAAAATAAATTATCAAAACAGCAAGCAGAAAAATTAGAGTATTTAGAAGTTAGGGTTAAACAAGACACATCTGAGAATTCTAAAATACAAAAACAAATAGTAAAAAACATTCGTTTTATGAGTGAATTCTTCACTAAAAATGCCGTAATTTTTTTAGGAGGACTGCCAATTATAACAACAGATATTATATCTTATATAGAAAATGACTTAGTGGTATTTAGCATAGCAGTAATAGTTATTATGATGTTGATGTTAACTATATTATTTGATAGATTACGATGGACAATACTACCTATTGCAGTTAGCATAACAGCAGCTGTTACTATGACTGGGATTCTAGCATTTTTAAACTGGAAAGTAACTGTTATTTCATCTAATTTTTTATCGCTATTATTAGTTATGACTTTATCGGTAATGGTGCATTTAATTGTTAGATATCGTGAATTAATTAGCAAAAATACAGAATTTGATAATAAAATTATTATTAAAAAAACACTAAAAACAATGTTTAAACCTTGTTTATATACTACCTTGACTACCGCAGTTGCCTTTGTATCTTTATTAGTAAGCGGCATTAGACCTGTTATTGACTTTGGTTATATTATGAGTGTTGGAGTAGTATTAGCATTAATAATGTCATTTTTATTCTTTGCCCTTGCGGTGTCATTAATACCCAAGCCTAAAACTAGCAAAAATAAAGAAAGTTTTTCTATTACTGGACATTTAGCAAGATGGACTGATAAATATAATAAATATATCATAATATTAGCCATATTTATTTTTATAATTTCTATTTTTGGCATTACTAAATTAAGTGTTGAAAATCGTTTTATAGATTATTTTAAGTCCGATACTGAGATTAGTAAGGGCTTGTCATTAATAGATACTAAATTAGGAGGCACAACACCATTAGAGATTATTATTGATGATTTAGGTTACGACTATTGGTATGATAAGGATGTTAGAGAGCAAGTTCACGAAATACAAGAATACTTAGAAAGCTTACCATCTACAGGCAAGGTGCTATCAATTGATGTGCCACTACAATTAATAACCATAATCAATAATAATAAAAAATTAAGCGGTTTTTTCTTAAATATAGTGCGTGCAAAAATCCCAGAATTTGCTAAAAAATATGTTATTAATCCATATATTTCTGAAAATATAGGACAATTAAGATTTGTTGTTAGGGTTAAAGATACAGATAGATCTTTAAATAGAAATGAGCTAATAACTACAATTAGAGAGCATTTAACTAATAATATGAATCTACAAAAAGATACGGTGCATATAACTGGCACCTTAGTATTGTATAACAATATGCTACAAAGTTTATTTAGCTCACAAATAGAAACTATGGGTTTAGTTTTTGCGATGATATTTATAATGTTTTTGGCAGTATTTAGATCTTTTGTGTTTTCTGTATTAGCAATTATTACTAATATTTTACCATCATTTTTAGTATTAGGAATAATGGGTATATTAGGCATACCGCTTGATTTAATGACTATTACTATAGCTTCTATAGCAATAGGTATTGGTGTTGATAATGCTATTCATTATATCCATAGATTTAAAAAAGAATTTATACAAGATATGGACTATAAAGCCACTATGTATCGCTCGCATAATAGCATAGGTGTTGCTATGTTTTATACCTCAATTACAGTTACTATAGGTTTTTTGGTATTAGTATTTTCTAATTTTATTCCTAGTATTTATTTTGGTATATTCACAGCAATAGCTATGACTACTGCCCTATTTGCTAATTTAACCCTATTACCAATACTAATATTATTATTTAAACCAAAAATAGTAATAAAAAATTAAACGCACAACTTTGTAAAAATATTTTAGAATATTAATTTTTTTATAAAAATTTATATATTGAAACTGTTTTAATGCTATAATTTATATGTGTCTGTTGTGTTTGTGATTGGGTTTTTATACTTTAAACCGATACTTGTATAAAAATAGGAGATGAGATTTAATATTTGTGTGCATACTTATCTAGTAATAAGAAGCCTAATGATATTATTCTAACTTCCGCCTTAGATCATAGGTTTGAGGAGCAAATCTAACACGGCACATTGGACACATTATTCTAAAATTAGAATGCAATAATATGGATAAATTTAGTATTAGATTGCATTTACGCAAATTACGCAACAACCTAAGCCCTTATAAACAAAAAAAACACGCTAAAAGTTTATTGTATCAATGTCAAAAATTAGCTATCCTTCGCCTTCCTTATAGTATAGCTTTGTATTATGAATTTGATGGCGAGATAGCAACTAATTATTTAGAGGATTTTTTAACTAAGCAAGGTAAAAAAGTTTATATGCCTGTTATTAGAAAAAAAAAATTAAAATTTGTTAGCCCAAACAAACATTTTACTAATAATAGTTTTGCTATTAAAGAGCCAAAACTAATAAACCCTAAACATCCAAAAAATCTTAATTTAATACTAACGCCATTAGTTGGTTTTGATGATAATCATAATCGCTTAGGTATGGGTGGTGGTTTTTACGATAGAACCTTAGCATTTAGTGTTAAAAGAAAGTATAATTTTGGGGTAAAAATACATTCCTTAGCACACAGTTTACAACGCCTAGATAGTATTAAACCATCAATTAATGACATTAGGGTAAGGTCTATTATTACCGAGATAGGAAACTTTTAAGAATTTTCTACTGCGTTGTATTTTGATAAATTAATGCCAGTGTTATTGCTTCCCAATATATTAAAAATATTTTCACAATTAATAATAAAATATTAGTAAATGCACCATCTGGTAAATAACTAATTATAAATACTATTAACAATGGCAATAATCCCTGCAAAATAGTAAAATTTAAACGATAATTTATATTAATATAGTATTTATTCTTGTCTTTTTCTAAGGCTATATCCACTAATCGCAAAAACATAGGTGCTATTATAAAACATACTATTAAATAAAAAAAACTAATCCCAGTTAGTAATACAGGCATTATTAATAACAATTGAATTATGGATAAATAAACAAGAAACCCCCAAATACCTTTAGGGTTTAGATAGCCGTATTTTGGAGTATTGTCAATGCCTAAAATTACCCCACGATAAACATTAATAGCAAATAAAGCATAGCCAAAACTAAATAATAAGGCATAAAATAGCACTGCTAATGGCACACCTTTATTAAGGATAAACTCCAACCCATAGTTTTGCACATCAATAAAAATATTTACCAAAAATATAACCAGAGGTAGCATTAATAATATTGAAAATAGAGTTTTAGTAATTAATTGTAAAGGGTATAAAACTATAAAAGAAAATCCTGCTAATATAATTTTTACAATATCTAATTTTGTTGTTATTTGCATACTGGTTTAAAATATTTACTCATTACTTTTGAATTGCCAAGAAATATATAAATTCTCACGGGAGTTACAATCAAGTTTGGAATCACTGCACCATGCTGATATAAAGTATAAGATTAGCACCATATTTTATTATATCGCTATCAAGATTATTCCATTTTTTAATATTATCTATGCTAACATTAAATTTATATGCTATTTGTGATAAAGTATCATTTTTTCTGATATTATACAAAATTTTTCTAATAATACTAATCTTAGTAGTAATATCATTATCAACTAAGGCTTGTTTAATATCATATTTATTTTTTATTATTAGATTATCTCCTACTCTAATAAAATGTGCTTTGGTAATATTATTTTTCTCCATTAAATAAGCTATGCTTACTTGATATAATTTAGCAATTTTCCACAAACTATCGCCAACAACTACTTTATGATTAATATCAGTCTTATATTTTTGTTGTTCTAAGCGTTGTTTTTGTTGTTTTTCTGATAATGAATGATAAGAATAATATTGCTTTAGTATAGGCACAATTATAAAATCACCACTTCTAGTAATAGTATTATCTAAGTTATTAATATTTGCTAAATTATTTTCACTAACCCCATAAGTATTAGCAATATCTAGTAGTTTTTCGCCATCTAAAACCTTATGCCTAACCCATTCTAATTGTGATGCTAAGGGTAGTGTTGCTAATTTCTTTTTAAACTTGCTAATTACACTTATAGGTAATAGCAATTTATAATTATCAATAGGCGGGGTAGTCCAGCGTTTAATACCGGGGTTTAAATTATATATTTCATTAATACCTACCCCACTTAAATCACTAATCTTTTTAATATTTAATTGTGATTTTAGAACTAAACTATCTATTACTTGCTCATTTTTAACAAGTGATAATTGTTGATTATACTTGCCTTGGTTACGGATTATTTCTCTAACTGCTAATAATTTAGGCACATAATCTTTGGTTTCTAGTGGTAAGTCTAAACTCCAAAAATCTGTTGCTAAACCTAGTCTTTTATTTTTCTTTATGGCTTTTTTTACCCTACCAGGACCTGCATTATAGGCTGCAATTGCAAGCAACCAATCATTATCAAATAGAATGTATAAATTTTGTAAATATTGTAATGCTGAGTTAGTAGAAGCACTTATATCTCTTCTAGCATCATACCACCAATTTTGGTCTAAGCCATAAATTAAGCCAGTGCTAGGAATAAATTGCCATAAGCCACTAGCTGCCCCAGAAGAATACGCAAACGGATAAAAAGCAGACTCAACAACAGGTAATAATGCTATTTCAATAGGCATATTTCTTGCTTCTACTTCTTTAACAATAAAATACAAATACAACTTAGCCCTAACACTTATCCTTTGCAAATAACCCGGATTATTCTTAAACCAATCAATATAATCAACTACATAACTAACATCAAATTCTAATTTTGCATTATCATCAATATAATGCCATAAATTATTATCTAAATTATTTGCTACAGTAATACTAGCAGTATTATTAGCAAATATACTAATAGGTAGTAAAGTTATAACAATAACAACTAATAGACGGGTAATAGAGGATATTAAAAACAGATAACTACTAATTAAGGATATAAAATAGGCTTTACTCACTATGTATTTATATATATTTCGTAGCCTTTTTCTTCATGAAAACTAATATCTAATCCTTCTTGTTCTTGCTCTTGTGTTACTCTTAGGCCAATAGTAATATCTAATAATTTAAGAATAATCCAAGTAACAATAGCAGTATAAGCGACAGTTGATATTACTCCAATAAACTGTGCCTGTAATTGTCCAGCAATAGAGTTTATACCATCTGCAAAACCAAAGCCATTAAAAATACCTAAACCAACGGCAGCAGCAAAAACCCCAGTTAATAAAGTTCCTAATATACCACCTACACCGTGAACAGGAAATACATCAAGAGAATCATCAATTTTTAATACTTGTTTAATGTAATTGGTAGCAACAAAACATACAATACCAGCCAACAAACCAATAACAATAGCAGCACTAGGACCAACAAATCCAGATGCTGGAGTAATAGTTCCTAGACCAGCTACCATACCTGTTATCATACCTAATACCGTAGGTTTGCCGTATTTATACCATTCCATTCCAGCCCAAGCAATAACCCCACTAGCTGCTGATAAATGAGTTACTAAAATTGCCATAGCAGCATCAGAATTAGAAGCTAGTGCTGAGCCACCATTAAAACCAAACCAACCAATCCATAACATAGCAGCACCTGCTACTGATATAGCTAAATTATGTGGTGGTATAAGATTTTTAGCAAAACCATTACGATTACCAATAACTAATGCCACGACTAAAGCACTAACACCAGCTGTTATATGAACTACTATACCGCCTGCAAAATCCAGAACACCAAGATTAGCAAGCCAGCCACCGCCCCAAACCCAATGAGCTATAGGAGAATAAACTACTAATGACCAAATACTAGTAAATAACAACATTACTCCAAATTTCATTCTTTCAACAAATGCCCCAATTATTAGAGCTGGAGTAATAATAGCAAATGTCATTTGAAACATAGCAAATAGCACCTCTGGAATTGAGCCAGACAAACTATCTTTGCTAATTCCCATCATAAATGCTTTAGAAAAATCACCAATAAAGGCATTACCAGAGCTAAATGCTAAACTATAACCAACTCCAAACCACACAACAGATATTACCGCTGCTACTGCAAAACACTGTGCTAATACTGATAAGACATTTTTACTACGGACCATACCAGCATAAAATAATGCCAAGCCCGGTAGGGTCATAAATAATACTAATACTGTGCTTGTTAAAATCCAAGAAGTATCAGCACCGTTAAAAGTATCAGCCAATAAAGAAGTTGATAAAAATAATAAAATAATGCCAAAAATATATTTATTAATTAATTTTTTCATAAGAAGATATACTATGTTAATAATTTTGTTTTTTATAATGATTTATAAAACATCACCACCTCTTTCGCCAGTCCTAATGCGAATTACTGTTTCTAGGTTGGTTATAAAAATTTTACCATCGCCAATTTTACTGGTATTAGCCACAGAAATTATTGCATCAGTAACTGTATCTAACTGCTCATCGCTAACTGCTATTTCTAATTTAATTTTGGGTAAAAAATCTATGTGGTATTCTGCTCCACGATATAATTCTGTATGCCCTTTTTGCCTACCAAAACCCTTAACCTCAGTAACTGTAAGTCCTTGAATGCCAATTTCTGCTAACTTATTACGAACTTCATCTATTTTATATGGTTTTAAAATTGCAGTAATTAATTTCATCGCTAATACTCTCCTTTAAATTTTCTAATTTCAGCGGGGATTATATATTAAATATTAATATTAGTCAATCCAATTAGTTATTTGCCAATTATGGATTTTAGCATATTTTTTTAGTTTATCATCAGCATTTACTGCTATTGGATTATCTACTAAATTTAGTAGTGCTAAATCATTATACGAATCACTATAACAATAGCTATCTGTTAGTGAAATTGGCTTTGTTGCTAAATATTTTTTTAAATTTATAACCTTACCATTACTAAAACAAGGAATACCAATAAAATTACCGCTATAACCAGTGCTGTTTCGCTCTAGCTGAGTTGCTAGAAAATTATCAATGCCAAATTGTTTAATAATTGGTGCTGCTATAAATTCATTAGTGGCAGTAATTGCTAGTATAGTATCGCCAGCTTGTTTGTGTTTATTTATAGTAGTTTGTGCTTTTTCTAGTAATATGGGTTGGATTTTTTGCACCATAAACTGCTGGTGCCATAAATTTAATTGCCTTAAATTATATTTTGCTAATGGTGCTAAGGAAAATTCTAAAAATTCTTCAATAACTAAACTACCATTATTATAAGCATCATAAAAATATTTATTTTTAATTTTATAGACATCAGCTTTTACAGCACCTAGCTCTACTAAAAACTCGCCCCAAAGAAAATCACTATCACCATTTATTAGTGTATAGTCTAAATCAAAAATTACTAAAGACATAATCTATGGCATTTAAAGTTTTGCTAATTTCAATATCACTGTGTGCAGCTGATAAAAAACCAGCCTCATAAGATGATGGTGCTAAATAAACTCCTTGTTTTAACATAGCATTAAAAAACTTAACAAATAAACTACTATTACAATTTGTGCTTTGTTTAAAATTAATTACCTTAGCCTCATTGCTAAAAAATAAGCCAAACATACCGCATATATAATTAGCCGTCATTGCTATGTTGTGCTGCTTAGCTAGTTGTAATATACCTAATACTAATTGCTCAGTTTTATTACTTAATATTTGATAAAAATCATTATTATCAGCTAGGTATTCTAACATAGTTAACCCTGCTGTTATAGAAATTGGATTGCCAGACAAGGTTCCAGCTTGGTAAACAGCACCTAATGGTGCAATACATTGCATAATTTCTTTTTTACCACCAAAAGCACCAACTGGAAAACCAGCACCAATAATCTTACCTAAGGTGGTTAAATCTGGCTTTATATTGTAATAACTTTGAGCACCTCCTAGTGCAACTCTAAAACCTGTCATTACTTCGTCAAAAATTAGCACTGCACCATAATTTGTGCATTCTGTCCTTAAAGTAGTTAAAAACCCTTGCTTAGGAAGAATGCAATTCATATTACCCGCTACAGGCTCAACAATAACCCCTGCTATTTTATCGCCCATTTTAGCAAATATATCACAAACTTGACTGCTATTATTGTATTCCAGAGTTAGAGTGTGTTTTGCTATACTATTAGGCACTCCAGCAGAAGTAGGAGTGCCAAAAGTTAGTGCCCCTGAACCGGCTTTTACCAGTAATGAGTCAGAATGACCATGATAACAACCTTCAAATTTAATAATAATATCTCTCTTAGTCCAACCTCTAGCTAGACGAATAGCACTCATTGTTGCCTCTGTGCCCGAACTTACCATACGCACTAATTCTATAGATGGGACTAACTCACATATCTTGGCGGCTAATTTAGTTTCAATCTCAGTTGGCGTGCCAAAACCGATACCGTTATCTAAGGCTTGTTTAACTTTATTGATAATTAGCTTATTGTTGTGCCCTAAAATCATAGGACCCCAAGAGCCAACAAAATCTATATAAGCTTTATTATCAACATCATATAAATAAGCACCGTCTCCGCGTTTGAAAAAAATTGGCTTACCACCTACACTAGCAAAAGCACGAACTGGAGAATTTACCCCTCCTGGTATATATTTTTTTGCTTGTTTAAATAACTCGTCTGATTTGCTCATAAAAACTGTTAAAAATCTTCAAAAATATTAGGATAACTAGCTAAATGGGTAATATGTGACCAAACAATAAGAATACTATCTAATAATAAACTAATATTGATATTAGTATGTTGTAATTGTATGGATTTTTCTACATCAGCTAATAATAATGATAAAAAATTAATATCACTTTTTAAGCTAATATTATTTATATTTGCTAGTTTGTCTATTTTATTGGTTAGTTTATTTGTTATTATTTTAGTCAATAAATCTCTTAATACCCTAAATGCCATAATATTATTATCTGGTGCTTTAATAGCAATATTATTAGCATTTATCGCCAGTGATAATAAATATTCTTGCCATAATAAATATTTATCATAATCATTATTAGCCAACATATGCAAAGCCTCTAATGGCACTCCATAATTAAGTTTTAATAAATGTTTAACATCTACATCACCATAATCTTTAGAATTCTCTACTAGCCAAGATATAGTTTTTTCATCATAACTACTTTTAATATGAATTTTTTGGCAACGACTAAGAATAGTTTTAGATAATTTACCTATTTTGTGTGCTAGAATTATTATAATAGCCCCCTCAGGTGGCTCTTCTAGGGTTTTTAATAAACTATCAGAGCTGTCTTTTCTTAACTCATCGCCATAATACAATAAACCTATTTTTAATTTAGCACTTGTTTTTGATAAAGAGTTGCAAAATGCTCTAATTTGATTAATTAAAATTTGTTCTGATAATTTTTCTCTTTCATTAAATTCTCTTTGACAATAAATAAAATTTTCATTATAAGAATGGCGGACTAATAATGATTGTTCACTATTATAGCCAAAATCATCTTGAGCTAATAATTTACACGACCTACAAACACCACAAGCCTCTTTATTATTATTGTTCACTGGTTTATCGCACAATAATAACTTAATAAATTTTAATGCTAATACTAATTTACCAGTATTACGAATACCGTGTATCAATAAAGCACTAGGAATTCTAGCATTATCATACATACTAGCTAGTATGCTAAATGGCTCTTTATGCCATGGATAATTAGTCATAATCTAAAAAATTGTCCAACACAGTTTTTATATTAGCACTAACAATATCTATACTATCATTAGCATTTATAAGCACTACTCTATTAGGATTTGCTTTGGCTATTTCTAAAAATCCTTTTCTAATTCGTGCAAAAAAATCAACACCCTCAGACTCAAATCTATCTTTATTACCGCGATTATTAATCCTAGACATAGCAATATCAACGGGTAAGTCTAAAAAAAAAGATAAGTCTGGTTCAAAACCTTGTGCCACCCAATTAGATAATTGCTTAATTCTAACTATATCTATGCCTCTACCGTAGCCTTGATAAGCAAAAGATGCATCACTAAATCTATCACTTAATACCCACTCACCTCTTGCTAATGCTGGTTTAATAGTTTTTATTATATGCTCACACCTAGATGCAAACATTAGCATTAACTCAGTATCAGCTGAGATAGCTAATTTTTTTGTTAGTAATAAATTTCTAATTTTATCACCAACAAAACTACCTCCAGGTTCACGAGTTTTACAAACTTTGATATTTTTACTCTTTAAATAATCATAAATAAAAGTTATTTGAGTGCTTTTACCTACTCCCTCTATGCCGTCTATTGTGATAAATTTTCCACTCATAAGTGTATTTTAAATTAAAAGTATTGGTAAAATTAAAAAAAATTTATAAATCTTATGGAGTAGGCAATAAAAAATGCAAAAAATAAAAATTGTAATATCTATATTTCTTATAGGGTTTATTTTATCTAGTGCAAACGCATATAAGTTTAATATAGATGATAAAACAAAGGCACAAATAAATGGCAAAGTATTCGCTTTTTTTTCATCAAGCAAAGACGCCTCTGGCACTACTCTTACTGATTTAAGTGGTGGTGGCGAAGCAACAGAGGTTGAATTTAAACTAACTAGAAAAGTATCAAGTGATGTTAGCACATTTTTTGAAATAGAAATAGCAGCTAAGCCCATAGATGACAAAAATGATGCCTATTTTGATGATATTTTTATTGGACTAAAAAGTAAAAAATACGGTAAATTAACTATAACTAAAAATACTGATGATCCATTTGAAGCAGAAATAGCAGAAACATTAGCATTAGGAACTGCAGATTTTTTAATTATTGATGAGCCAAGAACTAGCTCTAGTAGTGATAACCAAGTGCAATATCTAAGTCCAAAAATATCTGCCTTTAATCTATTACTAGGTATTGCAAAAAAATACAATGAAGAAGGTAAAATTAAGAAATCAATAGTTGCTAAATATAACCAAAAACAATACGGCATAAACATAGGCTACAATGAGCATACTAATAATAATATTGATACACTACAAACAAACGGTATAGGCACTTGGTATAAAATAAATAATGCCAAAATACTAATAATGTATGCAAAAGAGGATGTTGATATAAATAGTAACAAGAGATATACTGGATTCGGTATTGAATATAAAGCAAGTTTTGCTAATTTGGCTTTTGCTTACCAAACTATTGGGCAAACAAATGAAAATAACAAAAAACAATTATTTTTAGGTGCTGATAAAAAAATATTTACTGGTGTTACTGTTTATGCCCAGATATTAAGACTTGATAATACAAATAACGAAGGTAATACTAACGGTATAGGTGTTAAATTTAATTTTTAAATTAGTTTTCTCACAAATCGTATTTGTAGGAATTTGTTGTTATTTTAGATTATCTTTAAAAAATGTGCTAACTAATTTATCTCTTTTTTGTGCATCTTTATACTTAAATACATGTCCTGCATTATCAAAAAAATGTGCTTGAACTTTTTGATTATATTGCTTTTTCCTATTTAAAATAGCCTTACTTCTTTTATAACTCCATAATTTATCTTCTACTCCGTGCGATATAAATAAAGGTTTTTTATAAAGTTCTACTTTAATATCTTTACCAATGGCTAAATTATCTTTTTTATACGACCATGCCTTAGTTTTGGCAATAATATTATTAGCAGGTGGTTGTTTACCACAAGCAATATTCCACTTAAATATCGCATAATTGCTTCTATTACCGCATTTTTTAGCATTATCTATTTTACAAACCCAACAACGACTATCATACCAAGTCCAAGCAAAACCTGCTACAATCTTATCGCTTGGTGCGTGAACAGCAATTGCTGCAATATCAATGCTCTCAGTTGCCGCAAATTGTGCTAATAACAATGCCTGTTCAGCACCTCTAGAAAAACCATAAATTCCAGTTTTTTTATCAGCTACATAAGGGGAGGATTTTAACCAATTAAATGCCGCAAAAGTTTTTTCTAGTTTGATATTTTCTAATGGCTCTATAGCTTGTGTTATAGGATTTTTAGCACAGTTATACCAACAAAATACCAAAACACTAAAACCATCATTTGCTAGTGCTTGGGCATTTAAATGCACATAAGGAATACTACCGCCTTCGCTACCGTGTAATAGCATAATACCCGGGTATGACTTGTTGTCATTAGGTTTGAATAAAACAGAGCCTAAATAAGGCGTCTTTTTAGTAATAACTTCTGCGTAAGAAACATTACTAAATAATAATAAAATTAATAAAAAATACATAGCACTCTAAAAAATAATTATATAAATTTTTAAAAATAATTTGCTATTTATAATAATATCAGGTATAAACTTCTTTTTTTATATATTTTCACATTTATTATGGAAGATAATTTAATAAATAATATAAAGCCATACAAACTAAAAAAAGGCGAAAAATTTATGAGTGATAGGTTTGTAACTCATATTAAAAATATTCTTGTATCGTGGCGTGAACAATTAGTTTATGATATAGAAAATACTATGCATCATATGCACGACAACACATCTCAAGTAGCTGATATTAATGACAGGGCAACCCTAGAAGAAGAGTTTTCTGTAGAATTACGCACTAGAGATAGAGAAAGTAAATTAATTGACAAAATTGATAAAACACTACACAATATTGAAATGGGTGATTATGGTTATTGCACAACTTGTGGTGCTGATATAAGTATATCTCGTTTAGAAGCTAGACCAACTGCTGATAAATGTATTGATTGTAAAACTATATCTGAGAAAAAAGAGTTGTAAAGAAGCCTCTGTATTAGACAAAATTTAGCAATGTTAAATTTTAGACAAAATAATACTACCATTAGTACCACCAAAGCCAAAAGAATTTGACATTACATGATTTATAGTCATATCTCTGGCAGTATTTGCTATGTAATCTAGGTCACATTCTGGGTCTTGATTAAAAATATTAATAGTAGGGGGTGCTATTTGATTTTTAATAGCTAGAACACTAAATATTGCTTCAATGCCTCCAGCTGCACCTAATAAATGCCCTGTCATAGATTTAGTAGAGCTCATAGCAAGTTTGTAGGCATGCTCGCCAAAAGTGTTTTTAATTGCCTGAGTTTCTGCCAAATCCCCTGCTGGAGTTGAAGTGCCATGAGCATTTATATAATCAATATTTTGGGTATTTAATTTAGCATTTTTAAGAGCATTATTAACACATATACTAGCACCACTGCCGTGCTCTGATGGCTTAGTCATATGATAAGCATCGCCACTCATGCCATAACCACTAAGTTCTGCATAAATATTGGCACCTCTAGATTTTGCATGTTGATATTCTTCTAATACCAAGACTCCAGCACCGTTTGCCAAGACAAAACCATCTCTATCTTTATCCCACGGTCTTGATGCAGTTGCTGGATCATCATTACGAGTAGATAATGCCTTAGCCGCTGCAAATCCACCTAAGCCACATTGAGATATTGCCATTTCAGCGCCACCTGCTATCATAACATCAGCATCGCCGTATTCAATAATTCTACTAGCATTACCAATGTTATGAGTTCCTGTTGTGCAAGCAGTGGTAATTGCAAAATTAGGTCCTTTTAAATTGTATTTAATAGATAAATTACCCGAGATCATATTAATAATACTAGCTGGCACAAAAAATGGCGATATTCTTCTAACGCCCTTTTCTTTTGTCATAAGAGCAGTATTTTCTATGGTGCTTATGCCTCCAATACCAGCACCAATAGCAACACCTATTCGCTGAGAATTTTGCTCTGTTATCACAAGCCCAGAAGAATCTATAGCTTGTATGCCAGCTGCCATACCGTAATGGATAAAAACATCCATTTTTTTGGCGTCTTTTTTTGATATATACTGCTCAATATCAAAATCTTTAATAGAGCCACCAAAAGTAACAGAATGCCCAGTAGTATCAATATTAGTGATAGTTTCTATTCCTGATCTAGCAGATATTATATTATCCCATGCACTTGATATATCATTACCAACAGGTGAAATAATACCAAGTCCAGTAATAACAACTCTTCTTTTCATATAAGAATAACCAAACTAAATTGGCTTTGCAAAAAGTAGGTGTATTGTATTAAATTATAAAATTATGTTAAGTGTTATCCTTAACATAATTAATGGCTTCTTGAATAGTAGTTATTTTTTCAGCTTGATCATCTGGGATTTCACAATCAAATTCTTCCTCTAACGACATTACTAATTCTACGGTATCTAAAGAATCAGCGCCTAAATCATCTATAAATGATGCGTTATTATCTATCTCACCCTTAAGATCTAATTGCTCAATTATTACGCTTTTAACTCTTTCTTCAATGCTCATATAATCTTCCTTGTAAATAAAATATTTTATAACAGGCTATATTTTATAGTTAAAAAAACATCTTACAACAATAAAATAAAAAAATAATTAAAAAATTATTCCTTATCCTCTTTACCATCACTGCTAGTATCAAATAATGAGTTTTTAATTTTCTCAGTAATTCCTGTTTTTTCCAGGTAATAAACAGATATATTATATGTCTTTATAGCTCCATCTTGTATGCCGTATAGTGCTTGTTTTTTATTAATTATAATACCAAAATTACCATCAGAATCGCTAAATCTAATGGCATCGCCCATTATTGCAAATATTATACAAATAATTACTAAATATTTAATCATGTTATATTGGAGGTTTAATTATTATTCAAGTTTGCAAAGATAATATTATAATTCTAAATATTATATTATACCAAAGTAAAAATATATATGGCTCCCCGACCTGGGCTCGAACCAGGGACAAACGGATTAACAGTCCGTCGCTCTACCAACTGAGCTATCGGGGAATTATTTAAAAAACTGCTAAATTATACTCATATCAATTAACTAGTCAAGATAAATTCTGTGTAATAATTAACATTTGCTAAATAACTATTACCAAAAATATTTAAATGATTTAGGTAATGATACAGCATATACAAAGGCTTTCTTAGTTCAAAGCCATCTTGCTTTGGATGAATATTATTATACGCCTGGTAAAACTCATTATCAAAACTACCAAACATATAGCTAAGTGCTAAGTCAGCCTCACTGTGACCATAATAACAAGCACTATCAATAAAGTATGGTTCATTATTAGCACTTAGAATATTACCAGACCATAAATCACCGTGTAATAGCACTGGTTTAATATCAATAGTTATTAACTTAGGTAATTTATTTTTAATAGTTAGTAATTTTTGATAATTATTATTACTAATAAGAGCTTTTTTATATGCAAGCTCTATTTGATATAAAAGCCTATATTGCCAATAAAAATCAGCCCAATTAGTAATATTTTTACCCACAGCGTTGCATTGTTTAACGCTACCAATTTTATTATCAAATTCAAAACCAAAATACGGCATAATCTGCTGATGCAATCTAGCTAAAGACTGTGCTAATTTGCTTTGATTAACAATGGTATTACTAAGTTTAAGCCAAGATAAAATTAGAATGTTATCATCAGCAAATAACACATCAGGCGTAGCAACAAATCTCCCTAGTAATTTGAGTTCTTTTGCCTCTTTAATAAACCAATCATTTACCTTAGTCTGATACTTAACAAACACTTCGCTATCATCTAATAAAACCGCCCTAAACGATAGATTAACACCTGTGCTAATTGGGCTTATACTTTTAACTGGTTTGTTAAGAGTCTTTTGTATATGTTTTTTTACAATTTGCATAGCAAAATAATTTTATGATATTATATTATTTTTAGTTTCTTTTTGCTTGGGTAATTTTATGTTTTGGTATTTTTAGTTTTATAATAACACCAAATAGAGTACAATAAAAAAATTAACTATTGATAATATTGAGACCATTGCACAACAACAAATAAAAGTTATGCTTTAATTATGTGGAACATTTTGTTTTTTAACAATTCAAAAACAAGCAAGCCTTGTATCTTATAAAACTCCGATTTGTGAGTTTTGTTTTAATGTTAATCAGAGCCTATAATCATTATTAGCGACTATAAGGAATATACATTGGGATAAAAATTGGCACATAATGTATTTGTGGTTTTGTTTGCCTAAATAATGATAGTAAGGCTAGGTTTATATTTGCTCTTTGGGTATTATTAAAATTATTGAAACTATTTAATTTATTTAATAACTGTAGTTTATATAAATTTTTCCTATTGTAATTATTTATATTATTAAAATAGTTATTATAATTATTATTGGTATAATTTGTCTTATGGTAATATTTTTTAGTTTGTTTTTGTTGCGGTGATTTTTTATATGCTAATTTAGTGGATTTTTTATTATTTAATTTGTTAATATCTTTGATTTTATTTGCTTTTTTTAGATATAAAAATTGAGTATTATTAGTATTTATTTTATCAAATTCTAAACTAGAGAATGCAGTCAAACTAACAATAAATATTGCTATAAAAATAGCTTTTTTAATCATCTTTTTTTTGTGTAGGTTTTTCTATATAAGTTTTTCTTATAAATTTTTTAATCCATTCTCTAGTCTCTTGGGGGGTTCTTAATGGTTCTGGTTCTTTTTTAGGTTTGCTAATATTATACGCATCATCAATATTATCACTATCTGGGATTAAGCCCAAATAAATAGCAACATTACGACAATTATCTTCTCCAGCACTTAGCGTTCCTAATGGAATAACTAATAGTGTTAATATTGTTGATATAAAAACTCCAGCTAATAAAGATATAGCCATTCCTTGAAAAATAGGGTCAAATAAAATAACTGATGAGCCACCTATTAATGCAAATGCGGTAATTAGTATAGGTCTTGTTCTAACGCTACAAGAATTTATCACTGCATTAAAAAATGGCACTCCTTTTGCGTATTCTTGTGCAGTAAAATCCATTAGTAAAATAGAATTACGCACAATAATACCAGCTAATGCAATCCAACCTATCATAGAAGTTGCAGTAAATTCTGCATTCAAAAGCCAATGAGCTGGTATTATGCCTAATAGGGTAAGAGGTATAGGTGCCATAATAATAGCTGGAGTTAAAAAATTACCAAATTGCCATACCACCAACATATAAATTACTATAAGAGCAATAGCAAATGCTATACCCATATCTCTGAATGTTTCATAGGTAACAGTCCACTCCCCTGCCCAATCAAAGCTTATTACACTATCAGTATTATCACCTTTAGCTAAATAATTTCCTTGAATAATTTTGCCATCCTTAGTTTGATAACTATTTAAGAGTTTATCAACTGCTGCCATAGCATAAATAGGTGCTGACAACCTGCCAACTGGCTCGCCAACTACATATTCTACTGCAGATAAGTCCTTATGAAAAATTAAATCATCTTGTTCTTTTAAGACAAATTCGCCTAAGTCAACTATAGGTATCAACTGGTTATTTTTTGATGCAATGGGTAGTTGCTTTAAATAGTTAAGTTGAGAGCGTTTCCGTAATGGCACTTGTAATCTTACATCTGTTGGCTCTAAGGCATTTTTTAAACGCACAGTAGTAACATTAAAACTACTCATAGCCATATCCAGTGTTTCCTTAATAGTTTGCACACTAACACCAAAACGAATAGCTTTTTCTGTATCTACCTCAAAATGCCATACTGGATATTTATCGCGAGTATAATTATCAACATCTGCCATAGAATTACTATTTTTAAATAACTGGGTTAAATCATTAGCAAGTTTTTTACGCATATTATCATTTTTGCCATAAACCTCAGCAACTACAGGTCTTAGGACTGGTGGTCCTGGTGGCATTTCTACAACAGCAATATTAGCATTATTATCATAAGCTATGTCTTTAATTAACTCTCTAGCTGCTAGTGCTATTTCGTGGCTTGTTCTACTGCGTTTATCCTTGTCTAATAATTGGATAGATATTTCACCATTAGCTGATTCTTTGCGTAAATAATAATGCCTAATTAAACCATTAAAATTAAATGGCTGTGATGTGCCAGCATAAGTTTGTATACTAGTAATTTCAGGAATATTTTTTAATGTTTCTGCTATTTTATTTGCCACACTAGCAGTATTTACCAGTGATGTTCCATCTGGCATATCTAGTATAATAGAAAATAAGTTTTTATTATCAAGAGGTAGCATTTTTACCACAACAGAAGTATTATAAAACATATATATTGCTACAAAAAACGCTATTATTAAAGATATTAAAAACGCTAATCCAAGTCTAATATTATTAAATAACTTACCGACAGCAAATTTATAAAATTTATGGAGATATTTATTTATTTTATCCTCAGCATTCTCCATTCGTTTTAGCACTTCTATAGGTGGCACTAATTTCATTACAAAATAAGGGGTAAAAGCAAAAGCCGCAAATAAAGAAAACAGCATTGCAACCGAGCCTAAAATTGGAATGGGCTCCATATAAGGTCCCATCATACCGCGAACAGCTGCCATAGGCATAAGTGCAGCAATAACAGTAAAAGTAGCTAGTATAGTAGGATTGCCAACTTCACGCACAGCATCTATTGCAGTTTTAATGCTAATTTTTTCATCAATTAGCCAACGACGGTAAATATTTTCCACCACTACAATAGCATCATCTACCAAAATACCTATAGAAAATATTAGGGCAAACAAACTAACTCTATCAATGGTAAAGCCCATTAACCAAGCACTAAATATTGTCATTAACAATACCACAGGTATAACCAAGGTTACTACAATAGCAGGACGCCAACCTAAGGTTAGCCATATTAGTAGTGCAACAGCACCAGTTGCTATAAATAGTTTAAATATTAACTCATCTACTTTATTTTTTGCTGATTTGCCATAATTTCTGGTAATATCTACATTGACATCAGCAGGTATCAAAAAGGTCTTTAACTCTTCTATTTTAGCGACAATATCATTTGCTACTTTAATACCATTTGAACCATATTTTTTGGCTATAGCAACAACAACAGCTGGTACACCTCCTGATATAATTTGATTATTTTCTTTATAGCTAGGTCCGCTATAAAAACTAACCATTTGTTTAACTTCCTCAGGCGCATAATATACATTAGCAATATCACTAATATAAATACTTCTACCATCTATTACTTTTACTACTAGATTTTCAATATCAGATGATTTTTTAAAAAAGTCCCCTGAGTAAATTTCCATTTGATAGTCATCAATATCAATAAACCCTGTTTGTGATTTAACATTAGATGAGCGAATTATATTGGCAATTTCTTGTAATGAAACATTGTAACTAAATAACTTAGATGGATTAATATCAATATGAAAAACTTCTTTACGACCACCAACTACAAAGCCATTATTAGTGTTTTCTACATGCTCTAATTGTTGTAGGACTTCTAAACCTAGCGAGCGTAATTGTCCATCATCAACAGTATTTGACCATAAAACTATATTGACTATGGGAACATCATCTATTTCTTTTGGTTTGATTATAGGTTGTTTAATGCCTGGAGGTATATGCTCTAAATTAGATAAAATTTTGTCTCTAACTCTAATTATGGCATCACTCATTTTCTCGCCAACATCAAACTCAACAACAATAATTGCCTTGCCTTTATCAGCAACAGAGTAAACATGTTTTACCCCTAATAAGTTAGACATTCTTCTCTCTAATGGTCTAACTACAATATCGGATACTTCCTTAGAAGTAGCACCGGGATATTCAACAAAAATATCTATAAGAGGCACAGATATTTGTGGGTCTTCTTGTCTTGGTGTTGATATTAAACCCAATATCCCAGCAGCAAGCATAAAAATAAATAATATTGATGATAGTGGGGATACTATAAAACTTTTTGTTAGCCTGCCTGCTAAACCTAAAGAGTGATGAATATTCTTATTTTCTTCTGACATTTAATTAGTTTTTTAAACCCATTAAAATTATATTGGGTAAAGTGCTTGACAAAATATTTATTAATAATTATTTGGTCGAACTTTTATTTTAAATTGACATACCAGATACCATTAATGCTCCAGGATTAATGATTACTTTATCATATTTTTTTAGCCCAGATAAAATGCTAATTTTATCATTAGCAACTTTATCGCCAATGCGAACAAATCTAAGCTCTGTTTTATTTTCTTTATTAACTATAAAAACACTAGGAATACTACTACGCCAAACCAAGGCGCTATCGGGTATTAATGCGGTTTTTTTGGTATTAAATATATCAAATAATTCTATTTCTGCATAAGAGCCTGCTATTACTGGAATATTATCAGGCAATGAAAACTTAACTTTAACGGTATGAGTCTTATTATCTGCCACAGGATATATTTGTTTTAAGGTGGTATTAACTACATAATTAGAAACATCAATTTTAATGCGATAATTAGAGCCTTTTTTTATACTGTAAAGCATACGAGCAGGCACGAAGGCCTCTACTTCTAAATTTTTGATATTAGAAAATAATAATAGCACCTGTCCTTTTTGAACAACATCACCTTCATTAACTAATTTTTTCACTACTACGCCATCAAATGGAGCAATAATTAAGGTATCTTCTAATTTTTCATTAATTTCTTTTAGTTTAAGCCTTGCTTGTTTGAGTTTATTATTTGCTTTGGCGTATTGTGAATAAAAATTAGCTCTAATAGCATATTTTTCAAAACCAGGGCTACCAACATCAAACATTGAACGCATAGGATCGGTAAATACTCCAAACATACCCGGCATACCACCTAGCATATTGTTACCCTCATATCTAGGAGATATTATAGACTTTGAATATTGCACACCAGCATTTCTTAGCACTTCCTTAGCAGATTCTATTTCTGCTTTGGCAGAATCTTTTTGAGCAGTTATTGATTCTCTTTCAAGTGATGCTATTTGCGAGCCTTTTTTAAAAAAATCGCCTGATTTAGCTCTTATTTTAATAACATCGCCTGAGGATTGTGCCTTTAGTTTAACTTCTACAGATGGCACTACAGAGCCTCCTAATAACACTCTTTTACCAATGGCTACATATTCCACTTCAATAACATCAAAACTACTATTAGCACCATATGCACTAACAAATATGAATAAATATAATAGTAAAAAATTTGTTTTTAATAATGTCTTTTTCATTTTTTTATTAATTGTTAAGCAAAAATTGCAATAATAGTAAAATTATTGTCTATTTTTAAGGTCATTATACACTAAATTTTGCGTAAAATAATAGCTATGAACATAGCATTTACTCCTGGAGAGCCGTCTGGAATTGGATTAGATTTAGTAATTATTAACTCCCAAAAATCAATAACGCACTCTAAAACACAATTAATAACAATTACTGACCCTGATTTATTATTATCTAGGGCAAAACTACTAAATTTAAAAATAAATATTAAAGAAAATACTAATTGTAAAAATATAGGTGATGTATTAGTTTATCCTATTAAAGTTAAAGATAAAGTACAAGCAGGCACCTTAAATATCAATAATGCTAGTTTTGTTTTAAAAGCACTAGATACTGCTATTAAACTTACTCAAAAGGGTATAACTAAGGCAATGCTAACAGGTCCAATTCACAAGGGCATTATCAATCAAGCAGGGATAAAATTTAGTGGTCATACTGAATACTTGGCAGAGAAAACTAATAGCAAAACTACTATGATGCTAGCTAATGATAAACTAAGATTAGCATTAGTAACAACTCATATTCCAATAAAATTAGTTGCAAAAAATATAACAAAAGATAAATTGAGGCTAACTATTAACAATGTTTATAATGGTTTAAGAAAACAATTTGCCATACCTAATCCACAAATAATAGTTTGTGGTCTCAATCCTCATGCTGGTGAAAATGGCTATTTAGGAGATGAAGAAATTAATATAATTAATCCTGTTATTTTAGAGATGCAAAAATTAGCAATTAACGCAATAGGTGCTAATGCTGCTGATAGTGCATTTACACAGGATAATCTAAAAATAAGTGATGCCATTATTACTATGTATCACGACCAAGGCTTACCAGTGCTGAAGGCTTTGGGCTTTCAAAAATCAGTAAATATTACCTTAGGTTTGCCATTTATTAGAACATCAGTAGATCACGGTAGTGCATTAGAATTAGCAGGAACTGGTAAAATTAGCCTAGGAAGTTTTGACACTGCACTTAGTTATACCAATAACATTATTAAATGCTCAGCAACCACATAGCAAAAAAGAGGTTTGGACAAAATTTTTTAGTGGATAAAAATATTATTGCCAAAATTATTAGCCATATAAACCCTAAACAAAATGATAATATGTTAGAAATAGGTGCTGGACTAGGTGCTATTACTATGCCATTGCTTGATAAACTAAATAAACTGCATATTGTTGAAATTGATACAAATATTATCAATTATTGGAAAAAACAACAAATCAATAAGCTTATTATTCACCAAGGCGATATTTTACAATTTAATTTTAATAATTTAGAGGCTAATTTGCGTATAGTTGGTAATTTGCCATACAATATATCATCGCCTATTTTGTTAAAAATGATAAACCATCGTAGCCTAATAACCGATATGTATTTTATGCTTCAAAAAGAGGTAATTAACAGAATTATTGCTAATTGTGGTAATAAAATTTACGGCAGACTATCAGTAATATTACAGTATTATTTTAATATTGAGTATTTATTTAGCGTGCCAAATACTGCCTTTTCCCCTAAACCTAAAATAACATCAGCAATAATAAAACTAAATCCAAAAACTGAAATTAAAACCATTGATAATAATATTTTTCAAGATATTGTTCGTATTAGTTTTGCAATGCGTAGAAAAACTCTAAAAAATTGTTTAAAATTACATTTAAAACAAAGTGAGACAAATATTGACCTAAGTCAAAGAGCAGAAATGCTAAGTGTTGATGATTTTATTAATTTAACCAAAGATTATTTAAAAATAACAAATGAAAAACAATATCCAAGTAAAAGTTAAAACTAAATATTTAGTAGAAGAATCGAATCCTGAAATGCAATATTTTGTATTTTCTTATACTATAACTATAACAAATAAGGGTGATATAAGTGCTAGACTACTTGATAGACACTGGATTATAACCGATGATAGTAATAAAGTAGAAGAAGTTATAGGTGAGGGTGTGGTTGGTGAGCAACCTTATTTAGAGCCAAATGAAGGTTATATTTATACATCTGGTGTTGTGCTTGGAACTCCCACAGGAACGATGAAAGGTAATTATAAAATGTTATCAGATGATGGTGATAATTTTTTAGCTATAATTCCAGAATTTGCTTTAATTGGACCTGTTACTATACATTAGAATATAAAAATGAATAAAGATTCTTATAAAGATATGCTAAAAAATGTGCAATTATTCCATAATAAACACGATTTTAAAAATACTGGTGGTGAAGACTTGCATTATCGTATTGCATTGATGGCAGAAGAACTAGGCGAAATATCATCATGCGTTACTAAGGGTAAATCTATTGAGAATTTAGCTGAAGAATCAGCAGATCTATTGATTTTATTAATGGGCACAGCAATTAGTGCAAATTTTAACCTAAACAAAGCTTTTTGGCAAAAAATGGATAAAATAATGCAACGCAAATCTAAGATTATTAATGGCAAAATTAGGGTATCTGAGTTTCGTAACACTAATAAAAATTAAATTAAGAGTTATGACATAAAACAAAAATAGATAAAACAAGCCAATCCCATAAATCAGATTTGTAATATATGCTAATCACAAGTTAGACTTCGTAGTTTGCTTAAATTTTTTAATAAATTATTGACTGCACAATCAACACTTTGTTTTATAATTATTTTTCTACTACCATAAAATAATTTTTTAACGGTGTATTTTTTGTCATCAACTAAAAATGCTAGATAAACCGTGCCAACTGGTTTATTTTTGCTGCCACCCTTTGGTCCTGCTATGCCAGTTATTGCTACTGCTATTTGTGGTTTTGAGTTGTTAATTATACCATTTAACATTTCTAAAACTACTTGCTTGCTTACAGCACCATATTTATCTAAGGTATTTTGACTAACATTTAGCATTTGTTGTTTAGCTTTGTTACTATAAGTTATATATGCTCTATCAAAATATTTTGAGCTACCAGATATTGATGTTAACTTAGCAGATAAAGCCCCTGCTGTGCAAGATTCTGCTATGCTTATTGTTAATTTATTTGCAAGCAATAACTCTGCTAATTTACTAATATTACTCATATTTATTTATGTTTTAGGGCATTTTTTGCCATTTCTAAAATATCAGGGCTTAATTTATCTACTAGTAAAATTCTCTCTAAGGATTTTTTTTGTAGGTTTGATTGTACTTTTTCGTATCTGCTATAATGATTAAATGCTGATACAAATCTAGCACCTATTTGTGGATTAGTTTTATTTAATTTGATAATAATATTGCTTAATAATTCATAGCCATCTCTGGTATGAAATTGTGGATAATTATTACACCATGAGTTAATTACAGCACGCAATCTATTAGGATTAGTAAATGAAAATTTATTGTGTTGCATTAGTTTTTTAATAACCCCTACATCACTATCCTCTGCTAGTGCTTGAATACTAAACCATTTATCAATAACCTGAGTATCGTGTTTATAGGTGTTATAAAAATCAGCCAATACCTCATTACGATAATTATTATCGTATCTAACTAGGCCTATAAGTGCAGAAAATTTATCACTCATACAACTAGCATTATTATATTGCTTATAACATAGATTATAATTTTTAATTAAACTTAAATATCCTAAACAAGTATTTTTTAATGCTCTATGTGCTATTTGTGTTTCATTAAATTGATTGTTATTATCATTTAGTTTATTGTATGTGCTTAGCAATAAATCTTTAACAAAAATTGCAAATTCTAATGCTAAGTTTACTAAGTTGTTGTGAGTTTTAAGCGGGGTAATTATTTTTGTTTGTTGTTGGATATATTTTTCATCAGGCATACTTATTAGCCTAGCTGTCAAACCATTATCTGCACTACTTGCTAAAATATTAGCAAAACAATTAAAAATTTGCTTTTTAGCATTATTATTTAATTTATTTAATAATAGTTTACTCCACAAAATTTGAGCATTATCAAATTTACTAAATGTATCATCCTCATAAGTTAATAATTTAATTCTTTCATTATAAGATAATTTAGCATTAACAATAATTGGTGCAGAAAATCCTCGTAAATAAGAACATATAGGCTTAGTGCTAATATTGTTGAATTTTAATTGTTGTTTTTCATTCTTAATTATTGCTGTATCTGCTATTATCTTATTGCCATTATTACTAAATAAAGCATAACTAAATGGTAGATAAAAAGGATTATTATTTTTGGATAATTTTTGCTTGATGTTAATAGTAAAGGTTTTATTTTTACTATCATAATTAGTACTAATATCAATAACAGGGGTGCCTATTTGACTATACCATAGTTTAAATTGTCGCAAATTAATATTAGATGCTTGCTCCATTGTCATAATAAAATCATCAACAGTAACTGCCATAGAATCATACTTTGTTAAATATAAATTAATTGCTTTTTTAAAGACCTTCTCACCTAATAAAGTATGTAACATTCTTACAATCTCAGCACCTTTTTCATACACTGTTAGGGTATAAAAATTATTTACTGCTAAATAAGATTCAGGGCGAACAGGATGTGCCATAGCACCACTATCTTCTGCAAACTGAGAGCTTCTTAAAAACGATACATCATCTATTCTTTTTAGTGCTCTAGAATGCTCATCACTGGTAAATTCTTGCTCTCTAAATACCGTTAAACCCTCTTTTAAACTTAGTTGAAACCAATCTCTACAAGTTATACGATTACCAGTCCAATTATGAAAATATTCGTGCCCTATTACTGCCTTAATATTAATAAAATCTTTATCAGTTGTAGTATTAGTATCAGCAAGCACAAAATTAGAATTAAAAATATTTAAGCCCTTATTTTCCATAGCACCCATATTAAAATCATCCACTGCTACTATCATATAAACATCTAAATCGTATTCTAAATTAAAACGGACTTCATCCCATAAAAAAGCTTTTTTTAGTGCTGACATTGCAAAACTTGTTTTATGGGCATTATGCTTTTGAGTGAATATTTTTAGCTGAACTTTTTTATTAGATTTAGTGATAAATATATCGGTTAAAACGGCAAAATCACCAGCTACTAGAGCAAATAAATAGCAAGGTTTAGGATATGGGTCATACCATTTAACACTGGTTTTATCATCTAGGATTAAATTACCATTAGACAATAATATTGGGTATTTATTTTTATCGGCTATTATTATTACACTCCAAATACTTAATACATCTGGTCTATCTAAATAATAACTAATATTTCTAAACCCTTCTGCTTCACATTGAGTGCAAAAATTACCAGATGACTTGTATAAGCCCTTTAAACTGGTATTTTTATGCGGATAAATTTCTGTTATTATCTCTAAATTAAAATTATTAGTTAGTCCGCTAATAGTAATACCATCATCGCTAATCTTATAGGCTATTTCTTTATTATCTTTTTTAAGACTAATAAGTTTTAATGACTTACCATTTAAAAATAATTTACTGCTATTATCTTTACTTTTTAGATTTTTATAAAAACACATAGTATTTTTAACTATGGTTTTATCCTCAAATAATTCAAATACTAAGTCTGTAGTTTTAATTAAATAATTTGGGACTTTATAATTTTTTCTATAAATTAATTTCATTGCGTAGTTTTAGATATTAAAAAATCCTTAAATTGTTTAGCTATAGGTGATAATTGTCTGTTTTTATTATGCACTATATGCCAATGACGGATAATTGGAAATTTTTCCACACTAAGTTGTTTAATAATTTGATTTTTTAACTCTAGTGTTACGGTGTGTTTAGATACAAAACCAATACCAAGTCCAGCCTGAACAGCACCTATTATAGCCTCATTAGAATTTATTTGAATATCGGTATTAAAATTTAGTCCTGTGATTTTTTCCACCGCATGCCTTGTTCCTGAGCCTACTTCTCTGGTAATTAAAATTTCTTTTTTTAAGTCATTAATAGTAATACTTTTATTTGCTAATAATTTATGTTTTGGGTGTGCTATTACTATTAAAGGATTATCCATAAATCTTTTAGTAATAAGTGGAATGTTTTTTGGGGGCTCACCCATTGCCACTAAATCAACATCGCTATTGGTTAGTTTATTTAATAATTCTTGTCTGTTAGTTACCTCTAAATGAAAACTAATATTTGGGTATTTTTTTTTAAAACTTGATAATATTTTACTAATAAATAAATGTGTAGTAGTTGCTACTATTATTGTTAAATGCCCAGTATTAGGTTGAATAATTTGTTCAATATATGATTTTGTATATTCTAATTGATCTAGTATTTTAATAAAATTATTATATAGTTTACTACCAATAAATGTTGCTTTAACAAGTTTACCTTTGGTATAAAACAGTGGTTTACCTATATTTTCTTGTAGGTGTTGAACCTGCATATAAATAGCAGGCTGGGTTAGATTTAATTCTCTACTCGCCTTAGTAAAACTTTTTAAGCGAATAACAGCCTCAAAAGCATATATTTGTTTTGTTGTATAATTAACCATAGTTAAAAAAAATTATATCCACAAATCGTATTTGTGGGCAATAATAATAAAATTTTATTATTATTTTATAATAAAATATTACTCTATATTATTATAAATAACAAAATATTAAATTATCTTTATATTTTTTTTGGTTATAATAGTCAAAATTATTACCCAATCTTTTTTTTATTTTAAAAATTATGTTTATGAATATATATTTAATAGCACCTGCTCTGGGTGTATTTGGCTTAGTAGTAGTATTTTTGATTTATCGCTTCATTAAAGCACAGCCTGCTGGCGAAGGTTTAATGGTTAAAATAGCCAAGCAAATACATTTAGGTGCTATTGTTTTTATTAAACGAGAATATAAAATGCTTACTATTTTTGTATTTATTTTGTCTATATTACTGCTGATTTTTCTTAGTTGGCAAAGTGCATTTAGTTTTATTGTAGGTGCATTAGCATCAGCAACAGCAGGTTATATTGGTATGAATACCGCTACTAAGGCAAATGTTAGAACTACCCAAGCTGCTCATAGTTTAGGAGTTAGTTCTGCTTTGGAGATAGCATTTTTTGGTGGCTCTATTATGGGCCTTGCAGTTGCATCATTAGGGCTACTTGGCTTAGGATTATTATATCTATTTTTTGCCTCAGACCCAGAAACCGTTAATGCTATACATGGCTTTGGTATGGGGGCATCAGTTGTAGCACTTTTTTCTCGTGTTGGTGGCGGTATTTATACTAAGAGCGCTGATATTGGTGCAGACTTAGTTGGTAAGATTGAGGCTGGAATACCAGAAGATGATCCAAGAAACCCTGGTGTAATTGCTGATAATGTTGGCGATAATGTTGGCGATATTGCTGGTATGGGCTCGGATATATTTGAGTCTTATTGTGGAGCTATGATTGCCACAATTGCTATTGCCTCAACTATGGGATTATTATCTTTGGAAAAATTAGGCTCTCAAGAAATTTTAATGTTCTTGCCTTTGGCATTATCTTCTATTGGGCTTATTTGCTCAATTATAGGTATTGTTTTGGTCAAATTTTATTCTGCCAAATCACCAGAAATTGCACTAAGAATAGGCACTATTGTTGCTGCTGTGCTTTTTATTACTATGGCTTATATTTTAATTGTTAATATAGAGATTAATAATGCTATTTGGCTAGCAGTGTTAATGGGTAGTGTTGGTGGTATTATTATAGGTTTAATTACTGAATATTATACTGCTGCTAAACCAGTTAGAGATATTGCTAAAGCTGGACAAACTGGTGCAGCTACTGTAATGATAAAAGGCTTATCAATTGGTATGCAGTCAGTTGTTATGCCTATATTTATGATTTGTATTATTATCTTTGTTGCTAATCATTTTGTTGGGCTTTATGGTGTTGGTATTGCTGCTGTTGGTATGTTAGCAACAGTAGGTATTACTATGGCAATTGATGCTTATGGACCTGTTGCTGATAACGCTGGTGGTATTGCTGAAATGGCTGGTTTGGGTGAGGATACTCGCAAAATTACAGATTCACTAGACGAGTTAGGCAACACAACAGCTGCTATAGGTAAGGGCTTTGCTATTGGTGCAGCTGCACTAGCAGCACTAGCAATTATTAGTGCTTATATTGAGACAATTAGTGCTACTAATAGTAATTTTATTCTTAATCTAAATAGCTCTTGGGTTCTTATTGGTTTGTTTATTGGTGGCACTATTCCTTTTCTAATAGCAGCAATTACTATGACTGCTGTTGGCGATAGTGCTTTTGAGATGATTAAAGAGATTAGACGACAATTTCGTGAAATTGATGGCTTATTAGAGGGTAATGCCGAACCAGATACTGCAAAATGCGTAGATATTGCTACAAAAGCAGCACTCAAAAAAATGGTATTACCCGGTATTATTGCCGTTTTAGCTCCTGTTTTAGTTGGTGTTATTCTAGGACCAGAATCACTAGGTGGAATGTTAGCAGGTGCACTGCTTGCTTGTATTTTAATGGCACTAATGATGGCAAATGCCGGCGGTGCTTGGGATAATGCCAAAAAATTTATTGAAAAAGGTAATTTTGGTGGTAAGGGCTCTGATGCTCATACTGCAACTGTAGTTGGTGATACCGTTGGCGATCCATTTAAAGATACTTCTGGTCCTGCTATGAATATTTTAATAAATGTAATGGCAATAGTTAGTTTGGTAATTGCTCCATTGTTATAAAAATATAACTACTTGGTATAAATATAAGTGCATAAACTAAAAATATATACTAATATTTATGTTTTTTATATTTACCCATGTCTATATATTAACTAACTACAGCCCTTGGTGCTTGCACTACCAACACTACCTGCACTACCAACACTACTAAGACTACCTGCGGTACTACCAACACTACTAACAGTGCCATAAGTGCTTGCACTTCCTATGGTGCTAACAGAGCCAGCTGTTCCAGCAGCATCACTTGCTGCGGCTGTAATATTTGTTAGTTGCATATTAATTACACTTGGAAATACCACATAAATAATATTTTTAGTATTAGTTTTAACAACTATATCAATATCTTTATCAATATAACTAAGCACAGAATGTGGATTATTACGTAACTCAGTTCGTGATTTTTTATTTGTTGCATAAATCATAACAATTCCTTTAAAAATAAGTCATTTATTGTAATTTTATTGACTTGGGTTTACTGTGCTGGCACTAGATATTGAGCCTGCTGAAGATGCAGAGCCAAGAGAGCTAGCACAAGTAGTAGCAGAAGCAGCACTACTCACTGTTCCTATTGAGCCAACAGTGCCTGCACTGCCTGCGGTATGAGCAGCACTAGCAGCATTTATATTATCTAAACTTGTGTATAAATCTTTACTAGGAATTACAATGTATGTTATATTCTTGCTATTAGTAACTACCTTATACTCAATATCTTCTTCGCCATATTGATATAAAGTATCAATAGCAGACTTATTTTCTCTTAATTGTTGACGAAATTCTTTATCAAATAATAATTCATTTATATTTTTCATATTTACCCATTATATATTCTAACTACAGCCCTTGGTGCTTGCACTACCAACACTACCTGCACTACCAACACTACTAAGACTACCTGCGGTACTACCAACACTACTAACAGTGCCATAAGTGCTTGCACTTCCTATGGTGCTAACAGAGCCAGCTGTTCCAGCAGCATCACTTGCTGCGGCTGTAATATTTGTTAGTTGCATATTAATTACACTTGGAAATACCACATAAATAATATTTTTAGTATTAGTTTTAACAACTATATCAATATCTTTATCAATATAACTAAGCACAGAATGTGGATTATTACGTAACTCAGTTCGTGATTTTTTATTTGTTGCATAAATCATAACAATTCCTTTAAAAATAAGTCATTTATTGTAATTTTATTGACTTGGGTTTACTGTGCTGGCACTAGATATTGAGCCTGCTGAAGATGCAGAGCCAAGAGAGCTAGCACAAGTAGTAGCAGAAGCAGCACTACTCACTGTTCCTATTGAGCCAACAGTGCCTGCACTGCCTGCGGTATGAGCAGCACTAGCAGCATTTATATTATCTAAACTTGTGTATAAATCTTTACTAGGAATTACAATGTATGTTATATTCTTGCTATTAGTAACTACCTTATACTCAATATCTTCTTCGCCATATTGATATAAAGTATCAATAGCAGACTTATTTTCTCTTAATTGTTGACGAAATTCTTTATCAAATAATAATTCATTTATATTTTTCATATGTATTCCTATTGTAAATGCAAATTAAAAAATTGTTTTCAAGTATTCAAGTCTTGTCTTGCATGCATTCTAGCAAAAAAATATTTTGTTGTCAATGTATATTAGTTAATAGTTTATATAGTTTAATGCGTAACACTTGTTAGTTTGTTATAGTTATTTTGTATTGTGATACTAATTACTAAAACTAATATTATTATCTACTAAACTAGCGTAAATAATGCTATTTTCTTTAAATTTGCCTGCTAATATAGCACTAGATAGTGGACTTTCTAACTCTTTTTGGATGGTTCTGTTCAATAATCTAGCACCGTATATAGGGTCATAGCCTATTTGTGTTATATAATCTAATAATTTATTATCTAATGCTAATTTTAAACCTATTTGTTTAAGCCTGATATTTAACTTAGATATTTGTAGTTTTGCAATATTTGCTATTTGTTCTCTAGATAACGACTCAAACACAATAATATCATCAATACGATTGATAAATTCTGGACGAAAATACTCTCTTAGAATTAGCATTAATTGCTTTTTGATGTCTTTATTTGGACTGTCCTGTATTAGTTGTGAGCCTATATTAGAAGTCATAATTATTACAGTATTACTAAAATCAACAACTCTGCCTTGACTATCTGTTAGCCTACCATCATCTAAAACTTGCAATAAGATATTAAATACATCACTATGAGCTTTTTCAATTTCATCTAGCAAAATTATAGAATATGGCTTGCGTCTTATAGCCTCTGTTAGTAAACCACCTTGCTCATAACCTACATAACCAGGAGGTGCACCTATTAGTTTTGCTACTGAGTGTCGCTCCATAAATTCACTCATATCAATTCTAATCATTGCATCCTTAGTATTAAATAAAAAATTTGCCAGAGTTTTACTAAGTTCAGTTTTACCAACACCAGTTGGTCCTAAAAATAAAAATGAGCCATTAGGGCGATTGACCTCCCCTAATCCAGCCCTAGATCTTCTAATAGCATTAGCAATAGTTTGAACTGCTCTATTTTGTCCTATCAAATTCTTGTGGATAATTGCCTCCATATTGAGCAGTTTTTCTTTATCTCCTGCTAATAATTTATCAATAGGGATACCTGTTGCTCTTGCTACAACTTTACTAATATCAGTATCACTTACGCTGTTTCTAAGTAGTGTTATAGTATTGTCTTGCTGTGATTCTTTTTGCTCTGCTAGGGAGATTTTTTTCTCTATTTCTGGTATTATGCCGTATTGTATTTCAGACATTTTACTAAGATCATTTTGTCTTTTTGCTATTACAAAATCATTTTTAGCATTTTCGAGCTGCTCTTTTAATTGCTGGGTATCTTGTAATTGTGCTTTTTCTAGTAGCCACAAAGATTCTAAATTAGCGTATTCTTGAGATAATTTATTAATATTATTATTTAGTTTTACCAACCTTTGTTGAGATAGTTTATCTTGTTCTTTTTTTAGAGCTACTTGTTCTATTTTTAACTGAATTAATTTACGGTATAAAATATCCATAGCCTCAGGCTTAGAGTCTATTTCTATTCTAATTTGTGCTGCTGCTTCATCAATTAAATCAATAGCCTTATCTGGTAGTTTTCTATCAGTAATATAACGATTTGATAATGAAGCAGCAGCAATAATAGCAAGATCAGTTATTTTAACACCGTGATGAACTTCATACCTATCTTTTAATCCTCTTAAAATAGCTATAGTATCTTCAACGCTGGGCTCATTGATTATAACTTTTTGGAATCGTCTTTCTAAGGCAGAATCTTTTTCAATATTTTCACGATATTCATTAAAAGTTGTAGCTCCCATACAATGCAAATCCCCTCTGGCTAATGCTGGTTTTAGCATATTGCCAGCATCCATAGAGCCCTCTGTTTTTCCAGCTCCTACCATAGTATGAATTTCGTCAATAAATAAAATTATTTGTCCTTGTTGTTTTGTTAATTCTTTTAGTAACGATTTTAATCTTTCTTCAAATTCCCCTCTATATTTAGCACCTGCTATTAGTGCTGCTATATCTAAGGATAAAACTCTTTTATTTTTTAGACTAAGGGGTATTTCATCATTGATAATTCTCATAGCTAAACCCTCAGCAATTGCAGTTTTACCAACTCCAGGCTCGCCTATTAGCACTGGATTATTTTTAGTTCTTCTTTGTAATATTTGCATTACCCGTCTAATTTCATTATCTCTACCTATTACTGGGTCTAATTTGCCTTGTTTTGCCATAGCACTTAGGTCTTGAGTATATTTATCTAGTGCACCTCTATTGCCTTCATCACTAGCATTTTGGATATTATCACCCGCTCTAATTTTATCAATAGCATCTATTAGCCTTTGCTTATTAACACCATTTTTACTAAGTAATTTAGCATATTTATCACCAGTGGTAATTAAAGCAATTAAAAAAGTCTCAGTAGCAACAAAACTATCACCATTATTTTTTGCAAGTTTTTCGCATAAGTCAAATAATTTTATTAATGATGTTGCGATACCAATATCACCATTAGGACTATCAATAATAGCACTTTTAGTTAATAATTTACTAGTATCAGACCCAATAGCATCTATATTACCACCTGCTTGTTTAATTACATAATTTGCTATATTATTATCATTATCAAGTAATGCTTTTAATAAATGCGATGGCTCAATTACACTATGGTTCATAGCCATTGCTATTGATTGTGCTTCTGCTAAGGATTCTTTTAATTGATTGGTTAATTTATCTATTTGCATATATTTATAGTGTGTTATAGTATTGTATTATTAGCAAATATATATGTTGTAAAATATTTTTTTCAATTAAAATTTACTATATATATGATTAAATTATGAACAAAATATCGCTTTTTAGTTTATTTATTGCACTGTTTTTGTATGTGCTTACAACTGCTGTAAACGCAAAAGAAGCAAAAATTACTAATATTGATACTACTACTTTACAAAAACGCGTTGCCAATGAGCCTAACTTGTTGTTAGTTGATGTTAGAACGCAAGAAGAAGTAAACAATGAAGGCACTATTGGCTTAGGTGGGAAAAATGTTGTTATTCCTAGAGGTTTATTGGAGTTCAATATAAGTAATTATGCCAATAAAAATACCCCTATTGTAGTTTATTGTGGAGAAAACTTACGAAGCCCACTTGCTGCTAAAACCTTAATGAGTATGGGTTATACTAATGTGGCTAATTATAAAGGAACTTTTTTTGCTTGGCAAAAAGCAGGTCTGCCTGTTAGATTAAGCGATAAAGCAGAAGACTCAATGTTATACAGTTTACCCATTAAAGTAGCAGATGGAGTATTTTCTGCTATTGGTGCAACTAGACCATCTAGTTATGAAAATTCTGGGCATAATAATAATTTATCTTTTATAATTGGCGATGATAGTGTGCTAGTTTTTAATGCTGGTGGTAGTTATTTGCTAGCACAAGCCTTGCACGATGAAATTAAGAAAATAACTAATAAGCCCGTTAAATTTGTGGTATTAGAAAACGCCCAAGGGCATGCTATGCTTGGTAGTAGTTATTGGAAGTCCCAAGGTGCTTTAATAATAGCACATAAATACGCTTATGAAAAAATAAAAGAGCACGGAGAAGATATTTTAGCTCGTGCAAAAACAAGATTAAAAGACAAATCAGTTTATACTAAAATAACACTACCAGATAAAACCTTTACTGATAAATATAGTATTGACTTGGGTAATCGTCTAGTAGATGTATTATATTTAGGTAATTCTCACAGCATAGATGATATTCAATTATGGCTCGCGGATAAAAAATTATTAATAAGTGGCGACACGGCATTTAATGTAAGAATGTTGCCTATTTTTGAGCACACAAACACAGCAGAGTGGCTACAAACTTGGGATAAACTTGTAGCCCTAAAACCAGATATTATAATACCAGGACACGGTGGTGCTACTGATTTAGACACAGTAACTTACTTTACCAAAGACTATCTTAATTATCTTCGTAGTAAAATTACCTCTATACTAGATAATGATGGTGATCTTGCTGATGCTTATCAAATAGACCAATCTAGTTTTAGATCCTGGGATACTTATCAAGAACTGTATTTACAAAATGCCTCGCGTTTGTTTAAACAAATGGAATTTGAGTAAACATAATATCTGTCTTAGATTTTTTGCAAACATATATGATAAAAATCTAAACACCTAAAAAGCACATTTATTTATTACACTTGGTATAATTTATATCTTTTTATTGATACTATTTATGGCCAAATAGCTCAGTCGGTAGAGCAAGGGACTGAAAATCCCTGTGTCCCTAGTTCGATTCTAGGTTTGGCCACCATAAGAATACTATATTTTAATATTTTAATAAAAAAAATATTACTAAGCAATATTTTTAAATAACTGTTTTAATATAATATTTTATTATATATATTGCAAATAAAATAAATTATATAATAATATTATTGTATAATTTTAATGTATAATACAACTATTGAGCCACTATATATAATATTATTTTCTCTCCTCCTTTTATAATATTAGTGGCTCAAAATCATTAGCCATAAATGAAAAGCACTGTGTTATCCTATGCTTATATAGGTTTGGGCTCTAACTTAAATAATCCCAAACAACAAATTAAACAAGCCTTAATATCTCTGTCTAATAAAGCGAATATATTTATAATTAATTTATCAAAATTATACTTATCTAAGCCCTTATTAAATATGCCTCAGCCTGATTTTTATAATGCTGTTGTAAAAATACAAACTAGTATTTCTGCGTATGATTTATTAACAATATGCCAAGAAATTGAAATACAACAACACAGAGTTAGAGAAAAAAAATGGAGTTCTAGAACTATTGATTTAGATATATTGCTATTTGATGATAAAATTATAAATAGTGCTAATTTAACTATACCGCATCCTGAGATACAAAATAGAAGTTTTGTATTAAAACCACTTGCTGATATAGAGCCAAATCTAGTTATTACTAATATTGGTGTGGTTAGTGAACTACTTGATTGTGTTGATTGCACAAATATAAAAGAAGTATAAAAAAATAATTATTTTTATGAAAAATACTAAAACCACTATTGGTTTTTTAACAATATCAGATAGAGCGTATAAAGGCTATTATAAAGATATTAGTGGTCCTGCTATGGTTGAGTGGATACAAAATGCAGTGCTATCACCGCACAATATTATTACTAAACTTGTACCCGATGATAAAGATAAAATTATCAATAAATTAACGGAGCTAACAGATGAATTAGGTTGTGATATAGTGCTAACAACAGGAGGCACAGGTCCCGCACCTAGAGATGTAACCCCTGATGCAACAATAACAGTTTGTGATAGAATATACGATGGCTTTGCCCAGCAAATGCGTGCAGTATCATTACAAACAGTTCCTAGTGCAATATTATCGCGACAAGTAGCAGGCACAAGAGGTAAAAGTGTGATTATTAATTTACCCGGAAAACCTGAAGCAATTGCTGTTTGTCTAAGTGGAGTTTTTTTAGCTATTCCAAAATTATTAGAATTACTAAGTGGGATAAATATTCAAATAGATTTAGATTTTATAGAAAACTAAAAAACTTATTTTTGGTGGAGCTAGGGAGGATCGAACTCCCGACCTCTTGCGTGCAAGGCAAGCGCTCTCCCAGCTGAGCTATAGCCCCCAAAAAAAGTAGTTTAATTATACTTGTATTAAAATAGTTAGCAATACTAAATTATGGTCTAGTGTTAATTTCTTTTTGTTCCTTTTCAGATGGCAACAAGTGTTTTTTGTTAATTTTCATAACCAACAACATAGAACTTGCAGTATAAATAGAAGAATAAGTTCCAATAATAACGCCAGTTAATAAAGCTATAGAAAAGCCTCGTATTATCTCACCACCAAAGAAAAATAATGCCAATAACACTAATAAAGTAGTTCCAGATGTCGCTAGTGTGCGAGATAAGGTTTGATTAATAGCGTCATTGATAATAATATCTGAGTCATTTTTTCTACTATTTAAAAAGTTTTCTCGCACTCTATCAAATACAACTATAGTATCATTTAATGAATAACCTATTACTGCTAGAATAGCCGCTAGAACTATTAAATTAAACTCTATTTGTAATATTGAAAATAACCCTAAGGTAATAATTACATCGTGCATTAGTGCTAGTATGGCCCCTAGTGAAAAACGATATTCAAATCTAAATGCTACATAAATTAAAATACCTATTAGAGCATAAATAACAGCAAGAGCTCCATCTGCTGTTAATTCCTCACCAATTTTAGGACCTACAAACTCAACTCTACGCATTTTAGGAGCATTATTACTATTTAGTGCTATTAATACTTGTGAACTAATTTTTGCTGATGATATTTTTTGTGGTGCTAAACGAATAAGCACATCAGTATTATTACCAAAATATTGCACAGCAATATCACTAAATCCAGCATTAGTTAATTGCTCCCTGATAATATCTAGGTTAGCTGGTTTTGGATATTCTACTTCAACTATAAAACCACCAGTAAAATCTATACCTAGTTTTAATCCTTGATTAAATAAAGAAAATACTGATATAGCAATCAAAATAGTAGAAAAAATAAAGGCTATGTATCTTTTAGATATAAAATTAATTTGTTTCATATTTTCAATACCTTATTATATTTGTTGCCATAAATCCTATTAACAATAGCCCTAGATGCAATAATAGCACAAAACATAGAAGTAATAATACCAATAGACAAGGTAATAGCAAACCCTTTAATAGGTCCAGTGCCAAAACTAAATAAAACAACAGCGGCAATAAGGGTAGTAATATTAGCATCTGTTATAGTGGATAGAGCTTTTTCATATCCTGAATTAATGGCTTTTTGAATATCAATATTAGTTCTTAATTCTTCACGAATTCTCTCAAAAATTAAAACATTAGCATCAACTGCCATACCAACTGTTAGCACAATACCAGCAATACCTGGTAAAGTTAAAGTAGCTTGTAATAAAGACAATACAGCAATTATCATTAA
Organism: Gammaproteobacteria bacterium; assembly: GCA_965222825.1. Classification (GTDB taxonomy): domain Bacteria; phylum Pseudomonadota; class Gammaproteobacteria; order PS1; family Pseudothioglobaceae. The sequence goes on along the minus strand of OZ244964.1, from coordinate 112,819 downwards.
TAAATTAAGTGTTAGGGCAATATTAGCAACTATTCCAAAAACTTTATAGCGTAATAACATAAATATTAATACCAAAACAAAACCAGACATTACTGATATAAAACCTTTCTCAATATTATCTTTACCTAAACTAGGGCCTATAGTTCTCTCTTCTATAATCTCAACAGGAGCAGACAGTGAGCCAGCCCTTAATAATAATGCTAAATTCCTAGCTTCTTTTGGGCTATCTAGACCAGTTATTTGAAAACGATTAGAAAATATGCCATTAATAACCGCAGCGTTAATAATATCCTCAGTTTTATAGCGTTTTTTAGTTAATTTAGCATTACGGTAAACTGTTTCTATTTTATTTTCAATAAATACTACTGCCATTCGGTGTCCAACATATTTTTTAGTAGTTTTTAACATTGCCTTGCCACCCTTAGCATCTAAGGACAAACTAACCATAGGTGAGCTATTTTCTTGACTAAAACCAGAAGTAGCATTATTAATACTTTCTCCTGTGGTAATTATTTGTTTTTTTAATAATAGTGGACGCCCATCGCGAAAATGATAAAGCTGTGAGCCTATTGGAATTTTACCGCTACTAATTGCTGTTTCTGCATCGTGTTTTTCATCAACCATACGAAATTCTAAGGTGGCAACTGTGCCCAATATCTCTTTTGCCCTAGCAGTATCTTGTACTCCTGGTAATTGCACTACTATTCTATCCTTGCCTTGTTGTTGGATAATAGGCTCAGATACTCCTAATTCATTAACCCTATTTCTAAGAGTGGTAATATTTTGTTTTAAGGCGTGTGTCTTATATTCTTTTAATACTTGTTCTTTAAATACAAAACTTACTAATAAATTATTTTCTTGCCTAATTTTAAGGTTAGAAAAATCACTTTTTAGCATATTAATTGCCCTATTTTTACTAGTGTTATCTTTAAAAATTACATCAATATAATTGCCTTTATTGTAAATTTTTTTGTATAGGCGTTTTTTTCTAAACTCAGTTCGTATTTCTGCGGTTTGATTTTTATAAGCATTTTTAATAACCGTATCCATATCAACTTCTAGTAAAAAATGCACCCCACCTCTTAAATCTAACCCTAAAAACATTGGTTTAGCAGCAAAACTTTTTAGCCAATCTGGCACAGCAGGCACTAAGTTTAGTGCTATACTAAACTTAGTGCCTAATTTTTCTTTTAATAATGCTTGGGTATTTAGTTGATCTTTGCTATTTTTTAGGATAATCAGTATATTATCGTTAATATTTTTTATACTAATATAATCTATATTTGCTTTATTTAGATAAGATTTAATAAACTTAGAATCTTTGATATTAAGATTATTAGCACCTAATTTAGATATTTGCACAGCAAAGTTAGAACCAAATAAATTAGGTAGTGCATACAATAAAGATAGCACAAAAACTACCAATACTAAAATATTTTTCCAAGCAGGGTATTGATTTATCATTGCCGATATTACTTATTATAAGTGTCTTTAGGCATTTTTTGGTTTATAGCTTGTTTTTGCACTTTTATAGTAGTATTATTGGCTATTTCTAAAAATAAATAATTATCATCGTCATTATCTAATTTAATAATCTTACCTATTACTCCACCATTTGTTAATACTTCATCACCAACATTCAAATTAGATAATAAATTTTTATGTTCTTTGGCTCTTTTTTGCTGTGGTCTTATTAATAAAAAATAAAATACTACTATCAATAAAATAATTGGAATAAAACTGGTAAAACTAGCACCTTGTCCACCTTCTGCTAATGCAATAGGTATTAATAATTCTGAAAAATTCATAATTAATCGTCCATTTAAAAAAAGAAAATAATATATTAGCACTAAGTTGGTTTAATATAAAATAACCCAAACATAATTAAATATATAACCGTGTTACAATCTTAAAATACAAAAGTCCAATATTATCGCATATTATATAATACTAAACAATAGCAAAGACTATACTTGTGTAAAAACATAAGGAACAAATAAATAAATGTTAAAATGGTTACTGGATTTTAATTATAAATTACAAAATAATGAATACAAAAATTAAATTTTACATAATATTATTAATATTTATTTCCATAATGGGTTTTTTGTTTGTCTTGGTAAACCCTGTGGCTAAATTTATTATTAATAATTTATTAAGTGATATTTTAAAAACTAATGCTAATATAGAAAATATTGATATTAGTATTTTTGATACAAATGCAAAAATTAGTAATTTAACAATAGGTGGTATTGATAAATTCCCTGATAATATAATAACAGCACAAAATATTGTTATTGACATACAAAATGTAGCTAAAAATAATATTAATATAGATAGAATAAATCTAAGGGGGGCATTAATAAATATTGAGGTAAAAGATAATGCCATAAATATATATAAATGGCAAGAATTATTAAAAAATAATGCAAATAACAGCGTAGTCAATCCTAAACAAGAATCAAATAGCAAAAACATAATAATTGATGAATTTAGTATGTTTTATTCACAGGTTATTATTAAATCTAAAACCATTAATAAGCTTATTAAAATTGATAATATTTATATTAGAAATGTCGGTAAAAATGGCGATATAAATACTAATAATATATTTGATAAATTACTTAATATTATTATTGACAATATTAAAAAAAATCTCAATAGAGAAAATATATACATTGATAAAACAACAATCAAAGAGCAATTAAAACAAAAAACAACATATAAAAAAGATATAAAAAATAAATTACCAAAAGAACTTCAAGGAATGGAGATTAGGTTTTAATTTAAGCCATTTTAAATATGCACATAGTTGACTCCCATTGCCATATTGATAAACTAGATTTAACTAATTTTGATAATGATTTGGATATAATGCTAACTAAGGCAAAAGAATTATCGGTAAGAGAATTTTTATGCGTTGCTATTACCCTAGAAGAATTTCCTAAAGTATTAGAACTAGCTAAAAAAAATCCACAAATTTATGCATCAGTAGGAGTTCATCCCACAGAACAAGATGGATTAGACCCTGATATAGATACCTTAATTAAACTAAGTGCAGATGATAATATTATTGCTATTGGTGAGACTGGTTTAGATTATTTTCATATAAAAAAAGATACTGCAAAATGGCAGATAGAGAGGTTTATTCGTCATATTCAAGTAAGTAAAACTACGCTCAAACCTCTTATTATTCACACTAGAGAAGCAAAAGATGATACGCTAAATATTATGCGTCAAGAGAGTGCTAATTCTGGGGTTATGCACTGTTTTACTGAGGATTATGAAATGGCTAAAAAAGCTATTGACTTGGGTTTTTATATATCTTTTTCAGGCATTGTTACCTTTAAAAATGCTAAAACAATACACGAAGTAGCACAAAAAATACCCCTAGATTGTATGCTAGTTGAAACGGACTCACCCTATTTAACGCCTGAGCCTTATAGAGGCAAGACTAATAACCCCGGTTATACTTATTTTGTAGTTAAAAAAATTGCTAAACTAAGAGGTATAGATATTGAAGAAGTAGCTGAGACTACTAGTAATAATTTTCATAATTTATTTTTTAAAAATAAATAGTCTAACCTAAATAGTCCAACCTGAATAATGCCTGTTGTCTATCACACAATTAATAGCCTCTCTGTTATGCAGAGATTAGATAATTATTTGCTAAAAAAATTAAAAGGCGTGCCTAAGTCTCATATTTATCAAATAATTAGAAAAGGTAGTGTTCGTATTAACAAAGGGAGAAAAAAACCTGATTACAAACTACAATTAAACGATATTGTTCGTATTCCTCCAATTAAACTAGCAGATAAAAAAGATATATCTGTATCAAAGTCACTAGAAAAAATATTAGCAGATAGTATTGTTTATCAGGACAAGGGACTAATTGTTATAAATAAACCAACAGGTTTAGCATCGCATGGCGGTAGTGGTATTAAAATTGGACTTATTGAGGCACTAAGAAAATTATATGGCAATCATTTAGAGTTAGTCCATAGGCTAGATAGAGATACTTCTGGGTGCTTATTAGTCGCTAAAAAACGCACTGTGCTAATAAATTTGCAACAGCAACTACAACAAGGCAATATTCATAAACGCTATATAGCACTATTAAAAAATGCTTGGCAGAAAAAACAATACCAAATAGACGCTCCCATAGCCAAAAATAATAATAATAAAATTATCATAACTAATAACGGGGCTCCAGCACTTAGTTATTTTCAGCCAATAAAAAATATCTACCATGATAATTTGAGTCTCGCCCTAACACAAGTTATTATTAAAACTGGTAGAATGCACCAAATAAGAGTCCACGCCCAATATGTCAAACACCCTATTGTAGGGGATGATAAATATGGAGATATAAGTTTTAATAGTATTATGGCTAAATTAGGTATTAATCGTTTGTGTTTACACGCACAACAATTAAAATTTACTAATCCAACAACAAAAAAAGCCCAGCAAATTAGCATTAAATTAGATGCTAAATTAGAAAATATTATCAATAAATTATGACCAAATTGTATTCTTATATCAAACTAGCTAGACTAAATAAGCCCATAGGTATATATTTATTGCTATACCCTACTTTCTGGGCGTTATTATTAGCCAATTATGGCAGACCTAGTATAGATATTGTGCTAATATTTACTTTTGGAGTAATAATAATGCGTAGTGCGGGCTGTATTATTAATGATATTGCTGATAGAAATATTGATGGTTTCATAAACAGAACAAAAAATCGCCCACTTGTTAATAATGAGATAAGTGTTAAAGAGGCTATTGTATTCTTTATTTGTTTGTTATTAGTTGCCTTAGTGTTGGTTTTACTAACTAATATCTTAACAATATTATTAGCTATACTTGCTGTGATACTAGCTAGTTTATATCCTTTTGCAAAAAGATATACTAATATGCCACAGTTAATTTTAGCTATTGCTTTTGCTATGAGTATTGCTATGGTATTTAGTGCTAGTGTTAATTCGCTACCTAGTGAGCTGTGGTGGTTGTTTGCAACTAGCGTTGTTTGGACTTTGATATATGATACTATTTATGCTATTGGCGATAGAGAAGAGGACTTAAAAATAGCTGTTAAATCTAGTGCTATTTTATTTGGCAAATATGATAAAAAAATAATAGCACTATTACAATTATTATTATTAGTTTTACTTGTTAAAATTGGCTTGGTATTTAAACTAAATTTTAGTTATTATTTATTTTTAGCACCAATAATAGCCCTAATGATTTATCATCAATATTTAATAAAAGATAACAATAAAGCCTTGTGTTTAAAGGCTTTTTTAGATAATCATTATATTGGGTTACTAGTGCTAGTTGCTATTATTTTTGGCCAAAATAATTTTAGCATTTTCAGCTCTCTCATCTAGTAATTTTTGTGCTAACTCACTATCATTTAATGCTAATATTTGTGCTGCTAAATAAGCGGCATTTTTAGCACCAGCACTACCTATTGCAACACTAGCAACAGGAATACCGCCGGGCATTTGCACGGTAGATAATAATGAATCTAGCCCATTTAATGAGGCGTTAATTGGCACTCCAATAACAGGACGGATAGTATATGAAGCAACAACACCTGCTAGATGTGCTGCTAAACCAGCCGCCGCTATAAAAACCGCACAGCCTCTATCTTGTGCATCTTTTATAAATTCTTTGGTATATTCTGGGGTTCTATGTGCTGAGGCAATTCTTACCTCGTAAGGAATAGCAAACTTTTTTAGGATATTAAAAGTATTTTCCAATACTGGCATATCAGAGCTAGAGCCCATCATAATTGCAACAAATTTTGTCATTTTTTTTAACCTTTATTTTTAATTTAATTTTTATAATTATTTTTTATTCTAACCCAAATTATTAGATAATTTTACTGTAATAACTATTTTTTTATTAAGTTTTTCATGGGCGTATCCCTAATTATAATAGTGCTGACTTTTGCACTAATTTCCGATGGGTGAACAGTTTCAATATAGTAATTTATTATACAATTTTAATACTATAAATATTTGTTTTAATTTAATTTTACTCTGAACCCAATTATTACTAGTTTTTTATTATACTTTGGTTTTTTTGTGAGTTATAACTATTTTTACGGTGTTTATTATTTGTTTGCTAGAAAGCTAAATCTAACTTATTATTAAAAATATATCACAAATAGACTATTTAGTCCAACCTGAATAACTATAATAAAATTACGCAAGTGCTTAAAACCATTATATACAAGGCAAACCTTGCAGTTGCTAGTTATAAGTTTTTTTTGCGTTTGGTTTTTGGTTTAGATTTTTTGATTTGTGTTATTTTGCCATTTATGGCATTTTGACATTCTGCTAAGCTTAAATTTTTTGGCTCTTTGTCGCCAAAAAACTTTTTAATGGTAATATTTTTTTGTCCCTTACCGCGTTTTTTACCATTATTTATATACGCACCAAAACGCCCATTTAAAATCTTAATATCTGAGTCTTTAAAAGCCTTAATAATTAACTCTCTATCTTTTTTTTCTTTATCAGTAATTAATTTTAGTGCTGTCTCTAAACTAACACTTTCTGGGCTATCATCTTTTAATGATACATATTTTTTGCCGTATTGAATATAAGGACCAAAACGCCCATAATTTGCCTTAATAGTTAATCCATCATCAGTATTACCAATAATTCTAGGCATTTTGAATAATTCTAGCGTTTCTGCTAGGCTAATAGTCGCTATATTTTGCCCTTTTTTTAAACTAGCAAATATAGGTTTTTGTTCATCTTCTTTAGCCCCTATTTGTGCAAAAGCACCATAACGACCTAGCCTAATTGTTATTTCCTTGCCACTATTAGGGTCAATACCTACTATTCTTGAACTATCTAGTTCTTGTTTTGATAAATTATTAGCTAATTCCACCTTATTATGAAATGAGTTATAAAAATCACTTACTACCTTGTGCCAAATTTTATTTTCACTAGCTATTTTGTCAAAACTAACTTCTAAACTAGCACTAAATTTATAATCAATTATATTATTAAAATATTTTTTTAAAAAATCAGTCAATAAATACGCAACACTGGTTGGTAATAATTTATTTTTATCATTATTAAAAGTTTCTAACACTTTAGTTGCTAAAAACTTATTTTGTTTTATTTGTAATAAATCGCATTCTCTTTCTATGCCTGCTACACTTTCTTTTATTATGTAGCCTCGTTCTTGAACCGTTGAGATCATAGCGGCAAAAGTAGATGGTCTTCCTATACCCATATCTTCAATTTTTTTTACTAAACTAGCCTCAGTATAACGCGATTTTGGCTTACTAAGGGTTTCTTTAGCATCAAGAGTGTTTATTGTTAGCACTTGGTTTATTTGTAATTCTGGTAGCAGTTTATCTTTATTTGTATCAATATCATAAACTTTTAAAAACCCAGCAAATTTTAACACTTCACCCTCTGCTATAAAAACCTCATCTCTGTTATCAATACTAATAGTTACTTTTGTTTTATCTAATATAGCACTGGACATTTGTGATGCTAAGGTGCGTTTTCTAATGATATTATACAACGCCTCTTCCTTATTATTAGCACCTAATGATTTTTTATTAACATCAGTAGGACGAATTGCCTCGTGTGCTTCTTGGGCAGAATTATTTTTAGTTTTATAATGACGAGTCTTAGCATAATCAGGACCATATTGGCTAGTTATAACATTTTTTGCACTTGCTAATGCCATATTTGATAAATTAAGTGAATCTGTACGCATGTAGGATATATGACCGTCTCTATATAATTTTTGTGCTAGAGTCATAGTTTGCTTAACAGAAAAACCTAATTTTTGTGATGCTTCTTGTTGTAAAGTAGAAGTCATAAACGGTGCAGATGGACTTTTTTTACTGGGCTTAGTTTTAATATCTGTTATTTGTAATTTAGCGTTTAATAAGTGTTTAACAAATTTTTCTGTTTGTTGTTTATTTGCAAAACTTTTATTAAGTTTTACCAAAAATTTGCTATTATTATCACTAATTAACTCTGCTTTAACCTTGTATGTTATTTCTGCTTTAAAATTGCTTATTTCTTGTTCTCTCTCTACTACTAAACGCACAACCGGTGATTGCACTCTACCTGCTGATTTTGCTCCAGATATTTTCTTCCATAATATTGGCGATATTTCAAAGCCAACCAAGCGGTCAATAATTCTTCTTGCTTGTTGAGCATTTACCAGAGGTTTATTAATAGCCCTAGGATTGGTAATTGCGTATTTTATTGCTGGTTTAGTTATTTCGTGAAAAACAATTCTATTAGTATCTTTTGGCAAATTTAACGCTTCTAATAAATGCCATGCTATAGATTCACCCTCTCGGTCTTCATCAGTTGCCAAGTATATAGTGTTAGCGGTTTTTGCTAGTTTTTTTAACTTACTTACTATTTGTTTTTTATCAGGGCTAACTTCATAAATAGGCTTAAAAGAGTTATTAATATCAATGCCCATATCTTTTTTAGGCATATCACGGATATGCCCTATACTAGACTCAACAACAAAATCTTTTCCTAAAAATCCCTTAATAGTTTTTGCCTTAGCAGGAGACTCTACAATTACTAATTTCATTATGATAGTATTATATGGTTATAAAAAATAGATAATAATACCCTAAAATATGTGTTTATCCATAATAGTTCTCGGTTTTATGTCAGCAAATTTTATGACAAAAACAAATATTTGAGTTATTTTTAACATTATAAGTGCTGTGCAACAATTTTATTACTGGATTGTTTGATGATGCTCGTCTAAAATTACTGCTTCTAGCCACGCATTAGAATGATCGCTATTAGAATTATTACCCAAAACCATAATTACAACCCATTTAAAATCATTAGAAGATATATCTTTAGCGTTTAATGATGTTACCTGTGAAATAATTAATTCGCGTTGCATAGGCTCTAGCATACCTATATTTTCTAAAAATAGTAAAAAATTACGATTTTTTAAATTTATTTTTTGTTTTTCGTGCTCTGAATAAATACGCAAACTATCATTATTAGTAGAAAATGGGCTTATTTTACCATCTTGTAAGGCTGATATATTATCTAGCCAACTAAGTGCCATATATATACCTTTTTTGTCAAATCCAGCGTTTGTAAGATGATTTTCCAACATAGTGTCATCAATTTCTTCTTTAGCATTTGCTACTTCAAATATGTAATCAAACATAAAGTTTAGCACATCTAAAATATTTTGATTATTTATCATAAGTTTATATTATCGTTTAAAACAAAACCTGAGTTGGGAATATTATATACTTCTCCTGATAATTCTAGTAATAATAATTTCTCATTTATTGTTTGAATATCCAAATTAGTTTTTAATACTAAATCATCAACAGTAACCGGACTATAAGAAAGATATTTTAATAGTATACTAGATTGTTTGTCGATATTTTTTTTATTATCCACTACTTTATCTGTAATATGCTGGGTATTTTTCATACCTATATTGGCTAAAATATCATCAATACTATCGGTTAAGCAAGCACCATCTTTAATTAATTTATGACATCCTTTAGCCTTATAATTACTAATAACACTAGGAATAGCAAATACTTCTCTGCCTTGTTCTACTGCAAGCCTTGCACTAATAAGCGAGCCACTTTGTAGTGTTGCTTCTACTACTAAAACACCCAAACTTAGCCCACTAATTACCCTATTGCGTTTTGGAAAATTATTACTGTGCGGTGCAACGCCTATTGGAAACTCAGAAATAACAGCACCGTTATCTATTATTTGATTAACTAAATTTTTGTGTCTTGTTGGATAGACTATATCCAGTCCTGTGCCACACACCGCTATTGTTTTACCATTATTATCAATAGCACTAATATGTGCCCTAGCATCAATTCCTAGGGCTAAACCACTGGTTATTACTAAGTTATTAAGTGCTAATTGTTTAGCAAAATAGTAAGCATTTTCTAAGCCATTAATACTAGGCGCCCTGCTACCAACAATGGCTATCTGAGGCACAGATAAAACCGATATATCGCCCATAACATATAATATTAGTGGCGGGTCTGCTATTTCTTTTAATAATGGCGGGTAATCATCATCAATTAAAGTAATAATATGGTGATTGCTTTTTTCGGCCCATTTTAAATCTTTGCTAACTAAATTTATATTAGCACTATTAAACCAGTTGAGAGTTTTTTGTTTAAATAACCCAGAATTTTTACGATATATATCAGTGCTAGTGAAAATATTTTTTGGACTTTCAAAATATTTTAACGCCTTATAAGCGGTTATGCTGCCAACTAAAGGTGCTTTTAATAACAATAACCAATATGCTAATTCTGACATAATAATTTACCTGCTAAATATAATGGCATATCTATAATATTGTATCAAGTAGAATAAATTGTTAGCAGGATTTTTAAAATAATTTTACCTGCTCGCCTTCTTTTCTTGGTGCAAACCTACCAACATGTTTATTTTGTTTCTTTTTATTAGCAAATGTATCTTTGACCTTGTGTTTCTCTATTTCTTTTTGGAAAATATCTTCTTCATTTTGATAATTATTTATGCGCTCATTAGCCATATCAATATATTCTTTTGATATATCAATACCAATATAATTATGCCCTAATAATTTAGCTGCCAAGAGGGTTGTGCCACTACCTGCATAAGGATCAATAATAGTGCCTTTCTCATCATCCATAATGGCATAGATAGCCCGTAGTGGTAGTGTCAATGGAAACGGGGCAGGATGTGGATTTTTATTCTCAGGCATAAAACGCCAAATAGAAGTTAATTTAGCGTGTTTAGAAAGTAATTCTTGACCAATTTTTTTATTATCTATAGGTTTGTAGAGCCAATAAATCCGCTCTTCTACCTGCCAAAAACGCCAGCCTCTGATATTAGCCGCTAAATTTCTATCCCAAATAATTTCTTGGCGAATAGTCCAGTTAGTCTGTGCTAACCAACTCATTGGGTGTATTAACTCGCCTCTTTCCCAACGAATTTTATGATTATAAAAAAATGAGCCCCCTGGTTTAATAGTGCGATATAACTCATTAAGCACTTGCACTTGCCCAGTTTGATAATCGCTTTCTGATAATTTATCGCTAACAGCATTATATTTAACACTTTCTACCAGCCAACCTTTTTTATTTTCTTGCTTATTATAAGGCGGTGAAGTAACCCCCATATCTATAGTTTCATCGAGAATATCTTTTAGGGCGGACAAAGTATCATTACAAATAATTTTGTTCATTTGTGTGTAATAATTTTTGATAAAAATCACGAACAATAAAATTTTGATAATTATTTAAATTGTTTGTGCAATAGATTGTTTTTAATTCTTTACTATCAATAAAGTCTTTGTAAGAAAAATTAGCACTTCGTAAATAGTATCCTGATTCATCACCATTTGGAAATTTGTTGTGTAATTGTACTTCTAATTTACTAATAAATGTTTGTGTAGCAAACGGAAACTCTAATAAATAAATTAACTTGCCATCAACAAATCCACTAACCAACATATTAGGATTTTCTTTTTTATCTTTATTAAGCCTTGCCCAAGTGTAATCGGTAAAATTACCATTACCTCGTAATTTATGAAAGGTTTTTCTTATGCCTATTTGATAATCTTCTAGGTCTTGGCTTGATACATTTTTAGGTTTTGCTTCGCAAGCAATAGATTTGCCAGTAGTAGTATGTTTAAAGCCATTAAAGCCAATTTTATTAGTGCTATGTTTGTATCCTGCTAATGAAACAGTAATAAATTCTCTTAAAGTTGATGAATTTTTATCATTAATATAGGTTGTTAGTAAGTCTGTAAATAATGCAATAATTGCATCTTTTGAAAGGTTATGTATTCTGGTTGCATATGCTTGATGTGAACCCGTGCTATATGTTTTTAAGACTTTTGCTAATGTTTCATTCATTAGTATATTTTATATGATTCGGGTATGCTAGGTGCGTTCTAACTATTAGTATAGGGCTATATTATCTTAACTCATTACGCATAGCATCAATAGTAGTTTTATAGTTATCAGTATTAAAAATAGCCGAGCCAGCAACAAAAGTATCAGCCCCAGCCTGTGATATTTCTGCTATATTAGCTATTTTTACCCCGCCGTCTATTTCTAAGCGAATATCTAAATTACTATTATCAATAATTTTACGAACTTGTCTTAGTTTGCCTAAGGTAGAGGCAATGAAAGATTGCCCACCAAAACCAGGATTAACAGACATCAGTAGCACCATATCTAGCTTATCAAGCACATGTTCTAAATATGACAATGGTGTAGCAGGATTAAAAACTAAGCCTGCTTTAGCTCCTTGTTCTTTAATTAAGCCTATGGTTCTATCAATATGCTCACTAGCTTCGGGATGAAAGCTTATATAACTAGCACCAGCTCTAACAAAATCTGGAATAATGCCATCCACAGGTTTAACCATTAGGTGCACATCAATAGGTGCAACAACACCATGGCTTCTAAGTGCATCACAAACCAGTGGTCCTATGGTCAGATTTGGCACATAGTGATTATCCATTACATCAAAATGCACTATATCAGCCCCAGCTAGTAAAACATTATCAACCTCTTGACCTAATTTAGCAAAATTAGCAGATAATATTGACGGGGCTATAAAATTTTTTTGTTTCATTTTAGTTAATTATATATAAAAAATTACTATTAAAGTTTACCCTAAAATAATAACACTTGCTAAATAAATAGCACTAGATTATATCTTTATTTGTTGAATTTGATATAAGTCTTTCTTTAAATATGTAAACACATAAAATATATAAAAGTTATATAAATTTTATTGACTACTAATATATGTGTTTAAATGCTTAATAACTAAACTTAAGATAATTATAATAAAGGTATTAATTTTATTTTTAACAATGATATATTATGGAACAAACACTAGCACAACAATTAATTAGTAATAATAAAATACGCAAGGAATTTATTCAAAACCCAAAGCAAGTATTACATAAACACAATAATAAAAGTTTTGATGGCGTTGATATTATAGTCAAAAAAAATACCGCAAATACATTTTATTTTGTTATGTCTGAGTATGATAAAAAACTAGATTTATCAATGGTTAATGCCGCTGGTGCTGTGCTAGGAACATTGGCTTGCGTTGGAACTATTGGCTCGTTTGCCTGTGTAGCTGGGTGTGTATCTTCGCTTGGTTCTGTAGGAACTACAAGTAGTGCTTTACCAGAAAGACTTTAGTCATTAGAGTATTATAAAAATATCAATAACACTAAAATTAATTATTGTAATTCTTAGTAAATTATTTTTTATTAATTTGTTGCTTCGTATTTATTATAAAATATATTTTTTTAAACAAATTATAATAAAATAATGCAAACAATCACAATTATTGGCTCAGGTTTTGCGGGTTTAACTGCTGTTAAAACCATAAGAAAATACAATAAAGAAATTAATATAAACCTTATATCCCCCAAAGCAGAGTTAATATATCTACCTAGTTTAATATGGATACCTAGTGGTAAAGTTAAAGCCGATGATTTGAGAATAAACCTTAATAATTTTTTCACTAGTATGAGCGTTAATCATATATCTGATGAAGTAATAGGCATAGAAGATAAAACTGTGCTAACCAAAAATAATAATAATATTATCTCAGATGCTATTATTATTGCATCAGGCGGTAAATTTATTAAGAAACTACCTGGGATTGAGAGCGTAATTACCCCGTGTGAGGGTATAAATGCAGCACTAGATATAAAAACTAAATTAGCAAAACTACAAAAAGGCACTATTGCTATAGGCTTTGCATCGAATCCTAAGGAGCAATCAGCTATGCGTGGCGGACCTATGTTTGAATTTTTATTTGGCATAGATAAGCAATTAAGAAAAGAAAAACGCCGTCAAAACTTTGAGTTAGTATTTTTTACCCCAGCTGATAAACCCGGGGCTAGACTAGGTGAAAAAGCAGTGCAAAGTTTATTATCTGAGATGAAAAAACACGATATTAAAACCCATCTAGGACATAAAATACAAGGTTTTACAAAGGATAAAATCATTACCCAAGGCGGTGAAATAGCAGCTGATTTAATATTATTTATGCCCGGTATGACTGGTAATGATTGGTTTGATAGCACTAATTTATCAAGGAGTGCAGGCGGTTTATTATTAGCAGATAAGTTTTGTCAAATAAAAGGCAGTAATAATATTTTTGTAGCTGGCGATAGTGGTAGTTTTCCAGGTCCTAAGTGGATGCCAAAACAAGCACATATGGCAGACTTACAAGCAGAGGCGGCAGCTAAAAATGTCTTATTAGCACTTGAAAATAAGCCTGTTAAACATACATTTAATATTGAGCTAATTTGTATAGTAGATAGCCTAAATAAAGGGATGTTGGTTAAAAGAACTAGTGATAAATCTTTGGTATTACCACCTAGTAGATTATTTCATTATAGTAAGAGAATATTCGCGTGGTGGTATTTAAGAAAATATAGGTAAATATGATAAAAGTTGAGGCTATAAAAAAAGTATTAGAAGATAATAATGGTATTACATCTTGGAAAATAATTTATGATAATATTAAAAAATATTATCCTAATGCTAAAAAACCAAAAAAATAGCAAAATAGCATACGGGGAGTTGCATATAGAGAAATTTATAATAACAAAAATTTTAAACAAATAAGTCGTGGTATTATTGCACTGATAGATTATAAAGAAGAGGAAATAAGAAAAGATGACAAGGTAAGAATGCATTCATATATTGAAAGTATTTGTGTTGATTTAGGTAATATGAATAACTTTGACACATTTACTGCTGACCCTAGTGCAATTTATGAAAAAAAATTTAAGCTAGCAGATATTGCTACACTGAAAAAAATTCCAGTTTTTACTTATGATGAGATTATTAAATCTGCTAGTAAAATTGATGTTGTGTGGTTTAATAAACAAGGCTATGTTTTTCCTAAACATGCCTTTGAAGTAGTAGATAGTATAAATACACTAACGAATGCATTTGAAAGAACATTACAACTTACTGATTTTGATACTAAATTTCATATTATAGGCAGAAAAGAGTATATCAAACAATTTAATGACAAACTAGCAAAGAAACCTTTTAATGAGATTACAAATAGATATATTTAAAAACTATGAACAATCAATTAAAGAACATAGACTCAAATTAGAACAAGATACAATAGATTTTTTAGGCTTAAAAATAAATAACTATGGAAAAAATACAAGAATTAGCTGATTATTTAAACACCCAAATATTAGGGCAAAAAAAATTAGTAGAGAGAATGATAATTACCCTATTATGTGATGGACATTTATTAGTAGAAGGACCTCCAGGATTAGCAAAAACCACTGCAATTAAAGCTCTAAGCAGTGCTATTGATGCTGATTTTAGCCGTATCCAGTTTACCCCAGATTTACTACCTGCTGACTTAACAGGAACAGAGATATACAAAGCACAAACAGGCGTATTTGAATTTCAACAAGGACCAATTTTTAATAATTTTATTCTAGCGGATGAGATAAACCGCTCGCCTGCTAAGGTGCAATCAGCACTATTAGAGGCTATGGGCGAAAAACAGGTAAGCGTTGCTAGAAATACCTATCCTTTATCTAAGTTGTTTTTAGTAATGGCGACTCAAAATCCCATTGAACAAGAGGGAACATACCCACTGCCCGAGGCACAATTAGATAGATTTTTATTGCATTTTGAATTAGATTATCCTAGTATAAGCACTGAAAAAGATATATTAAAATTGGTGCGAAACCAAGACAAAGATAATAATATTAGCAATAATGTTAATAAAATTAGCCAAGAAAATTTATTTAAAATTAGAAATGAGATATTAGATGTTTATATGTCCGATGCAGTAGAAGAATATTTATTAAATATTATCCAAGCTACTAGAAACCCCGAACAATATCATAGTGATTTAGCTGATTTATTTGAATATGGTGCATCTACTAGGGCATCTATTGCACTAGATAAAACTGCTAAAGCCTATGCCTATATTAATGGTAGAGATTTTGTAACCCCTGAGGATATTAGAAATATGGCCTTTGATGTACTAAGGCATAGAATTATCCTAACTTTTAATGCTGAAACTAAAGGAATTACTAAAAATCAAGCTATAACTAAACTGCTATCTTATGTTGCAACAGTATGAGTATATCAGGGGTTAATATCACCATAGCAGAGCTAATAGCTAGCAAAGAGTTATTAACTGCCAATATAATCCACTCTCACAAAGATATTCGCACTAATTATAGTGGTGATAGATTATCTAAAATTAAAGGTCATGGCATAGATTTTGACGAAGTTAGGCAATACCAGTTTGGCGATGATATTCGTTCTATAGATTGGAAGACTAGTGCTAGAATGCAAACTACTTATAGCAAAACTTACAAAGAAGAAAGAGATAGACCTATATTATTGTTTATTGATTTTAGTAATACTATGTTTTTTGGCACCAAGGTAGCTTTTAAGTCTGTTATAGCATCAAAATTAGCAACACTTATAGCCTATATAGGCACACACCATCAAGATAAAATTGGCGGTATTATCTATAGCCAATACGGGCATATAGAACTAAAACCAAAATCAGGCAAAATAGGAGTGCAAACCTTAATAAGATCTATAGTTTATATGCATGAACAGGCACTAAGTGCTAAGTATAATAACCAAAAAATAACGCCAATAACTATGGCAAATAGTTTATTAAAAGTAAAACGAATTATAAGGCCTGGTAGCGTGCTATTTATTATTAGTGATTTTACAAATTTTGATAATAATGCCCAAAATATAGTTAAACAAATAACCAAGCACAATGACATTGTTGTTAATTTTATTTATGATATTTTAGAAAAAACAGCACCAAAATATGGCAAATATACTATAAATAATGGCAAATATCATAAACAATTAAACACTTATAGCAAAAAAAATAGGAACTTATACCAACAATATTTTATTGATAAAAATAATTTTTTAATTGATTTTTGCCGTAGTAATAATTTATTATTTATGCCTATAAAAACCAATGATAAATTAGCACAAAAATTATTAGACAGCCATATTAATTTTAAAAAATGAGCCCACAAGCACAACAAATATTAGCACAATTAAAAGATATTAATACCACAGCCGAGTTAGGGTTGCAAATACCTTGGGGAGTATGGCTTGTGGTATTTTTAATATTGATTTTAGCAATAGTATTAATAATATTTTTATCTAAAAAACAGCGAACAAGAGCAATAAAAAAAAGTTTTATTATGGAGTTAGATAATTTGGTAAATATTAGTGATAATAAATTTATTCCACAAATAGCTATTTTACTAAGGCGTTATTTACAATATCAATACAATAATGAAAATATTAAAGGTTTAAACCAAGAACAATTTGTTAGTTTATTAGATAGTAAATTAGCATTAAATGATGAGTTAAAAACTCTACTACTGGAAAATATTTATAAAAAATCTATTGTTATTGATAGAGAATTACTAACTAATTACGCTAAAAAATTAATTAAATATGTTTGACATAGAGTATCCATATTTGGCTTTTATGCTGTTATTGCCATTATTATTTAGATTACTTACTACAAAAAAAACTAGGCAAAGTACCAGCGTAGAGCATCCTTTTTTTGATAACCTAGATAAAAATAATGCCCTAAATAGCTCTAAATACTATTTTTCAGTTAGTGATTTTTTATTGTATTTAGCTTTTTTATTTCTTGTTTTAGCTGCTATGAAGCCTATATGGATTGATGAGGGTAAAAAAATACCCATAAAAGGCAGAGATATTATGCTTGCCCTAGACTTATCAGGTAGTATGAGAGAAAGAGATTTTGTAGTTAATAATAAAAGATTAGATAGACTAGGTGTTGTTAAAATAGCAGCTAAAAAATTTATTCAAGCAAGAACTAGCGACAGAATTGGGTTAATAGTTTTTGGTTCAGAAGCATTTTTATATGCCCCACTTACATTTGATAAACAACTAATTATTAAATACCTAGACGAATCACATATAAATATGGCAGGACAACAAACAGCAATAGGCGATGCTATTGTATTAGCTATCAAACATTTTCGTGATAACAAAAAAAATGATAATGAGATTAGAACGCTAATATTATTAACAGATGGTGCTAGCAATGCTGGCGCCATCAGCCCAGATGATGCTATAAAACTAGCTAAAGAAGATAATGTTAAAATCCATACCATAGGCTTAGGTGCTAATAGAGTTAGTTTTTTTGGCATTAGTTCTGGAGTGGATGAGGCAAGTTTAAAAAGAATAGCAAATGAGACAGGGGGTGTTTACTTTCGTGCTCAAAATACCCAAAAGTTGCAGTCAATTTATAAGGCAATTAATAAATTAGAACAAAGAAAATTAGAAAGTAAATTATATCGCCCTAAGAAAGACTTATTTCATTATCCTTTGGCAATATTTTTATTATTATTATCTTTATTATTAGCAATAAAATGCCGAACTTAGCAAATATTCATTTTATATATCCAGAATGGTTTTTAGCACTAATACCGCTTGTTGTATTGTGGTGGTTTTTTGCTAAAAATCATAAATTTACTAATAATTGGCAAAATATTATTGACAAACATTTATTATTAAAATTATCAGGTTCAAATAGCAAGCAAAAAAAACTTAAATATCTACCATTATTAGTAGCATCAATATTAATATTAAGTATATTTGCACTTAGTGGTCCTAGTTTCTTTCAAGAAAAATCACCACTATATCAACTACAAAAATTACAAGTAGTCCTACTTGATGCCTCAGACTCAACTTATGCAAATGATATTAAGCCATCTAGGTTTAAACGTAGTATTTTACTTATAAAGCAATTATTAAAACAAACAAAAGAAGGTGAAATAATGCTTATTGCATTTAGCGGTGAGCCGTATATTATTAGTCCACCAACTAATGATAAAAAACCTATTACTAATTTATTGGATGGCTTTAATCAAAAAATTTTACCAGTTAGCGGTCAAAACTTAAACTTAGCACTTAAATACACTAAAAATATTATTAGCAAATATAAAAATAAAAGTATAGATATTTTGCTATTAACAGACGATGATATAGTAGGTAGTGCTAGCTTAAAAACCGCAAAACAACTGTATCAACAAGGATTTAAATTATCTGTGCTTAGTGTATCTGGCGATAAAGATATACTAATTAATGACAATAATATCAATAAAGCAAATACTAGATTATTACAACTACTAGCAAAAAATGGTGGCGGTATTTATCAAAAATTAAGCAATGATGTCATAGATATTAAAAATTATCTCAATTTTACTAAGCAACACTTAGCACAAAAAAATAAAAAAAACTCCAAACAAATCAAAACTTGGGTTAATAGTGGTATATATTTAGTATTTGTATTGTTAGTATTGGTAGGTTTACTATTTAGAGGTGGTTATTTTTTAAATATTGCAATATTTGTTTTATTATTTAGTGACCCTAGTATTGGTTATACAAGTAGTAGTTATTTAAATAATATGTGGCAAACAAATGATGCTAAGGCGAAGCAATATTATAAAGATAAGCAATACCAAAAAGCAGCGACTATATTTAATAACAAGGCTTGGCAAGCAAATGCACTGTATAAGGCTGGTAATTATGAAGCATCTGCTAAACTATTTAAAGAATTAGGTGAAAATTATAATTATGCTAACTCATTAGCAAAGCAAGCTAAATACGAAGAGGCACTTAGAATATACGATTCTATAAAAATTAATAAAGCAAAAAAAAACTTAAAGGATATAGAAAACTTAGAAAAACAGGGAAAATACCAACAAGCACATACAAAGTCTAATTTAGCAGTAAAGGATATTAACCTAGAACGAGCCAAACATAATGCTAATATAATAAGAAAAATACTAAAACAACAAAAGCAAGAGCAACAAAATAAAGATAATAAAAATAAAGATAAACAACAAAAGCAACAGCAGAAAAACCAGCAACAAAACAATACAAAACAGAATAAAAAAAATCAGAATAAACAGCAACAAAATCAACAGCAACAAAAAAAAGATAATAAAGAAAATAAACAAAACCCACAACAAAACAATCAAAAACAGGATAAAAAAGCTAACGACAAACAGCAAAATAAAAATAGTAAAGATAAAAAAAATGAGAATGAAGATAAAAATAAAAAAGCTAAAAAACAACAAACAAAAACTATATATGACAAAGATAAAGAAAACAAGCAAAAAACCAAACAACAAAAATTACAAGAAGTTAGATTAGATAGCCAAATAAAAAAACAAAAATTAGAACAAGTTTTTAAAAAAATAAAAACCAAGCCTATAAATTTATTACAACAAAAATTTATTATAGAAAGAAGACAAAGACTAGAAAATAACTCAAAATTTATCAATAATAATTAATATATGCAAATAATTAAATACCTAATAATTAGTTTATTACTAATCCAAACAAGCACCACTTTGGCAAAATTAAATAGCGTAGTAAATAAAACTAGTATAAATAATAGCGAGCAATTAGTGCTAAAAATTCAATCTAACAATGAAAATATTAGCCAAAATATTGACACCAAAGAATTAGCAAAAGATTTTATTATAATAACAACAGCAACTAGACAATCAATTAGTATTATCAATGGTGTTAAAAGTGTAAACATAGAATTAGAATTACTATTAGAGCCTAAAAGAACAGGATTATTAACTATTCCAGCATTTAGCATAGCTAATGAAAAAACCAAGCCAATAACGATTAAAGTAGTAGATATAACAAATACTAATTTAACAAATCAAGTAATATTTATTACTAATGAGGTTGATAAAACTAGTCCAAGAGTGCAAGAACAAGTTATTTATACAATTAATTTTTATAGTCAATTTAATATTACAAATATGAATATACCTTTTAGCGTAGTAGCTAATAACGCCACAGTAAAAACATTAGGCTCAGATAGAGCGTTTAATCAAGTAAACTATCAAGGAAGAACACTATGGCTAAGAAGATTTACCTATGCTATATATCCACAGCAATCAGGCAAAATTATAATTAACAAATTAATTAATAAAGCCACCTTATCAACTAATGGTAGAAACCAGCAAATAACACTATTTGCTAAGGATATTGAATTAGAAGTATTAAAGCCAAATATCAATTATCCAGCAAATAAACATTGGCTTCCAGCAAATAATGTTACACTTAGCACAAAGTTTATTACTAAGCCAATAATATTTCAAGTAGGTGAGGTGGTAGTTAGAGAGATAGTGATGCAGGTGTCAGGGCAAACAAAAGAGCAACTACCAGATATAGAAGTAGCAAATAATAACTCATTTGAACAATACCGTGATAGCAAAGTGTTTGATGAAAAAATTGGCTTAACAAATATTATTAGCACGGTTAAACAAAAGATTATAGTTATACCTAGTAAAGCAGGAAAACAAATATTGCCAGAAGTTAATATTACTTGGTTTGACACTAGGGATAATAAAAATAAAACAGCAATACTACCTGCCTATCAAGTTAATGTCTTAGAAGCAAGTGCTAGTATTGATAGTAAAAATATCAATAATATACCCATAGTGCAAAAAATTAATAAAAATATTATTACAAAACCAACACAAACAATTACTATAAAAACTAATAATTGGCAAAATAATTATTATTTTATCAGCACTATAATATTTTTTATTTTATGGATATTAACGCTGTTATGGTATTTATTAAAAAATTTAAAACCGAAACTAAAAACTAAAGAAAAATTAGTCAGTAAGAAAAAATATCTACACAATATTAAAAAATATGCTAAAAAAAATAATGCTAAAAAAACCAAACAAGCGTTAGACTTATGGCTAAACAATGTTAAAAAAAACTATATTACAATTGATGATTTTATCAACTCAATTGCTAACGAAGCAATTAAGGAAATATTACAAGATAATATTTTAGCACTTAATACTAAATTACACACAAATAATACTGATATAGATTGGGATGGCAATAAGTTTTGGCAAACATTTAGCAAAGTAATTAGTAATAATGATAGTAAAACTAAAACTAAAATACCAAATTTATACCCAAATACTATGGAGTGAAACCGTAAAATAACTTATAATTTATACTGTATTTTAGAATTACTATTTTAATAGTATAAGTTATGTTAGCAGTTTTTTATAGTCGCGTAGCTCAGTTGGTTAGAGCACTGCCTTGACATGGCAGGGGTCGGTGGTTCGAATCCACTCGTGACTACCAATATTTTGAGACTTTTATGAATATAAATTTTTTATAGATTTTTTGGCAGTGTAACTTAACATAATATATATTATAGTATATATTCTTTATTAAACATCATCAAATATACTATACAATACGCCATATAAATAAATGGTTTTATATTTTTTAATAATAAGGAGAATAAAAATGAATAATGGAATAAATAATAAAATATTTGACAAAGAATTTCGCAAAAAAATCACTGCAAACCCTAGTATTTATGCTAGTGAATTAGATAGCAATATATCTAGTAGTAGCGAGATTATTGTTAAAAAGAATACTAAGAATACAACTTATGTTGTCATAGCATGCCAAGAATCACAATTAAAAGAACTTGAAAACTTATCAGCAGCATCAAATGGTTTTGGATTTTCTAGTTTTGGCACCTTATGCACAACAGCTAGCACTGTAAGTTCAGTTACTCCTTAAACTCTATTGGTATATTTATACTAATTAAATACACTAATTGTTCACTAACAAGCAAGGCTGGAAGTTGCAAAAATAGCAACTTGGACAGAGTTAAAGCCTTGCTAGTTAGTTTAGGTTATTTAATACATATTGTATGAATTAACAAATACTGAAAAAAATACTTACGCTATTAATAGATTTGTAGCATATATAATATAGTGCTTGTAATAGTTTTATGCATTATTGATTGTTTTTACCCATTGCCTTAACTCATCAATACCAACTAAAACGGTAATACCATGAGCTGCCATATCATCTTTTTGAATGATCCCAGATGGGTCATAATAAACCGATGGTTTGCCTTCTGCTTTTGCAATAAGTGCTGTTGAAGTAAAGGGTATAGAAATAGTTGCTTTGGTTTGTTTTATCAAAGTTGTGGCTGATAAGTCTGAATTTATTGCAATGTAATTGTCTTTTTGCTTTAATTTAACTAGATTATGTAAATACTTTTTATGAGTATGTTTGCTAGTGCGTTTTCTTTTGTGTGCCATTTGTTGTTTAGTTTCTAATAGCACTGTTTGTATATCTAATAAAAATTGATTGATAATTTTAGGCACATAATATTCTAAATGTGCACCCAATATGATATAAAAAGTGCTGTGTACTGCTTGAACATCAAATACAGCAATACTATTATGAGGCAATATCGGCACTTCTGCCCCATTACAAGAAAACCAAATAAACCCTACTTCCTCAATGATTTTAGGATTATAGATTAAATAATCAAGTTGTGCCTTATTCCATACTAAATAATGTGGCCAAGTGAGTAAATGCCAAGGATGTTGAACTGATTCTCTATTTTTGATTTTAAAATTTTTATCATTAGTTGAATAAAAATAAAAAATAACTCTGCTGTCTTTTACTTCCGCCTCATAAGTCCATAGTGGACGATAAAACAGTCCAGAATTATGAAATAAATAGTCCTTAGCTAAATTTTCTTTATTAGCTAGTTTTATGAGTAAAAACTTAATGTGCTGATTTAGCAAAACTGCCGCTGTAGTTTTCCCTAATAATAAAAAAACTAAAGATAGTATGATTTGTTTTAACGATAATAAGATATATTTAACTTTATTAATACCAAACAAGTCAGGCATAACATCACAATAAGCAATATTAATATCATTGCGGTTAATAAACTTTGCTTGTTTGATACCATGGCATAGTGTATTAATATTTTTTGCTTTATTTTGCCACTGTAAATACCAATTAGTTATATTGTATTGTTTTTTTTCAGTAGAAAAAGAATCTACTCTAAGTTGGTCAAAATAGACATAATTATCTGTTTTTTTATAGGTTGTAATGATATTTTTTGTATATTTAATAGCAGTAAAAATACCGTAACACCACAAAAATAATACATAAAAAAACCAATAAATAGTACAAATTACCTTATTAACTTTAATATGATTAGCAATTAACTGCTTTTGCCATACTATAGGTAATGGATATCGTAATGTCTTATTATTGCCATAACTACATAAAATAGCCTTATTAAAAGATAGGTGTAGTATTCTACTTGTTAAATATTGCCTAGTCGTTAACTCAATATCAATCTGTTTATTATCTGATGTTGTTAATATCGTATGAACATTAAGGTTTGTTTTGGTTAAAACATTTCTTAATTGCATTAATAAATCTAAGTTATTATTATTTTTAAGCAAGCGATAACCACGCATCATTGCCCGTAAACTATTTCTCTTATGGAGTTTTATAAGTGGGGTAATAAATGGAAGATTAAACAATGTTATCCCAATTTAGTGGTGTGCCGTATTTTATATCTTGCTTAGCTGTTTTATCTAATATTTGCTCATAATATTTAGGTAATAAGCCAAATCCAGGGCGTATAGAGCGAATATTATCTTTAGTTAGTTTTTCACCTTTTTTAATATCTTTAACAACATACAAGGAGCGTCTAAATTTTAGCCCTGCTTGTTCTGCTTCTTTTAGTTTATATCCAGCAACACCCAGAGACTTATGAGCAATTTTTGTATCAATACAAAGTTGTTTGAGCTCATGTGGTTCTAGTGAAAACTCACTATCAGGACCTTTATCTTTACGGCTAAGGGTGAAATGCTTTTCAATAACTACTGCACCTAGTGCTATACTAGTAATAGCAACAGTAGTACCTATAGTATGGTCTGATAAACCCACTAAGTGCCCAAATCGTTTTGCTAAATCAGGTATGGTTAATAAATTAGATTGCTCAGGCGGGGCGGGATAACTACTAATACAATGTAATAACACTAGCTCAGAACAACCATTTTCTTTTACAACTTCTACTGCCTCGCTAATTTCATCTAAATTTGCCATTCCTGTTGAGATAATCATTGGTTTTTTAGTGCTTGCTACATATTTTATAAGAGGTATATCTATTATCTCAGGCGAAGCAATTTTATAAGCAGGGGTGTTTAAATCTTCTAATAAATCAACGGCTGTGTTATCAAATGGACTACTAAATATGGTAATATCTATCTCTTTGGCGTAATCAAATAAAGGTTTATGC
The DNA here is from genome assembly GCA_965222825.1 of Gammaproteobacteria bacterium. Taxonomy (GTDB): domain Bacteria; phylum Pseudomonadota; class Gammaproteobacteria; order PS1; family Pseudothioglobaceae. The sequence continues at coordinate 87,572 of OZ244964.1, read as the reverse complement.
CACTTATAAGGTGTTTGTGCCCATTTATATAAATCATAAAGATTATAACCATCCCACAAACCACCGTGTATTTGAAACTCTTGCATTTCACAAGGTATAGTCATAGTATCTGCAGTGTAAGTTTGTATTTTAACTGCATCTGCACCTGCTTTTTTAGCAGCATCTATACTTGTAAATGCTCTCTCTATATTACCATTATGATTAGCTGATAGTTCTGCTATTATATAAGGTGTATTTTTACTTGATATAACCCTATTATTTATTTGCATTATTTTAAATGTTAAATTTAATCAAACAAAATTGTCTAATTGTTTTATAAATATCAAGCAATTCATCACTATGGTTATATATATCAATAATACTTTCTACCACTTCAATGGTATTGAATGAATATTCGTGGGCAATTTCATTTCTAATTTCTCTCAAACTTAGCCATTGTGTTTTATCAATAATTTCTAACTCTTCTAATCTATTTAAAATATCTATAAAAGTTTTTTTCTTAACATCTTCCTGAGATAGAATAATAATATAGGGTAATATTTTTTCACTTATTGTATATTGAAGTTTTGAAAATCTAAAAATCAATTGATCAATAAAACTTATTTGAATATCATCAAGGTTTTGATAAGCCTTAATTGATAGTGGCATTGTATTTTTTAAATATTTTTTAGCATTAGTGATTTTTTCAATATGCTTATCGCATTCATAGAATTTTTCTTTGATACTGTTATTTCTACTCACAATAGAATTCCATTTTTTAGTGCCTCTTGTTCTATCAATCTTGTGTAATCCCTTGCTATAACAACATCAATTTTTTGGTCGCCAATTTTTGATTTTAAATCAACTAAAAAATGTATCTTTTTTTCTCTTAAATTATTTTTACTATATAAAATAAGATATAAATCTATATAGCCACCTTTTATTTTATCATTTGTTCTGCTACCAAAAAGAAATATAGCACCTGTTTTAAATGCCTTTTTAAAACTTTGTTTAATTGCTTTTATTTCTTGTATGCTTATTCTCATCTTTTAGTAACATCGTAATTAGTTTATAATTTAGCTATTGTTGTTTGCATGTGTTAGCTAATTATCAGTATATTTTATAATATCTCACATTGTAAGTTTATACTAGCACTATCTAAATAAGCGGCAAAATTATGCTTATCTTCTACTACTATTGCCTCATCATCAAAATATACTTGGTTTATATCTATTTCTGGCATTTTATCCATTACCTCTTTATTGGATATTAACTCTATAGTTTTATTACCAAATAAGTAATTTAAATTTATTGTTCTTTTAGCAAGTGTAATCATTTCTTGTTTTTTGCTAAGCATTGCCACAATATCATTAATTGGTTGGTCTAGTACCTTGCCTAAAACAATATTATTAATACTAGAGGCAAGTGTCTTTGTGGCTATCTTAAATGATAATGCAAATACATTAGATAAAAATAATTCAAAGCCATTTTTCTTATTAATTGCCAATAGTTCAACAGATACCTCAATACAGCCTTTCATATCAACTTTTTCCTTAAATACTACTTTTTCACTACAAGTTTTAAATGTTGTATTATCTTGCAAGGGAATGGTTTTTACAGTATTGATAGAGGTTTTACCAGCCCTTGGATATAGTAGTGTAAAAGACAGGGCATAATAATCCTCATCTTGTTTAAGATTAAGCACATGGCTATTATTTATTACTAAGTCAAGAGTTTTAATACTTAATTGAATGGTTTTTATAGGCATATTATATTTTTAAAAAAACTTATTTTATCAGTTTTTCAACACAAAATGCCTCTGCATATTTTATACCAACTGTTGTGCCTCTAAATATGGCCAAAGATTTTATTGCTTGATAGCTTTTAGCATGTGGATAGGTTCGCATTTCTTTATCATAGCATTTTAAAGCCTGTATTTTTTTATCTATAAAATTACCTATATCAATAAAATAATTAGGATTAAAAAAACCTCTCATACTATGTGATTGCCAGTGTGTAGCTGAAAGTATTTCAAAACTATAAATTTCTTTAACACAAAAACTAGGTTGTGGACGAGCTACAGTCATTACTGCTTTATGAGTTATTTGGTGGTCTATGTTTAAGTCTCCATAATGATGGGTGTAGATTATATTAGGTTTTATATTATAAATAATTGCTTCTAGTTTTTGTACTACATCTAATAGTATAACTCCATCTAGTTTATTATCAGGAAAGTTTAAAAAAATAGGTTTTTCACAATTAAGTATATCAAGTGCCTTATAAGTTGCCTGATGTCGTTGTTTTATGCTTTCTTTTTGTTGTATGCGAGAACTAACACCATCAGCTAAAAAAACAATGCTAACTTTATCGCCTTTATCTGTGTGTTTAGCAATTGTTGCACCACATCCTAATACTTCATCATCAGGGTGTGCAACTATTATTAGTATATTATTCATTATTCAGTATTGTTATTTTTACATTGGCACAAATAGTAGTACCTGATTTTTTAGAGTTATCAAAAGTTATACGAAAATTACCATAATTTATATATGATTTTGGATATGTGTCTGCATCAAGCATACGAATAAAATCATATATTTTATTTAAACTAATATTATTAGGTATAACACTTTGTTGCGGTGTTCTTCTATTAAAATTAGTAATTTTACCTGTTTGTGTTTTAGGTGTTGGATTTTGCTCTACAATAGTTTTTATCATATTGGCAATAATTTTACTAGAGCGGACAAAAATCTCTTGTGCTGAGCCTGATAAACTTAAACTTACTTTAGTATATATATCGCCTGCATCTAGTTCTTGTGTCATTTTAAATGCAGTAATTTTTGTTTTTTTATGGCCATTTAATATTAAATTTTGTATTGGACTACCACCTCTACCATAAGGTAGGTCTGTTTCGTGGAAACATACACAATTATAGTTATTAGTAATCTCTTTTGACACCAGCCAAGACCAATGCGGAAAAAATATATATTTTGGTTTTATTTGTTTAATATTTTTAGTAGTTAACTTATTTTTATTTGTTATTAAGTGCCAGTTGCCTGATAGTTTTTTACTATAATTTACAAACTCCTTTATATGCCAATCTTTTATTGTAGCAACAATATAAGTGTTTACCTTCATAATGTTATAGTTAGTAATTTACTCTTTAATTATAAAAAAAGTTATAACTTTAAAATAAGATAATAACCTTTGTAATGTCGGGTTAAATTTGTCTGGGTATATTGCTATTTTCATATGATATTCTGCTACATTCCAATATGTACTACCTAGCAATAATATTAGTAGTAGTTGATTACTCATATAAAACTCAATTTTATTGCTATTGTTATCTACTTTGTACTCATTTGTTATAGTAACATTTTTAGTAGTCATAGGTATTTTAGCGTGTATGGTATTTTGTTTTACAAATAGTAGTTTTTTTTGTAGTACTTATATGTAGATACACATCTATTTTTGGATAAACTTTTAATTTTTCTTGCTTTAGCCACATACTAATACGAGATTTAAAAATAATATTATCCTTTTTATACTGTTTTGCTAACACTAGACAACGCATTAGATGTCCTAAGCCAATTTTTGATGAACTATCAACTCTAAATAATATATTCATTGATTTTTTTCCAACCAATAAGCCATAAAAGGGTCTAATAAATAGTAAACATCATTCTTTTTATCACAAATATCTTTTTTTATTAAAGCTTCAGTTGTGCTTTTTAAAGTAGTTGCACTAATATCAAATTCACTTAAATTATCATTACTATATAATTTTTTACCATCATTTTTAACTATATATTTTAATGTTTTTTTTTGATTTAGAGTTAAGTTTGTCCATACTATACTGTATATATCATTTTCTCTTTCTAGCATTAAATTTATTGCATCGTTCATAATATTTGCATTAACTTGTTTTTGAGTTTTATCCCAAATAAAATACATTAATTGTTGCATATAATAGGGAAAACCATTGGTAATATTAAATGCTTTTTTAATATATTTTGTACTTATATATTTATCAGTAAATGCAAACTTATTTTTGATAAAACCTAACCAATCATTAAGTAAAATTTCATTGATATGTAAATGTTTAACAGATTTATAAAATGCTCTATTTTTGTTGTTAAACATTTGACTTAATATTGATTTTTTACTTCCACTAAAAACATAGGAAACATAATGACTATGGTTTTGAATAATGCTTCTTAGTTTTTTTCAATAGTTAATTTATATTTTTGTTTGTTAATTATAAAAAAAGCAGGATAGTTATTATTATTTACAATTCTTAGTAAATTGAATTGCTCCTTAATCGTCTTGTCAATATCTAGTTTACTATGGATTATATTTCTTTTCGAGTAGAAACTTTCTTTACCTAATTGCCTCATTGGTATTTTATACCTATCATAATTTACTAAGAAATTCAAACACATTTTTATTGTATGTTCGGCTTGTTTTTGCCTTAGCTCTTGATTTAATTCATATCCTGTTAATTCCAACATATCTTGCATATAAATATCACCGTCATCCATACCATTTAATGCTTCAAACATGGTAAATGGTATCTCGTTTTTTCCTTCCAACACTTGCCAGAACAATGGTGACCACCCCTTTCCTTCTGGCAATTTACTCGCATGTATTACTATATTATGTTTATGTAGTTTTAGGTATTGCTCTGCAATAATTTTATGATAACTTAATATAAATACAATATCATAATTATCGATTATATCCTGATGATTATAAAATAACTTTGCATCTTGTATTTGTTTGGATAGTATTTGAGCATAAGGGACAAACCACTGATTATCTGAAGTTAAAATTGCTATATTCATGCTAATACCTTGCTAATACCTTTAGACAGTTTTTCTGTATTAAGAATATCAAGTATGAAATAGTTATTTTTATGTAACCACCCATATAAAATTTGCTGATTATCAGTTGTTTTAATAACAACAAGCGACATTTAAAGCAAACCTTTAATGATATTTAAAATTTTAGCCAATTTGCCTTGTTGCTGGTATATTTCATTTAATATTTCAGTTGCAACTGTATCACTATTATTATAATCATGGCTAATGCTATTTCTCAATTCTCTAAGTTCAAACCAATCATCAACATTAACAATATGTATTTTTTCTAGATTATTAAGAATATCTAAAAAAGGTTTGTCAATATTTTCACCTTGATAAAGCAATAATGACTTAAAAAGCGTTGAGCCTATATAATCTTGTAATTTAGCAAAACGATAAATAATTTGGTCACTATAAGCTAAATTTTGCCTATTATTAATAATATTTGCAATATGATTAGTGTTTATTGGAAAATTAAAAGTTTTCTCTAACTCCGTAAAAGCATTGTTTAATCGTTGCAAGTGCTGATAGCATATTGTTAAATTAGCTAAACAATTTTCTTTATAAGTCAAAGTTTTACCCCATTTTTTAATGCATCTTGTTCTATTAGTCTGCTAGAATCTTTGTTAAATACAACATCAATTTTTTGCTCTCCTAATTCTCTTTTGATTCTTGATAAGAATTTAATTTTTTTAACAAATAAGTTTTGAGTGTCTTGCACTGCTAAATACAAATCTATATCACCGCCTTTTTTATTGTCATCAACACGACTACCGAATAAATAAATATCACCATTTTTAAAAAAATGGTAAAAATTCTTTTTAATAACGCTGATATATTTAACTGACAATCTCATTTTAAAATTTTAATAACCTTGTTTTGAAATAATACTGCATCAAAATCGTTGATAACTAAATAATTTTTATCTTTTAAATATTGATAGATATATTGTTGATTATCCGCAGTTTTAATCGCAATAAATGGCAAATTCAAATACATAACCTCATAAACAATAACACTAGGGGTAATAATAGCGAAATCGCTATTGTCCATTATGTTAGCAATATTTTCATTATTAATATTAATATTTATATTATAATGTGCTTTACTAAACTTTTGTAGTTGGGCTAAATTTTTATTAGCACTGGTTGTTGCTAGATTAATAGTTATATTATCAAATTTCGTTAATATTTTTAATACAGACAAACTAATATTTGTGGTATCACTACCACCCATAGCAACAAATACAGTAGGATTATTTCTATTTATTGTGCGTTTTTTAGGTTTTATTTGCCTAAACTCATCTCTAATTAAGGTGTATTTTGCCCCACACCTAATTTCACAAAAATCAGGCACTAAATTTTTATAATGGTCATATTTGGCATAAATATTATGATTTAGCAAAATATCACAATAGTGTTTCTCATAGGTATCGTCAAAACTTAGAATCTTAATACCTGTATCTTCTTTAATAATTTTTTCAAAGCTATAATCAATGTCATAATGATCAAAGACAACCATATCCATATTAAGTTTTTTAATAACTTGTGCTAATTCTTGACTTTTATTACTGATTAAATTATGTATTTGATAGTTTTGCTGGTGAATTTTATTATTTACATTACCAGATAAGTTTCTTGTTGCAAAAATAATATTGTCTTTTTTGTATTGTTTGGCTAGTGCTAAGCAACGCATTATATGTCCTAAGCCAATTTTTGATGAGGAATCTACTCTAAATATGATATTCATAAATACCAAGACATTTTAATATTATTGTTTTGTTGCTGGTACACTTTAAAGTTAATTTTTCTCTAAACTAAAATAAATTATACTATTTTATAATTATTTTTTATATTTACCATTTAAGATAATATAAGACTTAGTGACTTTTTTTGTATATTAGTAAGACTAGGTATTTTACTAACATTAAGTATCATTTCATCTTTTAGCCCAAAGGATTTTATATCATTTCCAGGAGTGTAGTTAACATGTAAATGTCTTCGCAAAGAATTTTTAACAGCATACATTTTATGAACACCATTGGAATCAAATATATATACATCGCCAGCTTTTCCCGTTAAATCTATAATATTATTGCATGTACTTTTTATATAATCATCATCATAGTAATAATCATATGGTGTTAAGGAAATATGATGTTTTTTATGTGTATTCTTAGCGTACAACATTCTTGTTTGCTTATTTGTTACATCTGTTAATAGTACATGCATAGTAACCTGATTTACAGTGTCATAGTGCCATTTAACATTAAATTTTGAAGAATGTTGACTAGTGTAATTTTGGTCCGGTTGAGTGTGATTAAATCCTGGTGGATGTCTTAAGTAAGGCTGACAACCCATATAAGAATAAATAATATCAATAATTTTATCATCTATAGAAACAGAAAGTGGTTTTACATCAGCAGACTTAAATCTTTTATATGCAGAGCTTGAATGATTGGAATCACTATTATAATATTTTTGTAGTTCTTCAATCTCTGTAACAAATTTTCCTTCTATTTTACAAATACCATTCGCTATTAAGTCATTAGTTTTCTTATTTTTATTTATAGAATTTCGTGGCAATTGATTATATTTAACTTTCTTATATATTATTTTAGGTTTTAATAAATTTTTTATTAATAGTACAAAAAATGCCATATTACCTGAGAAATTAATATTTTTGTTGATTGAAGGAGATAAAATTTTAGCAATTATTTTTTTTATTTTATTCATAAGTTAAGTATTTATGCAGTTTATTTAATTTTTGTTTCTCTATTTAGGGTATTTATTAAATTCTTATCAGTTTCATATTTAAGTGTTAAATGATTATTAGTATTAACAATATATTTATTGTTATCTAATATATTAAAAATATTAGTAATAGTTGCTTGTTTTTGTTTTAGTTTAGTAAATAACAATTCAAACATATCTAAATCCTCTTGATAATCTAATGTTAAGCGATAGTTTCTTATAAGTTCTGTAGGAATATTTACAATATTTAATTTAAAATGTTTAGAATTATTTTTAAAATACCATGACATATATTCTGAATATTTAGCTTTACCAAAATGTTTTATAATTTTTTTTAAAGAAGATACATTTATAATAGAAGAGCCAGTACCAACAGATACTTGAGATGCTGAAGTATAATCAGCACCAGTTTTAAAATGAGATTTTAGTAAATAATTTGCAATCTCATAAGAGACAACAGGGCAGTCTGCAGTTAAATGAATAATAACATCTAAGTTATATTTATGGCAGGCAACTAGATGTCTAGAAATTACATCTTCAGGATCTCCTTGATTAAATTTAACCCTATTATCAAGCGTGCAATTACTCAATTCTAAATCTTCTTCATTGTCTGATGTAGATAATATAACTATATCAGCATGTTTAATTTTCAAACATTGCTCTAAACAACGCTCAATAGATGTAACACCATTGATATGCAATAAAGCCTTTCTTTTTAATCTAGATGATTTTAATCTTCCAGCTACTAAAACTCCTACTCTTGCTTTTTTAAAATTATTTTCTTTTATAGAGTGATTTTTAACAATTCTATCTTTTAATATAAATAAATTTTGTTGTAAATTATTGATATTAGTATAATTTAAACCTTCTTGTGATGTTCTTCTAAAAATAATATCATTTGGTGAAATTAAAGTATTACTACCTATATTATGTTTTGCAATAGGTATTTGAATAGAATCATTAAGATATTTTTTTTCAGATTTAGATATAAAATTTCCTTGTGTAGCATGTGTATAGTTTTTTATATTGTTAAATAAAATATTAAATTCTTTTGGTTCCAATGCAGAATAAAAATCATATTTTGTATTTATTCTTTCAATGCAAATATGTTTCTCTATTAAACTAGCCCCCATGGATAAGCCTATGATTGGTAATATAGTAGCAAAATTATCATTTGCATCTAAATGATCTGCCAAACATATACTATTGTTTAATACTTCTTTTATAGTTGTAATTTTTTGTAACCCTGAATCTGATATTTTAGTAGGATATGATTGATAGCCTACTTGGAGAATAATTTCTTTAAAACCTATATTATCAAACTTTTTAACTATGTCTATTATGTTATTAATAATAAATCCAGAGATGTTTAATATTAATACTAATTTACTTACATTGACACTAGATAAACTTTCAAATACTTCAAGATTTTCTAAAACAGAAGATTGTAATTTTATACCTTTAATTTTAGTTATATGTTTTTTTAAAATAGACACACCATAAATATCAAAGATGTCTAACCATACTTTAAGGTTATTATTTGAATAATTTATTATATATTCCCACTCTTTTGGTGAAAAATAGAGTTGTTTATACAAACTATATAATTTAAAGTCTTTTGCTGATAATCCATCCGGTGAGAATACTTGTAATTTAATTGATTTATTTTTATACTTAAATTGTTTACAAATATCAACGGCATTTATTAAAGTTTTTTTATTTCCACCATGAAAATTTGCAAACTCTATAATCACTTCTGGATTATTTAATTTCATTTATGTAATTTAGTAATACAAATATTCATTTCTTAAAAAGAATGATCACCGCCCATAATACCATTATTATTCAATTCAAAATACCATGCTTTAGTGAAAGAGGTATCGCTTTTAATAGTCATCCAGCCAGGCATATTTTGATAGAAATTACCCAATTCTTTATCAATAGTAATATCTTCTCTACCATTAGCAGGGACAATGCAGTTTCTAGTAATTATTTTTGTATCTTGCTGTCTATAAAATGTTAACTGTATGTTTGCCAATTGTTTATAGTTTTTAACATAACTGCTATTATCTATTGTAGCAATAGAGTTAAAAGTATTTAATAAAGGCAGCCATCTAAAAGATCCTTTTTTGTCTAAAGTTTTTATGTTTGATATAGAAGGTGAAAAACAAATATTAGTTGGCATATCAAAGCTTGTATTTTCAATGCCAACATTTAAGCCATATTTTAGTCTTGTTGGTATGTTTTTTTTATTTGTATAATTATTAATTAGTTTTGCACCAGCAATATCGCTATAGTCTAATTTTAATTTATTTGCTAGTGATTTAAAATTAATAGAAAAATAATTATTATCATATTTTTTTATTGTTATGTGCCTTTTGATACTATCAAGTAATCTGCCATCTTTATTATAAAATTCTATGTCAGTTGTAAAATCTGATGGTGAGTGAATTGGATAATATTTGAGTTGTGTATAATAATTATTTGTTAGAAATAATGGCACATAAACCATACTATCATTTAATATGTCTTTATGGTTATTGTACCAATAAGCGTCTTTTTTTGTATTATCAGAGTTATCATAATAAGTATGTGTAACCGCAATAGTACCAGTTTTTTTAGATAAATTACCAGCAATAAATCTAGGAAAGAAACCTGATAAATTATGCTTAATTTTCATTGTGCCAGTTTGCCCATCTAACATATCTTTGACTGGTATATAGTCCTTTAAATTAACAAATACAGTTTCTAATGGCTTAGTTGTACCTAATTCTATATTTTCATAGTATATCTTGTTTTTATGATTAATTATTTCTAACTGTATTGAAGCATTATTTTCAATATAGCCATTTACAAATGTAAAAAACGGCTCAGAATCTTGACATGCAAATAAATCAAAACCAGATTCTTTAACTTGCGTTGTTTCATTATCTAAAGTATCTTCAATATCATTATATATTCTGCCAGTAGTGTGTACAAAAGTAGAAGCAAATTTATTATAGTAATTAACAACAAATGCTGGATATGGAAAGACTAAGTCAACAGTAGAAAAAATTTCTAACTCAATAGAGCCTATAAAGTTAGTATTTGCATAATCTGTTTTTAGCAACATTGTACTAACATCAACTTGTTCTGATTTGCTTTGTGAAATAAGATTTTGTTCTCTTAATAATATATTACCCTGTTTATTTCTTAATGTTGCTAACAAACAAATTTCTTTAATGTGTCTTTTTACCAACCAATAACCCATATAAAGAATTCTTGTTTTTAGTTGTTTATTATTTATAATAGTAAATATAGCAGATCCACGAAATACCGGTTTTTTAATGGTATTTATTTTTTCTCCAAATGAGTTAGAACTTACTAGGTGTTGTTTATAGCTTTTCATAATTTTTTTAGCACTTTTTTAATAAAAACCAATTACTATCATCTAGAGGAAAATTATTATCTCTATGATATACAAAACCATAATCAATAAGTTTTAAGTCAAGATATTTATCTAGCATTTCACCAGCAAAATCTCTCTTAAAAAGTTTTTTTTCGTAACCACGGTATCTTACTTCAACAGGGTAAGGGCTATAATACTCTGATATACAAATATATTTATTGCTTGATTGGTATAGTTTTTCATACACCTTTGGTAATTCATTTGGACTTATATGAATAAGAACACCTTTGATAATTGATAAGTCATAAGTATTATTAATTTTAAAATCTAAAATAGAAGTATTATAAACATCAATATAGTTAAGCAGTTTAAGTTGGTCTGCTGCTTTTTTATTTATTTCAATAGCAGACAATGAAGCCTTAGGTAATAATTGTTTAATTGCTTGTAAATTAAGTCCTATGTTAGCACCAAATTCTAATATACTTGATACAGATATAGTTTTATTTAGAATTTTTGCAAACAAAGCAATATTATTAACTATAATATTTTCACCTTGATTCCTATTTATGTAATCATCGCCAAAATGTCCAGCCCAAAAATCTTCTTGTTCTGTTTTGTAGTTCATTTTTTATTTATAAGTGATACAAAAATAGCAGTTGGTATTATAACATATAACCAAATATAATATTTTATATTTGGCAAATAAAACTAATTTTTACAAATAAATTATGTTATTTGGTTATTTTATTTTCATCTATTATATCTAATAATATCTTTATTATATAATCTTGTTCATCATTTGTTAAAGAATAATAAAGTGGTATTGATAGTGCGTTGTTGTAGTATTTTTTGGTTATGGGGTAGTTTGCTATATTATATCCTAAATTTTGATAATAAGGCTGTGATACAACTGGTATATAGTGAACTTGTGAGCCTATGCCTTCTGCTACTAGTTTTGTCATTAGCCTATTTCTAGTAATTTTTAGTCTTTTAAAGTCAATACTGATGGTATATATATGATGCGAGCTGTAATTACGGTATTTTTTTTGGTTTAGTGTGATAATACTACTTTTATTAAATGCTTTATCATATCTTTTGACAATTTCTTTTCTACGAGATAAAAATTTATCAATTTTATTCATTTGTGATATTGCTAACGCACACTGTATATCAGTAATACGGTAATTAAAGCCAAGTTGTTGCATTTCATAGTACCAGCGTTTTAGTTTACTATTTTCTAAGGCTTCTTTTTTGTTCATTAGAGTATTATCAGCAACGCTTATACCAGGGAACTCAAAATTGCCCTTGGTAATACCATGACTTCTTAACATAAATAATTTAGAATAAATTTGCTTATTATTAGTAGTAATTGCACCGCCTTCACCTGCCGCTATGCCTTTTACAGGATGAAATGAGAAAATTGTCATATCAGAATATTTACAATTACCTACCTTTGAATTATCTTTATAAGTTGCACCAAGAGCATGAGCGGCATCTTCAATAATAAAAAGCTTGTATTTATCTGCTAATTGTTTAATAACAGCCATATCACAAGCTAAGCCAGCAAAATGCACAGGAAATATCGCTTTAACTTTTGGATTATTAATAATTACTTGCTCTAATGCACTTAGGTCTATGTTAAGAGTTTTATTATCAATATCAACAAATACCGGCGTTGCACCAACATATAAAATAGCATTACTAGTTGCAACAAAAGTATTAGGCGAGGTAATAACGCTATCGCCTTTACCTAAACCAAGAACTAAAGCAGCTAGGTGCAAGGCTGCCGTGCCACTAGATAGTGCGAGCGCATATTTTGCATCAACATATTTAGCTATTTTATTTTCAAACTCATTAATCTTAGGTCCTTGAGTTAAAAACCTACTTTTTAGCACTTTAATAACAGCATTTATATCATCATTATCAATATAGTGTTTGCCATAAGGAATAATGTTTAATTTAGTTTGTATATGATTACTTTGCTGTATTTTTAAAATTTTAATCTGCTTGTCAATACTAGGTATAGGTTTTTTAAGTTTTGCTATTAGTTTTTTGTTAGACAAACTCATATCTTTCGGACGGGTTATTAAACTTTTCTTATCATTTATACTAATTGATTTAATTAGTTTAGTATTTAGATTAAATATTTTTGCAACTTTTAAGCCAAATTCATATTTTGAAATTCTCTCACTACTAACTATATTAAATATACCGCTTGCTTTTTGTTCTATTAGTTGGTGCACGCTTTTGACTAATTCAGCAATTAAAATAGGGGTGTAAAAAACATCATTAAATAATTCTAGTTCATTGTTATTTTTGAGTGTTGATATTATTATATCGCTAAATGATTGACGATAATCTGTGCCATAGCCAAAAAAATTAGTGCGTATTATTAGGCTATTTGGCTTGTATTTTAGTATTGCTTTCTCAGAGTCTAATTTAGTTTGTGCGTAAATGTTTATAGGCTTAGGGTTATCCTTTTCTGTTGCTAATTTTTTACTACCATCAAATAAATGATCTGTGGATATGTGGACTAACTTAGTATTACTCTTAGCACAGGCAATAGCGATATTTTTAGCAGTTTTTGCATTAGTATTTTTTGCCAGTAGAGGATTTTTTTGACACCTTTCAACGCTAGTAAGTCCAATAGTATTAATAATAATATCTATGTTATTATCGGTTATTATTTTACTAATATTTGCACTGCTAATATTTGCTAATTTGATGGTTTTTATACCATCTAGGCTAATATTTTTATTGTGTAATAGTAGTATAACACTGTGGTTATTTTTAATCTCACCAGCCCAATTAGTAGCAAGTAGCCCAGAGCCACCTGTTATTAGTATTGTTTTATTTTTTGATACCACAGCATTATTTTGTTATTACATTTTCATCAACAATAGCACATATTATATGCCCTATGGTAATATGTATTTCTTGGATTCTTGCAGTATTGCTGGATGTAATAGTTATATTATCGTATTTAGCTAGTTTGGCGCCATCATTGCCTAGTAGGCAAAAGATATTTATATTATTTTTTTTAGCAATTTTTACTGCATTAATTATATTTTGTGATTTGCCACTGGTGCTAATAGCAATAAATAAATCGCCTGCTTGTCCTATAGCAGATAACTCTCTTGCAAAAATATCATTAAAGTGATAATCATTACTAATACTTGTAGTGCTTGATAAATTAGTTCCCAAACATATTGCCGCTAGCGGTTTTCTATCTTGTAAAAATCTGCCAATAAATTCTGCCGCTATATGTTGAGCATCAGCAAAACTACCACCATTGCCAGCTAGAATTATTTTGTTATCATTTTGCAGAGTTTTTAGCACTAATTCTGCTAATTTAGCAATATTATTAACAATATTATCATTATTTAGTATTTGTTCTCTAATAGTTATGCTGTCTTGTAGTATTATTTTGATTAATTCTTTATTCATAATTTTGAACTATCTTACATTAAAAACTATTCAATTATAGACTAATTAATAACATTACACTACAATAAAACAGTTAGTTTAACTACCCTTCTAAATAATCAACTAATTATTTATTTAGGCTATAATAGTCCAACCTGAACGACTATAATATACAACTTTTAATTTTACAATACAAATATGAAAAATGCTGTTTATGCTCAATCTGGCGGGGTTAGTGCAGTAATTAATGCTTCTGCTTGTGGTATTATTGAAACCGCAAGAAAACATAATGATAAAATTGGCACGGTTTATGCTGGTAAAAATGGTATTATTGGAGTGCTTAGTGAAGATTTAATTGATACATCTAAGGAATCAGTAGCTGATATTTCAGCATTAAGGCATACACCTTCTGGGGCTTTTGGTTCTTGTCGTTATAAGATGAAATCCTTAGAGGAAAACAAACGCGAATATCAAAGACTAATAGAGGTGTTTAAAGCTTATAATATTGGTTATTTTTTCTACAATGGTGGCGGAGATAGTGCAGATACTTGTTTAAAAGTTTCCCAATTATCAAAAAATATGGGCTATCCAATTCAGGCAATTCATGTGCCTAAAACCGTAGATAATGATCTACCTATTACTGATAATTGTCCTGGGTTTGGCTCGGTTGCTAAATATATTGCGGTTTCTACTATGGAGGCTAGTTTTGATGTATCGTCAATGGCAGCAACTTCAACTAAAATTTTTGTGCTTGAAGTTATGGGCAGGCATGCAGGCTGGATAGCTGCTGCTGGTGGCTTAGTTAGTAGTGATATTCCTGTGGTAATTTTATTTCCAGAAGTAGATTTTAATCAAAAAAAGTTTTTAGCAAAAGTGGATAAAAATGTTAAAGAATTTGGTTATTGCACCATTGTAGTATCAGAAGGCACTAAATGGGATGATGGCAGATTTTTAGCTGAACAAGGCACAAGAGATGATTTTGGTCATGCACAATTAGGCGGTGTCGCTCCTGTTGTGGCAAATTTAATTAAGGATAATTTAGGTTATAAATACCATTGGGCAGTTGCTGATTATCTACAAAGGTCTGCTAGGCATTTATCATCAAAGTCTGATACTAAACAAGCCTACGAATTAGGTAAAAAAGCTGTTGAATTTGCCATTAGCGGTAAAAACTCAGTAATGCCTACAATAGTTCGCACTTCAAATAATCCTTATTCGTGGGAGATTGGTTGTGCCGAACTAAACGAGGTAGCAAATGTTGAAAAAATGATGCCTACTGACTTTATCTCAGCAGATGGCTTTGGTATTACTAAAAAATGTCGTGATTATTTACAGCCCTTAATTCTTGGCGAGGATTACCCACCATACAAGAATGGTTTGCCTGATTATGTAGTGCTAAAAAAAATAAAAGTAGTTAAAAAATTACTAGCATTTAAAGTTTAATTTAAGGATAAATATGAGAATTATTTTATTAGGTCCACCAGGTGCTGGAAAAGGCACTCAGGCAATAAATATATCTAAGTATAAATCAATTCCGCAAATATCAACAGGTGATATGCTTCGTGGTGCGGTAAAAGCAGGTACACCATTAGGCATTAAAGCCAAGCAAGTAATGGACTCTGGCAATTTAGTATCTGATGATATTATTATTGGCTTGGTTAAAGAAAGAATTCAAGAGCCTGATTGTAAAAACGGCTTTTTATTTGATGGCTTCCCAAGAACAATAGCTCAAGCTCAAGCCTTAAAAGATGATGGTATTGTCATTGATTGTGTAATAGAAATTCAAGTAGCAGATAATGATATTATTACTAGAATGTCAGGTCGTAGAGCACACCTAGCTTCTGGACGCACATACCATATTATTTATAACCCACCCAAAGTTAAAAATAAAGATGATATAACAGGTGAGGAATTAGTGCAACGAGATGATGATAATGAAGCAACTGTTAAATCTCGCCTAGCTGTGTATCATAAGCAAACACAGCCATTGGTTAATTATTATAAAAACTGGGCTAAAAAGGACAAAAACGCACCTAAATATTACGACATTAACGGCGTTGGCACCTTAGATGATGTAAAACTAAGGTGTTTAGAAAACCTCTAATAATTACACGAATTAGATTACTGTAAATATATTTTTTACTTACTGGACTATTTATGGTTAACTTTGGTTATTTGTTGCAATAACTATAAATTTTACTAAAACCAATGTATTTTACTTTAATATTATATGATTCCTAATGATAAATACTCTAAAAATGAGTGGAAAATTACATCCAAAAATACAAAATACTTTGCTAAAAAATGCTCTCAATTTTTATATGAATCATACATTTTAAAACAAAAATGGTATCCTGTAAAAAACAATCCTATAGGTCTAGCAATAATAAATAAAACTAACCCATTATTAATTGATGATTTTACCTATAAATGTAATTGGATAGCCATAGAAAAAGATAATAGTATTGTAGGTGTTTTACGCTATTATTGCGATATAGAAGAATCAGGATTTGAGCTTGAAAAATTTATTTCCCTTCCAAAATTAATAACACAAAGAAGAAGAAAAACAGCTGAAATTAACCGTATTTCAATTTCTAATAACTACAAAAATAGCCCAGCACTGATAATTTTATTAGTAAATTTATTCTATGCTTTTGAAGCTAAAAATATTAAATATGCATTTGGTGCAGTAAAGAAGGATAGCGTATTAAAACTTTATAAAAAATTAGGGTTTAGTGATATAACAGATATAACCAATAATATGAGGAAATATTTTAAAAAAAATGCTCTAGAAATAGAACAAGTGAATGAGTTTAAATGTGAAAAATACCTTAACTACAAAAATAATATTTATCACTTATTATGGATAGAAAATATTATTCACAGAAATAAATTATTACAATTATATAAAAAATTATAAAAGTATAAAAAAATATCAACTTATATATATTTGTTTAAGAAAGGTTTATTTAGAATTTTAGTTACAATTTTTGCTAATATTAAACATTTAAAAAAAGATAAAAAAAAACTATCCTAAAAAAAATTAAAGGGTATTTTATTTTTTAGTTTGTGTTGAATATTAAATATTATATTTTTCTATTATATTTTTTCAGCGTATGAAGCTGGACCTATATGAATTGTATATAAAATAATTGCTTATTCTATATTTGTTCTAATAGTTTTATCGGTTATATTTTATAAAGAAAGAAATAGAAAGAAATTCCTAGTGATTATCTTAGCAATTATTTGTTGCTAAGTAATAGTTTCTTGTTATAAAATAGCATTTATTATTTTTATAAGTTTTTTTATGAAAAACATTGCTTACAATAATATAAGATTATTTTTTGGTATTAGTTTATTGATAATTGCAAATAATGGCAATGCACTACAACTACTAGAGGCAAAAAATGATAATCAAAAAGTGCACTCAGCACAAAATACCCAAGACCATAATACTAATTTAGACAGCGAGCAATTACTAAAACAATTAACCAAAACTGCCAAGAAAGGCGATGTTCGTGCCCAATTTAGTCTAGGTAATATGTATCATAATGGTATTAATGTCAAACAAAACTATCAAATGGCATTATATTGGTATATGCAGGTTGCTAAGGCAGGATATGCATCAGCACAGTTTAATGTTGCTAATAGTTATTATCATGGTATTGGCGTTAATAAGGACTTAGAGCAAGCATTTTATTGGTATAAAAAAGCCGCACAACAAAATTTTGCTGCTGCACAATATAATTTAGCGGTAATGTATAGACTCGGCAAGGGTGTTAAAAAGGATAATAATAAAGCTATTGAGTGGTATAAAAAAGCCGCTAATTTAAATTACACTCCAGCACAGCTTAATCTAGCTAGACTTTATGAGGGTGGTATAGGTGTAGAAAAAGACCTAGAAAAAGCCAAACAATGGTATCAAAAAGCCTCACAGCAATACGATTTTGAAGCACAGTATTATCTAGCTAAATTTTTTGAAAAAGAAGATAAGAATAAAGCTCTATCTTTATACAAACAATCAGCAGAAAACGGTTTTGTGTTATCACAATATCGCTTAGCAATACTATATAGAACAGGTTTACTTGTTAAACAAAATGACAAACAAGCTCTAAAATGGGCATTAAAAGCTGCTAATAAAAATTATGCACTAGCACAATATTTAGTAGCTGTTATTTATAGAAAAGGTGTTCAAGAAATTAGAAATATACCTGAGTCTATTAAATGGTATCAAAAAGCAGCAGATAATAATAATATGGAGGCACAATATAATCTAGCAACTATTTATTTAACAGGAAATAGCGTTAAAAAAGATATTGCTAAGGCTGTGGTGCTATTTAAAAAATCAGCAGAGCAAGGTTTTTCACTAGCTCAATACAGTCTAGCACTTCGATACCAATTAGGACAAGGTGTTGAAAAAAATTCTAAAAAAGCAGTAGCATTATTCCAAAAAGCTGCGGTGCAAAATCATGCTAGAGCTCAATACAGTTTAGCACTTAGATACCAGTTAGGGCAAGGTGTTGAAAAAAATTATACCAAGGCATTATACTGGTATAAAAAAGCAGCAGAGCAAGGAAATGTAGAAGCACAGTATTATTTAGCAAAGCAATTACTAATTGGTAAAAATATTGAAAAAGACCCAGAAATAGCCAGTGCTATATTATTAAAACTAGCACAAAAAGGACATCCAGCAGGACAATATAACCTAAGTTTATTACTAAAAAAGGGGTTGGTAGTCCCCAAGGACATTGCAAAATCAAATATATGGCTAATAAGAGCGGCCCAATCAGGATATGCAAAAGCACAATACGAGTTAGCAATAAGTTTATACGAGCAAAATAAAGATACTGATGCACTACAATGGTTACAAAAATCAGCTAACCAAAATTATAGTTTAGCAATAGAAAAATTAGAATCTTTACAAAATAAGCAAAAAACTGCCCAAGAGCCTACTAAAACTAAACTACAAATAAATATTAAAACAAGCAAAGAAAATATAAATGTTAATAATTTAGCTGGTGGTGTATTGGATAAAAAACTTGATTATAGCAGACAAAATATTGACCAAAACTTAGAGAAGTTAATTGCTGATAACAAAAATACTATTAGTTTAAGAAAAAATAGCAAACAAAAACCTACTAATACAACTACAAAGTCAAAAAATATAATAACAACTACTAAGCAAATAAAAACCCCAATACAACAACTACCAACGAGTAATAATGAAATAATACAGCAAGATTATTTAGATAATACTATTAACATGGCAAAAAATGGCGATAACTATGCCCAATATTATCTAGCTATGCTTTATTACAAAGGGCAGTTTTTACCACAAGATAAGCAAAAATCTTTTTACTGGTTATCTGCTGCCTCAAATGCAGGTTTGGCTATGGCACAAACTAATCTAGCAATTATGTATTTACAAGGCAATGTAGTAGAAAAAGATATTGATAAGGCTATATACTGGGCAGAAAAAGCTAATGCTAAAAAAGATAAAAAAGCTGGTTTATTGCTAAACTATCTAAATAATTTAACTGCAAAAAAACATAATTAGCAAATTATAGCATTTTTTTAATAGCACTAATAATTATGCAATGAAAATTATAACAATTTTTTTAATACTACTGAGTTATACAATATTTAGCGGTCAAATAAGTGCTAAAAATCATTTTAATACTAACGATAATGCAAAAAAGCCAAAAAATTGGCTAACTGCTAATATTTCACAAGCAGTATTTGCAAAAAATATTAACAATAGAGAGCCACAAGATATTATTGATTCTAGCGATAATAAACTAAAAAAAATATTCTTTTTTACTAATATTCGTAACTTACAAGATGAAACAATTATTCACAGATGGTTGTATCAAGGCAGAATAATGGCAGAAGTTAAGTTATATATTGGTGGTATTCGTTGGCGAACATGGTCTTCTAAAAATCTTTGGCATAATTGGCTTGGCATTTGGAAGGTGCAAGTGGTCAAAGAAGATGGCGAGGTGCTACTAGAAAAAGATTTTAATTATTATGAACTATGAGTGTTAATAAGATTGTTTTAGCTTATTCTGGTGGCTTAGATACCAGTATTATTGTCAAATATTTACAAAATACTTATAAAGCTGAGGTAATAACATTTACCGCTGATATAGGCCAAGGTGAAGAGGTAGAACTAGCACGCAAAAAAGCTAAGGCAATAGGTGTTAAGCAGATATATATTGAAAATTTATGCGAAGAATTTGCCAGAGATTTTGTATTTCCAGTATTTCGTGCTAATACTATATACGAGGGTGAATATCTACTAGGAACTGCTATTGCTAGACCACTAATATCTAAAAGATTAGTAGAAATAGCCAAAGAAGTAGGTGCAGATGCCATAGCTCATGGTGCTACTGGTAAGGGTAATGATCAAGTCAGGTTTGAGTTAAATGCTTATGCCTTAGATGCCAATATTAAAGTAATTGCTCCATGGCGTGAATGGCAATTTAATTCTCGTTCTGATTTACTAGCCTATGCTAAAAAACATAATATAGCCATAGACTATCAACAACAAAATCAAAAATCACCATACTCTATGGATGCAAATTTATTACACATATCTTATGAGGGCGAAGAATTAGAAGATCCTTATCAAGAGCCTAATAAAAATATGTGGCGATTAACTAGCGAGTTAGAAGATGCACCTGATTATGCACAATACATAGAATTAGAATATAAAAACGGTGATATTATTGCTATAAACGGGGCAAAAAAATCACCTGCTGAGGTAATGTATAGTTTGAATAAAATAGCAGGCAAGCACGGTATAGGTAGGGCTGATATTGTCGAGAATCGTTTTATTGGTATCAAGTCTAGAGGTTGTTATGAAACCCCAGCAGGGACTATTATGCTTCGCTCCCACAGGGCTATAGAGTCTTTAACCTTAGATAGAGAGGCATCGCACCTAAAAGATGAATTAATGCCAAAATACGCTAAAACTATATACAATGGATTTTGGTTTTCTCCCGAGCGAGAGGCAATGCAAGCTCTAATTGATAATACCCAAAAAAATGTTAGTGGTTTTGTGCGTTTAAAACTATACAAAGGTAATGTAGTTATTGTTGGCAGAAAATCAAAAAATAGCCTATTTAGCAAAGAAATTGCTACTTTTGAAGATGACAAAGGTAGTTATAATCAACAAGACGCACAAGGATTTATAGCACTTAATGCTCTAAGGCTAAAACTAAAATCAGGCGAATTCAACCAATAAGTGCAACACTTGGGTTTAAATTATATATTCTTATAAACTTTACTTCTATGATTTAAAGCATAAAAATAAATACTTTTATCATCAAAACTATAAATAATTCTGTAATTGCTGTATCTTAATTTCCAATAAGATTTTAAATTTGCTTTTAACTGGATAGCTATTTTTGGGTCAATGGCTATTTGCTTTATTCTATTTTTAATTACTTCTTTTAACTTTTAAACTTATAATAAAGTTTATAAAAACTAAGATAATACTTATTGTAGAGCATTACATTAAGGACATAATATAATTAAAGTAATTATAAATACTATTATTGATTATGGTTTTATATAAGTATAGCCCATTTGTTGCAAACGAGACAGTTCAGCAACACCACTTGGCACTACATCCGCTTTGTCCACATCATAAAGATCATCCTCATAACTTATTTTCTTACCCCGCAAAGTATTAGCACACACCTGAAAGCCTACGCCTTGATCTTTTAAACCAGAAATTCTTGCTTGCATAACATCTGTGGCATTACCGTATTTCAGTTTTGTGTTTTGCAATGCTTCAGGGTCAAGTAATAATGACAATCCTACTCCATGCATAACTACTTTAAGGTCTAAGTTTTTAGCACCTACCGCATTAATATGATTTTGAATATTACGCAAAGCACCTGCTTGGGCTTTTGGGTCATCATAATTAACATGATAAACAACCTTCTGTTTTCCATACCTCTCATTTGCAATTACACTTCCAACAAATAGTATTGTAATACTTAAAAATATTAATAAATTTTTCAATTGAAATTTTATCATTATCCACCTCCTATTTTAATATTACGAGACTGTTGCACGGTGGCAAAGAATAAATAAAATCTGCTAAAATATCCGTGTTTGAGTTATTTTTAGAATTTTAGGTTGCCGTGCAACAGTCTCATTACCTATGTTTGCAAAATAACATATATTTATCAATAAGTCAAGTCTAATTTTATTATAATTATTCATGTTGGTCTAAATACTTCTCGGCATCTAAAGCTGCCATACAGCCAGAACCAGCAGAGGTAACGGCTTGTCTATAAACACTATCAGTAACATCCCCTGCTGCAAAAACCCCCTTAACACTAGTTTTTGTTGCATTGCCCTTAGTACCGCTTTTTGTGTTAATATAACCGCCTGTCATATCTAATTGCCCTACAAATATATCAGTATTTGGCTTGTGACCTATGGCTATAAATACTCCGTGTGTTGGTAGTTTTTTAGTTATGCCGTCATTATTTGTAATTCTAATGCCAGTAACACCCGTATTATCGCCCAATATCTCGTTTAAAACGCTGTTATATTCAATGGTTATATTGGCAGTTTTTGCTTTATTTATTAACTGCTCACTAAGAATTTTTTCAGAACTAAATTTATCTCTTCTGTGCACTATTACAACTTTTTTAGCAATATTTGCTAAAAACAATGCCTCTTCCACAGCAGTATTACCACCACCTATTACTGCTACTTCCTTGTTTTTATAAAAAAAGCCATCACAAGTTGCACAAGCAGAAACACCTTTGCCTCTAAATTTTTCCTCTGATTCTAAACCTAAATATTTTGCACTAGCACCTGTTGCTATAATAACAGCATCAGCTTTATAAATGTTACTAGCACTATTTAGGATAAGTGACTTATTACTAAAATCTACACTTGTTATAATATCATTTATTATTTTAGTATTAAATCTTTCTGCGTGCTCTTGCATTCGCTCCATTAAATCAGGACCCTGCACACCGTTATTATCACCGGGCCAATTATCAACATCTGTGGTAGTCATTAGTTGCCCACCTTGTTCTAGTCCTGTAATAATAACAGGGTTTAAATTTGCCCGTGCAGCATAAATTGCAGCAGAATAACCAGCAGGACCTGAGCCAATAATAATTAATTTATGGTAAATTTCATTAAGCATAGTAGTTACTAATATATACCCACAAATACGACTTGTGGGTTAGAAAATAAAATGGATATGTTAATCATATAATCCTTGTAATAATTGTTATAATATGAGGCTGTTAATATTATAAATACTATTATTTAACTATGAAAGAAAATAATCAAAATAATAATTTATCCAACTATAAACTGCATCACTTTAGGTTATACGAATTAGTGCTAATTATTATGATTGGTTTTAATTTATTTTTACTAACTTCATTAATAACGCATTCTAGTTCTGACTATATTTGGTTACAAAGTGGCAATAATAGCACTATTATTATAAACTGGGGCGGTAGAGTTGGTGTTTATTTATCAGAATTTTTATTTTTATGGTTTGGGCATAGCTCTTATTTAATTCCAATAGTATTAATTTTATTATTAGTCAAATATTATAGAAAAATAAATACTGGTAATGGATTAAATTACCTGCAATTATTTTATAATTTTATTGGTTTTATAATTTTATTGGTTCTGGTATCAGGATTTGCGGCAAATAATTTTAATCCTGAGTCTGGAGGTTGGATAGGTTTAATGCTGCAGAAGTATTTATCAGTATTATTTGGACAATCAATTAATATAGTATATGTAAGTTTAATAATGGCATCACTTAGCCTAACTGGATATTTATCTTGGCTATTATTATTTGATAAAACTGGTAGAGTAATAACATATTTATTTGCTCTAATAATAGGCAAAATATCGCACATAAGGCATATTTCAAAACAAAAAGAACAAATAAAAACTATTAAAAAAGATCGGTTGCAAGTTATTAAAGATACTACTAAGCTCAAAAAGAGTGAGCCAGAAATTAAAGACAAAAATACTGATATTACACCAAGTGCTAACGCACAACACGGAATACAAAGTAGCCTATTTAATAATAAACAAGATACATTGCCAGCACTATCTTTACTTGATCCTATTAAAAAACAAGAAAACGGCTATTCAAAGAGCACTTTGGATATTATGTCTCGACAAGTTGAAGCTAAATTAAAAGATTTTGGTTTTAATGTCAATATTGAAACTATAACCCCTGGTCCTGTTGTAACACAATTTGAAATAAGTTTAGAGCCTGGAGTAAAAGTAAGCAAGATTATTAATCTTAACAAAGATTTAGCTAGAGCATTATTGGTTGAAAGTGTCCGTATTCTTGATGTAATACCCGGTAAGCCTGTTATTGGGTTAGAAATACCAAATGCTAAAAGAGAATTAATTACCCTAAAAGAAATTTTATCATCTAATGATTTTGAAAACTCTAAGTCAACGCTAACTGCAACGCTAGGTAAGGATATAAATGGCAAACCTGTTATAGCTGATTTGGCAAAAATGCCTCATTTATTAGTAGCAGGTGCAACTGGAATGGGTAAATCTGTGGGCTTAAATGCTATTATTTTGAGTATTTTATATAAATCATCGCCAAAAAATATTCGTATGATTATGATAGACCCAAAAATCGTGGAAATGGCGACTTATGCTGACATTCCACACCTATTAACACCAGTGATTACTGATATGAATGAAGCGTATAGCTCTCTTAGATGGGCAATAAATGAAATGGAACACCGTTATAATTTATTAGCTAAATTTGGAGTTAGAAATATATCTGCTATCAATAATAAAATAGCCCTAGGCATAAAAAATAACGAGCCGTTAATAGACCCATTTAGTAAAGATAGTAACCAAGTTAAAGAGTTAGAGCATATACCACTAATAGTAATAATTATTGATGAATATGCTGATATGTTAGCTGCCTTAGCCCAAGAAGATAGAACTAAGTCTAAACGCGTAGAAGCACTTATTATACGTTTAGCACAAAAAGCTAGAGCGGCAGGCATACACCTAGTAATAGCAACGCAAAGGCCATCTGTTGATGTAATCACTGGTTTGATAAAATCTAATATTCCAACTAGAATAGCTTTTAGAGTATCTTCTAAAATAGACTCAAGAACAATACTAGACCAAGGTGGTGCTGAACAATTATTAGGTATGGGCGATATGTTATATATGACAACAGGACAAAAACAATTACTTAGAGTGCACGGTGCTTTTGTATCAGATGACGAGGTAAGTAGAGTATGTGCTAGCTTAAAAGAAAATAGTAAAACTAATTATATAGAAGATATAACCCGACAAGCAAGCGATGATACAGATAGATCATCTAGTTTAGATAATAGCAATACTGGTGAAAAAGACTCTATGTATGACGAGGCAGTTGAAATAGTTTTACAAACCAATAGAGCATCTATATCTAGTCTGCAAAGACGCTTAAGAATTGGCTATAACCGTGCTGCACGAATTATTGAAGATATGGAGATAGCTGGTATTGTATCATCTATGAATTCAAATGGTAATCGTGAAATTCTAGCACCTAGAACAAATGATGAGTAATTAGTGAAATTTTAACTAATATCAACCACAGCAATAAAAATAGCGTATAATGTCAAAGTTTTTTATATTTTGGAGTAAATTTTGGCAAATTCAGCAGGTTCTAAGAAAAGAGCAAGACAGGCAATTAAACTTAATAGTCATAATTCAAGACTAAGAGCTAGACTACGAACCCATATTAAAAAAACATTAAATGCCATAAACGAAAAAAATAAATCATTAGCAACAGAGGCTTTTGTAACAATGCAAAAAATAGTTGACCAAGCCGCTGCTAAGGGTCTTATTCACAAAAATAATGCTATTAGAAAGAAAAGTCGCATCAATACTAAATTAAAAAATCTATAATTCTAATCTTATAAATACGAAACTTGCTATAATCTTGTGTATGATTAGCAAAGAAGATAAAGCAATATTTGATGAAGCAATGCTCGGGGTAGAACCACTAAACAATAATAAAAAAATACCAAAAATTATCCCTAAGTTGCTAAGTAATAAATATCAAAAACCAATATATAGCAATAAATACCAATATACAGAGCAGAATAATAAACCCATTAGTGGTAATAAAATAATTAAATATAGTGGCAATATAGCAAACACTCGGGCATACAATAAATTAAAAAAAGGCAAAATCCAGCCCGAAGATAGCATTGACTTGCACGGATTAACAAAACAAGAAGCAAAAATAGCATTAGATAGATTTTTATTTAGCACAAATAATCTATCTTGTATAAAAATTATCCACGGCAAAGGCTTAAATAATAGCAATAATGATGCCGTGCTAAAAACCTTTGTTGCTAATTATTTAAAAAACCACCCAGTGGTAGCTGCATACTATTCTTGTAATAAACAACACGGTAGCACAGGTGCAGTGCTAGTATTATTAAAGAGACTGTTGCACAATAACCCAAAATACTAAAAATAATGTTTAGCCCCGATGAAATTTATTCAATTAGTAATTTTTTAAATTTATGTAAAAAAACTCTAGCTAATAATGTCCCATCTTGTTGGATACAGGGCGAAATTAGCAATATAAGTTATCCATCATCTGGGCATATATATTTCTCACTAAAAGATAACAAATCACAGATTCGCTGTGTTTTTTTTCGTCTAAGTCAAAAAAATAGTAATTTTAAGTTAGAAAATGGCCTGTCTGTATTAGTGCACGCTAATACCACCATATACGAAACTAGGGGCGATTTACAAATAATTATTAATAAAATTGAGCAAATGGGACTAGGCAATTTAGCGCTAGCATTTGAGCAATTAAAAACTAAGTTAGCAAAAAAAGGTTTATTTGACACAAGTAATAAAAAACCGCTACCACAATATCCACAAACAATAGGCGTAATTTCATCAGCTAGTGGCTCTGTAATACAAGATATTATCAATATCTTAAAAAGACGATACCCGTTTGCAAAATTATTATTATTTGATACCATAACTCAGGGTAATACTTGTGCTAAAAGTGTAATTAATGCTCTATACTATGCTGATAAAAAATGTTGTGATGTTTTAATTATTGCCAGAGGCGGTGGCACTTTAGAGGACTTATGGTGTTTTAATGAAGAAGCACTTGCTATTGCTATATTTAAGGCAAAAACACCAATAATAAGTGCCATAGGACATGAAACAGATACTACTATTAGTGATTTTGTAGCTGATTTTAGAGCACCCAGCCCAAGTGCTGCCGCTGAATTAGCATCGCCTGATAGATACCAAAAAATACAAGAATTTAATAATTATCAAAAAAAAATAACAGCAATATTAAAAAATTACTTAGCTAATAAACAAACTCAGTTAGCATACCTAGGTAATAGAATTATTAAGCCGCAAGAGTTAGTCAACCAAAAATCTCAGCACTTGGATAATATTATAAGTAGTATAAATAAAACTATGCTAGTTAAAATAAATTTATACAAAGCATATTTAAACACCAAACAACAACAACTTTACAAACTATCACCTAGTAGTAATATTGCCAATAGCAAACAGCAACAAATATATTTAACTACGGACCTAAATAGCAAGATTAATAGCATGCTAAGAAATAATAATCATAAATTAGCACAACTAAAATCTAAAATACAAGATATTAATACACACTACTTATTAAATAAAAAGCAAAAATTAGCAAATATCATAAAAACACTAGAATTATTAAGCCCTTTGCAAACAATAGCCCGAGGTTATAGCATAAGTAGTGATATTAACAATAAAACTATCAATACTATTGATAGTATAACTATTAACAATAAAATAAATATCAGACTATTAAACGGTAGTTTACTGACAACGGTTAATAAGATTAGTTCACATAAAAAATAACTCAATATGCAAACTATTATTGGACTATTTATACTAATAATTCATAGCACTTGTTATGCCTTTATTAATGTTAATAATACCCCAATTGCTGGCGGTATTGCCGTAATTGATTTAGATACTAAATATAAAAATCCACAGGTTTTTTTTGGCGATAAAAAGATATATTTACAAAAAATTAATAATCATTACCAAGCATTAGTTGGTATACCTTTATTAACAAAATCAGGCACTAATGTAATAACAATATTAGAAAATAGCACTAAAACTATACAATTTTTCACAAAAGTGCATAAATATGAAAGCCAGTATATAACATTAACAGGTAAAAATAAAAAATATGTAACACCTAATAAACAGCACTTAAAAAGAATAATAAAAGAGAGGGTTATTTTAAAAAAAGCTCGCAATACTTTTACTAATAAGACTATAGCAAATAATAATTTTACTATCCCAGTTAAGGGTATTTTGACCAGTCCTTTTGGTTTGAGAAGATTTTATAATAACAAACCACGCCGTCCACATACTGGGCTGGATTATTATGCTAATATAGGCACTAAGGTAATAGCACCAGTTGATGGTGTGGTTATTTTAACTGGTGAGTTTTTTTTCAACGGTAAAACGGTATTTTTAGATCATGGTATGGGGCTAATAAGTGCATTTATTCATTTAAAAGATATTAATGTTAACATTGGTGATTATATAAAACAAGGTAATAAATTAGGTAGCGTAGGACAAACAGGAAGAGCAACAGGACCTCATCTACACTGGAGCGTATATTTAAACACTACTGCTATAAACCCTAATTTATTGTTTTAATTAGTCAAAGTTTTATTATGAAATCAAACATTAGCCTAATGCGTAGAATAATGGTAATTTTATACGATTTATTGTTGTTATTCTCATTGCTATTTAGCGTAGGTATGATAGCAGTAATAATCACTAGTTCACTTAATTTACTAAATAATCAGCCCAATTCAATATTCTTTTTTATTATTACCGTCCCTGTTAGTTTTTTTTATTTTTACATATCTTGGAAAAAATCAGGACAAACACTAGCTATGAGGGTTTGGAAGATTAAATTAGTGAGTTTTAATAACAAAGCAATTACCACTAAACAAATTGTCATTAGGTTTATTACAGCTATTATTGGCTTTCTGGTATTTGGTTTGGGATTTTTATACCAACTAATTGACAAAAACAACCACAGCCTACACGATAAACTATCAAAAACATATCTTATAAGGCTCATACATTAGGATACTTATCATCACTATTTTTTTTAGATAGTATCGTTAAAACAATATATTAAAGAGATACGCCTTATAAAATGGATGATAGCCAGCCAAGTATCTACTGTTGTTGTTTTAGCAACTTTATTTAAATTATTTTCGTTATTTTATCGCTTAATATCTAAATATAACCTACGAATTAATAATCTGCTGTAATAGATTCTCAGGTGGTTTATTATAGAAAAATTATTTCATTCAATATAGTAATTGCCATAAATAATTGGCTTTAACTCCGAATTAAATTGATAAAAAGTTACTTGATAATTGCCTGAATTCCAATTTTTATTGGGCGTAAAATTTACCCAATTTTGCCTAGTAATTGAATTAATATTTTTCTTTTCAAATAATAAAACCTTACCACTATCAGTATGCACCCATTTAATAAAAGTATTGCTTAACATATTGCTATTTTCATCTAATTGTAAATGTGCATAAATTGTTTTATTGCTATTAGATATTTTAAAATTAGTGTTTTGTAGGTACTAACTACGATTGATTATTCACAATAACTGTCTTTGCTTTATTTACAGTATTTGATTGAATATAAACTATTTTAAAGGCATCAGCATTTGCTGGTGCAAAGCCTGATGAAGAACTATTACCACCTCCACCACAAGCTACTAATAACACACTAGCAAAAACTAAAAATATTATTTTTTTCATTTTCTTTCTCCAACTTCCAAGTAAAAAAATTAGCAAAAAGAATGGGAGGTGTATTTATCTGCTAAATTCTATAAACTACTATAGTAGTTTATTATTGAGCATTTATTTAAAATAGTAAAAATCTTAGAGATAGATATTTGTTGTTTTTTTGAAGGGTTACGAGAAATATAGAAAATAACAGCTAACAAGGCGAATTAGGTGCCACCTTAGTTATATAACCTTGATTTACCCCAACTCTCCAGCATAATTAGCAATTCCAGGATTATCTTTAACACCGATAATGGTAGGGTTATTTATTTTGCTTAGCACTAGGTGTTTTTGTTTTCTAAGATAGCTAGCGGCAACATCCCACATTAGCCTACCCTTGCCAATGCTGTTTACCTGCGCCCAACCAGATACTGTATATATAGTGCTATCATTTATTGGCGTGCCATCATCTTTTTTCATATCGCTAATCCTATTACCTAAGCTTTGATTAGGGTCTATGGTATAGTCCATGCCGCCAATACGCACCATATCACCACCAGATTGTAGGTAAGGGTCGTTTTGGAATAAATTCTCAGAAACACCTTCTAACATATCTTTTAATTGTTTTCCTGACATACTAGATTTATAAGTTTCCCCGTAAGTCATAGAGGTATTTGTCATCAAATCTTCCATAGTTACTACACCACCAGCTAACACACTAGTTCCCCAACGAACCCCAGCAGAAAGTGCAAAATCAGAACTATATTCCTCTCTTAGAGCATTTACTAATACTTGGTCCCAAGTTCCCATAAAATTACCTCTACGGTATAGTGTTTGCTCGGTAGTGCATAATTTTTCTGTTAGTATTTCATCGTAAGTTTTACCTAATCTAGCAGGATTATTAGCCATTTTAGGATTTCTAGCTTCCACTACGGACTTATCATAACGAGTATTACGAATTTTTTTAATAAATGATGTCATCTCAGCATTTGCTTTGATAACATTAGTAATAATAGGTAGCATTTTATATTTGTAGTCTTTTATTCTGCCATCTTTTATATCAAAATCCATTACTCCAATAAATTTACCACTGCACCCTGCGTTTGTTACTAAGGTTGTGCCACCTGAATTTTTAACCTCAATAGCCTTAGGCACACCATCGTGAGTATGACCACCAAAGATAGCATCAATACCACTTACTATACTAGCCATTTTTAAGTCAACATCCATACCATTATGCGATACTAAAATAACAGCATCTGGTTTTTCATTGGCTCTAATATCTGCTACTAATTTTGCCATTTCTTCTTCTCTTAAACCAAAAGACCAGTCTGGGAAAAAGTATTTTTGTGGATTAGCATTTGATGTTCTAGGAAATGCTTGTCCTATAACTGCTATACGATTTTTACCCACTGTTTTCATTACATAAGGTTTAAAAGGCAGTGCATCATCCTCATTAAATAAACCTCTACCATTGTTCCTCTCGGTCATTTCTATATATTCATCGCCAAATAATGCTTGTTCTAAAATACGAACATTTTGCCCTACAAAATCGCCTTTAAAAAATCCTATATTTTTTAATACCTCTTCTTCTTTATAGGTAAATTCCCAATGCCCAACCATTACATCTACGCCCAATATGTTACAG
Organism: Gammaproteobacteria bacterium; assembly: GCA_965222825.1. Taxonomy (GTDB): domain Bacteria; phylum Pseudomonadota; class Gammaproteobacteria; order PS1; family Pseudothioglobaceae. The sequence goes on along the minus strand of OZ244964.1, from coordinate 55,677 downwards.
GCTTCAACCATATCAGCACCTCTAGTCCAAAGAGAAGTCCCAGAGCCCTGCCAAGTATCGCCTCCGTCCACTGTTATGGTATTATCTTTACCACCAGCTGATGCTCTTAGAGTATCCAAAACTGTTTTTATATGAGCAAAACCGCCAGTTTTTCCGTATTTTTTAGCTTGTTTTTCAAAATTTAAATATGTATAAGCATAAGCCTCAGGGCTATTTTTTTTGAAACCCATCTTTTGTAAAAGATTATTACCAACTATATGCGGTAGCTTGCCATAAGCATTGCCTATACCTAAATTTACATTTGGTTCGCGAAAATAATTAGGCAATAAATTACCGTGAGTATCTGTTATATGTAGTATTCTAGAGCTACCAAAACTTGGCACACTATAAAAATCTTCAAATACTATATTTGTCTCTCTACTAAGATAATAACCCCCAGCACCAATTACAGCACCAGCACCTATAAGTTTTATAAAATCTCTTCTTGTTAAAGCCATACAATAATCCTCAGTGTATAATAATTATACAATTATATATTATATGCTTAATAAAACTATAACTATTAAAAAATTATTAACAGGATTAGATTCTGATATTGATTATTTTATTGATAAAGATAAACAAATAGCAAATATTAGCCTAGATAGTAGAACTATAACAAAGAATGATGTTTTTGTTGCCCTAGATAGTATTACAGGCAATAATAATGGCATTGATTACGCACTTGATGCATTAAATAATGGTGCTTGTTTAATATTAGTTGATAAAAATACTGTTATCAATAATACTATTGTAAAAAATAAAGTAATTAAACTAAAAAACTTAGTTAATAAACTAGATATATTGGCTATTAGAGTATATCAAAATGCTAATAATAAAACTATTATTGCCACAACAGGTACTAATGGTAAAAGCACTGTTAGTTGTTTTATAATGCAATTATTAAACCATTTATTGCCAAATAGTAGTGCTAGTATAGGCACTCTGGGAGTTCAAAGTGCAAGTTATAGTAATATTATTGATATAAATAAAAGCACCCAGCATACTACGCCTGATATTTTTAGTTTGTATAAAATACTACACTACACTAATTATAAATACTACTCCATAGAAGCATCATCGCACGCACTAGCACAAAATAGATTAGCAGGACTTTTTATAAATAGTGCAATATTTACTAATATTACCAAAGACCACCTTGATTATCATACAACTATGGATAATTATTTTGCTAGTAAATTAAAATTATTTAATAAAGACTTAAAAACTATGATTATTAATTACGATGATAGTTTTGGCAAAAAAATATATCAATTAAATAGCAATGCTAAAAAAATAGCCTATGGTCTAGATAAAAATAGCAAACTTAATAATTATTATACTTTTGATAGTTATAAAACTACAAAAAATGGTTTTTTATGTTCTTTTAAGGGTAATCATTTTAAATTGCCGTTGCTAGGATTATTTAACTTATATAATATCTTAGCTACTATATCATTTGCTTATTCTTTGGGTTTTGATATTGCAAATATTATTAAATACTTAACTAAATTAAAGCCACCTAAGGGTAGAATGCAAAAAATTAATAATAGCCTAGTTTGGATAGACTTTGCTCATACCCCAGATGCACTATATCAGGCATTACTGGCTCTAAAAAACCATTATCCTTATCATAATATTGTGCTAGTTTTTGGCTGTGGTGGTGATAGAGATACAAGCAAACGCCAACAAATGGGTGCTATTGCGGATAAATTGGCTAATAGTATTATCCTAACTAGTGATAATTCTCGTAGTGAAAGTTCAGATAAAATAATACAAGATATTGACAAGGGTATTAATAATAGCAAAACCAAAATAATTATTGATAGAAAAGAGGCTATTACTTACGCTATAACAAATCTAGTGGAAAATGAATGTTTGTTAATAGCAGGCAGAGGGTGTGAAGAATATCAAATTATAGGCAGTAAAAAAACTAAACTAAACGATATAGAGATAGCAAACTATGCCACTAATAACACTAAATAATATTGCTAAAATTCTAAATAATAGCGAATATATAAATTCTAAGCTAGAAATTGATAATATAGTTATTGATAGCCGTAAAGTGGTTGGTGGCTCATTATTTATTGCCATAGTAGGTAAAAATGATGATGGGCATAATTATATTACAGATGCCATAAAAAATGATGCTGTTGCTGTTATTATTAGTAAAAAAATAACTAGTAGTTTACCTATGATTTTAGTAGATAATACTCGCTTAGCATTTGGCAAAATATCAGCATTTATTAGAAATAATGTGCCAACTATTGTATTTGCTATTACTGGTAGTAATGGTAAAACTACCACTAAGAATATGCTAGGTAATATTTTAAAACAATCTGCCAATACTCTTATTAATGAGGGCAATTTTAATAATGATATTGGAGTGCCAATTACTCTTTGTAATTTATCTACTAAACATAAATACGCAGTAGTTGAAATGGGTGCTAATCATTTGTGTGAAATAAAATATTTGTGCACTCTGGCAAAACCTAATATAGCACTAGTAATTAATGCAACAGACGCCCATATAGGTGAGTTTGGCTCTTGGAATAATCTAGTGCAGGCAAAGAGTGAAATATACCAAGCCTTAGACGATACAGGAATTGCTATAATAAATAATGATTTATCCTACAAAGATAAATTTACTGACGCCTTACAAACTAAAAATATTTATAAATTTGGCACAAATAGTGATATATATGCTAGTAATATTACGCAAAATCATAATAGTTTATGCTTTACTTTACACCACAAAGATAAATTTATAGATATTAGTATGCAACTAATAGGCAAGCACAATATTGAAAATGCCCTAGCTGCTACTTGTTGTGCTATATCACAAAATATATCTTTGCAAGATATTAAATTAGGTTTAGAGTCTACCAAAGCTACAAATGGTAGAATGTGTTTATACAAAACTAAAAATAATATTATTATTGATGATAGTTATAATGCTAATCCAGAGTCTATGCGTGCTGCTATTATGACATTATCTGAATTTAGTTGTAAGAAGGTTTTAGTTTTAGGGCTAATGGCAGAATTAGGACATAATAGTAAAAGTAAACACTTAGATATTGTTAATTTTGCTAATAATAACAATATTGATTATATTTATAGTTTAGCAGACAATAATAATTACTACCAAGTAACAAATTACAATAATAAAAATATCTTAGCTAGGTTGCTACTAGATGAACATAAAGATAGTGCTATTTTAATAAAAGGTTCTCGATGTGAGAAAATGGAAAGAATAGTGCAGCATTTAAAAAATTGTTAAACTAACTAGTAATGACTTACTCTTAAAAAGATTTTTATCCTTGCTTGTTAGTGAACATTATCATAGTTATTTAGGGAGCCTCTGCTCTGCGTGCGTAGCACAAGCTTGCAGGAATATGCTTTTATTAACAACCCTAAGAATTTTTGGCTAAGTCCCATAGGGTAAGGTTTTAAGAGCATTTCTTCTTTGTTATTATTTTTTGTTTTAGCAACAAGTAGCACTGCAAAACAATGCCTTGAACAAACACTCTTAAAAAGCCTTATATAATTTTATTAGGGTTAATCAGATGCTCCTTAGGTTGGACTAAATAATATTATTTGTATGTAACTATATAAACTATATAAATTATTAATGAAATACTATTGCAATTTAACAAAATTTAATAAATAATAGCATCATTACATTAGGTAAAATTTGAAACAGAGTAGTTAGTAGATATAAATATGGAGAAAATAATGGCAAACGCTAAAGAAAACTTTTACAATAAACTTTCTAACAAAGAATTCCGTGCCAAATTAACATCAAACCCAAACTCCTATATAAAGGAACTTGTTGATGAGGATTTACAAGATATAGAGTATAAAGTCGTTAAATCAACTAAGACAACTACATATATTGCTATTCCTCATAATGGCGAGGTTATAAATTTATCTGCATTGGGTGGGGTCACTGCTGCTGCTACATATGGCACATACCAATGGTATAATCCAATAACTACTGGTGGTTGCAAATAATATCAATTTTTAACTAAAGTAAGTTATAAGAGGGGATTATAAGGTATAAATAAAAAATATAACATACTACAATGTATAAATAAGTATGTAAAATAGTTAATAAAATAGTTTAATTTTGATATAATTTATGATTTTAATAGGAGTAATTTTATGGCTGGAATAACACAAGAATTATTATACGACAAGGAATTTAGAGCAAAATTAATAACTAACCCCAAAGCATATATTGAAGATATAGATGATGGCGTTCAATTATTAGTTAAAAAAAATAGCAAAGATATTTTTTATTTTGTAATTACACGCGACTATTTTGATATACACAATGACTTAGCTAGTGTATCGGCTGGTATTAGTGCTAGTAGTTTTGGTAGTATTAGCACTGCTTCTAGCACATTAACATCCATTTCTAGTATTGTAGGATATGGTGAAGTTTGCGGTTAAAATATAAAGCAAATTAATTGCTTAGTTTGTAACTAAGAGTTATAAGTTACAAATCCATTTCATAAAAAACACCGTATCCTTTTATCTGTACATCAGCACCACTAGATGTATTACTAGATTGCTTTTCATGAAATTTGTTATATAGAATGCGAATTTTACCTTCTTCGTTAATCTTATACTTTAATCCAACGCCATAAGATAAATCAACTCTATCAAGTTCTTGCTCAATATTGTTGGGGTATTTAGTATTCTCAGTTATGCCAGTGTAGCCAATTCTAACAAAACCTTCAAGAGCATCATAAAACTGCTGTTTAGCAATTAGTTCTACTCCAAATATTTGTTCTATTTTTGAACTAGAATTTGGAGATACAGATGAATTACTACTATTATTACTATAAGATGTTCCCATACCATAGGTAACTTCTATATCAAAATTTGGGTGTATTGCCGTGCCCAAAAATATAATAGGTGTCTTATTATTACGAGAAACTTCAATTGTTCCGCTACTAGGAGTAAAAAAATCAAAATCTGTTTTTATATCATAAATACCTACACCAATGTAAAATGGATCTGAAAAAACTTGTTGTGTAAAAGCCATAAATAACAACAAGAACATTGTTTTTATTTTATTTATTTTTATCATACTAGTACTATTTTTTAAAAGAAAGAATATACAACTAAGAAAAGTAACATTTTAATGTTACTTATTATTTATTTTACCATAAAAAATAATTATAATTTTAAATACTTTATAAAAAATTAGATTCATACCATAAGTGCAACACTCTTTGAAAATAAGAGACATAGTGCAGATAATATCAATTTTTAACCAAAACTAAAACACTGTTAATTACAATTCTTTGGTTATTTGTTTTTTAAACAAACCAAGATTGTAGTTTAGACTCATCATTTAAAGCCAAAGTATTAAATTGTTGTTTAATGCCTGATATATTTGCTACTTCTACTATTATATTGCTATTATCTTTACTTTTGCTGTATCTAGCTATAATTTTAGCACTTAGTTTTAGGTCTTTTTGATTAGGGCTACCATCAATTAAAGCTATAGGACCTACGCAACTTATAGGCTTTATAGTGGAGTATTGTCTTTTGTATCCTGATAAAAAATTAACCTCGCCCTCTTCTCGAGCAATAATTAGTTTAAACCTATTATTAGGGCGAATATGTCTGCCTACTTTTAATAACATTAAATCATCTAATTGATAATCTCTATTATCTCTAGCACTCCATAAATCCAGTAGTTTATCAGAGTATTTTTTATCGGTTAAAAAACAACATCCACCAGCAGGAGTAGCATAGCCTTCAAAGCCATATTGTTTTGCTAATTGCATTTGTTTTTTTCTATTTCTACCGCTAATATCTAGTAATTTGTCTCTATTAACCCAATTATTCAACTCTGGGTAAGTTTGGGGTAATAATTTAGCAGACAAAGGGCGTAATAATAAGTCTTTAGCGTCTGATTCTTTTTGGATAATTGGCATAGTATCACGCCTTTGACTCATAGGTCTTTGCCCTATAACCTCACCTGTTATAATAAAATTAAAATCATTATCTAGCATCCACTGTTTAGCTTTTTTTACCATAAAACTTTTGCAATCTAAGCATGGATTCATATTTTTTCCATAGCCGTGCTTAGGGTTTAATAGCACACTTTTATATTCTTCTACTACATCAATAATATGGAGTTTAATACCTAATTGTTGTGCTACCCATAAGGCGTTATTGCGTTTTGGTTTGTCTTGGTGTTTTTTTCTAATAGCATGGGTATGACCCTCAACACAAAAACCAGTAAAAAAATTAATACCAACAACCTCTATACCTTGCTCGAGAATTAACTTAGAACTAAGTAGAGAATCTAACCCGCCCGATATTAGAGACACAGCTCTTTTTTTATTAGCTTTTTTCATTTATTACTAATTGATGTTTTAACTTTATCATTTTTATTAGCACTTATAGTAACTTCCTTACTACTAATGTTATATATTAGTTTATCTGCTAATATTTGATTACCTTCGTCATCAATTACTTCAACCATACCAATTAGTATAACTTCATCGCTTGTAGCATAATAATAAATTACCAGTGCAGTAATTTTAGGAATCTTATTGCTAATATTGTCGTAATAATATATTGGGTTTTGCTCATTACCAAAGATTTTTATTGTTTGGATTTTTTTATCCCTTCGTTTTATAATTATCTTACTAGCGGTTAATTTAGTATTATTTTTTTTAATAACAACATCTCCTGTATAAGTTCCTATTCCTGCTTCACTATTTAATAGTATTGTTTTTGCACTTATATTAACTAAGCCCTCACTAAGAGCAATATTGCTTATAATAAGTAACAATAAACTTAAAATAATTTTCATAATGTTAGTTATTAAAGAAAATAAAAATACTTATTCCATAATACCTGATAAAACAGTTAATATTGCTCAAATTGAAAAAGTATTACTATCTAATAGCATATTTTGTTTACAGTATAGGCGTAAAAATATTACTAGTAATACCAAAATTAATGAGGCAAAACAAATACAAGCACTATGCAAGAAATATAATATATTATTTATAATTAACGATGATTTAAAATTATGCCAAAAAATTAATGCCAACGGACTACATTTAGGTATTAATGATATTAGCTTATCAATAGCAAGAAAAACACTAACCAAGGATAAAATTATTGGCATATCTTGTTATAACGATATTAACTTAGCAATACAAGCAGAGAGAAATGGTGCCGATTATGTAGCATTTGGTAGTGTATTTACCTCTAAAACTAAACCAAATGCTAAAAAATGCCCTCTTTGGGTTATAACTAGTGCAAAAAAAATACTATCCATACCTATTGTTGCCATAGGCGGTATTAATAAAGAAAATAAACACTTAGTAATAACAGCAGGTGCTGATGCGTATGCTATGATTGATGACTTATGGTGAAAAAATATTAATAACTAAATTTATGAGGCTCCAAAAAACCCTAATACTTAGATAATTTTACTAGGATTTCAGGTTTTACTATACAAAAAGAAAAATAGAGAAAACTGCTAAAATAATAGCAATAAATTTTCTAGTATTTATTTCTTCTTTATAAAATATCACTGATAAAACTATTGGAATAAACATAGCATAAGCAATTATTTTATATACAATTCCTATAGGCCCGATTTCATACGCTGAAAAAATATAATATAAAAATATGGTGTTGAATGTTCCACACAAACCAAAAAGTAAAATATCTTTTAACTTATTTGGGCAATCTCTTATTTCTTGTTTTAAATTTTTAATATTGGCAAAAACTGTAACTAAAATTCCAAATAAACCTTGAAAAAATAATATTGAAAATAAATGTGTACCCTGAGATACCATATGCTTTGAAATTGAATGAAGTAATACGGCAAGAACAACTCCAATAAGTAAATATTTTATGCCTTTTTTAAAATTTATATTTTTGCTTGTTTTTTCTTTTTTATAAAATAAATAAAAAATAATAAACCCAATTAATAAACCAATATAATCTTGTATTCTAAACTTTTCAAGAAAAATTACATGTCCAATAACTATTATTGTTAGTGATAGAATAGACTTATAGTTTATAAAATAATCTGCTGATGAAATATTATCTAATGAGATAAACCTTGTATTTAAAATAATATAATATAAAAGAGAGAATATAAATGAAAATATTATTATATCTGCAGTATAACTAAATTCTTGTCCTGTAAATATAATAGATATTAAAGAGGAGATAAGTAAAAATAAAAAAGAAAAAAAGAAAAAATAAAACTTGTGCTCTCCCCTTTCAACCAATATCTTTATAATAAAATTAACTAAACCAACACTTACAGTTGCTATTAAAGCATAAATTAGCCATATTGGTATATTAATCATAAATTATTATTGTAATATAAGTAGTGATTTTCCAGTCATTTCATCAGGTATTTCTAAACCCATAAGAGTAATTAAACTAGGTGCTATATCTGATAAAGAGCCAGTATTTTCTGGGGCTATTTTAGCATTTCTACCTACAAATACTAGAGGCACAGAATTATTGGTATGTGCAGTATGGGGGGTATTTGTTTTAGTGTTATACATTAGTTCAGCATTACCATGGTCTGCGGTTATTATCATTTCTGCATCATTTTTTATTATAGTGTCATAAACCTTACCTAAACAATTATCAACCGTTTCTACTGCTTTAATAGTTGGTGCTAATTTGCCACTATGTCCTACCATATCTGTATTAGCATAATTACAGATAATTAAATTATATTTTCTACTATTTATGTAGCTGAGTAATTTTTCTGTAAGCTCAAAGGCACTCATTTCTGGTTTTTCATCGTAAGTTAGCACATCTGGAGAAGGAATTAAAACTCTATCTTCACCATTAAACGGCTTTTCTATGCCACCATTTAAGAAAAAAGTTACATGAGCATATTTTTCAGTTTCTGCGATTCTAAGTTGGGTGTAGCCTAAGTTTGAGAGGTATTTACCCAAAACATTATTTAATTTTTGAGTTGGATAAGCTACTGGAAGATTGAATTCTTTTTTATACTCAGTTAAACAAAAATACTGTATAGGTAAATAATTACCCCTAGAAAATCCTTGAAAGTTTTCATCAGTAAAGGCTTGGGTAATTTGTCTAGCTCTATCAGCACGATAGTTCATAAATATTACAACATCGCCTTTATTAACAGTAGTGCCTTTTCCTATTGTTGTAGATGATATAAACTCATCACTCTCACCTCTATCATAAGCTATATCTATTGCATCTGTGGCATTTTTAGCACTAAATTTAGCTCTTCCAGAATGAATTAGTTCATAAGCATGACGAATGCGTCCCCAACGATTATCCCTATCCATAGAATGATATCTGCCAATTACAGAAGCTATTTTGCCAATTCCTAGTTTATTAATTACCGCTTCTAATTTAGCTATATATTTCTTTGCACTTTTAGGCGGACAATCCCTGCCATCAGTAAAAATATGGATAAAAACTTTATGGTATTGCTCTTTAGCTAACATATTTAGTATTGCAAAAATATGCTCTTGATGAGAATGCACTCCGCCATCTGATAATAAACCCATAATATGGATGGCTTTTTTATTATCACTAGCGTAATTAATAGCATTTTTAAAAATAGGGTTATGATAAAAACCGCCATTAGCAATATCAGCACTTATTCTGGTAAATTCTTGTCTAACAACCCTACCTGCACCTAGATTAAGATGCCCTACCTCAGAATTACCCATTTGCTTACCCGGTAGCCCTACATTGCCACCTGATGTGTGTATTAAAGTATGCGGGTGTTTAGCAAATATCTTGTCTAGGTTAGGAGTTTTTGCTTGTGCTATGGCGTTGTATTCTTTGTTGCTAGAATGCCCCCAGCCATCTAGGATAATTAGTAATTTAGTGTCTTTTTTCATTATAACTAAACATTAAATAAAAAGTTTAAAATATCGCCATCTTCAACTATGTAATCCTTGCCTTCTGTTCTTAATTTTCCTGCGTCTTTTGCGCCCTTTTCACCATTATATTTAATAAAATCATTATAGGCAATGGTTTGGGCACGGATAAAGCCTTTTTCAAAGTCTGTATGTATTTTACCAGCAGCAGTGGGAGCATTATCGCCTATATTTATTGTCCAAGCTCTAACTTCTTTTTCACCTGCGGTAAAATATGTTTGTAAATTTAATAGTTTATATCCTGCTAGGATAGTTCTATCTAAACCTGATAATTCTTGTCCTATATCTTGTAAAAATTCTTTTTTCTCTGCTAAACTTAATTGAGCTATTTCAGCTTCTATATAAGCACAAATAGTTACTACCTCGGTATTGTTTACTTTGGCATAATCAATAATAGTATCTAAGTATTTATTATTAGTAAAACCGTCCTCTGCAACATTAGCAATAAATAAAATAGGCTTAGTGGTTAATAGCGATAATTCTTTTAATAATTGTTTACCACTATCTGCAAATACTAAACTATTAGCAAGTTCGCCATCTGATAGTGTTTGTTGTAGTTTGGTTAAAATTTCAATATTCTTTTTGGCGTATTTATCACCAGATTTTGCTAACTTAGTATTTTTATTTATAGCATTATCAACCCTAGTTAAATCAGCCAAGATTAACTCTGTATTGATGGTTTGTATATCATCTAATGGGTCTATATTATCACTAATATGAGTGATATTATCATTTTCAAAACAACGCACTACATGGATAATAACATCAGTATTACGGATATTTTCTAAAAATTTATTACCAAGCCCCTCGCCTTTTGATGCCCCGGATATTAACCCAGCTATATCAACGAATTCCATAGTTGTTGGAATAATTTTTTGGGGTTCAACTATAGCACTAATAGCTTCTAATCTGGGGTCATTAACAGCCACAATGCCAATATTAGGCTCAATAGTGCAAAAAGGGTAATTTGCAATCTCAATCTCTGCCTGAGTAAGTGCGTTAAATAGGCTAGATTTACCTACATTTGGTAAGCCAACAATACCGCAATTAAACCCCATTTGTATGTAAAACTTGCATAGCTTTATCTATGTTATTGTTTGTTATATCACCAATCAAGGAACATGCATTAGCGATAACACCTTTGGCTATTTTTTGTTGTTCATTAGAAAAATTACTAAGCACAAAATCAACAGCATCGCCATAATCTGGTATTCCTATGCCTAGTCTTAAACGATAAAAATCTTTACTAGATAAGCACCTTATAATATCCTTTAAGCCATTATGTCCGCCGTGTCCACCTGATAACTTAATTTTTGCTATGCCTATTGGCAGGTCTAGTTCATCGTGGACTACTAATATTTGCTTATGTGTTATATTATAAAAATTAGCAATAGCACTTACAGATCTTCCGCTATTATTCATATATACGCTAGGTTTTAATAGATATATAGTATTACCATCTATGTTTATTTTTGTTAGTTTTGCTAAAAATTTACCTTTTTCTTTAAAATTAGCATTCAGGGAGTTAGCTAGATAATCTAGTAGCATAAATCCATAATTATGGCGGTTGTATTGATAATTGTCTCCTGGGTTGCCAAGTCCAACAATCAATTTAATAGCCATAGATATTTAGCCCAACATGAACAACTATAATAAAATTACGCAAGTGCTTAAAACCGTTGCAAACCTTGCAGCTACTAGTTATTCTTAACAACAAGAGGTTTAACACAGTAGAGAGAGCTTTAAGCCTTGCCCTTTGGCGTTGTCGTAAGTTACCATAGTTATTCAGGTTAGACTATTTATTATCTTCTTTGTTGTCTTTATTTTCTTCTTCTATTGCATCGCCATCTTCACTACTTTCTACTTCTGTAGTATCATCCTCTACCTCATCCTCTTCAATTGGTATTATTTTAGGCTCAGATATCGATAAAACAGTTTGATTATAATCTTCTTTATTACCGTGAGTTAAACTTTTTATGACAACACCTTTTGGTATATTCAAATCTAGTAAACCAATACTCTCACCAAGTTTAAGTGCTAATATATCTACTTCTATACCGTGTGGTAAATCCTTTGGTAAACAAACAACCTCAACACTAGCTATAAATTCATTTAGCATTGCTCCTAGCCTTAGTGCACTATTTTGCTCAGTGTTAATAATATTTATCGGCACCATAGTAGTAATGTGGTGTTTGTCATCAATGCGTAAAAAATCAGCATGAGTTACATAACCAAAATAAGGATTGCGTTGCAAGTCTTTTAAAATAACAGATTCTTTACTTCCTTCAACATCTAAACTAATAGCACTAGTATAAATACTATTATCGTATTCCAATAAGTAGTCTAATTTATGAAAATCTAAACTTATTGGCAGTGGCTCTTTTTTTATGCCATAAATGATTCCCGGAACTCGAAATTCACGCCTTAGGCGACGGCTTGCACTTTTGCCTTTATCATTTCTTAATTTAACTCCAAGTTCAACGCCCATAACAACTCCTTATTTTTAAGATTTGCCATTATACACTATTAAATATTAGTTTTATACTTCTGGTTTTGGCTCTTTGTAAAAAAAATAACTAACAGCTAGAATTGCAGCCATAAAATAACTATTAGTTAATACTGTATGAAAATTATCAACTTGGGTTGCCATTATTGCTATTATGGCAAAACTTATGGCAATAAAACTTTGTGATTGATAACTTTTAATAAATAAATAACTATGATTATGCGAATATTTAGCAATATCAAAAAATCTTTTATTAAAAGCAAGTCGAAAAAATGCTGTGTTAAATGTTATGATAATGACTAGAAAAAACATATCTAATAATTCTTGCCCTGCTTCTATTTGTGTTCTTAACAACCAAGATAACAAATACATCAATACCCCAATTTTATAAATAATATTTTTTGAGTATTTATCTATAATATTTTTTATCAAATAAAATATTATTGCTAAAATACCTGCTAGACTAACAATAAGCACGCCTAAGGTAAGAAAACTTTCACGCGAAATAATAAATAGCGACACAACCCAAAAATAACTTTCTAAAAATAAAAATAAGCCATCAATAAAAAATACATATTTTGAGCCAAATTTATCATTAAAAAATATTATTTCTTTAACTTTTAATGGTACACTTCTGTTGTGATTAACGGATACAGAATTTTCTTTTTTTAAATAAAACACAATAGCAAGAATTGCTACTAGGGTAGAGACTACATAAACCCCAGAAAAACCAAATTTTTCTAATAAAACTGCTCCTATTATTACACTAATATTTAGCATAATAGCAACAAATATTTGAAAATTTCCAAATCTTTTACCAGAATTATCAGCGTTTATTGTATCAAAAAATAACGCTCTTTGACTTATCCAAAAAAAGCAATTATACGCCCCGTTTAAAATAGCTAAAATAAATAGATAGCTATTTTCATTAAAAACAAAACTCATAAAAATAATTTGCACTACAAATGAAATAATAATAATCTTTTGAAATGAGTATTTATGGTATATCCACTCCCATATTATTAAAGAAATGACAAAACCCAAGCCAGTTATAGCAATAAACATAGACAACTTAACTATACCTATACCCAAAGACCATAAAAAACTTGGCAATAAAACCTGAAATAATCCAACTAATATGGTATGAATACTTAAAAATTTATAAAAAAACTTTAATTCTTTTGTCAAGTTAATAAGTATTTTCATTAGCTATCTTTTTACTATTAAGTATTTGGTAATATTCTGATAAATCTTGCTTTTTGCCGTATCTTGGATAGTTGTGCATAGCTAAAAATGGTCTTGAGTTTAGTTCTAAAAATATACACTTTTGTTTATTAAAATCAATCTCTATTGTTTCACAAATAACATCTACACCTAAAATATTAGCAGATAGTTTGGCTAAAATAGCAAAAATTATATCCTTATTTGTAGAAGAAAGTTTTGTATTATCAATAATCTCAACAACGCCACCAGTATTTAATGATATTTTATTGTGTAAATATACCTTCTTATTCTTAGCAGGAATACTAGTTAGAGATAGTTTGTTTTGTTTTATGTATTGTTTTATTGCTTTATTTTTTTTAATAGCACTAATAGCAGGCAATAATTTCATATCTCTTCTTAGTTGGTTTTCTTTATCAATTAGGGTGCTAATATCATTTTTGCCATCACCAACTACAAAGGGCGGGTAGCGTTTTAATATAGACATAATTTTACCTTCTATGGCAACTATTCTATAATTACCGCCTGATATATAACCCTCAATAATACTACTAGGCCACCAAATTTTAACAAAAAAACTTGCCTTTAATAACTGCCAATAATTAATAATTGGGAAGTGTGCCCCTCTAGAAAATCCACCTATATTAGGCTTAATAACAACGGGGTATCCATATTTTTTAACAAAATTAAATACCTTAAATGGATTATAAAATAACAAACTAGGGGCACTAGGGATATTTAAGAGTTTAAATATTTGCTTTGCTTGGTTTTTGGAGCGACATTTTTTACGCACTGATAGTGGATTATAATTACTACATCCAACCAAAAACCATTTGGTAATTAATTTATATGCGTAGTCTTTCATTCAATAAAAACTACTTTGTGCTATAATGACGAACAATTTTTTTAAAAAAGATAAATTTTTTAAAATAAGTATTAGACATACCAGAACTAAGTCTTGCCAAAGAATACATACTTTTCTTAATAAAATTTATTTTTTTGTATTTACTAATATTAGTATCTAGCAAATTAAGAGGCATAGGAGTAAATAAGTTAATTTCAATAATCTTAAAATTACCTAATATTAAATCATCTGTGCTATCTGCTTTTATGCCAACTCTAGCAATTTTAAATCTTGGCAATAATCGCAAATGGTTTTTAATAATATCCAAGTTTTTAGTGTTAAAATCAGCACTAATATCGCAATATTTAGTATTAGAATTATAAATAGAATTAATAGGGATACTATCTTTACTATTAATAGCCTCAACAATAGTTATGGTTGCAAAATCTAGTTTATTATCTGGGTGTTGAATATAAAATATTTCAAATTCTTTGGTAAAATTAGCTAAAGATTGAATGATATATTTTGTTTTATTGTTTTTTAACTTGGCACAAGTATTATGAAAATCATCTAAGGATTTTATTATCCTAACGCCATCGCTATTTTGTCCCCATTCTGGTTTTAAAAATACTGGGTATATATCAGGAGGATTATTTTTATCCAAAAAATCTTGTTTTAATAGCCATTTATTTGGTATATAGCTATCAATATCAATTTTAGAAAACGCACCTATTTTGCTATTAAAGTATTTAGCATTTATTTGAAAATAACGCCACGGGGAAGACAATAACCGCAATGAATACCAAATATAATAAAAAACAAGTCTAACAACCATACAGATATACTACCTAAGTTTTAGGATTGTTTTCTATTAATGAAAGCAACAATTAAACCTAATACTAAAATAGATAATGCTGCATTCGCTAAGCCAGTATCAACACAAGAATTAGGTGCTAAAAATACTGCTTCACAAGCACTAGCTGACTCAACCAACCAAGTAGGCTCCCAACCAAGAGGGGTAAAGATATGGAAGAATACCGCACCAGCCATTACCGCTGATGCCATTAAAGCACCTATACAATGAAGTTTTTCTCTGTGCTTCCATACCACAACAGGTAATAACAAAATAAAAGCAGTAGCAAGCTCAGCGATACCAATAAGCCATGCACCGTAATTAGCAAATAAATCGCCAATAGTTGTGCCTAAAATACTGCCTAACCAAACACCAATAGTGGTAAAAATATGTTGCGGTTCTAGAGCTGTAGCATCAAACTTATAAAAAAGTGATGTCAAAAAAACTTTTGATGCCCACAGGGCAAACAACCAACTAAAAATTACTTTTATTTTACTCATAACCTGTCTCCCATTTTTTATAAAACATAGTTATTATAAACCAAAGTCCGCACAAAATGGATTTTTTTGTATTTTTGAGTAACTAAAATATTAAAACCTGTAGATTTTAAAACGGCTTAACTACTACCAAGATAATAATAGCAATTAATATTATAACAGGTATCTCATTAAATATACGATAAAATTTAGCACTTTTAGTATTATTGTCGTTTTTAAAAACTCTAACAAAATAACCACAAGCAAAATGATAAACAATTAGTAGTGCAACTAATACTAATTTAGTAATTAACCAGTATTGACTACTATATATTGCTAAATTATGGCTAAATAACAACCACAGCCCTAGTGTAGTTGTTATGACAAAACTAGGCATCATAATACCGTAGTATAGTCTTCTTTCCATAGTTTTAAATGTTGTATTGCTGTTGTTTTCTTTTAGTTCTGTGTGATATACAAATAATCTAGGTAGATAAAAAATACCAGCGAACCAAGTAATAACTGTGATTATATGAAATGCCTTAATCCATAACATAATTATTCTTTTATGTCAAAATTAGCACTTAGATAACTAACTACTAAATCTTTAGCATTTTTAGCATCAGTATCATCAGTAGTAATAGTTAATAAATCACTAACAGGCAATAAGCCAACCCCACCTAATAAATTAGCACCATTAACAAAAGCTTTAATACCTTCATCATTTAACATTGACACCAACATTTGTGCTTCCAATAAGTCTATAGGCTTATAAATTATTTGCATAATTATTATAACAATAAATTTTTACTGATATTTTATCATAGTTATTTAGATTGGACTAAATAACAAGCCCTGACTGCTATAAGTCTGTGTAGTAACATTTAATTATAATGTTTTTTAAAATATTTTACTAATACCAGCTATACCAAAAAATCCAGCATTATTAGCAAATAATAAGTCATTAGATTTGATGCCACCTAATGCAAAAATAGGTATAGGACTATTTTTAATTATTTTTTTAGCATTATCCCAACCTAATGGCATAGTGTTTTTGTGACTATTGGTTATATTTATAGGCGATAATAATGCAAAATCAGCGTTTAAATTTAGTGCTTGTTGTAATTGCTCTTTGTTATGAGTTGATATAGCTAATAATTTATTATTAGCTAGGGGTCTAGTTGTTAAATTCTTGGCTTCATTAGTGCTTAAATGTAGCCCATCTACCTTATTAATTAAGTCTTTGTTGTGATATTTTTTGGCTATATTTAGCAATATTTTTGCACTATATTGCTTGCATAATTTAATACTAGCTAATAATAACTGTTGCTTTTTATAATCCATATCGCCTTTATGGCGAAATTGCACTAACCTTAGCCCTGATACTAGTTTTTTGTGCAGTTGCTCTATGGTAAAATTTTCTGAGCTTATCCAATATATTGGCGATAATTTAATAAAATTAATAACTTTGTCCATAGTCGGTAATACACGATAATTATTAATAGTAGTTTCGTTTAGCCAAGCTAACTTATGCCCCTCATTATTAGTAATATGCCCACTAAAATTAGTAATACTAAATACTGATACTAAAACATTTTTATCTGGGTATTGATGGCTAATTTTTAAACAAAATTTAGCCTTTAAAACACAGATATTTAACTCTTCTTTTAATTCTCTAATAAGTGCTGTAATCTCATTTTCTTTTGTTTTTATCTTTCCTCCAGGCAACTCCCAAAAATTAGCCATAAATTTATTACTAGGTCTTTTTATTAATAATATCTTATTATAGTTATTTTTAATAATTCCAACAACTACCAAAACTACTTTTTGCATAAGTTAAATAAGTAAAATAGTTATTTTATATCAAATGTAATAATAAAGCCTTGAATTTAGCAGAAAGAATAGCTGTTGTTAGTAAAAATAAAAAACATTTAACAAAAAGCCTAGTAGGGTTAGAAAGAGAGTGGTTAAGAGTATCTAGTGAAAAATATATAGCAACAAGTAAACATCCAAAAATATTTGGCTCAGCACTAACTAACCCTTATATTACTACTGATTTTTCAGAAGCACTACTAGAAATAATAACCCCGCCTAGCTCTATTGATGAGGCATTAACTTTTTTAGAAGATACTCAGCATTTTATTTATCAAAACTTAGCCAAAGATGAACTACTTTGGGCACAAAGTATGCCTTGTGTTATTCGTGGTAAAACTCAGATACCCATAGCTAAATACGGCACATCTAATATAGGAAAGATGAAGGAGGTTTATCGCATAGGGTTGGCAAATCGCTATGGTAGTAGTATGCAGGTAATATCTGGAGTGCATTTTAATTACTCTTATAGTAAGGATTTTTGGCTAGCGTATCAAAAATCTTTGGGCAATAATCAAAATATTAGAAACTTTATTGATGATAATTATATGGCTACTATTAGAAATTTACTAAGATTTGGCTGGATAGTAGTATATTTATTTGGGGCATCTCCTGCTATTTGTGAATCTTTTTTACTAAACTACCATAAACATTCATTAACACCTTTAATTCCTGGAACTTTATACGGTAAATACGCAACATCTTTACGAATGGGTGATATTGGTTATCAAAACCTAAAAGAAGATACTCTTGGTATTAAGGCCAATTATAATAGTCTATTGCATTATACTAACAGCCTAAAATTAGCGATGCAAACTCCGTGTGCAAAATATCAAAAAATAGGCGTAAAAGTAAATAATAAATACCAACAATTAAATGCTAATATTTTACAAATTGAAAATGAGTATTACTCTACTATTCGTCCTAAGCAAACCACAATAGGATTAGAAAAACCTACACAGGCATTAACAAGACGGGGTATAGAATATATTGAGCTAAGGTCTCTTGATATTAATCCATTAACTCCACTAGGAATTGACAAAGAACAAATATTATTTTTAGAGACTTTTATGCTATTTTGCCTGTTAGAGCCAGCAAATATAATAAGCTCTAAAGAGAGGGTAAATATTGACTTAAATATAAGTAATATAGCCCATAATGGACGAAATAATAGCATAAAACTATACAATCAGGACAATGTTACTAGCCCAAGAGTATGGGGTAATGAGATTTGTGATAAAATACAAAAATGTGCTAATTTACTAAGCAAAAAGCACAAACAAGCAGTGAGTAATATTCAAAAAACATTTAATAATAAAAAACTACTGCTATCACAACAAATACTTGATTTAATGACAAAAGATAGTAAAGGTTTTTTTAATATATCATCTAAATTAAGTGAGCAACATCAAAAATCATTTAAAAACAAAACCATAAACCAAGCACATTTTGCCAAACTACGCAAAGTTGCTAAAAACAGTGTTTTAAAACAAAAAATACTAGAACAAGAAAATATATCCTTTGATGATTATCTAAAAAATTATTTCACAAACTAATTACATTAACTAGCAGGGCTTTAGTATAACTTATTATTAAGCCTATCTTTGCAATAACCAAGCGGTAAATAACTCGCTAATATGTTCTTCATTATCAGACCAAAATTCAGAATCTGCTTTCATTCCCTCGTGAAAGTGTGCTGATGGTAGTTGTTTTTTAACATCATCTGTTAATAGTTTTAATGATGATTTTCTAGTAGGACCGTAAGCAACATCTTGCATACCTGCTAGTGCCTCTGAGGTGGTAGCTATTTTGATAAATTCTAATGCTTGTTTTAGTTTTTTTGTCCCCTTTACTATAGACCAGCCATCTAAATCATAAATATTACTATCCCATGCTATGCTAAGATTTGCATTT
The DNA here is from genome assembly GCA_965222825.1 of Gammaproteobacteria bacterium. Classification (GTDB taxonomy): domain Bacteria; phylum Pseudomonadota; class Gammaproteobacteria; order PS1; family Pseudothioglobaceae. The sequence goes on along the minus strand of OZ244964.1, from coordinate 36,014 downwards.
TCATTTTTAATAATATCGTATATCCTGCCATTTGCTGATTGACTCATAACAACACTATTATCGCTTAGTAGTTGTGGTGGCTGCGACCAAGACTCAAACCAAATAATATCTTTTTTTATGGTATTTAATTTTTTAAAAGCTCTATCTAAGCCCTGTTTGGTTGCTAATAATTTGTAAACATCTCTCTTAGCAACTCCATCCGCTATTAATGCCCATTCTAAATTATTTTTTGCTCTTTTGTGTAATCCTCTTTTACCGGGTATTTTTTTAGTATCAAAGAAATCTGCAATAGTTTTAGGTTTAATTTTTAAATCATTTCTATAAGCAAAAATTGTCGCCCAACTAATAACCCCAACAGAGCATTCACTAGCTATTGCCTCTGGGATAAAATCTTGTTTATAACTAACGCCTTTATTAGACGGCAATAAAATATTCTTTGGTATAACTTCTAATAGACCCTCAGAGCATGCTCTATCAAGGTCAGAGTATTCAATATCAATAACATCCCATTGAATATTTTTAGACTCTACTTGGGTTCTTAATTCTGCTGTGCCACCAGAATAATCTTCAAAATTAACCTTTATTTTTGTTTTTTCAACAAATGGGTCAATCATATGTTTTTGCTGTGCCTTACCATAAGCACCACCAAATGATACTACTGTTAAAGAATCTATTTTTTTATCTTTTTTATCACAACCACAAGAAAATAACAATAAACTAATAAATGTTATAATTAAAACTCTCATAATAATATACTCCTAACTAAAAGAAAAAAGAACAAGCCTTGCCTATTCTATTATATTAGTGCTAAACAATTATTAACTAAAAACAATAAATAAATATTATCGTCAATTTTAAAATTATTATTGTATGAGCCTAAATGTTTAATCATAAAATCAAATTTATCAAAAACACTAGCACGAATTCTAATGTAATCACCAACAAAAATAATATCAACAATCTTGGCAGCTATGCAATTATAATTATAATCTATATTATCATTATTAGCTTTAATAATAATATCCTCAGGCCTTATAAAAACCTTAACCTCTTTATTTAATAGAGAATCATTATTATTACTAACAATTATATCTTTATGATTTACTATACTAACAACAGCCTTATTATCTTCTAGTATTTTTGTCAATGTGCCACTTAAATAATTATTCTCGCCAATAAAATTAGCAACAAAACTATTTTTAGGATTATTATAAATAGTTTTAGTATCTGATATTTGTTGCACTATACCGTGATTAAATATTGCTACTCTATCGGACATGGTCAGGGCTTCTGTTTGGTCGTGGGTAACATATATAGCAGTAAAACCTAATATTTCATGCAATTTTTTAATTTCATACTGCATATCTTCTCTTAGGTTTTTATCAAGTGCACCTAGTGGCTCATCCATTAAAACTATATCTGGCTTATAAATTAGTGCTCTTGCAAGTGCTACTCTTTGTTGTTGTCCTCCTGATAATTGCACTGGACGCCTATTAGCAAAATCACTTAATTTAACCAGTTCTAAAAATTTATTAACTTTATTTTTGATAGTTTTTTTATCTAAACTACGAAATTTCAGCGGATAGGCTAAATTTTGTGCCACAGTCATATGCGGAAATAAAGCATATTGTTGGAATACCATACCAATATTTCTTTTGTATGCTGGTATTTTAGCTATAGGTTTATCATCAATGTATATTTCACCGCCACTAACATTCTCAAAGCCAGCTAACATCATAAGACATGTAGTTTTACCTGAGCCTGATGGACCTAACATAGTTAAAAACTCACCTCTTACTATATTAAGATTTAATTTATCAACGATTAAATTTTCATCATCATAACTTTTATCAACATCAACAAATTTAATCAGTATATTTTGTTTCATAATAAAAAATAAAGCCACAAATTGTAGCTTTATTATAGGAACCTCTGAACAACCCTACGGGACTTAGTAATAAATTCTTAGGGTTAATCAGAGACCCTTATAAATAACTCTATATTTTATGTACTATAATACATATCAAATTCTACTGGATGAGGGGATGCTCTTAATGCTACTACTTCCTCTGCTTTTAACTTGATATATGAGTCAATCATACTATCAGTAAATACGCCACCTTTTGTTAAAAACTCTCTATCTTTATTTAGCTCTGCTAGTGCCTGGTCTAGTGTGCTACATACTTTTGGAATTGATGCTTTTTCCTCTTCGTTTAGCTCGTATAAATCCACAGAAGCAGGCTCTCCAGGGTGGGTTTTGTTGATAATACCATCAAGCCCAGCCATTAACATAGCAGCAAATGCCAAATATGGATTAGCTGTTGAGTCTGGAAACCTAACTTCAATACGACGACCCTTAGGATTAGACTCAAAAGGAATACGAATTGCAGCAGAGCGATTTTTGGCAGAGTAAACCAACATTTCAGGTGCTTCAAATCCTGGTACTAATCTTTTATACGAATTAGTAGAAGCATTAGTAAAGGCATTTAATGCTTTAGCGTGTTTAATAATACCGCCTATATAATAAAGTGCTATATCTGATAAGTTGCCATAACCGTTGCCATCAAATAAGTTTTTACCGTTTTTGACTATTGATTGATGGACATGCATACCGCTACCATTGTCAATTGCTATTGGTTTGGGCATAAAAGTAGCTGTTTTACCGTATATATGAGCAACATTTTGCACGCAGTATTTTAAAATTTGAGTTTCATCACCTTTTTTGACTAAGGTATTAAATAAAACACCAATTTCACACTGTCCTGCTGTGCCAACTTCGTGGTGATGAACCTCAGTTTTAACACCCATATCTTCTACAGCTAAGCACATAGCACCTCGTAAATCGTGTAAGGAATCTACTGGTGGCACTGGAAAATAACCACCTTTAATTCTAGGTCTATGTCCTTTATTACCACTCTCAACATCAGAACCAGACTCCCAATCTGCCTCTTCTGAGTGAATTTCATAAAATGCTTTACCAAGTCCAAAACCAGTATCCCATTTCACACTATCAAATACAAAAAACTCTGGCTCATTACCAAAATAAGCAGTATCACCTATACCAGTTGATTTTAAGTATTCTTCTGCTCTTTTAGCAATAGATCGTGGGTCCTTCTCATAACCTTTCATATCTCTAGGCTCAATAACATCACAACGGATAATTAAAGTTGGTTCTTCAGTGAATGGATCCATAGTGGCAGTATCATTATCTGGTTTTAAAATCATATCCGAGTCTTCAATACCTTTCCAACCCGCTATAGATGAGCCATCAAACATTTGCCCTGTTGCTAGTTTATCTTGGTTAATTGTATGGCTTGGCACACTTACATGTTGCTCTTTACCCTTAGTATCAGTAAAACGAAAATCAATAAATATTATTTCTTCGTCTTTAATCATTTGCATTATATCCACAGACATTTTTACTCCTTTTTAAAATATTAAAATAAGCAACTTTGTAAAAATACGCTTCTTTGCGAACTTGACTATTCTACCTTATTTTTTTTAATATATATTACTATCTCATTATTAGTATCAATAATTTTAGTAATTTTATGCTTATGGATACTACACCAAGCTGGTATATCGTGCAATACACCTCTATCTGTTGCTAACATTTTTATACTATCGCCTACTGCTACTGTTATTATTTTCTCTCCTAAACGAATAACTGGCATAGGACATAATAATCTTCTAACATCTAAAATATATTCTTTCATAAACAAATTTTCTTTTATTTACTAATTTTAACATCAAAAAATCTTGCTATTTTAAAATGTAAACTACATAAACTATATAAACCATTACACAATAATTACCAGCAAAATATAGTATAGTGCTAGAATATGTTTGGTAGTTGTTTAAGAGTTTTTTTAGTAATATATAAGGAGAATGTAATGGATGTTCATAATAAAGATTTTCGTGCTAGATTAATAGCCAATCCTAATGCTGTTTTAGGAACTGAGGGTGTTAATTATAAAGTTGTAAAATGTAGTAAAAATTTAGTTTACATAGCTATTCCTAAAGAGGATGCTGGTATTGATGTATCAGCAGTATCTGGTGGTGGTGAGGCCTGTATTAGTAGTGCTGGTAGCATTGGCTCTGTTGGCTCTGCTTGTACAACCCTTGCTAGTGTTAGTTCTGCTGGCACTGCAGGTAGTATTGCTCCTGGGGTTGTATGGTCTGATATTAAAGGTCTTTTAGGCTCTGCAAAATAATACAAGTTATTAGAAAACCTAACTTTGCAGTAATTTAAAGGTTGGGTTTGTGTTTATTTGTATATAGGCTAATAAAACCTTTCTATTATAAAGACATAGTTTATAAAATATATTTGGTAATTGTTTAAGAGTTTTTTTTAATAATATATAAGGAGAATGTAATGGATGTTCATAATAAAGATTTTCGTGCTAAATTAATAGCCAATCCTAATGCTGTTTTGGGAACTGAGGGTGTTAATTATAAAGTTGTAAAATGTAGTAAAAATTTAGTTTACATAGCTATTCCTAAATAGGATGCTGGTATTGATGTATCAGCAGTATCTGGTGGTGGTGAGGCCTGTATTAGTAGTGCTGGTAGCATTGGCTCTGTTGGCTCTGCTTGTACAACTATTGGTAGTGTTAGTTCTGCTGGCACTGCAGGTAGTATTGCTCCTGGAGTGGCATGGACTGGTATTGCTAATGCTTTATTTCCTGCACTAAAATAATCTTTGCTTAACTATTAAAAGCGAGGTTTTGGCTATGTGAGAATTGCCTTGTTTTTGGCGATTCAAAAGCCTTGCTTTTTTTTAAAATATGTTTATAACAATATCTTATAAAAATCCGACTTTCAAGTAAAGGCATATCACAAATTGGATTTTGTACAAAAACTACGACTAATCTTTTAATAGGCTAAAATGTTTTTTACTCAATTCTAATCCTAATAATTTTTCTAACTTTAACATAGCAAAATGGCGATTTTGTTTGCTACTAGGTTTATAATTACTATCCACTGTAAATAATTTTTTATCTTTGCTTAGCCAATTTTGCATTATTTTTGGATGACTACCATTAAAATACTTTAAAATTCGTCTATCCATTTGGGCATAATTTATCTCTGGGTTAATTTTATCCCAGTATTTTTCAACCATTTTATTTTTTAACTGCATTTTTGCCTCATTTCTAACCCAACCATAGTGATAACAATAAGCGCCTATTTTTTTTGCCTTTGGATACCTACCTTTTTTATTTTTATCAAGCACCAGCCAAAATAAGCCATCAGGTGCATAACAGCGAATATTGTTTTTAATAATCCTAGCCTCAGAACGATACCAACCAGGTGAGTCTAAATAAGTATTGGTATTGCCGTAAAAATGGTAATAGTCCATAACTAATGCTTCTACCTCATCATTATCTAAGTTATCTTGCATTGCTTGTTTAATTTTTAACAAATCACATTCATTATAAACCTCATCGCCCTCAACATAAAATGCCCAATTACCCGTGCAACTATATTGAGCAATCATTTTTTGCTGTCCATAAACAAAACCTTTATTACGCATATTATCATTCCATGTGCTTTGGATAATTTTTATTTTTGGACTATCAATAGCATTTATTTGCTCTAAGGTATCATCGTCACTAGTGCCGATATTAACAACAAACTCATCACAAATAGGCAAAACAGAGCTAATTGATTCAATAAAGGGATAACCTAGTATTTCGCCATTTTTTATAAAAGTAAAAGCACTTATTTTCATTTGTTTAATAACTTTTTAGCCATAGTAACTATGTCACTAACTGCTATATTTTTAATAGAATCATCCTTCTTATTTAGTTTGCGATGGTTTATGATAGAGTTAGACTTAATGGTTTTATTAATAGGGGTTTTATAAACTCTATTTTCTGGTGTGGGTCCAAAAATAGTAATTGATGGAATATTAAGCCCCCAAGCTATATGTGTTGGACCAGTATCATTACCAATTAATAATCTAGCACTATTAATTATAGATTTTAATTTGTTTAGGTCTAGTTTTGGCAAAATTTCAATATAATTAGACTCTTTACTCATCCATAATGCTTTGTTTTGTTCGTTTTTATTAGACCAGGCAACAAAGCATTTTAATTTAATATTATTGGCAATTTCAACAAATTTTTCTAATGGATAGTTTCTATTTTCCCAATTAGAATTAACTATAAAAACAATATAATCTTTTTCATATATTGTAAAACTATCATTAAAAAATAAAAATGGAGATTTGTTTATAATATCATTACTTGATATTTTAATATCTAAGTGCTCACAAATAACAGCTACATTTCTATCAATGGTATTTTTATTATATTTAATTGATATTTTATTATGATAAAAAAAACTAGCTATGGGCTCTCTAATAGAGTTTTTATCAAAACCATATATCTTTTTAGCACCTAAAAACCTAGCAACAATAGCAGATTTTAATAAGCCTTGAGCATCAATAACTAAATCGTATTTACCAAATTGACGGATTTTTTTTAATTCTTTTAATAATAATATTGGTGATTTTCTTTTTTTAACCTTGCTTAGATTAATACTATGAATTTTGTTAATATCTGGGTTATTATCTAAAATACTCTTAAATTTTTTCTCTACTATCCAATCAATAATACAATCTGGGCGATATTTTTTAATAAATTGTAGCACAATCATAGTATGAATAATATCACCTAATGCCGATAGTTTAACAATAGCTATTTTCATATATTTGATAACCAGTTTTCAATGGTTCCTACTTCATTATGCTTAGTCATATCTATTTGTAATGGGGTAATTGATACAAAATTATTGCTAATTGCATAAAAATCTGTGCCTATAGCATTATCTGCCTCTTTACCATTATCTCCTAATTGGTAAACTCCATTTTTCAGATTATTTTTAACAATAGTCCCAGAGCAGTGCCTAGCACCTAGTCTAGTGCTTTTATATCCCGCTAAATTAGTAGCAGAAATATCAGGCACATTAACATTTAAAATACTATTTTGTGATAATTTACTTTTTTGTATATTATTTACTAAATTAACAACTACACTAGCTGCGGTATCAAAATAACCACCAGTCTCACCTGCGAGAGATACTGCAATTGATGGCAGTCCTAAAAATCTACCTTCAATTGCACCAGCAACAGTGCCAGAATAAATAACATCATCGCCCAAATTAGCACCTAAATTAATACCGCTTACCACTAAATCAAAATTATGGCTAAAAAATCCTCTTAATGCCAAATGCACACAATCACTAGGAGTTCCATCAAGCATATAATGCTTATCTTTAATTTTAATTGGTGTTAAATCCTTGGCTATAGATAATGAACTACTAGATGCTGATTTATTAGCATTAGGTGCTAGCACAAAAACCTCAGCAATCCTAGATAATTCTTTTATTAATGTTTGAATTCCACTAGCATAATAACCATCATCATTACTTACTAATATACGCATTTTTGATATTAAAAATTATTGGTATTCTTTACAAAGTTATTAAATTTTTGCAATGCTGTGTTTGATTTTAAAATATCTTGTGCCATACTAATACCTAATTTTAGACTATTAGCAATACCAGATACATAAATAGCAGCACCAGCATTGAGTGCTACTATATCTCTAGCAGGGCAGTCTTTGCCATTTAATGAGCTTTGTATTAATGCTAAACTTTCTTTAATACTATTAACCCTAATACTTGTTAATGGCTTACTGTTAATACCAAAATCCTCAGGTTTAATACTGTAATACGATATATTTGCGTTTTTTAACTCTGCTATATAGGTAGTATCTGCTATGCTTATTTCATCTAAGCCATCGTTGGAATGTATTACTAATACTTGGTTGCTACCTAGTTTTTGTAAAGTTTCTGCCACAGGCTGTAATAATTTTCTATCATACACCCCTAATACTTGATTTGGTGCACCAGCAGGATTGGTAAGAGGACCTAAAATATTAAAAATCGTTCTTAGTGCCAACCCTCGTCTAGCCTCTATGGCATATTTCATAGCACTATGGTGTAATTGTGCAAATATAAAACCAATACCAATTTTATCAATAATACTAGCAATTTGTGTAGGATTTAGGTTTAAATTTACCCCTGATAATTCTAAAACATCAGCACTACCAGACTTACTAGATATTGATCTATTGCCGTGTTTAGCAACCCTAGCACCCGCTGTTGCTACTACAAATGCACTTGCTGTTGAAATATTAAATAAACTTTTACCATCGCCTCCCGTGCCACAAGTATCTACTACATTATTATTATTTATTAGTTTAATAGGCAGTGCTAATTTACGCATAACCTTAGTAGCACCAACTATCTCAGATACCGATTCTCCCTTAGTTGCCAGCCCAACTAAAAAACCACTAATTTGGATACTAGAATTTTTACCCGACATAATACCTTGCATAACAATTTGCATTTCTTGTTCTGATAAATTCTCTTTGGCTATAATTTTTTTAGTAGCTGCTGTTATATCCATAATTAAGCCATTAATTGCTCTATTTCGGCTATTTCTTTTATTATATTTTTGCTTAAAACTTCATTACCAGTACCTGTTACCAGCACATCATCTTCAATTCTAATACCTATATTCCACCATTTTTTATCTATATTATGATTTTCTTTAATATAAATTCCAGGCTCAACAGTAATTATCATACCCGCTATAAAATTTCTATAGTTATTATTTATTTTATAACTACCTACATCGTGGACATCTAAGCCTAAATAATGCCCTGTTTTGTGCATAAAAAACTGTTTTAAATCATCATCTTGGCTATTTTTAGCCAATAAACCTAATTCTCTTAATCCATTTGTTATGACTCTGCATGTTATTTTATGCGGCGTATCAATACAAGTGCCAATTTTTATGCTACTAATTGCTTGTTTTTGAGCGTCTAAAACAATTTCATATAGTGCTTTTTGCTCGGTGCTAAAAATACCATTTATAGGGAAAGTCCTAGTAATATCAGAGGCATAATATTCATATTCACAACCAGCATCTATTAATAATAATTCACCTTTTATTAGTGCTTTATTATTAGTTATATAGTGTAGTGTGCAAGCGTTTTTACCCCCTGCTACAATAGGTAAATAAGCATGTTCAGTATTATGTTTTGTAAAAATATTATTAAAAACAGCGGTTATTTCATATTCGTATTTATTTTTTTTTGTAGCACGCATTGCTTGGGTAAAGCCATTTTTAGTAATGCTAATTGCTTGTTTTATAGCTTTTATTTCATTATTATCTTTTATTAAACGCATTTCGTGTAATATTTTTTGTAATGAAATATAATGGGGTTTTATTTTGTTAGAATTTATAGCTTTGGTTAATTTTTTATCGACATCGTCTCTAATATTAAAATCATAATAAATATTACTAAAATTTGCAATAATATCTATAATTTTATTACTAAAATTATTTATATCATAAGCTTTATCAGCATTTAGCTGGTTAATAGCACCAATGGTTCCTAATCTAGCACCATTCCATACAGTGCTTTTTTTGCTAGTTTCTGGCAAAAACAGTATAAATTTAGTATTATTATTTCTTTTAGACAATACTAAGATGGCATCTGGCTCATTAAAATTAGTTAAATACAAAAAATTACTATGCCCCCTAAATGGATAATAAGTATCTCCAGTTCTTTGTTTTTGGCTATTTGTCGCTAAAATAGCAATACTGTTATTAGCCATTTTAGTTAATAATTTATTGCGTCTATTTTGGTAGGTAGTTATCATTTTTGTTTACTACTTAGTTTTTTTGGCAATGTTGTATTCAAGCTATCAATATGCTCTTGCAAATAAGGTTTTATAGTTGCATGCATTGGATCTAGGATAAATTCAATACCTTCTATTCTAGCTAGTTTTGCTGCTGGTACAAAATTACTATCGCCTGATATTAGCACAATTTTATCTACTAATTTTTTATAAGTAAGAGAAGTAACATCAATACCAATTTTCATATCAACAACCTTTTGTTGAGCGTAATAAACAATATCATTTTTGTTTAGTGTAGCGTCTTTGGGATTAGCTATCAATTTTTTTTCTTGTTTTGGGTCTTTAATTTTCCAACGAGCATTTTTTTCATCTAAACGCCCTAGCCTTAGGGCAACATTTCTAGTTTGTTTTAGTTGAATATGTAAATTATTCCTAAATTTTGCTAATTCTGTTTTAGAAAAATCAATTAATTGGCTGGTAATTGGATGATGAATTTTTTTAGATAATGGTGGACAATCATAGAAAAATATACGATAAAGTCGTTCTTGCTCATCTCTATTTATATGTTTTAAGCAATGGGTTAGTAAATCTTTAGTAATCTTTTTAGACTCGTTATTTTTCTTAAAATATTTTTTGTATTGTTTTAAATAAAAACTGCTATCAACCAAAATAGCAACATTACGCATTTTTATGCTCCTAAAAAAAATCCAGAGGCTCGGCAAAAACCTTATTGGCGGATTTTGCTTACTGCTCTGGATTGTGTATTAAATGTATTATACATAATTATATACAATAATAAAAATAAAGGTAAATATTTTTATAAATTTTAAATTGTTACACAGTATTTTTTCCTAATAACTCATCAATAGCTTTTTTAATAGGGTTTAATATTGGTGCTAGTTTTTTTCTAATTGTTGAGCCCATCAAAGCATAACTTGCAATTGGAGCAATTACTAGTAATTCACTAACTCCTGCTAGTAGTAGTAATGAATACATTTTTTTATCTCTTATTTCATTAGGCATAGTTTGTATTACCTCATCTACTTGCTTTTGTAGTAATTTTATGTCATTAACAGGTTTTATTTGTTGATGATAACAGTATTTACCCAATATTTCTAATAGCCTATATAATACATATTCTTGATTGATTTTTTTTAGTATTAGTGCCGATGTTTGTAAAAATATTTGCCCTTGTTTACTTAATACTTTATTTAACTGTTTATTAGTATTATTATAAGTTATTGTTTTAATATCTTTAGTAGGTAAATTATTTGGCATTCTCTCCAAAAATCCTATTAAAAATGCAGTTTTTCTTTGTCCTTGTTGCCATAATTTAAGTTTATTTTCCTCACTTATTAAACCATTTTGTAATAGCAAATTTACAGTATCCATTAGCTCTTGCACATCGGTTATAAATGGTATAAATTCTAGCAAATATTGGGCTATTTGATATTTTAACCTATGGCGTTTAGTATCTTCTTTAGATAATAAATAACGAGCAATATTAGCTTGTTCATCAGTATTAGTAGCACACCACCAAACTAAGTCTAAAATATTATCTGCAAGTTTTTTATTATTAGCAACAGCAATTACCGCTTGAATATCGCCCAATTTTAATAGTGATTGTAAGTTTTTTGTTGATACGCTACCCATTCTTGACCAGCGTTTTAAATACGATGGATAACCACCCATACTACCTAATACTTTATTAACTATTAACTCCTTAACTGCTGTTAAATATTTATTAAGATCCCCGCTTGGATTTAGTTGGATTTTATGCTCGTTTTTTTTCTTATCTAAACCAAAAATACACATTTTATACTCATCAATTCTTATTGCATCTGATAGTAAAATTAGGGTATTTAATCGTAGTATATCTTCAGGGCTTAGCATTATTAATCCAATAATACTTTTTAGCTATAAATAGTAAAAAAGTAATGCAGTTGTGATATTTTAGCGTTTTTTATACTATCTTTAAAAATAACTAATGGCTGCTTATTAACACTTATTATCAACAAATAGGCACTACTAAATATAGGTTTTGTGATAATTTGTTGTAGTTTATTACCGTTTTTCTTATGCAAAATCATATTGCTTTGCTCTATTTGGATTGCAATAATATCATCATCTTTGAAAGCAATAATTTTAGCAAAAAATCTAGTGGCAAAATAAGCAATAATTATTAATAATACTAACATTAACACCAAGTTCGCATAACTAATAACCACACTTATACTAAAAGTATAAACAAATATTGATAGCAATAAATATATTTTTGATGGCTGTAAATAAAAAATATTATTTTGCCAATTCATCTGCTAATTCTTTTGCACGAATATATGCTAACTTAATAGCCTGTTTGATATTTTTATCAATATTATTAGCATTCATACTACTAATAGCAGCATAAGTAGTGCCATTAGGGGATGTTACATTAGCCCTTAGGGTTTCATATTTTTTAGTATTTTGTGCCATAATTGATGCACCTAGTGCAGTTTGTGTAACTAGTCTATGAGCATCTTTTTTATCTAGCCCTAGTTCAACAGCACTAGCTATTATTGCCTCTATCATATAAAAGAAATAAGCCGGACCACTGCCTGATATAGCAGTAATTGTATCTATTAATTCCTCATTATCTATCCATATACCAATTCCAATACTATTAACTATATTATTTATTTGTTTTTTTTGGCTATTATTAGTAATATTATCTGCATATATACCAGTAGCACCATAACCAATAACAGCAGGAGTATTAGGCATTAGTCTAACAATAGTAGTAGTAGTATTTAGCCAACTTTTAATACTAGCAATTCTAATACCAGCTGCCACAGATATTAATAATTTAATAGGAATACTAGCTATTTGACTACATACTTGTTTAATAATATTAGGTTTTACTGCTAGTATTACTATATCACAAATATCTGCTAATTGCTTATTGTCATTGGCAGTGTTTATATTTAAGTTTTTTTGATGTTTAATAAGTATATTTTTATTTATATCGCTAATATAAATATTTTTATTACTATAAGAGTTTTTTAATAAGCCAGTTATTATAGCAATAGCTATATTTCCAGTGCCAATAAAACCTATTTTCATTATTATTAGTTTTAGTATTAAATATATCAATATAATACTCTAAAATATAAAATATTTTTTAAGACTGTTAGTAAAATATAATAACAATAGTTTTAAGAATAAAGCTTTTAATTTCTTTAAATACTTTATTATAGGTTGTTTATGAGTAAATTTAATCCTAAACTAATTCTAATAGATGTTGATGGCACGCTAGTAGATAGTGTGCCTGATTTAGCATTTTGTATTGATGAGTTAATGCTGATATTAAACCGCCCAAAACACGGTAAAGATAAGGTTAGGCATTGGGTTGGTAATGGTGTGCAAAAACTAGTAAAAAGAGCACTAACAGGTAAATTAGAACCACAGGTAAATATTGATGAATTTGATAAAGCATATCCAATTTTTTTAGAATTATACGCTAAAAATACCTCAAAAAGATCCTGCTTATATTCTGGGGTAAAAGAAGGGCTAACTTATCTAAAGTCTAAAAAATATAACTTAGGATGTATAACTAATAAAGATGAGCAATTTACCCACCCACTATTAAAAGACTTGGGTATTTTTAATAATTTTGAGATAATAATTAGTGGCAATACTTTAGAACATAAAAAACCACATCCATTACCATTATTACATAGTGCTAAACATTTTAACCTTAACCCTAAAGATTGTTTGATGATAGGTGATTCAATTAATGATGTCCAAGCATCTAGGGCTGCTGGGTTTAATATTATATGTGTGTCTTATGGGTATAATCACGGTGAAGATATTAATAATGCCCAGCCAGATTTAGTTATTGATTCTATGGCAGAATTAAAAAATTATTTATAAATACACAGTTTTATTTTTTATTATTCACAGTTATTTTTGTAATTAAATGGATAATTTATTAGAATTTGACAAACAACATATATGGCACCCTTATACTAATAGCCCTAGTATTGACACTAACTATCTAATAAAATCTGCTAATGGTGTATATTTAACACTTGATAATAATGAACAAATAATTGATGGTATGGGCTCATGGTGGTCAGTAATTCACGGCTATAACCACCCTGTGCTAAATACAGCTATTAAAAATCAATTAGATAATATGGCACATGTGATGTTTGGTGGACTAACGCACAAACCAGCCATTAGATTAGCACAAAAACTCATTGAGCTAACTCCTAAGCAACTAACACAAGTATTTTTTGCAGACTCAGGCTCTGTTGCTGTAGAAGTTGCGATAAAAATGGCATTGCAATATCAAAGGGCGTTAGGATTTAATAATAAAAATAAATTATTGAGCGTTTATGGTGGTTATCATGGCGATACTTTTGCTGCTATGTCGGTTTGCGACCCCATACAAGGTATGCATCATTTATTTAATGGTGTGCTAATACAAAACTTTTTTGCCCCACAACCAAATCAAAACGGTGCGTTAGAAAATTTAGCACAACTATTAGCAAAAAACCATAATAATATAGCTGCTATGATTATTGAACCCATAGTGCAAGGTGCAGGTGGTATGTATATTTATGATAGTAATTATTTAGTAGGTGTTAGAAAATTATGCACTCAGTATAGGGTATTATTAATTATTGATGAAATTGCCACAGGTTTTGGACGCACAGGCAGACTATTTGCTAGTGAATATGCTAATATTAGTGCTGATATTTTATGCTTGGGCAAAGCCTTAACTGGGGGTTATTTATCCTTAGCAGCTACTATTACTACTAAGAAGATTAGTAGTAACATAAATACTCTAATGCACGGACCTACATTTATGGCAAACCCCCTTGCTTGTGCCTGTGCTTGTTATAGTATTGATTTATTATTAAGTTCTGACTGGCAAAATAAAATTACTACTATCCAAGAAATATTTAAACAAGAATTACTACCATTAAAACAAGTAAATAATGTTGCTGATGTGCGTATTTTAGGTGCTATTGCAGTAATTGAAATGCTTGATAATATTGATATAATAGCAACACAAGCTAAATTAATAAAATATGGAGTTTGGCTAAGACCTTTTGGTAAATTACTTTATACTATGCCAGCTTTTATTATTACAAAAGAGGAATTACTAAAAATAACTAATGCAATAAAGGCAGTTGTTTTATCCTTGCATAATAGCAATAAATAGTTTAAAGATATTGTAAAATAAATGAGGGTATTTATTATTTTTTCTTGTAATAGTTTATCTATTATTTCTTAGTGAAGTTCAATGAATATACTTAAAAGCAGTGATGTACCTAATTGGATCTGGGTAGTAATATTTTCTATATCAATTACTGCTATGTTCTATCTAGGATTAAATCCAGAACACATAACTAAATGGTGGGCGTTTTTATTGACTTACAATTTAGTAATGATATTTTTTAGTTTTATATTAATTTATAAAAATTTAAAAAATATCAAAAACAAAGAAAAATCTGGTGAGTTAGGCTCAAAATTAACACTATCTTTTATTAAAATAGTGCCGCTACTTGCCATTGCACCAGTATTATCATTTTATATATTCTCATTTAATACCCTACAAAATACCATCCATAGTGTGGAGATTTTTGCAGATGATTTGCAAAAAGAACGCATTGAAAAGTTAGCAGGACTAAGAAGTAATTTAGTTAATTTAAAACTATCAGAATACCATAGTGATAGTAGATATTTATTACAATCTATTGTTAATAATAATAGTTATGATATTAATTCTAAGGACTATATAAGCACTATGATGGCTATTGCTCAATATTTTATTAGCTCCACTACTGCTTGTAGAATCATTATTAAAGATGATAAAAATAAGGTATTAGCAGATACTAAAAATAGCGGTATTTGCACAGATAACATAAAACCAATAACTAATAAAAATACTAATATTTATTATTTAACTGCCAGTCCTAGTATGCGCTTATTAAAAGACAGTGTTCTTTATAATGATGACAGGCAAAAACTTAATTTATCCGTAGTGTATGCTATAGATACTAGGACTAATAATTTTTTAGATAGACTAATAAACGCCGAGGATAGTAGATTAAAAATAGAGCTTAATCTATCTTCACTTAGAAGAGCATTTCTAATAGATATGAGTAGCACTTTTTTATTAGTAGCACTGTGCATTTTATTGATTATTTTTAAAATGATAAATACCCTTATGTCGCCACTTAGTAGAATATCGCAAGCCACTAAAGAAGTATCACAAGGTAATTATGATGTATTTATTCCATATACTAGAAATGACGATACTAAAATTTTAGTAGATTTATTTAATCAAATGGCAAAGCAAGTTAAGGGCTCGCAATATGACCTAGCTACCCAAAAAGTATATTTAGAAACTATTTTAAAATATTCTTATGGTGTTATTGCCTTAGATGAAAATTATAAAATAAAAATTATTAACGATAAAATAGGTGAGATTTTAAAAATAGACAATGTAGCAGACTTTTATAAAAAAGATTATCTAAGCATAGCTGATAATTACCCAATATTACAGATTCTTATTAGCACTATTGCTAATAAGTTTAGTGCTAATACTAGCAAGTGGCATACCACTATTGAAATAACAATAGATAATTCTGTAATACTACTATCTATTCAAGGTGCTAGATTAGATAATGATGACGATATTACTTTGGGGTATGTAATTATTATTGATGATATTACCAAACTAAGACAAGCACAAAATAGAATTGCTTGGGCAAGCGTTGCTATGAAAATGGCACACGAGGTTAAAAATCCTTTGACACCAATACTATTATCAGCACAAAGACTAAGAGATAAAATTTTGCCTAAATTAAGTGATAATGATAGACAAATAGTTGATAAAACTACAACAATTATCTCGCAACAGGTAAAATCTATTGATACTATGTTGTCAGCATTCACTCAATACGCTAAAGCGCCAGCTATTGAAAAACACCGGCAATCATTAGTAAAAATTTTAATGCAAGTAGTTGAATTATACAAGGTGCAAAAAAATGTAATAATCAATACTAATATAGACGATAATATTCCCAATATTGCCTTAGATGCTAATAGCATTCAAAGAGTATTAATAAATTTGTTTAAAAATTCAATTGAAGCGATAAAAAATAATAATTTAATTATAGATATAAGTCTAACTATGGAGGCAAATAATACCATAGACTTAGTAATTATAGACAATGGGTATGGATTTTCTAGTGCTGTTAAACATAAAATTTTTAAACCTTATATTAGCACTAAGGGTAAAGGCGGCGGGTTTGGTATGGCAATAGTAAAAAATATTTTAACAGAACACGAAGCTAGCATTAATATTGATAATGTTGTAGAAAATAATCAAATTATTGGTGCTATGATTAAAATTAGTTTTAAAATATTATAACAATATGGAAACACAAATTATAGCTAAAATATTAATTGTAGATGATGAAGAACTAAATGCTGAGGCTATGAAAGATGCACTAGAGGATGTTCATTATCAAGTCAGCTTAGCATTTAATGCTCAGCAAGCAAAAGAAAAAATATCTCAGCAAAGTTTTGACTTAATTTTAATGGATGTTTGGATGCCGGGTGTTGATGGTCTAAGTTTATTAAAAGAATGGTCAAAAAATAATGTTATAATTCCTGTGGTTATTATCTCAGGACACGGTGATATTAGCACAGCAGTAGAGGCTATGAAGTTAGGTGCTATAGATTATTTATCAAAGCCACTAGATAATCTATTACCAAAAATTAGAAACATATTTGCCAAACTACAAAACACCCCAAGTGGCAACAAGACATACGATAATTTTAATATGCCCCTAAAAGAAGCAAGAAATACTTTTGAAAAAGATTATTTTATCTATCATTTAAAAGCTAATAATTACAATGTATCTAAGGTGTCAAATATAGCACAATTAGAAAGAACAACTCTTTATAGAAAATTAAAAGATTTAGGGATTGATAAAAAATGAATATCTTAATATTAGGTGCCGGACAAGTTGGCTCTAGTTTAGCCAAAGATTTAACAAGATATAAAGAAAATAGCATTACAATTATTGATAAAAGCCCTAAACAATTATCAGAAATTAAAAGAAGCTTAGATGTTAGATTAGTAATAGGTAAAGCCTCTTATACTACAACCTTAGAATCAGCTGACATTGCTAATATGGACTTATTAATAGCAGTTACTGAGTCTGATGAATGTAATATGATTGCGTGTCAAATAGCTCATACTCTTTATGGTGTTGCTAACAAAATATCTAGAATTCGTGCATCCGATTATTTACACAGAGAAGAATTGTTTTCTAATAATGCCATACCCATTGATTTTATAATTACCCCTGAAATACTTGTTACCCAATTTATTATGCTTATTATTATGACACCAGGTGCATCTAGGGTGTTAGAGTTTGAGAATGGATTGGTTAATTTAGTTAGCACTAGAGCGTTTGCTGGCACTCCTATTGTTGGAGTTCCTATTAAACATTTACATCAGCATCTACCCAAAACTCATGTTAGGATAGTGCATATAATGCGTAATGATTTACCCATTGCTATTAATGGCGACACTATAGTAGAAGACGGTGATGAGGTTTATTTTTTAGCTGAGAAAAAAAGTATTACTAAAATTATAAGAGAGTTTAGAATAAAAGATAAACCATATAAAAAAATTATGATTGCAGGCGGGGGTATTATTGGTTTAAATTTAGCAATAGAATTAGAACATAAATATAATATTCATATTATAGAGTTAGACGAAAAACGAGTTAAAGAAGTAGCCGATAAATTAAATTATTCCACAGTTCTACAAGGTAATGCTTCCGATGAAGTATTGTTATCAGAAGAAGGTATTAACAACACTGATTTATTTATAGCACTGACTAATTCTGATGAAACAAATGTTATTGTCTCAATTTTAGCCAAACAATTAGGAGCATACAAAACAGTAGCATTAGTAAAACGAGATGTATATGAAGACCTAGCAAGACAAAGCCCATACATTGACATAGTTGTATCCCCAGATCAAGTTACAGTTAGTGAATTTTTATCTTATATTAGACGCAAAGAAGCGATGATAGTTTACCAATTACAAGGTAATTATGAAGCTATTGAAATGATAGTTAGTAAAGATAATACGCTATTTATAAATAAAATGATTAAAAACATTAAACTACCAAATAAAACAAAAATAGGGTGCCTAGTAAGAGAAGATAAGGTAATTATGGCATCAGGTAATGTTGAGGTAGAAGAAAATGATCATGTTATATTGATATCAGATGTAAAGAATTCTCATATTATTGCTAAATTATTTAATAATCATTAACAAATAGGTTGTGAATGAACTTTGCTAGTAAACATTATTTTCTTTGAAACCTATTTTTTTGAAAATATAAACAATGAATATTAGAGTAGTATTAAAAGTTTTAGGCTTAATCTTAATGATATTTAGCTTTAACTTATTGCCTGTTATCTTGGTTGAGTTAATTTATCAAGAAAATCAAATTACATATCTATTATATAGTTTAGCTATTACCCTAATAGCTGGTTTTGTTATTTGGCTATTTTTTCGCAGTTGCAATAAAGAATTTAGAATTCGTGAAAGTGTTTTACTGGTAGTCCTATGTTGGCTAAGTCTTAGTTTATTTGCGTCCTTACCATTTTTATTGAGCCCAACATTTAATATATCAATTACAGATGCTTTTTTTGAGGCTATGTCAGCACTTACTACCACTGGTGCAACAATATTTAGTAATTTAGATTCTTATCCAAAATCTATTTTGTATTATCGCTGCCAACTACAATGGGTAGGCGGTATGGGTATTATTGTATTTTTTGTGTCAATATTTCCACTGCTTGGCATCGGCGGTATGGGTATGTATAAAGCTGAATATTCTAGTATTTCAGAAGATAAAATTAAACCAAAAATTGCCCAAACAGCAAATATATTATGGCGTATATATATTATTTTTACTATATTTTGTGCTGGTGCTTATTATATTGGTGGTATGAGTTTATTTGATGCTATATCTCATAGTTTTAGCACTATTGCCATTGGTGGATTTTCAACTCACGACGATAGTATAGGTTATTTTAATTCACCTACTATTGAAATGATAGCGGTAGTATTTATGATTTTATCTGGTATTAATTTTTCTTTACACTTCTTTGCATTTCAGAAAAAAAGTTTTGCAGTATATTTAAAAAATTCTGAATTAAAGGCATATTTATTATTATTACTACTACTAATTGTTGTTGTATTTTCAATAATGCTAACTAGAGAGTATTTTGATAGTGTGTGGGATAATATTCGTAGCACTGTATTTCATACTGTATCTATTGCTACAACTACAGGCTTCATATCTGAGAAGTTTTATAATTGGCCAGTTGGCGTGCCAATTATTTTAATACTTACCAGTTTTGTTGGTGCTTGTGCTAGTTCTACAGGTGGAGGTATTAAGGTAGTGAGAATTTTACTAATGTTTAAACTAGGAATGAGAGAGATTAGAAAACTTATTCATCCTCGGGTGCAAATTAATATTAAACTAAACAATAAAACCTTAGACGACAATACTCTAACTTCTGTTTGGGGATTTTTTGCCTTGTATGTAATGTCATTTGTAGTTATTTTTATTTTATTACTAATAACTGGATTGGATGGCATTACTGCATTTTCTGCAACCACTGCATCTATTAATAACTTAGGTCCAGGCTTGGGAGATGTGGCTTTTCATTATCAAAGTATAAACGATGCCGCAAAATGGATATTAAGTTTCTCAATGCTATTAGGGCGTTTAGAAATATTGACCTTGATAGCATTATTACACAAATCTTTTTGGAAGTATTAGAACATAAAATCCCAGTATTAGTGTTGGGGAAATAACCAGCGCCTATTCTTTATTTTAGTAGAAATTATCAATATTTTTTAGAAAATCATCAGTTGTTAAGTAATGGTTGCCATCACAAGAAAATCCTAAACCTATCATAGTGCTTATAACATTTATACTGCCAGTTCTTAGGTATAGATTTTTATCCATAAATCGTAAGTATTTAAATTGCTTGAATACTTTTTTTACTTGTTTTTTGGTTATTAAATTTTTTTTATTATTATTTTTAGGATATAAAAGACAAATATCAGGGCTAGTAATTTCATCTAACATATAAATATGGTAGTTATAAGGGTCGCTATAAGTCCAAATACTAGCTCTTGAACTAGAATAATGTATTTTAATTTGAAATATATCTAATTCACACAATAATTCAATAGCAATATCATGCACAGTATCAATAGAGTCATAAACAACAGATTGCACTCGTTGTTGATTAAATAAATTAGCACGAATAGCAGGGTCGCCTTTTATTTGTTGCCAATTATCATGTGGTATGTATTGTGTTAGTAGCGGTAATTTTTCTAGGTTTAAATCTAATACGACTAAACCATAAAAAGTATCTTGTTGGCAAATAGCGTGCACAACACTAATACAAGGTTTTAATGTGGCAGTTGATATATAGGTTTGCGATAAGTAAAACTGATTATCTTTGTTTACCAATTTATAAAAAGGCCTATTTGATAAATCTTGTTCATAAAAATCCTCTAGTATAAGCTGTCTTTTAATATTAGCACTAATTTGTATTCCTGTATTATCTACCACATAAGCTAAGTTAGCATAAGTGCATTGCTCTAAATAATCAAATAATAATTTATTTAAGGTATTTTTATCGCCCAGATGTAAAAAACATTTTTGTGCTAAGTGTTTTAAACTATTTTCAAGTTGATAACTTAAAAACTCTTTTTGTTGTTTAACTAATTTTGTAAATTCCATACATTAATTTTAACATAAATATTACTATTATTCACAAATGGAGGCTCTGCTTTTTAGCAATTCAAAAGCCTTGTATGATTAACATTGTCTAAATTAACGATCTGGATAAAGGGTGGTATATTCTTAGGACATCCTTAAAAGTCGTAGGTAAAATCTGTAAGCAAGATTAGCATCCACTCCTTGGCTATACTAAATACTAAAAAGTAATGCCATGCGTATTATAGATTTTTTATGATTATTTTTATCTAATGAATGCAGATTACTATAAAAAATAGTTAGTTTTTATTTTCAAGATTAAATTACAACAAACCAAAAACACTAATAACATCATCTGCTACTTCTGCTATGCGTTTATTTTTATTCATAGCCATATTGCGTAATGTTTTATAAGCCTCATTTTCACTAATTTTTTTATGCTCCATTAGTATACCTTTGGCTTTTTCTACTAATCTTCTTTCTGCTAGTTGATTTTTGGTATTATCAAGCTCATCTTTTAACGCCTGAAATTCTCTAAACCTAGCAATAGCAACATCAATAATAGGTTGAACTCTACTACCTTCTAAACCATCTACTATATAGGCGTTTACCCCTGATTTAATTGCCTCTCCAGCCATTTGTGAGTTGCTTTTTTCGGTAAACATTACTATAGGTTTGGGTTTAACTTTATTAATAGCACTTAAATTAGCAAAAATATCATCATCAGGAATATCAGAATTAACTATAATAACATCAGCGTGGGTGATTTCATTGCTATTAGATAAATTATCGCTATTATCCATACGGCAAATTACCTCATGCCCCTTGTCTTGTAATGCACGCCTTAAAATAGCAGAACGACCAGTATTTTCATCTACTAGAATAATTTTTAATGCGGTATTCATTATTAAAAAATATTTTGTAATAAAGTTTATTACAGGTTGGCAGTTGGGAACTACTTAATTTTTGCCTCTTTGTAGGCTACATGTTTTCTTGCTTTTGGGTCGTATTTTTTCACTTCCCATTTTTGAGAATTAAGTTTTTTATTTTTAGTAGTAGTATAAAAATGCCCTGTGCCAGCACTAGATACTAATTTAATTTTCTCTCTCATATTTACCTATATATTTATATTTTCTCACCACGGGAGCGCATTTTAGCAAGAACTTCATCAATACCTTTTTTGTCAATAATTTTTAATCCCTTACTGGTAGTTTTAATTTTTACAAAACGATTTTCACTTTCAACCCAAATACGATGCGTATGTAAATTTGGATAAAAACGCCTACGAGTTTTATTGTGTGCATGAGATACATTATTACCAAAAATAGGTTTCTTTCCAGTTACCTGACATACTTTTGCCATTATAATATCCTCATAATAATTCAAAAAAAGATAATTATACTTTAAATAATTATTTTATGTTCACATATTAACTAATGTATCATATTATCACTTGGAGAGATGGCAGAGCGGCTGAATGCACCGGTCTTGAAAACCGACGAGGGGTAACCCTCCCTGGGTTCAAATCCCAGTCTCTCCACCAATTACTTGTTATTTTTTGTTTTTTGAGTTGTTATTTACTTCGCTCATTTCGCTCATTTAGGAAGACTAAACTTCTTCACTCACTTAGCAAATGCCTAGCAAAAATTCAAAAATTCCTGCGTAATATAATTATTTATTTTGTTATTTAAATTTGAAACCCAGTATCTACACTAATTTAGCATTTTAGCGTATAACTATATTCATATTTTTTAACTGATAATAATCAAGTAGAATAGTAATATTGTAATATATTTGCTTTTGTCTGTTAATATCCGTAAAATATGGCGACTTTATTTAGAACAAATTATGCGTAAATTAACAGTTGCTGGTAATTGGAAAATGAATGGCAATAAAAATGATACTAAGTTATTGTTAGCAAATATAATTGCAGGTTTAAATAATAACAATGTTAATGTAATAGTTTGTCCACCATATCCATATTTAACACAAGTAGCAGATATTATAGATAGTAGTATTAGTTTAGGTGCTCAAAATATTAACTATAACCAAAAAGGTGCATTTACGGGAGAGGTAAGTGCTGGTATGTTAGTTGATTGCGGTGCTAGGTATGTTATTGTTGGGCATTCTGAAAGGCGGGAATTATATGGAGAAACTGATAAAATAGTTGCCAAAAAAATTACCTCTGCACAAAATGCCGATTTAATTCCTATACTATGTGTTGGTGAGTCATTAGCGCAAAGAGAGGATAAGCAAACAGAAACTGTAATATCTAAGCAAATAAACTTTATTATAGACAAATTGGGTATTAGTGTTTTTAATAATATGATTATTGCTTATGAGCCTATATGGGCTATTGGCACAGGCAAAACAGCAACTCCAGCACAAGCACAGAGTGTGCATAATTTTATTAGAAAATTAATAGCAAATAATGATAAAAATATAGCACAATCTATATCAATACTCTATGGCGGTAGTGTTAATAGCACCAATAGTAAAGAATTATTTGCCTGTGGTGATATAGACGGTGGATTAGTGGGCGGTGCTTCACTAAATGCTACTGATTTCTTACAAATTTGTCAAAGCTAATGTTTACTATTATTTTAACAATTCATGTTTTGCTAGCCATAGGGTTAATTGCACTAATTCTAGTGCAACAAGGAAAAGGTGCTGATGCTGGGGCTGCTTTTGGTAGTGGCTCATCAGGTTCGGTATTTGGTGCTACTGGAGCTAATTCTTTTTTATATAAATTAACTTCGTGGCTAGCAATACTCTTTTTTACTACTAGTTTATCATTAGCATTTTTGGCATCAAATGTTAGTTTTAATGAGCCAACAGAATTTATTAATGAAACAAATACAAGTAAGCAAGATAATATCAAACCAAGCTCTAAAACAGATACTAAAGATAATAAATTAGGCGTTATACCTGAATAATTGTTATTTTTAGCATTTTTGGTTGCCGTGTAACAATCTCAAGCTATATGCCGAAGTGGTGAAATTGGCAGACACGCAGCCTTGAGGGGGCTGTAGCGTAAGCTGTGTCGGTTCGAATCCGACCTTCGGCACCAACCAGAGGATAGAGGTTGAAGCTCGTTATTTTTTAAATAAAATTACGACCAATAATAACACCGACAAATGTTGCTGCTATGGAGCAAAAAAGACTAATAAACATATAAGAAAAAGCCTTAATATAATCACCAGAATAAAACATTTGCACTGCTTCTAATGATAAGGCACTCATAGTTGAAAATGAGCCTGCAAATCCTACCAATAACAACAAAGCAATTAGTTCTGATAGATGTTTTTCAATAACAACAACAAAAACAATACCAGCTATAAATGATGCTAAAATATTAGCTGATAGCACCCCTAAAGCGGAACTTTTATTAAAAAATTCTACTAGTAGCACTAAGTAATAACGACTTAGTGCACCAAATATACCACCTATTGCTATCAGTAATACCTTCATTTATTATCCTATTTTAATAATCTATTCAACTATTATCCCATTTTTTGTATTGTTTTAATCTTTTTACTATTTTTGCCTCTAAACCTCTGTTTGTGGGCTGATAATACTCCCTATTATCAATCTCATCTGGAAAGTATTTTTGCCCTCTAGCATAAGCATCTTTTTCATTGTGGGCATAACGATAGCCAACACCTCTTGCTAATTTTTCACTAAGTTTGTCATTAGCATTACATAAATGTTTAGGCACACTTAAATGGGGCTCTTTTTGTGCATCACACATAGCAGAATTAAATGCTAAATATACTGCATTACTCTTCGAGGCAATAGCACAATAAATAACCGCTTGGGCTATTGCTCTATGTCCTTCTTTATCACCAACTCTATGATAAATATCCCAAGCATTTAAACAAATTTCTAACGCTCTAGGGTCAGCATTGCCTATGTCTTCTGAGGCAATAGCCAATAAACGCCTTGCGATAACTTTAGCATCATAGCCTGCTTGTAGCATTCTTGCATACCAATATAGTGCCCCATCAGGCGATGATCCTCTTACGGACTTATGAAATGCTGATAATTGCTGATAAAAAACATCAATATCATTATTAAAATCAATAACTCTATCTTGTAAAATTAATTGCAAATCATCCGTAGTAATATTATAAATATCAGCATTTACTAATAATTGTAAATAATTTAATAATCTTCTAGCATCGCCGTCTGATGAGATTATAATTTGTTTTTTAGCCTTGTCTGTTATTGTAATTTTTGGTTTTATTACAGTTAATGCTCTTTTTAAAATTAATGCTAAATCATCATTACTAAGTGCTTCTAAAATATATACTTTAAGTCTAGATAATAATGCCTTATTAATAGCAAAAGCAGGGTTTTCAGTAGTTGCACCAATAAATATAATCAAGCCTGATTCCATAAAGGGTAATAAAATATCTTGCTGAGTTTTATTAAAATTATGCACTTCATCAACAAATAATATTAAATGTTTAGCAAGTTTTTGGTAATCTTTGGCAATTTGTATAGCCTCTCTTAACTTTTTAGTGCCATCACTAACAGCAGATAATTTAATAAGTTTATAATCACAATTATCAGTAATTAAGTTTGCTAGTGTAGTTTTACCAACACCCGGTGGACCCCATAAAATCATAGAATGCAATAATTTATTGGCTATTATTTTTGCCAAAGGTAATGTATCAGCCAATAAGTGTTTTTGCCCAATAAAGTCTTTGATACTTTGTGGGCGTAATATTTGTGCAAAAGGAATATTCATTGAAAATTAATGCTTAGTATTTTGTTATTTTTGCTTATAAAAAAAGCGGATAAATTATTATCTTTGGCAAGTTTATAGCCATCACTACCCATTGCCATAAGTGCTGTTGCATAAGCATCTGCTATAGTTGCACTAGGGGCTATAACACTAACTGAGGTAAAATCTTTATTATCATATTTAGTCTTTGGATTGATAATATGACCGTGTTTGTTATTATTAAATATTATAAAATTATTATAATTTCCCGATGTTGCTATTGCACTATTTACTAAGGTTATGGTTTTTTTACTGCTACTATAAGGATTAAATATCCCTACCTTCCAAGGTTTTTTAGCATTTTTACCTCTGGTTATTACCTCGCCACCTAATTCAATACTAAAATTATTAATACCTTTTTTAATAAATTCTTTAGCCAAATTATCTATTGCATAACCCTTAGCAATAGCTGATAAGTCTAATTTAATATCTTTGGTTTTTTTAATACTATTATTTTTTATCAGTAAATACTGCATTCCAGTAATTATTTTTTTAATAGTTGTGCTACTAGGTTTAATTTTATTATCATTAAAATATTCGTTATGCCCCCATACTTTTAGTGTATTGCCAAGAGTAATATCAAAATAACCATTAGTTTGCTTGTGTATTGCTACGGATAATAGTAATAATTCTTGCATATAATTAGAAACCATTATCCATTTGCCAACATCTGCTGTATTTATCTTAGATAGCTCAGAATTAGGCTGCCAAGTTGAAAATATATTTTCAAATTTATCAAGTATTTTTTGTATGCTAGCTTTATCAATACTATTGTTACTGCCAAATATTATAAAATAACTTGTCCCCATTGATTTACCATTTACACTAATATTATCATTACAAGATAATAGCCCTAAGAATACTAGTAAAATAATAATCTTTAATATTATTTTCATAAATGGGTTTTTTAAAACTAATAATATTTATAATTATAACTGTATCTAGTGTAGTTTGTGCTAAACCTAATAGCGAAGACTTTACAAATTTTTTAGATGGTATTAAAAAATTAGCCTATCAGCAAAATATTAGCAAAGATACAATAAGTAAAACTCTAACAGATATAAAATTAAACACAAAAATCTTAGCACTCGATAAAAAACAACCAGAATTTAGCACAAGTTTTGGCAAATACCTAACAAATAGAGTAAGTGATAATAGACTTTATAAAGCAAGAAAATACTATAACGCTAACAAGCAACACTTAGCCAAAATATATCAAAAATATGGTATTTCGGGCAATATTATTGTGGCTTTTTTAGCACTAGAAAGTAATATAGGGGTTAATACTGGTAATTTTAATGCCATAGAAGCACTAGTTACTATGGCATTTAATCCAAGAAGAAGAGATTTTTTTGTAAATGAGTTAATATACGCTTTAAAAAATATTGATAGCAATAAAATTCCCCATTATGCTAATAGCTCGTGGGCTGGTGCTATGGGAAGTATGCAATTTATGCCTAGTAATATTTACAATTATGCCTTAGATAATAATAATAACGGCTTAAATATTTGGTTAGATAGAGAGGATATTTTTGCTAGTGCTGCAAATTTTTTAGTAAATATTGGCTGGCATAAGGGTGAAAGATGGGGTAGAGAAGTTATTTTGCCTGATAATTTTGATTATAATCTATCAGGGCTAAAAAATAAACAAAGTTTAAACTATTGGACAAAATTAGGCATAACAGATGCCAAGTATAACCCCCTGCCAAAAAGCAATTTATTAGCAGCACTCATTTTACCTGCTGGATATAAGGGTCCTGCTTTTTTGGTGTATCGTAATTTTTATGCCATACTAAACTGGAATAGGTCTATTTTATATGCTATATCGGTAGGATATTTATCCGATAAAATGATAACTGGTGCTAAACTAACAAACTATCCTGCTACTGATGATTATATATCGCGATTAGAGGTAATTAAGATTCAAAACACCCTTAATAATCTAGGTTTTGAAGCAGGAGAAGCGGACGGCATAGTAGGTGCTAAAACAAGACTAGCAGTTAAAAAATTTCAACACCACCACAAACTACCAGCTGATGGTTATGTTAATATTGACCTTTTAAACTATGTTAATAGTGTAACACAATAAAAATGGATATAGAAACATATATAGGTTTTGATGTTGGTAAAAAAAGAACCGGTGTTGCCATAGCAAATAGTATTACCAAAGTTGCCAATGGTATTGGTGTTGTTAAACATTATAAAGACGGTAGTACTAATTGGGATGATATTGATAAAATAATAAAAAGGTATAATCCGCAATTATTTATAGTTGGTTTGGCACTGCACAATGGTAATATGCAAGAAATATCATATATTAGTAAATCTTTTGCAAAAAAATTAACGCTAAAATACCATACAAAGGTATTATTTATTGACGAAAATTTATCATCTAAGGAAGCAAAAACAAGGCTAAAATGGAGCATAAATCACAAAAACGCTAATAAAGGTGAGATAGATAAATTATCTGCTGAAATAATTTTACAAACTTGGTTAAATAGCAATTACATATGATTGATAATAGTAATCAACTGGATAAAAACGGCAAACTACAACACCTACTTGGCTTAAATGGTTTATCAAAACAGCAAATATTAACTATTATTAAACAAGCTGATAAGTTAATAACTAATAATAAACTAAAAACTACTAGCAAGCTAAAAGATATATATGTAGCAAATTTATTTTTTGAGCCTAGCACTAGAACTAGAAATACCTTTGAAATAGCAGCTAGTCGTTGTGGGGCAAATATTATCAATGTTGATTTAGCAAACTCTGCCACCAAAAAGAATGAAACTATATTTGACACTATGCAAACCCTAGAGTATATGCAAATTAATATGTTTGTTATTCGCCACAAAACTAACGGTATGCCTCATAAAATATCAGAAAAAAGTAATAATGTCGCTATTATTAATGCTGGAGATGGCACAAACGCCCATCCCACTCAAGGCTTATTAGATATGCTTACTATTTACCAGCAATACAAAGATAATATCAAAGATATATCAGTGGCAATAGTAGGCGATATAATTCATTCTAGGGTTGCACATTCTGATATTTATGCTCTAAAAACTTTAGGGGTGCAAGATATTAGGTTAATAGCACCTGATAATTTACAACAATATGCTTATCAATCTAATGGTATTTTATGCACCAATGATATTAATAAAGGTTTAGATAAGATTGATGTTATTATAGTTTTAAGACTACAAAAAGAAAGAATGTTATTATCTAATACTCCTAATGAAATTGAGTATTTTAATAATTATGGTATTACCGAGAAAAGGCTAAAAATAGCCAATCCAAATGCTATCATAATGCACCCTGGACCTATTAATAGAGAGATAGAAATTGCATCAAAAATAGCAGATAGTTCGCAATCTTTAATCAACAAACAAGTTACCAATGGTATTGCTATTAGAATGGCTGTTATGTCTATGCTAGTTAATTAGTAATTGGTATTAATTGCTAGGTAAAAGCCTAACTTTTAATTAGACTATTGCACGGCGGTCTTTATTAATATTTCAAAATTTAAAATATTTATGTCCAAATTTGTGCACCTACATTGTCATAGTGAATATTCTATTAAGAATAGCACAATTAGTATTAACAAACTAATAACTAAGGCAAGTGAGCTAAATTTTAAAACTATAGCTATAACTGATGAATTTAATTTATTTGCTGGTATCAAATTTTATAAAGCCGCAATAAATGCCAATGTAAAGCCAATATTTGGTTGCGAAATATTAGTAGAAGAAGACAGTAATAGATATAAATTATTACTATTATGTAAAAATTATGATGGTTATTTGAATTTATGTGAGTTAATATCTAAATGCTACCTAGAACACCAATCGCTGGGGGTTGTTGTAGCACCATTTGCATTAATTAAACAATACAATAAAGGTTTAATTGCTATATCACTGCCTATTTACGGCGACATTGCTAAACTATTATTAACAACTAGTGCTAGCGATATTCAACTAGCAAAAACTAAGGCTAATACTTATGGCAAACTTTTTCCTAATAGTTACTATATAGCAGTGCAAAGAATTAATCACATCAATGATGAAAGTTATTTGCAATTAGCAGTTCAATTAGCCACAGAAACTAACACTCCAGTTGTAGCAATTAATGCTGTGCAATTTTTAACAGTTGATGATTTTTATACCCACGAGGTTAAAGTTTGTATAGCTGATGGCACTTTAGTAGATGATGATAAACGCCAAAGAAATTACACTAAAGAGCAATATTTAAAATCACCAAAACAGATGCAAGAGTTATTCTCTGACCTACCAGAAGCTATTGAAAATAGTTATCAAATAGCCATTAGGTGTAATGTTAAGTTTAAATTATATGAGGGTAATTATTTACCTAAATTCCCAACCCCTAATGGATTAACTGAAAAAAACTTTTTTATAAGCCAAAGTAAACAAGGCTTAAAAAAACGCCTAAAAAATACAAATTATGATATTGATATTTACAATAAACGCTTAGAATATGAGTTGGATATTATTATAAAAATGGGATTTGTGGGTTACTTTTTAATAGTGTATGATTTTATTAAATTTTCTAGAAAATCTAATATACCAGTGGGTCCGGGTAGGGGTTCAGGTGCTGGCTCTTTAGTTGCCTATGCTTTATTTATAACCAGTGTTGACCCAATAAAATATAATTTATTATTTGAAAGGTTTTTAAACCCTCAGCGGGTGTCAATGCCTGATTTTGATATTGATTTTTGCACTAATAGGCGTGATGAAGTAATTGCTTTTGTAGCAGAAAAATATGGCTTAGAAAAAGTATCACAAATTATTACCTACGGCACTATGGCAGCAAAAGGCGTAGTTAGAGATGTAGGGCGAGTATTAGGACATGCCTATGGATTTAGTGATTATATCTCTAAATTAATACCCAATGATTTAAAAATGACCTTAGATAAGGCACTACAAGAATCAGCTGAGCTAAAACTAAAATATGATAATGAAGAGGATGTAAAAAATTTAATTGATATTGCTAAGGACTTAGAAGGTTTAGCTAGAAATATTGGCACACACGCAGGCGGTGTAGTTATTGCTCCTAGTAAAATTAGCGATTTTTGCCCTATTTATAAGGGTGTTAATGACGCAGATAGTATAGTATCGCAATTTGATAAGGACGATATTGAAGCTATGGGGCTAGTGAAATTTGATTTTTTAGGGCTAAGCAATCTAACTGTTATTGATAAAACTATTAATATTCTATTTGATGAAAAAATAACTAAGAATAAAATAGACTTAGATAATATAGCACTTAATGACCCTAAGGTATATGAGTTATTACAAAAAGTAGATACAACAGGCGTATTCCAATTAGAATCTAGTGGTATGCGTGCATATTTAAAAAAATTACAAGCAGATAATTTTAATGATATAGTTGATATGTTAGCATTATATAGACCAGGGTCTATGGATTATATAGATGATTATATAGATGTTAAACATAATAAAAAACAAGCAGAATACCCTCATCCATTATTAAAAAAAATATTAAAACCTACCAATGGCGTCTTTGTTTATCAAGAGCAAGTAATGCAAGCGGCACAAATAATGGCTGGTTTTAGTTTAGGTGCTGCTGATTTGTTACGCCGTGCTATGGGTAAGAAAAAACCTGAGGAAATGGCACAACAAAGAAGTGTTTTTATATCTGGGGCAAAAAACAATAATATTAGCAAAAATCAAGCTAATACAATATTTGATTATATTGATAAATTTGCTGGTTATGGATTCAATAAATCTCATTCAGTTGCTTATGCGTTAATATCTTATCAAACAGCATTTTTAAAATCGCACTATCCAGCTGCTTTTATGTCTGCCGTGCTATCGTCAATGATGAATGATACCGATAGAATTGCCACAACCATAGCAGAGATTAAAAAAATGGCAATTAATATCATAGCACCTAATATAAATATTTCAAAATATGAATTTACCATAAAAGAGGACTCCATAGTTTATGGCTTAGGTGCTATTAAAGGTTTAGGACAAATATTAGTTGATAAAATGGCACAAATACGAGCAAATAACTTATATACTGACTTGGTTGATTTTTGTTGTCGTATTGACAAACAATCACTAAATAAAAGGGTGTTAGAGGCATTAATTTTTTGTGGTGCGTTTGATGCCATAAATACTAATAGATACGAATTGTTAAAAACCTACCCTTTGGCTATGAAACGAGCTGAACAATATCAACAAGACCAAGAATCAGGACAAGGTAATTTATTTGCTAATAATACTATTGACGATGTCAAGATTGTGCAATATAAAGATATAGCAATAAACAGCATACCATGGGCATTAAACACTCAATTAAAACATGAAAAAGGTGTTATGGGTTATTATTTTAGCTCTCATCCTTGCAATAATGAAAAACAACTAGCTAATAATATACAGGCACAAATGCCTAGCAATATAAATTATAGAAAAAATTCTACTATAAAAGCACTAGGTTTAGTATCACAATTACGCTATTATGACATTAAGGATGGGCAGAGTGTATTTTTTAGTTTAGAAGATGCAAGCTCAAAGGTAAATGTTATCATTAATAGCAATATAATAACTAATAGAGAGCAACAAATTAAAGACGATGATATAGTGGTAGTAGAAGGAAGTATGTCGCAAGATTTTAGAGAAAACTGGCAAATTAAAGCAAATACTATAACTACTAGCAATGAGATAAAAATAAGCATTGTTCGTTTAATAATAATTATTATAGATATTACACAACAGAAGAATTTTATAAACTTAAAAAAAATTATTACACAATATCCCGGTAATTGCAAAGTGTATTTACAATACTATACCAAAGAAGCAGTTGGCATTATTCCAATAAATGATAACTATAAAGTTTTACCTAATGATGAATTACAAGGTAAGATAAAATCATTATTAGGCAAAGATTCTATACTCTTAAAATTCTAGTTTTATGAAATATATTTAATCAACCAAGTATCAAAATATAACTATAAATTATGATATAATACTGTTTTAAATAAATATATAGTATTATGAGCACGATGATTACTGAGGTTTATGATGCACTTATATCTGCTGGTGCTGATGAGGAAAAAGCAAAAAAGGCAGCAGAAGTTTTGTCGAATGAGAAATTAGCGACTAAGCAAGATACAAATGTTATTCAAACAGATGTTAAAAGATTAAATATATTAGTTACTGGCTTATATATTGCAGGCGGGGCAACACTAGGCTATATTGTTAGTTTGTTAAACACTATTATCGGCAAAATATAATAAGAAATTATGAGCACAATGATTACTGAGGTTTATGATGCACTCATATCTGCTGGTGCTGATGAGGAAAAAGCAAAAAAGGCAGCAGAGGCTATTTATAACCAAGATAAGAGATTAACTAGACTAGAATTGTTAGTTATAGGGTTATATATAGCGATGGGTGCAGGATTTGCTTATAGTTTTAATTTACTAAACACTATTATCGGCAAAATATAATTAGATAAATATACATAGCAATATATCAAGTAAAAATAATTTTACTATAACATTAATTATTTTATTAGCACTATATTGTGCCTTTATTTATTAAATTTGATATAATAGCAAATTTTGAAAAGGAAAAATGAAAAACTATTATTAATAGGTTTGTTTTTATTATCTTTATCTGCATATTCTGACTACTTGGCTTATGCTATTATTGATAGTAACAAATTAGCATTACCAGAAAATTTAGAGTTAGTAAATAGCAAGCATTTACTCAATGTCAAATGGGGTAATTTTAGTGGTAATAAAACTAGATTAGGTGTTTTGCCAGTTAAAAATAATAGCTCTGCTTCTGTTATGAGAGGTAGTTTTAATGGACAATCATACTCAATCCCTGCTGGCGTTGGAAGCGGTGTTCCTGTTCAAGGTATTGAAGCAATTATAACTACTGTTTTAAATAGCACTGGGCGTTTTATTTTATTAGAAAGAAGTGTTTTAGACCAAGCACTTAATGAGCAGGACTTAGGTAGTCGTGTTACCAAAGCATCTGCGGCTAAAAAAGGTAAGATTTTAGGTGCTAAATACCTGCTACAAGCTGTAGTTACTAACTATTAAGAAGGCACAGAAAGTAGTAATGCTGGTGCTATGCTTGGTGCATTTATTCCCGGCGGTGCTTTGCTTGGTGCTATAGGCACAAAAAGTAGTAAAGGTGTTATTGGAATAAATTTTCGTGTTATTGATTCAGAGACTACTGAGGTTATTTATAGCATACAGATAGAGG
Source organism: Gammaproteobacteria bacterium (assembly GCA_965222825.1). GTDB lineage: Bacteria > Pseudomonadota > Gammaproteobacteria > PS1 > Pseudothioglobaceae. Next base: position 1,407 of record OZ244964.1, on the reverse strand, counting down.
TAACTATGGTTGAATCTGGTTTAACTTTTGGTGGTTTTGGTGCAGGTGCTGGTATTGCTTTAGGTGGCTTTTCTTCAAGTTATTCAAAAACTCCAATTGGACAAGCAGTTATTTCTGCTATTAATAAAGGTATTTATGAGATTATCAAACAAGTTAAAGAAGATTCATTGCAAGGAACAATTATTAAAGTCTCTGATGATAAAATTTATATTAACTTAGGTAGCAATAGTGTGAATCAAGGTGATAAATTTAAAGTTGTAATTAAAGGTGAGGAATTTATTGACCCTGATACGGGAATATCATTAGGAGGTGAAAATGAATATGTAACTGATGCTAGTATTATTAGCGTTAAAAAGAAATATAGCTTAGCTAAATTAGCAAAAATAGCTCCTAATTTAAAACGCAAAGATAAAGTAATTTCTTACAAACAACCAACAAGTTTAAATTTTGCTCAAAATTGGAGTTTGCCTAAAGAGAAAAAGACAGGATTATTGGATTCTTTGGGTTTAGATAATACGGATAATACTGATAATTCAGATAATGATATAACTGACGAGTCTGATGCATATTAATAAACCTATGAACAACACTTAAAAGTAAGGCTTTGGCTGTGTGAGAATTATCTTGCTTCTGCTTGGAAGTTGTTCGAAGCCCGGCGTTGAAGTAGAACTTTGCAAAATAACGAGATTCAACCTCTGAGAGATTTAAGCTATAAGTAAGTTTTATTAATCCTTAAACCTTGTTTTTTTAAAAACATATCATAAATCAGACTTTGTGAGTCCTGTTGCAAGGTTAATCAGAGGTTTCATAAGTAGTGGTATTTTGAAATAAAAGATATTCAATAAGAGACTGTAAAGGAACTTAGACGAGCTAGTAAAAATTAGATAAAATTTGTCTGCTTGAGGCATAAAATACAACTCCTAGTGTCGCTAATGGTAAGTTTTATAACGAATATATGCGTAGCATTGCTTTTTAGAAATGTGCTTTTTCATTTTATAAGCAGGCGGATTTTAACCATTTTTAATGATTGGATGAGTTTTTTACAGTCTCTAAGCAATGCTACGCATATTGTGGGCTCTGTGATGAGTGCTTTTGTCTAATGCAGTAGTCTCAATTTAGACATAGTGTTAAAAGCCTTGCTATTTAGCATAATACAAAAATACTTAAAAATGTAACTTAGATAAGTATATAACTTTATATATAATTACTAAACAAATTAATAACTTATATGATACTATACACAAATAAAGACATATATATAGTAAAAGTGTGAAGAATATATAAGTATTTAAAAGTAGAAGTATTGTGAAATAAGCATTACTATACGCGTATATGGTAATAAGAAATGCATATTATGGCTTTTTGACAAGTATTCTTATAAATGGATAAGTTATGAATGATAAAATT